>CAWAFD010000017.1:0-428150 GCA_963781225.1 uncultured Actinomycetota bacterium
TGAACCCATGGACGCGGCACAACGACAGCTGTCCGACCAGATCGACCAGGCCACCCAGCGCCTGCTCGACGCGGCCCGGATCATCACCGAGCCGGATCTGCGGGTGCCGTCGCTGCTGGAGGGCTGGAACCGGGCGTATGTGCTGGCTCACCTGGCCCGTGGCGCCGACGCCATGCGCTGGCTGCTGGCTGGTGCGCGGTCTGGGCAGGACCGCCGGCCCACGCCAGCGTGCACGTGCTGCAAGCGCATCCCGAGGAAAGCGCGGCGCGGCCAGCGGCGGACCTGACTAACGACGTGGCCGACTCGGCCATGGCCCTGCGGACCGTGGCCCGGCAGCTGACCGGCGATCGCTGGCAGGCTGCGGTGCGGATCCCGGACGTGGCCCCGTTCCCGGCCGCCCAGCTGCTGACCCGCCGCCTGGTTGAGGTCGAGCTGCACCACTGCGATCTCGGCATAGGCTACGGCCCGGATCGCTGGCCGATCGAGTTTATGGCCATGGAGCTGCCTGAGCCGATGCGCTCCCAGCGCCAGGACCGGCTCGGCTATCCCGAGTCGGCCCAGACCGCCCGGCCGCTGCGGCCGCCGCGTCCCGTAGCGCCATACCGGCCCAATCAGCCGCTGCCCGGCAGCTGGATCGGCTCCAAGCGCTAGCCGCGGCATCCGCGGGTCACGGCCAGACCACCGGGAACAGCGGGTGGTCCATGACTGCTCCCGCCGGGAGCGCGGCGGCATCGAGGCCGTCGAAGGGCGGTGAGGTGCGCCAGGCACGAGGGGCGTGCCGTACTTCCGCCGACAGGTAGCGCAGCGACAGGATCCGCCTGCGGCCGGGGTGCGCGAAGCCGGGTGCACCGTGCACGGTCAGGAAGTCGAAGAAGATGGCGTCGCCCGGCTGCAGAGCGAACCGGCGGATGTCGAACGCCCCGCGGTCGGCGTCAATGTCGGGTAGTTCGGCCAGGCTGCCCTCGGGGAACCAGCGTGCTTCGGAGTTCAGGAAGGTACGGGGCATCAGCCACGGGCCGCGATGGGAGCCCGCGACCAGTTCCAGGCAGCCGTCCTCGGGGACCGGGTCGACCGTGATCCACGCGCTGACGCCCCGGCCGTCGACGTTGTAGTAAGGCTGGTCCTGATGCCAGGGCGTCCGCTGCCGGGTACGGCCCTCCTTGACCAGGACGTGATCGTGGTAGAAGCGCACCTGCGGCGTGGCCAGCAGCGCGGCGGCCATGGCGGGCACCCGGGAGCGCCGGGCCAGCCGCTCGATCTGCGGTATCTGCTGCCAGCGGCAGAAGTCCTCGACGAAGGCACCCGGGTCGTCGGCTCCACTGGCCACCTGCGCCAGCGGGCTGGGCCCGGCCAGCACCGCGTCGATGGCGGCCGTCGCCTCCGCCACCTCGGCCGGATCCAGGACCGAGCGCACGCAGGCTACGCCATCCCGGGCGAAGGCCGCCGCTAGCTCGTCGTCAAGCAGCGCAGTCATGGCGGCACTGTACGGCTCTAAACGGACGACTGGCTACACTTACGCCATGGCACGTGGCATCCAGGCCGGTGACAAGGCCCCTGACTTCACCCTCCCGTCGCAGGCCGGCGAGCAGGTCCGCCTGCAGGACCAGCTCGGCGCCGGGGTGATCGTCCTGTACTTCTACCCCAAGGACAACACCAGCGGCTGCACCGCCGAGGCGTGCGCCTTCCGCGACAGCCACGAGGCCTTCACCGACGCCGGCGCCGCGGTGATCGGGGTCAGCTCCGACTCCACGGACAAGCACGCCGGCTTCGCCAGCAAGCACAACCTGCCGTTCACCCTGCTGGCCGACCAGGGCGGCAAGGTCCGCAAGGCATACGGCGTGCCATCGGTGCTGGGCGTCCTGCCCGGCCGGGTTACCTACGTGATCGACCGCACCGGAACGGTACGGCACGTTTTCAACTCGATGACCGGCATCGACAAGCACGTCAGCGAGGCGCTCGAGGTGGTACGGCAGCTCCAGGCCGGCGAGGCCGCCTAAGGTTGGCAGGCCCCCCGCGGGCTTGTCGCCGGCCAGGACGTCCTGGCGCAGCTGGGGGAAGACCTTCCCCACCTTGCCGAGCAGGTAGTCGCCGTACGTCCCGGTGAACGCCTGCAGGTTCTGGCCGTCCCAGCGCGGATGCCCGCCGTCGCTGACCGCGGCGCGGCCCGGCAGCGGCGGGATCTCGGCGGTGAAGTCTGGGTCGAAGAAGAACGGGAACGACAGCCGGTCGCGCCCGCTGGAGTTGCGGACCCGGTGCGGAGTGGACCGGTACCAGCCCCCGGTGAGACGGTCGAGCATGTCGCCGATGTTGGCCACAAACATGCCCTCGGCCGGTGGCGCGTCGATCCAGCCGCCTGGCGTGCGGACCTGCAGGCCACCGCGGGCGTCCTGGGCCAGCAGTGTCAGCAGGCCGTAGTCGGTGTGCTCCCCCACGCCCCAGCCGCTGTCGCTGGGCGGCTCCGGCGGGTAGCTGAACACCCGGAACAGCACGGTCGGCCGGGCGGTATATCCGCCGGCGAAGTAACCGGCGTCCAGCCCGAGGCTCAGCGCGACCCCTCGCAGGACTGCCTGGCCCAGGCTGGTCAGCGCGTCGAGGTAGGCGAGCACGGCGTCATGCAGGGCGGGAACCTGGCGGGGGAACAGGTTGTGGCCGTGCAGCGGCAGCCGGGCGCGGACCCGGGGGTCGTCGTCGCCGAGTTCGGCGCCGAAGTAGAGTCCCTCCTTCAGGTCGGGCCGGCCCGAGGTGAGCTCGGCCCCGACCGGAAAGTAGCCGCGCCAGGCCGGCCCGCCGCGGGCCATGGCGATCTCCATCTTCTCCGCCTGCGGCAACGCGAAAAACGCGGCGCTGGCCTGCGCCAGCGTGGTGAGCAGGTCCGGCGCGACACCGTGGCCGGTGACGTAGAAGAAGCCATGCTCCCGGCATGCTGCCTCGATCTGCCGGGCCGTGGCAGCGAGCCCAGCTGGCGTGGTGAGCCCGGCTGCCGTGGCTTGCGGGACGATGGCCTCGTGCACGGCGGCCTGCTGGGCCACCAGCGGCGCGACGTCGACGACGGGCAGGCTGCGGGCAGGATCAGGATCAGGTACGGCCATGAGGTCATTGTCGCTGAGTGGTGGCGGGACCGGCCGCGCGTCCGGCAACCTGCAGCATGTACTCGTCGCGGTTGAGCGGGTTTGCTGTGCTCCGCGGCCGGGTCGGTGGCGGCCCGCTCACCGGCCGGTAGCCGCCGGGGCGGGTCTCGGACACTCCCTCGCCGCTAGTGAGCCCGGGCAGCATCCGCTGCAGGTCCTGGGCCCGCGCCGCGGGCAGCACGGTCTCCAGCACAGCCAGGTCGCCGTGCCGCGAGGGGGCCTGGCCTACCCCGTCCAGCCGGGCCGTCGCCGCCAGCACGGCCCCTGCGGCGTCGGCAGGGATCTCCAGGCTGACCACCACCATCGGTTCGCACACCACCGTCCCGGCCTGCTGGAGGGCGGCCATCAGGACCAGCGGCGTGAGCTTGCGGTAGTGCGCCGCCGTGGTGGACGGGGAGACGTACCCGCTCTGGTTCACGGTCACGGCGCAGTCGGTGACCCGCCAGCCGGACAGCCCCTCCCGCAGCGTATGCGTGACGTACTGCGTCATCATGGCGGCGAAGTTGTCCACGGTCTTGTACACGTACATCGGCACCGACCGGACGCCCACGTCCAGCCGGACAGCCAGCCCGGAGCCGGCCGGCCCGGCTCGACGCGCAGCCCGAGAGTGGCCGGGAACGGGTTGCCCGGCGCCCCGATGAGCTCGGCCGCCTCGCCGGTGGCGGCTGGGCGCTCGACGTAGATGGTGGTGGTCTGGTGGAACGTCACCTCGATACCGAAGTCGCCGGCCAGCGTGGCCTGGATGACCTCCTTCTGCACCTCGCCGTACAGCGATACCGACATCTCCTGGCCGGCCTGCCGGACGTTGATCAGCGGGTCGGCCTCGGCGAGCTGGCCCAGTGCGGTCCGCAGCCGGGCACGGTCGCCCGGGCGCTGGGCCAGCACCACCGACTCCAGTGCGGGCGGGGCGAACTGCGGCCTGGCCTCGGCCGGCGGCGGGCGCCCGACATAGTCGCCGATCCGGATCCCGGTCAGGCCCGAAAGGTCGCGATCTGGCCCGCCCGTGCTGACGGCCGCGGCACGGCTGGTCCGCGCTCGAAGACGCCGATCGCGGTCACCTTGGCCTCCGCCGGGCCGTGCGAGGCGCCGGGCCCGGCGCCGTCATCGGCCGGGTCTGCGTCGCGGCCGAAGCGCAGCCGGTCACGCATACGCGCCGTCCCGGAGAACATCCGGACATAGGCGATCTTCTCGCCGTGGGCGCCACGCTCGATCTTGAAGACCCGCCCGCAAACGGGGCCGTCGTCACGCCCGGCCGCGGTGGGCAGCAAGCTGGGCAGGCCGGTGATGAGCGGCTCCACTCCCGCCCCGGTGATCGCCGAGCCGAAGAAGACCGGGTGGACAAGCCCCTGCCGGGACTGGGCGGCCAGGGCCCGGCAGAGCCGGGCGCTATCCGGGCCCAGCTGGTCCTCGATGTAATCGGCCAGGATCGCGTCGTCGCGTTCGGCCAGCGCCTCGGCCAGCCGGGCCCGGGCCGCGGTGTCGTCCTGCGGCCAGGGCCTGACGTTGGCCGCGCGGCTGCCCTGCTCGTGCACGGATTGCATCGCGACGATGGCCGGTGACAGCCGCCCGGCGATGGCCCGCAGGACGCGCCCGGCATCGGCTCCGGGCCGGTCGATCTTGTTCACGAACAGCAGGGTCGGGATGCCGAGGCGCCGCAGGGCCCGCATCAGCACCCGGGTCTGCGGCTGCACGCCCTCGACCGCGGAGGTGACCAGGACCGCGCCGTCGAGCACGCCGAGCACCCGCTCGACCTCGGCGATGAAGTCCGGATGGCCGGGGGTGTCGATCAGGTTGACGGTGACGTCGCCGATGGCGAACGACACCACCGCGGCCTTGATCGTGATCCCGCGCTGGCGCTCGAGCGCCAGCGAGTCGGTCTGCGTGGTACCCGCGTCGACGCTGCCGATCTCGTCGATGGCACCGGCGGCGTACAGGAGCCGCTCGGTCAGTGTGGTCTTACCCGCGTCTACATGCGCCAGGATGCCCAGGTTGAGAGTTCGGTGCGGCAAGCGTCATATCCCTTGCAGGTCGTAGCCGTCGTCGTGGACATGAACGCGTCGCGCATCTCGCCTCCTGACCTTCGCCTCACCGCTTGTACGTGCGGCACAGCATAGGCTCCGCGGGGCCTGGGGCAAACTGGTTTTCCCTGCCGCTGATAATGGGGAGATGGGAAGCCGTGAAGCCGCCGAGCGGATCCGGGGCCGGATCGGCGCGGCCATCTTCGAGCGGGTAGCCGGGCCGCAGGGCCCGTCGCGCCGCGAGCAGATCCACGCGGGGGACGGCGAGCGCTGGTTCGCCGAGGACCGCCCGGTACGCCGGGTGCAGGGGGACTCAGCCATGTTCATCGGCGGGATCACGGCGCTGCTGCTGCAGTCGCTGCACCCGCTGGCCATGGCGGCCGTGGCCCAGCACTCGGACTACCGCGGCGACCCCTGGGGACGGCTGCAGCGGACCAGCTACTTCCTGGCCGTCACCGCGTTCGGCCGGGAAGCCGACGCACGGGAGGCGATCGCGCGGGTCCGCCGGGTGCACGAGCGGGTGACCGGGACCGCGCCGGACGGACGGCCCTACGCGGCCGCCGACCCGCACCTGCTGACCTGGGTGCACATCGCCGAGGCGGACAGTTTCCTGCGCGCGCACCAGCAGTTTGGCTCCCGGCCGCTGGATGCCGCAGGCCGGGACGGCTACGTGGCCGACATGGCCAGGATCGGCAGCGAGCTCGGCGTGCCGGACCCGCCGCGCACGCAGGCCGAGCTGGCCGACCGGATCAGCCAGTTCCGGGCCGAGCTGGCGGCCACGCCCGAGGCGCGCGACGCGGCCCGGTTCTTGCTGTTCAACCCACCCCTGCCGGCCCTGGCCCGGGCGCCCTACGGAGCGCTGGCGGCGGCTGCCGTCTCGCTGCTGCCTAGCTGGGCCCGCCGCCCGCTGCGGCTGCCACGCCTCCCGGTGACCGAGACCGTGCTGGTCCGCCCCGCCGGGCACGCCATGGTGCAGGCCATCCGCTGGGCCACCAGCGCGCCGCCCGCGCGGCGGACGGCGGCATAGCTGCGGGTTGTCCGTTTGTGAGACGTACCGGGCGTCTCACCAGTGAGACGATCTCCTGATGCCGCCAATGCCGCCGATGCTGACCGTGAACCTGGATGTGCCGTCCGCGCGCGTCCTGGCCGACCAGGCGTCGATCATCCAGGATCTGCAATTCGTCATGGACTGCAGCAAAAGGCTTCTGAACGAGCTGGATAAAGCCGAGGATGAACGCGATCCGCTCATCCCCCTGGCGCTGTGGACATCGGCCGTGATGGCGTATGCCCGGTGCTTCGGCAAAGGCAAGCGGTTCGGCCTGACCAACGATGACGTGAAGAACCTGCCGCTGCACGGCGCGGTCATGAAATTCCACACGTGGGTGCTCGAGGAACGGGACAAGCTGGCCGCACACGCGGCCAACCCTCTCGAGGCGGCCACGGTCGGCGCCGTCCTGTCCGCGCCGGATCAGGCGAAACGCCGGGTCGAGGGCATCGTGATATTCGCCAGCAGCCACGTGGTGGTGGAGGACATCGGCGTGCGGCAGCTCGGCGGGCTGGCCTCCGAGCTGGCCAAGCTGACGGCCGAGAAGGCTCAGGAGCAGCAGGACGTCGTGCTCAAGGACGCCCAGAAGCTGGACCTGGACGAGCTCTACGAGCTGCCGCCGTTGCGCACCGCGCCGCCCGAAGACGACGAAGAGGACGGCGGCGAGCAGGACGGCGGAACCGGCCAGCAGGGCTAGGCCCCGGGCGGCGTGCCCAGCGCGCGGACGCGCCGCAGCACCTCATCGGTCCCGAGTGCCGCTGCCACCTGGGCCAGGTCGGGGCTGCGCTGCGTCCCGGTCAGCAGGACCCTGATGACCTGGGATGCTTCGCGGATCGAGCCCCGGTAGGCATCCGGACTTTGTTTGTAGACCTTCTGGCTGGGCGCGAAGCCGAGGTCGGCCGCGAGCTCCCGGATCTGGCCGAACCAGTCCACCTCCGGCCCGGGCGGCTGGTAGCCCGCCGCAAAGGCGTCCGCCACGGCTCGCACCAGGTCCGGGTCCAGGCCACCGAACCGCGCGTCGGCCGGGTCGGTGACCAGGTCGAACAGCTCAGGGAAGAAATACCCGTAGACGGGCAGGAAATCGGCCCACTTGCGCAGGTCCTTGCGCTGGTTGGCTACGCCCTCGCGCTCGATGGCCAGGGCTCGCAGGGCCAGGTCCTGCTCGGCGGTCAGCACATCGGCCAGGCTGGGCGCGTAGTGCCGGGCCCAGACCATCAGCTCGGTGAGGATCTGCGGCCCGGACAAGGTGGCGACGTAGTCGGCACAGATGTCATCGAGCTTGACCATGTCGACCTGCGGACCCGCGGTGCCGAAGTCCGACAGCCGGATCGGCGCGGCCAGCGCTTCGGGCAGCGGCAGCTCGGCCAGCCGGCCGTTGGCCAGGCCGCGCAGGTAGTACTGGACCGCCGGGGCCGGGAAGCCTTGGTCGATGTAGAAGGACACGGTGGCTTCGGGATCGCGGCGCTTGGACAGCTTGCGCCGGCTGCCGCCGTCCTGCTTCATCAGCGGGGCGAAGTGCGCGTAGGTCACCGGCTCGAAACCGAGGGCGTCGAACAGCTGCAGGTGCAGCGGCACCGAGGAGATCCACTCATCGCCCCGGATGACCATGTTGACCCGCATCAGATGGTCATCGACCGCGTGCGCGAAGTGGTAGGTCGGCAGCCGGGGCTCGCTATCGCTGCTCTTCAGGATGACCACGTCGTTGCGGTTGTCGTCCATGGTCAGCTCGCCGCGGATCGCGTCGGTGAAACTCACCCGGACTCCTGAGGCGCCCGGGGAACGGAATCTCACGACGTAGGGATCACCGGCCGCCAGCCGCTTGCCCACCTCTTCGGGGTCGGCGTCGCGCCAGATGGCCCACGTGCCGTAATAGCCGGGCAGGGCTCCGGCCGCCCGCTGCAGGGCCGTGATCTCCTCCAGGTCACCCTTGGTCGCGAAGCAGGGGTAGGCCAGGCCCTGGCGCAGCAGCTCCCGGACGTAGGTCAGGTATGTCTGGGAACGGGCGGACTGGATATACGGCCCGTAGCGGCCCTTTCCCTCGTCCTCGTCCGGAGCGATGGAGAAGTAGCTGAAGGCCTCGGCGAACTGCTCGACCGCACCCTCGACCAGCCGGGCCTGGTCGGTGTCCTCCAGCCGCACCAGGTAGACGCCTCCAGACCGCCGGGCCACGTCCGCGTCGATGGTCGCGGCGTACACCCCCCCGATGGTCAAGAAACCGGTCGGGCTGGGCGCGAACCGGGTGACCTCCGCGCCCGCGGGCAGGTCACGTGGCGGGTAGAGGTCCTCCCAGTACTCCGGCTCGGGCAGGTCCAGGGGGAACAGGGAATCGACGATCTGCGGGCTGAGCATCAGCGAATGGCTCCGAAACAACGGGTGATCCGACCGGATGCAGCGTACCGCCCCGGGCGGCCGGCGAGGTTATCCAGGCGCGTCAGCCACTTGTAAGTTGCTTTATAGAACTCACTCTTGTTACGGTTCGTTGCATGACAGAACGCACCCTGCAGGACAGGGCAACGGGAACGGCGGCCACGGGCGCGGCGCCAGGTGAGGTGCTGACCATCGTGACGGCCGGTGTGGTGCTGGCCAGCCTGGACCTGTTCGTGGTCAACGTGGCGCTGCCGGCGATCGCCCGGGACCTGGGCACGTCTAACCTGAGCGAGCTGTCCTGGGTGCTGAACGGCTACGCCATCGTGTATGCCTCGTTGCTGGTCTTCTTCGGGCGGCTGGCCGACCGGTACCGCCGGGACCGGGGATTCCTGCTCGGGGTGGCCATCTTCACCGCCGCCTCGGCGGCCTGTGCCGGGGCGGACAGCGTCGCCATGCTGATCGGCTTCCGGCTGATCCAGGCGGCCGGGGCCGCCCTGCTCACCCCGACCTCATTGGGGCTGATACTCGCGACCTACCCAGCCGAGCGCCGGGCGGGGGCGGTGCGCGCCTGGTCCGCAATCTCCGGGCTGGCCGCCGCCCTGGGGCCGGTCATCGGCGGCCTGCTGGTCACGGCGAGCTGGCGGTGGGTCTTCCTGATCAACGTCCCGATCGGGATCACCGCGCTGATCGTGGGCTGGCGGCGGCTGCCGCACCTGCCGGGCCACGCCACCGAGCGGCCAGACGCGCTCGGCGTGGTGCTGGCCACGGCCGGGATCGCCACGCTGACCTTCGGCCTGGTCAAGGGCAGCGACTGGGGCTGGGGCTCGGCCTCGGTGACCGGCACGCTGGCCGCCGCGGTTGTGCTGCTGGCCCTGTTCACCGTGCACTGCCTGCGTGCGGGCAATCCGCTGATCCACCCGTCGCTGTTCCGTTCGCAAGGATTCACCGGCGCGTCGCTGGTCGGCATCTTCTTCTTCGCGGCGTTCGGGGCAATGCTGCTCTCGATCGTGCTGTGGGAACAGGACGTCTGGGGCTGGTCGGCCCTGCAGGCCGGGCTCGCCATCGCGCCCGGCCCGCTGATGGTGCCGCTGGTGGCGTTCGGCGTGGCTGGGCGGCTCATCGCCCGGTTCGGGGCCGCGGTGGTGCTGTCGCTGGGCTGCGTGACCTTCGCGGCGGGGGTGGCCTGGTGGGCACTGGCCGCCGGGATCCAGCCGGACTACCTCACGGGTGTGCTAGGCGGCATGCTGCTCACCGGCGCCGGGGTCGGCCTGACCATGCCGACCGTGCTAGCCACGGCTTCGGCGTCGCTGCCTCCGCAGTCTTTCTCGACCGGGTCCGGCGTGATCAACATGATCCGGCAGACCGGTATGGCCCTGGGTGTTGCCATCCTGGTGGCCGTGCTGGGGACCAGCACGGGCCGCGGGGCGGCCGTGCTGACCGCGTTCCGGCACGGCTGGTGGGTGATCGCGGCCCTGTCACTGGCCAGCGTGGTGCCCGCCCTTCTCCTGCTGCGCCGCGGCAGGCAGCCCGCTACGGTAACGCCACCCGCCTGATCCGGTGCTCGTCGGAGGTCCAGGTGTCCCGGCTAACGGGCAGCCTCATCGCCTCGGCCGGGCCGTTGAAGTGGTGCCCGAGCGGGCACCGGATCCGCACTCCGGCCAGCGGGCCGTCAGTGGACTGCAGCGTGTACTCGTCTTCGACCTCGGCCGGGAGCCCGCATCGGGCCGAACCGGTCTTATCCAGGTAGGCCGGGCAATCGAAGAATCTCGGGCTAGTACTCATGTTCGCTCCCCCGTCTGGAGTTCCAGCCAGGTGCCCTCGACACCGCTCTGGCGAGGGCACACCCTTGCAGAGACGGAGCGGTGGGCGGCAGCGCTGATACACCTCAGCGCGCGAGGTACTCGCGGGCCAGTCCCGGCGGGGCCATGGCCAGCCAGCCGTCCGTGAGGGTCTCCCGCAATGCCTTGGTCTTCACCAGCCGCAGCTGGATCAGGACGGCGGAATAGCCGTCGAAGTGCGGGATGGTGAAGAACGCGTCCGGGTTCGCGGCCAGCACCGCCTCTTTCTCGGCCAGATCCCCCACCCGGACGGCCAGGATGGGCCCCTCGGGCGGGGTCTCGTCGCCGAAGCGGCGGACATCGGCCTTGCTGAACGGCCGGTCCCAGGCGAAGGCCTTGCTGCCCACCAACCAGGTCCGGTTGCCGAACCGTTCACCCTCGGTGACCTCGGGCAGGTCCGCGACCAGCCGGGCCACCTCGTCGAGAGTCGCCATCTGGCTAGCGTAACCGCCGGGCCCGGCCGTGCCCGGGACTGATCCGCATGAGCTGCCACCAGGCGATGAGGATGAACACCGCGGCCAGCACGATCTGCGCGGCGATCGCCGTCAGCCAGGCGGACGGCCGGTGGGCCCACAGCGGGTCGGTCGTGGCGCCGGCCGGCATGATGGCGTTGAGGTCGACGGTTGAGGCGGTGGCGGCGAAACCCCAGCGTGCCGGGGCCAGGTAGGCGAGCTGTTTCAGGCCGATGCCGAGCGCCAGCACGCCGCCGGACAGCATGACCTGGACCAGCGTCAGCATCACCAGCGCCTGCATCGTCTTCTCCGAAGAGCTGACCAGCGCCGAGACCATCAGGCCCAGAGTCATCGAGGTGACGGTCAGCACGGCCACCCCGATCAGCAACTCCGGCAGCGGCGCCGAGGTCAGGAAGGCGCCGTGGGCCGGCATGCGCACACCCGCGACCCCGATCAGCACGAGCAGGGCCGCCTGGACCAGCCCGATGACCCCGAGCACCAGCACCTTGGAGAGCAGATACGCACCGGAGGACAGACCAGCGGTCCGTTCTCGCAGGTACATCTCCCGTTCCTTGATCAGCTCGCGAAGCGAGCTGGCCGCGCCGGTGAGCGAGGCGATGATGGCCAGGAAGAGCAGCGTGGTCTCGGCGCCGCTGTTGGCGGGCCCGGCCAGCCCGGGGCGGCCCGCCAGGATCCGGACCAGAATCCCCAGGACGGCCGGCGGGGCCGCCAGCCATAGCAGCAGGCTGCGGTCGGCGGCGATCAAGGTGGAGTACCGGCGGCACAAGATGGCCAGCTGGGCCAGCCGGCTGCGCGGCGCCGCGGGCGGCCTGGACACCTCTCGCACGGATTCTGGCAGCTGGCTGCTCAGCCCCGGGGCGACGTACTGCTGGAAGCACGGCGAGCGGCGGAACTCCCCGGCCCAGTCGCGCTCTGGCTCGGACCGGAAGGCCCGGTAGACCTCGACCCAGCGCTCTTTGCCGAAGTAGCGCAGCCCATCCGCGGACGGCCCGTAGAACGCCATCCGGCCGCCGGGCACCAGCACAAGAACCCGGTCGCACTTGTCGAGATACTCCAGGTCGTGGGTGACCATCACCACCGTCCGGCCGTCGCGGGCCAGGTCCCGCATGCCGTCGGCGATATCTTCCTTGAGCTCCACGTCCAGGCTCGAGGTGGGCTCGTCCAGGAACAGCACGGACGGCTTGGTGAGCAGCTCCAGGGCGATGTTGACCCGCTTTTTCTCCCCGCCGGACAGCGCTTCGGACGGCATGTCCGCGGCCGGGTCGGGCCGCTCCCGGCTGGAGTGCGTGAGCTTGAGTTCGTCGATGACTTCCTGCACCCGGTGAGTTCGCTCTTGCGGCGTGGTGTCACCGGGGAACCGCAGCTCGGCCGCGTAGCCGAGCGAACGGCGGGGCGTAAGCTGGCCGTACACCACGTCCTGCTGGCGGACCAGGCCGATGCGGTGGCGCAGCTCGGCGTAGTGGGCATACAGGTCGCGGTTGTCGTACAGGACGGCGCCCTCGGTCGCGGGGCGGATGCCGGTCAGCGCGTTCAGCAGCGTCGTCTTGCCCGCACCGCTGGGGCCGATGACCGCCACCAGGTTCCGCTCGCCGATCGGGAAACTGACCCGGTCCAGCAGCACCTGCCCGGCTACCCGCACGGTCAGGTCCTGCACGACCAGGGAGACGTCGCCCTGATCGAGGAACTCCCGCAGCTCGTTGCCGACCAGCCGGAAGGTGGCCCGGCCGATGCCGACGATGTCGGCCTCGGTCACCGCCGCGCTGGTGACCTGCTGGCCGTTGAGGAACGTCCCGTTGTGGCTGCCCTTGTCGACGATCTCGTAGCGGCCACCGGTGTTGCGCAGCTCGGCGTGGTACCGGGACACGCTGAGGTCGGCCACCACGACATCGTTGTCGCTGGCCCGGCCGATGCGCAGGGTGCGCACGGGCGCGCGCATCACGGTCATCGGCCGCAGGTCGACGCGGGTAAAGAGGGTGTTGTTCTCCCGGGCCGGGGTCCAGGCGGGCCGCTGGGCTGGAGCTGGCTGGGCTGGAGCTGGCTGGGCTGGACGGGATAGCGCGAAGAACATGGCCGGGCCATCGGTCGCGTTACCGAAGCGAAGGGTGCATTCCCGGGTGATCTCGTACCGGCCGATCCGCTGGCCCGCGGCGTAGGTACCGTTGCGGCTGCCCCCGTCTTCCACCAGCCACACGCCGTTCTCGGCCCGGATCATCGCGTGCTGCCAGGACACCCTGTTGTCATTCAGGACGATGTCGGAGCCAGGGTCACGGCCTACCTGGTAGGCCGGTCCTGGGCGCAGCGTGTGGCTGGTGCCTCCGGCCTGGACGGCGAGCTCCGGGTCTGCGACGGGGGCCGGGCGCGCCCAGCCGAGCGGACCACTCACGTGCTGACCCCGGCATCACGAAATGCGACAACAGTGAAAATAACCATGCATCCTCCCCATCACTCCCGCCCCAATATAAACACCGATGGCCAGGACCTATGGCTCTTTCCGTGAAGGGCAAGGAGGCTGGCCGGAAGGCCTTCGCGGCCTAGCCGAGGCCGCCTGCGGGCCGGGGGAAGCTAGTGGTGAAGGCGTACCGTGAGGCGCGATAGAGGTGCCGGGCGAACTCGACCGGGCTGCCGGACTGGTCGTAGACAGTGCGCTCCATGGTGAGAAGGGCCGTGCCCCGGGTTTCATTCAGCATGCGCGCCTCGGCGGTCGAGGCATTCTTCGCGCCCATCCGCTGGGTGGCCGAATACAACCCGACACCGGCGGCCCGCAGCAGCTCGTACAGCCCGTGTTCCTCGAGCATCTCGACGTTCAGCTGGACCAGCCCGGCCGGCAGGTAGTTGTGCATCAGGGCCATCGGCTCGTCGTCGGCCAGCCGGATCCGCTCCAGCGACATGACCAGGGCCCGCTCTGGCAGTCCCAGGGCATCGGCCACCTGGTCGCTGGCGTGGCTGACCTCGGCCTTGAGCACCTTGGTCCCGGGCTTACGGCCGCTGGCCTCGAGGTCGTCGTACAAGCTGGTGAGCTCGACGTTGCGGTCGATCCGCTCGTTGGCCACCAGCGTCCCGGCGCCGCGCTTGCGCACAACCAGGCCCTTGTTGGCCAGGTAGAGGAAGGCGGCGCGGACCGTGGGACGGGACAATCCCAGCATCTCCGCCAGCTGGACCTCGTTCTCCAGCCGGGTGCCGATCTTCAGAGCGCCGGATCTGATAGCCAATTCAAAGTGCTGAGCCAGCTGGAAGTACAGCGGCACCGGGCTAGTCCGGTCGATGGTGATCGGACCGCTGGTGGCTCGTTCGCGTTCAGGCATCGTCGACATCCGGCGGAGACTAGACCAATTGTATGGACATTCTAACCACTGCGGTATTTGCGCGAGACGTTGCCTGGGCGAGGGCGTCCAGGCAGGCAGGAAGCGGTCAGCAGCCGACCGGGCCGGCGGGGCGCGTACCCCGCCCGTTCAGACATAATTTCTACTTTGTCTGCTGATACTATCCATCTGCCAGCGGCGACACGGGACAGCGCCATGGGTGGGCCGCGTGCTGGCCCAGCTCGCCGTGCAGCAGGGCACGGTTATGACATCCGACGGTTCGCGCCGGCCAGGTTTGCGGCTGAGGGAAAGGCGGCCTGAGAGTGAAGTCCATTACCGATCGGCTGCGGAACGGCACCATGCTGGGCGCCGAGGGTTACGTCTTCGAGCTGGAGCGCCGCGGTTACGTCAAGGCCGGCCCGTTCGTCCCCGAGGTGGTGCTCGACTTCCCCGACGCCGTGCGCGAGCTGCACCGGGAGTTCCTTCGTGCGGGCGCGGATGTCATGGTCGCGCTGACCTACTACGCGCACCGGGAGAAGCTGCGCGACGTCGGCCGCGAAGACGACCTGGAGGCGATGAACCGGCAGGCGGTACGGATCGCCCGCGAGGTCGCGGCCGAAGGCGGGGCCCTGGTGGCCGGCAATGTGTGCAACACCTGGGCCTACGATCCGGATAACCCGGCGACCAAGCAGGTCGTCCGCACCATGTACGCCGAGCAGCTGGGCTGGGCGGTCGAGGAGGGCATCGACTTCGTCATCTCCGAGACCAACGATTACCTCGGTGAGGCGCTGATCGCGCTGGAGATCATCAAGGAGCTGGGGCTGCCCGCGATGGTGACGCTAGCGCCGACCCAGCCGGACCGCACCCGGGACGGTTATGAGTACGCCGAGGCGTGCCGCATCCTGGCGGCCGAGGGCGCCGAGATCGTCGGGCTCAACTGCGACCGCGGCCCGCAGACGATGCTCCCGCTGATCACGGACATCAGGGAAGCGGTGGACTGCGCGGTCGCGATGCAGCCGGTCCCTACCGGACCGACGCGTCCGCCCCGACCATGGAGACACTGCGGACAGCCGAGGGCGACCGGGCTTTCCCGGTCGCGCTTGATCAGCACGTATGCACACGCTTCGAGATGGCCGCGTTCGCGTCGCAGGCCCGTGGACTGGGCGTGGACTACGTGGGTATCTGCTGCGGGGCCGGGCCGCACCATGTCCGGGCCATGGCGGAGGCGCTGGGCCGTGAGGTCCCGGCGGGCAAGTACTCGCCGTCGATGGACCTGCACCCCATGTTCCGGGCGGACATCTCGGCCAAGGACGCGGCGTTCCTGCACAGCTGGACGGCGTAGCCACCGGATCGGGTTGCGGTCCGGCCAGCTAGATGTCGGCAAGAATCGGTCAGTGCGCGAGCACGTCCGGGAAGCCGAACGTCGCGACCAGCCCGGGATCGTGGAACTTGATCACACCGGTCTATGACCGGGCCGCCGCCCGCTGACGCTCAGTGCGCGGCGGGATTGGCAACCCGGGCCATGAACAAAGGTTCCCCGGTGTCACGGGAGGTCACCAGCATGAGGTAGGGCCGGTCGAAGGTGACCACCGGGCTCATCACCTCGCCCGCGGAGGCGACGATGCCGACCGCGGTCGCGGCGCTGGCCACCGTGCCCTTCTCCCCCACCTGCAGGGTGGCCGCGTGCCGGACCAGGCCGATGTAGGCCGCCTCGCGGGACAGGCCGCTGAAGTCCGCCGACCTGGTGAACGCGACGCCCATGCCGAGCCGGCCAGCAGGTCCTTCATGTCCGTGTTGCCGCTGAGGTTCACTCGCGGCAGCGACACGCTGCGGATCACGGCGCCCGGGCGGTTCGAGGTCAGCGCGCTGGACAACGCGTCGAGCGCCGAGGTGGCGGGCAGGGTGCAGCTTGCGGTACCGGCGGGCGGCAGCAGTGCGACCATGCCCAGCTTGTCTCCCCGGTACGGCAGCCAGACCGCGGTCCAGCCGCCGGCGCTGACCGCACGGTACCGGCCACCGTTCATGAACTGCGCGGTGACGCTCCGCCCGGCCGAGCTGGTGAACGGCCCCGGTGTGGTCTGGCTGGACTGGAACGGCGCGGCCCAGGCCGCGTCCAGGTAGAGCGCGTCGGTCAGCACCCAGCCGGTGTCCTGCAGCGAGCCCGGCGCAAGCAGCTGCGGGATGTGGCCGCGGGTCGCGGTCGAGATGGACCGGTCGATCTGGCCGATGACCTGATCCGGATTGCTCAGCAGCGGAACCCGGGCGACGCCGGCGCCGTAGCCGGTGGCCACGGCGTTCAGATAGCTGGGTGAGGTATGCAGCGTGGGATCGGCCCAGACCTGGTCGCTGGACTGCAGCGTCACCCCAGGTCCGGTCAGGGCGCGCAGCGCCGCCGACCGGGCCTGCAGGCCTGCCTCGAGCGAGGACTGGCTGGCCGCGGGCAGATGCAGCGTGGCGGCCATCGCCTGGGCGGTACCGGCGCGGGCACCCAGATAGGCCATGCCGAGGCCGCTGGCCAGGCTGGACGGTGAGAGCACCAGGTTGGCCTGCGGGTCGGCCCGGCACCAGGCGCCGAGCAGGTCCAGGCCGAACGCCGTGTCGGCCGTGGCGTACGGCCGCGGATCGCCGGCGGGCTCCCGGAGCGCCACCCCGTGCGCCATGACCGGCGGTGGGGCCGATCCGCCACAGCCCGCGATCAGCGTGGCCGCCAGCACTGATGCCAGGCCAGCCGCGGCGGCAGCCAGCAGATGCTTTCTCATGGGCATCAGACGGCCGGTGCCTCCCTGGCGGTTTCGCGATCGCGATAACACTGCGATCACGTTGCTGTCACCGGCTTGAGATCATCGGCCCATGGACGATGGGACCATGACGTGGGCCGAGGTCGCGGCCCGGCTCTCGACGGCACGCAGCTACTGGCTAGGCAGCACCAGCCCTTCCGGCGCCCCGCACGCCGCGCCGGTCTGGGGTGTGGTGACCGGTGAGACCTTCCACCTGTACAGCGAGCGGACCACCGTGAAGGCGCGCAATATCGCAGCCGATCCCCGGGTGGTGGTGCACCTGGAAAGCGCCGAGGACGTGCTGATCGTGCACGGGCTCGCGGAGGATCTGGGGACTCCGGCCGCGGTGCCCTCGGTGATCACGGCGCTGGCGGCCAAGTACACCAGGCCGCAGGACCGGCAGTACCTGCCGGACCACGATCCGGACTTCGACGTGGTCTACGCGCTGCGGCCGCGGTCGGCGATGGCCTGGCGGCTGGACGACTACGAGGCCTCTCAGCGCCGCTGGCCTGGCTGAACTAAGCCGGCAATCCTGGTCTTTTTAGTCAGGATTAGGCTAGCGTTTTAGTGGATAGGCTCCCGCCGACACACAATCTGATCATTCTCCAGGGGAGGAACCCGTGAGCAGCACCGATACCTATGTAGCCAACTCCGAGCAGTACGCCGCCAGCTTCGACAAAAGCGACCTGCCGCTGCCTCCGGCCAAGGGCACCGCGGTGGTGGCCTGCATGGACGCCCGGCTCAACGTGTACGGCGTCCTCGGGCTTTCCGAGGGTGACTCGCACGTGATCCGCAACGCCGGCGGGGTAGTCACCGACGACGTCATCCGGTCCCTCACCATCTCCCAGCGGCTGCTGGGCACGACCGAGATCGTCCTCATCCACCACACCGGCTGCGGCATGCTCACGTTCCACGACGACGACGTGAAGGCTCAGATCGAGGCGGACACCGGCATCCGTCCGTCGTTCGCCCTGGAGGCCTTTCCGGAGCTCGACGACGACGTCCGCCAGTCCATCGCCCGGATCAAAGCCAGCCCGTTCGTCCCGAACAAGGACTCCATCCGCGGTTTCGTCTACGAGGTAGAGACCGGCAAGCTGCGCGAGGTCAAGGCCTGAGCAGATTTTGCACTGATTAGAAGCAGTAGCAGGCTTGCTATCGTGGCCGGGTGACGGCCGTAGCGGAAAGATGCGAATCGGGCTCCGATTCATCCGCGCGGTCTTCCCGGCCGCGGCACCTGATCATCACGGTCTACGGGCTCTACGCCCGGCCGGACGGCGGCTGGCTGTCGGTCGCTTCGCTGATCAGGCTGCTGTCCGATCTGGGGATTGACGAGGCGGCCGTCCGTTCGGCCATTTCCCGGCTGAAGAGACGCGGCATCCTGCAGTCGCAGCGGTACGGCGGGTCAGCTGGCTATCAGCTGTCCGCCGGGGCCGAGGCGATCTTGCGCGAGGGGGACGCGCGGATCTTCCGGCGGGGCCGGGCCACGGCCGCCGACGGCTGGGTCCTGGCGGTGTTCTCGGTGCCCGAATCGGAGCGGCACCGGCGGCACGTGCTGCGGTCGGAGCTGACCCGGCTCGGATTCGGGATGGTGACACCCGGGGTCTGGATCGTGCCAGCCCATCCGCAGGACAGCACGGCCGAGACGCTGCGGCGGCTGGAGCTTGACGGTTACGCGGACCTGTTCCACGCCAGCTACCTGGCCTTCGGTGACCCGGCGGCCAACATCCGCCGCTGGTGGGACCTGGATGAGCTCGAGCGGCTGTACGCCTCGTTCATCGCGGCCCACGAACCCGTGCTGAGCCGCCGGGAGCACGACGGGCCAGCGGGAGAACAGGAGGCATTCGCCGACTACGTGCGGGTGCTCACCGACTGGCGGCGGCTCCCCTATCTCGACCCCGGACTGCCCGCTGAACTGCTGCCCGGGGACTGGGCCGGGATCCGGGCCGCGGATGTGTTCTTCACCCTGCAGGCCCGGCTGACCGAACCGGCGCGGGCGCACGTCAAGCGCGTGATCACGGGCTGAGCACGGCCAGGCCCTGGATCTCCACCAGGGCGTCGGGGAACCATAGCTTGGTCACGCCCACACCGGCCATGGCCGGGTATCCGGTTCCGGCCAGCCGCCGCCACACCGCGCCGATCTCCTTGCCGTGCGCCTGGTAGTCCTCGACGTCGGTGATGTAGATGGTGAGGCTGGCCAGATGATCCGGCTCCCCGCCCGCCGCGCGCAGCGCGGTGAGCACGTTGGCCAGCGCCTGCTCGAACTGCGGCACGATGCCGCCCGCCACGATCTGCCCGTTCGGCCCGTTCCCGGTCTCGCCGGCCAGGAATACCAGGCGGCCGGCTGGCGCCAGTACCGCGTGCGAGAAACCGGAAGGCCGAACGAGCCCGGCAGGATTGATCCGCTCCATCGTCATGACGGCACCCTAGCGCGCGCGATTCCCGGTTATAGCGTTATGTTGACGATCGCAGAATTTCCGGCATACGATCGTGCCATGCGCATCGCGGTCCTGGGTGGCGGGCCGGGCGGCCTGTACCTCGCCGCCCTGGCCAAGCAGCTCGGCCCGGACCACGACATCACCGTCTGGGAGCGGAACGCCGCCGACGACACGTTCGGGTTCGGCGTGGTGTTCTCCGACGAGACGCTGGGTGGCATCGAGCACGCCGACCGGCAGATCTTCGCCGCGATGCGGCGCGAGTTCGCCCGCTGGGACGACATCGACGTGCACTTCCGCGGCGAGACTTTCACCTCGGGCGGGCACGGGTTCGCGGCCATGAGCCGCAAGCGGCTGCTCGCCATCTTGCAGGAGCGCTGCGCCGAGCTGGGGGTGCGGGTGCTGTTCCGCAGCGAGGCACCGGATGTGGCCCGGCTGGCCGCGGACTACGACCTGGTGGTGGCCGCGGACGGGATGAACTCGGTCACGCGGGGGCGGTTCGCCGGGACGTTCGGCCCGGACCTGGAACGCCGGCGATGCAAGTACATCTGGCTAGGGACATCGCTGGTCTTCGACGCGTTCAAATTCGTCATCCTCGACACTCCGGCCGGGATCATGCAGCTGCACGGTTACCCGTACAGCGACCAGGCCAGCACCTTCATCCTGGAGATGCACGAGGACGTGTGGCGCCGGGCCGGGTTCGGCGACGTCGCCGCCGCCGGGCTGCGCCCCGGGCAGAGCGACGAGGAGTCCATCGAGCTGATCCGCGGGCTGTGCGCGGACGTGCTCGGCGGCCCCAGTGTTGGCGGGCACAGCCTGGTGGCGAACAACTCCCGCTGGACCACGTTCACCACCGTGCGCTGCCGGACCTGGCGGCACGAGAACGTGGTGCTGCTCGGTGATGCCGCGCACACCGCGCACTTCTCCATCGGCTCGGGCACCAAGCTGGCCATGGAGGACGCGCTGGCCCTGGCCGCCTGCCTGCACGAGCAGCCGTCGGTGCCGGCCGCCCTGGCCGCCTACGAGGCCGAACGGCGGCCGGTGGTGACCTCGACCCAGCGGGCCGCGCAGGCCAGCCTGGAGTGGTTCGAGAACATCGGCCAGTACGCAGACCAGGACCCGCACCAGTTCGCGTTCAACATCGTGACCCGCAGCCGCCGGGTCACCTACGACAACCTGCGGCTGCGCGACCCGGAGTTCGTCGCCGGGATGGACCAGTGGTTCGCCGGGACGGTCCCGGCTGTCACGGCGGCTCCTACCGAGCCACGGCCGCCCATGTTCCAGCCGTTCCGGCTGGGAAAACTGGAGCTGGCCAACCGGGTGATCGTCTCGCCGATGGACATGTACTCGGCCCAGGACGGAGTGCCCGGCGACTTCCACCTGGTGCACCTGGGCAGCAAGGCCCTGGGTGGCGCCGGCCTGGTCATGACCGAGATGGTCTGCGTGTCACCGGCCGGGCGGATCACGCCGGGCTGCACCGGCATCTACACCGCCGGCCAGGAGGAGTCCTGGCAGCGGATCACCTCGTTCGTGCACGGCCAGACGGCGGCGAAGATCGGGATCCAGCTCGGGCATTCCGGTCGCAAGGGCTCGACCCGGCTGATGTGGGAGGGCATGGACGACCCGCTGCCCGAGGGGAACTGGGAGGTCTGCGGCCCCTCCCCCATTCCCTATCGCGTGGACGGCCAGCTGCCGCGCGAGCTGGGACAGGCCGAGCTGGACGAGATCCGCCAGCAGTTCGTCGCTTGCGCGCAGGCGGCGGCGCGGGCCGGCTTCGACCTGCTCGAGCTGCACTGCGCGCACGGGTACCTGCTGTCCTCGTTCCTGTCGCCACTGACCAACCGGCGCACCGACCGCTACGGCGGGTCGCTGGCCGCGCGGATGCGCTACCCGCTCGAGGTGTTTGACGCGGTCCGCGCCGTGTGGCCGCAGGACCGGCCGATGACCGTGCGTGTCTCGGCCACGGACTGGTGCGAGGGCGGCCTGGACATCGACGACGCGGTCGAGATCGCCCGGGCCTTCGCCGAGCACGGCGCGGCCGGGATCGACGTGTCAACCGGCCAGGTCGTCAGCGAGGAACAGCCCGCGTTCGGCCGGAGTTACCAGACGCCGTTCGCAGACCGGATCCGCAACGAGATCGGCCGCAAGTACGGGGTGGCCGTGATCGCGGTCGGCGCGATCTCCTCCTACGACGACGTGAACTCCCTGATCCTGGCGGGCCGGGCCGACCTGTGCGCGCTGGGCCGCACGCACCTGTACGACCCGCAGTGGACCCTGCACGCCGCGGCCGAGCAGGACTACGCCGGGCCGGGCGCGACCTGGCCGCAGCCGTTCGCCGCGGGCAACCGCCGGCCGCAGGCGGGCCGCACCGACGGGCCACGGCCGCGGCTGGAGCTGATCCGGGCCGGGCCGCCGCGCACGGCGCACGCCCGCTGGCACCCGCGCGCCGCGATTCTTCATGATCACGAAGGCTTTTAGCCCATTTTTTGGGGTAAAACCCTTCGCGATCATGACTGATCGAACCTCAGTGTTACGTCTCAGCCTGGGACGGGGCTGGACCGGGCGGCCACCGGCGAACAGACTGAGGTGACAGCGGCTCGCAGGCGGCCGGGAGCTCGCCGCGGGCCGGCCACTTTGTTGCCGGAGGTGACCGCGATGGCGCGGCGGGATGTCGAGTTCAGTGCAGAAGACGGCGTGACCTTGCGCGGCTGGTTCTACCCGGCCGAGGGCGCCAGTGGCCCGGGACCGGCGGTGGTCATGGCGCATGGCTTCTCCGCGGTCAAGGAGATGTACCTGGACAAGTTCGCGGAGACCTTTGCCGCGGCCGGGCTGAACGCGCTGGTGTTCGACAACCGCTGCTTCGGCGCCAGCGACGGCGAGCCGCGCCAGGAGATCGACCCGTGGGCTCAGGTGCGCGACTACCGCACCGCCATCACCTACGCCAGCACACTGCCCGAGGTGGACGCCGCCCGGATCGGGGTCTGGGGCAGTAGCTACTCCGGCGGCCACGTGCTGGTGGTGGCCGCGATCGACCGGCGGGTCAAGGCCGTGGTGAGCCAGGTCCCGCTCATCTCGGGGCACGACAACCTGCGCGCGCTGGTCCGGGCCGACTTCATCGCCGGGTTCCGGCAGATGTTCGAGGCGGACCGGCTGGCCCGGTTCGAGGGTCAGCCGCCGGCCATGGTGCCCGTGGTGGACAAGGACCCGCTGGCCCCATCCGCGCTGCCCACCCCGGACTCGTGGGAGTGGTTTTCTGAGACCGGGAACACCCACGCGCCCGCCTGGAAGAACGAGGTGACCCTGCGCAGCGTCGAGATGTTCACCGAGTACGAGCCGGGCACCTACCTGCCCTGGATTAGCCCCACGCCGCTGCTCATGCTGGTGGCGGTGGGCGACCACCTGGTGCCGTCCGAACTGGCCATCGCGGCGTTCGACAGGGCCCACCAGCCCAAGGAGCTGATCATCTTGCCCGGCGGCCACTTCGACGCCTACACCAAGGGCTTCGAGGCCTCAAGCGGCCCAGCGAAGGACTGGTTCGTGCGGCACCTGTCCGGCTGACGAGCGGCGCGGCCCGGATCAGCCGCCCTGCTCGTAGCGGACAGCGGTGGAGTAGCGCGGGTCGTCGTGCCGGGCCCAGTAGGCGTCGCGCAGCTGGCACGTCCGCGGGCCTGGCTTGCCGCTGCCGACCGGCTGGCCGTCGATGACCGTGACCGGCATAATGCCCCCGGCCGTGGAGGTGGCCAGGACCTCCTCGGCCCGGGCTAGGTCCGCCGTCGTCAGCTGGCCCTCCTCGACCGGCTGCCCCGCCTCACCGGCCAGCTCGATCACCGAGAGCCTGGTGATGCCGCGCAGGGTGCCGCTGCCCGGGGTCAGCCAGCGTCCGCCGGTGTAGGCGAACACGTTGAACCCGGGGCCCTCGGTGATCGCGCCGGAGGAGTCCCGCAGCACCGCCATCTCAGCGCCGTGGTCGTAGGCGTCGAGCAGGGCCAGGTCCAGGTCGAGCCAGTGGTAGTTCTTGACCGTCGGGTCGATGCTCTGTGGCGGGATGCGCAGGATGTCGCTGACCCGCAGGCTGGCGCCGCTCTCCTGCCGTTCGGGACTGCTGATCCAGATAAACGGCACGGCGAAGCCGTACAACCTGTTCCGTGCGGTGCGCAGATCCCGGCTGCCCGGCGCCATCCGGCCGCGGGTGCAGGTCATCGACACGTACGCGTCCCGCAGCCCGGCCCGGCTGAGGCAGCCGTGCAGAATGTCCTCGATCCCGGCCCGGTCCCGGCCGGGATCCAGGCGCAGCCGCGTGCAGCTGGCCGCGAACCGGTCCAGGTGGGCATCCAGCCGGTAGAACCGGCCGCGCCAGACGTGGACCACGTCGTAGGTGCAGTCCGACCGGGTGACGCCCAGGTCCAGCACGGAGATCTTGGCGTCCTCGATGGGGCAGTACTCCCCGTCGATCCAGGCTGCCCCGGACGCCCAAGGCGCCGGCTTCGCTTCCGTCATCGGCTTTCCCTTTCGCCAGGCCAGGTCGCGGGCCTCTTCGGACACAGCGTAGGAGGTCGCGCGGCGATCCGGCAGACCGGGACAATAGGGTCATGACCGCGATCAGAAACCCCTTTTTCGCCTGGTACTTCGCCCGGTTCGGCGGGCGCCTGGAGAAACGGGGCAACATCGAGCTGCGGCGGGAGATGCTCGCGGGGCTGTCGGGTCGCGTCATGGAGGTCGGCCCGGGCAGCGGCCTGAACTTCCCGCACTACCCCGCCTCCGTGACCGAGGTCGTGGCGGTGGAGCCCGAGCCCTCCCTGCGGGAGGTGGCGGCCAGCGCCGGTGCGGACGCTCCGGTGCCGGTACGGGTGGTGGGTGGCACCGCCGCCGAACTGCCTGCCGCGGACGGCGAATTCGACGCGGTGGTCATCTCCGGGCTGCTGTGCTCGGTGACCGACGTCCCGGCGGCGCTGGCCGAGTTTCGCCGGGTACTGCGCCCCGGCGGCCAGCTCCGCTTCTATGAGCACGTGCTGAGCCGCGACCCGGTCTTCGCTACGGCTCAGCACGCCGCCGACCTGATCTGGCCGCGCCTGATGGGCGGGTGCCACGTGCAGCGGCAGACCCGGGACGCGATTGGCCAGGCCTTCGAGATGCAGACGTGCCGCGGCTTCCGTTTCCCGCCGTCGGCGCTCACCCCGGCCGCGCCGCGGATCCTGGGTGTCGCCCGGAAAGCGGGCGTTCGCAGTAATTAAAGATGAGCGCGACCCGCCGCGATGGCCAAATGTGCAAGCTCTGGGCCCGGGGGGAGAATAACCTTCGCTGGGAAAGGGGTGAGAGCCATGCAGCCAGGGGAATGGCCGCAGTGGAAACCGCTGAAGCGCCATGACAGCCATCTGGCCGAAGGAATGGTCGACCGGGCTGCCGAACTGGCCCGGGACTCCCATGCCAGGACCCGGCATGCGGTGGTCGTGGTCAAGGGCGGCAGCATGCTGGCCTGGGGCACTAACGGAGTCCCGTACCCCGGGGAAGACCACTGCTACTGCAAGTTCGGCGAGACCGGTGACCACGACACCTGCCGGACCCACGCCGAGCAGCGGGCCATCGGTGTAGCTCGCGAGGGTGATGGCTGGCAGATGCTGGCCGGCGCCAAGCTGATCTATGTCCGCCTGGAGGAGAACGACTCGGTCCGGCTCGAGGAGCCGCACTACTGCGCCCGCTGCAGCCGGCTGGCGCTGTCGCTGGGCGTGGCCGAGTGGATCTTCGGCCTGCGGGAAGGGCTGGCCGGGTGCTCCGCGGTCGACTACGACCGGATCGCGCAGACCAAGTGGTCGCAGTGACCGGCCGCTAAGCCCTCGTCGGCGGCCAGGGCGGCCAGGATCTTCTGCAGCGCCTGCCCGAACGCCTCGGCTTGCCCGCCGTCCAGCGGGCCGAAGACTAGCTGCCGCACGGCGGCCACGTGCCCCGGCGCGGCGGATTCGATCGCCGCACGCCCCGCCGGGGTGAGCACGACCAGCGCGCCGCGCCCGTCACCAGGGCAGTCCGCACGGGCGACGAAACCTCGCCGGTTCATCCGGGTCAGCAGGTGGGAGAGCCTGCTCTGCTCCCAGTTCAGGTCCTGGCCGAGCTGGACCGGACGGACCTTGCCACCAGGCGCTTCGGTCAGCTGGACCAGCACCTCATACTCCGGCAGCGAGAGCCCGGACTCGGCCTGCAGCTGCCGGTTCAGCCGGGCCCGCAGCAGCGTCCCGGACTGCAGGTAGGCGCGCCAGGTCCGCTGCTCCTCCGCGGTCAGCCATGGCCCCTCGCCGGCGGTCATGACGTCATGCTAGCCGGAATTAATGACATGTCATATACGTTAGCCGGTGCATGACACGTCAACTACTTGCGAGGACCGCCGACACCGCGGTTCCCGTGCATCCCTTGCTGGCCGAGCGCTGGAGCCCGCGCGGATTCGACCGGACGCACCAGATCAGCGAGGACAGCCTGACCGCGGTGCTCGAGGCGGCCCGCTGGGCGCCGTCGGCGGCGAACAGCCAGCCCTGGCGTTTCCTGGTTACCCGGCGCGGCGACGAGGAGCACAGCCGCCTGTTCGCGGCCCTGGCACCCGGCAATCAGGCCTGGGCCGGCGCGGCCAGCGTGCTCATCCTGGTGGCGGCCCGCACCGCGGGTAACGAGGGCCAGGCGCAGCCCTGGGCCCTCTACGACACCGGCCTGGCCGTGGCCGCCCTGGTCACTCAGGCACAGGCCGAGGGCCTGGCCGTGCATCAGATGGGCGGCTTCGACACCGGCGCCGTCCGGGCCGAGTTCGGGCTGGACGGCAGCCTGACGCCGGTAGTGGTGATCGCGGTCGGGCAGCCCGACGCCGATGCCGACCTGCCCGCACCGCTGGCCGCCCGGGAGGCCGCCCCGCGCACCCGCCATCCGGTCAGCGACCTGCTGCTTCCGGCCCGGCGGGAAGCAGCCCAGGCCGCGGCGGCCTGACGCCGTTCGGTCCCCGGCTCCGGACAACGGTTCCGGGACTCGGCTCCGGCGAGATATAGCGGAGTCTTGACTGGCGTCACGAAAGTTAAATACTGGTGACCTATCCTCCGGAAGGAAGGGGGCCAGATGCGGCTTTCCCCGTCGGCGCACCTCGACACCTTCTGCCGGGACCGCCTGCCTCCGCCGGACCAGTGGCCGCAGTTCCGCTTCGACCTGCCGGAACTGCACTATCCCGAGCGGCTGAACTGTGCCGTCGAACTGCTGGAGGCCACCGCTACCCGGCACGGCGCGGACCGCCCGTGCCTGCGCTCACCCGGGGTCGTGTGGAGTTACGGCGAGGTGATCCGGCTGACCAGCCAGCTGGCTCAGGTACTCACCGAGGACTTTGGGCTGCGACCGGGTCAGCGCGTGCTGCTGCGCGGGCCAAACAGCCCCTGGCTGGCCGCGTCCTGGCTGGCCGTGCTCAAGGCCGGCGGGGTGGTGGTCACCACCATGGCCTTGCTGCGCCCGCGTGAGATCGCCACTATCACCGGGATGACCGAGCCTGCGCTGGCTATCTGCGATCACCGTTTCACCGATGACCTGGCGGCAGGCGCGCCCGGCCTGACCGCGCTCATCTACGGCGGCGGCGGACCCGGGGACCTGACCGCCCGCTGCACGACCAAGGACGGCAGGTTCACCCCGGTCGGCACCGCCGCCGACGACGTGGCCATGCTGGCCTCGACCTCCGGTACCACCGGCCGGCCCAAGGTGGCCATGCACTTCCACCGGGACGTGCTGGCCACCGCGGACACCTTTTCCCGGTACCTGATCCAGCCGCTGCCTGGCGACGTGTTCACCGGCACTCCCCCGCTCGGGTTCACCTTCGGTCTCGGTGGCCTGCTGCTGTTCCCGCTGCGGGCTGGCGCCTCCACGCTGCTCATCGAGCGGGCCACGCCGGCCGAGCTGGCCGACGCGATCGCGTTGCACGGCGTGACCGTGCTGTCCACCGCTCCCGCCGCCTACCGGGCCATGCTGGCCGCGGGCAAGGCCAGCGCGCTGAAGAACCTGCGCTGCTGCGTGTCGGCGGGCGAGCACCTGCCCAGGTCGGTCTGGGAGGAATTCCGGCGGGCCACCGATATCGAGATCATCGACGGCATCGGCTCCACCGAGATGCTGCACGTGTTCATCGCCGCCGCGGGCGAGGACATCAGGCCGGGCTCGACCGGCCGGGCCGTTCCGGGCTACCGCGCGACGATCCTGGACGAAGACGGGCAGGAGGTGCCGGACGGCCAGCCCGGGCGGCTCGCGGTCCAGGGCCCGACCGGCTGCCGCTACCTGTCCGACGAGCGTCAGCGGGTGTACGTCCAGCAGGGCTGGAACCTGACCGGCGACACCTACACCCGCGACGCCGACGGTTACTTCTGGTTCCAGGCCCGCAGCGACGACATGATCATCTCCTCCGGCTACAACATCGCCGGGCCCGAGGTCGAGGAGGCGCTGCTCGGCCACCCAGACGTGGCCGAGGTGGCCGTCATCGGCGCGCCCGATCCGGACCGGGGCACGATCGTGGCGGCCTTCGTGGTGCTGCGCGAGGGCGTGCCGCCGGACGCGGCCAAGGTGACCGAGCTGCAGGAATTCACCAAGAACTCCATCGCCCCGTACAAGTACCCCCGGGTGGTCGAGTTCGTCTCCGAGCTGCCCAAGACGATCAGCGGCAAAACCCAGCGGTACCGGCTCAGGGAAATGGCGAAGGCACGCACCCAGCCCGTTCGGGATTTAGCGATCGTCGGGCCGTGCCCTAAGTACCTGACCCGCCGTCTAAGGCCTTCGAGCGGGCCGGATTTCAGGCGATTGCCCGAGGCGGGGCGCCTCGCCTTAGCGCGATGCTGATCATGCCGGGCCCACCGCGGGCCGCACCTACTTCGGGGAGCTGTCATGATTCAGGAGATCGGTTCCGTCCTTGGGTCCCAGGCCACCGGCCGGATCGCCACCTCGGCGCTGCCGTGCGCGCCGGTGCTGCCCGGCCGGCCGCGCCGGACCCACCCGGTCACGCGCCGTCTGTGGACCGCGCTGTCCGGGCGGCGGCACCACGGCTAGGCCGACGGCATCATGCACCCGATGTTCGCCGAGCTGTTCCTATCGGCCGATGCCATCGAGCAGCTAGCCGCCGACGAAGACCGGCGGCGGACCGCGAGCCGGGCCCGGCGGGCCCGGCTCGCGGTCAGGACAGTGCCACCTCGGGGAACTGGTGTGGTCAGATCCGGGCGTACGCGCTGACCGGCGCGGTGGCCAGCCTGCCCGTCCGCGCTGTCGTGGCGGAGCCACGGCGGCTCCCGCCTGCATGCTCAGCAGGTGATCCTGGGCCACGGTGCCCGCCTTCAGCGAGGCCTCGATGATCTGCTGCCAGAGCCGGAATGTGGCCTGGTCGCCCGATGATTTCTCGGCGACCGACATGAGCCACTCCGCGTGGAGCAGGTAGCAGTGCACCAGCGGCTGCCCGTAGTAATAGCTCATCTGGCGCGCCGCCATGGAATAAGAGTTCAGGAACGTCTTGGCCAGAAAGCCCGAGAGCGCGGCCCCGGCCGCGGCGAGAGATCCCGCGGTGATCTTCGCGGGCGTCGCGGTCAGGCCGTTGGCTGCCGCCGCGCCCGCTATCAGAATGAACAACGCGATCCCCGAGGCCGTCAGGCTTGCGTAAAATGACATCCGCGCCTGGCGCTGTGCGATAACGGTAAAGGTTCGCATCTGCTTGAAATTGGCCCGGGCGAGCCCGCTGAGAGTTTTATCACCGATTCTGCCCAGCGCCATGTCGAGCTGATTGCAGTCCCGCTCGCACTTCCACTCATCATCGGCTCGCAGGCCGCTCTCCCTGAGTATGCCCAAGGGCACTGCGACGCTGCAGATCAAGCTGAACGCGCTGATCACGAACGCAACGGGAGACAGCCATCCGCCGCTGCCACCCGCGCCGGCTGGAGGATTTTCCCAGTCACCGAGGGCGGCGCCCGCCGCTACCGCGAACAAGGCCAGCCCGAGCAGTACGGCCGGGGCCCACACCCGCACGGGAACCGGAAAGGACGGCGGGTGCTCACGCTCGACATCATCGCTATAAGGCTCATCACAATTCATGTCAATGACAGACATTGTCAATTCAGACACAGTAATTCCCCCACACATAACCGGATAGCGTCATGGGGCCGGATCGTCAACGATCCTGGCCATACCGCCGACGCGGCGTCTTTCCCGCACGGTTAACTTGGATTACGACTGGATCGGACCGGATGGTTCACCCGGCAGGAGAATCATTTTCCTCCGGCGTGAAAGGCCCAGGTGAGCGGGTTCTCCAGCGCCGCAAAGCCTGGCCGGGATCTGGTATGTGACCGTGTCCTAAACCAGTTGGAGCTGGGCACACATCGCGATATTACTTTTCTAGTGGAGGCCCACGGAAGACGGGAGGTGCGGCGATGGAGTCGTTCTCGGGAAAGATCGCGGTGGTGACCGGCGGCGGTTCGGGCATGGGCCGTGAGCTAGTGCGCCAGCTGGCGGCGCAGGGATGCTCGGTGGCCACCTGCGACATCAACCCGGACACGGTCGCCGAGACCGTGGCCGAAGCCCAGGGCGTGGCCCCAGCCGGCGCCCGGGTGACCGCGCACCACTGCGACGTCGCCGACGAGGCACAGGTGCTGCGGTTCCGTGACGATCTGCTGGCCCAGCACGGCACGGGCCACCTGGACCTGGTATTCAGCAACGCCGGCATCGGCGGGGCCGGCAGCTTCGTCGGCGACGAGCGGGCGGAGTGGGAGCGGGTGTTCGCCATCGACTTCTGGGGCATGTACTACTGCGCCCGGGCCTTCCTGCCGCTGCTCATCGCCGGCACCGAGGGCGTCCTGGTGAACACCAGCAGCGTCAACGGCTTCTGGGCGGCACTGTTCCCCGGCGCGCCGCAGACCGCCTATGCCACGGCCAAGTTCGCGGTGAAGGGCTTGTCCGAGGCGCTCATCGAGGACCTGCGGGTCAACGCGCCGCACGTCCGGGTGGCCCTGGTCATGCCGGGTCACGTCGGCACCAACATCGTCGCGAACAGCCTGCGCATCCTGGGCGTTCCGGACCTGGAGCAGATGACCGACGCCGAACTGGAGGCCATCCGGCCCGAACTGATCCGGCATGGCCTCCCCGCCGGGGACATCCCCCCGGCCGAGCTGCGCCAGCTGTGGGTGCGGATCAACGCCGACTTCCGGGACAAGGCGCCGGTCAGCGCGGCGCAGGCGGCGACCGTCATCCTGGACGCGGTCAGGTCCGGGACCTGGCGGATCCTGATCGGCCAGGACGCCAGGATGCTCGATCAGATGGTCCGGGCCGATCCCGTGGCCGCCTACGACTGGGAAGCGCTGGCCAAGCTGGCCGGCCAGTCGTCCGGCGAGAGTGTGTGGGACGCCGAGCTGAGGGGGCCTTGCTGACCCGGGCCGGGAAGGTCGCCGCTAGCCGCCCGGCGCGAAGGGCGGGCCGGGCGGCTCGCCCCACCAGTCCCGCAGGAACGTCCCGGCGTGCTCGCAGGCCCCGGCCAGTGCGCCGCCGGGATGGGCCAGCGCCTGCAGGATGAGATCGGTGATGGTGGCCCCGGCCGCGGCCAGCACCTCGGCCGGGCTGGCCCCGGCCGGAGAACGGTAGCCGATGACCGCGCCGGCGTTGCAGACGAAGTCGGGCAGCGCCACGATGCCGCGCTGACCCAGTACGGCCGCGCCCGCCTCGGTGTAGGGGGCGTTGGCGGCGGGCGCGATGACCCGGACGGCGGGCGGCAGCGCGGCGGCTTCGTGGGCGCCGATCACGCCCGGCCGCGTCCCGGGCACCAGGACGTCGGCCTCCACCGCGGTGAACAGCCCAGCGGGGGGGCCAGCCGGGCGGCCGTAGCGGGTGACGCAGGCGTCGCCGCGCTCGCGGCGCAGGTCCATCAGCCGCTCCACGTCCAGCCCGGCGGGGTCGGCGACGTACCCGGCCAGGGTCGAGACGGCGACCACCCGTCCGCCACGGCGGACGACCTCGCGGGCCACCCCGCCGCCGACCTTGCCGAACCCCTCGATGGCCACGCCGCGGCCCTCCCAGCCGCCGCCCCACCGGGCGCTCAGCGCCGCCTCCGCGGCCACGGTCACGCCGTAGCCGGTCAGCACGTCCTCGAACGGCACCCCGTCCACGACCGCGCTGATGGCGGCGGGAGCGGCCCGGTGCGCCCGCAGGGTGGCGAAATCCTCCTCCGACGTGCCCATGTCCGGGCCGGTCAGGAACTGGCCCGCGTCGGCCATCGGCTTGATCTCGGCGCAGTATCGCGCCATCACCGTGTCGCGGCCGGCGCGATCACCCGGATCCGCCCGCAGACCTGCCTTGGCGCCGCCGACCTGCTGCCTCAGCGCGGCGAACTTGTAGGTCATGGCCCGGGCCAGCAGCGCCACCTCGGCCATGCTGACGTCCGGGGCCAGCCGTGTGCCGCCTGCCGATATCCGCGCGCCCGGCAGGTCGAAGACCACCCACCCCGGGACCGACTCCAGCTCGACGACCTGCGCTTGGTCCGCCATGCTGCCTCCCGGGCTGAGATCGGTCAGATGCGCTGCTCGGTCGCGGGATCCAGCTCGCCGCCGAAGTACTTCTCCAGTACCTGACCGAAGACGGGCTGGTCCGGGCCGGCGCGGGAGAACAGCGTCATGGACGACCGTAGCTTGATCGCGTCGATGCCGCCGAAAATCTGCTCCGCGCTCCGGCCAGACAGACCAGCGACAATCGCGGCGCATTCGGCCAGGCGGGGCCCGAGCACCGGATGGGCCAGGTAGGCCCGGGCCTCGTCCAGGCCGGAGATCGCGTACATCCGGGATATGTGGCTGTAGCCCAGCCCCCGGATCTGCGGGAACACGAACCACATCCAGTGGCTGGTCTTGCTGCCGCGGCGCAGTTCGGCCACGGCGTGACCGTAGGTGCCAGCGTCGTCCTGAGCCGCCACGAAGCGCTCCAGATCATAGGGGTCGGCGTTCATCATGGTCACTCCATGCCGGACAGCCGCGGCAGCACCGCCTCGGCGAACAGCCCGATCACGTCCTGACGCCGCTCCGGCGGGCAGGCGGCGGAGAAAATCACGGTGCTGGCTCCGGCCGCGGCGTATTCGGCCAGCCTGGCCAGGACCATGTCCGGGTCGCCGTGCAGCAGGTAGCGGTCGGCTAGCGGCTCGAAGTCCTGGGCATAGGCCCGGCTCACCGTGGCCACCGCCTCGCGCCGGGCCCGGGCCGGGTCGGCATCGACGTTGCCCCACAGGAAGACGGCCCCGGCCAGCGCGTCCGGGCGTCGCCCGGCCTGCCCGGCAAACTCGCGCGCCTGGGCCAGGCTGCGCGCGAACGAACCCGGGCTGACCATGTACGGCATCCAGACGTCGGCGAAGCGTCCCGCCCGGCGCATCGCGACCGTCCTGCGTCCGCCCACCCATATCGGCGGCCGCGGCTCCTGCACGGGCGGCGGGTCGAGCCGCAGCTCATGCAGCGAGCCGAAGGACCCCTCGGCCGTCACCCGCTCGCGGGACAGCAGGCGGACCAGGACGGCCAGGGCCTCGTCGGTACGCGCGCCCCGGCCCGCTACCGGGACCCCGGCGGCGGCGAACTCCGGCGGGTATTCACCACCCACGCCGACGCCGAGCTCGAACCGGCCATGGCTCACCCGGTCCAAGATGGCGGCCATCTTGGCGGCCAGCGCCATCGGGTACACGGGCAAGATGGTGAGCGAGCTCAGCAACCGGACCCGTTCGGTGACCGCCGCGGCCGCGGACAAGGTGATGAAGGCGTTGGAGACCGGGCCGTGGAAGAACAGGTGCTCTCCGGCGGAGATCAGGTCGAAGCCGGACCGTTCGGCCCAGCGGGCCTCGGCTGGGGCGTCACCGGGCTCGCCGGCCACGTCGAGCATGAGGGCTGCTCTCACGACGGCTCCTCCCCGATGACCTGGCACAGCACGGCGCCCTGGGCGACGGTGTCGCCCGGGGCGACGCTCAGGACGTCGACCCGCCCGGCGTGCGGGGCGCGGAGCGGGTTCTCCATCTTCATGGCTTCGACCACGACCAGGTCCTGCCCGGCCTCGACCTGCTCCCCATTGGTCACCAGGACCCGTACCACGGTGCCCTGCATCGGCGCGCTGATCACGTCACCGGCCGCCTGCTCGGCACGCTGCCGCCGCTCGCGCGCCTGCTCGCGGGCCAGCGCCAGGGCGCCGTCGCGGGCACGGGTCAGGCCGGGCATGTTGACCGGGAGCCAGCGGCCGCCGATCTGGATGAGTACCTGCTCGTCGCCGTCGCCGTCCGCGGCAGGCGACGCACCGGCGGCGGGCTGATAGGCCTCCTCGATCCACCGGGTGTGGACGGCGAAGCCACCCGGGCCGTCCCCAGTGAAGGCGGGCTCGGCCAGCACCGCGCGCAGAAACGGCAGCGTGGTGTGCACGCCCGCCAGGTCGAACTCGCGCAGCGCCCGGCCGGCCCGCTCCAGGGCCTGAGGCCGGTCCCGGCCGGTCACGATCAGCTTGGCCAGCAGCGAGTCGAACTGCCCGCCGACCACCGCGCCGGCCTCGATGCCGGAATCGACCCGGATGCCGGGCCCAGCGGGCGGGCGGAAGCGGGTGACGGTCCCGGCCGAGGGGGCGAAGTCCCGGGACGGGTCTTCGGCGTTGATCCGGAACTCGATCGCGTGTCGCCGCGGCGTGACCGGGCCGCCGATCGCGTCCGCCAGCCGGTGCCCGGCCGCGATCGCCAGCTGGGCCCGGACCAGGTCGACGTCGATGGTCTCCTCGGTCGCGGCGTGCTCGACCTGCAGCCTGGTGTTGACCTCGAGAAACGACAGCTCCCCGCGCGGGGAGAGCAGGAATTCCACCGTCCCGGCGTTGACATAGCCGGCGGCCTGGCAGATGGCGGCCGCCGACCGCTCCAGCGTGGCCCGCTGCTCTGCCGACAAGAACGGCGCGGGCGCTTCCTCGACCAGCTTCTGGTAGCGGCGCTGCAGCGTGCAGTCGCGGGTTCCCACCACGGCGACCTCACCGTAGCTGTCGGCCAGCACCTGCGCCTCGACGTGGCGGCCTCGTTCGACATAGGCCTCGGCGAAGCACTCACCGCGCCCGAACGCGGCCGTGGCCTCGCGCACCGCCGCCTCGAACAGGGTGGCCACCTCGTCGCTGTGGCGGGCGATCCGCATGCCACGCCCACCGCCGCCATGCGCGGCCTTAATCGCGATCGGCAGCCCGTGCTCGGCGGCGAACCGCACCGCCTGCGCCGGGTCGGTGACCGGCTCCGGGGTGCCGGGCACCAGCGGCGCTCCGACCTGGGCGGCGATGGCCCGGGCCCGGACCTTGTCCCCCAGCTGGCGAATGACCGCGGGCGGGGGCCCGATCCAGGTCAGGCCCGCGTCGATGACCGCCTGGGCGAAAGCAGCGTTTTCAGCCAGGAAGCCGTAGCCGGGATGAACGGCCTGCGCTCTGGCCTGCCGGGCGGCGGCCAGCAGCCTGCCGGAGTCGAGGTAGCTCTCGCCGGGCGTGGTCCCGCCGAGCTGCAGCGCCACGTCGGCCAGCTCGGTGTACGGTGCGCCGGCGTCGGGGTCCGCGTAGACGGCGATGCTGGTCAGGCCCGCGTCCCGGCAGGCACGCACGATCCGCAGCGCGATCTCGCCGCGGTTGGCGATGAGCACCCGCTTGAAGTCCGCGGGCACGGTCACGGAGAATCCTCGCCCACACCGATCTGCTGCCCGGCCCGGGCCATCACCGTCCGCGCCATCCGGACGTGCACGTCGTCGATCATCTGGCCGTCGACCACACCCACTCCGGCCTGCCCGGCGCCCAGGACCTCGCGGGCGTGCGCGATCTCGGCGTCGGTGGGGGTAAACACCTGGTTGGCCAGCGGGACCTGACGCGGATGGATGCACATCTTGCCCTGGTAGCCCAGGTTCTGCCCGGCCCCCGCATCGGCGAGGAACCGCTCGTCGTCGGCGAAGTCGGGCACGACCTGGTCCAGGGCCGGGATCCCCGCCAGGCGAGCGGCCAGCAGGACCTGGCTGCGGGCGTACAGGACCTCGTCACCGCCGCGGCTGCGCCGGCCGCCGATGTCGGCCACGTAATCCTCGGCGCCGAAGTAGACGCCGCTGACCCCGCGGCCCAGCAGGGACCGCGCGTCGGCCACGCCGAGCGCGGTCTCCAGGCCGGCCACCAGCAACCCGTCGAGCCAGGAATGCTCGGCCATCACCTGCCGGATCTGATCCACCTGGTGCTGGCTCTCCAGTTTGGGCACGACCAGGCCGGAAGCGGCACAGCCCGCGGCCGCCGCGACGTCATCGGCGAACCACGGCGAGCCCACCGGGTTGACCCGGATCAGCACCGTGCTCGGGACCGGGCTGGCGGCCGCGTCGAGGGCGTCGATCGCGGCCGCGGCGGTGGACCGGGCCGCCACCTTGGCCTCGGTCGCGACCGCGTCCTCCAGGTCGGCCACGGCCACGTCGGAGGCGAACCGCGGGATCTTGGCGATCATGTCGGGGCGGTTGCCCGGCATGAACAGCATGCTCCGGACGCGGGTCAGCTCGGTCACGACGCGCCCTGCTCCGGCTGGTCCTGTTCTGGGCGGCAGTGCATCATCGCGGCCCGGACGGCCAGGCATACCAGCTCGTCACGCTGGTTCAGGCCGCGGTGGGTGAAGGTCACGATGCCGGTGCCGGGGCGCGACTTGGATCGCCGGGCCTCGGTGACCTCGGTGATCACGTGGATGGTGTCCCCAGGGAACACCGGTGCCGGGAACTCCACCTTGGAAAAGCCGAGGTTGGCCACTGTGGTGCCGAGGGTGAGCTCGGGCACGGCCAGGCCGACCACAAGGGCCACCGTGAACATGCTGTTCACCAGGGGACGGCCGAACTCGGTCGTGGCCGCGAACTCCGCGTCCAGGTGTAGCGGCTGCGGGTTCATGGTCATCGTCGTGAACAGCACGTTGTCGGTCTCGGTGACGGTGCGGGTGGTGCCGTGCGCCACCCGCAGACCGGGTTCGAGCTGCTCGAACCACATTCCGACCACGGCTCAGCCGCCCGCGGAGTCGTTCGCGGTCACGGCCTGCTGAACCGCCTGCAGGCCGGCCATGTCCTCCATGGCGCTGGTGTCGCCCTGCGGGCCGCCGTGCTCGACCACGTCCCGGAGCAGCCGGCGCATGGTCTTGCCGGTCCTGGTCTTGGGGAGCGCCCCCGTCAGGTAGACCGCCCCCAGCCGCGCATACCCGCCCAGCTGAGAGGTGACGTCACGGTTCACCTCCTGCCGGACCGCACCTGGGTCGGCGCCGTCCAGCAGGGTGAGGAAGGCGACCGGCACGGTGCCCTTCGTCGAATCGGCCACGCCCACCACCGCGGCTTCGGCGACCTGGGGGTGCGCGGTGGCAATGGCCTCGATCTCCAGCGTGGAGATGCGGTGCGCGGCCACGTTGATCACGTCGTCGGCCCGGCCCAGCACCCACAGGTGGCCGTCGGAATCGAGCACGGCCTCGTCGTTGGTGCAGTAGTAGCCGGGGAACCGGGAGAAGTACGCCTGCCGGTAGCGCTCCGGGTCATCCCACACGGTCCGCGCCAGGGTCGGGAACGGCTGGGACAGGACCAGGTTTCCCTTGGTGCCGGGCGGTACCGGCTGACCGTCGTCGTCGAAGATCTCATAGACGTGGCCGGGCACCGCGGTGCCGGTGGAACCGGGCTTGAGCGCCTCCACCCCGGCGACCGGGTAGGTCCAGGTTGAGCCCGTCTCGGTCTGCCCGTAGGCGTTGACCACCGGCACCCCGCCGCCCAGGTGGGTGGTGGCCCAGGTGAACGTATCGCCGTCCAGCGGCTCGCCCTGGACCGTGACCAGGCGCAGGTCAGGCAGGGGGTGGGCCGCGGCGAGGTCGTCACCGTACTTGCGCAGCATCCGCAGCAGGGTGGGCGCGCCCAGCACCTTGGTCACGTGATGCCGCTCGCAGATCTGGAAGAACCGGGCGTTGCTCGGGCTGTCCAGAGCCCCCTCGTAACAGACCACCGTCATGCCGTTGGCCAGCCCCCCCACCACGGCCTGGATCGGGAACGTCAGCCAGCCCACGTCGGCCGCAACCCAGTACACGTCGCCGTCTTCTGGGCCGACCTGCCAGCGCACGTTGGCCCAGGTGCCCAGCAGGAAGCCCGCCACACTGTGCACCACGCCCTTGGGCTTGGCCTCGGTGCCGCTGGTGAAGATGAGGAAGGCCGGGTCGTTGGCCTCTAGCGGCACGGCCGGGGTCCCCTCCGGGCGCAGGTTCAGCGCGTCGGCGTAGGAGATCTCGCCCTCTTCCAGCGGCAGGCCACGCCCGGTCCGGTCGACCACGATGGTGTGCTCGACGGTGGCAACCTTGGCCCGGGCCGTGCGCAGCGTCTCCAGCAGCGGGATGATCTTGCCGCGCCGGTAGGACGCGTCCAGCACGAGCACGACCTTGGCCCGCGCCGCCTCCAGCCTGGACAGCACCGCGTCCGGGCCGAACCCGGAGAACAAGATGGTATAGATGGCGCCGATCCGGTTGCAGGCGTGCACGGCGGTGAACGCCTCGACCGCGTTCGGCATGTAGATCGCGACCACATCACCCTTGGTCACCCCGAGCGAGACCAGCGCGCCGGCCAGCCGGGCGACCTCGTCGGCCAGCTCGGCGTAGGTGACGGTACGGATGTCGCCCGGTTCCCCCTCGGCGATGACCGCGGTCCGGCCCGCGGTGGCCGGATCTTCCGCCCAGCGGTCCACGCAGTTGTCGGCGACGTTCATCTGGCCGCCGGCGAAGTAGGTGAAGTCCCCCAGCTCGCCGGTCCGGACCGTGTCCCAGGGCCGCATCCAGCGCTGCTGCTCGGCCACCCAGATCCAGTAGGCGTCCGGGCTCTCGGCGTGCCGGGCCCGGGCCGTTCGCAGCAGGTCGGCCTGGGCGGCCGAGCGCCACTGCTCGCGCAGTGGCTGCAGCGGGGTGGCGAGCAGCTGGCTGAGATTGTCTGCCATAGACATCCTCCTAGACCGGGCTGATGTGATGGTGCCGTCGCCGCGGGGCGCGGGTCCAGCTGTCGGCGGCGGCCAGCCGGGCGATGAGCTCATCGCGCAGGTCGCCGGGTTCAATAACCGCGTCGACCACAAGCTCGCTGGCCGGCCGGAGCAGGTCGTGGTCGGCGCGCTGCTCCGCCAGGCGGGCGTCGAGGTAGGCGGCACGCTCGGCCGGGTCGGCGATCTGGCCGATCTTCTTGGCGTACATGGCGTTGACCGAGGCCTCGGCGGCCATCGGCGCGACCGTGGCGGTGGGCAGCGCGATCGAGGCCCGCGGGCCGAACCCGGGCGCGCACATGGCGTAGTAGCCGGCCGCGTAGGTCTTGCGGAGAATGACCGAGAATTTCGGGACCTCGGCGCTGGCCATGGCCGTCAGCATCTTGGCGCCGTGGCGGATGATGCCCTGCCGCTCCACGGCTGCGCCCACCATGAAGCCGGGCACGTCGTGCAGGAAGATCAGCGGGACGTTGAACGCGTCGCACATGGTGATGAAGCGGGCCGCCTTGTCGGCGGAATCCACGAAGATCGCGCCGCTGCGCACCTGGGACTGGTTGGCCACGATCCCGACCACGCGGCCGTCCAGCCGGGCCAGCCCGACAACGATCTCCTGCGCCCAGCGCGCCTTGATCTCGAAGAACGAGCCCGTGTCGACCAGCCCGTCGATGACCTCGCCGACGTCGTAGCCGACCGACTCGGCGGCCGGGATCACCCCGGACCAGTCGGCCCGGGCCGGGGCAACGGGAACCGCGTCCGGGGGCCGCTGCTCCCAGCTGGCGGGCAGGTAGGAGAACAGCAGCCGGGCGGCGGCGATGACTTCCCAATCCGAGCTGAACACCTCATCCGCGCAGCCGGACACGGTGGCGTGCATGACCGCGCCGCCCATCTCCTCCAGCGTGGTCAGCTCTCCGGTGACCTTCTCCGCCACCCGCGGCGAGGCCAGGTACATCGACGCGTTGCCCTCGACCATGCCGACCCAGTCGGTGAAGGCCGGCATGTACGCCCCGCCCGCCGCCGACGGGCCAAGCAGGCAGCAGATCTGCGGCACCCGGCCGGACAGCGCGATCTGGAGCTGGAAGATGGCCGACGCGCCGCGGTGATCGGAGAAGAAGCCAAGCTGCTCGGTCAGCCTGCCCCCGGCCGAGTCGACCAGATAGATAACGGGCAGCAGATCGCGGTCCGCGCGCTCCAGGATCCGGACCTGCTTCTCACAAGTCAGCCTGCCCCACGAGCCGGCCTTGACGGCGAAGTCGTGCGCGATCACGGCCACCGGCCGGCCGTCGATCAGGCCTACGCCGGTGCGCACCCCGTCGGCCGGCATGCCCTGCGCGTAGGCGTTAGCCAGCAGGCCGTCCTCACGCCAGCTGCCCGGGTCGAGCAGAGCCGTCAGCCGGTCGGCCACCGGTAGCTTGTCCGGCCAGCGGCTGGGATCGTTGCCCTTGCGGGCAGCGGCGATGGCCGCCCGCACGCCTGCGGCCCCGTGGCCGGCCGCAGCGGCGTCCCGGTCGCCGGGGGTCTGCGGCGCTCCGGCTTCGGTTTCGCTGGCTTCGGCGGCTGTCACCTGGGCAGCTCCTTGGCCAGGATCTCGAGCTGGATCTCGTCGGTCCCGCCGCCGATGCGCAGCACCCGGGCGTCACGGAGATGCCGGGCCACCTGGGTTTCCTCCAGGAAGCCGGCCCCGCCGAACAGCTGAACGCACTCGTCGATGATGTGGTTCGCCGCGATCGCGGCGTGGTACTTGGCGATGGCCACCGAACGGCCGACGCCGGGATGCGCGGCGTCCAGCCTGGCCGCCGCCCGGTAGGTCAGCACCCGGGCCGCCTCAAGCTCAACCGACAGCGCGGCCAGCCGGTGCCTGGTGACCTGCAGGCTGATCAGCGGCGAGCCGAACACCTCGCGGTCGCGGGCGTAGGCCGTGGCCAGGTCCAGGCACTCCTCCGCGTGCCCCACCCCCATCGCGGCCAGGATCAGCCGTTCCAGCTGGAAGGCCGCCATGATCTGGTGGAAACCGCGGTTCTCCGCGCCGAGCACGGCGTCGGGAGCAACCAGGCAGTCGGCCAGGATGACCTCCCGGGTGTCCGAGGCGTGCCAGCCCATCTTGCGCAGCGGCTGGCCCAGGGACAGCCCGGGGTTGTCGGCGTCGACGATGAACGTGGTGATGCCGCGGTGCCCGTCGGTCCCGGTGCGGGCGGCGACCACGAACACGTCGGCGATCCCGGCGTTGGTGATGAACATCTTGGTGCCGTCGATCCGGAATCCGCCGCCGTGCGGAGTGGCGCGAGTGGTGATGCCGGCCACGTCGGAGCCGGTGCCGGGCTCGGTGACCGCGATCGAGGCGATCTTCTCCCCCGCGATCACCCCCGGCAGGTACCGGGCGCGCTGCTCCGCGGTGCCGAAACGTGCGATGTGCGGCGCGGCCATGTAGCCGCTGACCAGCGCGGTGATGGCGATGCCACCGCTGGCCCTGGACAGCTCCTCCGACAGCACCATCATGGCCAGCGCATCGCCCCCGCCGCCACCGTCTTGCTCACCGATGGCCAGCCCGAGCAGGCCGGCGCTGCCCATCTCCTTGAGCAAGGACGCGGGCGGGCGGCCCGCCTGTTCGGCCTCGTCGACCACCGGCCGGACGTGCCGGTCGACAAAGGCCCGGACGCTGGCCCGGAAGTCCTCGTGGTCGCGGTCAAGTTCCCAGGTTGTAGCCGCGTTCATGAACGCTCTCCTCGCGAAACCCTGGCTGCCGCCTACTAATGAACATTCATTAGTACCGTAGGCTACTACGCGTGGACCGGTCAACCAGCACCAGCCGGGGCACGGTACTCGACGCGGCGTGCCTGCTCTTCGCCGAACGCGGCTACCGGGGCACCTCGATGCGGGACATCGCCGAGACCCTCGGGGTGCGCGCCCCCAGCCTGTATAACCATGTCACCTCCAAGCAGGAAATCCTGCTCGCCATCATGCAGGCGGCCATGGACCGTGCGCTGTCTGCCCAGGAAGAAGCCCTGGACGGGGTGACCGAGGTATCCGAGCAGCTCCGCCGGGCGACCGAATCGCTGGTGCTGGACTTCCTGCGCTTCCCCGCCGAGGTGACCGTCTGCAACACCGAGGTCCGCAGCCTGGAGCCCGCCAACCGGCTGGCCATCGTGGCCAAGCGGGACCAGTACGCGGCCCGGGTGCGCCACATCATCGAGCGGGGCTGCCGGGAGGGCCAGTTCCGCACCACGACGCCGGAGATCGCGGCCTTCGCCGTGCTGGAGATGGGGAACAACGCCAAGTCGTGGTTCCGCCCGAGCGGCCGCTACCCGGACACCTTCGTGGCCGGGGCCTACGGAGAATTCGCGCTCAGGGTGGTGGGATGGGTTGAACCGGCCCGTTCGCAGGAGATCTTGGGATTCAGCCCGATGTAGTTCGGCGGGCCGGCGACGATCGTCAGGGCCATCGTGGCGCCCTGCGTGCAGCCCAGGTCCTGGGTAGCCGCCGGTTGCATGTGATCCGGCCCGCGGGGAGCGGTACCGTCAGCAGATGAGCGGCAGCCAAGCGAGCGGATCACGCCAGCCGTTCGCGGAGCGGTGCAGCTACCTGCTGGAGCCGAAGAACTGGCTCATCGTCACCATGGCCCTGATCGGTGCGCGCACCGATGGCCTGGCCGGGGCCGGCTGGGGCCTGCTGGCCGCGTTGTTCGTGGCCGTACTGCCCACCGTGTTCGTCGACTACGGCATCAGGCGGGGGCGCTTCGAGGACCGCAACGTGGGCGACCGGAAGCCGCGTCTGCTGCTGCTGGCCTTCATCACCGCATCGGTGGCGGCGGGGCTGATCCTGCTGGCCACGCTGGGAGCGCCGGGCCTGCTCACCGGGTACCTGGCGTTCATGCTGGCCAGTGTGGCCGTGCTCGCCCTCATCACCACGGTGTGGAAGATCTCGATTCACTGCGCGGTCGCGTCGGGATCGATCACCATCTTGGCCCTGATCTACGGGCCGTTCGTGCTGCCCGGCTATCTGCTGGTGGCGCTGCTGGGCTGGTCCCGGGTGACGCTGGGCGATCACACCACCGCGCAGGCGGTCGGCGGCACCGTGCTCGGAGCGGCCGCGGCCGCGCTCGCCTACGTGGTGCTGGCCCCGTAGCCCTCGTTGGCCAGGGCGGCGGCGAGCTCGCGGGTGCGGCCGAGCAGCCGCGCCACCGCGATCGGGTTCATGTAGTCGTCGTACCGCACGATCTCGCCGTCACGGACCCGGATCACCCCGAGCGCCTTGTGCTCGTAAGGCGCGGCGGCCGCCTTGGACCAGCCATGATGGGTGATCTCGGCGACGACGACCTCGGGGTCGTCGGTCTCGCGGACGACGGCCTCCACGCCCGCCATGTCCATCAGATCGCGGCTCCGGCTGCGCTGACTGAACCAGGCCCGGATGGTCTCGCGGCCACGCAGCTCGGCGGGCTGACCAGGCATGCCGAACGGATAGGTGAGCACGCCGTCCTCGGCAAACAGATCGGCGAATTCGACGCCTTCCCCGGCGACCATCAGGCGGACCTGCTCGGCGACCTCACGCGGGCTCCGGGACATGACGTACCTCCTACAATCGGAACGGTGACCCCGCTTAAACTATACGGAACGATCGCCCCGGTTAGCAATGGCGACTGAGGCCAACGCCGGCCGGCCGCTGCGCGCGGACGCGGCCCGCAACCGGGAGAAGGTGCTGCGGGCCGCGCGGGAGGCGTTCGCCGAGTCCGGGTACGGCGTGCCGCTGGATGAGATCGCGGCGCGGGCCGGGGTCGGCCCCGGCACCGTCTACCGGCATTTCCCCGCGAAGGAGGCGCTGTTCGAGGCCGTGGTCGCGTCCCGGATCCAGGACCTGATCACCGACGCCATGAGCCGGGCCGCGGCGGCCGATCCGGGCGCCGCCTTCTACGGCTTCCTGGCGCGGCTGGCGCAGGAGTCCGCAGCCAAACGCGATCTGCCCGACGCGATCTCGGTCGCGGGCTCGCTGCGCCAGGACCTGTTCGCGGCGCTCGACGTGCTGCTCCGGCGGGCCCAGGAGGCGGGCCAGGTGCGCCCCGAGGTCGGCACCGGTGACCTCATCGCGTTGCTGCGGGGCATGTTCGCCAGCCTGGCGGGCAGCACCGAGGTGGCCCGGCGGGATCTGGTGCTCACCGTGCTGGCCGATGGACTGCGCCCACCAGGGCCGGCCGCACCAGGTAATGTACTGGTTCTGCACCGATTGACTGGTATATGCAGGAGGATCCGAGGTGGGCAAGGCATTCGCGGATCGCTGGGGGGTTCCTGTCCGGGCGGGCAGCGCCGAGGCGGTGGCCCTGCTCGATGTGGCCATCGAGGAACTGGCGGCGCTGGCCGGCGACCCGATCGCCGCGGCCGAGGCGGCGGTGGCAGCCGACGACAGCATGGTGCTCGGTCACATCTACCGTGCCTACCTGCAGCTGTACGGGACCACACCGGATGGTGTGGCCGCGGCCGGGGAGATCCTCAAGCGCCTGGACGAAACGGTCATGGGCGAACGCGAAGTGCATCACATGCACGCCGCCCGGGCCTGGGCCGAGGGCAACTGGGAGGCCACCACCCGCTTCCTGGAGCGGGCCCTGCTGTGCCACCCACGCGACCTGCTGGCCCTCAAGGTCGCCCAGGACCTCTACTTCTTTCTCGGTAACCGGCTCGAGCTGCGCGACTCGGCCGCCCGGGTGCTGCCCGCCTGGCCACGGGACCTGCCCGGCTGGGGGTACGTGCAGGGGATCTACGCATTCGGCCTGGAGGAGAACGCCGACTACCGGCAGGCCGAGGCGCGCGCCCGGGCCGCGCTCGAGCACAACCCGAAGGACGTCTGGTCGGTACACGCGATGGCCCATGTCTTCGAGATGGAGGGCAATCAGCGGGCCGGTGCCGAGTTCCTGACCACCTGCGCCCCGGACTGGTCGGCAAGCTACTTCGCGATCCACAACTGGTGGCACCGCGGCCTGTACCACCTGGAGCTGGGCGAGATCGACGAGGCGCTGGCGCTGTACGACAACCCGATCCGGGTGGGCCGCTCCACCGAGTGGCTGGATGTGGTGGACGCCGCCGCGCTGCTGTGGCGGCTATGGCTGTTCGGGGTGGAGGTGACCGAGCGGGCCGAGCAACTCGCGGCTGACATCGACGACCTGGTCGCCAGCCCGGTCTACATCTTCAACGACTGGCACGCGGTCATGGCGTTCAGCCTGGCGGGAGACACCGAACGGGCCGAGCGGATCATCGCCTCGAACCGGCATCTGGTCGCGCCTACCAACAAGGGCGCGGCCGAGCGGGCTGGCCTGGACCTGCTCGAGGCGTTCAGCGCATTCGCCTCCGGCCGCCCCGACCGGGCCATCGACCTGCTCATCGACATCCGGCCGCGGGCCAATGCGGTGGGCGGCAGCCACGCGCAGCGGGACATCATCGACCTGACCCTGATCGCCGCCGCGGCCCGGGCCGGTGACGACGGCCTGGCCCGGGCGCTGGTCACCGAGCGAACGGCCCGCAAGCCCTCCGCCGAGGCTTCCGCTCGCCGGCTGGTCGCCGAGAACGGCGGCTCGCCCGACGCCCTGCGCTGGTAGAGCACGAGGCGCCGGGCGCGCTGGAGATCCGTAGTTTCTCACGGCCCGTGGTTTCTCAGGACCTGGCGTAGTTGCTGGCGCCCCACCAGTCGACCACGATCACGGGCTCATCGCCGATTACCCAGGCGTCGTGACCGGACGGCAACGCGGTGACCTGGCCCGGCACCGCGTCGAAGGTAGTCCCGTCGCTCATCTGGATTCGCAGCGTCCCGGCGACGTGGTACTGGAAGTGCGGCGCCTCGCACAGGTCGGTGCCCGCGATCGGCTTGACGTGCTCGGACCAGCGCCAGCCTGGCTCGAGCACCAGCCGCCCGATGTCACTGCCGCCGATGCGCAGCAGCTCGACCTGGCCGTTGGTGAACGTGCGGACCTCGTCGGCATGGGCGAAGTCCTTATGCTCGGCAGTTGTCATCGTTGCTTTCCTTCCCTTTGGTCTTACGGCTGCGTGGTGCATTACTCGTCCCAGGCCTGCACGCCGGACTGGCGTACGATCAGCCCGTCCGCCAGGTCCAGCACGGCAGCGCACAGCACGCGAGCGCCCGTCGGGTACTGGCAGGCCTGGATAAAGGCAGCGCCGTCGCGGCTGGTGACGAGGCGCTCGACGCGGTGGGTCATGTCGCGGCCGCAGACATCGGCGAGGTACTCGCCGATCGCGCGCCGGCCCCGAATGACCTTCGGATGGCTGGGCTGGTCGTGACGGTCGACCACGTGCAACTCGGCGTCTTCGGCATACAGCGCGGCCAGCGTCTGCGCGTCGCGTTCCTCGATACCGCGGCGCAGTGCCTCCACGTCGAACGGCTCGGCCTCGGCATCGAACAGCTGGCTGGTCCTGGTGTCCATCTGGGTTCCCCTCTTGTCGGCTCGGACGTTGGCCCCACCCTGACCCCATGCCGTCAAGACAACGTCAAGCCGCTGCTCACAGCCCTATCCCGGGCCGCAAGAGACTCCTTACAATGACCACAGCCATGCTTGAGATCCGCGTGATCGGAGAGCTAGAGGTCGAGCTATCCGGGACGAAAGCGGAGCTGCCGCCCAGCAGACGGGCGCGTGCGCTCCTTGGCTGGCTTGCGGTCCATCCCGGCCGCCATCACCGGTCCCGCCTGGCCGGGATGTTCTGGCCCGACGTGCTCGAAGTCAGCGCCCGGGCCAGCCTCCGCAGCGCGATCTGGGCCCTCCGGTCAGCGCTGGGCGCCTCGTTCGGCCGCTACCTGGCCACCGACCGTGACACGGTCACACTGGCCGGCGAGGACCTGAGGGTCGACCTACGCGAGTTCCGGCGGCTGGCGGCCGCCGGCCAGCCCGAGGCGGCCGTGGCCTGGTGCCGCGGGGAGCTGCTGCCCGAGATGGACGATGAATGGCTCGGCGAGGCCCGCGAGGAATTCGAGCGTGACCTCGGCGAGGTGCTCCGCGAGCTCACCAGGCAGGCGGCCGCCACGGGTGGGGTGACTGCCGCGGTCGGCTGGGCACGCCGCCGGGCGACCCTGAGCCCGCTGGACGAATCCGCCACGGCCGACCTCATCCGGACCCTGATTGACGCCGGCGACGCGTCAGCAGCGCTGGCCGCATACGCCAGCCTGCGTCAGCGGCTCGACGCCGAGCTCGGCATCGGCGTGTCCGCGGCCACGGCGGCGCTGGTGGCTCCGCTGGCGGTGCCGCCGGGCGGCCTGCCGTCCATCGTCTGGCGGGCTGCCAGCTCCGATGCCCCCAGCTCGCTGGCCGCTGGTTCGCTGGCCATGGACGCGCCGGTCACGGGCTCGCCGGTCACGGGCTCGCCGGTCACGGGCTCGCCGGTCACGGGCTCGCCGGTCACGGGCTCGCCGGTCACGGGCTCGCCGGTCACGGGCTCGCCGGTCACGGGCTCGCCGGTCACGGGCTCGCCGGTCACGGGCTCGCCGGTCACGGGCCGCGCGCAGCGGGGCATGATCGGCCGGGACCGGCAGTTCGCCGAGCTGACCGAGGCGTGGCGGCGGGCCGGGGCCGGCGCGGGGGGTGTGGTGCTCCTCGAGGGCGACGGCGGGATCGGCAAGACACGCCTGGTCCAGGAGCTGCGGCGTACCGCCGAGAGGGACCGCCCGGGGGCAGCGGTGGTGGCGGCGGTAACGGTCATCGGCGCCTCCCAGGCCACCACCCCGTTCGGCGTCTGGACGGATGCCCTCACTGACCTGCTCGGCATGCGGCCGCCGCCCGGTGATCAGGCCTGGGCCGGCGACCTGGCCAGGATCGTGCCCGCCATGGCCTATCTGACCAAGGCCCATCCGGCGCACGCGGCCGCCACTCAGCCGGCTGAACGCGTTCAGATCTGTGAGGCGGTGGTGCAGTTCCTGGCCTGGTCGGTCCGGGAGCCGCCGCTTCTGCTCGCTCTGGAGGACCTGCATCTAGCCGACCCGGCGAGCCTGGAACTCGTCGCCTACGTCGGGCGCCGGCTAGCCGGCTGCCGATTCTGGTCGTGGTGACCAGGCGCCCCCTGCCGGTGCGCCAGGACCTGGAAGCCGTCCTGGCCGCGCTGCGGTCGCGTGGCGCGCTCGCCAGCGAGATCGTGGTCGGGCCGCTTGGCGACCGCACCATGCGCGAGCTGATCGCCGCCACCGCGGATCTCCCCGAGCCGGTCATGCGCCAGATCGTCCAGCTGGCCGCGGGCAGCCCGCTGCTGGCCGTCGAGGCCGCCCGCGCAGCGGCCGGCCCGGACGGCAGCCTGACGACCGGCCTGAGCGGCGCGGTCCGGGTGGCCATGAGCAGGCTGCCCGGGCAGGCGCGCATGTTCGTGGAGTTCGCCGCCGCCGCCGGCCGCGACCTGGAGCGCGCTGAGGTGGCCGCCCTGCCGCTCCCCAGCCCGGCCCGGGCCACCGTTGAGGCCCTCGGATCCGGACTGGTGGTGACGGACGACGGGCGGACCGGTTTCCGCCATGCCCTGCTCCGGGACACCGTCTATGCGCACATCCCTGACTCGTTCCGGGCCCGGCTGCACGGCGAGCTCGCCGCGCTGCTGCGCAGGCGGCCTCAGCAGCGTGGCCCGCAAGCTCCCACGGCCCGGCGCGGCGCCCGCGCCGCAGAGATCGCGCGTCACCTGCGGCTGGCCGGGCAGGACGAGCAGGCGGTCAGCCAGCTGATGCTGGCAGCCCGGGACGCACGACGGGTAGCGGCCATGGCCGAGGCGGCCGGTTTCCTGGCCGAGGCGGTCCAGATTGAGCCGGACGACCCCGACCTGCTGGTCGAATTGGCCGAGGTTGAAGCCTTCCGGGGCCTGCTGGACAGCTCGGATCGTTCCTTCGACGCCGCACTGCGGCAGATCGCGCCGCAGGATTCCGCGGCCCTGGTCAGCGCCTGGCTCAGGCGCGGCCGTTGGCTCCGCGGCGGGGTGTGCCACCCGCGTGAATCACGCCGCTCCTACCGGAACGCGCTGGACATCCTGGACCGCGACCCGGGCAGCGACCTGCTAGCGCGGGCTGAGGCGCTGGCCGGCCTGGCGTGGGCCGAAGCGGTGGCGGGCGACGTCGACGAGGTGGCGGCGCTGCTGGCCGAAACGGACCGGCTGCTGGGCGGCAGGCGGCCCGGGGATTTGCTCGCCCACGATATCGGGGTGGCACGCGGGCACGCGCTCATCCGGGCGGGCCGGTTCACCGACAGCTTCGGCCCGCTGATCGCCGCGAGCGCCGCCGCTGGCCGGGCCGGGCGCCCCGACATGGCCTACAGCTGCCTCAGCAACGCCGCCAGCGCGTCGGCGTGCGCGGGTGATTTCGGGCGCGCGCTCGACTTCGCCGACCGCTGCCTGCCGCTGGTCGTTCCCAACGGCCTGCTCCGGCTCAGCGTGTACGCGCAGACGGCCCGGTCCGCCATCTTGCGCCGGCTGGATCGGCTGCTCGAGGCGGCACGGGCCTGTGACGAGGCGGCCGGCTATGCCGACCGGACTGCCCTGCCCGAACTCGGCGGCCTGGTCCAGTCCGAGTGCGGCCTGCTCGCCCTGGCCCGGCACGAGCCTGACGCCGCGGCAGCCGCGCTGACCCGCGCCCTCGACCTGGGCGCCCCGGTCAGCCGGCCCGCCATCCGGCTTCGCCTGGCCGAGGCTCACGTCCGGGCCGGACGCGCGGACGAGGCCGAGGCCGCGTTGCGTGAGATGACGTTCGAGCCGGTCGGCCCGAGCGACTTCCCGGCCACGCTGGTCGCCCAGATGAGCTGGATCCAGGGCCTGATCGCCGGCGCCCGCGGCGACGTGGCGCTGGCCCGGCGCCGGCTGGCCGAATCACTGGCCGCGTGGGAGCGGCTGGCCGGGACGATGGACGCGCGGCAGGCCGGCGCCGGCTATGTGGCCGCCCTCATCGACCTCGGCCGCCCAGCCAGCTCACCGGTTGAACCCGCCCGCGAGCTGGCCGCGGTCGGCGCTGAGCTTTCCGCACTAAATGACGGCCAGCAGGACCTAGAGCCGCAGGAGTGAACCATGCCGGAGTTCGAGGAGAGCTCAGTCAGCCAGGCCCCGCCGGAACAGGTCTGGAAGCTGCTGTTTGACCCGACCCGGTTCCCGGAGTGGTGGGCGGGTGTCGGATCGGTCCGAACCGGGGACGGGGACGGCCGGTACACCATGTTCCCGGACGGCTATCCCGATTTCCCGATGCCGCAGACGCTGCGGACGACCCGGGAGGCGGGAGCGGTGACGATTTCCTGCCTGGTCTCCGACCTGTCTTTCGATTGGCGGCTGCGTCCCTCCGGGCCCGGAACCGAAATCCGGGTGCACGTCATGATCCCGGACGCCGAAGCCCACCGGCTCGATGCGCAGCGGGAGATCATCCGGCAGTCGCTGGCGCGGCTCGCGGCCCGCGCCGCGGCTGAGGGCTGAGGGCTGAGTTAGCATCTCGGGCCCGCCGGGCGGGTTCCGCTCTGCTGATGAGGGCCAGGTCTCGGCCGGCCCCTGAGCAGGCGCAGGATTGCGCATGAAATGGCGCGCGGAAAGAGCAAATCCGGCGCATTAGCTACAGGCAGGTATTAGGTTCTCGTGGCGACCAGGTCACACCAGGTAGCTTGTGTATGAGCTGTGCATAAGGCGGTGGAAAACCCGTAGGACGTGCGGAAAAACAGCCTTTCCTGTGGACAGAACTGTGGATTGCGGAAAAACTGAAAATCAGTCCGCCCGGATCTTGCATTTCCGTAGCCGGTGAATGTAGGAATACATTCACCGTTGGAGAAGGGTATCGCCCGGAGGTCGCTCCGGGACGTGGGAGGAGCCGGTGATCCGGGCCTAGCGCGGATGCCTGGCACTGGCGGCCCGGTCCGCAGTGCCAGGTAGGCCAGGCAACTGGTCACCTCTGGCGCGACGCGGCCGGACATTGGTCCCCTCCATCTCATACCTGGAGGGGACCATGTCGTATTCAGCCCGGCACAAGCGCTCCGGCCTCAGCAGGCGCGCACGCAAGGAGCAGGCCACGGACCGCGCGGCAGCCATGCCCGGTACCGAGGCGGAGTTCGCACCCCAGCCGCTGCGGGACCGGCCAGCCGATGAGCACAAGCCAATCTGGCCCAGGCGGCACGCTTCCTGATCCTTCCCTGCCACCTCAGTGAACCGCGGCGGCCGGAGGCTGCCAGTATCGCCAGCCCGGATGGACACTGATCAGCCGGGAGGGACCCGGCGAAGCGGCGACGAGCTCAGCCCTCGGGTACAAAGCAAGCCCGGCCGGCACGGGCTCCCACCAGCGCTGGCGCCGGAACATCCGGCTGAATATCTCCGGTGGACGGGCGGCAGGCCCCAGCACCAGCTCGGCCGGGGCAGGCTGGTCCGGCCGCTGCCAGCGGAAGTCTCCAGAGACACGCAGCGCCGAACCGTGATTCGGCAAGGCGGCGTGCGGGGTGAGGCAGTGGAAGATGATCACGTCGCCCGGCTCATAGCTGGTCGTCGCCCAGCCCGGCTCGGTGGCCGCCAGCGGGCGCGGCCTGACGGGCGGGCCCAGGTGCCCGCCGGGACGGACGGCCAGACCCCCGATCCGGGCCGGGATCTCCATCAGCGGCACCCAGCTGGTCAGCATGTCCTGCACACCGGACACCCCGTAGTCGAAGTGAATGTACCGGCCGCGCGGGCGGGCCTTCGGCCGCTCGGGATAGACGGCCCGCAGCACCTTGGCCGGGTAGGAGAAGGCCGCGGGGCCAAGGACGTGCCGGATCATCTGCCGTAGCGGCGCCAGGTACGGCAGCTGGTTGAACTCCGGGCTTAGCATGGCCGCGCGGAAAGCCGGATCGGCCAGCGCGTCGGCGGAGTTCACCGCGCGCGGCTCGATGGACGGTATCCCCCGCTCATCGGCCCAGCCCCCGGCTTGCAACCGGGCCATGATGGCCTGCCCAGCCGCCGTGACCTGACCGGGGGGAAGCAGGCCGCGGAAGAACAGGTAACCCTCGTCGGCCAGCCGCCGCCGCAGGCCGCCGGGGTCAGTGAGCAATGGTGCGGAATCGGCCAGTTCATCCACATCGCCACTGTAATCCCGGACCGGGAGCACCTCGGCTTTCTCAAGGCAAGCTCCCAGCGGGATTCAGGGTTAGTCCTGAACCTTGGCGATCCAGTGATCACCGCGTTTCTCGAAGGTGCGCTTCAACTCGGTGTACGCCTCCCGGTAAGCCTGGTCACTTTCACCGTGGGCCTGCACCGCGCGTTCGCGGGCTGCGATGAAGGCTTCCTGCGCATCGCCGGACGACCGCTGGAGCGTACCGGGCAGCTCACCGGCCCCTTTCTGGCCGGGCCTTGATGTCTTCGGCATCATGTCCCTCCTTGACGAGATGGTGAATCAGTTCACAAGCTGCCCAAAGCGAGCAGCTTCCCTGCCTGCCGGGACGGGGGCCCGGTAGACGGCGGGCCGACCACGGTCATCTTCGCTGGGGTCACCCGGGACGGCGTCGCGATCATGCGGCGTGCTCGGGCGCGCTAGTCAGGTAGGTGGCGCTAACATCTTCGTCGCCGTGCTCGCCAACGGCCTGATCAAGCCGCTGGGCGATCGCGTCGAGCAGGGGCAGATCCAGCCCGTGCTGCCAGGCCGCATCTGCGGCCAGGCCAGCGTCCTTAGCCGCGAGACGCAGGCTGAACGACGGCGTGAAGTCGCGCCGGGTCATCGCCTGGCCTTTCATCCGCAGGTACGGCAGGTCCAGCGGACCGTCCGCGATGGCCTGGAAGAACAGCGCGGGATCGAGGCCGAAGCCCTCGGCCAGCGCTATCGCCTCCGCCCCCGCCTCGACCACGGCGAGCACCCAGCTGTTCGCGACCAGCTTGAGTCTGGTTCCGGCGCGGGCCTCGCCGGCGTGGATGGTGCGGTGGCCGACGGCGTCGAAGACCGGCTGGACACGCGAGCGGGCGTCGGCTGGGCCAGACTCCAGCACTACCAGCTGGCCCTGCTCGGCCGGCTGGCGGGTGCCGAGCACCGGCGCATCCACGAAGCCCACGCCGTACTGGCTGGCCAGACCGCCGCACCAGTCGGTGGCGTCTTCGCCGATCGTGCTCATCTGCAGCCAGATGGGCTGGTCGGGCTGGTCGCTCTCGGACATGACGGCCAGGGCCCCGTCGTCACACTCCATCGCGGCCAGGACCGCGTCGGCATCGGACAACATGGTCAGGACGATGCCCGCGCCCTGGGCCGCGTCGGCAGGACTATGCGCGATGTAGACGCCGTCGCCGGTCAGCGGCTCGGCCTTGTCACGGGAACGGTTCCAGGCCCGCACCTTGATGCCGGATCGGGCGATGTTCGCGGCCATGGCGAAACCCATCGTCCCGCCGGCCCCCAGCACCGCGACCGTCTCCGCTGTCCCGGTGCCGCGCTCAGGGGATGTCTCACCGTGCGTCATATGAGTATCCCCTTCGCTTTTCTGCTTCGAACATCCCCTAAGTCGGTTACCCAAGGCGACCGGTGCTACACCTGACCAGAGGCGCGGCGCGAGATTCACACGCCGTCCGCCGGGTAGAGGCGCGGCCGTGACGACGTTGACCAAGCTCAGGGACAGTGCGGCGGAGTGCACGCGGTGCGACTTGTACCAGCGCGCAACGCAGACCGTTTTCGGGGAGGGCAAGGCCGGGGCATCGATCGCGCTGATCGGCGAGCAGCCAGGTGACCAGGAGGACAAACAGGGTCATCCATTCGTCGGACCGGCGGGCCGGCTGCTGGACCGGGCACTGGCGGAGGCCGGGATCGACCGGGCGGACGTGTACGTGACCAACGCGGTCAAGCACTTCAAATGGACCGAGCGGGGCAAGCGGCGGATCCACCAGCGCCCGGCCGCCGGGGAGATCAGGGCCTGCGGGCACTGGCTGGAGGCCGAGCTCGACGCGGTCCAGCCCCGGCTGGCGGTGCTGCTGGGGGCGGTCGCTGGCCAGGCGGTCTACGGCTCCCGGTTCCGGGTCGGCGACCACAAAGGCAAGACCGAGGAGGCGTCGCTGGGATCATGGCGCGGGATGGTGGTTGCCACCATCCATCCCTCGGCCGTGCTGCGCGGGCCGGACGCCGAGGCGCGGGACCAGGCGTACGCCGGGCTGGTCGAGGATCTGGGGCTGGCCCGGGAGACCCTGGCCAGGGAGGGCCGGGCGCGATGAGCTTGGCGGCGGACCGGGACGGCGAGTACGCGCCGATCGAGTCCTATGGGGTCATCGGGGACGGCGAGTCGGTGGCACTCGTCGCACGCGACGGAGCCATCGACTGGTGGGCGGCGCCGGCCATGGATTCGCCGCCGTTGTTCGCGGCCCTCCTGGATCCGCGCGACGGCGGCTGCTTCACTCTCGAGCCAGCCGTGCCGTATGAGGTCAGCCGGCGATATCTGCCCGGCACCAATGTGCTCGAGACCACGTTCAGCACGGACGACGGCGTGGTCAGGGTCATCGACTCGCTCAACCAGGATGCCAACGGCCCGCTCCCCTGGGCCGAGCTGGCCCGGGACATCCGGCCAGAAAGCGGCCAGGTACCGATGCGCTGGCGGGTCGCGGCTGGCACGATGTTCGGTCAGGTGCGGCCGTGGGCCAGGATCCGGGAGGTGCCGGTCCTGCACGCCGGCGACCTGATGGTGCTGCTGGTCACCGAGCGGGCCGGGCGGCCCAAGGCGGGGCTGGGCCAGCTCAGCGGCCAGTTCACCGCCCGGCAGGGCCGCAGCTCCCTGCTCACGCTCATCGCGGCCGACCACGCGCCGCTGGTCCTGCCGTCGGCCGCCGACATACGCCAGCGCCGGGAGGAAACGGAGGAGGCGTGGCGCAAGTGGTCAGGCCGCGTGCCCTACCAGGGCCACGACCGTGAACTCGTGGTGCGCAGCGCGCTCGCGCTCAAGCTGCTGACCTATGCGCCCACGGGAGCCATGGCGGCCGCCGCCACCTCCTCGCTGCCCGAGCGGGTGGGCGGTGACCGCAACTACGACTACAGGTACGGCTGGATCCGGGACACCTCGTTCGTGCTCGACTCGTTCATCCAGCTCGGGCTGACCCAGTCGGTGCAAGGCACGCTGGCCTGGATGCTGCGCTGTATCGCGTCCACGGCACCGGAGATCCACCCGTTCTACGGGCTGCGCGGGCACGTGCCCGACGCCGAGACCGAGCTGCGGCTGCGCGGCTACCAGGACTCCAGCCCGGCCCGGGCCGGCAACCGGGCCGTCGGCCAGCCGCAGTGGGGGTCCTACGGCGACCTGCTCGAGTGCGTGTGGCTGGCGGTGGACCGGGCCGGCGCCCACCTGGACCCGGCCAGCGCCGACCTGCTCGGCCAGCTCGGCAACCATGTCTGCGACATCTGGACCCAGCCGGACTGCGGCATCTGGGAGCTCGACGAGCGGCGGCACAACACGTTCTCCAAGGCTGGCTGCTGGGTGGCCCTGGACCGGCTGATGAAGCTGGCCCGGCGGGGCCAGGTCTCCGACCGGGACATGGACCGGTGGCAGGCCGAGCGCGGGGCCATCCGGACCTGGGTCGACGAGAACTGCTGGTCCGGCGCCAAGCGCAGTTACGCGGGCCACGCCGGCTCGGACACGCTGGACGCGTCGCTGCTGCTGCTGGCGCGGACCGGGTTCCTGGGCGGCCGGGACCGGCGGTTCACCCAGACGATCCGGGCCATCCGGGCCGAGCTCGCCGACGGGCCGCTGCTGTACCGGTTCAGCGGCGCCAAGGAGTTCGAGGGAGCCTTTGTGGCGTGCTCGTTCTGGCTGGTCGATGCCCTGGTGCGCAGCGGGCGCGCCGGCCAGGCCAGGAAGCTGTGGCGGCAGCTCATCGAGCACACAAGCGATCTGGGCCTGCTGGCCGAGGAGATCGATCCGGCCACCGGGGGTTTCCTTGGCAACCTGCCGCAAGGCCTGTCCCACCTGGCCCTGCTCAACGCGGCTTCCCTGCTCCAGCCATAACCGGCGGGCGGCCGGCCCCGGGGTCAATGCCGTTTGAGCGGCCGCCTGCGGGGAACCCGGTGGGCTCAGGGTAATTCAGGCGGCAGGTGCCCCTGGGTCCTGAGGAAGGGGGTGCGCTATGGCACTAGCCGACTTCATCCGGGTGCATAAGTTTCTCGGCGGCATCCGCTATCCGGCCACCAAGCAGCAGCTGATGGAGCGCGCTCGCGATAACCAGGCTGACGACGAGGCGCTCGGCGTCCTGTCGGAGATGCCCGAGGGCGAGTACAGCGGGCCCGACGAGCTGAGTCACGTTATCGCGGACGACTGAGACAGGCGACAACTGAGAAAGGCGATTACGGCAGGCAGCTAAGGCAGGGCCTAGGCGGCGCCCGGCCTGGGCCAGGCGGCGCTACCGGATGACCAGGGCGAGCGCACCCCCCACGCAGGCCAGGCCGAGGACGATCCAGGTCACGTAGTCGTTGATGACGCCGCTCTGGAACCGCTCGATCGGCGCGGTCAGGCCGGCCCCCGGTTCGTAGCCCCGCCGCAGGACCGGCAGGCGGCGCCAGTACAGGGCGGCTAGCGCCAGCACCACCGCCCCGGCGGCCGAGCCGGCCCCCGCCACGACGTCCGACACGGTGATGCCGGTGGCTCCGGCGGCCGCGATCGCCACCGGGTGAACCACGTGGGCGCCGGCGAGCACGGTGGCGTTGTAGCCGGCCTGATCCTCGAACCGGACGGCGGTGGCCTGCACGACGGACCCGAGCTGCGGGATAAGCGCGATGGCGGCGGCGCACACGACGAGGATGGCGGGCGGGATGATCATGGTCAGCGGGGTCCGCTGCTTGCCGGACTCGGTCTCACTGGTCTCCTCGGAGGCCATCTTGGCCATCTTGGCGTCCTCGGACGGCGGGTCGCCGAGGCCGTAGAACACCCCGCCCGCCACCCGGAGCACGGCGGCGCCGGTCACGATGGTGCACACGATGAACACCGGCATGAGCCAGTGCAGCCCGCCCGCTGCACCGCTGTCGTCGATGTAGCCCTGTCCCAGGAAGGTGGCGAACGGCGGCAGATCGGCCAGCCCGAAGGCGGCGAGGGTGAACACCACGCCAGTGACGCGCAGCGGGCGCCCCTGCCCGTGCAGCCGCGTCTCGTTGACCGAACCGAGCCGGTGCAAGACGATTCCGGTGCACAGGAACAGCGCCGCCTTCACCAGCCCGTGCCCGGCCACGTAGACCGCGGTTCCGGCCAGTCCCAGCGGTGTCAGCAGCGCAATCCCGGACAGGAAGACCCCCGCGTGGCTGATGGTGGAGAAGGCCAGCAGCCGCTTGATGTGCCGTTCACGGAAGCAGAACAGCGCGCCGACCACCGCCGTGAGCACTCCGAGTACCAGCAGCACATCGGAGATGCCACCCCGGTGCCCGAGGGCCTGGCCGAAGACGGACCAGTAGACCCGGGCGATCCCGTACAGGCCGAGTTCCACCATCACGCCGGAGAACAGGACACACACCGGGGTGGGCGCGACCGCGTGCGCGTCCGCGAGCCAGAAGTGGAACGGCACGATCGCGCTCTTGATCAGCAAGCCGGAGATGATCAGCAGGAACGCCACCACGACGAGGCCGTCCGGCCGGTGGCGGGCGATGGAAGCGCCGATCTGCGCCATGTTCAGCGCACCGGTGCGGCCGTAGATGACCGCGATGCCGGACAGCGACAGGTAGGCGCCGATGCTGTTGGTGATGGCGAAGTTCAGCGCGCCCTGCAGCGAGCCCCGTTCCTCGGGCCGGTACGCGGTCAGGGCGTAGGCCGCCACCCCCATCAGCTCGAACCACACGAACAGGTCGAAGATGTCCCCGGTCAGGCAGAATCCGGTCATGCCGGCCAGGAAGACCAGCATCAGCGCGTGATAGTAGGTCGCCACCCGCTCGAAGTAGCGCCAGGAGAACGTCATCGCCGCGGTCACCAGCACCGCGGCCAGGCTGGCCAGACCCGCATTGAGCGGGCCGACCTCGAAGTCGATGCCGATGGCGATGCCATGGCCCGGCCGGAATCCGGCGAACCAGTAGACCTCATCGCCGCCGGCGGTGCGGACCATGATCGTCACGAGCATGATCGCGACGGCGGCGGCCACCGCGATGGCCACCAGGTCCAGCACCCGGCGGCGGTGGCCGAACAGCGGCCCGAACGCCGAGACCGCGGCGGCCGCCAGCAGCGGGACCACGACGGCCAGGGCGAGCAGCTGGTCCATGCCCGGTTAGCCCTTCAGCGAGACGAGCTCTTGCGGGTCCAGGGTGCCGAATCGCTTATGCGCCTGGATGGCGAACGACAGCAGCAGGGCGGTGACCGCGGCCTCGACCACCACATCGGTGAGTGCGAGCCCCTGGACCACCGGATCGACCGCGGGGGTGTGCACCGGCACGTCGTAGAAGTACGGCGCTACCGCCCCGGTCACGTAGCCCACGCCCAGCAGCAGCACGTAGGTGGAGGACTGCACCACGATCAGGCAGACGATCAGATGCACGAGATGACGGCTGGTCACGATCCCGTAGAGCCCGACGCACAAGATCCAGACCACGACGACGAACGGGAAATACTCCATCAGCTGTCCTCTTGCCTGATGAGCAGGGTCTGGTCGAGCAGCTCGCCGACGATCAAGATGAACGCGGCGGCCACCTCAAGGCCGACGAAAAAGCTGATCAGCGCGATGGTCCCGGACGAGCTCACGGCCCCGGGCGTGGAGCCCAGCGGCAGGTAGTTCTTCAGGTAGGGCAGCCCCATGACCACAGCGGCGATGCCGATAGCAGCGAAACCGCCCGCGCCCACGGCCTCGACCACTTCGGTCAGGGCGACCGGACTGAACCGCTTGAAGATCAGGAACTCACCAGACAGGTAGACCAGGACGAATGCGGTGGCGAGGATGACGCCGCCCTGGAACCCGCCGGACGGATTGGTCTGGGCGTGCGAGGCCAGCCACCAGCCCAGGACCACGACCGGCCCGGTAAACAGGAGCGCCATCATCCGGACGGCGCTGCTGGTGGCGGGGACCTCGCGGTCCGCGGCCTCGTCGACCGCCGAACGCTCGCGCTCGCCGCGCAGCCGCCGCAGCACGACGCTCGTCCCGGCTGCGGCCACAAACAAGATGAACTCCTCGCCCACGGTGTCGAAGCCCCGGTACTCGAAGTTGATCGCGGACACCACTCCGGTCGCGTTGGTCTGCGCGACCGCGATGTTGTTGATGATGAACCCGTAGGGGCCGGGATAGTGACCGAAGCCGGGCAGGCCGGACAGGCCCCACAGGTAGAAGGCGGCGAGCCCGGCGGCACCGATCAGGAACACCCACCGGCGCTGGGCCGGCGTCACGGAGCCGGCCTCATTCCTCACGCTTCCTGATCTTGGCCAGGGCCAGGAGCAAGATGATGGGCAGGGCGACGGCGCCGACCGTGAGCTCGGACAAGGTGACGTCGGGCGCCTGGAAAACCAGGAAGAGCACGGCCAGCAGCACGCCGTACACACTCAGCGCGAGCACCTGGCGGACGTGGGCCCGGATGAACACCACGGCGGTGGCGCCCAGCGCCACCAGGACCAGCACGGTTACCTGCAACGCGTCCATGAGGCCGACCGGGACGGTATACGGCGTGCTGACGGCGGCGATCACTGCTCCTCCCCTTCCTGCCGGGGCGGCTGGGTGCTGCTTCGCAGCCGCCAGTCGCCCTTCTCTCTGATCCGGATGGCACGGATGGTCGCGTGGGTGAGGAACGGGCCGCCGATCACCAGGAACGCCAGCGCGACGAGCGTCTCGCCGGTGTTCTCATCCAGGCCGGTCTGCACGAACACCGCCAGCGCGACCAGGACCGGCGCGACCAGGGCGGCCGGGGTGACGAAGTGGAGCTTGGCATAGGCGTCCCGCATCATCAGGACGCCGACGGAGGCGCTGACCACGGTCACCGCGGCCAGCCCGAGGAGGACGTCGGCGATGATGCTCCTGGCCATCACAGCCACCGCTCGATGGCCCGGGCGAAGACGAGACCGCTGCCGAACAGCAGCACCGCCAGGATCACCGGTAGCTCGAACAGGCTGGGCCTGCGGAACGCCTGTGCGAGCAGGGCCAGCACCATCACTATGACGGTCGTGATGAACTCGTAGGCGACCACGGCGTCCACGAGCTTGTCCCGGACCAGCACAATCCCGGCGGGAATGACAGCGATCAGCATCACGATCGCCGTCACGGCAAAGGCCACCACCATGTCAGCTCTCCTCCCGCTCAGCGACCAGCCGGTGAACGACCATGACGTCACGCTCGGAATCCATGCCGAGCACGAATGTGTTAGGCGCGATGCTCGTCCCGCCCACGAGAAGCACCCGGCGGGTGATGCCCTCCGGGCTGTCAGCACCAAACCGGGCAGGCACCTCGAGGAAGGCGCTGGGCGGCTGTTCACCATGGGCCAGGCGCCGCCACAGCGCGCGGTAGACGATGAGCATGTCCCGCGCCACCTGGCCGGGCAGGCTGAGCGCCGGGACCAGCCACCTGAGCCGCATCCGGAATCGTGTGGCGGCCTGGTAGGTGACCACCTCGGCCAGCAGCGCCGCCAAGGCGGCCGCCCCGGCCCCGGCCAGCAGCTCGTCGGTGGCGACCGAATCGTCGATCATCACCCAGAACGCCAGCATCAGCACCCACCAGACCAGCCAGGATCGGACCCGGCGGCCTGCCGGCAGACCGCGAGGGCGCTTCCGGGGCTCCCCGGCCAGCGGGCCTGTCACGTCAGGCATAGCGGTACCCACGTCAGTCCGGCCACGCCGGGTGACTGCCCGTGCCGCAGGTCAGCAAACCTGCCGCGGCGGCAGGCGCGCCGGCGGCCTGCGAGGTGGCCGGCGTTCAGCCAGCCAGCTGAGCGGCGATCCGGGCCGCAACCGCCATGATCGTCAGCGCCGGGTTGGCACTGCCCTGGGTGGGGAGCACGCTGCCGTCGGCGATGTACAGATTCGGCACCGCGAAGCTCCGGCCGTTCCGGTCGACGACGCCGTCCCGCTCGCCGGAGGCCATCCGGGCACCGCCGACCAGGTGGGCGTAGCGCTGGATGGTGATGACCTCGTCCGCGCCCGCGGCGTGCAGGATGTCCTCCATCACGGACTGCGCCGCGCGGGCCAGGGCCCGGTCATTGTCGCACTGGGAATAGGAGAACCGGGCCACCGGCAGGCCATAGGAGTCCTTCTCGTCCGCGAGGGTCACCCGGTTCTCCGGCAGCGGCAGGAACTCGCACAGCGCCCCGAGGCAGGACCAGTGAACGTAGTCGCTCATGTACTCGCGCAGCGCGCGGCCCCAGTGCCCCTGGGCGGCGACGTGCTCGGCCCAGGTGATCGGCAGTGGCGAGACGGTCTGGATGGAGAACCCCCGCTTGCAGTCCCTGGCCAGGTCGGTCTCGTAGAACTGCTCGGTGCTGACCTCGGGTGGCGGTGCCTTGTACATCCGGATCTCGGCGTCGAAGCGGCCCGCGGACTGCGGCGCGCCCTGGACCATGAGGTACCGGCCGACCTGGTCGAAGTCGTTGCACAGCCCGTCGGGGAACCGGCGGGAGGCCGAGTTGAGCAGCAGCCGGGGCGTCTCGATCGAGTACCCGGCCACCACCACCATCCGGGCGGCCTGGAAGCGCTCCCGGCCGCGGGCCAGGTAATGCACTCCGGTGGCCCGGCCGGTCCGCTCGTCCACGGCGACCCGGGTCACCATGGCGTTGGCGCGGACCTCGGCGCCGTGGGCGAGCGCGTCGGGTATGTGCGTGATCAGCGGCGAGGCCTTGGCGTTGACCTTGCAGCCCTGCAGGCAGAAACCCCGGTAGATGCAGTGCGGGCGGTTCCCGAACCGGCCGTTGGTGATCGCGACCGGGCCGACCTTGGCGGTGATGCCCAGCTTCTGTGCACCGCGCAGGAAAATCTCGCCGTTCCCGCCGACCGGGTGCGGACGGTGGGGGTAGCCGTGCGGGTCGCCCCACGGCCAGTGCTCGCCGGCGACCGGCAGCTCCTGCTCGATCTGCTCGTAGTACGGGCGCAGGTCGGAGTAGCTCACCGGCCAGTCGGCGCCGACCCCGTCCAGGCTGGCCGTCATGAAGTCGCTCGGGTGGAAACGCGGGGTATATCCGGCATAGTGGACCATCGAACCGCCGACGCCGCGGCCGGAGTTGTTCGAGCCCATCGGCACCGGGTCGGAGCCTGCGATCACCCGCGGGTCGGTCCAGTACAGATGGTGTGAGCCTGCCTCGTCGCTGACCCAGTCGGTATCGGGGTCCCAGAACGGGCCGGCGTCCAGGGCCGCGACCCGCCAGCCGGCCCGGGCCAGCCGCTGCGCCAGGACCGAGCCGCCCGCGCCGCAGCCCACGATGACCAGGTCGATCTCGTCGTCATCGGCGAACTGGCGCATGTCCAGCCGCAGCCGGTGGTTGGTCCTGGAGCCATCGTTCGGCAGCAGCCACGCCGATTCGTTCCGCGCCCGGACATCGCTGTCGGCGGGCATCAGTCCCCCTTCCGGACCGGGTCGATGGCCGGCCTGGCGTCGCGCACCTCGTACGGCTCGAGCTTGTCCACGCCCGCGTTCTTGTAGCCGCGGGGGTACGCAGGCCCGGGGAAACCGATCTCGGCCCACGCGGCCGGGTGGGCATAGAACGCGGTACAGGCGTACCGGGTCCACAGGCTCCATACGTGCCCGGGAGGCAGCCCGTGCCACCGGCCGCCGTCCGCACCGTCCTGGACCGCCTGCACCAGGGCGGCCCGGTCGGCCCGCGGGGCCCGCGCGAACGTGCGGCCGCACCGCTGGGCGGCGTCGGCGTCGAGGTAGGAGAGGGTGTCCCGCCAGGCCTGGCCGTCTTCGGGCATGTCGTCGTACCGCCAGCCGTCGGTCTGGCCCGCGGCCAGCCGGGCATCGATCATCGCCAGGACCGGCACCCGCGGCTCGTCGTTCAGGTCGAGGATCAGGTCGAGCAGGGCCGCGGCGCAGGCTTCCTCCGCCGCGGTGAAGAACGTCACCGGCGGCGGCTCCGTCCTGCTCATCACCACCTCGGCCGTCACCCGGTCCCAGTGCGGGGCCTGGTCCAGCACGGCGAAGCCGGGGAAGCGGTCGTCCACGCCGGATGGCTGGCCGTGTGTTTCCCGGTGGCGGCCGCTCACTTCTCGCGCCGCAGGACGGCCGCGAGCAGGCCCATCCCGCCGACCATGGTGACCAGGAGCGGCGCCAGCAGCGGCGGCCCCATCTCCATGTTGTAGCGGGTGTTCTTCCAGCCCCCTGGCTTCTGGGCGATTCCCCGGGCGTGCAGGTAGGTGCCCTGCAGGCCGTTGGCGACGATCGCAGCCGAGGCGACGGGCAGCGCCGTCTTGGCCATCCGCTGGCTGCAGAAGCCGGCGACCCCGGCGGCCGCGCCGACCGGGCCGAGGACAACCGGCAGCCACATCATCTTGTTGCCGAAGCTGGCGCTGTCATGCTCGAAGTAGATTTCCGCCGCCGTGACCAGCGCCCCCGCCGCCGTCAGGGCGGACAGGCTGCGCTCGAACCGGCCGGTCTCGACGTTGCGCACCATCCGGTCGATGGCGTGCTCGGTGCCCGCCGCCGCGCCGTGCCGCCTGCCGCGCCTTGTCATGTGCTCTCCTTCGCCGCCGCCTGCTGGTCCACCAAACCCGCTCGCTCCTACCCAGCGGGTGGCCGCGAAACCTCAGGAGATGCTCACCAGGGCGGCGACGTCCTCGTCCGGCAGCGGCCCGCCGGTAACCGCGCTGACCTCGGCGCTGATCAGCTGCACCGCCCCGCCGTAGGCGGACAGGAAGGCCGTGTCCGCGGCATCGCGGCCGGTGGCGATGCGCAGCAGGCTGGCCCGGGGAGCCAGCAGGGTGGCATCCACGACGCGCCAGTGCCCGTCGACCAGCGCCTCAGCGACCGCGTGGAAATCCATCGGCTCCAGGCCGGGCGCGTAGACGGCCGCCAGCCTGGCCGGGACGTCCAGGGCGCGGAGCAGGGCGATGACGAGGTGGGCGTAGTCCCGGCACACGCCCTGCCGCTGCAGCAGGGTCTCGACCGCGCCGTCGGTGGGCCGGCTGCTGCCCGGCACGTAGGTCAGCCGGGTGCCGACCCAGGACGACACCGCGGCGAGCAGTTCGGCGCCGGCGCCGATCCCGGCGAACTCGCTGCGGGCCACCGCTGCCAGCCGGTCGGACTCCGCGTACCGGCTCGGCCGCAGGAAGACGATGCGGTCCGCCTCGTCCGGCGCTGGCTGCGCCACGGTCCCCCGGACGGTGGCCCGGTACTCGGCCGTGACCTGCCCGGGGGTCAGGCGCAGCAGATGCGCCCGGCCATCTCCGGGCATGGCGAGCTCGGCCATGGGGACCGTCTCCCCGTCGCGCCGGATGGTGAGCTCGTCCGCGCCGTCCGCGCCGTCCGCGCCGTCCGCGCCGTCCGCGCGGCCAGCCCTGCCACGGCCAGCCCTGCCACGGCCAGCCCTGCGACGGCCAGCTGCAGGATCACCTCGGCGGGCGCGCCGACCTGCAGGACCAGCCGGGCGCTGACCTCGCGGGTGGGCCCGACCTGCCGGGCACCGGTCACGACTGGCCATCCAGCTCCAGGGCGAGCAGCGCGTTCTCCACCACTTCACCGAGGGCCGGGTGAATCCAGTACTGGCCGCGCGCCATCTGGCGGACCCGCAGTCCTGTCGAGACGGCCTGGACCAGCGGCTGGATCAGCAACGACGCCTGGTCGCCGATGATGTGCGCGCCGAGCAGCTCTCCGGTCGCCGGGTCGGCGTAGAGCCGGCAGAAACCGCTGGTGTCCTGCAGCGCCCACCCGTATGCCGTGTCCCGGTACTCCTGCGTGGCCTGCACGAACCGGCGCTGACCGGCCAGGTCCTGCTGCCGCGCCCCGACCGAGGCGACCTGCGGCTCGCTGAACACGGCGGCCGGCACCCAGTCGTGCCGGAACGGGCGCAGATCGTCCGGATGGGCCAGGTTGTGCGCCAGGGTGCGCGCCTCGGCGTTGGCGACATGCTTGAGCTCGTACGGTGAGCTGACGTCACCGAGCGCCCAGATGTGGCTGGCCGTGGTCCGGCCGAACTCGTCCACCTCGATGCGGCCGTCCTCGCGCAGCCTGACGCCGGCCCGGTCCAGGTCCAGGTCCTCGGTGTCCGGCGCCCGCCCCGCGGCCACCAGCAGCAGGTCGCCGCTCACCGTGGTGCCATCCCGCAGGGCCAGGCAGGCCCCGGCGCCTGCGCCGCCGTCCGCGGGCACGCCGGTGATCTCGGCCGACAGGTAGAGGTCCCACCGTTTCCTGGCCAGGGCGGTGAAGCGCTCGGAGACATCGGTGTCCAGCGTCTCGAGCAGCCGGTCCGCCTGGTTCACCACCCGGATGGTGACGCCGAGGCTGGAGAAGATGTGCGCGAACTCGGCGGCAATGTAGCTGCCGCCCACGATCACCATGGTCTCCGGGAGCTTGCCGATCCGCATGATCGTGTCGGAAGTCTCGAAATGCGCGCCCGAATCCGCAATCACCGGCGGGATGACGGGCCGGGCTCCGGTGGCCACCACAACGCGATCGGCCTGGATCCGGGTCCTGTCATCGATGACCAGCTCGTGCGGCCCGGCGAAACGGGCCCGCCCCTGAAACAGCTTCACACCATCGGATTCCGCCCGGCCGCGGCGGCCCTCTTCGGAGACCTCGTCGACCTTCGAGAAGGTGCGGTCCCGGATGGCGGGCCAGTGGACCCCGGTCAGCTCGGCGCCGATGCCGAAAGCGGGAGCCTGGCGGACGCCGAGCGCCATGTCGGCGGTGTGCGCGAGGATCTTGCTCGGGATGCAGCCGCGGTTGATGCAGGTGCCCCCGAAGGCCCCGGACTCGATCAGGGCCACCGGGCCCTGGGCGGGGTCGGCGGGCACGACGGCGTTACCCGAGCCGGCTCCGATCACGGCTAGTGCGAAATGCTCCACGTCGTCCTTTCGGTTTCCGTGCCTGGTAGGTGTCCGTATGCACGGACTTTATTCGGCAGCACAGTCATCACTTCAGTTTCTCACGTCACACCTGTCCCGGAATCTCGGGCGCCGGTTTGGCGGCTCATTCGTGGGTAGCTCCGCGGCGCCGGGCGGCCGATGAGCACCGGCGGCTTTCAGGAGTCCGGCACGATCTCGGGAATCTGGTGGCGATGAGCGGCTTCAAGAACTTCATCATGCGCGGGAACCTGGTAGAGCTCGCGGTCGCGGTGGTGATCGGTACCCAGTTCAGCAATCTGGTCAAGCAATTCGTTTCCTCGTTCGTCAACCCGCTGCTGTCGCTGGTCGGCGGGACGCCGGATTTGGGCGCCCTTAACTTCAGGGTCGGCAAGGCTACTTTCACCTACGGCGCGTTCCTCACCGAAGCCCTGACCTTCCTGATATCGGCGCTGGTGGTGTACTACGCCATGGTGCTCCCGGTCAGCCGGCTGCTGAAGCTGCTCGAGCGGAACAAGACCGCCACGACCCGGGATTGCCCGGAGTGCACGATGAGCATCCCCATCGCCGCCTCGCGCTGCCCGGAGTGCACCGCCCAGATCACCCCGGGTACCCACCAGCCCCAGCCAGTCGGCCAGATCGGGTAGACCGCGCTGGCCTCACCGGGGCGGCGGCAGCGAGATCAGGCCCAGGAACCAGGTGGTCAGCTGCCGGATCATGCTGAGGTAGCCGTCGAAATCGGGAGGCTTGCCGATGTAGGCGTTGGCGTGCAGCGCGTAGCATCGCTCGACGTCCTGCGGATCCTGGGACTGAGTCAGCACCACGATCGGGATCGAGCCGAACTCGGGATCCCCCTTCAGTTCCGCCAGGACCTCCAGCCCGTGCCGGATAGGCAGCTTGAGGTCCAGCAGGATCAGGCTGGGCCGCAGCGCCTCGGCGTCCGTGCGGCGCACGAACTTCATCGCCTGCTCACCGTTGCTGACCACATACAACTGGATCGGAGTCAGGGACTGCTCGAGCGCCTCCCTGATGATGATGACGTCGTCGGGGTTGTCTTCTACCAGGAGCACGACCGCCCGCTGCTGGTGCCGGCTCGGCATCGGCGGCTCCCTCCCCTTCGCCGCGGCGTTGTGGCTACAACACGACATCATCGTTCTCTCAGCAGCTGAGAAGCAAGCAGTGTCCGGTTCCGGGCGGTTAACCCGGGACCGGACGGGCAGAACCGCTGCGGCGCCTTCGCCTGCCAGCGCATCCAGGCGGCGCCGAAGGAGGAACGGTGGCAGATCCGAGCGACGCGGACCAGGCGGCGCGTATGCCCGCGGACTGGCAAGACTGGCGGGCCTGGCAGCGCTGGGCGGAAAGCACCGACTGGTCCGACTGGCGTTCGTGGCTTCAGCGTGCCGCCACGGCTGACTGGGCCTCGGGGCCGTGGCCGGGCGCGCCGTGGGGACTTGATGCGCCCTGGGAACCGGGCCCGGACCAGGCTCCGCGCGAGGGCGGGCTCCCGCTCAGCCTCCGGGCGTTCGCCGAAGACGAGCCCGGCAACCAGATCCGCGAGCACCTGACCGCGGTCTGGCCGGCCTTCCGGCAGTGGTGGCGGAGCGGAGCGAATACCCGTCCGGGCCCGGCCGAGGCCGAGGAGCGCCTGGCCGAGCACATGCCCGAGCTCGTCCCGGTCTGGCGCCGGCTGACCTCGATGCTCGATGATCCCGACGCAGGCGCCGCGCTGGCGCTATGGAATCCCCCGCCGTTCCTCACCGGCTGCTCCCAGGCAGCGGTGCTGCCAGGCGGGCCCGCGCTGATCCGGAACTACGACTGGGACTACCGGCTGTTCGAAGGGCTGGTGGCCCGGACCGCCTACACCGGGCGGCAGGTGCTGGGGATGGTCGACTGCCTGTGGGGCCTGCTGGATGGGGTCAACGACGCCGGGCTGGCCGTGTCGCTGACGTTCGGCGGGCGACCGCAGGTCGGCCCGGGTTTCGGCATCCCGCTGGTGATCCGGTACGTGCTCGAGGTCGCCGGCACGGCGGCGGAAGCCGTGCAGGTACTGCGCCGTCTGCCCGTGCACATGTCCTACAACGTCACCGTGCTCGACCGCACGGGACGCAGCGCCACGGTGTACCTCGCCCCGGACCGGCCCGCCCGGGTCACTGACCTGGCTGTGGCCACCAACCACCAGGGCGAGGTGGAATGGGCCCCGTACGTCGCGGCCATCCGCAGCGTGGAGCGGGCCGAGCGGCTCACCGAACTGCTGGCCGACGGTACCGACGCGGACGGGGTGGCGGCGGCCTGCCTGCGCTCTCCGCTGTACGCTACGCGCTTCGGGGAGGGGTTCGGCACCCTCTACACCGCCGAGTACCGGCCCGCCGAAGGGATTGCGCGCTACCGCTGGCCCGGCCAGACCTGGGAACAGGCCCTGTCCCGGATCCAGACCGGACCGGTCAGCGTCCAGCTCGGCGGCGGCTGACAGCGGCGGCCGGCGGCTATCCGCTGGCCGCGGTAACAGACCCTCGGAAGTGGCCTCGGCGAGGTCCGGGTAAATAGTCAGCATGCGGTAAGCACCGGTCAGCTCCAGGACGCGCCGCACCGGGCAGTCCAGCGGGATGGCCAGCCGCAGCTGTGCATCGCACTCCCGGGCGCGCTGCTGGGCAAACAGAAGATGCCGAAGTCCCGAGGAATCGCAGAACACCGTCGCGGTCAGGTCCGCGATTACCACGTCCACGCCAGGTTCCAGGGCCGCGCAGATCTGGCCGAATACCTCGTCGGCGTTGGTGACGTCGATCTCGGCAGGAAGCGCCACAATGACGGGGGTCGACGGTGTCACCTGGTCGGGCATGGCCTAACTGTCCTTCACTGCTGGACCCCGTCTCGGGGAGCTGTTCACCGGGGGTCCACATTAGATCATGCCACCGTCAGGCCCAGTCCAAAACGCGGACCGGTGTGTTTCGCGGCGCTCGGAGACGTTTCCTGCGCGATGGCCTGGGTAGTCGCATTGCCAGCATCACGTACGTGCCACCGGCGGTGGTGAAGCCGGTCACGTACGGTAGGCCGGCCCGGCAGTCAGGGCGGTGACTGCCGGGCCGCACCAGTCGTGCCGCCGGCCCGCGAGACGGGGCGGCGGCACGGCTGACTTGTGTAACCCTCTGGGCCCGGGTACCCGCCGGCCCGTGTCCCCCGGCCGGACCCCGCCCGCAGTGCCACCCTGTCTCGTGGCGCGTTCCCGTGGCCGGTGCAGCGGCCACGGGAGCGGGCGGCCTCGCCCGGTCCAGGCGATCATGACGGGGTCACAGCCGGGCGCGCAGTTCAGCCCGTTCGGCAGGATTTATGCTGAGCCACCCATGGGGCCCGCACGCCGCACGGCGCCGCAGCGTATTTGCGCTGCGGCGCCGTGTTGGTTAACCGGATAATGATGCCGTAAAGGGAACCTAAACACCAAACTTGGACCGCTTGCTTCGCTTCTTCCTGGGGAATGACGCAGACCCCGGAATCAGCTGCTCGGGGAGGGCAAATGGCAGGAAATCTTCGGGTTGACTCCGACGTAGTTGAGCGGGCCAGCCGCGATTGTCGCGATGATGTTACCCGCGTGGGCACATGTGGTTGCGGACGAGCCAAAGTAACCGCGCTGGCCGGCCGCAATGGCTCCGATGACCAGCCAAATCAGCAAAACGAGCCCACCGACTCGCATTTCTACCTCCGAAAGACGGGCAGCTCCTACTCCTCCGAAGAGCTGCGGACTCGGGACGCATCTTTGACTACCCTGCACACGGCGGATACACGTCCCTGGCGGCTCGTATATAACGCGCATTCGCCAATCAGCGACACAAGGACCAGCCGACCGGCCCGTTTTCCGGCGCCGGTGTATCGTGTTTGCTGATGGCTCGGGAAGGCGACACCGCTCAGCGCGCGTCTGCGGAGAACCAAGCGCACCCCCGTCCGCCGGTCCCCCGGCCGGACGGCAACGACCCGCTCCCCGCCGCCGGACAGCGCCCCGGACCAGACGATCGGGCTGACGGATCCATGTCCTACAGCTACACCACTGACCTGGCCGCTATCCGCGCCGTCGTGCAGCGGTACGCGCATGGCGCCGGGCTGCCCGAAGCCCGCGCAGTCGACCTGACCCTGGCGGTGAGCGAGGTAGCCGCCAATACGGTCCGGCACGCAAATCGCCGGGCAGCCTGCAGATCTGGTACGACGACAAGGAGATCGTCTGCCAGATCCACGACGAGGGAGTCATTACCGACCCGCTGGCCGGGCGGCGGCGGCCGTCGCTGGAGGCTCAGGGCGGGCACGGGCTCTGGATCGTCAACCAGGTCTGCGACCGGGTCGAACTGCAGTCAGACGAAGGCGGCACGACGATCAGGCTGCACATGAACCTGCCGGTTTCCGGCCGCCGGTCCTGACCAGCTTCCGGGTCGGCTGCCTGACCGGTCCGACCTGCTGCAGAGTATCCCGTCGGCATTCTGCCTTGTGGTAAAACAAGTGCGTGGATCTGCTGACGGTCTCGGTAACGGCCCGGGAATCTTCTGGTGAGCCTTATACGCTCGTGGAGATCGCCGGCGAGGCCGACGTGACGAACACCGATGAGCTGCGCCGCCTGCTGGACGAGGAGGTATCCCAGCAGCCGCGGACACTGATTATCGACTTGTCCGGCTTGCGGTTCATGGATTCCTCCGCCCTGCACGCGTTGCTGCGGGTCAATCGCGCACTAGACCGGCAGGGCGGTGTCCTGGCTCTGGTGTCCCCACAGGCCGCGGTGGCCAAGATCCTGCGGCTGACCACGGCCGACCGGCTGATCCCCGTGTTTGAGAGCGTGGCCGAAGCCGCTGCGGGCTGAAGCCCCAGGACCTGCGCAAACGGCTCACCGGGCGACACGCCGGAAGCTTGAGGCCACGTGGGTGGTTTGCAAACTCCGCGGATGGGATACTCTCTTTATCAGTGGTGCCTACGACGCAGGCACGCTCAACGCGACACGGTGTTTCGCGGAGCGCGCAGATCGGGCACCACTTTTCTGTCTCTCGCTAGCGAACACCATCACCCCACGTTCGTAGCGAGAGAGGCCACCATGAAGATCGCACTGGTTGCTCAGAATTCGACTCCCATGCACCCCCGCACTGGTTCTGGCCCGGATGGCGATGACAACGGGCTCACCGAGCTGACCCGCAAGATTGCCGGTCAGGGCCACCAGGTGACCGTGTACGCACAAAAGAGCGAGCCGGGCGTGCCTGACCGCGCCGAGCTCTGCGATGGCGTGCGGGTCGAATACGTCGACGCCGGCCCGGCCGACGGCAGCCAGGACGACGCCACCCTGCTCAAGCAGGTGCCCGCGTTCAGCGGCCCGCTGCGCAGCAGCTGGCAGCAGGACCGGCCCGATGTGGTGCACGCGGTGCGCTGGACCAGCGGCCTGGCCGCGCTGGCCGCCGCGCGCGACCTCGGCATCCCCGTCGTGCAGGAATTCAGCTCCCTCAGCATCACCGAGCGCCGGTCGGGTGCCCGGCAGGCGGACGGCACCTCGGCCGCCCGGATCAAGCTCGAGCCCGCCATCGGCCGCAGCGCCGCCGCCGTGGTCGCGACCCACTCCGCCGAGGTGGCCGACCTGGCCAGCCTGGGCGTGCGCCGCTCCTCGATCCGGGTAGTGCCCTGGGGTGTCGACACCGAGCTCTTTACTCCTGAGGGCCCGGTGGCGCAGCGGAACGGCCGCCCGCGGGTGCTCACTGCGGCCGACCTGACCCAGCGCCAGCCGCTCGAGTCGCTGTTCCGGGCCATGACCCGGGTTCCCGGCGCCGAGCTGATGATCGTCGGCGGCCCGGCCGAGGCTGACCTGTCCCAGGACGACGCGTACGTCAAGCTGGCCAAGCTCGCGGCCACGCTGGGCATCACCGACCGGGTCATCTTCACCGGCCAGGTCGGCTACCAGGCCATGCCGCCGCTGCTGCGGTCGGCCGACCTGGTCGTCAGCACCTGCAAGTACTCCCCCTCGGGCAGCACGTCCCTGGAGGCCATGGCGTGCGGCACCCCGGTGATCGCGCCCGCGGACGCCGGTCACGTGGACGCCGTGGTCGACGGCACGACCGGCATCTTGATCCCGCCGGACCGCCCGGCCCTGCTGGCCCAGCGGATCCGCCAGCTGCTGGCGCACCCCATGCTCATCGAGGCCTACGGCGTCGCCGCCGCCGACCGGGTCCAGTCGCGGTACTCCTGGGACCGGATCGCCGGCGAGACCCTGGCCGTGTACGACCGTGCCGCCCAGGCGGCGTAAGGCCACCCAGGTAGAGTCACAGGCCTAGGACGGCTGCCTGTATCCCCCCCACAGGTATCTGGCCTAGTGAGGGCCCGGGAAGCGAAAGCTTCCCGGGCCTTCTGCATGTGCGGCCGGCTCATGTGATCAGCGGGCAGGTTTGACCGGGCGCACGGTGGACAGAGGAAACGGTGCACCAAGCGACGATCGTGAGCACCTGGTTTCACCGGCGTGAGGCGCTGCCACGGTCGTGACAACGTGCGGGCCCGGGTCTACCGGATCCTCTCCCCGGACTCCCGGACCCGTGCGTACCAGGCGGCCGGCCACCAGCCCCCAACCCAGCCAAGGGGGCAGGCCGGCCGCCGTTTTCGCGCTGTGGCGCCGGGTCAACCAGCCCGGTCAGCGGATGCGGACCGCCACCAGGCAGGCGTCGTCCCCGGTGTCGGAAGCGGCGCTGGCCAGGATCTGGTCGGCCCGGGCCGCGGCCGTCAGCTCCGGCTCATCGGGCCGGAGCGGCTGCGGCGACGCCGAGGCCACACTGGCCACGAAGTCCCCGAGGACGTCGATGATCGAGGCGTCGCGCCGCTCGATCAGCCCGTCGGTGAACAGCAGCAGGGTGTCACCAGGCTGCAGCGACTGGATGGCCTCTTCATACTCGGCGTCAGGGTCCATGCCGAGGAGCACCCCGCCGGGCAGCGGAAGCTGACGGGCGCTGGGCCCGCGGACAAGGACCGGTGGCAGGTGCCCGGCCCGGGCCCAGCGCAGCTCGTGCGTATCGGGGTTATACCGCCCGCATACCACCGTCCCGATCACGCCCGACGTCATCTCGCACATCACGCCGTTGAGCATGCGCAGCAACTCCGCCGGGCCGGCCCCGGTGATGGCCAGGCCCCGCAGTGAGTTACGGGCCGCCACCATGCCGGTGACCGCGTCGATGCCGTGCCCGGCCACGTCCCCCACGACCAGCAGCACGTCCTTGCTGCCGGGCAGCAGCAGCGTGTCGTACCAGTCACCCCCCACCAGGTGCCCCTCGCCGACCGGCCGGTAGCGCACGGCCACGTCGATGCCGGACGCCTCCACCGGCTGCTCATCGGGGGGCATGATGGCCTGCTGTAGCCGCAGGGCCAGCAGGTGCTCTTCGGCCACGCGCTGCTCGGAGTCGGCGAGCTGGTCGCGGGTCGCGGCCAGCGCCACCTGGGTGTGATAGTGCGCCGAGATGTCCTGGAACGCGCCGCGCAACGCGACCACCGTCCCGGCCCCGTCGACCACCGGCTCGGCGAAGACACGGATCTGCCGGATGCTCCGATCGTCGGGGTGGACGACCCGGAAGGTGGCGGTCAGGGCTTCGCGGTGCTCGTCCAGGCTCTGCCGGAATCGCTTGACCACGGACTTGTCGGCCGCCATCACGTAACTGTGCAGGTCGGCCAGCGGAATCTCCGCGCCCGGCCGGGAGGTCAGGCCGAACAGGTCGAACGCCGAATCGGTCCACCGTACGGTGCCGTCGACCAGGTTCTCCTCCCAGCCACCGAGGCGCCCGAGGCGCTGCGCGTGATCGCCCAGCTCGGCGAGCCGGCCGACCGAGCCGTCGTGATGCCAGCTGAAGATCACCCCATCGAAGAACGGCGCTACCCGCAGGTCGGCCAGCGGGACCGGTGGATCGGCCTGCTGACCTGATCCGCGTGGTTCACGCTCGGGGACGGGCAGGCCGCTGGTCAGGGCGGCGCTGAGCGGGCCGGGCACATGCTGGGGCAGGCCATCGGCAAGGACCTGCGCGGCCCGGGCGAACAAGCCCGAGCCGGAGATGCCCGCCGGGTAGGCCTCGAGCAGGGTCAGCCTGCTCAGGTCGGTCCCGCCGCGGCCGGCCAGGTCACGGAAGCCGGGACTGACGTGCTCAATGCTGAAATCGGTCAGCCGGCTCGTGTCGTCCCTGATGGCCTGGACGACAAGCACGGAGTCGGCCAGGCTGTCGAGCAGGGTGTAGACGGCCGCCTTGGGCTGCGCGGCGGCCAGGTCGCCGTGCGCCAGGCGGGCCCCCAGCACCCGGGCGCACCCAGCGGCCAGGGAGGACAGCCGCTGGCGGACCTCCAGGGTGAACTCGGGCAGCGGCGCGGGCCAGCTGGCCTCCATGACCCCGAGCAGCTCGCCGTTGCGCTGGCGCAGGCCCAGGACCGCCCGGGCACCGCCGGGGTTCCCGGTCACGGCCACGCCGTCCCCCGCGGGGCGGCCGCCTGGCCACCATAGGTCGGCACCCCCGCGCGCGACCCGCTGAGCCGGGCCGTCCAGCTGCGGCGGGATGCGCTGCCAGCGGGTGGCCTCACCCATAGCCAGGCCAGCCTCGCCCAGCAGGGTCAGCGCGCCGTCGGCTTCGAGCAACCACAGCGCCACCGAGGCGGCGCCCAGCGGCGCCAGGACCTGCCCCGCCAGCATGCCAACGAGCTCGGCGCCGTCGGCGGCCAGCTCGGCGGCGGTCTCGACCATGAGCGAGGGAGACCGGGGCAGCGCCGCGCCGGGGACCCGGGGCGCCGCCGCAGCGGCCCGGGAGGCCGGGACAGGGTAAACCGGGGGCAGGTCACCGGGCGCCGGAGTGCCAGCGAGGTCGGAGTCGGTGAGCTTGCCGGACAGGACCGCGGCGGCCATCTCCTCCGGCGCGATACCGGTGGCCGAAGACAGCTCGGCAAGCTGGCCGGCGGCTTCGGCCGAGGACAGCCCCAGCCGCTCCATGAGGGCACCCCGGGCCATCGCGACGATGGATCCGGAGGCGGCGGTGGCCCGGATGCGGTCGAGCTCGCGGCGCTGGTGGTCGACAATCGCGATCAGCCGCAGCATGTCGTCATCAGTGCCTGACACGATCACCCGCCCTCCGGCCACCACCCGCCTCTCCCGCACAGTGCACGAGCTCGAAGGTTCGGCGCTGCTAAGAAGTCCGTTCGGCCCATGATAGTTACATCCGGTCTACCATCGGTATAGATCGCACGACGGTGCCGGATGCGGGTCGCGCCGGGCCGGCACAGCTGATGGGAGCCCTGGGTGACTGATACGGTCCATGCCGGTCCGCGGCTTGACAGGTCAGGCCTTGAGCAGCTGCTCGAGGGCCTGACCGCGGTGCGAGGCGGTGACTTCAGCACACGTCTGGAGAAGACTGGCGACCCGCTCATGGACGAGATCGCCACGGTCTTCAACGGCATGGCGGACCAGCTCGACCTGTTCACCTCCGAGGTGACCCGGGTGTCCCGTGAGGTCGGCACCGAGGGCAAGCTCGGCGGCCAGGCCTATGTGCCGGGCGTGTCAGGGACCTGGAAGGACCTGACCGATTCGGTGAACGCCATGGCGGGCAACCTGACCGGCCAGGTCCGCAACATCGCCCAGGTGGCCACCGCGGTGGCCAAGGGTGACCTGAGCCAGAAGATCGACGTCGACGCTCGTGGCGAGATCCTCGAGCTCAAGTCGACGCTGAACACGATGGTCGACCAGCTGTCGTCGTTCGCCGACGAGGTGACCCGGGTGGCCCGCGAGGTCGGCACCGATGGGCTGCTGGGCGGCCAGGCGGACGTCAAGGGGGTATCTGGCACCTGGAAGGACCTGACCGAGTCGGTCAACGTCATGGCGACCAACCTGACCGACCAGGTCCGGTCCATCGCCGAGGTGACCACCGCGGTGGCCAAGGGCGACCTGAGCCAGAAGATCCGGGTCGATGCCCGCGGCGAGATCGCGGAGCTGAAGGAAACCATCAATACGATGGTTGATCAGCTGTCGGCGTTCGCCGACGAGGTGACCCGGGTGGCCCGCGAGGTCGGCACCGAGGGCAAGCTGGGTGGCCAGGCCGTGGTCCGCGGGGTGTCCGGCACCTGGAAAGACCTGACCGACAACGTCAACGTCATGGCGTCCAACCTGACCGGCCAGGTCCGCTCGATCGCCCAGGTAGCGCAAGCGGTGGAACGCGGCGACCTGAGCCGGCAGATCACCATCGACGCTATGGGTGAAGTGGCCGGGCTGGCCGGGACCATCAACCGGATGGTGGACACGCTGTCGGCGTTCGCCGACGAGGTGACCCGGGTGGCCCGCGAGGTCGGCACCGAGGGACGGCTGGGCGGCCAGGCCGACGTCAAGGGCGTCGCCGGCACCTGGAAAGACCTGACCGACAACGTCAACTCGATGGCGGGCAACCTGACCGGCCAGGTCCGCAACATCGCCCAGGTCACCACGGCGGTGGCCAACGGCGACCTGACCAAGAAGATCGACGTCGACGCGCGGGGCGAGATCCTCGAGCTCAAGACCACGATCAACACCATGGTCGATCAGCTCTCCTCCTTCGCGGCTGAGGTGACCCGGGTGGCCCGCGAGGTGGGCAGCGAGGGACGGCTCGGCGGGCAGGCCGAGGTGGAGGGCGTGTCCGGCACCTGGAAGCGGCTGACGGAGAACGTGAACGAGCTGGCCGGGAACCTGACCCGGCAGGTGCGGGCGATCGCCGAGGTGACCAGTGCGGTCGCCTCCGGCGACCTGACCAGGTCCATCTCGGTCGAGGCTCAGGGCGAGGTCGCCGAGCTGAAGGACAACATCAACGCGATGGTCCAGTCGCTGCGCGAGACCATCCGGGCTAATCAGCAGCAGGACTGGCTGAAGACCAACCTGGCCCGGATCGCCGGCATGATGCAGGGCCACCGGGATCTGGCCGTGGTGGCCGAGCTGATCATGGATGAGCTTGCCCCGCTGGTTGGCGCCCAGCACGGCACCTTCTTCCTGTCCGAGCCGGCCAGCGGCGACACGCAGCTGCGGCTCATCGCCGGCTACGGGCTGCGGGCCGACAAAGCGGCACCGATCCAGTACCGTCTCGGCCAGTCACTGATCGGCCAGGTGGCCCGGAGCAAGCGGTCCATCGTGGTCGCCAACCTGCCCGAGGGATACGTGACGATCTCCTCGGGCCTGGGCGAGGCGCCGCCCGCGAACCTGGCTGTGCTGCCGATCCTGTTCGAGGACCAGGTGCTCGGCGTCATCGAGCTCGCCTCGTTCACGTCGTTCACCCAGGTGCAGACGGACTTCCTGGAACAGCTGACCGAGACTCTCGGGGTCAACTTCAACACGATCATCGCCAATGCCCGCACCGACGCGCTCCTCAAGGAGTCCCAGCGGCTCACTTCCGAGCTCCAGGTGCGCTCGGCGGAGCTGCAGGACCAGCAGGTGGAGCTGCAGCGTTCCAACGCCGAGCTGGAGGACAAGGCGGCCCTGCTGGCCGCCCAGAACCGCGACATCGAGACCAAGAACGCCGAGATCGAGCAGGCCAGGCAGGAGATGGAGGAGCGCGCCCGGCAACTGGCGCTGGCGGGTAAGTACAAGTCGCAGTTCCTGGCGAACATGTCGCACGAGCTGCGCACGCCGCTGAACAGCCTGCTGATCCTGGCCCGGCTGCTCGCGCAGAACCCGGGCCGCAACCTGACCGCCAAGCAGGTCGAGTACGCCAACGTGATTCATTCGGCCGGTTCGGACCTGCTGCAGCTGATCAACGACATCCTGGACCTGTCCAAGGTCGAGGCCGGCCGGATGGACATCCACGCGGAACGTTTCCCGCTCAGCGCGCTGTTGGAGGATGTCCAGGCCACGTTCCAGCCGCTCACCGCCGAAAAGGGACTCGACTTCGCCGTCGAGGCGGGCGCCGAAGCCGCCGGCGAGCTTTTCACCGACCGGCAGCGGCTGCGTCAGGTGCTGGGGAACCTGCTGGCCAACGCGGTCAAGTTCACCGAGCGCGGCAACGTCGTGCTCCGCGTGACGCGGGCCTCCCGGCGAGCCCCGGACGGCGGCGAGATGCTCGCCTTCTCGGTGACCGACACCGGCATCGGGATCGCCCCGGAAAACCTCACCACCATCTTCGGTGCCTTCCAGCAGGGCGACGGCACGCTCAGCCGCCGCTACGGCGGTACCGGCCTTGGCCTGTCCATCGCCCGCGAAGTCGGGGCGCTGCTCGGCGCCGAGATCACGGCAACCAGCGCCCTGGGTCAGGGCAGCACCTTCACCCTGTGCCTGCCGCCCGAGCTGCCGGGAGCGGCCGGCGATCCCGCGGGCCTGTCCCTCGGCATCGGCCTGCCGCAGAACGGTGAAGGCCATGCCGGGGCGACCGAGGCCCTGCAGCTCCAGCCCGCCTTGCCGGACGACGAAGCGGCCGAGGGCAGGCGCCTGCTGGTCCTGGAGGGTGCGCGCGGCGGTCTGCTGACCCTGCTCGCCTACAGCGCGGTCTCCGACCTGACGGGCATCCCCGGGCCGGTGCACGTGGGCACGGTGATCAGTCCCGAGCAGGGCATCGAGGCCCTCACCTCGGCTCCGCACCAGTGTGTGATCCTCGATCTCGGGCTGGAGGACGCGTCCGCGTTCGCCTTCCTCGAGCGGCTGGCCGAACAGCCGGAGCTGCGGGACGTGCCAGTGCTCGCGCACACGCGGGACAAGCTCGACAGCTCCCAGGCCCGGCTGGCCAAGATGCGGTTCGGCGGCCAGCCGCTCGAGCTCTTGCCTTCCCTCGATGACCTGCGTGAGCGGATCACGCTGCACCTGTCGGCGGCGCAGCCGGGGCGGGTCCCGGCGCTGATCAACGAGGCGCCCGCCGGTGAGACGGAACGGGCCGTCGTGACCACCCGTGCCCCGGCTGGGAGCGACGGTCATGAGGCGCTGCGCGGCCGCCGGGTCCTGGTCGTCGACGATGATCCGCGCAACGTCTTCGCCATCACCAGCACGCTGGAGCTGCACGGCGTGACGGTGATCCAGGCGCCGAACGGCCGCCAGGGCATCGAGACGCTGGTCAGCGCCGGGGACATCGAGCTGATCCTGATGGACGTGATGATGCCGGAACTCGACGGCTACACCACGATGAACAAGATCAGGCAGATGCCCGCCTTCGCGGCCCTGCCCATCATCGCGGTGACCGCCCGCGCCATGCCGGGCGACCGGGAGAAGAGCATCGCCGCCGGGGCCAGCGACTATGTCACCAAGCCAGTGGACACCGACGAACTGCTGGCCTGCATGGAGCGCTGGCTAGCCGGCCGCTGACCGCTGACCGGGATACCGGCGCTGTAGGTACCCAGGCCTGTGGCTACCGGCGGTTACCCAGGCCTGTGGCTACCGGCGCCGGGCGCGGCTGGCCAGCGCCGTCACGGCGGCCGCGGTGGCGGCCGCTCCTGCCGCAGTGGCGGCCACTGGGTGGTGCGACAGGAACAGCTGGGCACTTCGCGGATGCGCCTTGCTGTCGAATTCGCCGTGTGCGCCGTGGTCCTCGCCCTGCGGGTCATCCATTGGTTCCCACAAGTTGCCGGTCTGGCCGCCCTCGTGGTCGCCGGTCTGCTGGGATTTGTACCCCGTCCTGGCCAGGTACCGGTCGAGCAGCGCAGGCGCCACCCGGTTGGCCACGATGGTGGCCGCCGTGCTGGCCCCGACGAAGTACTGCTTGCGGCGGGGGTGATCGGCGGCATACAGGACGCCGCGCGCCGCGACCTCGGGCTGGTAGATCGGCGGGACGGGCTGCGGGTGCCGTGGCAGCCGCGACCGGACCCAGGAGAACTGGGGCGTGTTCACCGCCGGCATCTGCACCACCGTGACGCGCACGCCGGACCCGTCGTGCAGGAGCTCGCAGCGCAGCGACGAGGTGAACCCGTTGATCGCGTGCTTGGCGCCGCAGTAGCCGGACTGCAGCGGGATGCTGCGGTCACCCAGCGCCGACCCCACCTGGACGATGACACCGCGATCGCGCGGCCGCATCCGGGCCAGGGCAGCCATGGTGCCATGCACGAAGCCCAGGTAGCTCACCTCGGTGATCCGCCGGAAATCCTCCGGCGAGATCTGGGCGAAGGGGGCGAACACCGACGCGAAGGCCACGTTGACCCATACGTCGATCGGGCCGAAGGTGTCCTCGATCTTCTTGGCGGCCGCGTCGACCTGCGCGAAGTCAGCCACGTCTGCCGGCAGGACCAGAGCGGTCCCGCCGGCCTGCTGCACGTCGCGCGCGGCGCCGTCCAGTCCGGCGTGGCCGCGGGCGATCAGGCCGACGCTCGCGCCACGCTCGGCGAACTGGCGGGCTACAGCCCGGCCGATGCCGGCGCTCGCCCCGGTGATGGCAACCGTCTGAGTCACATTGTCCTCCCTCGGTGAGTTCGCCGCCGGCTACCCGGCAGGCCGGCCGGGAAACAGGCGGCGGACCGCGGCGGGCGGCAAGGGCAGGCCCAGCCGAGGGATGGGAGGAGTTACGCGGCGATGGTGCGCTTGTGCGAGCTGGCCGCGCGCCGCTGACGGCGGCGCTCCCGCTGCCGGTCCTCCGGGGTGGTGCCACCCCAGATGCCGTATACCTGGTCATGCGACATGGCGAACTCCAGGCACTGCTGGCGGACGCCGCAATCCGCGCAGATCATCTTGGCCTGGGATATCTGCTGCTCGGCGGGGCCGGTCACGGAGATCGGGAAGAACAGGTCGGGATCTGCGGACAGGCAGGCGCCTTCCGACCGCCAGTTCATGTCAGCCCCGGTCGCGATCATCAACTGTCCTCCAGGCTTCGGGCCGGTCTACGGCGTGGACGTCCCGCCACCCCGGGCTGCCCGTTGATCAAGTAGTGATGTCCGATTCCCCGCTGGGCCGCCGCTTACACCTGCGGACAGCAAGAATTTCACGGAAAGGACCAGCGCTCCGGTCCGGTTTGCCTGGTGCGGTTTGCGGCGTGCGCTGGGCGGTAGTCGGGGTCTCCTGGCCTTACCCGGGAGGATGCCGTGAAGGGACCCGTCGTGACGGCGCTCGAGAGCGCCGTGTACGTCATTCCCACTGACGCGCCCGAGGCGGACGGCACGCTCGCCTGGGACAAGACCACCATGGTGCTGGTCACGGCGCGGGCCGGTGACCACAGCGGCATCGGCTGGAGCTATACCTCCGCCGCGGCGCAGGACGTCATCACCGAGGTGCTGGCCACGGCGGTGACCGGGCGCAGCGCCCTGGACGTCGCGGGCACGGCCGAGGTCATGGCCCGGCAGGTCCGCAACATCGGCCGCCCGGGGATCGCGGCTATGGCCATCTCCGCGGTGGACATCGCCCTGTGGGATCTCAAGGCGCGGCTGCTCGGCGAGCCGTTGTCGGCGCTGCTCGGCCGGGCCCGCGAGCACGTCCCGGTCTATGGCAGCGGCGGGTTCACCAGCTACGACGCCGCCCAGACCCGGGAGCAGCTGGGTGACTGGGTAGAACGGCAGCGCATTCCGCGGGTCAAGATCAAGATCGGCGAGTCGTGGGGTGGGAACGAGCGCCGCGACCTGGACCGGACCGAACTGGCCCGCGAGGTGATCGGCCCGGATACCGAACTGTACGTCGATGCCAACGGCGGTTACACGGCCGGCCAGGCGATCCGGGTAGCTGGCCGGCTGGCCGAGTTGGGGGTGACCTGGTTCGAAGAGCCGGTGTCCTCGCAGGATCTGGCGGGGCTGGCCGCGGTTCGCCGGCAGGTACGGCCCGACGTCACGGCCGGGGAGTACAGCTGGTCGCTGGCGGACTCGGTACGGCTGATCGAGGCCGGGGCGGTGGATTGCCTGCAGCTCGACGTGACCCGGTGCGGCGGCGTCACCGAGTTCCTGCGCGGCGCGGCGCTGGCGGCCGCCCACAATCTGCAGATCTCGGCGCACTGCGCGCCGAACCTGCATGCTCACGTCGGGGCGGCGGTACCGAACCTGCGGCACGTGGAGTATTTCCACGATCATCAGCGCATCGAGGGGCTGTTCTTCGACGGGACGCTCGACCCAGCCGGCGGGGCCATGACCCCCGACCAGGACCGGCCGGGGCTGGGCCTGGCCCTGCGGGAAGCGGACACGGAGCGTTACCGGAAAGGGTGACGCCAAGCGGCCCCGCCACCGGGGGCAGGGCCGGCCGGATACGGGATCCCGCCACCCAGGCTCCGATTCGATGTGACGAGCATCACATCACCTTACGTTTATTCGCCCTGTGCCGGGCACACCCTACTCGTCCGTACTTCCCAGGGTCTCGAGGAGGCCACCGTGACGAGGGGAACCCTCCAGCAGCCGGCGAGCACCACGGCCGGCCGCCCAGCCCCCGGTACCGCCCCGGACGCCAACGTGCACTCAGGAACACGTGCGGAGCTCAAGGAGCTCTCCGACAACGCCCTGCTCGCCAAGGTCCGGTCGCTGCCCAGGGACAACGAGCTGCGCGCCGCCGCCTGCGAGATTCTCGTGGAGCGCTACCAGAAGCTGGTCCGCTCGTGTGTCCGCCAGTACCGGGGCAGCCCGGAGCCCACCGAGGATCTCATGCAGGTCGGTTACGTCGGCTTGCTCAAGGCCATCAACAATTACGACCCCGAGGTCGGCGACAGCCTCTCGGCCTACGCCCAGCCGTGCGTCAGCGGCGAGATCAAGCGGCACTTCCGGGACAAGCGGTGGCAGATCCACGTCCGCCGCTCCGCCCAGGAGCTCCTGCTCGAGCTGCGCAAGGCCACCGAGGAGCTCACTCAGCAGCTCGGCCGGTCGCCGGAGGAAGCCGAACTCGCCAAGCGGCTCGGTGTCAGCCGCGATGACCTGCAGGAGGCTCGCCAGGCGGACCTGGTATTCAGCACCTACTCACTGGATGCCCCGCTTTCGGACCGGGAAGACCCGGCCCTGCTGGCGGACATGCTCGGTGACGACGACCCGGGCATGGATCACACGCTCGACATGGAATCGGTCAACGCGCACTGGGAGGAACTGCCCGAACGCGAGCAGCGCATCCTGGTCATGCGCTTCTACGGCAACCTCACCCAGACCGAGATCGGCGAGCGGCTCGGCATCTCCCAGATGCACGTGTCCCGGCTCCTGGCGCGGGCGCTCGGCCACCTCAAGGCCAAGCTGCTCGACGCGACCGACCCCGGCGACACCCCCCACGCAGCTGCCACCGCCTGACCCCCGTTGGGGCCGGCAGCGAAAGGACCATCATGAAAACCGGTATGGGACTGGCTCTCATCGCCGTAGGCGCGATCCTGGCGTTCGCGGTGACAACGAATACGTCGGTCTTCAACCTCCACACGGCCGGCTATGTCCTCATGATCATCGGCATCATCGGGATCGCGATCCCGCGCAGCGGCTACGCCCGGGTCGGACGGCGCGTGTTCACGCGGCAGACCCACTGGCGCCCGAGCTCCCGGGTCGAGGACGTCACCTACCCGACCTACGTCAACCGGAACCCGGCCAGCACGCGGGTCCAGGCGGGCCTGCCCGCCCCGGCCAGCCCGGAGGCAGCCAGCCGCGTCGACACCACCCGGGACCTCACCACCGAAGTCCGTCCCGTAGGCGAGAAAGAGGTCATTGAGGACGTCTATGACGAATGAGCTCCGTGATTAGCAACCAGGGCGCCAGGAGCCCGCACAGGTAGAGGTGGCGCGGTCGGGGGGACCTCGCCCATGAAGCGAACCCAGCCGTTGAAACCCCTTTAGGAGAAAGTCATGGTACTCACGCTGTCGGTCATCATCTGGTGGATCCTTATCGGCCTCGTCGTCGGCGCGGTGGCACGCCTGGTCATACCGGGCCGCCAGCACATCGGGATGCTGCTGACCATCTTGATCGGGATCGTGGCCGCCATCGTCGGTGGCATCCTGACCGCCGCCCTGCTCGGAGCGGGGCACACCATCATCACGTTTATCGTCGCCGTGCTGCTCGCGGCGCTGGCCGTCAGCGCCTTCACCACCCGCGGCTACGGGTCCACGCGCGTGCGCAGCTACCGTCGCCGCCGTCCGGCCTGGCGTCGCTGGTAGACGCAGACCACACGATCCGCCGGGGCGCATTGCCCCGGCGGATCGTTGCGTTCTCACCCGTTTCCGGCACCCCGATCCCGATAGCATGGGGGCGGGTTGCGGACGCCTGGGCTGGCGCCGGGCCCCAATCCGCCGTTCACCGGGCAATCCAGGGGACGGCCGCATTCACCCGGAATGATCAGGAGACATGTCGCACGACAGCTGGCCGAACAGCCTGTACGCCGATGTCGCCGAGCTGGCCGGGCGGGGCGAAGACCTCCGCCAGGCCGCGGCGATGCCCGGCGCCGACCCGCAAGCGCTGCTCGAGGCCGCGTTCGCGGAACTCGACGCCGCGGTCGAGGTCCTCGCCAAGCTGATCCAAGACGATGTCTCCGAACCCGACCCGGCGCTGCCCGCTGCGCTCGGCGCCGAGCGCAGCCTGCTGCGGGCGGTGTTCCACAACGCCCCGGCCGCCCTGTTCGTCCTGGATCCCGACGGCATCATCCGGCGCGCCAACGCCATGGCCGGGGATCTGGTCGGCGTCCCGCCGGGTTATGCCACCGGCAAGCCGCTGACCACCTTCATCGATCTCGCCTCGCGTGCCGCCGTGCAGAGCCAGTTCGCCGCCGCCGCACGGACCGGGACCGCCCGGCAGGTCGACGGCAAGCTGCTGTCCCCGGCCGGCCCGGCCGACGTGACCCTGATCGCACACGTCATCACGCCGCAGGACGGCGCCCGGTTTCTGGTGGTCATGGCCGACGGGTCAGCCAAGCGGCCAGGCGGGAAACGCCAGGAGGTCGGTGCGGTTCCGGCCGGCCTGATCAAGGCCATGACCCGCCGGATGGACATGATCACCACTGTCACCCGGCTGCTGCTGGACAACAGCACGTTCAGCGAGGCGGTGACCTTGCAGCGCTGCGCCCGCCTGCTGGCGAGCGACGTCGCCGGCTGGGTCATCGTCGATATCGAGCGTGATGGCCAGCTGCGGCGTCAATTCGTCGTCGGCCCGCAAGACGGCCCGGCCGGAGACCTGTCCCGCCGGGTCCGTGCCGTCGACCCTGAACCCGGTTCGGTGCCCGCCCAGGTCCACGCCGCGGGCCGGTCCGTGGTGGTCGCGCACGCGGACGACACCGCCAGCCTGGGCACCGCCCCGGACGGGACGCCTTTGCTCCTGCTGACCGGCGCGACCTCACTGCTCAGCGTCCCCATCAGCGATGGCTCCACCAATTACGGCGTGCTGACGCTTGCCCGCCAGGCGCCAGAAGGGCGCTTCGAACTGGCCGACCTGGCCCTGGCCCAGGAGCTTGGCCAGCACCTGGGTGTGGCCATCCGGGTCGATCGCATGTTCCGGCACCGCTCGGCGGTCGCCGAGGCCCTGCAGTCCAGCCTGCTGCCCGCGCGCCTGCCCGACGTGCCCGGCATCGACCTGTCCGCGGCCTACCTCCCGGCCAGCGAAGGGGGCGAGGTCAGCGGCGACTTCTACGATGTGTTCCCGGTCGCCGGCGGCTGGGCCATCACCGTGGGCGACGTGTGCGGCAAGGGACAGGAGGCGGCCGCGATGACCGCGGCGGCCCGGCACGCAATCCGCGCTGTGGCGCACTGGAACCCGGACCCGGTGGACGTGCTGGCCAAGGTGAACGAGGTCATCCTGGACGGCGACTACGAGGACCGTTTCGTCACGGCCAAGCTTGCCTACCTGCACCGGGACGGCGACCGCGTGCGGGTGGACCTGGCCAGCTCCGGCCACCTGGGCCCGGCCGTGGTCCGGCCGGATGGCCGCGTCGAGGTGCTCAGCGGCGGGGGCCTGCCCCTCGGCCTGTTCCCGGATGCCGAGCCGCATCGCGAGAGGATCGACCTCGGTCCGGGCGACCTGCTGTTCTTCTACTCCGATGGGGTCACCGAGGCTCGCAATCCCGACCTGGAGTACTTCGAGGACCGGCTGGCCGACGAGCTGGCCGGGACGGCGGGCCGCTCGGCCGCCGAGACAGTGCGGATGGTGCAGGGCCTGGTGGCCAGCTTCGCCCAGGACGACCTGCGAGACGACATGACCATCCTGGTCGCCAAGGTGGCCGCTCCGGAAGAGGCCGGGTACCACGCGCCCCGGGCAGCACCGCGGCTCGCTGCCCGCCTCCTAGCGGATACTCCCCGCCGGCGGCCCAGCCTCAGGCGCTGCGTGACCGGCGGGAGCCGCTCTTGGCGCCCGGGGTGCCGCGGCTGCTCCCGCGACCCGGGCTGGCGGCGGCCGGCGCCGCGGCCCGGCCGCTCTTGTCGTCCTCGCCACCGTAGGCGGCTACCACCTCGCTGGCCACCTCGGTGACCTTGACGTGCCGGCGCTGCGATTCCTGGCGCAGCCGCTGCAGGGCCTCGTCGGCATCACAGCCCAGCGCGTGCATGAGGATGCCCTTGGCCTGGTCGGCCACGGACCGGGCGACCACGGCGTCCTTGAGCTGGCTGGCGGTGCGCTGCGCCTGGTTGTAGGCGGTGGCGTTGGTGAGCATGGCCCCGCCGAACTCGGCGAGCATGTCGGCCATCGGGCTGGACGCGGCGTCGAGAACCCCGGGGCGCACACCGAACAGGGACAGCACCAAAGAGCCACGGGGCAGCTCGCGGACCAGGTGCACCGAGCAGCGGACACCGCGCCGCAGCGCCGCCTCGGCAAAATCAGGCCAGCGGGTTTCACTGAGCGTGTCGGGACAGCTGACCGGCGTGCCGACCTCGGCCGCCTCGATCAGCGGGCCACGGCCGATGGCCAGCTGCAGATCCGCGAGCTCAGCCAGGTCCGGATGGGTGGCGGCAGCAGTGACGACCTCACCGTCACGCCAGACGGCGGCATGTGCCCCCGAGCATGAGGGCACCTGCCAGGCGGCGAGTTCGGCCAGCCTGTTCAGCGACCTGGCTTCGCCGCCATTGGTGAGGCTCAGCAGTTCCGCGGCCTCATGCCCAAGCTGCTCGATCGGCAACAGATCCTCCGTCCTTCAGTATGTTCTAGCACACCCCGGGGGGCGTCCCCGACGCCGCGGAACCGGCCTGGGCCGGCGGGGAAAGTGCCTGCTCACCGCCGGTCAGGGTGACGTATCGCGAGGCCGGCTCCGTGCCCTGGCCGACGGTACCGTCCAGGCGAGCGCCGGACTGGCCGGCGCCGGACTGGCCGGCCCCGGACTGGCTGGCTCGGCTGGAGGCGGCCGGGCACGGCGCGCCTGTGCCCCCGGCGGCTGTGTCCCCGGCGGGCCGCGCTCCGGGCGGGCACGACGCCCGGCCGGTCTGCGGTGACCCGCCACCCACCGAGTAGCCGACGTCGCAGGTGACCGCGCCGCGTGCGTTGCCGCCGAGCAGGGAGCCGACGATCACCGCGGCGAACATGACCGGGATCAGCACGACGGCGTAGATAGCCGAGCCTGACCGGAGCCATCGCAGCCGCCAGGCCGACACTTTCTCGTGGCTTACCGGCTCGCCCGCGGATAGTCGCGCGAACATGTTGTACATCGAGGTCAGATGGGGCTCACTGGCCTGCAGGGCGGCTTCCATACGGTTCAGGACACGCTGCTGGCCAGCGGGCAGGCTCATCGACACTCACATCCTCGGCGACACGCTCCCGCGCCGTCGGGCTGACCGGTGCGGGACCCCCGCCTACCCGGCCGGGCGGCCGGCAAACGAGGGCAGGCCGCATCGGTGGCTTACCGCAACGGCGAGCCGGCCCAGGCGGGATCAGTCGCGTACCGAGGCGGTGATCTCGCTGGCGGCCCGCTGGCTGAGCGACACCCGGACCAGGGCGGCCGCGAGCCGGGCGGGCCGGCCGCAGCCCGCCAGCAGGGCGGCCAGGGATTCACGGTCGGCGGGCAGCCGGATCCGGTGCGCCCCGCTGACCGCCTTGGCGTCCACATACGGGGCGACGCTCGGCCAGACCTCCTGGGCCTCCCGCAAGAAGATGCTCGCCCCGGCGGGCCCCACGCCCGGGAACTCGGTGAGCAATGCCGCGATAGCGTGGGGTTCTCCGTCTGATTCGTCACGCAGCCTGCGCAGATCGCCGTGCCACTTGCTGGCCAGCAGGTCGGCGCCGTCGCCGAGCTGGGTGGCGGTCTTCTCGTCGTATCGCCGGTAGTGGCCACGGCCGAGCGCGTCGACCCGGTCCTGCCAGCTGGCCTCGCTCATGGCCTTGGGGCTGCGGTAGCCGGCCGCGAAGAGCTCACGCGCCGCGGCGATCGCCGTGTCGGCCGGGATCGGCGCGCTCAGCAGCGTGGCCAGGACGAGCAGCTGGTACAGCGGCGCGGGCCGGTCGGCGAGCTTGATGCCCGCGTCCTCGGCGTACAGGCGTCCGTGCCGTTCGAGCAGCTCCCTGACGATGTGGTCGGTGTTTCCGGACATCCGCGGCTCCTTCTCACAAGCCCGGCGTGGCCGCGGCGATTGCGGAGAGCACGGCTGTTTCTCCCGGCTCCAGGGTCAGGTCGGCGGCACAGACCACGCCGACGGCGATGCCCTGGTCGCAGGATTAGTATGCGGCGCGTCCCGCGCTCGCGGATCAGCCGGGCGGCCGCCTCCACGTCGTCGCCGGGCGTGAGTACGGCCACGCCCCGGCTGCAGATGTCACCGAGGCACGTCGCCCGCGGGTCACGGTTCTCGGCGACTACCCGCACCGCGATGTCGTGGTCGGTGACGATCCCGCTGAGCTTCCCGTCGGTCAGCACAAGCACGGTCCCGGGGCCATGCTCCCTCATGGCCCGGGCCGCCGCGTAGGCCGAATCGGCCGCGGTCAGGCACGCCGGTGCAGACGACATGATGTCGCGCATCGTGATTGCCATGGCTCACCTCCAGCGGTAACCAGGTACGGCTACCCGCTGAGGCGAGACGCAAACGGTACCGATCACCCCACGCCACCGGGCGCCTGGCCGGGCGCCGCCGGGCGCTGGCCGGGGCTGACCGGACTTTTAGCCAGGTCATCCTGGGTAGAGACGGGATCCGGCATGAGGCTGGCGCCGGTACGGGCACGACAGCCGATGACCGGATTCGAGGCTGGCTGACCGCTTTTCTGCCTGGTCGTGCATCCAGGCCGACGGTAAGGCCGGTAGTGACGGGTGTCGAAGAAAAGGGGGTCCTTCTGCATGGCAGCATCCGGGATTGCGATTGTGATCATCTGCCTGGTCGGCGTGATCGGGCTGGTGACCTGGGTGGTCGTCGTCCGGCTGGCGGCCCGGCGGCCGCACGAGCCCAACCCGCAGCGTGGCCAGATGCGCGGCGTGGTCCAGGGCGGCATGCACGTAGGCGGCGGCCGGAGCGTCGCGCCGACCCGGGACGCGCCGGTGCCCGAGGGCGGGGGCGAGCCGCCACGATCGAGGAAGAGGTCGCCGCGCACGAGGGCGCGGCGACTAACGGTGGCCATCCAGACCGGCAACCGGGGAATTCCGGCAGCCCGCTGGATCTGTAGGGGTACGCCGCAGATCATCGGTGGCCCGGCGTCAGGCTTCCAGCTTGGCCAGGCGCCGGGCGGCCTCGCCCAGGCCATGCCGCGCGGCGGCGAATCCGGCCCACGGGTCCTTAACGCCGTCGATCCGGTCCCGGATCGTGGCGATCGTGAACCACGCCGGCTCGAGCCGGCCGTCGTCAAGTTCTGACCAGTCCAGTGGGGTGGCCACCGGCGCGCCCGGACGGGCGCGTACGGCGTAGTTGGCGATGACGGTCTGGGCGTAGGCGTTACGCATCACGTCGGCGTACACCAGGTCGCCCCGCTTGTCCTTGCGCTGCTCGGCAGTGATCACGTCGGGATGCCGGGCGGCCAGGACGGCCGCAGCCCGGTGGGTGAAGTCGCGCACCGTGTCGAAGTCGGCGCGCCGGTCCAGGCGGACGTGGACGTGCAGCCCACGGCCACCGCTGGTCCTTACGAAGGTGGTGAGGCCGAGCTCGGCGTCCAGCAGTTCGCGTGCCCATTGCGCGGCCTGCCGCACCGCGCCGAAATGACCGGCGTCGGGCGGGTCGAAGTCGAAGACCAGCTGGTCGGGCCGGTCGACCCGGTCCACCCGGCTGGTGAATCCGTGGATCTCGATGCAGGCCTGGTTGGCCAGGTAGACCAGGGTGGCGGGCTTGTCGCAGATGACGTGCTCGACCGTGCCGCCTTCCTTGGGCAATTCGGCGCGGCGGATCCAGTTCGGGAAGTAAGACGACGCGTTCTTCTGGAAGAAGCGCTGGCCAGCCAGGCCGTCCGGGAAGCGCACCATGGTGATCGGACGGTCCTCCAGCCATGGCAGCATCGCGCCGGCCATGTCCGCGTAATAACGAGCCAGGTCGGCCTTTGTGATGCCATCGTCGGGGAACAGCACCTTGTCCGGATGGGACAGTGGCACCGTGATCCCGCCGGCCTCGATCTCCGCTGTCATTCCGTTAGCCCGTCAAGCATTGCGTTACCCCGTCAAGCCGCGCTCAGGCCGCAGGCAGGCTGACCTCGGCGCCGAACTCTTCCAGCGCGGCCGACATCTCCTGGTGCAGCGTCAGGTCGCTCATGGATACTACGCCGGTGACCTCGTCGCCCTCCAGGACCGGCAGCCGCCGCACGTCGTGCTGGCGCATCAGCCGTGCCGCCTCCCAGGCGTCGGTGTCCGCATCCACGCCGATCAGGCGCGAACTGCTCAGCGGGCCGACCGGCTCATCCGCTGACTTGCCCGCGCCGATCCCCCGAACTACCAGGTCACGGGCGGTCAGAATACCGCACAGGGTCCCACCGTCGATTACCAGGACGGCGCCGACGCCCCAGTCGCGCATGGTACTTGCGGCGTCGCCTATCGACTGGTGGTAGTCCACCCCGACAGGGCCCGGCGTCATCACGTCGCGCACCTTGGCGTCCATGACGTATGTCTCCTCACGTCCCCGATAGCGTCAGTGTTTTCCGTCCCCCGTTGCGCTACCGCCGCTGACCAGCCTTAAACGCGAAACGTCCGGCGCGCATGGATCAGCTGCGGCCGAGCAGGCGGTCCAGGGCCCGGCCGACCTCGTCGGCCAGAGCCGGATCCGGGCGTGATCCCCTGGGGCTGGCCGCGGCGCCGCGGCCGCCGGCAGCGGCGGTGGCCAGGGCCGGGCCGGGCTCGCGGACCAGGCCGCAGTCCAGGCACTCGAGCTGGCCGAGCCGCCGGATCAGGTGCACGCTGGCGCACCGGGCGCAGGACTGCAGTTCCGCGGTCCAGTCACAGGTTTCCTGGCAGGCCGGGCAGACCAGCACCAGCTGGTCCCGCAGCACCCCCCGGCGCCAGGGACTCTTCCCCCGCTCGGGGTCGGTCTGCCGTACTCCGCAGCGGTAACAGGGCATATCGGGACACCGCCCCCTTGGCCTCCCTTGGCAGCAGGAAGCGCGCTAGCCGAGCGAGGCCAGCGCCTTTGAGTAGTCGGCGAGGTCGCGCGCCTGCGGGATCGGGTTGACGACCTTCCAGCGCACCACGCCGTCCTTGTCGATGATGAACGTCCCCCGGGTCGCGATGCCGCGCTCGGAGTCGAACACACCGTACAGCTTGGCGACGTCACCGTGCGGCCAGAAATCCGAGAGCAGCCCGAACTCGAAATGCTCGGCGTCGGACCAGGCCCGGTGGGTAAACGTGGAGTCCACCGACACGGTCAGCAGCTCGACGTCATCCCGGGTCACCTCGGGGAAGTCGTCGCGGATGGCGCACAGCTCGCCGGTGCAGACGCCGCTGAAGGCCAGCGGGTAGAAGATGAGCACGACGTTCTTGGCACCGCGGAAGCCGGACAGCCGCACGGGCGTGCCGTGCTGGTCCTTCAGCTCGAAGTCGGGCGCCTGGTCGCCTATCTCAACCGCCATGACTGGTCCTTTCACCGGAACTGGGCGAATAGCACGAATGTGCCGTTATCTGCTAAGTCTGCCACCTGCGCGAAGGCGCGAAAGCCAGGCCGTTCGGCCCTTTCGGTGACCGAACGGGCCAGCCGCAGCCCGCCTGCGGCGCCCAGCTGCCCTGGCGCCTTCGGCGGCCTGCCTATCTGCGCGCCTCCGGCGCCCGCATTACCTGCGCGCCTTCGGCGCGACCAGCCGGGAGCCGGACCAGTCGCGGGCCGCGCTCACGCTGGACGTCTGGGACAGGCCGGCCGTGGGCGCGGCCTCGCCGATGTCGCTCGGCTCGACATGAGCTGGCCGGCCTTCGGCGTCAGCAGCCAGATGTACCCACCGTCGGCAAGCGGCGTGAGGGCGTCGACCAGCGCGTCAACGAGGTCCCCGTCCCCGTCCCGCCACCACAGCAGGACCACGTCGACCACGTCGTCGTAGTCCTCGTCGACCAACTCGACCTTGTCGACTTTCGTGATCGCGTCCCGCAACTGCTCGTCGCAATCATCGTCGTAGCCGATCTCCTGCACCACCTGGCCCGGCTTGATACCGAGTCGCTCGGCCTGGCCGCGTTCGGCCTGGCCCGCGGTCGCGCTCACTGAAGTCCTCCTTGAATCCCTCCCCGCGCCGCCACGCCTGCGGGCATGGGGCCTACGGGAACTGCAGGCCGCTTCCCCCTGACGGCAACGACGCGTCAGCACTTCTTGTTGGGACAGTTCACACTGGCCCGGCCCGGTGCGCAAGTGGCAATCGCCCCAGGCCGGAAAACCGCCGCCATATTTTGACCTCCCCGCTGCCCCGATTGGTTACGCACTGCAGCATTCATCACGTAGAGTAACGACCGAATCCGCTCTCGGCGAAACACCCCTGCGGTCGCGCTTTCCGGCCCGGGGTGCGTGCGCGGCACTCCCCGCAGGGTGGTTACCTTCGAGTAGAGATGCGCTCCGGGCCAGTTCGTACGACGATTGGTCTGGACAACACATCGCGAAGCGATAGCTCCAGACACCGATGCGGCCGACCGGCCGCCCGACTAACTGCGGAAGGCGAGGCTACCCCGTGGCTTCCGGACGTCAGCAATTCCCCATCATCAGCGACGGGTTGCCGACCCAGTTGCCCGACATCGACCCGGACGAGACCCGCGAATGGGTCGAGTCGTTCGACTCGGTCGTCAGGACCCGGGGCCGGACCCGGGCCAGGTACGTGATGCTCAGCCTGCTCGAGCGGGCACGCGAGCAGCAGGTCGGGGTGCCCGGTCTGCGCAGCACCGACTTCATCAACACGATCCCGCCGGAGCGTGAGCCGTGGTTCCCGGGCGATGAGTACGTCGAGCGCCGGATCCGGGCCTATATCCGGTGGAACGCCGCCGTGATGGTGTCCCGGGCCAACCGCCCGGGCATGGGCGTGGGCGGTCACATCGCCACCTACGCCAGCGCGGCCAGCCTGTACGAGGTCGGCTTCAACCACTTCTTCCGCGGCAAGGACCACGGCGAGTCCGGCGACCAGGTGTTCTTCCAGGGGCACGCGGCGCCCGGCATCTACGCCCGGGCCTTTCTCGAGGGCCGGCTGACCGAGGAGCAGCTGAACGGGTTCCGGCAGGAGCTGTCCCACCGCGGCGGCGGGCTGCCGTCCTACCCGCACCCGCGGCTGATGCCGGAGTTCTGGGAGTTCCCCACCGTGTCGATGGGCCTGGGCGCGCTGAATTCCATCTACCAGGCCCGGTTCAACCGGTACCTGCTGGCCCGGCAGATCCACGACACCTCGCGTTCGCACGTGTGGGCGTTCCTGGGCGACGGCGAGATGGACGAGCCCGAGGCGCTCGGCGCGATCGGCCTGGCCGCCCGCGAGGAACTGGACAACCTCACCTTCGTCATCAACTGCAACCTGCAGCGGCTGGACGGCCCGGTCCGCGGCAACGGCAAGATCATCCAGGAGCTCGAGGCCTACTTCCGCGGCGCGGGCTGGAACGTGATCAAGGTCATCTGGGGCCGTGACTGGGACCCGCTGCTGGCCCAGGACACCGACGGCGTGCTGGTGAACAAGATGAACAGCACGCCGGACGGCCAGTTCCAGACCTACAGCGTCGAGTCCGGCGCCTACATCCGGGAGAACTTCTTCGGCGGCGACCCGCGGCTGCGGGCCATGGTGGCGCACCTGTCCGACGACGAGCTGCGCAACCTGTCCCGGGGCGGCCACGACTACCGCAAGGTGTACGCGGCGTTCAAGGCGGCCCGCGAGCACACCGGCCAGCCCACCGTCATCCTGGCCCACACCATCAAGGGCTGGACCCTGGGCAAGGACTTCGAGGCCCGCAACGCCACGCACCAGATGAAGAAGCTCACCGTGGCCGAGCTGAAAGAGTTCCGGGACCGTCTCTACCTGCCCATCGGTGACTCGGCCCTGGAGGCCGAGCTGCCGCCGTACTACCACCCCGGCGAGGACTCCGACGAGATCCAGTACATGCGCGAGCGGCGGGCCGCGCTCGGCGGGGTACTCCCCCGGCGGGTCGTCCGGGCCAAGCCGCTGCCGCAGCCGCCCGACGCGGTCTACGACGAGCTGCGCAAGGGCTCGGGCAAGCAGGCTGTGGCCACCACGATGGCGTTCGTCCGGCTGCTCAAGGAGCTGATGAAAGATCCCGCCATCGGGGAGCGTTTCGCGCCGATCATCCCGGACGAGGCCCGGACCTTCGGCATGGACTCGCTGTTCCCGACGGCCAAGATCTACTCACCGCACGGGCAGACCTACGAAGCGGTGGACCGGAACCTGCTGCTGGGCTACAAGGAGTCCGAGAAGGGCCAGATCCTGCACGAGGGCATCAGCGAGTCCGGCGCCATGGGCTCGGTGATCGCGGCCGGGAGCTCCTACGCCACGCACGGCACGCACATGATCCCGGTGTACGTGTTCTACTCGATGTTCGGCTGGCAGCGGACCGGCGACCAGATGTGGGCTCTGGGCGACCAGCTGAGCCGCGGGTTCCTGCTCGGGGCCACGGCCGGGCGGACCACGCTGACCGGCGAGGGACTGCAGCACAACGACGGGCACTCGATGCTGCTGGCTTCGGTCAGCGAGGCGTGCGTGTCCTACGACTGCGCCTGGGCCTTCGAGCTGGCCTACGTGGTGCGGGACGCGCTGCGCCGGATGTACGAGGCCACCGGTGAGCACCCGGAGGGCGAGAACATCTTCTACTACCTGACCGTGTACAACGAGCCGTACCCGCAGCCCCCCGAGCCCGCCGACTTCCCCGGCGGCACCGCGGGCCTGGAGGACGGCATCCTGCGCGGGCTGTACCTGTACTCGGCCGCCGCCGACCTCGACCGGCCGGATGAGGCCGAACGGGCTGCGGACACGCGGCCCCGTGCTCAGGTACTTGCCTCCGGCGTGGCGCTCCGGCAGGCGCTGCGGGCCCAGGAGATGCTGGCCACGGACTGGGAGGTATCCGCCGACGTGTGGTCGGCCACCTCCTGGACCGAGCTGCGCCGCGACGCGCTCGCCTGCGAGTCGTGGAACCTGCTGCACCCCAGCGAGCCGTCCCGGGAACCGCACGTGACCTCCATGCTGGCCGACTCCGAGGGTCCCGTGGTCGCGGTCTCGGACTGGATCAAGGCGGTGCCGGACCAGATCGCCCGCTGGGTGCCGGTCACGTTCACCTCGCTCGGCACCGACGGATTCGGGTTCTCCGACACGCGGCCGGCGGCGCGGCGGTTCTTCCACGTCGACGCCGAGTCCATCACCCTGGCCGTGCTGTGGGAGCTGGCCCGCACCGGGAAGATCGACGACGACCTGCCCGCCCAGGCCATCGCCAAATACGGCCTGGACCTGCCGGTCAGCGAGGCGCTCTCGTAGCGGCCCGGCGGTCATCGGCGCCCCGGCAGCACATGGTTGCCGGGGCGCCGTTCATCTCGGCCCCGTGACGATGTGCGGCGATGGCTGGCGAGCGCGCGTTCCGGCGCGTGCCGGTACTCACCGCGAAGCGGGGCAATGCGTTCGCTGCGGCCTCCGCCAGCGGGTGAGCGTGACGCGACGCGACGCGCGATCGGCCGGGCGGCGGGAGGCTGGCTTAGGCTAAAGGGGTGACGGCCAAGCAGCAGGCCAGGGGGCGCGTGCACGCGGAGACCGTGCGCCGGATGGAGCGCGCCACCGGCGCGCTGGGCACGGCCGCCATCGCCGCCATGGACGAGCGGCTGCCGTGGTTCCGCAAGATGACCGCGGAGAACCGGAGCTGGCTCGGGCTGGTCGCGCAGGCCGGCATCGCCGCGTTCATCGACTGGATCAGGCATCCCGAGCGCAACCGGCCCGCGCTGACCGAGGTCTTCGGCACCGCACCACGCGAGCTGGCCCGCGCGGTCAGCCTGCAGCACGCGGTGGAGATGGTGCGGGTCATCATCGACGCGGTAGAGGCGCAGGTGGACGAGCTGGCCGCGCCGGGAGGCGAGGCCGAGCTGCGCGAGGCCGTGCTCACCTACGCCCGCGAGATCGCGTTCAGCGCGGCCCAGGTGTACGCGCGCACGGCCGAGGCCCGGGGGGCGTGGGACGCAAGGCTGGAGGCGCTGGTGGTGGACTCCCTGGTGCGCGGCGAGGCCGAGGAATCGCTGCACTCCTGGGCGTCCGCGCTGAACTGGTCATCGGTTCCTGTCACGGTGGTTGTCGGGACCATCGGCGACGGCGAGACCGACGGCGGGGCCGAGCCGCTCATCGAGGAGCTGCGCGCGCAGGCCCGGCGGGCCCGCCTGGACCTCCTGGCCGGGGTGCAGGGCAACCGGCTGATCCTGGTGCTGGGCGGCACCGATGACCCCATCGCGGGGGCCGAGCGGTTCGCCGGGCGGTTCGGGCCGGGTCCGGTGATCGCGGGCCCGCTGGTCCGTGACCTGCGGGCGGCATCGGTGTCGGCGCGGGCGGCTCTGGCCGCGTTGCGCGCCGCCCCGGCCTGGCCGGACGCGCCCCGGCCGACCGGAGCCGACGAGCTGCTGCCCGAGCGTGCCCTGGACGGCGACCCCGACGCCCGGGCCGCGCTGATCACCGACGTCTACGAACCGCTGGCGAGTGGCGGGCACGCGCTGCTGGACACCCTCACCACCTACCTGGAGCAGGGCTCCTCGCTGGAGGCCACCGCACGGCTGCTGTTCGTGCACCCCAACACCGTCCGCTACCGGCTTCGCCGGGTGGCCGAGCTGACCGAATACACGCCCTCGGTGGGCCGGGACGGCTTCACCCTGTGGGTGGCGATCGTGCTGGGCCGGCTGGCCGGCAAGGCTGGCTGAGCGGGGATGGCCGCGGCGCCGCCGGCGGCGGTGCCCACGGCGGCGCAGGCGGCGCGCCGACGCAGCGGGTGACACGGCGGTGACGTCGGCGTGAACGTCAATTGTAGGAATCATCCAAAGCGACGGCTGCTAACTTCGTACCCTTCAGTATTCAGCTAGCGAACTTCTACAGGGCAGGGTTAAAGGATGCTGATCATCACCGCGCCGGGGCAGGGTGCGCAGACGCCGGGATTCCTGGCGCCATGGCTCGAACTGCCCGGTGTGACCGACCGTCTGGGGACCGCCTCGGAACTGACCGGCTGCGATCTCATCAGGTACGGCACCACCGCGAGCGCCGATGAGATCAGGGACACCGCGGTGGCGCAGCCGCTGCTGGTGGCGGCCGCGATCGTCGCGGCGGCGGCGTTGCCGTCGGCCGGCGACCCGGGCTCGGTCCCGGCGGACGCGACCGCCGGGCACAGCGTGGGGGAACTTGCCGCCGGCGCCCTGGCCGGCGTGCTGGCCGAGGATGACGCGCTCCGCCTGGTCGGCGTGCGCGGCCGGGCCATGGCGCAGGCCGCGGCGGCCGAGCCAACCGGGATGACGGCCGTGCTCGGCGGCGATACCGAGGCGGTGCTCGCGGCCATCGCCCGGGCCGGGCTTACGGCGGCCAACGTGAACGCGACGGGGCAGATCGTGGCCGCCGGGACCCTGGAGGATCTGGCCGCGTTCGCGGCCGCACCGCCGCCCGGCGCACGGCTGCGCCCGCTGCAGGTCGCCGGGGCCTTCCATACCCGGTACATGGCCCCGGCCGTCGCGGCGCTGCGGGAAGCGGCCGCCGGCATCGCGGTCAGCGACCCGGGCATCACGCTGCTGTCCAATGCAGACGGCGCCGCGGTCACGACCGGCAAGGAGTGGCTGGAGCGGATCATCGCCCAGGTGGCCGCGCCGGTGCGCTGGGACCTGTGCATGTCCACCATGGCCGGCCTGGGCGTGACCGGGTTCATCGAGCTGCCTCCAGCGGGCACGCTGACGGGCCTGGCCAAGCGGGCGCTGCCCGGGGTGGCCCAGCTGGCCCTCAAGACCCCGGATCAGCTCAGCGCGGCCCGCGAACTGATCGGCGAGCACCTGTCAGGCCCCGATGCCCACGGCCACAGTCACCTGCCGGAATGGCGGCTGGTCGTGGCGCCCACGTCGGGTACCTTCCGCTCCCCGGCCGCCCGCGGCGACAGCACCGCGGCCGGGCCGGTGCTGCCCTCGCCACGGAGCCCCTCACCTCGGATCTGGGCACCGTCGTGGCCCGTGGCGGTGAGAAGCCGGTCGCCGCCCCATGGCCAGCGGAGATCATCGAATGGCTGGTGGAAGACGGGGATCCGGTCGGCGAAGGCCAGCCTCTCGTCCGCATCCAGCCCAGGGAAGGCGCATGACCTCCAGCCAGGTTCACCCCAACCCCTCCTTCACCCCCACCGGGGGCGCGCGCATCCTGTCGTTCGGCGGATACCAGCCGGGCAACGTGGTGACCAATGACGACCTCGCCGCGCGGGTCGAGACCAGTGACGAGTGGATCCGCAGCCGGGTCGGTATCGAGAGCCGCCGGTACGCCGGGCCGGACGAGACCGTCGGGGACATGGCCGTGGTGGCCGGAGGCAAGGCGCTGGCCGCCAGCGGCCTGTCCCCCGCCGATATCGACCTGGTCATCGTGGCGACCTGCAGCAACGAGGTGTCGATCCCGAACGTCTCCGCGTCGGTGGCGAGCCGGCTCGGCATCGTGGCGCCGGGCGCTTACGACATCAACGCCGCCTGCGCGGGCTTCTGCTACGCGCTGGCTAACGCCTCGGACGCGATCCGGGCGGGCACGGCCCGGCACGTCCTGGTCATCGGGTCGGAGAAGATGACCGCGTGGATCGACCCCAACGACCGCTCCACCTGCATCATCTTCGCGGACGGCGCGGGCGCGGTGGTAGTCGGCCCGGTCGCCGACGGCGAGCCGCCGGGCATCGGCCCGGTGGCCTGGGGCAGCGCGGGCGACCTGGCCAGCAGGATCGAGATCCCCAACCGGCGCTCCTACATGTACCAGGAGGGCCAGGCGGTGTTCCGGTGGGCGACCACGACCATGCACCCGATCGCGGCACAGGCGTGCGAGCGGGCCGGGGTGGCCGTGAGCGATCTGTCGGCGTTCGTCCCGCACCAGGCGAACCTGCGGATCATCGAGTCCATCGCCCGCCGGCTCGGGGTGCCGCGCGAGCGGCTGGCCGATGACATCGTGCACGCCGGGAACACGTCCTCGGCCTCGATCCCGCTGGCGCTGGCGCGGATGGCCGAGCGCGGGGACCTCAAGCCGGGCTCGGCGGCACTGCTGCTCGGGTTCGGCGCCGGGTTGTGCTACGCGGCGCAGGTGATCACGGTACCCTAGCCGCGCCCCGCCGTGCCGGCTGGCCGCCGGGCGGCTCCAGCCACCCGGCACGGGGCGGAAGAGGAATTTCAGACCCCTTCATAACAAGGAGAAACAGCCATGACAGACCAGGAGATCCTCGCCGGACTTGGTGAAATCGTCGAGGAGATCGCCGGAGTGCCTGCGGATGAGGTCACGCCGGCCAAGAGCTTCGTCGACGACCTGGACATCGACTCGCTCTCCATGGTGGAGATCGCCGTCGCCGCGCAGGACAAGTTCGGCGTCGAGATCCCCGACGACCAGCTCAAGGACCTGGCCACCGTCCAGGACGTGGTCAACTACGTCTCCAAGAATTCCGGGGGTTCAGCGTGACGCAAGAGCGCGAAACCGTCGTCGTCACCGGGCTCGGCGCGACTACCCCGCTCGGCGGGGACGTCGCGTCGACCTGGGCGGCGATGCTGGAAGGGCGCAGCGGCGTGCAGACCCTGACCGAGCCGTGGGCGGAGACCCTGCCGGTGCGCTTCGCGGGGAAGGCGGCCACCGACCCGGTGGACGTCGTGGGCCGCGTGCAGGCGCGCCGGATGGACCGCTGCGAGCAGCTCGCGCTGGTCGCAGCGCGTGAGGCGTGGGCCAACGCGGGCACGCCCGAGGTGGACCCGGAGCGGCTGGGCGTGACCGTCACCAGCGGCATCGGGGGCATCGGGTCGACGCTGACCGCCTACGACACGCTCAGGGACAAGGGCTGGCAGCGCATCTCGCCGTACACGGTGCCGATGCTGATGCCGAACGGCGCGGCCGGCTGGATCAGCATCGAGCTGGGCGCCCGGGCGGGCGCCGCGCTGGTCAGCGCGTGCGCGTCCGGCGCCGAGGCGATCGGCTACGGGATCGACATGATCCGGTCCGGGCGGGCCGACGTGGTCGTGGCCGGCGGGCCGAGGCGGCCATCATGCCGCTGAACATCGGCGCGTTCGCGGTGATGCGGGCCATGTCCACCCGCAACGACGACCCGCAGCGGGCGTCCCGGCCATTCGACAAGGCCCGGGACGGGTTCGTGCTGGGCGAGGGGCCGGGGTGCTGGTGCTGGAGTCGCTGTCGCATGCGCGGCAGCGGGACGCCACCGTGTACGCCATCGCGGCCGGGGCCGGCTACTCCTCGGACGCGTACCATATCGCGCACCCCGCCCCCGACGGTACCGGGGTCGTCGCGGCGATCAGCCGCGGGCTGGCCGACGCGCGCGTCGACCCGGCGCAGGTGGTCCACGTCAACGCGCACGCCACCTCCACCCCGGAGGGGGACGCGACCGAGGCGCAGGCGCTCGCTAAGGCGCTCGGCGCGGCCGTGGACGGCGTGATCGTCACCTCGACCAAGTCGATGACCGGGCACCTGCTCGGCGGCGCGGGCGCGATCGAGTCGGTGGCCGCCATCCTCGCGCTGCGCGAGCACGTGGCCCCGCCCACGATCAACCTGGACGACCTGGACGAGAACGTGCCCGTCGACGTGGCTACCGAGCCGAGGCCGCTCAGCAAGCGCGGCTCCGAGCCCATGGCAGTGATCAACAACGCGTTCGGCTTCGGCGGCCACAACGTGTCGCTGGTATTCGCCGCCGCCTGACCGACGCCGCGGCCCCCGCCCGTGACTCGTTCCTGCTAATCAGTAGGGAGATCTGAGATGACCGCTCTGGACCAACCCCGGCCATGCCGGTTCCGCCGCGGCCCCTCGCAGGCAGCACCTCCGCAAGCGGCACCTCCGCAGGCGGCGCCTCGGCAGCCGCCTCATGCTGCCTCGCGACCCGCGGGAGCGGCTGGCCGCCCTATTCGATCCCGGCACGCTGGAGCTCCTGACTGACGGCGGGGAAGAACGTACCGGGGTGGTCGCAGGGGTTGGGCAGGTACACGGTTCCGGGGCGGTGGCGTTCGCCTCCGACGTGCGCGTGCAGGGCGGTGCCATGGGCACCGCGGGCTGCGCCGCGATCGTGGCGGCCTACGCCGAGGCGGTGTCGCGCGGGGTCCCAATCGTGGGGCTGTGGCATTCCGGCGGCGCCCGGTTGGCCGAGGGCGTGGGCAGTCTGCACGCGGTGGGCACGGTCTTCGCGGCGATGACCGCGGCGTCCGGCCGGGTACCGCAGATCTCGGTGGTGCTCGGCCCGGCGGCCGGCGGCGCCGCCTACGGCCCGGCGCTCACCGACATCGTGATCTTGTCCGGCCAGGGGCGCATCTTCGTCACCGGCCCGGACGTGGTCCGGTCCGTCACCGGCGAGGACGTCGACATGGCCCGGCTGGGCGGCCCCGAACCGCACAGCCGCCGGTCCGGCGTGGTGCACGTGGTGACCGAGACCGACGCGGACGCGTTGGAGCGGGCCCGGCAGCTCGCGGCCCTGTTCAGCGACCAGGGCAAGATCTCCGAGGACGCGGAGGTGCGCGACTTGTCCGCCATCTTGCCGGACTCCCCACGCCGGGCCTACGACGTTCACCTGCTGACCAGCAGACTGCTGGATGCGCCGGGCGTGGAGCTGCACCCGCGGTGGGCGCCGAACATCGTGACCATGCTCGGCCGGCTGGCCGGGCGGACCGTCGGCGTCGTCGCCAGCAACCCGATGCGGCTCGGCGGCTGCCTGGACTCGGCCTCGGCCGAGAAGGCGGCGCGCTTCGTCCGGATGTGCGATGCGTTCGGCGTGCCGCTGGTTGTGCTGGTGGACGTGCCCGGTTACCTGCCCGGTGTCGGCCAGGAATGGGACGGCGTCGTCCGCCGCGGCGCCAAGCTGCTGCACGCTTTCGCAGAGGCTTCGGTGCCCCGGGTCACGCTCGTCACCCGCAAGGCCTACGGCGGCGCCTATATCGCGATGAACTCCCGCGCCCTCGGCGCCACCAAGGTCTACGCCTGGCCGGGGGCCGAGGTAGCTGTCATGGGCGCGGTGGCCGCCATCCGCGTCCTGCACCGCCGCACCCTGGCCTCGGTTCCGGCCGAGGAATTGCACGAGGCCGAGACCCGGCTAGCCGCCGAGCACGAGGCCACCGCGGGAGGCCTGCAGCGGGCCGTCGACATCGGGGTCATCGACGCGATCATCGACCCCAGCCAGACACGCCAGGAGCTGGCCCGGGCCATCGCGGAGGCCCCGCAGCTGAAGGGCGCGCACGCCAACATCCCGCTGTAACCCGGCGCGGGGCCCAGCCCGGGGCCCACCGGCCGCATAGCGGACAGTGCGGGGTGGCCGCACAGCATGAACACGGCGAAGGCCGGGAAAACCGGGCCCGGTGACCCGCGACTGCACGTGCCCCAACGACCCACCCGGACATGGCGTCGGCTTCACCCGCCCGTCCGTTTGGCGGCCCAAAGCGGAGATCGTGGGCCAAGGTCGTCAGAACCATGATCGTGGGCCGAAAGGCGCCAAAAATGACACAAAGAGGCACATGATCATGGAAATGGCGCCAAAATGGCACAAAAAAGCACATGATCATGGAAGTGACGCCCGGCGGCACACGATGGCGGCGCGCGGCGGCCCACGATCACGGAACAGGCGCATGGCGGCACACGATGGCGGCGCCTGGCGGCACATGATCATGAGGATGTGTGCCGGCGGGCGCGGGCTACGGGGCGATGGCCAGCAGATCCTGGACCGGTGCCAGGTCACCGCGCACCGCGCAGGATGCGGCGAACATGGCCGCGAATGTGGTGCACCAGGCCCATAGCCGGGCGGGATCCAGGCCCAGGGCTGCGGCCAGTTCCTGGTTGCGGGCCTGCCAGGCGTCCACGTCGTCCGCCTGCCAGAACACCCAGTCCACGACGTCGGCTGCTGGCTCGCCCACGCTGGGCCGGGGGTCGATGGCAACGAGGCCGCGGGCCGGGCCGCCGTCGAGCACATTGCCGGGGTGCAGGTCGCCGTGCAGCAGCACGGGCGGCGCGGTGGGGGTGGCGGCCAGCGACCTGGCCAGCTCATGGCCTCGCTCTAGTCGTCCCGCCGGGACGGCACGGGACATCGCCTCGCTGCGCGCCCGGCGGCCGGTCCAGAGCCCGAAGATAAAGTCGACCCGGTCGGTGAGCGGTTCCACACCGGGCCCGGTCGCCGGGGCACCGCTGCCGTGCAGGTCCCAGATCAGACCCGCGATCCGCTCTATAGTAACCCCCGCGGCCTAATCCGACAGGGTGCTCTCACTGGCGATGGCCTCAAGGAGCAGCGCGCCGGCGTCCGGATCCGCGTCCCACACGGCGGGCACCCGGCCCGACAGCACCAGCCGCGCAGGGCGAAGGCCTCGGTGGCGGCGATAGCGGCGTCGGGCGTCACCTTCAAAATGGCAGGCCGCCCGTTAGCGCGGCGGCAGCGCAGCACCAGCGAGGTGTTACCACTGCCGACGGGGGTGCCCAGATCCAGCTGCCAGCGCTCACAGAGCCCGGCGACCAAGCCAGGCACCCGCGGCCACCATTCCTCCAGCTGCGCGCCGAAGCGGGCTGCAGACGCTCTCGCGCTGCCTGCCAGCGGGTTGGTTCGCGGCGGAAGGCACCTGGGTCTTACAGGAGGGGACCGCCGCCACCCGTACCCGAGCCACGGTCCGAGCTGGACGGGTCGGGACCGGTCGGCGGGCCGGAGTCGGCGGGCGCGCTCGTCCCTGATTCATCGCCGTCGTCGGAGTCCGTTTCCGCGGTGGCCTGCCCGGCCGAGTCGGCGCGGTTCTCGCTGATCATCTCCTCCAGCCGGGCGGCACGGATCCGGCGGAACGTGCGGTGCTCGCGGGCACGGTCCAGGATGGCCACCTCGAGCTGGGCCGCGGTGTACTCGGGCGCTTCCCCGTTGCCGACGGGAACCGATAGCGCACCCAGCGCGGCTGCGAATGCCTCGGACAGCGACATGCCGTCGGAGTAGCGCTCCTTCAGCGCCGCGGACACCTGATCGGCCTGCCCGCCGAACGCCACGAACCCGGGCTCGTCGGTGACCGAGCCGTCGAAGGTGATCCGGTAAATCTGGTCATCGGCCGGGCTTGCGCCCACCTCGGCCACGACGATCTCCACCTCCCACGGCTTGGGGCTCTCGGTGAAGATGGTGCCCAGGTTCTGCGCGTAGTAGTTGGCGATACCGCGGGCGGTCACGTCGTGCCGGTCGTACTGGTAACCGCTGATGTCGGCGTAGGTCACCCCGGCCTTGCGGAGGTTCTCGTACTCGTTGTACCGGCCGACCGCGGCGAACCCGATCCGGTCGTAGATCTCGCTGATCTTGTGCAGCGCCCGGGAGGGGTTCGGCGCCATCATCAAGATCCCGCCCTCGTACTGCAGCGTTACGCAGCTACGGCCGCGGGCGATCCCCTGTCGCGCGTATTCGGCCTTGTCCCGCATGGCCTGCGCAGGTGAGACGTAAAACGGCATTGACACCGCGGGCGCTTCCTTTACTTAGGTAGTGAGGCGGGATGGTTTCCAGATGGCAGGCTAGCTGGGCCGGACCGGGGCCCGGGGGCCGTCTGGCCGGTCCATCCGGCTCTGCACGACCTCCTCGGCGATCCGCGCCGTCTCGTCCTCCGGCAGCTTCCGGAAGCCGTCGGCCGTGATGGTGGCGACAACCGGGAAGATCCGCCGGGTCAGGTCCGGGCCGCCGGTCGCCGAGTCGTCGTCGGCGGCGTCGTACAGGGACTGTACGCAGGCCAGCACCGCGTCACGCTCGGGCATATCGTCCATGTAGAACTTCTTCAGCGCGCCCCGGGCGAATATCGACCCCGAACCGATGGAGAAGAACCGGTGCTCCTCATACGGGCCGCCGGCCACGTCGTAGCTGAAGATCCGTCCCTGGCCGGTGTCCTCGTCGTAGCCCACGAACAACGGCACCACGACGAGCCCCTGCATGGCCGCGCCCAGGTTGCCCCGGACCATGAAGGCCAGCCGGTTCGCCTTGCCTTCCAGGGACAGCGACCGGCCCTCCATCTTCTCGTAGTGCTCGAGCTCCACCTGGAACAGCCGGACGAACTCGATGCCTACGCTGCCGGTGCCCGCGTAGCCCATCCCGGAGAACTCGTCGCTGCGGAAGACCTTCTCCACGTCCCGCTTGGCGATCATGCTCCCCGCGGTGGCCCGCCGGTCACCAGCCAGCACGACGCCCTCGTGGCTCACGGCCGCGACGATCGTGGTGGCGTGCGGCAGATCGCGGATCACCGGGCTGACCGGATCCCCGGACGCGCCGGCGACCATCCGGCCGGGCAGCAGACCGGGTGAGTGGGTGGCCAGGAAGTCGGTGAAGGAGGAGGTCTGCACGCCCATCAGGCCCGCCGGAGGCCTGGCCGCCGAACCCTGCATCCGCCCGGACATCCCCGGGTCCCCGGCGAACGGACCTGGCTGGCTGCCGTCGAAATACGAGCCCAACGCGGACCTCCTCCCGTAGTCGTAACGAACCTACTCAACAGACCCTACTGCCACGCCGAGGCGTGGCAGTACGCTCTACCGGCCGGCGCGTCCGCCTACGGCGAACCGGCCGCCGGGGGTTACTGGCCGCCCTTTTGCACGTACGAGCGGACGAACTCCTCGGCGTTCTCCTCGAGCACCTCGTCGATCTCGTCGAGAATCGAGTCGACGTCGTCGGAAAGCTTTTCGTGCCGTTCCTGGGCTGCCTCGGTGGACCCGGTCTCGGCCTCTTCGGTCTCTTCGGCGCGCCGTGTGGTCTGCCGCTGACCGCCTGTGTCCTTGCTGGTTGCCATGTCGCTACCTCCGTCTGTCCCAACGCTATCGTCACCCGTAGGAGTCCCGCCCAATCCCGTTGGGCCGAAATCGGTACGAACTCGCGATCGGCGCCGGCCGGGGCCCACCTGCGCAACTTATGAGGCTGATGGGATCGGCGGGACGCACGAGGTTAACATCAGCCGTCCTGCGGGGCGCTCCCGGCCGTTCTTAGCCGACCCTAGTGGCGAGGCCCTGTCTCGGCGACCCTAGTCCTGGCCGGTCAGGGCGGCGACCAGCTCGGCGGCGGTCCGGCAGCGGTCCAGCAGGTCCCCCACGTGCACCCGGGTGCCGCGCAGCGGCTCCAGGGTGGGCACCCGCTGCAGCGACTCGCGGCCCGGGATATCGAAGATCACCGAGTCCCATGAGGCGGCCGCCACCGACTCGGGGTACTGCCGCAGGCACCGGCCGCGGAAGTAGGCCCGGGTGTCCTCGGGCGGATTCTCCACCGCTCGTTCGATCGTCGCGTCGTCGGTGAGCCGCACCATGCGCCCGCGGGCCACCAGCCGGTTGTACAGGCCACGATCCGGGCGCACGTCGGAGTACTGCAGGTCGACCAGCTGCAGCCGCGGGCTGTCCCAGCCCAGGCCGTCCCGGGTCCGGTAGCCCTCGAGCAGCTCGAGCTTGGCCACCCAGTCCAGCTCCCTGGACAGCAGCATGGGGTCCTCGGCCAGCCGGTTCAGCACCGACTCCCATCGGTTGAGCACGTCGGTGGTGATGTCGTCGACGTCGTTGCCGTACTTGTCCTCGGTGTACTTGCGGGCTAGCTCGAGGTATTCGGCCTGCAGCTGCACGGCGGTCATCTTCCGGCCGTCCTTGAGCGTGACCAGGCGGCGGCAGGTCGGGTCATGCGAGATGGCACGGAGCTCGGCCACGGGCGCTTCGACCGACAGGTCGGTGCCCAGGAACCTGTCCTCGATCATCGCCAGCACCAGCGCGGTCGTGCCCACCTTGAGGTAGGTGGACACCTCGCTGAGGTTGGCGTCGCCGATGATGACGTGCAAGCGGCGGTACTTCTCCGGATCCGCGTGCGGCTCGTCCCTGGTGTTGATGATTGGCCGCTTGAGCGTGGTCTCCAGCCCGACCTCGACCTCGAAGAAATCGGCCCGCTGGCTGATCTGGAACCCGGTGCCCCGGCCGTCCGCGCCGATGCCCACCCGGCCGGCCCCGCAGACCACCTGACGGGAAACGAAGAACGGGACCAGGAACTTGACGATGTCGGCGAACGGCGTCCCCCGGCGCATCAGGTAGTTCTCGTGCGATCCGTAGGAGACGCCCTTGTTGTCGGTGTTGTTCTTGTACAGCTGGATGGGCGCGCTGCCAGGCACCGTCGCGGCCTTGGCCGCGGCTTCGGCCATGACCCGCTCACCAGCCTTGTCCCAGATCACCACCGACATCGGGTTGGTGCACTCCGGGGCGGAGTACTCCGGGTGGGCGTGGTCCACGTACAGGCGGCCGCCGTTGGTGAGGATGACGTTGGCCAGGCCCAGGTCCTCGTCGGTCAGCTGTGAGGAGTCGGCCGCCTCGCGGGTGAGGTCGAACCCGCGGGCGTCCCGCAGCGGGTTCTCCTCCTCGAAGTCCCAGCGCGCGCGGCGCGCCTTGGCGGCCGTGGCGGCCTGGTAGGCATTGACGATCTGAGATGAGGTCACCATCGCGTTAGCACCGGGCTGACCGGGCACGGAGATGCCATATTCCGTCTCTGTGCCCATCACGCGAAGAACACTCATGAAAAGAAGCCTACAAGGGGGACCCGGGCGTTGGGTCCCCTCCGGGGGCGGTCTGGGGCCACATGTCTCTTTCGGTTAGGGCAGTCAGCCCCCCGCGAACGGGGGGCTGACTGTTCCGTTACAGGTACTGGCCGGTGTTGGCCACGGTGTCGATGGAGCGACCTGCCTCGGTGCCGGTCTTGCCGGACACCAGGGTCCGGATGTAGACGATGCGCTCGCCCTTCTTGCCGGAGATCCGGGCCCAGTCATCCGGGTTGGTGGTGTTGGGCAGGTCCTCGTTCTCGCTGAACTCGTCCACGCAGGCGGCCAGCAGGTGCGCGACCCGCATGCCCTTCTGCCCGGTGTCCAGGAACTGCTTGATGGCCATCTTCTTGGCCCGGGCCACGATGTTCTCGATCATGGCGCCGGAGTTGAAGTCCTTGAAGTACAGGACTTCCTTGTCACCGTTGGCGTAGGTGACCTCCAGGAACCTGTTCTCCTCCGACTCGGTGTACATCCGCTCGACGGTGCGCTGGATCATCGCGTCCACGCATGCCTGCGGCGAGCTGTCGTTCGCAGCCAGGTCGTCGGGGTGCAGCGGCAGTTCCTTCAGCACGTACTTGGAGAAGATGTCCTTGGCCGCCTCGGCATCTGGCCGCTCGATCTTGATCTTCACGTCGAGCCGCCCGGGCCGCAGGATAGCCGGGTCGATCATGTCCTCGCGGTTGGAGGCGCCGATGACGATGACGTTCTCCAGCCCCTCCACGCCGTCGATCTCGCTCAGCAGCTGAGGCACGATCGTGTTCTCCACGTCGGAGGACACCCCGGACCCGCGGGTCCGGAAGATCGAGTCCATCTCGTCGAAGAACACGATGACGGGCATACCTTCGCTGGCCTTCTCCCGGGCCCGCTGGAACACCAGCCGGATGTGCCGCTCGGTCTCACCGACGTACTTGTTCAGCAGCTCGGGGCCCTTGATGTTGAGGAAGAAGCTCTTGCCCTCGGAGTTCGGCCCGCCGGTCTCCGCTGACTTCTCCGCGACCTTCTTGGCCAGTGAGTTGGCTACGGCCTTGGCGATCAGCGTCTTGCCGCAGCCGGGCGGCCCGTACAGCAGGATGCCCTTTGGCGGGCGCAGCTGGTGCTCGCGGAACAGGTCCGCGTGCAGGTAGGGCAGCTCGACCGCGTCCCTGATCTGCTCGATCTGGCCGGCCAGGCCGCCGATGTCGGAGTAAGAGATATCCGGGACTTCCTCCAGGATGAGCTCTTCCACCTCGGCCTTGGGTATCCGCTCGTACACATAGCCCGACCTGGGCTCGAGCAGCAGCGAGTCGCCGGCCCGCAGCGGCGCGTTCAGCAGCGGCTCGGCGAGCCGGACCACGCGCTCCTCGTCCGCCTGGGAGATGACCAGCGCGCGGGTGGCGTCGGCCAGCACCTCCTTGAGCATGACAACTTCGCCGACCTGCTCATAGGACTGCGCGATGACCACGTTGAGCGCCTCGTTCAGGACGACTTCCTGGCCGGGACGCAGTTCGCTGAGCTCGACGTTCGGGGACACGTTCACCCGCATCTTGCGGCCGCCGGTGAACACGTCGCACGTGTCGTCCTCGTTCGCCGTCAGGAAGACGCCGAATCCGGACGGCGGCTGAGCCAGCCGGTCGACCTCTTCCTTGAGCGCGATGATCTGATCGCGCGCCTCACGCAAGGTCGCGGCCAGCCGCTCGTTCTGCGCGCTGACCCCGGTCAGATTCCCCTCGGCCTCGCGCAGTCTGTCCTCGAGAAGCCTGACCTGCCGGGGCGAATCCGCCAGCCTACGCCGCAGTACGGCGATCTCCTCGTCTAGGAAGGAGATCTGAGCGGTAAGGCTCTTCACCTCATCGTCGTGCCGTCCACGACCGGCTTCGTCTCTTGTGGCCATGGCCCTCACCTCCTGACCCGTTAACTGGACTCTACCTATTCGCGAGCAATCCCTAACCTGCCGGCACCGTATCGGCATGGTTTTGCTGCCCGCGAAACTATCAATCGGTCACAGTGACATCGCGAAGCGTAACTATTCACACGAATGGACGCACCCGCTCGTTCGGCGTCAATGGTCTTTTAACGATCTTCTTCCTGCGCTCCCTTGGCCGGCCGCCGCCGGCGGGGCGGAGGGACCACCCCCGGTGCGAGCCTGCGCGCGGTCACCAGGAACCCGGTGTGTCCCACCATCCGGTGCTCGGGGCGGACCGCCAGGCCCTCCACGTGCCAGCCGCGGACCATGCTCTCCCAGGAGGAGGGCTCGTCGAAGGCGCCGTGCCCGCGCAGGGCCTCCACGATGCGCGACAGCTGGGTGGTCGTGGCGACGTAACAGCAGACCAGGCCGCCAGGAGCCAGCGCCGCGGCGACGGCTTCCACGCAGTCCCACGGGGCCAGCATGTCCAGGATGACCCGGTCGAAGTCGGCCAGGCCGTGATCGAGGGCGCCGAACTCGCCGTCGATCAGCTGCCAGCCAGGCGGCGGACCGCCGAAGAACGTCTCCACGTTCTTGCGGGCGATCTCGGCGAAGTCGGGCCTGCGCTCGAAGGAGACCAGCGTGCCCTGCTCCCCCACCGCCCGCAGCAGCCAGCACGACAGCGCACCCGAGCCCGCTCCGGCCTCCAGCACGCGCGCGCCGGGGAACACATCGGCGAAGGCCACGATCTGCGCGGCGTCCTTGGGGTACACCACAGCCGCGCCGCGCTTAGCGGCCAGCGTGTAATCGGCCAGCAGGGGGCGGAACACCACGTACGGGGTGCCGCCGCCGGCCTTGACCACGTTGCCGTCTGGGCCGCCGATGATCTCGTCGTGGCTTAGCATGCCCCGGTGCGTGTGAAAGGACGCGCCAGCCTTCAGCGTGATCAGGTGCGTGCGCCCTTTGGGGTCGGTGAGCTGGACCGGCTCGCCGGGCGCCAGCGGCCCCTGCCGCGGTTTGGTCATGCTCGGTTATACCTCTAAACCCCGGCGAAGGCGTGGTCGACGTCACGGGCGGCGAGCACGCCGTAGACCTGGCCGGACGGTTCTACCAGGAGGTACTCACTGGCCGGCGAGCGGCGGATCGCGTCCAGCAGCGCCATCCCGGACAGGTCGGCGGGCAGCACCAGGCTGGGCTCGATAGTGCGGGCCAGCGTGCCCGCGTCCATCCAGGGCCGGCGTTGCGGCGGCGTGGCCATCACCGCGGTCTCGTTCAAGATGGCGATCGGCTTGTCGTCGTGGTCCACGATCACGACCGCGCGGGCCTGGCTCTCGTCCGCGCGCCTGATCGCTTCGGCCAGCGGCGTGTCGGCCGCGACCGACACGGCCTTGCGGGCCAGGCGGCGGGCCTGCAGGGCGGGCAGCCGCTCACGGAACTTGGTGGCCTTGATCGCCTGCCCGGCGCCGGTCCACATGAAGGCGGCGATCACGGCCAGCCAGATCACCGTGACGACGTCTCCGCCCGTCCCCCTCACCACGCCGGTGGCGAACGGCACGACGAACAGGGCCACCGCGAGAACCCGGCCCGCCCAGGCGGCGATGATGGTGGACAGGTTCTGGCGGCCCGACAGCTTCCAGATCACCGCGCGCAGCATCCGGCCGCCGTCCAGCGGCAGGCCAGGCAGCAGGTTGAAGATCCCGACCACCAGGTTGGCCCAGCGCAGCTGGCTGACCAGGACACCGGCGATGGTGCCCGCCGGGACCACGTGCATCAGGCCATAGCCTGCCGCCGCCAGCACCAGCGAGAGCGCCGGGCCGGCCGCCGAGACCAGAAACTCCCGGCCCGGCGTGGGCGGCTCCCGCTCGATCTCGGAGAAACCGCCCAGCGGATACAGCAGGATGCGCCGGACCGGCAGCCCGTAGCCGCGGGCCACCAGGGAATGGCTGAGCTCGTGGATCAGCACCGAGACGTACAGCAGCACCACGAACGCCGCGGCCACGATGAAACGCGTGGCACCGTGCAAGGTGGCGGCCAGGTCGTTGGCGTAGATAAGGATGAAGACGCCGGCGATCACGAACCAGTAGGGCGAGATATACACCGGGATGCCGAACGGGCGCGCGATGACGATCCCGTGACCGGCTTCGCGGCGCTGGTTTCGCCTCTCGGGCGGCTTGTCCGGCGTCGTGCTTGACACATTACCGATGCTACGTGCACCTGGGGTGGTTGGGGCCGAAGCCGGCGCGGCCTCGCCTGGCCGCAGAGGCGCCGTTTCATGATCAGGGCCAGTTTTAACCGCTATCTGGCCGTTTCTGGCCCTGATCATGAAACGCCTCGGCTCGTGACGGCGGGACGGCGTGTGCGGGCCCCGAATGTCGGTGGGGTGTCCTACGGTGTCGCTGTGGACGAAATAGCTGTGGCGGAAACGGCAACCGCGGTCAGCGAGGCGGAGCGGCCTAAGGGGCCCGCGCTGTCGCCGTCGCGGGCGGGGGACTTCATGACCTGCCCGCTGCTGTACCGGTTCCGGGTCATCGACCGACTGCCCGAGCCGCCGACAATCGCGACGGCGCGCGGGACGCTGGTGCACGCGGCCCTCGAGCGGCTGTTCGACCTGCCCGCCGCCGAGCGGACCCCGGAATCGGCCCGGGGCATGCTGATGCCCGAGTGGGACCGGCTGACGCAGGAGGAGCCGGGGCTGGCGGCGCTGTTCGGCGACGAGGCCGAGCGGGCAAGCTGGCTGGAATCAGCCACGGCCGTGCTGGACAGGTATTTCACCCTGGAGGACCCGCGCCGGCTCGAGCCGGCCGAGCGCGAGTGGTACGTGGAGACGACGCTTGATTCCGGGTTGCGGCTGCGCGGCTACATCGACCGGCTGGACGTGGCGCCGACCGGCGAGGTCAGGATCGTGGACTACAAGACCGGCCGTGCGCCGCGGGAGGCGTACGAGGCCAGCGCGCTGTTCCAGATGAAGTTCTACGCGCTGGTGGTCTGGCGGCTGCGTGGCCAGGTGCCCCGGCTGCTGCAGCTGATGTACCTGGCCGAGGGAGAGGTCCTGCGCTACTCCCCCGACGAGGACGACCTGCTCGCGACCGAGCGCAAGGTGGCCGCGCTGTGGCAGGCCATCGAGCGGGCCCGGGCGGCGGGCGACTGGCGGCCACGACCGAGCAAGCTGTGCGACTGGTGCAACCACAAGGCGCTGTGCCCGGAGTTCGGCGGCACCCCGCCGCCGTTGCCGCGTGAGGCGCCCGACGGCGAGACGGTGCCGGCGCAGGCGTTCCCGGAAGCCATTCCCGAGCCATCACTGCCCGAGCCCCCCGTGCCCGAGGCTCGGGTACCCGAGGTGCAGGTGCCCGGGGCTGTGCTGCCCAAGGCTTAGCGCCCGGGACGCGGGGGCTACAGCGCCAGCCGCCTATCCGAAACGCGATATTACTTGACATTGCGGAGAGGGGGCCAGGACACTGGTCCTGGGCAGCGGCGACCAGGAGAACGAGCTATGGCAATCATCGAGGCGCGGGGGCTGGCGCGGACGTTCAGGAGCCGCAAGCGCACGGTTGAGGCGGTCCGGGGCGTCGACCTGACCGTCGGCGAAGGCGACATCGTCGGTTTCCTCGGGCCGAACGGCGCGGGTAAGACAACCACCCTGCGCATGCTGACTACCCTGCTCAAGCCCACCGCGGGCACCGCCAGGGTGGCCGGCGCCGACCTGCTGCGCGATCCGCTGGAGGTGCGCAAGAAGATCGGCTACGTGCCACAGGCCATCGGCGAGACGATGGGCGGCACCGATCCGAACTGCCTGGTCATCGAGGAACTGCTGGACCAGGCGGCGCTGTACCGCCTCCCCAGGGACGAGGGGCGGCGGCGCGCGGAGCTGCTGACCGACCAGCTTGACCTGGGTGGTCTCGAGCAGCGCCTGGTCAAGACGCTGTCCGGCGGCCAGCGCCGCCGGCTCGAGATCGCGCTCGGCCTGCTGCACCGGCCACCGCTGGTCTTCCTGGACGAGCCCACGACCGGACTGGACCCGCAGAGCCGGAGCAATCTGTGGGAGCACATCGGCAGGCTCCGGTCGGACCTGGGTACCACGGTCTTCCTCACCACGCACTACCTGGAGGAAGCAGACGTGCTGTGCGACCGGGTGTTCGTCATCGACCACGGCGTGATCGTGGCCGACGGCACCCCGGACGAGCTCAAGCGCCGGATTTCCGGGGACCTGGTGACGCTGCGGGTGACCGGCGAGGAAGGTGGCGTGGCCGCGGCCCGTGAACTGCTCGACCGCCAGCCCATCGTGCGGGAGGTCACCGCGGCCGACGGGATCCTCAGGCTGACCGTCGAGCACGGCGACGCGGCGTTGCCGGCCCTGCTCCGGGTGCTCGACGCGGCCGGCATCACGCTGGAGTCGATCAACCTGTCGCGGCCAACGCTGGACGACGTGTTCCTGACCCTGACCGGGCGCTCGCTGCGCGATGACTCCGCCTCGGCGCACGCCCCCGCCGGCGCGCAACCGGGAGAGCCCGCCGGACAGGCCCAGACCGCTTCGGCTGGCAAGGAGTGATCCTCATGTCCTTCATCCGCGACACGCTGCTGGTCTTCCGGCGCCAGGAGCGGCTGGCCCTGCGCCAGCCCGCCTGGGTCATCATCGGGCTCATGCAGCCGATCCTGTATCTGGTCCTGTTCGGCCCGCTGCTGACCAGGCTGCCCGCGTCCACGCTGGGCACCACCGGGAACGCCTATAAGTTCTTCGTACCGGGGCTGCTCATCCAGCTCGGGCTTTTTGGCTCGACGTTCGTGGGTTTCGCCATCATCTCGGACTGGCGCGCCGGGGTCATCGAGAGGTTCCGGGTCACGCCGGTCAGCAGGCTGGCCATTATGGCCGGGCGCGTGCTGCGGGACGTGGTCACCCTGGTGGTGCAGGCGGCCGTACTGGTACTGGTCGGGGTGGTGTTCGGGCTGCGGGCGCCGGTGGCAGCGGTGTTCATCGGCTTCGGCTTCATCGCCCTGGTCGCGATCGGTCTGTCCTCGGTGTCCTACGCGACCGGTCTGCTGGTCAAGAGCGAGGACACGTTCGCCCCGCTGATCAACTCGGTCGTCGTGCCGCTGCTGCTGCTGTCCGGGATCTTCCTGCCGATGACGCTCGGCCCGGGCTGGCTGCAGGGCATCGCCCGGATCAGCCCGTTCCGCTACATCATCGACGCCATGCGCGAGGCCTACCTCGGGCAGTACTTCAACGCGATCATGGTCGAGGGGATCGCGGTGGCCGTCGGGCTGGCCCTGGTGTTCCTGTGGCTGGGTTCCCGGGTGTTCGTCCGGGAAAACGCCTACGCCGGCCGCGCCGGTCAGGCTGGGCGGTCAGGTGGGTCCGGTCACGCCGGGGCCGAGGTGGTCTCGGGCTGCTGCGGGGTGTTCTCCGGGAAGTGGCAGGCCACCTTGTGGCCACCGATGATCTCGGCCAGGGGCGGCTCCTGCTCCTGGCAGATCTGCTGTGCCTTCCAGCACCGGGTGTGGAACCGGCAGGCTGGGGGCGGGAACAGCGGGCTGGGCACGTCGCCCTGCAGGCGGATGCGCTCGCGCCGTTCCCGCTGGCCCGACTCGCTGCTGAGCGGCTCGGGCACGGGGACGGCCGACAGCAGCGCCACGGTGTACGGGTGCCGCGGCCGCTCGTACAGCTTGTCCCGGTCGGCGATCTCGACGATCTTGCCGAGGTACATGACCGCAACCCGGTCGGCGATGTGCCGGACCACGGACAAGTCGTGCGCGATCACCACATAGGTCAGGCCCAGCTGGTCCTGCAGGTCCTCGAGCAGGTTGATGACCTGGGCCTGGATGGACACGTCAAGGGCGGAGACCGGCTCGTCGGCGATGATCAGCTTGGGCCGCAGCGCCAGGGTCCGGGCGATGCCGATACGCTGCCGCTGACCGCCGGAGAACTCGTACGGGTAGCGGTTGTAGTGCTCAGGGTTGAGCCCGACCAGCTCGAGCAGTTCCTGGACGCTGCGCCTGACCCCGCCCGGGGGCTCGACCTTCTGTACCCGGAACGGGGCTCCCACGATGCCACCCACGGTGTGCCGGGGGTTCAGCGAGGAGTATGGGTCCTGGAAGATCATCTGGATCTCGCGCCGCAGCGGGCGCATCTGGCCGGCCCGCAACGTGGTGATGTCCCGGCCGTCGATCACGATCCGGCCACTGGTGGGCTTGTCCAGCCGGGTCAGCAGGCGGCCGGTGGTGGACTTGCCGCAGCCCGACTCGCCGACCAGGCCGAGCGTCTGCCCCCGGCTCACCTCCAGGTCGATCCCGTCCACTGCCCGGACGGCCCCGACCTTCTGCCGGATGATGACCCCGCGTGTTACCGGGAAGTGCCGGACCAGGTCGGTCACGGTCAGCAGCGCGTCGGGGTTTTGCGCTCCGCCGTTCGGTTCCGGCGAGGCCACCGGCGTCTCAGTCTGCTCGCTCATGATTCCTGCCCGCCCTGGACCGCCGGCTCCTTCGTGACCTCCGGGACCTCGCCGGCGGCGAGCAGCTGCCATTGCCGCGCCTTCTCCGCCGCACTGAGGTGGCAGGCCACCAGGTGGCCGGTCGTCTCTACGTCTCGCAGCGGCGGTACCTCGGTCTCGCACCTGCCATTGTTCAGGTGGGCGTACCGGCAGCGGGGGTTGAACGGGCAGCCCGCCGGGACCCGGATCAGGCTGGGCGGCGTGCCCGGGATCGGGACGAGCCGGGTGGCGCGCTCCCGGTCCAGTCGTGGCATCGAGGCCAGCAGACCCCAGGTGTAGGGGTGGCCGGGCTTGTTGAAGATCTCGGACGCGCTCCCATATTCGGCGACCCGCCCGGCGTACATGACCAGGATGTCGTCGGACAGCTCGGCGACCACGCCGAGGTCGTGGGTGATGATGATGACCGCCGAGCCGAACTCGGACTGCAGGTCGGAGATCAGGTCGAGGATCTGCGCCTGCACGGTGACGTCCAGGGCGGTGGTCGGCTCGTCCGCGATGAGCAGCCCGGGATTGCAGGACAGCGACATGGCGATCATCGCGCGCTGCCGCATGCCGCCGGAGAACTGATGCGGGTAGTCGTCCACCCGGACCTTGGGCTGCGGGATGCCGACCCGGTCGAGCAGGTCGATGGCACGCTGGCGGGCCTGCGCCTTGCTCACGTCGTTGTGGATCCGGTACGCCTCGACGATCTGCGAACCGACTGTGTAATAGGGGTGCAGGGCGGACAGCGGGTCCTGGAAGATCATGGCCATCTTGTTCCCGCGCAGCTCGCGGATCCGGCTCGGGTCGGCTCCGACCAGCTCTTCCCCGTCCAGCCGGATGTGACCGCTGATCTGCGCCGAGCCGCCCTGGTGCAGGCCCATGATGCCGAGGCTGGTGACGCTCTTGCCGGAGCCCGATTCGCCCACGATGCCCAGCGTGCGGCCCCGCTCGAGCGAGTACGAGACGCCATCGACCGCCTTGACCAGGCCGTCCTGGGTGGGGAAGTGAATCCGCAGGTCTTCGACCTCGAGCAGGGGAGCCGGCATTAGTGCCTCACCCTCGGATCGACGAAGGCATACAGGACGTCTACCACGAGGTTGGCCAGCACGATGAAGAAGGCGGCCAGCATGGTGACCCCGAGGATCTCGGGCAGGTCCTGGTTCTGGATGGCCTCTACCGTAAACAGGCCCAAACCGTGCAGGGAGAAGGTCACCTCGGTGATGATAGCTCCGCCCAGCAGCAGGCCGAGGTCCATGCCGAAGATGGTGACGATCGGGGTCAGTGCGGCCCGCAACCCGTGTTTGACGATTACCTTGCTCTCGGGCAGGCCCTTGGCCCGGGCCGTGCGGATGTAGTCCTCGCCCATGGTCTCCAGCATGCCCGCCCGGGTCAGCCGGGCGTAGAGCGCGGCGTACAGGAAGGCCAGGCAAAGCCACGGCAGCACCAGGTTCCGGGCCCACAGCAGCGGGTTGGTGGTGAAGGGCACGAACGTCACGTTCGGGAACAAGGGCCATTTATAACTGAACAACTCGAGCGATATCAGCCCGGTGAAGAAGATCGGCAGTGACACCCCGGCCAGAGCGATCCCCATCGAGAACCTGTCGAAGAAGGTGCCTCGCCGCAGCGCCGAGATGACGCCGATGGCCACGCCGCTGACCAGCCAGATTATCGCCGCCCCGATGGCCAGAGAGAGGGTCACCGGCAGGTCGCTGACCATCATCGGCCAGACCGGCTGCTGGCTCCTGAACGAGTAGCCGAAGCACGGTGCGGGGCAGAAGGTCCTAGTGGACCCGCTGTTGTAGTGGGCCCCCACCACGATGCCCTTGAGGAAGTCGCCGTACTGCAGGTACAGCGGCCTGTCCAGGCCAAGCTGGGCTTCGACCGCCAGCACCGCCTGGTGGGTCGGGTTGCGGCCGACGTATTGCTCAGCGAGCTGATAGGAGTTCTGCCCGGCGAGCCGGGGAAGCAGGAAGAAGATGGCAAACGTGATCATGCTGACCACAATCAGCAGGAAAATCGTGCCGATCAGCCGCCGGATGATGAATGTGATCACGGTGTGTGGCGCTGGTGCCCGCCCGGGCTGCCCGCGGCGGGCACCAGCATCCTCACTTTCTCGCTATCAGGACTTCAGGCCGAGTACGGCGTAGTTGTACATGCCGTAGTAGGACTGAACGTACACGTTGGTCAGGCTGGGGCTCCGGTAGAGCAGGGACTTGGCGTACACCCCGGGCAGGATGGCCGCGTCCTTCATGATCTGCTCATCGATCTGGCTGGTGTAGCCGTTTCGCGTGGTGGCGTCATTGGTGGTGGCCATGGCGGCGAGCAGGCTGTTCACCTTCGGGTCGTTTAGCTGCGACAGGTTGGTGTTACCCGCCGGGCTGATCGCCTTGCCGTCGGCGATGTAGTAGAAGAAGCCGTAGCCGTCCGGCCAGTCGGCCGCCCAGCCGTAGAACGAGATACCGATGTTGTGCTGGGCCTCGTACTTCGGCACGCCAGCGAAGTTGGCGTCGTAGGTGGCGGTGGGGAAGCCGTGCAGCGTGGTCTTGATCCCGACCTGAGCCAGCGAGGCCTGCAGACCCTGAGCCGCCGCGACCTCCTTGGGCCGGTCACTGCGGTAGGTGATCCCGGTGGAGAAGCCGTTCGGCTGCCCGCAGAGCTGGAGCTGCTGCTTGGCCGCTGCGACGTCGCCGCCCGGCTTGGTGGTGCCGTTGTACAGGTCGAAGGACTTGTAGCCGACCACGTTGGGTGGTGCCACGGTGGTGGCGATCGCGCCGCCGATGGAGCCACCGTAGGCGTCCTGGTAGTTGGTCTTGCTGGAGGCGTACTCGATGGCCTCCCGGCAGTGCAGGTTGTTCAGCGGCGCCAGCGTGGTGTTGAGGCCTGCGAACCAGGTGAAGCCGGCGAGCGGGTCATCGGCGTCGGCCTTGAGCGAATTCGAGGACAGGATCTTGGCCCGGGCCGCGGCCTGGACGCCGGTACCCGCCGCGTCGACGTCGAGGTCACCGGACAGCAGCCGGTTGTCGATGTCGTTCGCGTTCATGTTCATCGTCATCGTGATCTTGCTGACCAGCTGCTTGGCCTGCGGGTCAGTCGATGCCTTCCAGTACGTGTTCGGGACCAGCGTGAGCTGCTTGTTCAGCTGGTAGCTCTGGAACTTGTACGGGCCGGTGGATATCGGGTGCAGCTGGTAGTTGGCGCCGGTGTCCTTGGCCGGCGGCACCGGAGCCGTCTGCGGGATCGCGGCCACGTAGTCGAAATCGGCGAACGGCTTCGCCAGGTGGAACACGACCGTGGTCGCGTTCGGCGTGTCGACCGCGGTCAGGCCCATCAGGTTCTTCGAGCGGTCCTTGTACGGGCCGGGATAGCTCGCCGCGTTCCCGCCCAGCAGGGACGGGAAGTAGGCCGGCCCGAGCGGGTACAGGCCACGGTCGAAGGTGCGCTCGACCGCGTACTTGACGTCGGCGGAGGTGACCGTGGTGCCGTCTTCGAACTTGACGTCGGGCTGGATATGATACGTCCAGGTCAGGCCGTTGTCACTGACGGCACCGGGCGCGGTGGCCAGGGCCGGGACGACCTGCAGGCCGGCGCTGCCGGGGGCGGACTTGTAGGTCATCAGCGGCATCGTGTACAGCCGGGTGAAGTTCCACATGTACGCGTAGTAGGTGTTGCCCGGGTCGGTCGAGTCGGGCGCGCTGCTGTTGCCAAAGGTCAGGGTTCCGCCCTTGGCCGAGGACGTGTTGACCGCGCTGGTGATCGCGGCGTTGAAGCCGGCCGAGGTCGACCCGCCGCCCCCGCCACTGCTGCTGCTGGAGCCGCTGCTGCTGCAGGCCCCCAGCGCCAGGGCCGCCGACAGGCCCAGCGCGGCCAGCCCCAATGTCCTGCGTCTCCGCATTAGTGAAACGCCTCCTGTTTATTCTTCTTCTTCGTGCGAACTCTGGGTTATATGGCTGTTACCGGGAGCCGCGGGGATCGAGGGCGTCTTGCAAGCCGTCCCCGAACAGGTTGAAGGCCATCACCGTGATGAAGATGGCCAGCCCCGGGATGATCATGTACATCGGATCGGTCGAGTAGAAGCCATTACTGACCGCGTCCGAGAGCATCCCGCCCCAGCTGGGCTGCGGCGGGATGATGCCGACCCCGAGGTAGGACAGGGCCGCCTCGAACAAGATGTTGGTCGGGATGAGCAACGTGGAGTAGACCAGGATCGGGCCGACCAGGTTCGGCAGCAGCTCGCGGAACAGGATGTACGGCCCACGGGCACCGATGCTGCGCGCGGCGTCGACGAACTCCCGTTCCCGCAGGGACAGGGTCTGGCCGCGGATGATGCGGCCCATGTAGGGCCAGGCGAAGAAGCCGATCACAAAGACCAGCAGCGCGATCCGCAGCGAGTTGCCGGAGAGCCCGAACGCGGACGACGGGATGACGCCGACCAGCGCGATCGCGAACACCAGCAGCGGGAAGGCCAGGAAGACGTCCATGGCGCGGGCGATAACCGAGTCCACCCAGCCGCCGAAGAAGCCGGCCACGACGCCCATCACGACGCCGATGCCGACCGCCAGCGCGGTGGACAGGAAGGCGATGAGCAGCGAGACCCGGGCCCCGTTGACGACCCGGCTCAGCATGTCCCGGCCGGTCACTGGCTCGACGCCGAACGGATGCGCGAGGCTGATCCCGCCGAACGGCCCAATTGGCCGACTGTACACCGGGTCGATCAGGTTGGCGTGATAGGTGTCCGGGTTCTGCACCAGCAGCGGCCCGAAGATCCCGATCAGGATGAGGAGGACCACGATGATGCCGCCGGCCATAGCGACCTTATCCCGGCGCAGCCGCATCCAGGCGATCTGACCGAGCGAACGGCCCTCGATGACCTTGCCCGCCACGCTCGTGGGTGCCTCAGGCGCCGGGCCACCTGGGCCCGACGACACGTCAATCGGCACAGCCATCGTTTAGACCAATCTCTTTTCCGGGGCATAGCGCCCACTGCGCGGAACCCCCGCCGTTCAAGACTGCAATGTCCGCACAGCACTGACTGTCCGCCTCAGCCCGTAATTGAAGGTTGCGCTATTTCACGCACCGGGGCCAGAGACCCGACCGACTCGTTTCTTGATCGTGATTAAAGTCGTGCCGATTTGTCATAGGGCGTTACGTTCGGTACTCAGCTGACAGGACAAGGCTCGAGGGAACAGCGGTGTTCATGTTTCCATACGGAAGCTTCGTCGCTTTTGACCGGTACGGTACACCAAATAATCGCGTGAAAGAGCGGTATGAGCTGAAACTTCAGCTCGGCCTGCGGCCTGAACGGCGCAAGATGTTCGCAATTGCGCCGGGCCGGACAGGTGCCTGGAGGCCCATCCGGTAGTCAGGCGGGCGGCTGTGATCCGTGGAGAGTCGGCAGCGGCCGCGGAAAGCGCTGCGGCCCGCGGAAGAAGCGCTGTGGCCGCAGGAAAGGGCTGTGGCCCCGGTGTGCGGAACGGTGTGCCGTGCGGCGGTCAGGTGATGCCGTGGCGGCGCAGGATGTCTGCGACGTCACCGAGGTCATCGTCATCGTCGGAGGTTGTTTTTGCCCTTACGCGCCTTCGCGGGCGCCTTGGCCGGGACCGTAGCCGCGGGCAGGCCTGCCGTCCGCGGGGCTAGCTGCCCGTTGGGACGGGTGCCGGAAACGTTGCCAGCTCCGCACCCGCGCCGGCCTGGGTGGCCTCGGCGTCCCGGTCGCGGGCGACCCGCCGGCGCTTGATCGGGCCGGACACAACGAACAGCACGACGGCCAGCCCGGCCAGCACGATCCCGGACCAGACCTTGGGGGAGAAGATGAAGCCCTTGGCGAAATCCCCGACCGCCACGCCCATCTTCCAGAACATCTCGATCGAGCCAGTCAGGTAGGCCGCAATCGGCAGCAGCGACCAGGCCGCCCACCGCAGGCCCGAACCCAGTCCGCGTCTGCGCATGACGAGATAGCTCAGCACCAGGCCCAGCCCGGTCAGCCCTCCGCACAGTGGCAGCCAGGCGATCTTGTCGTACGTAGACATGCGCGCCTCCCGCGGTTCTCTTCTGAGTCTAAGTCGTGAAATCTGCGCCTGCGCGGGGGCTAGCCCCGGATCGGCCCGCGGGTAGCCCTAGCGCACGGCCACGCCCTGCGGCGTGGCCGTCAGATCGAGCAGCGAGCCGACCACGATCCGGCCGGGGCCCGGTTCGATCGGGACCATCGAGGGGACGGCGAAAACCTGGCAGCCCGCCGCCTGCGCCGAGGCCACCCCGTTCGGCGAGTCCTCCAGGGCGTAGCTGCGGCCCGGCTCGACGCCGAGCAGCTTGGCCGCGAGCAGGTAGGGCTCGGGGTCAGGCTTGGTCACGCTGACGTCGTCGGCGCACACCGTGGCGTCGAAGCGCATCCCGGTACGCGCCAGCACGGCGTCCATGAAGCGCCGCTCGGACGAGGTCACCAGGGCATGCGGCAGGCCTGCCGCGGCCACCTCGGCCAGCAGCTCGAGCGCGCCGGGCCGGAACGGCACCCCGTGCTCGCGGACGCGCTCGGCGATCCCGGACATGAGCCATTCGGCGACGGTCGCGGGCGGTGCGGGCTTGGTCGCCTTGGCCAGCAGGTAGCGGACCGTGCGGTCCAGGCTGCCGCCCAGCAGCTGGACCTGGTCGGCGGTGCTCCAGTCCGCGCCGAGCCGGGCCATGACCGCCGTCTCCGCCTCCAGCCAGAGTGGCTCGGAGTCGATGAGCAGCCCGTCCATGTCGAACAGCACCGCGGCGCGCGCGGCTCTGGCGCCACTCATACAGAGAAGTACTTTGCCTCGGGGTGGTGGATAACGATCGCGTCGGTGGACTGCTCGGGGTGCAGCTGCATCTCCTCCGACAGCTCGACGCCGATCCGCGTCGGCTCCAGCAGCCGGGCGACCTTGGCCCGGTCGCCTAGGTCCGGGCAGGCCGGGTAGCCGAACGAATAGCGCGCGCCCTGGTAGTCGACCCGGAAGAAACCGTCCAGGTCGGCCGGATCGGCGTCGCCGATGGCCAGCTCGCGCCGGATCCGGGCGTGCCAGTATTCGGCCAGCGCCTCGGCCAGCTGGACCGAGAGCCCGTGCAGCTCCAGGTACTCGCGATAGGCATTCTTGGCGAACAGCTCGGCGGTGGCCACGGACACGCTCTGGCCCATGGTGGCGAGCTGGAACGCCACCACATCGGTCTGGCCGCCGTCGGCCTGCGCCCGGAAGAAGTCAGCCAGGCAGAGCCGCCGGTCGCGCCGCTGGCGCGGGAAGGTGAACCGCTCGAGTTCGGTCTCCCCGTCCTCGCCGAGGACGATCAGGTCGTTGCCGGAGCTCACGCAGCGGAAGTACCCGTAGACCACGGCCGCCTCGAGCAGCCCTTCGGTCTGCATCCGCTCGAGCCACATCCGCAGCCGCGGCCGCCCTTCGGTCTCCACGAGCTCCTCATAGGAGGGCCCCTGACCCCGGGATGGCTTGAGGCCCCACTGCCCCATGAACAGCGCCCGTTCGTCCAGGTAGGCGGCGTAGTCAGCCAGCGGGATGCCCTTGATCACCTCGGTGCCGAGGAAGGGCGCTGCGGCACGGGAACATCCGTCCTGACATCCGAACGGGCGAGGTTGCCCGCCTGGTTATCGCCGCCTGCCGCGGCGGCGCCCGCGCCCAGGCTGGCCTGTTCCGGCTGGCACTGACCCGGCGGGGACGCAGCTCGGGGAGCTTGGCGCCGGGCTCGCCGCGCTTGACCGCCATGGCGGCGTCCATCAGGCGCAAGCCCTCGAACGCGTCCCGCGCATAGCGGACCTCGCCGTCGAACAGCGCGGCCAGATCCTGCTCCACATACGCCCGGGTCAGGGCGGCGCCGCCGAGCAGCACCGGCCAGCGCCCGGCCAGGCCCCGGGAGTTCAGCTCGGACAGGTTGTCGCGCATCACCACGGTCGACTTGACCAGCAGCCCGGACATGCCGATGACGTCAGCGCCGTTTTCGTCGGCGGCCGTCACGATGGCGGAGATGGGCTGCTTGATCCCGATGTTCACGACGTCGTAGCCGTTGTTGGACAAGATGATGTCGACCAGGTTCTTGCCGATGTCGTGCACGTCACCCTTGACCGTGGCGAGCACGATCTTGCCCTTGCCTTCTTCATCTGTGCGGGCCATGTGCGGTTCGAGGTAGGCGACCGAGGTCTTCATAACCTCGGCGGAGGTCAGCACGAACGGCAGCTGCATCTGTCCCGAGCCGAACAGCTCGCCGACCGTCTTCATGCCGTCGAGCAGCACGTCGTTGACGATCTCCAGGGCCGGCCGCTCGGTCAGCGCGGCGTCCAGGTCGGCTTCCAGGCCGGCCCGCTCGCCGTCGATGATCCGGCGCTTGAGCCGCTCCCATAGCGGCAACCCGGCCAGTTCCGCAGCCCGGCTGGCCTTCAGGTCAGCCGCGTCGACGCCCTCGAACAGCTCGAGCAGCCGGGCCAGCGGGTCGTAACCCTCCCGCCGCCGGTCATAGACCAGGTCCAGCGCGACCTGCCGCTGCTCGTCGGGGATCCGCGCGATGGGCATGATCCGCGCCGCGTGCACGATGGCCGAATCCAGCCCGGCCCGGACGCATTCGGCCAGGAAGACCGAGTTGAGCACGGCCCGGGCCGCGGGCCGGAGGCCAAAGGAGACATTGGACACACCGAGGGTGGTCTGCACCTCGGGGTGGCGGCGCTTCAGCTCGGCGATGGCCTCGATCGTCTCGATCCCGTCCCGGCGGGTTTCCTCCTGCCCGGTGGCGATGGGGAAGGTGAGGCAGTCGACGATGATGTCCTCTTCGCGCATCCCGTAGTTCGCGGTCAGGTCGGCGATCAGCCGCTCGGCCACGGCGACCTTCGCCTCGGCCGTGCGGGCCTGCCCCTGCTCGTCGATGGTCATCGCGACCACGGCCGCGCCGTGCTCGCGGACCATGGGCATCACTTTGGCCAGGCGCGAGTCCGGCCCGTCGCCGTCCTCGTAGTTGACCGAATTGACCACCACCCGGCCGCCGGTGAGCTCAAGGCCCGCCTCGATGACGCCGGGTTCGGTCGAGTCCAGCACCAGCGGCAGCGTGGCCGCGGTCGCCAGCCGGCCGACGATCTCGCGCATATCGGCGGCGCCATCCCGGCCCACATAGTCCACGCAGACGTCGAGCACGTGCGCGCCGTCCCTGGTCTGGTTGCGCGCGATCTGCACGCAGTCCTCGAAGCGGCCCTCGAGCATGGCATCGCGAAACGCCTTGGACCCGTTGGCGTTGGTCCGCTCGCCGATGGACAGGAACGCGGTGTCCTGACGGAACGGCACGTGCTGGTACAGCGAGGCGACGCCAGGCTCGGCCCGCGGCCTGCGCCGGGCTACCGGCCGGTCCGCCAGCCGGGCGGCCAGCGCGGCGATGTGCTCGGGCGTGGTGCCGCAGCAGCCGCCCACCAGGGACAGGCCGAATTCCCGGGTGAACCGGTCGTGGGCATCGGCGAGCTGATCCGGAGTCAGAGGGTAGCGTGCGCCGTCCGGGGTGAGCAGGGGTAGCCCGGCGTTCGGCTCGCAGGAAATCGGGATCCGGGCGTGCCCGGCGAGGTAGCGCAGGTGCTCGCTCATCTCGCCCGGCCCGGTGGCGCAGTTCAGCCCGATCATGTCGATGCCCAGCGGTTCCAGGGCGGTCAGCGCCGCGGCGATCTCGCTGCCGAGCAGCATCGTGCCCGTGGTCTCGATCGTGACCTGGACGATGATCAGCGCATCCGCGGTCTTCGGCGCCAGGCTGGCGATGGCCCGCCTGGCCCCGATGATGGCCGCCTTGGCCTGCAGCAGGTCCTGGCAGGTCTCGATGATCAGCGCGTCGGCTCCCCCGCGCAGCAGGCCTTCGGCGTTGAGGAGGTAACTGTCACGCAGCTCACCGAACGTGGTGTGGCCGAGCGTGGGCAGCTTGGTGCCGGGGCCGATGGAACCGAGCACCCAGCGCGGGCGGTCCGGGGTGCTAAACCGGTCAGCCGCGGCCCGCGCCAGCCCGGCGGCCGCCTCGGACAGCTCCACGATCCGTTCCGCGATCCCGTACTCGCCCAGGTTGCTCAGGTTGGCGCCGAACGAGTTGGTGGTGACACAGTCCGCGCCCGCGTCGAGGTAGGCATCGTGGATTGCGGCCACAATGTCCGGCCGGGTCACGTTCAGGATCTCGTTGCAGCCCTCATAGCCGGCGAAATCGCCGATCGTGGCGTCGCTCGCCTGGAGCATCGTCCCCATCGCCCCGTCGGCTACCACGACGCGCTCGCCCAGGGCGGCCCGTAGTGTGCTCACCGGTCTTATTCTAAGTGCGGCCCGTTCTGCGTGCGGCCGACCGGACATGCCGGCCGGTCACCCAATGAGCAAGCCCGAGCACGTAGGCTATAGACGACGGGCTGTGCATGCCCGCTGGGGAGGTGGCGGGTCATAGAGTTCAACGACATCGGGGAGCTCGCTTCTCCCGTCGCCATTGCCGGATTCGAGGGCTGGAACGACGCAGGCGAGGCGGCCAGCGGAGTCGTCAATCACCTGGGTATCGCCTGGCAGGCCAGCCCGATCGGGGCCATCGACCCCGAGGACTTCTACGACTTCCAGGTCAACCGGCCAGTGGTCGAGATTGAGGGCGGGCGCACCCAGCGGCTGATCTGGCCGACGACCAGGATCTCGCTGGCGCGGGCCCGGGCCGAGCGGGGCCCACCGAGCCGCTCAGCGGCTCCGACGCCCCGGCGCCGCCGACCGGGCTCACCCGTGACGTGGTGCTGGTTCATGGCATCGAGCCGAACATGCGCTGGCGGGCGTTCAGCGAGGAGCTGGTGCAGGGCCTGGAGAGCCTGGGTGTGGAGCTGATCATCCTGCTCGGCGCCTTGCTCGCTGACGCGCCGCACACCCGGCCGGTGCCGGTGTCCATCGGCTCGTCGAACTCCAAGATCACCGCCGACGTCGGTGTCGGGCTGACCGACTACAAGGGCCCGACCGGGATCGTGGGAGTGCTCCAGCACACCTGCACCGCGGCCGGCATCCCGACCGTCTCGCTGTGGGCCCAGGTGCCGCATTACGTGGCCCAGCCGCCGAGCCCGAAGGCGACGCTCGCGCTGCTGCGCGGAGTCGAGGACGTCCTGGACGTGCCGCTGCCCCTGGCTGACCTGCCCGAGGAGGCGCGGGCCTGGGAGCGCGGCGTGGATGAGCTGGCGCAGCAGGATTCCGAGGTCGCCGACTACGTGCGGACGCTGGAAGAGGCCAAGGACGCGATGGACCTGCCCGAGGCCAGCGGCGACGCGATCGCGCGCGAATTCGAGCGTTATTTCAGGCGCCATGGCGGCGCCGGGGGGCCGGGCGGTATCTGACCCGATGGTGGGGGGGGGGCCGGCGACGTGCCAGAGGGAGGGGGCCTGCGCCGCCGGCTGATCCCCTCACTGGACACGCTGGGCGTCCTTGGGGTGTTCTGCGCGCTGATGGTACTGCCCTCCGGGGTCACCAGGCTGGCCAGCTCGGACACGACCGACACGGCCGGACTGCGCGGCACGGTAAGCGTGCTGCAGGTCCGCGGCCCGTCCGACAAGCGCACCCATCCGGTCTGGGTGTGGCGGCCTCCGGGCCCGGATTCGGCGACCATCGGCGTGGTGTACTTCCTGCACGGCGATCCAGGCGAGGCCAGCGACCCGCTCAGCGCGGGCCTGGCGAATGTGCTGAACACCAGGCTCGAGGAGGGGTACCCGCCGTTCGTGTTCGCCAGCGTCGACGGGAACGGCGAGCACCACGCCGACAGCGAGTGGGCCAACTCCGCCGACGGCACCGACCTGGTCATGGACCGGCTGGTCGACGCGGCCATTCCAGCCGTCGAGGGCAGCCACATGCGCAACGCGGCGCACCGGGCCATCGCCGGGTTCTCCATGGGCGGCTACGGCGCCATGAACGTCGCGATGCAGAACCCCGGGGTGTTCGGTCAGGTGGTCTCGCTGGCCGGGTACTTCGTGGTGAACGACCTGTCCGGCATGTTCGGCGGCAAGCCGTCGGTGATCGCCCAGAACACGCCGTCGGCCCACCCCTGGCAAGCACGGGGCATGCAGGTCCTGCTGGACGAGGATGCCTCCGACCCGGAGCCGCTGATCCGCGGCCAGGCGGCCTGGATGGGCGGTCTGCTGCGGAGGGACGGCGTGCCGGTCACCGTGCACATCCAGCCCGGCCACCACGACTGGGTGTACGCGATGGGCGCGCTGACGTACTCCTTCACGTTCCTGACCGGCAACTGGCGGCAGGAAGCCGCCGACGGGCCGGCGACGGCGTGCCCTGAGACCCGCCGGGCCTGCTGCAACAGGGCCCTGCTGTTACGGGGCCTGCTGTTATACGGGTGGCCAGGGAACGGCCGGCCAGTCCGATGGCGGGTACGGATGGACCCGGTGCTTGAGCAGCGTCTCGATCCTGATCTTGGTGGCGGCCACCTCGTCCGCGGTCAGCAGCGAGGCCAGCTCGGCTTCCAGGCCGCGCCTCGGCCAGGGCGGCGTTCAGGCGGCGCAGTGCATCCAGCGAGCGCCGCGGCAAGGTCTTGCCCCGCCACTGCCACAAGACCGTGCGCAGCTTGTAATCCTCGGAGAAGCACACTCCATGGTCGCAGCCGTACAGGTGACCGTCGGCCACCGGCAGCAGATGGCCGATCTTGCGGTCCGCGTTGTTGATCACGGCGTCGAACACCGCCATGTCGCGGAGCCCGGCGTGATCGGTCCGCCGGGACAGGGCGATCAGGTCGACATCGGTGTCGTGGTCGATCCACAGCTGGCACATGCCGGGGCCGAACGGCCCGTCCCGCAGGATCGTCGGCGGGACCACATCCCAGCCGGCCGCCCGGGACACGGCGTAGGCCGCGACTTCCCGGCCCGCCAGCGTGCCGGTGGGAAAGTCCCACAGCGGCCGCTCGCCCGCGACCGGCTTGTAGACGCAGGCCACCTGGCTGGCCGCGACACCGCTGTCACCGGTGTCGATCGTGCAGTACAGCGTGGCGTTGGACGCGTCGACCAGGCGCCCTTCAATCTCCAGCGTTCCGCTGGCCAGCAGGTCGAGCACCGCCTGCTCGCCATCGGCTTCGTCCGGGCCACGACGCAGATGCTCAAGCATTGGCGACGCGGTGACCGTTCTGCCGCGGGCAGATATGCCCGTCGGTATCGAGCGGGAGACCGCACAGCGGGCACGGGGCCGGCCCGCGGACACGACTTTCAGGGCCCGCTGGGCGAAGGCACGCGCGGCACCTGGGGTGATCCGGACCCGGAGCACTCCCGGGCCGTCCGCGGGCAGCTCCTCGGCCAGCGGCTCCACCGGCTCGTCCGACTCCTCCTGCGCCTCGATGACGACCATGCCACCGTCGCCGTCCCAGGCCAGGGCGATCGCGCCCACCCGGAAGTCCTCGAGCAGCGGCAGGTCGAGCGGCGCGTCGTCCTGCGGGCCGGCGGGTGCCGCGGCTGGCACGTCAGGCGTCCCTCCGGTCCGCCTGAGCACCTCATCGAGCAGCTCATCGATGCGTTCAGCCAGCAGGCTCACCTGGAATTTCTCCAGGACGACGCTGGTGACGCGGCCGCTGGACGTGGCCTGCAGGTAGAAGATCCGCTCTCCTGGCTGCCCCACCGCGCCGGCCACGAACCTGTCCGGCGGGTCGTAGAAATAGACCGGCATTGTCCTATCCTCGTGTGTCCGCCGACTGCTGGCGACCCGAAGGGTTCTCGGCTCCCTTGGCACCGTTGCCGTCGGCCCCCCCGGTCACCATGTCCGCGTCCCCGTTGTGTTGTGCGGGGCTCTGGGCCCCGTTCGCACCAGGCGGCGGGGCGGCACCGCCCGTCCCGCCCCCGACGGCTGCGTCGCTGGCCTTGCCGTGCCCATGGCCGTCAGCGCGCGGCATGAGGTCATCCACCCCACCTCCTCTGTCGTTCATCCGGACCAGGAACGGCCGCAGCGGCGTGTACCTGATCACGGTCAGCGAGCACGGATCGGCCTGGATCCGCTGACACTGATCGAGGTGCAGTCCCAGGCTATCGGCGACGATGGCCTTGATGACATCACCGTGCGAGCAGATGAGATAAGTAGCGTCCTTGCCGAGCCGCGCATTCCATTCCCGCACCGCTGCCACCGCCCGGTGCTGCATGTCCGGCATGGACTCGCCCTCGGGACCAGGGAACGTCACCGCGCTCGGATGTGCCTGCACTACCCGCCACAGCTTCTCGGTGGCCAGCTTCTTCAGCGGCTGGCCGGTCCAGTCACCGTAGTGGCACTCCCCCACCCGGTCCTCGGTGATGACCCGCTGGCCATCGCGCGTCGCCGCGATCGCCGCGGCGGTCTGCTGGCAGCGGTCCAGCGGGCTGCTGACAATGGCGTCGAGCGGGAGCGGGGCCAGCCGCGCCGCGAGCGCGGACGCCTGAGCCTGGCCACGGTCATCCAGCGAGATGCCGGGCGTCCAGCCGGTCAGCACGTGACCAGTAGTCGCAGTGAGCCCGTGCCGGACCAGGAGAACCGTCGTCACGGCCCCGACTCTAGCCGGTTCGGCCCTCTGCCCGGTTCGGCCCTCCGGCTGGTTTCGGCGGCCTTTGCCCGGAAGACCCCGTCTGCGGCGGCTCGGCGGCCCGGCCGCTTTCGGTGGGCCATGAGCGGGGGATCACCGGCGATGACGAACGCCACCGAGCCGAAGTCGATCCGGTCCCCTGCGCTCAGCCGGACCGGTTCGCGGACAAGCCATCCGTTCAGGCGGGTCCCGTTGTGTGACCCCAGGTCGCTGACTATCCAGCCGTCTTCCCGGCGCACCAGCTGGGCGTGCCGCCGGGACACCGACAGGTCGGTCAGGCACAGGTCGCAATCGCGGTTCCGCCCGATGGTGAAGCGGACGCCGCTGCCGGGCGGGAACACGAACGGCGCCGGAGCCGAGGATCCGCGCACTTCGCGCGAAGCCGGCGATGGCCCGGTATCCGCCCGATGAGGGGGCGGAGTGGCAGGCCCGGATCCGGTCCAGCAGCCGGGGGCGCCGCGGGGGCAGGTCGGCGAACAGCCCCGCCAGCTGACCGCGGTTGCGCGCGTCCATGGCGGTCTGCATCCGGTACATGAAGGTCTCGTGTGACAGGCGGCCCTCGACGAACTCATCCCTGAGCTCGCTGACCGCGTGCTCACGCTCCGCGTCGGACGCACGGAGATACTCGGGCGTCGTGGGCGTGTCCGGCGTCGGCCCTCCCATGAATGGAGTATCAGCATCAACCGCGCTCAGGGCAAGGCCATCCCGCGGATAATCACCCCGGCGGTCAGCGGGCGGACTCGCCGGTGGTGGTCATGGCCGGGGTATCGGTGTCGGTACCGCTCGGGGTCTGCAGCGGGAAGTGGCACGCGGCCATGTGCCCGGGTCCGAACGACCGCAGCAGCGGCTCTTCCTCGGCACAGCGCTCCTGGGCGAACGGGCACCTGGTCCGGAACCGGCAGCCCGACGGCGGGTTCACCGGGCTGGGCAGCTCACCCCGGATAGCCGCGCCGCTCTTGGTTCGTTCAGCAGACGGGTCGGGCAGCGGGATGGTGGCGATGAGGCCGGCCGTGTACGGGTGGGCGGCCCGCTCGTAGATGTCCTGCCCGGAGCCCACTTCGACCAGTTTGCCGAGATACATGACGCCAATTCGTTCGGCCATGTACTTCACCACGGCCAGGTCGTGCGAGATCACGACGTAGGTCAGGCCGTGCGAGGCCTGCAGCCGCTTCATCAGGTTGAGCACCTGAGCCCGGATGGACACGTCCAGGGCACTGACCGGCTCGTCGGCCACGATGAGCCGCGGGTTCAAGGTCAGCGCCCGGGCCAGGCCGATGCGCTGCCGCTGGCCGCCGGAAAATTCGTGCGGGTAGCGCTCGACCGCGTTCCGTGGCAGCCCGACCTCGCCGAGCAGCTCGAAGACCCGGTCTCGCTGCGCCCGCTTGCTGCCGAGACGCTGCACCGCGAGCGGCTCGCCGATGATCGGTGCCGACCCGCATCCTCGGATCCAGGGACGAGTGCGGGTCCTGGAACATCAGCTGCAGGTCACGGCGCTTGCGGCGCAGCTCGCTGCCGTGCAGCTTGGACACGTCGATGCCGCCGAGAGTGACCGCGCCCGCGGTCGGCCGCTCCAGGGCGACGATCATCTTCCCGATCGTGGTCTTGCCGCAGCCCGACTCGCCGACCAGGCCGAAGGTGGTGCCGGCGGCCACGGAGAGGGAGACATCCGAGACGGCTTTGACGCTGGCCACCCGGCGCTGCAGGATCGCGCCCGAGGTGATGGGGAACTCCTTCACCAGGTTGCGGATGTCCAGCAGCGGCGCGTTGCCGTCGCTCGCGACGGCCTCGGCCTCCCGCTCGCTCACCACCAGGCGGCCATCAGCGGTCACGCTGAGACCGCTCGCGAACACCCTCGGCTTGCCGGGCCCGTCCGTCTCGCCGTCGGCCTGGCCGGCGGCACCGGCCAGCGAGGCGTCGGACACGAACCCGGCGGGGTCGCCCGCGGCGGCCTGCTCGCACGCTGACCGCATCGGAGCCGGTCAGGCCGGTGCTGACGGCGTCGGGGCCGCTCTGGCCGATCACGGTCAGGGCGAGCGGCCCGTCCACCGGGTGCCAGCAGGAGAACCGGTGCTCGAAGCTCTTGCCGGACAGCGGCGGTTCGTCGGCGCGGCACTTGTCCGTGGCCCGCGGGCACCGGGCCGCGAACCGGCAGCCCTGCGGCGGGTGAGCCAGGTCCGGCGGCAGCCCGGGGATGGCGTGCAGCGCCTTGTTGGCGTCCTGCTTGAGCTGCGGGATGGACGCGAGCAGGGCCTGGGTGTAGGGGTGGTGCATCTCGGCGAAGAGCTGACCGACCTCGGCGGTCTCCACCACCCGGCCCGCGTACATCACGTTGACCCGGTCGGCGTGGCCCGCGATCACGCCCATGTCGTGCGTGATCAGCAGCATGGCCATGCCCAGGCGGTCCTTGAGGTCCTTGAGCAGGGACAGGATCTGGGCCTGGATGGTGACGTCGAGCGCGGTCGTGGGCTCGTCGGCGATGAGCAGCTTGGGCTCGTTGGCCAGCGCCATGGCGATCATGACGCGCTGGCGCAGGCCGCCGGACAGCTGGTGAGGGTAGTCGCTGAGCCGCTCCTTGGGCCGGGGCAGGCCCACCAGGGAGAGCACCTCGACCGCGCGGTCCAGCGCTTCGGACTTGGAGGCGTCGCGGTGCAGCCGCACCGGCTCGGCGACCTGGTAGCCGATGGTCTTGGTCGGGTCGAGCGAGGTGAGCGGATCCTGGAAGATCATCGCTATCTCGTTGCCCCGGACCCGCCGGAGTTCCTCGTCCTTGAGGCCAACCAGCTCACGGCCGTCGAGCTTGACCGAGCCGCCCACGATGGACCCGCCTGGGGGCAGCAGTCCCATGATGGACAGGCCGGTCATGGACTTGCCGCAGCCGGATTCCCCGACGATGCCGAGTGTCTCCCCGGCATCGACGTACATGTCGATGTTGCCGACAGCCTGCACGACGGAGCTGGTGAGCTTGATATGCGTCGACAGGTTCTGGATATCAAGGACTGGGGCCATCTGGCCGCTACCTCTCGTCAAAGGCGTGTTTGTGATCATCCTGCCCGCGGCAGGCCGCTCTTAACGGCGTCTTAGCCGCACGTCCAGGGCGTCGCGCAGCGCGTCGCCGATGAAGTTCAGGGCCATCACGGTCAGGACGATACAGGCACCTACCGGATAGATCAGCCACCAGTAGCCGTCCTGCAGGTACTGGCTTCCGTCCGAGAGCTGGTCGCCCCAGTCGACGTTGGGGAAGTGCAGCCCGAAGCCGAGAAAGCCGACGTACGACACGGCCAGGATCGCGTCCGCGACCTGGAACGTCACGTTGACGATCACCACGCCGAGGGCATTGGGGATCAGGTGCCTGCTGATCAGGCGCCAGTTCCCCGCCCCGGCCGACCGGGCGGCGTGGACGAAGTCACGTTCTCGCAGCGAGAGCACCTCGCCGCGGACCAGCCGGGCCGGCACCTGCCAGGCGAAACCGCCGATGACCAGGCTGAGCGACAGCACCGAGGCGCCGAACTTGACCGCCAGGATGAGCACCACGAACAGGAACGGGACGGACAGGAAGATGTCGACCACACGCATCATCGCCGAGTCGACGACCCCGCCGACCAGGCCCGAGACCGCACCCCACAGGGTGCCGATCACGATGGCCACAAAGGCGGCGAAGAACCCGATCTCCAGCGCGGCCTGGCCGCCCTTCATGATCCGGCCGAGCTCGTCGAAGCCGTTGGTGTCGGTGCCGAGCAGATGCGCGGCCGAAGGCGCGAGGTTGGCGTTGACCAGGCTCGTGTCGATCTGGTTGGTCTTGTAGATCAGCGGCCCGACGAAGCTGAACAGCACGAAGAAGATCAGCATGCCGAAGCCGACGACGGCCAGCCGGTTGCTCGCGAACTCGCGGAACGCCAGCCGCCAGCCGCTCTGCACCGCTCCGACGTCGCCACCCTCGGGGGCACGCTGGATATCGAGCGGCGGCAGGGAGCTTGCCGGCCCGGAACTGCTAGCCATAGCTGCCTCCTTCCTCAGGCCAGCCGGATACGCGGATCGGCGATGGTCAGTGCGATATCCGCGATCAGGTTGCCGACGACGACCAGGACGGCGCCAGCCAGGGTGTAGGCGAGCATGGTCGGATAGTCGACCTTATTCAGGCTGGTGAAGAACAGCAGCCCCAACCCCTGGTAGTTGAATAGCTGCTCGACGATCAGGTTCCCGGCCAGCAGCGCGGGCAGCGACAGGCCGATCAGCGTCACCATCGGCAGGCTGGCGTTGCGGACCAGGTGGCGGCCGAGCACGAGGCGTTCTGGCAGGCCCTTGGCCCGCGCGACCTTGATGTAGTCCTGGGCCAGCGTGTCGATCGAGGACGATCGCATGTACCGGGAGAAGCTGGCCACCGTGATGAGCGCGAGGGTGAAGATCGGCAGCGTCATGGAGTACCAGTCGCCCATGACCACGAACACGTTCGTCGACTGGCTCGCCTCGAAGTTGAAGATGGGGAACGAGATCGCGAACACCTGGATCAGGATCAGCCCGAGGAAGAACGACGGCATCGAGTACAGGACGAACGCGCCGCTGGTCGCGACGTTGTCCCCGATGCTGTTGCGCTTGACGGCCTGGAAGATGCCCAGCGGCAGCGCGATGATCACGGCGATCAGCAGGGAGATGCCGGACAGGTAGGCGCTGCGGGCCCAGCGCTCGCTCAGCAGCGCGGCCACGGACTGGTTCTCCACGTAGGAATAGCCGAGGTTGCCGTGGAGCAAGTTGTTCACGTAGCGGAAGTACTGCACGATCACCGGGTCGTCGTAGCCGTTGGACTTGTTCCAGGCCGCGACCTGGGCCGGGCGGGCGGACAGGCCCAGCACGGCCCGGGCCGGTGACGGGTACGCCGCGTGCAGCAGGAGGAAGATGAAGATGGAGACGCCGATGACCACAATGATCGATGTGATGAGCCGGCGAACCAGGTAGGAGGTCATGTGTCCTGCCTTTCCTCCGCGGCATCAGCCGTTACAGAGCGCCCGGTACCCGCACGGCAGCTGGTTAGCCGCGCGGGCGCCCGAGGCTCTGCCCTGGCCTCCGGTTCTATCACCGGAGGCCAGGGCAGTCCAGCGCCCGTTGGATGCGGTTATGAGTTGAAGTACCAGAACTCCGGTGTGGCGTTGTACTGGGTGAGGTTCTCCCACGCCTGCGGGGTCTGCGCGGACAGGGTGTTCTTCCAGGCCCAGATGTAGATCCGGGTTGGGCTGGAACTGCACCGGCTGGTTGCTGGTCAGGAACTCGGCCTCCTGCTTCACCGCGGCGGGGTTGCCGCCGGAGATGGAGTTGTTGATCAGCTGGTCGGCGGTCGGGTTGGAGTAGTCACCGACCTGGTTGCTGCCGGTGCTGTTGAACAGGCCGAACGTGGTGGGGTAGGTGCTGTCGGTCTCGCCACCGAAGTCCTCCATGGCCCACTTGTTCTCGTTCGCCGGCGCGTACGGGTCCAGGTAGTTGGAGATCATGTAGTCGAAGTTGCTGCTCTGCAGCGTGATGTTGATGCCGACCTGCTTGGCCTTGGACACGAAGTCGGTGGCCTGGTTGCCGATCAGGGCCGGCGCGGTGCTGTAGATGTAATTCCACTTGAGCGCGGTCCCGGCCGGGATTCCCGCCCCGCACTCGCCACCGGCGGTGCCGGGGTGTGATGCAGGTGTCCGTGCCGTTGGGCACCACCTTCCAGCCATGGCTCTTCAGGATGGCTGGAGGCGGTCGAGACGCTGAACGGGTAGGGGTTGGTGGCCGCGTTGGACGGCAGGTACGGGCTCGCCGGGTAGGCCGGGACCGGGCCGTAGGCCGGGGCGCCCGCGCCGTGCATGAACGCGGTGATCCAGCCCTGCTGGTCGACCAGGTGCGCTAGCGCCTGGCGGATGTACAGCTGGTTGATGATGTTGTTGAAGTCGCCGGTCTTGTCCTTGAAGTTGTAGTTGCCGAACTGTCATGCCGAAGTCGGGCATGCCGAAGTAGCTGTAGCCGAGCCGCTGGACCTGCGGTATCTGCGGCACGTTGTCGTAGTCGATGTAGGCGACGTCGATGCTCTTGGACTTGATCGCGTTGAACTCCGCGGTGTTCGAGGTGAACGGGACGCCCTGGAACTTGGACATCGGGGTCACGTGCGGGCCGCCGTAGGAGTTGTTCGGCGTCAGCGTGAAGCCGCCGGTCGTGGTGTTGTAGGCCGAGACCTTGTACGGCCCGTCCACGACCTGCCACAGCGGGTTGGTCGCGTAGGTGCTCAGCGACTTGGCCTGCGCGGTCAGGTACTTGAAGATGCTGGCCATGGTGGAGGCGTTCCAGCCCGACGGCGGGACGACCGGCCCGGTGGCCGAGGTCTTGGCCCACAGGAAGCTCGGCACCGCGTTCATCGAGCCGAGGATGTCCTCGGTGAACCAGGTCGGGTTGACGGCCGACTTGAGGTTCATCACCAGGGTGGTGGAGTTCGGCTCCGAGGTGCTCACCAGGTTGTCCGGGAAGTGGCCGGGCACGTAGACGGCCCAGTCGGCCGGTGAGGCCTTGACGGCCGCCTTGGTCAGGTCGACGTAGAAGAGCACGTCGTTGGCCGTGACCGGCTTGCCGTCCGACCACTTCCAGTTCTTCATGGTGATCGTGACGGTCTTGTCGCCGTTGCTGTACACCGGCGTGTTGGCCGGGCTCATGTTGTTCACGACCTCGGGCACGACGCCGTTGACCGTCCAGTACAGCGGCCGCCACATCTCATAGCTGAAGCGTGAAGGAGTTGAAGACCGAGTTGTTGGCGGACGGGATGACCGGGAAGATCCAGTTAGGAGCGGTGCCCGGCTGGAGCGCCCAGGTGATCGTGCCGGCCTTCTTCGTGCCGCTGGACGCGGCCTCCGGCACCGAGCCGATCGAACCGGGAACCTTGACCGAGCTGCCGTTGGAGTTGCTCGATCCGCCGCCGCTGCCACTGCTGCTGCAGGCGGCCAGAGCGGTGACGCTCGCCACCGTGACGGCCAGCCCGGCGATCGTCCTTTTGCTTCGCAGTTTCATCGGCCCCCCCTCCTTGCGCTCGCCGCGCCTGGCGTCCGTCCTGGGGTCATCTGCTTGTCGCCCTTCTCTCGCTGTCCTGCCGGTGATCCGCTCGCGTCGCCGCCGGGGCACTGGGTCGCAGTGGCACCTGACCCGATCACGGCCCGTCTCCCCGGCATATCCGCGCTCGCCCATTCCGGGCAGGCGGGATCGCTACCGGTGTTATGAGTTAGCCGAAGCGTAGGTTCCATATTGCATCGATCTCTCGCCGATAATGTCACAAGTTGCCATCAATCCCCTGTCGGGATCGTCCTGCGGCATCGGCGCTACCATTCGGATATTTCCGGATCCAGCCACGTTTGTTAACTTTTGTATCACCGATCACACAAGGTACACCTGCGTGAAGCCTTGCCGCCGGAGGACCGCCTCGCCGCAGAATTTCCTTCTGTGAGGGCGGCATCGCCAAGAACATCACGGGCCGACTCCAGGCGGCACTCCGGTTCCGCTTGGCGTTACGCTCCGCATTGATAGCTACTAAGCGTAACTGTTTCGCATTGTGTACACAAATCACTACTCACTGTGGTCATCTCGGTTCGTTATTAGCGCTGCCGCTGCGACCGGCAATGAGGGCCTTTCTTCGTTAAATGCCTACCCTCCGGCGCGCCTTAATCCACGGTCATTAATAACGAAATGATCATCACTGCATAACACATAGAAAACGGCGGCTACCCAATGGCGGCCCAGCGGCCGCCGCCAGACGTGCCCGCGGACGTCGCTGCGCCATCGCCGCCAGAACCGCGCTGAACTGGGCAGCGCCCGGCAGCTTCTCCGGCCGCCTGGCTCGGGCCCGCGGCCGCGGTACGCGTGCTCTCGCCGTGCGCATCACCCTGGCGTTCCATGGCCTGCGACGCCGTGACACCGGAGGTTCTTGCCAGTGGAGCCGTCTGCCGCGACATCGCCGGGATGCTGTGAGTATTGCTTCCAGGCCGCTATCAGCCGCGCCGCGGGCGCCCGCTGGCGGGAGGTGCCGCCAGTCAGAGATGACGGCGGCACGGAAAATGCCAGGTAGCGCAAGGTCGCGGCTGACCGGAGATGACGCTTAGCGGAAGATGACGGTGCGGCGACCGTGCAGCAGGACGCGGTGCTCGGCGTGCCAGCGCACGGCCCGGGCCAGTGCTACCCGCTCGGCATCGCGGCCGATGGCCGCGAGGTCCTCCGGGGAGTCCGAATGGTCGACCCGGGCGACCTCCTGCTCGATGATCGGCCCTTCATCCAGGTCGGCCGTCACGTAGTGCGCCGTCGCCCCGATCAGCTTCACGCCGTGCGCGTGGGCCTGCTGGTAGGGCCGTGCCCCCTTGAAGCTGGGCAGGAACGAGTGGTGGATGTTGATGATCCGGCCGGTCAGCTTGGCGCACAGCGCAGGCGACAGGATGCGCATGTACCGGGCCAGCACCACGAAGTCGATGTTGAGCTCGCTGACCAGGTCGAGCAGGCGGCCCTCGGAGCGCTGCGCCGATTCCGGGCTGCCATCCACACCGATGTGCTCGAACGGGACGCCATGCGCGGCGGCCAGCGGGGCCAGGTCCGGGTGATTGCCGACGACCAGCGGGACGTCGACGCGCAGCGATTCGGCCGAGCGCCGGTACAGCAGGTCATTCAGGCAGTGCCCGGCCTTGGACACCACGATCAGCACTCGCGGCTGGACCGCGAGGTCATGCAGCTCCCATTCCATCCCGAACTCCGACGCCACCGCGGCGAAGCCGCTGTGCAGTGAGCCGTAGGTGATGTCCGGGCCCGGCGCCCTCTCCACGTGCACGCGCATGAAGAACCGGCCGGCGGTCCGGTCGCCGAACTGCTGGCTGTCGAGCACGTTGCAGCCAGCCTCGTGCAGGTAGGCGGCCACCGCATGCACGATGCCGACCCGGTCCGGGCAGGACAGGGTCAGCACGAACTCGCTGCTGGCCTGGCCGCCTGCGGCGGCTGTGCTGGCCTGGCCGCCCGCGGCGGCGGGCATCAGGCCCCCATCGCGTGTGCGCCGCCATCCACGTGCACGATCTCGCCTGTGGTGGCCGGGAACCAATCAGACAGCAGCGCCACGCAGGCTCGCGCGACCGGCTCCGCGTCGGTGATGCTCCAGCCGAGCGGCGCCCGGGTGCCCCACACGTCCTCGAACCGCTCGAACCCCGGGATAGCTTTGGCCGCCATGGTGCGCAGTGGCCCGGCCGCGACCAGGTTGACCCGCACGCCGGCCTCTCCCAGGTCGCGGGCGAGATACCGGGCGCAGGACTCCAGCCCGGCCTTGGCCACGCCCATCCAGTCATAACCGGGCCAGGCCACGCTCGCATCGAAGTCCAGCCCGACCACGGAGCCGCCGCCGCTCATGAGCGGCAGCGCGGCAGTGGTCAGTGCCTTGAGCGAGTAGGCCGAGACCTGCACCGCGGTCGCCACATCCGGCCACTTGGTACGCAGGAAGTTCCCGCCGAGCGCCTCCTCCGGGTTGGCGTAGGCGATCGCATGCAGCACGCCGTCCAGCCCGTCCACGTGCTCGGAGACCCGGCTCGCCAGTGAGTCCAGCTGCTCCTCACTCGTCACGTCGAGCTCGACCACCGGCGGCGGGGTAGGCAGCCGTTTCGCGATCCGCTCCACCAGGCTCAGGCGGCCGAAGCCGGTCAGCACCACGGTCGCGCCCTCGGCCTGCGCCACGCGCGCCACATGGAACGCGATCGAGGCGTCGGTGATCACCCCGGTGATCAGGATTCGCTTGCCCGCCAGAATTCCCATTACCGGCTCACTTCCGTCACGATCGGCACGTTACCCACCCTGCCCTGCCGGGCCTCGTTCATTACATGGCCTGCCACGCGCAACCTTCCGGCCGCCGTTTGCAGGTTTCCCACAAACAGGCGGCTCAGTGGCCCATCCCAAGGCCGCCGTCGACCGGGATGACGGCACCGGTGACGTAGCCGGCGTCCGGGCTGGCCAAGAAGGAAACCACGGCGGCCACCTCGTCCGGGGACGCGTACCGGCCGAGCGGGACAGCGGCCATGATCGCGTCCCTCCTGGCCTCGGGCAGAGCCGCAGTCATGTCGCTGTCCACGAAGCCAGGCGCGACCACGTTGGAGGTGATGCCGCGCGAGCCGAGCTCGCGGGCCAGCGACCGGGCCAGGCCGACGAGTCCGGCCTTGGACGAGGCGTAATTGGCCTGGCCGGCCGAACCGTACAGCCCAACCACCGAGGAGATGAAGATCAGGCGCCCGCGGCGCATCTTCATCATGCCGCGCACTGACCGCTTGGCCACCCGGTAGGCCCCGGCCAGGTTGGTGTCGATCACGCCGGTGAAATCGTCCTCGCTCATCAGCGCGAGCAGCTGGTCCTTGGTCACGCCCGCGTTGGCGACAAGCACCTCAACCGGGCCCTGGCCGGCCTCGACGGACCCGAACGCCGCGTCGACCGACGCCGCGTCCCGCACGTCGCAGCGGACCACCGCCAGCCCCTCCACCGGATCTCCAGAACGCGAGGTCACCGTGACGCTGTCGCCGCCGGCCGACAGCCGCCGCGCGATGGCCAGCCCAATGCCGCGGTTGCCGCCGGTCACGAGCACAGAACGCCCCAATGCGCTCTCCCTTCTAAAGGCCTCCTGAGGGTACCGCAGCGGGCCCGAAGCGGTGGGATAGACTTCCGCCGCGTGGATGAAGGAAAACCCGGGATTGACCCGGAGTTTGCGGCGCTGCCGCTGCGTGAGCTAGCAGACGCCGCGCTCGCGCAGGCCAGGGGCCTCGGCGCCCAGCACGCCGATTTCCGTGCGGAGCTCATCAGGGGCCAGCACGTAGGCCTGTCCGACGCGAACCCGCAGACTCAGTTCGATGCCGACGACACCGGCCTCGCGGTACGGGTGATCGTGGATGGGACCTGGGGATTCGCCTCGGCCGTCGACCTGACGGCCGACGCGGCCGCCCAGGCGGCGCGGCAGGCCGTCGAGGTGGCCAAGGTGGCCGCCGCCATGAATACCGAGCCGATCGAGCTCGCACCCGAGCCCGCCTATGGCGACGTGACCTGGGTGTCCGCCTACGACGTCGACCCCTTCACGGTCAGTGTCGCGGACAAGGTGGCGCTGCTGGCGCAGTGGAGCCGCGCGTTGCTCGCCCACCCCGCGGTCAGCCACGTCGACGCCGGCGCTGGAGCAGGTCCAGGAGTGCAAGTTCTACTCCGACGGCGAGACCAACGCCACGCAGCAGCGGGTCCGCCTGCACCCGGCCGTCACCGCCATCGCGGTCTCCGACGACGGCCGGTTCGACACCATGCGGACGCTGGCCCCGCCCGCCGGGCGGGGTTACGAGTTCCTGACCGGAACCGGCTGGGACTTCGACGCCGAGCTGGCCGAGCTGCCCGAGCTGCTCGCGGCCAAGCTCGCTGCGCCCCCTCGGTCCGGCCCGGCCGGTACGACCTGGTGATCGACCCGTCCAATCTCTGGCTCACCATCCACGAGTCGATCGGGCACGCCACCGAGCTGGACCGCGCGCTCGGCTACGAGGCCGCCTACGCCGGCACCTCCTTCGCCACCCTGGACCAGCTCGGGCAGCCTGCAATACGGCTCCGGCGTCATGCACGTCACCGGCGACCGCACCGCCGAGCACGGCCTCGCCACCATCGGGTACGACGACGAGGGCGTGGCCGGGCAGTCCTGGGACCTGATCCGGGACGGCGTGCTCGTCCGGCTACCAGCTGGACCGGCGGATGGCCCAGCTCAAGGGGTTCGGCCGGTCGAACGGGTGCGCGTTCGCCGACGGCCCCGGCCCATATGCCGCTGCAGCGGATGGCGAACGTCTCGCTGCAGCCCGCCGGCGGCGGGCCGTCCACCGCGGAGCTGATCGCCGGGGTGGAGGACGGGATCTACATCCTGGGCGACAAGAGCTGGTCGATCGACATGCAGCGGTACAACTTCCAGTTCACCGGCCAGCGCTTCTTCAAGATCGACCAACGGGCGAGCTGGCCGGGCAGCTGCGGGACGTCGCCTACCAGGCCACCACGACCGACTTCTGGGGCTCGATGGAGGCCGTCGGCGGCCCGCAGACCTACGTGCTCGGCGGCGCGTTCAACTGCGGCAAGGGCCAGCCCGGCCAGGTCGCCCCGGTCAGCCACGGCTGCCCGGCGGCGCTGATGCGGGGCGTCCGGATACTCAACACGGCGGAAGAGGGGAGCCGGAATGAGCGAGGGCGGAGCGCGGCTGATTCGCCACAGGAAACGGTCGAGCGCGCGCTGGCCGCCGCGCGGTCCGGCGACTGCGTGGTCATCGCCGAGGAGACGTCCACGGCCAACCTGCGCTGGGCGGGCAACACCTTGACCACCAACGGCGTGGCCGCAGTCCCGTAAGCTCACCGTCATCGCCATCGACCGGCGCGCGGGCGGCGCCGCGGCCGGCGTGGTGTCCCGGGCCGGCGTCCGTGCCGACCAGATCGACGACGTGGTGCGCGAGGCCGAACAGGCGGCCGCCGAGGGCACGCCCGCCGAGGACGCGGACGAGCTGGTCGGGACCGGGGGATCCAGCCCGTTCGGCTACTGATCAGCGCGCAGCGGCCTGGGAGAGGCGCCGGCCCGGACCGAGATCGGGGTGCTGCGCGACTTCGCCGCGGCGCTCGGCGAGACGCTGCGCGCGGCGCAGGCGGCCGGCCGCAAGCTGTACGGGTTCGCCGAGCACGAGCAGGTCGAGAGCACGTTCCTCGGCACGTCGACCGGGCTGCGGCAGCGGCACGACCAGCCGGCCGGGCGGCTGGAGCTGAACGCGAAGTCGGCGGATATGGCCCGCTCGGCCTGGGCCGGCGCGGCTACTCGCGACTTCACCGACGTGGACATCGCGGCTGGACGCCGGGCTTGCGCAGCGGCTGGACTGGGCCAGGCGCACGTGTCGCCGCTGCCCGCCGGGCGGTACGAGACGCTGCTGCCGCCCACCGCCGTCGCCGACCTTCTCATCTACCTGTACTGGTCCGCCGGGGCCAAGGACGCGGCCGACGGGCGGACGGTGTTCAGCAAGCCCGGCGGCGGGACGCGGATCGGCGAGCGGCTGTCTCGCGCCAGCCGGTGACGCTGTCCAGCGACCCGCAGGCGGCCGGGCTGGGGTGCGCGCCGTTCGTCGTCGCGCACGCGTCCGGGGCCGGACTCCTCGGTGTTCGACAACGGGCTGCCCGCTGGGACGGGACCGACTGGGTCTCCGACGGATCGCTGGCCGCGCTGATGTCCTCCCGGCACTCGGCCTCGGTGGCCGGGCTGCCGGTCACGCCCGGGGATCGACAACCTGTCCTTCGCCACCGCCGCGCGACGCGCCGCCGCGCTGGCGGACATGATCGCCTCGACCCGGCGCGGGCTGCTGCTCACTTGCCTGTGGTACATCCGCGAGGTCGACCCGCAGACGCTGCTGCTCACCGGGCTGACCCGGGACGGGGTCTACCTGGTGGAGAACGGTGAGGTCACCGGGGCGGTGAACAACTTCAGGTTCAACGAGTCGCCGGTCGGCATGCTCGGGCGGCTGGCCGAGGTGGGCGCGACCGAGCCGACGCTGCCGCGCGAATGGGGCGACTACTTCACCCGGGCCGCGATGCCGCCGGTGCGGGTCGAAGGCTTCAACATGTCCTCGGTCAGCCAGGCCAGCTGACCGCCGCGACGGGCTCGACCGGCGGGGGCGCGTCACGCGCGTAGCCAGGCCTGCGCGGCGGCCGGTCACGAGCGCCTCACACCGGGGCATACCGTGGGGGGGTGAGGACGCGGTCTTCCAGAGGCGGACACGGTCCACATGGTCACCCAGGCCAAGCGGTCGCTGTCGGACGATATCGCCTACCGGCAGCGCCGGTACCTGCTGATGATGGGCATCCGGGCCGTCTGCTTCGTAGTCACGATCATTCTGTTCCTCAATCACTTCGGCTGGCTGGCCGCTATCCCGGCGGTTCTCGCAATCTGCATTCCCTATTTCGCGGTGGTGTTCGCCAACGGCGGGCGGGAGCCGGACAACGTCCGCGGCTTCATGGAGTACCGCCCCAACCTGCCCGCCACCCGTGACTCGGCCGGGCCGTCAGATGCAAACCCGGGAAACACCCACTGGCCCCGCGGGCGCCACTGGCGGAAACTGATCCGTGCTGAGATTCGCAGCTCAGCGTGGTGCCGAGATCTGGTTGTAATTAGGTCTTGACACACTAGGGGGTGTTTCCGTGTAGCATTCATATCGGTGCTCTGGTCCCCCGTCGGGGCACCGTTGCCGGCGTTCCGGGCCCCCGTCGGAACGCCGATGATCGCGACGCCGGGTGGTTTGCCCCCGTAGCCACCCGGCGTCGCCCTATCTTCGCTGGCTATTCGAGCCAGCTTCGCGTTGGCTCGCATGCTTCCCGGAGATGATCCCCCGGAGCCTCGCGTGGCCCAGCGCTCGCGTGCGGCGGGGCGCCGGCGCCTTCTCTCGCGGCACCCGAACGGCTTGTTCCCTGGTGGCGAGTTTGCTGTTCTGTATCTGGTTCGTTCCAGGGTACTTGCGAGAGGCGGGTGGGTGCGCACGTGGGGGCGTTTAGGTGAGCGGAGCGGGGCGCTGATGACTTGAGGCAGGAGTCAGGCTGGACCGCGCGGATCGGTGCGGGAATCGGCCTCGGCTTCGCGGCGCGATGCGCGGGACGGCGCGAGATGCGAAGGGGCAAGCCGCGGTTGCGTGGTGCCGGGTACGGCGGGTCCGCGCGGGCACCCTGGCGCTATGGCGCCCTCTGGCGGGTGCGGCTGAGGAGCGTCAGAGGCGGGGATCAGGACGGCGGCGGGAGTTTTTCGGGTAACGGGATGCTGCGACATACGAGCGGTATAGGCGCAGCGTGCGGAGCGGCTGTTGGCTCGTGATTGTCAGGCAGTTTCCGTTATAGGCGAAAATTAATAACAGGATCATCCGCGGGTGCTTACTAGTTTCTTTACGCAAATGCCCGGGGACCGGTTATACGTTCCGTCCGGCGGTGTTCGTGACCGTATCGACCGCCTTATTCGGTCTTGCGGAACTCCGCTATGGCGATACCGAGCATCGCGGCGCCCATCACCGCCACCATGGCCAGGGAAAGGCCCAGCGGGACCAGCCAGCCGTCCCAGGTCACGCCGGGGCTGAGCGCGCGTACCGCGAGCGGGCTGAGCGTCAGGTGGCTGAATACCGCATGCCGCATCGGGTCCACGATGTAGGTGAGCGGATCGATGCGGGTCAGCACGGTCAGCCAGGCGGGCAGGCCGTTCAGCGGGTACAGCGCTCCGGACAGGAAGAACAGCGGCATCACGAACATCTGGGTCAGGGCCATGAAGGCCTGGATCTGCTTGATCCTGCGCCGCCATCATCACCCCGAACGCGGTCAGCGTGAACGACAGCAGCAGCAGCTCCCCGACCAGGGTCAGCAGCAGCGATGGGTTGTAGGGCATATGCGCGACGCCCGGCCAGGGCCAGGAAGATGATGCCCTGGAAGGTGGCCACGGTCGCGCCGCCCAGGCACTTGCCCACCACGATCGCCCAGCGCCGCACCGGCGCGACCAGCATCTCGCGCAGGAAGCCGAACTCCCGGTCCCAGACGATCGAGGCGGCCGAGAAGATGGACGTGAACAGCACCGACATCGCCAGCACGCCAGGGTAGATGAACGTCCGGAAATCCACACCGGCGGGCAGGCCGTGCCCGGCGAGCCGGGACAGGCCGGTGCCCAGCACGAACAGGAACAGCACCGGCTGGACCAGGGACGTGACGGCCCGCAGCCGGTCGCTGCGGAACCTGATCAGCTCCCGGCGCCAGACGATGCTGACGGCCCGCATGTCGTGCCGGATGCTGCGTTCGGGTACGGCGACCCGGATCGGCTCGGTGAGGTCGCTCTCGCCGGCCACCAGGCGTCATGCGCCTCGGTATCTTTGGTCGCCATCGCCGCCTCGCTTGCTACCTCCGGCCGAAGCGCGTCGCGATCCGGCGATTACGGTCACCTATCGACGCTTCGGCGTCACGGATGGTCTTCCCGGTGTAGGACATGAACACGTCGTCCAGCGAGGGCCGGGACACGCTCACCGACTGGATGGCCACCGGCAGGCCGCCGAACAGCTGGGGCACGAACTGCTCCCCCGACTCCACCGAGAACGTCACCAGGCCCTCGTGCATGGCCGCCTCGGCCCCGAACACCTCGGCCAGCGCGCGGATGGCGGCCTCGTCGTCCACCGTGCTTATCTGCACCCGGTCCTTGCCGACCGAGGCCTTGAGCGCCTCGGGCGTGTCGATCGCCACGATCCTGCCGTGGTCGATGATAGCGATCCGGTCGCAGTGCTCGGCCTCGTCCATGTAGTGGGTGGTGAGGAAGATCGTGATGTCCTCACGCTTTTTCAGGTCGTTGATGTACTCCCAGATTGAGGTCCGGGTCTGCGGGTCCAGGCCCACCGTCGGCTCGTCCAGGAACAGTACCCGCGGCGCGTGCAGCAGCCCGCGGGCGATCTCCAGGCGGCGCTGCATGCCACCGGAATAGGTGGCGACGACGCTGTCCCGCCGGTCCCACAGCCCGACCATCTCCAGCACCTGGCGCAGCCGCGGGGCGAACGCCGCCTTGGGCACGCCGTAGAGGTCCGCGTGGAAGCGCAGGTTCTGCTCGCCGGTCAGGTAGCTGTCGAGGGTGGTGTCCTGGAACACCAGCCCGATGTTGCGCCGTACGGTGTCCCGGTCGGCGACCACGTCGTGCCCGGCGACCCTGGCGGTACCCGAAGTCGGGTCCGCCAGGGTGCACAGGATCTTGATGGTGGTCGACTTGCCCGCGCCATTCGGGCCGAGGAAACCGAAGGTCTCTCCAGCGGCGACGTCGAAGCCGATACCGCGTACCGCCTCGATGTCGCCGTATTTCTTGGTCAGCTCACTGACCGAGATAGCCGGAGTCACCCCTGTGTGTCCTCACCCGCTTCGGTTTCGTCTGCCGCGAGGATACGGTACAGCGCACGCCGGGTGTCAGCCAATATCTTGGCTGCCTGCTGGACCTGCGCCGGTGAGCCCGCCTGAGCCACCTGCGTCACGGCCACGGCGACCTGCCGGATGGTGTCCCGCAGCTGTACCTCGGACGCGTCGACGCTGCCGGTCACGGCGTCCCAGGACGCCTTCAGCTCATCCGCGTGGTCGGTGACGTACGTCCGGCCTTGCTCGGTCAGCGTGAAGGTCCGGCGCCGGTCCTCGCTCGCCTCGGCCTGGATCAGGCCCTCGTCCTCCAGTTGCTGCAGCGCCGGGTACACCGACCCCGCACTCGGCCGCCATACACCCTGAGTGCGCGCGCCGATCTCCTGGATGATCTGGTAGCCGTTCCACGACTGTCCTTCGGACAGCAGGTCGAGGATCGCGGCCCGGACATCACCGCGCCGCACCCGCGGGCCGCGGCCGCCGAAGCGTCCCGGCCCGAATGGCCCGCCACGCATGCCGAATTCGAAACCCGGCCCGCCGGGCCCGCCACGGCCGCCCGGACCACCCGGACCGCCTGGGCCCCACGGCCCCGGCATGCTGCGCGTCCGGCCACGTCCGCGATGTCCGCCGTGACGCTCTCGCGGCCCACGCGACTCTCTGGGATCTCCCCATGTCTCGTCATACATTGTGTTGCTCCTTCAGTGTTCTTGGATCGCTTGTCGATCCCTGTCGTTAGGTTAACGATATATCGGTAAGGATCGGCGAGCAACTTTTATTTCCTGCCGCTGCGTTGGCCTGGCTCGGCTTTGGCTGCTGCTAGGTTCCGGTGCGGCTCAGGTGGGCTCTGGGACGCCTGGCGCGATGGTGAGGGTCTCGCTCGCGCGTGCCCAAGGGGCTGGATGCCGCCCTCATGCCGTACTGACGCCCTGGCTGCGGCATCCACCTCGTTATCCAGCGCAGAGTGAGCCGCCGCTCCGTGACCATCGCAAGCGCTGTGAAAGGAGTACCGTCATTTGCTGACGGCCGGGCGATCTCCTCCCAGCTCCAGGCGTAAGCCACGGCCAGGTCCACGGCGGCGCCGAGGAAGGCGCCGAGCAGGGGCGCGGAGAGCTGGCGGTAGGCGTGTCAGTCAGGAGTGAATGGGGAGGGCGTACTCGCGGCGGATGCTGTTCCCGAGCCGGGAGATGTCGGCGCCGTAGACGTGCATCGAGATGGCTACGTCGTCGCCGGTGTTACGGACGCGGTGAATGTCGCCGGGCGGCGCGAAGCCGCTCACGGTCCCGGTCTGGTTCACGTTGCGCATGGCGACCTCGAGCGCGCCGCCATTGTCGGCGAGCGCGAAGATCTCTTCGTACTCACGACCCTGCAGGACGGCGGTGACGCACCAGGCCACGTGGTCGTGGATGGGGGTCTGCTGACCCGGCAGCCAGACCATGGCCGAGACCGAGAAGGATCCGCCCGGCTCGACGTGGAGCAGGTGACTCTGATACCCGGCCGGATCGCCGCGGCGCAGTTCGGCCGGCAGCAGGTGTCGCGGGTCGGGCAGGTTGGTGCGCATCGCGCGGACGACGGCGTCGGCGGTCCGCTGCCAGTCCAGGCCGCGCCCGACTTCGGCACGGATCGCGCGAGCCAGGCCAGCCGGACAGGTCCCCACCGGCCTGCCGAGGGCGGCGTTACCGCTCGTACCGACTTTATCTGTACTGGTCAGAGTCACGGCACCTCCCTTTCTTAAGTTCTAGGCTAGCGATCTTGACCTTTACGGCACCAATGCCGATTCGCACACCAACCAATAGGCACCATTGATCAATGCAGACGCGTCTATATACCGGCGGCGGCCAACGCCTCTGCGGCGGCCAGCGCAACGCCAGGCTAGTCAGCTACGGCGGAGTAGGCGATCACGCCGCGGCGCATGGCGTCGATCGCGGCGCGGGCGGTCATGGCCAGGCTGCGCGAACGTTCTGGGTCCGCGGATACCTCCGGCCCGCTCGGGTTATCCGGTCGGGCAGCGCCAGGCCCGGCGGCAGCATCCGGCCCGGCGGCAGCATCCGGCCCGGCGGCAGCATCCGGCCCGGCGGCAGCATCCGGCCCGGCGGCAGCATCCGGCCCGGCGGCAGCGTCCGGGGCGGCATTGGCGATCTGGTCCAGCAGGTCGATGAGCTGCTTGACCGAACGGACAAAATCCCCAGGGGTCAGGTCGGGCGCCTCGGCCAGTACCTTCTCGAGTTTGACACCGCGGGCCCAGCGGTAGGCCGCCCAGGCGAAGCCCAGGTCGGGCTCGCGCAGGAAGCCGAGATTGTTGTCTTTCTCCAGCTGGTCCAGTTCACCCCAGGTCCGCAGGGTAGCCGACAGAGCCTCGGACACCCGGCCGTTAGGCAGGCGTGGCGGCTGGCCGTCGTCGGACTGGCGTGACTCGAAGGACAGGGCGGACACGCAGGCCGCGAGTTCGGCTGGGGTCAGGCCGTCCCACAAACCGCCGCGCAGGCACTCGGCGGCGAGCAGGTCGAGTTCGGTGTACAGCCGGCCCAGGCGCTGCCCATCCGGCGTGACGGTGTCCCCGGAGAGGTAGCCGAGCCGCTCCAGCACGCGGCAGACCCGGTCGAAGGTACGGGCGATCACATGCGAACGGCCCGCCACCCGGCGCTCCAGAGCCTCGGTCTCCCGGGCGAGCCGGAAGTACCGTTCGGCGTAGCGGGCGTGATTCTCGCGGTCCGGGCAGGCGTGACACGGGTGACGCCGGAGCTGCCGGCGCAGCTCGCTGATCTCGTCCGGGGCGTTGCGCTCCCAGTCGGCGGCCCGGGTGGGCCGTCCGGGGCGGGAGCCGCCCATGTCCCGGCTGGCCAGGCGGTTCCGCATGGTGGCGGCAAGGTCGCGGCGGTGCTGAGGGGATCGCGGGCTGAACGACCCGGGAATCCGGATCTTGTCGATCACCTCGGCCGGGACAGGAAAGTCGGCTACGGCCAGCCGCTTGACCTGGCGTCCCTCGGTGAGTACCAGCGGCCCCGGGCCGGCATACTCGGGCGGCCCGAAGCTGGCCTCTCCCGCGCCGCCGGCTCCGTTGTAGCCGTTGCCCGGTCGGCTATTGCCCGGGCGGCCGTTACCGGCCCTGGCGCTGCCGCCACGCCCGTTGCCGTCACCGCGGGCCTGACGCACGCCCGGCTGCAAGACCACGGCGAGCCCGGCGCGGCGTCCGCCAGGGACGCGGATGATGTCCCCCGGCCGCAGCAGCGACAGGGACCGGGCCGCCTCCGCCCGCCGGGACGTGGCACGGGAGCGGGACAAGTCACCCTCCCGTTCGGTCAATGTCCTCCTGATCCGGGCGTACTCGGCAAAGTCGCCCTGATCACAGGTCATCGCCGCGGCCAGCTCGTCCATGGCCTGGTGGTTCTTGCGGACCTGGCGGGTCAGGCCGACCACGCCGCGGTCGGCCTGGAACTGGGCGAAGGACGATTCCAGCAGGGCCGAGGCGCGGGCCCGCCCGGCCCAGCCGGTCAGGTTCACCGCCATGTTGTAAGAGGGACGGAAGCTCGAATTGAGCGGGTAAGTACGGGTGCTGGCCAGGCCGGCTACCGCGCCTGGATCCATGCCGGGCTGCCACAGCACGACGGCGTGTCCTTCGACGTCGATACCGCGGCGGCAGGCCCGCCCGGTCAGCTGCGTGTACTCCCCCGCGGTCAGGTTGGCGTGGGTCTCGCCGTTCCACTTGTCGAGCTTCTCGATGACTACTGTCCGGGCCGGCATGTTGATGCCGAGGGCCAGCGTCTCGGTAGCGAACACCGCGCGGACCAGCCCGGCCGCGAACAGTTCCTCGACCACTTCCTTGAACGCGGGCAGCATGCCCGCGTGGTGGGCGGCGATCCCGCGCCGCAGACCATCCAGCCATTCGCCGTAGCCGAGCACATCCAGGTCCTCGGGTGGGATGTCCGCGGTCCGCAGTTCGGCGGTTCGCTGGATGGCCTGGGCCTCTTCCGGCGTGGTCAGCCGCAGCCCTGCATCCAGGCACTGTGCCACCGCCGCGTCGCAGCCAGCCCGGCTGAAGATGAACGTGATTGCGGGCAGCAACCCGCTGTTGTCCAGCTGGGAGATAACCCCCGGCCGGTAGGCCGGCGGGAATCTGCGTGGGCGCCGGTTCCCGCGCGCGGGGCGGCCGGGAGCCTTGCGCTCGATCCAGGTGTCGCGCTGGGCCACCCGGAGCAGCTCAGGGTTGACCCTCGGATGCCTTTGCTCGGGAGGCTTAGGGGGTTGTCCCCCCGCCGTGATCGAGCCATCGTCGGTGAACAGGTCGTAGAGCCGGTGCCCGGCCAGCACGTGCTGCCACAGCGGCACCGGCCGCTGCTCGTCGACGACGACGGCAGTACCGCCGCGGACCTGGTCGAGCCACTCGCCGAACTCCTCGGCGTTGCTCACCGTCGCGGACAGCGCCACTACCCGCACCGACTCGGGCAGGTGGATGATCACTTCTTCCCAGACGGCCCCGCGGGCCCGGTCCGCCAGGTAGTGGACCTCGTCCAGGACGACGTAGCCGAGACCAGACAGCGCCGGCGAGCCGGTGTAGAGCATGTTGCGGAGGACCTCGGTGGTCATCACCACCACGGGCGCGTCACCGTTGATGGCGTTGTCCCCGGTAAGCAGGCCCACAGTGCGGCTGTCGTAACGGCGCAGCAGGTCGGTGTACTTCTGGTTGGACAGCGCCTTGATCGGCGTCGTGTAGAAGCACTTGCGCCCCTGGGCCAAGGCCAGGTGCACCGCGTACTCCCCGATCACCGTCTTGCCCGAACCGGTCGGCGCGGCTACCAGCACGCCGCTGCCCGCGGCAAGCGCGCCGCACGCCCCGACCTGGAAGGCGTCGAAGTCGAAGTCGTAGAGCGCGCGGAACGAGGCGAACTCGGGATCAGACTGCCGATCGCGGAACGCGGCGTACCGGTCCGCCGGAGTGGTCATAGTTCCAGACTATGACCAGGTGAGGTAACTGGCGTTAATTGAGCCGGTTGCGGAGCGGGTCGGTGTCGTCATCCGGCAGCCGGTCCAGCGGGGCCAGTTCGTCGTCGGCCAGCCCTTCGTACGGGTCGGGGTGCAACCGGGCCTTGCGCCGGTCGTTGAGCAGCACGACGAGCTCGGCGGCCTCCACCAGGGCGACGCACACGCCGCCGAGCAGCAGCATCGTGATCGGGTCCGGGCTCGGTGAGGCGATGCCAGCGAACACGAACACGCAGAAGATCAGGACGCGGCGCCACTTCTTGAACCGGCTGTGCGGCAGCAGATTGACCTGGTTCAGCATCACCAGGAAGAGCGGCAGCTCGAAGCACAGCCCGAAACCCAGGATCATCATCATGAAGTAGCTGATGTAGGTATCGGCCGTGAAGATGTTGACGGTGTTCTGCGGCACCATCCCGATCAGGAAGTGCAGCCCGCGGCCCATCACCAGAAGCGCGAGGTAGGCGCCGAGCAGGAACAGCGGGACCGCGGTGCCGATGAACAGGTACGTCCAGCGCTTTTCCTTGGCGTACAGCCCGGGGGCGACGAAGGCCCAGATCTGGTAGAGCCAGACCGGCGAGGTGATGATGATCCCGGCCACGAACGCGACCTTGATGTGCAGGTAGAACCCATCCAGGGGCCCGGTCACCGCGAGGGTGTGGCCCAGCGTAGACCGGCAGCCGCCGATCGCGTTGCAGTAGGGACGGGTAATGAATTTCCAGATCGGGGTGAAGTAGACCCAGCCGATGACCATCCCCGCGATGAGCGCCAGCGCCATCTTGACGACGCGGTTGCGCAGCTCACGTAGGTGATCCATGAGCGGCATCCGGCCGTCGTTGTGCTGTCGCTGCGATTCCACGAACCGCTCGCCGACGATGCGGGCCCCCTGGACGGCCCCGGGGAGTTTGGCCATGATAGCTCCGGCTCTGCGGCCGGTTAGCTGGACTGGGTGTGCTGCGGCTCGGCCACGTTCGCCGCGGGCGCCGGGTCCATGGTGGCGGCCCGCTGCAGGTCACGGATCTGCTGCTGCAGGGCGTCGATGTGCGCCTGCTGCTCGGCCGGCGGAGCGTCGGCGGGCGCCGGGGTGGGGAAGGAGGGCGTAGCGGCGAGCTGCGCCGGCGCCGGGACGGTCGTCTGCGGGCCGGCCGGGGCGTTGCCGGTCTCCTCCTCGTGCAGGCCGGAGACTTCCTTCTTCAGGATGCGCATGGACTGCCCAAGCGAACGCGCCGCACCCGGCAGCTTCTTGGACCCGAACAGCACGATGATCACCACAGCGACGATCAGGATCTTCCATGGGCTGTCGAACAGGTCACCAAACATGTTCGTCCTCTTCAGCAGGGAGAATTTCTTTGGGCGTGAGTCTACACGGTGAGGCGGCGGAGGGTCAGTTTCCGCAGGCGGACGGCGTGTGGCCGACCGCCGGGATCTGTCCGCTGTGCCCCGCTCATGAATGCTATTCGGAGCATAGCTCGCTGCGGACTGGTCACAAGACGTAATTCGTGAGCGCGGCCGTGGCGGCCTCGTGCACCTCGGTCACCAGTGACGGCGGTGACACGATCCGGCCGTCTTCGCCCAGCCGCAATGCCAGCCGCCGGACCCAGGCGGTGTCGGGGGTGCGCAGCACCACCCGCAGCCGGCCGTCTTCCAGCTCAGTGGTGGACTCGCACGGGTAATACTCGGCGACCCAGCGGCCCGCCGCGGACAGCTCCAGCACCACCTGCACGTCATCGGGCGACGGCCGGAACAGGCCCTGGTCGATGTCCACCGGCTGCGCCTGCGGCGGCGGCGCGGCTGGCACGTCGAGCACCTCCAGGCCGAGCACGCGGTCCAGCCTGAACAGCCGCATGCCCTCGGCTCGCAGACACCAGGCCTCCAGGTAGGGGCGGCCCTCTACCACCAGCAGCCGCATCGGGTCAACGTCGCGCTCGGTGGCCTCGTCCCGGCCTGGCACGTAATACCGCAGGTGCAGCCGCCGACCGGCGGCGCGGGCCGCGTTGATCTGGGCGGCATACTGCTCGGTGCCGTCGCCAGGCAGGTCCATCTGCACCGCGACCTGGGAACTGGCCGAGGCGGCCTCCCCGGCGGCGGCCTCCAGCTTGGCGATGAGCCGGGAGAGCGCTGACCGGTCCCGCTGACCGGGCACCTCGGCCAGCATGCGCAGCGCGACCAGCAGCGCGCTGGCCTCGTCGACGGCCAGCCGCAGCGGCCGTGCGATGGACTCGGCCTGGCTGACGACAATCTCGCCGCCCTCATAGGACAAGTCGATGGGGCAGTAGGGATCCGGGGCGCGCAGCTCCACGCACCACAGCAGGTTCAGGTCGTCGACCAGCTCGCGCTCGCTGACCCCGAACGCCGCCGCCGTCTCGGCCAGGCCGACCGCTTTACGGCTGACCACGTAGGGCACCAGCGCGAGGAGCCGCTGCAGCCGTTCGGTAGAGGTGACGAGCGCCGTCATGTCAGCGCTCCCTTCAGCCGGCGGATGACGGCGTCGCGCAGATCGGGCGGGTCGAGCACGACCGCGTCGGGGCCGAACGAGGCGGCCTGGTCGGCGAACCAGCTGACATCGGCAAACCGGGTGCTGACCAGGTCCCAGCCGGGGTGATCCGCGTCGGGCTGGACGGACTCGGCGTGCTGGCGCAGGCCGACGCCGGCGCCCGGTCGCACCAGGATCAGGGCGGTGCGCTCCGGGGCCGGGGCGGAATCGGTGTCCCGGACCAGTTCGCGGACGTCCACGTCGTCCGGCACGGTGACCCGCCCGGCTGGCCCGCTGAACTTCACCGGGCCCTCGATCCGGCTCAGCCGGAACACCCGGGTGGCCTGGCGGGCCCGGTCCCAGCCGGCTACGTACCAGCGTCCGTGCCGGTTGACCACACCCCAGGGCTCGAGCTCGCGCCGCTGCGGGTCGGTGCGGCCGGCCGCGCGGTAGCTGAACGCCACCGGCCTGCGGTCCCGGACCGCCTCCCACAGCGGCCCGAAAGCCGGCTCGGGCGTGCCCAGCCGGGGCTCAATGCCGGCCGCGATCAGGCCCGCCGCCGGGCCGGGCCCGGCCACCCGCTCGTCGCCACCCCCGAACTCGGCCGGGTCGATCCCGGCCGCCTGGAGCTTCATCAGCGCACCGGCGGCGGCACCGGCCAGCTTGGCCCGCTCCCAGACCCGCGCCGCCAACCCGAGCACGGCCGCCTCGTCCGGCTCCAGCCGCAGCTCGGGCAGCTCGTAGGCCTGCTGGCGGATCCGGTAACCGGGGTCCTCGTCGAACGGGTGGTTCAGCCCGGTCTCGAGCGGCACGCCGAGGTCGCGCAGGTCCTCCTTGTCCCGCTCGAACATCCGCTTGAACAGCTCGTCCTGCTCCGGGTAGCCAGGTACCGCGGCGCGAATCTGGTCCGCGGTGAGGTAGCGCCGGGTGGAGAGCAGGCAGACAACAAGGCCAAGCAGACGCTCGGTCTTGCGCTTCGACATTGATCCTCCCAAGCCCACCCTGCCTGTAAAGATTATTGTCTCTCGGCTAGTCCGGGGGACGGTCGTGACGCGCCATCGCTACGGTCCGGCGCTACAGTGCCGGGGTGATCACATGGCGGGACGGTACGGTCAGCGGAACGCGCCGCGAGTGGCCAGGAGCGGCGGAACTGGACGTGCTTGTCAGCGGCAGCACGGTGCGGGCCCTGGCCTATCCGGCGCTGACCGGCCTGCCGCAGGCCGGGGACCGGGTGCTGCTCAACACCACAGCGCTCGACCTGAGCCTGGGCACCGGCGGGTATGCCCTGGTGGTGGCGATTCCCGATCGGCTGCCCCCGGACCCGGAGCTGGCCGGTCACCTGGTCAAGGCCCGCTACACGCCGTTGCAGGCATGTGTGCTCGGCGCCGACGAGCAGGGCTCGCCGCATCACGACGTGCTGCGCGACGCCGATGACATCGGCGGGATGCCGGTGGTGGTGGCCGACCTGCACTCGGCTCTCCCGGCCGTGCTGGCTGGGCTCTTCGCAACGGCCGAACGGCCAGGTACAACCAGCTCTGCCCCGGCTCGCATGCCGCGCGTGGTTTACGTCATGCAGGACGGCGGAGCCCTGCCTGCCTGGTTCTCGCGCACCTGCGCGACACTGCGGGAGGCAGGCTGGCTAGCCGCGACGGTGACCACCGGGCAGTCATTCGGCGGGGACCTGGAGTCGGTAACCGTGCACACCGGGCTGCTGGCCGCCCGGCACGTGCTCGGGGCGGACGTCGCGGTGGTGACACAAGGGCCGGGAAACCTGGGGACCGGCACCAGGTGGGGCTACTCCGGGGTCGCTGCGGGTGAGGCGATCAACGCAGTCGCCGCCCTGGGCGGCGCGCCAGTCGCCTGTTTGCGGCTGAGCGACGCCGATCCGCGCGAGCGGCACCGGGGCGTCTCGCACCACAGCCTGACCGCGTACGGCCGGGTGGCGCTGGCGCGGGCCACCGTGGTGGTGCCCGCGCTCGGCGGCGAGTTCGGCGCCCAGGTGGCGGAGCAGGCTGGGCCGCTCAGTGCCCGCCATGACGTGGTCACGGTACCGGTGGACGGGCTCGAGGCCGCGCTGCGCACCTGCCCGGCCCGGCTGTCCACGATGGGCCGCGGCCTGGACGCGGACCTGGCCTACTTCCTGGCCGCGGCGGCGGCCGGCCGGCACGCCGCCGGCTGCTCGGCGAGGCCCCGGCTCGGGACTGAGCGGGCTCTCCTGGGGGTCAGCCCTTCTTGAGCGCGTCCACGATGTCGACCACGAACACGAGGGTATCGGTGCCCTTGATGCCCGCGTCGGACTGCCCGGCGCTGCCGTAGCCGTCGGACGGCGGGATGGACAGCATGACCCTGCTGCCCACGGTCTGGCCCACCAGGCCCTTGTCCCAACCCGGAATTACCTGCTCGGGCGAGGCTCCGAGAACGAAGCCGAACGGCGAGCCTGAGGACCACGAGGAACCGAAGACCTTCTTGGTGCGCCAGATATATCCGACGTACTGAGCGATGAGGTACTCACCGTTGGACACCTTGGGGCCGCTGCCCTTGATCAGCGTCTTGACTTCCAGGCTCTTCGGCGGGGCGGACGACGGGAAGGTCAGCGTGGGGGCGCTGCCCGCCTTGGCGGTAACCGTCGGCAGCGTGCCGCCGCCGCTGGACACCTGCGTACCGGTGGCGGATGCCGAGTTGGCGTACGCCTTGATCAAGTCGATGACGAAGACCAAAGTGGTGCTGCCGGTGATGCCAAGCTGGGAGTCGCCCGAGGTACCGTAACCCTGCGCGGGCGGGATCACCGCCAGGACCCGGCTGCCGACCTTCTTGCCGACCAGCGCGGTCTGCAGGCCGGGCAGCGTGGCGCTGGGGATCAGCGTCGGGCTCTGGCCGTAGGTGCTCGCCTTCTGCGAGGACGTTGTCCCGTTCCAGAAGTACAGGACGAAGTTCGCGGCCAGCGCATCGGATTTGGTGTAGGCCGAACCGTTGCCCTGGATCAGGGTCTTGACGGTCAGCGCGCTGCCCGGCTTGGCCTTGGGGATGCTCACCTTCGGGAGGTTCCCGAACGCTCCTGATGCGGTCACCGACGTGTTCGCGCCCGGCGCGCCCGACCCGGACGAAGCCGAAGCCGAAGCAGAAGATGAGGACGAGGCGGCCGGTTTGGACGAGCTGCACGCGGCCAGCGCCAGGCAGGCGACCAGCGAGACGGCGAGGAGCGCTAGGAGGCGTCGCATGAAAACCCTCGATAGTGGTGGATGTTCGGCCCCGACAGCCTACTGGCCCCAGCCGACCGGACACGCCACGCGCAGCCTGCGCATTACATTAGAGTTCGCCGGCTGACTGTACCGGGAATGGGCGGCGGGCTCAGCAGTCAACCCGGCCGCGACCGGCTTTTTGTCCAAGGATGGTGGGCGTCGAGGTGTCCGATCCGGACCAGGGCGCGGCTGGTGCCGATGTGCCGGAAGTCGATGTACCCGGTCCGGACCAGGACGTGGGCGGTCGGCGGCGGCGAACGCTGGCCGTGGCCGCCTGCCTCGGCCTGCCCGCGCTGCTCTACCTCGCCTATTTCAGGCAGTCGCAGGCCGTTTCCACCGACTCCGACGGGGCCAGCAACGTGCTGCAGGCCTGGGACATGCTGCACGGGAACGTGCTGCTCAGCGGATGGCGGCTCTCGGACGTGTCGTTTTACACGACCGAGCTCCCCGAGTACATGCTCGCGGACCTGGTGCGCGGGCTGAACCCCGCGGTGATCGCCATCGCGGGCGCGGCGACCTACACGGTCCTGCTCGCACTCACCGCCCTGCTGGCCAAGGGCCGGGCGTCCGGCACCCTGGGCCTGGCCCGGGTCCTGGTGGCGGGCGGCATCATGCTCGCGCCTGAGCCGGGGGTCGGGGCGGCGTCGCTGCTCTCCTCACCGGACCACACCGGCACCGGGATCCCGCTGGTGCTGACCTGGCTGGCGATTGACCGGCTCGGGGACCGCCGTTACCTGCCCTGGCTGGTCGCCGGGCTGCTCACCTGGGTGGAGGTCGCCGATCAGCTGGCAATCTACGCCGGTGCGCTGCCGGTCGTCATCGTCGCGGCGATCCGGATTACCCGGCGGCGGCCCACGTGGCGAGCCGACGCGGCCCTGCTGGCCGCCGCGGCCGCGTCGGTCCCGCTGGGGTTGGGGGTGCTGCTGCTCATCCGCTGGGCCGGCGGCTTTACCGTCGCACGCGTCCCCATCACCGTCGGCACCGCCGCGGAGCTGCCCCATCACCTCTGGCTCGTGGCCCAGTCCGTGCTGGCCCTGTTCGGCGCTTCCTTCGTTGGTGTGGCGTCCGTGCCCGCGGCGGTCTTCGCCGCGCTGCACCTGATTGGGCTGATCCTGGTCGCCTGGGCCTGCTGGCTCGCGGCCAGGCAGCTGCTGACGTCCGGTGACTGGCTGGCCCCGCTGCTGCTGACCGGCATCGTCATCAGCCTGGCCGGATACCTGTTCAGCACACAGGCCATCGATCTCGGCTCCACGCATGAGCTCGCGGCGGTGCTGCCGTTCGGCGCGGCCCTGGCCGGTCGCCTGGTTCCCGGTCGCCCGGTGGCCGCCATGCTCACGCCGGTGCTGCTGGTGGGACTGGCCGGCTACGCGGCCGCACTCGGCTGGAGCGCCGCCAGCCCGCCGCGGCCGCCGGTCACCCAGGCGGTGGCCAGCTGGCTGAGCGCCCGCCGGCTGACGGCGGGAATCGGCAACTACTGGACCGCGAACATCACCACGGTCGCCACCGGCGGGCAGGTGCAGGTACGGCCGGTCCAGCTATCCTGCGGCCGCTTCCTCCCCGACGCCTGGGAATCCCGCCAGTCCTGGTACACGCCACCAGCTACCGCGACGTTCCTGGTGCTCAGCCTGACCAGCCCGCCCGGGGCGGATCCTGCGCCCCAGAACGCGACCGCCCAGTTCGGCCCGCCTGAGCAGACGGCCCGGATAGGGGCGTATGAGGTACTGGTCTGGCGGCACGACCTGCTGCCCGCGCTTAATGCCCGCTGTGGCCCTTAACCAGACCGCCGGGATCAGGTGTCTCCTCGTGACCGGACGATCAGGTCAGCGAGCAAGGCCAGCGACGCGATCAGGACCCCGGTGACGAAGATCAGCACGGTGTTGACCGCGAAGAGCAGGGGGTGGACGACCATGTCATAGATGCCCTTGACGATCCCCAGCCCGAGCAGGAACAGCGCGACGGGCATCAGCACCTTGAGCGGGTTGAAGTACATCACCATCCGCAGCACCTGCAGGATGTAGCGGTAGGCGTCGCGGACGAACTTGAACTTCGAGGTTCCCGATCGCTTGGCGTATTCGATCGGCACATACCGGACCTCGTGCTGGTTGGACAGGAACGCGACGGTGATCGTGGTGACGCAGGAAAAGCCGGGCGGCAGCAGGCGCAGGTACGGCTGGGCCACCTCGCGCCGGAACGCCCGCAGCCCGGAGTTCAGGTCGGGAATGTGGGCGTTCGTGAGCCGTTCCGCGAGCTTGCGGATCAGCCACTTGGCCGGCACCCGCAGCATCTTGTGCGTGCCCTGCTCGCTGGTCCGCGCACCCACGACCTGGTCCACCCCGGGGTCCTTCTCCAGGATCTGGACCAGCTCGGGGATCCGCTCGTTCGGGTAGGTCATGTCGGCGTCGGTCCACACCACGATCTGCCCCCGCGCCCGCTGGGTGCCGATGCGGCGCACCGTGCCCGAGCCGCCGTTGCGCTGGAACGGGACGATCTCCAGATGCGGGAACCGGGCCGAGGCCTCATACAGCCGGGCCAGCGTCTCATCGGTCGAGGCATCGTCATAGGCGACCAGCTCGTAGGGGTACCCGCTGCCGTCCATGGCCGCGCAGATCCGCTCGATCTCGGCCGTCACGTGGCCCTGCTCGTTGTAGCACGGCAGAATGATGGTGACGTACGGGGGCGTGCCCGGCTCGACGGCCTCGCCGCTGGCGATCTGGGGGGCGGTCATGACGCCGGCTCCGACAGCCAGACCGTCAGCTTGAGTGGCTTGGTCGTCTTCGGCGGAGTCACCAGCGTGCTGGTGTCCATCTGCGTGTGCAAGTTCATGACCTCCCTCGCCAGCCCACCGTAGGGCTTCAGTTCTGACGCCTTGGCGCCCAGCAGCACCGGCCTGCGGCCGGCCTGCCGGATGCCCTGCACGACTTTCTCCAGCTGAGCCGCGGTCGGGGGCCGCCGGACCGCGACGGCGTGTAGCGGACCGCCGGGTAACCGCACATCCCGCGGACGATCTGCTCGAACCGGTCGGCGATCGGGCCGTCGATGATGACGACCGAGGAGTTCTTCGGGATCTTTGAGCACATGCCCTCGACTGCCCCGAGTTCGCCCCAGTAGGTGGTCTTGAACGCCAGGCCGTCCGCGGTCAGGGTGACGCCGACCGGGCCGCCCGTCTTGACGCCGAGCCCGAACGTCGTCATGGTGCCGGGCAGCACCAGCGCGACCGCCAGCACCACCCCGGCCGCGGCGCTGGGCAGCCCGGCGTACCCGTGCTCGCGGAGCCAGCGGATCAGCCAGGAGGCCCCCCACACAGCGAGCAGGATGAAGCCCGGCAGCACGGCCGGGACCAGCCGCCGGCTGGCCCACGGGTGGTCGGGCGTGATGGCCGGCCGGTACAGGAATTCAACGATGGCCCACCCGAACGTGAGCAGCGGCAGCGTCCACAGCGGAGCCTGGCCGCGCAGGGACCGCCGGATCAGCACCGCGGCGGCCAGGGTGGCCAGGATGACAGCGGGCACGCCGATGTACCAGAACACCCAGTGCAGGCTGATCTCGGCGTAGGTGCGCGTCGGCGAGACCGGCTGATGATTAGCCCGCTGGTAGGAGGCGATGACCTGCTTGGTGGCCTTGGACTGCGCCGCGTGAGCCTGGTGGACGTAGGGGCGGATGGCGAACGCGCAGATGAGCAGGACAGGCACCGCCGAGGCGACGTTGAGCAGCCATCCGCTCTTCACCTGGGGGAGGCTGCGCTTCCACAGCAGCGGCAGCGCCGCCAGCGTCAGCAGGAGAACCAGGGCACCGAGCAGCGCCAGCGGGATTACCGAGGACTTGTTGGCCGCCAGGTACGGCCGGGTCAGCAGCACGCCGTCGACGGCACCATAGGCCGCGCCCACGGCGGCTCCAGCAAAAAGGGGCAGTGCCTGGCGGCGGCGGCCGAGCAGCAGCAGGCCACAGTACGGAAGCACCGGCAAGATGTCACTGGCCCCGTCGATGCGCACCAGCACGGTCAGGCCGAGCGCGAGGCCCCCGATCGCCGCCAGTAGCCGGTCTCCCCGGCCCCGGCTGAGCGAGTCGAGGACCAGGCATATCCCGCCGAGGAAGAGAATCTGCGCCAGCGGTTCTGAGTAGTTCGACCGGCTGGTGAATTGCTGCGGCAGGGACACCGCCAGGACAAGCACGGCCAGTGGCGCCCAGCGCGGCCCGGCCAGCCGGGACACGAGCCCGGCGAAGGCGAGCAGGGCCAGGGTGCCGAGCACCGGCGCCGCCAGCAGCGCGAGATGCGCGCCGCCCAGCCACATCGCGCCCGCCAGCACCATCGGCAACCCGGCCATGAACTGCGGGACGATGTTGTGGCCGACCTGGTAGAAGGCGAAGCTGTTGAAGGTGTACCCGCTGCTGTTAGCGCCGCCGAAAGCAGCCCGGTCCTGCGGGACCGGCAGCGACCCGTGCCGGGAGAGCCACTCCCCGAACTGGAAATAGGAGGCCGGGTCACGCATCACGATGATGAACTGCGAGTGATAAGCGACCTGGTCCCCCAGGAACGCGACCGCGATGGCCAGAACCGCGGCGACCGTCCACCACGGCGTGCGGTCGGTCCCAGGCGGGGCTTTGCCGGTCAGCCGCAGCCCGAGTGGCACCAGGACCACCGCCACGGCCAGCGCGAGCACGAACGTGAGCACGGGTGTGAAATGGCCGGCCAGCACCAGCAAGAACCCGGCCAGCAGCCAGGACATCACCAGCAGCGCGGGCAGCACCGACAGCCGCCGCAGCAGCGTCCCGGCGGCGTCTGGTCGAGGAGGCCTGCGCCGTGCCATCCTGCGGGACCTTTCCCTGGCCGTCCGCCGAACCGGGCGCGCTCTGCCCGGCAGTCTCCGGCCGGGCCCCGATGTTCATTTGGCGCTCCCCGCGGGACGCGTCCCGGCCGAAGGGCTGTGCAGCACGATGTAGCCTCCGTGGTCGTAAACCGTCTGATAGCCGTGCTGCCTGAGCAGGGCCAGGCGCTGTTTCTGCTGCTTGACGGAGCTGAAGGTGAACTGCCGGGCTGCCCGTGGCGGCCACCACCCAGGGTGGATACAGCGGGGAGCCGCCGTCACCATCCCAGAGCAGGACGGTGTCCCGGCCGGACAGGTGCGGGCCAAGCCAGTTCACCGCCTCGACAGTCACGCCGGGTGGGACCACCGCCACCGCGGCGGCTGCGTCCCGCTCGTGCGCGGTCCGGTGGTAGAACGAGCGATGCAGCGCGGCTCCGAGCGCGAACTTCGGCACCAGGCCCACGGAGACGACGCAGATCGCCACCGCACAGGCGAGGGCCACCGTGCCCGCCCGGCGCTCTGGCCCGGTGCCGGCTGGCGCGCGCTCCCGGGCCCGGCGCACCCACCGGTCCAGCCGCACGGCACCGTCGACAGCCGCGCAGACCAAGATGACCACGAGATAGGCGTTGTAGTGGTATTCGGTGACCCACCAGTTCGGGAACTGGTCCTGAAGCATCCGTTCGGCCAGCAGCGGCACGATCGCAATCGTCAGGGGCGACAGCAGCGGCAGGAAACAGAACGGCGCCAGCAGCCAGAGCATCGTGTCGAGCTTGACCCGGGGCGTGATGAGCAGCCGGAGCGCGCCCAGCGGATGGGTGATGATGTGCTCGACGACCTGGGGCACGTTGTGGCCGAGCACACCGTAGGCCCAGTAGTAATCCGAGCGTCCGCCGAACGCCGGGATCAGCAGGTAGGTCGCCACCCAGGTATCTGTCACCCCAACGACGATCAAGATCACGGCGACCAGCCGCTGCCGGGCGACCAGCTGTGTGCGGATCACGGCCAGGTAGACCCCGATGCCTGCGACGAACAGGCCCATGTCCTCCTTGACCAGCAGCAGGGCGCCCAGCGCAATCAGCGCGGTCCGCAGCCGGCCCGCCTGCAGCCGCTCAAGCGCTACCGCCGTCAGCACCGGGGCGAACGCGACCTCGTGGAAGTCGAAGGCGGCCGCCGAGGCGATCGGCCAGCTCAGGCCGTAGGCCACCGCGACCAGGTAGGCCGCGATCGTGGCCTTGCGCCCGCCGCCGAACGCACGCCGGGTAAAGAGCCATAGTGACGGCAGCGCGAGCGCGAAGAGCACCGCCTGGGCGACCAGCAGGGTCTCCGGGCTGTTGTACATCCAGTACAGCGGGGCCAGCGCGGCCAGAATTGGCGACCAGTGATCGCCGAGGACGGAGAAGTTCGGGCCGAAGTTGTTGTGCACGCCCTTGATGACCGAGATGCCCGGCTGGAAGTGGGCGTACGAGCGGACCGCCTCGTCGAAGATCACCAGGTCATAGGACGAGGTCTGGAAGGTGTAGTTCAGAATGAGCGAGAACACCGAGTACCCGACGGCCATGACCCCGGTGAGCGCCCCGACAGCGATCAGGTGCGGGGAGGGCCGGCTGCCGACCCGCCAGGCGGCATGCTGCCGCGTCGCGGGTGACACACTCTCCACAGTCACGCAGGAAGACCTATCGCTCGGAATACACCGTGAGCCCGGGGAACGCCCGTCCGCACGCAAGATAGCCGGCCTGGGCCACGTTCTGCTCCCGGCCGCGCCGATTGACCGTTTCGTTCCTGGCCGGAATGAAGGCCGTCTCGTGATTCATTCCGTCATAGTCAAGTCAGAATTATAGGGAATACGAGGTCGCCACACACGGTAATCGGCCTGCCAGGCCCGCCTCGGGCCAGGCGGCCTGCTCCGCCGCCAGTGCCATGCCCCGGACACGCACAGCCACACGAGTGCGATCACGGCAGCGAGCCGTATGGCGGGCGATAGGTAGCTCACGTTGTCCATGAAGACGGTGTTCAGCCAGTGCGGCGCGAGCGTCTCGTCCTTCGCGAGGGTGAAGACGGTCGTCCCCGCGAGCAGCCGGATCAAGATGACGCCATCGAGCCTGGACGCGGGGTAGAGCGCGATCAGGGCGATCACCATGACGTCGTACCAGGGCCGCTGGAATGGCCAGGCGAAGAGCCAGGCGAGGCTCAGCGCCAGCGCGATACGGACGGCCTGCCCGTCGGCGCCGCCTGGCCCGGGGATCCGCCATAGCGTCAGCGCGGCCAGGCCCAGGGTCAAAATCACGGCCAGGACCATCAGGGCGGCCGGGGCCGAGGTCTGCGATGCCGCGACGCCGAACGGGCGATAGAAGAACTGGTAGAAGTTGTCCCAGGTCGCACCCTGCGTGCGGGCCGCGAGGACCTTCACCGCCGGCCAGCCGGCGATCGCGTAGCCAGGTACCAGGGCGACCAGGAAACCGGTCACGGCCCCAGCCAGTGCGGGCGCCGACCGCCGGGACTGCCACATGACACCGAGGCCGAATACCCCGAAGGTGACCTTGCAGGCCGTCGCCGCGCCGGTCAGGAGGCCCGCGGCGAAGGCCCGGGCGGCGCTGGTTTCCCCGTCTGCCCGGCCCGGCCGCAGGATCAGCAGCCCGCAGAAACCCAGCGCCGTTGCCACGCCGTCGATATGCCCGCCGGCGGCCATCGCCCACAGGACGAGCGGATTCACCGACCAGAGCATGTGGGCACGAGCCCGCCTGGCCGGATCTGAGCGCAGCGCGCGGTCCAGGGCCAGCACCACCGCACCGAAGGCGAGAACGTTCCACAGCTTCAGCCAGAAGGTGATCCGGGCCACCGACGTGCCGCCCAGTTCCGCGGCGGCCCACTCTTCGGCAGTGGCCAGCGGGCCGTACACCGAGGCGGCGTTCAGCCAGATGGGCGGGGCCAGCCGGGCGATCGGGTCGCCGGTCTGCCGCAGCTGTCCCGGCGTCATCACGTAAGGGTTGTGGCCGGTCGCGGCGATCCGGCCGTCGATGGCGTAGCTGATCTCGTCGGTGGAGCCCGCAGGCGGGAGAACGGCGAATACGGCCGCGGCCGCCAGTGCCCCCGCTACGAGCCACCGGGCCGGCGGACGGGCGCCACGGGCCACCGCGGCCAGGCCGGCGGCCACCCCGGCGACGCCGATGACCTCGGCGGCCCACAGGGCCACGGTCACGTGCCCGGCTCCCAGCCGCAGCGACAGCCACCACGGCGGGCCCGCCGCTGGCTTCGGCATGGCGGCGACGCCCGCACTCGGCCCGGCGGCCGACACGCCGATCATGATGACGACGGCGCCAGCAATGGCCACGGCGGCCGACCACGCCAGGATGCGGGTCAGCTGGTCCGGGGGGGTCTTCTCCCCCGCCCGGATCGGGTGGCGCGGAGCAGAGCCGGCCGGCAGGCCCGTTGCGGCATCCCGCGGAGCCGTCAGCCGCGCCGTCCCGTCCTCGCCCCCGGTCATGACTGAACTCCCTGGCTCGCCGGGCATGGTTGCCAACCGACCTTATCGGCAAAGTCGCCCGGCCGCCGGGCGGTCACATGCCAGCGATGAGCTTTTCCACCCGCTCGTCGACCGACCGGAACGGGTCCTTGCAGAGCACGGTCCGCTGAGCCTGGTCGTTCAGCTTCAGATGCACCCAGTCGACCGTGAAGTCGCGCCGCTTCTCCTGGGCCCGGCGGATGAACTCACCGCGCAGCTTGGCCCGCGTCGTCTGCGGCGGGACCGACTTGGCCTCGAAGATGTCGATGTCACGGGCGGCCCGTTCCACCGCCCCGGCCCGCTGCAGCAGGTAGTACAGGCCGCGGCCGCGGTGCACGTCGTGGTAGGCCAGGTCGAGCTGGGCCACCCGGGGCGAGGACAGCGGGAGGTCGTGGCGGGCCCGGTAGCGCTCGATCAGCTGGTACTTGGTGACCCAGTCGACTTCCCGGGCGATCAGGTCAAGGTTGCCGGTCTCGATGGCGGACAGCGCCCGCTCCCACATATCCAGCACCCGCTTGCTGACCGGGTCGGCGCCGTTCTTGTCGGTGAAGTCCTTGGCCCGGTTCAGGTATTCGTACTGGATGTCCAGGGCGGACAGCTCGCGCCCGTTGGCCAGCCGGACCCGGCTGCGGCCGGTCATGTCGTGGCTGACCTCGCGGATGGCCCGGATCGCGTTGTCCAGGGTCAGGTCGCGCATGATCGCGCCGGCCTCGATCATCCGCAGCACCAGGTCGGTCGACCCGACCTTGAGCAGCGTGGTGGTCTCGCTCATGTTGGAGTCGCCCACGATGACGTGCAGACGGCGGAAGCGCTCGGCGTCGGCGTGGGGCTCGTCCCTGGTGTTGATGATCGGCCGGGACCTGGTGGTGGCCGACGACACGCTCTCCCAGATGTGCTCGGCCCGCTGGCTGACGCAGTAGACCGCACCCCGGGGGGTCTGCAGCACCTTGCCGGCACCGCAGATGATCTGCCTGGTGACCAGGAACGGGATCAAGATATCGGCCAGCCGGCCGAACTCCCCGTGCCTGCCGACCAGGTAGTTCTCGTGGCAGCCATAGGAGTTGCCGGCCGAGTCGGTGTTGTTCTTGAACAGGTAGATGTCCCCGGCGATGCCCTCCTCGCGCAGCCGCCGGTCAGCGTCCACGAGCAGGCCCTCCAGGATCCGCTCGCCCGCCTTGTCGTGGGCGACCAGGTCCAGGACGTTGTCGCACTCGGGCGTGGCGTACTCGGGGTGGCTGCCCACGTCGAGGTAGAGCCGGGCCCCGTTCCGCAGGAAGACGTTGCTGCTCCGGCCCCAGGAGACCACGCGCCGGAACAGGTAGCGCGCCACCTCATCGGGTGAGAGCCGGCGCTGCCCACGGAAGGTACACGTGACGCCGTACTCATTCTCGACACCGAATATTCGCCGATCCACACGCCAAGGCTACGTCCCGTCGCCCGATGACAACAGCATGGGGATGAGTTGCGTGCCGGCCAGGCCCGGTCTGGCCGGCCTCCCGGCAGTCCAGATGCCGGCGCTGCGATGCAGTCAGCAGCGACTTCGCCGCTGTGTTGTCACGGGCCGGGGATCTGGCTCAGCAGATTCTTGTCCCAGACATAAATGGTGTAGGTACCGACGTGGTAGGTGCGGGCGGGCGGCCCCAGGGTGGCCAGCGCCGAGGCGCGAGGCTGCCAGTGGTTGAAGAAGCCGGACGCGCTGTCCGTGACGAGGAACGTCGCTTGATGTGCTGTGGGGTCATACCAGGACCGTTTGGCCTCCCACAGGTCCGGCGACAGATTCCCCGGTACCACGGCCCGGATCGTGACGGCGCCGTCGCTGCCGACGGTGACCACGCTCGACAGCCAGTACCCGCCAATGCCGCTGGCCAGGTGATGATCGGCCAGGAAGGTGGCCAGCCGCGCGTTCATCGGCGGCGCGGCCGGCCTGGCGGCGGCCCAGCCCAGGCTGGCGGCATATCCGGCCGCCACGGCCACGGCGATCCAGCGGCGCCACCCCAGCCGGGGCTGTTCACCGCGGGCCGCTGCGGGCCTGGTGAGCAGGCCGGCGGCCAGGGTGCGGCCGGCCAGGACGGCACCGAAGGGCAGCACCAGCGCGAACTCACGGGCGTTAAGGTCGGTCGCGTCGGCCAGCGTGCTCGGCACGTACAGGACGACGTTGACCACCATCGCGACCAGCAGGATCTGGCTGATCATGTCCGGCCACGCCGCGAAGTGCCGCGCCACTCGCCACGCGGCCCACAGGACCAGGGCGACCCCGGCCAGGTGCAGCAGCGCGAAGACCAGCGCGATCGGCGGCCCCTCCGGCTTGGCCCCGAACAGCGCCAGCAGCCCCTTGGCAGTCACGTACGCATGCTTAGGCCAGGTCCGCACCGGCGCCAGCTGATAGGGCACCGGGTGCAGGATGAACCCACCGTGCGCCGAGATGAGCCGGTTGACGGCAGCAGCCAGGGGCGCGGCCACGATCGCGGCCGCGCCGAGGCCCAGCTCGTACCGCTGTGCCCGCAGGCAGGCACTGGCCCAGCCGGGCTCACGGCCGGGCCGGCGCCGGGCCAGGATCAGCTCCCGGACGACACGGAGCGCGCATACCGCCACGAGCGGGATGATGCCCACCACCAGCACCAGCGGGTCGGCGACCAGCGCCCAGGTCATCGCCAGCCCGACCAGGACCGGGACGATTCCCCGCGGCCGGAACCATCCCGCCCGGTCAATCACCAGCCAGATCGCCAGCAGCGGCACGGCTGTACCGATGTGCCCCAGGGACAGCAGGACCACGAAGACAGCCACGCCGAGCTGGGGAGCGAACAGCAGGCCGGCGGTGAGCAGCATCCGCGGCCAGGCCTGATCGCCCGGCACCTCGGCAGCGCTGCCCCGGGCGAGCAGCACGGCGAAGACGACGACGAGCGTGTAGGTCATCGCGGCGGCCACATGGGCGGTGCCGGTGTGCAGGCCGAGCAGCCCGGCCAGGATGGCGTACTGCGGGAGCTCGGTGGTGATGAACGAGACGTCGGACAGGTACCAGCCATGCAGCAGCAGGTTGCCGTGCAGGATGTCCCACGCCATCAGCAGGTCGTTCGACTCGTCCGAATTCTCCGAGTATGTGCGGGAGACCTGGAGGTAGGCAAGGAAGAGCAGGACCACGGCCGCCGCGGCACCGGCCCCGACGAGCAGGCGCCGCGCACGCGGCGCGGGACGGCCCGCAGCCGGGACATCACCGCTGGCGACAGGCGCGGGGGACTGTTCCGGGGTCCTGCTGGGGGGCACGGCCGCCATCTCGCCCTTCAGGTCTGTCGTTGGTTGTAACGGGCCATCGTTACTTTGGTAAGCTGCGCCCGCTTGGCCAGTAATGGCCGTTCACGCCGAGACAGCCTAATGGCGGAGGCCGCGGTTGCAGCTCACGTCGGACCCGGAAGAAGACAAAACCCTCCGGTCTGCCACACCGTCGTCAGCGTCGAGGCTGAACCGGCCCATTGTAACGGCCGTCATCGCGTTCGCGGCCTGGCTCGGCTTCGCGCTGGCCCGATGGCAGGTCTGGGCCGCGGGACACGTCAACCACTTCATCATGGCCGGGCACGTCTACACCAACCGCGCCCAGCTCCCCCACGGCCTGATGCTGGTGCCAATCGACGGTTACGACGGGCAGTTTTATTACCGGCTGGCGCTGGATCCGGTCAACTGGCATGCGACCGCGTTCGGCATCACGATGGATGAGTCCTACCGGTACACCCGCATCGGATATCCGATCTTGGCCTGGCTGTTCTCCTTCGGCCAGCATCATCTGGTGCCGCAGTCCCTGGTGGCGGTCAACCTGCTCGGAGTGGCGGCCATGGCGTGGCTGGGCGCTATTTTCGCCCGCGAATCCGGCCGGCACGCCCTGTGGGGGCTGGCCTTCGCCGCCTACTTCGGGCTGGTCATCAGCGTGGGCCGCGACACCGCGGAGCCGCTGGCCGAGACATGCATGCTGGGCGGCCTGCTCGCCTACCGGCGTGGCACCACCCGGATGTACGTGCTGGCCACGGTGCTGTTCGCCTACGGCGGCATAACCCGGGAAACGATCTTGCTGGCGCCAGCGGCCATCGCCGTCATGCGGATCATCGCGATGATCCGGCGCAAGGCAAAGCCGGGCCTGGCCGACCTGACCTGGGTCGTCCCGGCCGTCGTCTACGGGTTGCTGGAACTAACGGTGAACCTCGTGGTCAAGGGCGATTTCCCGCTGACGGCGAGCGGCAGCCGCAATCTCACCGTGCCGTTCACCGGGCTGGCTCACGCGATTGCGTACGACAGCGCGAATATCAACACCGCTCACCTGAGCCCCATCGACATCTCCCTGCTCGAGTACTTCACGCTGGCCATCTTCCTCGTGGCCGGGCTGGTCGTCCTGTTCGTGACCACCGCTCCCGGGCACGAGCGGGTGGCCTTTGTCTTCTTCGTGCTGCAGCTGGGCCTGCTGTCCGGCCAGATCTGGAACAGCACATTCGGCGACGGGCGATCGCTGATCGAGCCGTACCTGATGGCGCTGGTGCTGCTGCTCGCCACCCCGCGGCGCTATATCTCCGGGCCCTATCTCGGCGCGCTCATTGCCTTCGCCATGCCCGCGCTGGTGGTCGTGGCCCGGCGCCGGATCCTGTACATGTAGGCGTGGCCGTCAGCCCAGCCCAGGGCGACCGAGCTTGGCCATCAGGTTCGTGTTCCAGACCATGACGAGGTAGCCACCACCCCGGTAAATCCGCTGCGGGCGGCCGAAGGTCGCGACGGCCGCGGCCGGGATGGGATCGGTGGGCGTGCCCGCCGCCACCACGAAGTTGGCGTAGTGCCGGGCCGGGTTGTAGACCGCGTCGTCGGTCTCCCACTCATATGGCACCAGCCGTCCGCCTGGGCCGGGTGTGACGGCACTGACCTGGACCCGCAGGCCGCTGTCGACGGTGGTGCTGCTGGCCTGCCAGTAACTGGCCAGGCCGCTGCGGAGCTGGTGCGCCTGCAGCCATGCGGCCAGCTCCTGATTGGCCGGCGGGACGGCCGGCTGCGCGGCCCGGTAGCCCAGCCCGGCCAGATCGCCGGCCACGAAGACGGCCAGGACGGCGATCGCCGCCCGCTGGGGCCACGACCAGCGCCGCGGCCGGCGGTGGGCGAGCGGCATCCAGGTCAGGATCTTCTCGCCCAGGATCCTTCCGGCCAGGACCGCGCCGAGCGGCAGCACCGCAGCCATCTCACGTGCACCGAGCAGGTTCCGGGACTGATCGCTGATCATGTAGGCGACCGCGTTGGCCATCACCGCCACCGCGAACACGCCAGTCATCAGCTGGCCGGGCCGGAAGAAACGCCGGAAGGCCAGCCCTACGGCGCACACAACAGCCAGGGCCCCAGCCAGGTGCAGGGCCACGAAGACGACCTCGATCACCGGGGCCGCGCCGAGGTAACTGAAGCCGAAGATGTTCGCGCCGAAAAGCTCGAGGAATGCTTGCAGCGTCACCCAGGAGCCGTGCTGCAGCTGGCCGAGGGCCAGGGCGGCTGGGACCGGCGACTCCCGGAACCCGCCCAAAGCGGCGATCACGCGCGGCGCGAATGAGCCAGCCACGCCGGCCGCCGCGGCCGCCCCAGCCAGGCCGAGCTCGTAGGCGCGGGCAGCGCCCCGGTTCTGGGTAAGGCCCGGAACCGACCGGACCAGCGCCACCACGACCAGCGGGATGATGCCGGACAGCAGCACGACCGTGTCGGCCACCATCATCCACAGGAAAAGCAGCCCAGCCAGTGTTGGGACCAGCCAGAGCCGGACCCGCGAGGGACCCCCCGGGCCAGCACTGATGAGCAGCCAGGTCACCAGCAGCGGCACCGCGGTCCCGGTGTGATCCGGCGAGAGCAGCACGATCCCGGTCGCGCTCAGCTGCGGGGACAGCATCAGCCCAGCCGCCAGCAGAGCGCGGGCCGCCCCAACCCGGCCCCGGGCGCTCCCCCGCGCCAGCATCGCCGCCAGCAGCACGAGCAGCGTGTACGTCATGGCCGCGGCCACGTGCACGACCGCCGGGCTGGCCGCTCCGCGCACCGCCTCAATCAGCACGTACTGGGGTAGTTCGGTGGTGTAGAACGACACGTCCGACACCCGCCAGCCGTGCAGCAGCACGTTGCCGTGCAGCATGGCCCAGGCCTGCAGCACGTTGCCCGAACCATCGGAGGACAACGCGGCGGACAAAGACTGGCGCCAGTAGCAGAAGAACAAGACACCAGTAGCCAGGGCAATCAGCCCCGCCCGTTCGGCCATTCTGGTCAGCGGGCGGGCTCCCGGCAGGGACGTGACGGCCGCAGCCCGCTGCTCGCTATCCTGCGTCCTCATGCGGCGGTGCTCACGACGCGGGCGCGACCGTCACGCCGCTGAACCGCAGCAGGACATGCGCGTCGCGGGGCAGGTCATTTCCGATGTAGAACCCGTACGCGGGGCCGCTGGCCGCCTGCGCCGGGGTGCAGATGAACTGCTTGCTGAACAAATACGTATAGCTGGGCATGTCGACGCAGGCCCGGACACCCGTCCGCTCGGCCTGGACCAGGAACCCGGTGGTCTCCACCCAGGCTGAGTGGTCGATATGCAGGACGATCATCTGCCCCGGCGCCCGCGCGGCCAGGGTGGCGACCACCTGCGGGAGGGCCTCGTCGATGTCCTTGGTGTTGGTGCGCGAGCCGGGCACGACGGTCAGCGCGACGAAGGCGGCGAGCACGGCCGCGGCGGCCAGTACCGTGCCCGTCCTGGCCGTGATCGCCTCGGCCAGGACGAGCACGATGACCAGAGCTACCACCAGCGGCGCTGACCAGTAGAAATAGCCAATGTAGTACTGGGTCAGGTCGTCGATGCCGACCGCGGCGTAGAGCAGGAAGGCCAGCGTGGAGACCCCATTGACCGCCAGCAGGACCAGGCAGAACCGGCGCAGCGGCCCCCGGCCGAGCCACCACGTGGCGGCCAGCGCGACGACGTACCCGCCCGCCGCCACCAGCCAGGCGCCTGGGTGTGGCCACCAGAAATGCAGCGCGTACTGCAGCACCCGGCCCAGGCCGTGGCCGCCCGCCTGCCCGGACTTGCCGTAGGAGATGTACTTGCCGAAGTCGCCGGGCCAGTGCAGCGCCAGGTTGACCACGATCGGCAGGGCGAACACCGCGCTGATCACCGCGACCGGCAGCCAGACCCGGCGGCGCTCGCGGAAGAACCCCACGGTCGACGCCCGGAGCGTGCGCCGGGCCGGCCACATCACGCCCGCCAGCACGGCCACCGTGATCACCGGCACGAACAGCAGGAAACACGCCTGGCCGTGGATGAGGAACCAGCCGGACAGCGCGAACACCCAGGCGTCTCGCCCGCGGCCGGCCACCACCGATGCGGCCGCGAGCAGGAAGACCACGTACGCCGGGACGTACAGGTACGGCATCCAGTCCGAGTTCACGATTGGCGGGTAGGCGACCGCGAACGCGATGAACACGGCGAAGCAGACGGCGGCGCCCCGGATCGAGCGGGTCCACCCGTACACGACCCCGACGGCCAGCGCGACGAACGCGCTGTCCAGGGCGAACACCGACAGCATGTGCGCGTTCCAGGCGGTCGGCACCACGTGCAGCAGGTCCTGGAACAGGTATTCGCCGATGGCCTGCACGTACAGGTAGGCGGGGCCGGGATGGTTGAAGCCCTCGCGCGAGTAGTTGCCGACGAGCAGGGTGAAGTGCTTGGCCTGCTCGATCAAGATGGAGTTCGCGCCGCCGTCGCCCTGCTCATACAGCCGGGTGGTGAACAGGAACTGGTTCCGCAGGCAGAGCATGATGAACAACGCGGCGAACGGCACAACCCAGACCCACCAGGGCCGGCGGCCGGGCAGCGGCGCGGTGCTGGCCGGAGCGGTGCTGGCCGGTTCCGGGACCTTGGGACCGGGCCCGGGTACGGCCGTCTGCTGGTCGCCGCCCGCGGCCATGCTCAGATGGTTCCGGCCTTGATCGCGGCGTCGATCCACGGGATGACCTCGTCCAGCATCACCTCAAGCGAGGTGGTGGCCTCGAAGCCGAGTACCCGCTTGGCCTTGTCGGTCGCGGGGACGCGCTGCTGGACGTCGTAGGAGAATGGCTCGTCGTGGATTAGCCGCAGCGGCACGTCTTCGCCTCTGATCTTGCGCCAGATAAGGTCGGCCAGCTCGCGCACTGTGGTGCTCTGCCCGGTCGAGAGGTTGAAGTCCTCGCCGGCGGCGTCCGGGTGCTCCATCGCGGCCACTACGCCGACGGCCAGGTCACCGCCGTAGGTGTAGTGCCGGACCTGGTCGCCCGAACCGAGGATGTGCAGCGGATCCTGCCCCTTGAGCACCTTCTGTACCAGGTCCGGGACCACGTGACTCATGGCCAGCTCGACGTTGCCGGACAGGATCTGCTCATCGCCCAGGGCCCTGCTCTCCCCGATGCCCACGCAGTTGAAGGGCCGGATCAGGGTGTACGGCAGGCGGTACTGGTCCCAGGCGGCCCGGGCGAAGTACTCCACAGCCAGCTTCTGGAAGCCGTACGACGACATCGGCGGCGGTATCTCCTTCTGCTGGCCCTCGTAGGAGGGCCACTCCGCCGCGCTCTCGAAGACCATCGAGGAGGACAGGTAGCTGACCTTGCGGAGCCGCCCGCCGCGGTGCGCGGCTATCGCCGCGTCACAGGACGCCGCGATAATCCGCTCGTTGGTCGCGAGCAGGTCATAGGCGTAGGTGTGGAAGTAGGAGATGCCGCCGATCATGGCGGCCCCGGCGATGAAGTGGTCGCAGCCGGCCAGCAGCTCGGTCAGCAGCGGGACGTCCCGGGCGTCACCCTCGACCAGCCGGTAGTTCGGGTGGTCGTCGTACGACTTGCGGATCTTCCCGTACTTGGAGAAATTGTCGAGGCCGATGACCGCGTATCCGCGTTTCAGCAGTTCTTCAACGACATACCCGCCAATGAAACCCGCGGACCCACTGACCAGGACCTGCTCCATTAATTACTTCTCCTGCCGTTTGCGTATCTGCGCTTCACCCAGACGATCCGGGCCACTCTGGCGGACCTGCTCGGCGGTGAGCTGAGGACCGAACGCGAACCGGTACCAGCGGACGTAACTGGGCACCCACTTCGCGACCTTGAAATTCGACACTCCCGCCTGCCGGTCCAGCCAGATGGTCGGGATCTCGGCGACCGGCAGGCGCAGCCGCTTCGCCTTGGCCGTCAGCTCGATACCGATCTCGAACCCATCCCGGGAGTCGATGCCGACCTGCCGGACGAACTCTGTCGAGTATGCCTTGAAAGAATTGGTCGCGTCCCTGGTTCCGACGTGGGCCAGGATTCGCAGGGACCGGCCGGCCAGCCGGGACATGGTCCCCTTGAGCACGGGGCCGCCGACCTGCTGGCCGCCGGGCATGTAGCGGGAAGCAGCCGCTACCGCTACCCCGCGCTCGACCAGCCGGACGAGCTCGTCGATCTGCCGGGCGTCATCGCACCCATCGGCCATAGTCACCACGACGACGGGCGCGGTGGCGGCGTCGATGCCGTAGCGGATGGCGTTGGCGGGTCCCGGGCCGTAGGTATTGACCAGGCACTTCAGCCGCGGCTCTTTCTGCGCGTACTCTTCGGCGATCGGCACGGTGGTGTCGTCGGGTGAGTCCACCACGAGCAGTACCTCAGACGGCAGCCGGACCGACTCGAACAGCCGGTCGAACACGCTGAGCACCTGCTCGCCCTCGTTGTAGGCCGGGACGACGATGGAGACACGGGGCCGCTCGGTCATATCCGGACACCGTGCCCAAGGACGCCCCAGATGTCGGCCGCGGGTTTGCCCGTGACGAGATCGCGGTAATCGGCGTGCGGTGCCCCGATCACGAGCAGGTCAGCCTGCGCGAGCACCTCGTCCAGCGGGACCAGGCTGGGGTCCACGGTTACGTAGGGGTCGCTGCACAGGACCCGGCCTGCCTTGAACTCCAGGATCCGCTTGAGCTTGTAGGACAGGCTGGACCTGATGTCGTCCGAGCCTGCCTTGAAGGCCATGCCCAGGATCCCGACGGTCATCGAGGGCAGGTCGTACTGCTGCTCCAGCCGGTGCACGACATACAGCGGCAGGCCTTCGTTGACCGTCATGGCCGTGTGGCCGAGAGCGAAGTTGTTGTTGTTGAACGCCGCGAGCTGCATGGTGTCCTTGAACAGGCACGGCCCGGCGGCGAAGCCGGCGGCCGGCATATCGGCCGCCCGCGGGTAGTCCTCGGCTAGCCCCTTCCTGATCCGCTCGAAGTCCAGCCCGCGCTCGTTGGCCATCATGTAGAGCTGGTTGGCGGTGGCGAACTTGATGTAGCGCCAGGTATTGGTGAACAGCTTGGCCAGCTCGGCCTCTTCCGGCGCCATCACCACGAGCTTCTTCGTCAGCATCGCGAACAGCTGGGACGCGCGCTCCGTCCCGGCGGGGGTACGGGCCGAGATGATCTGCGGCAACTCGAATAGTTCGGTCATCGCCTTGCCCTCGGCGATGCGTTCCGGGCAGAACGCCACCTCGATGTCCAGCCCGAGCCCGGCCATCATCTTTTCCACCAGGGCGGTCACGCCCGGGAAGACCGTGCTGCGCAAGACCAGCAGCTGACCGTCGCGCAGATACTGCGAACAGCCGCCGAGAGCCCTGGAGATCGCCATCTGGTCGGGATTGAGGTGTTCGTCCACGGGCGTGCCGATGACGACGACAACATGTTCCGCTGTCCCCACGATCGCCGGGTCGGCCGACGCCTCGAGATGCCCGGCACCGAGCACCCGGTGCAGCGCCTCCTCAGCGCCCGGCTCCGCGAACGGCATCTGGCCGGCGTTGACCATGGCGACGGCGGTCTCGCTGACGTCGTAGACGGCCACCCGGGCACCCTGGTCGGCGAAGGCAATCGCCAGCGGCAGACCCACGTGCCCGCCGCCGCCGATGACGACCACGTCCCGGTCATACTGGTCAGACAAGCTCGTCACCGTGTATTACCTCCGGCTGATCTCGCAGGCCTCCGGGGGCCCTCGGGGGGTGCATCCCCAGAAGGCAGCACCATCACGTGTCTGGCGCTTCACCTTACCGTCCTGATGTTGCAGGCACGGGGCGGCTGACCGGCTCCGCAGCCCCCGGGCCGCCATTTACGCAATCGTTGCCGCGATGGCGCCCGACGTGCCCGGCTGCTGACCCGGCCGGGGCTCTGGCTGGCCGGGGCTCTGGCTGGCCGCAGAATCCCTGCGAAGCGAACCCGCCGCAGCTTACGGTAGGCTCGCGGCGCGATCAACGACGGCGGTGCGTGCGGCCTGAACCGCCCTTCGGGAAAGAAATGGCGCGATGCCTGGTCGGGAGCACCGGACAACCAACGAGCGGGTCGCCGAGCCGCTCACGCCGGAGGACAGCCAGCCGCCCGGGCCGGCGGAGCGGTCGCGGCTGGACCGGCCCGCGCTGTCCGGCCTGATCTCGCTGCTCGGCGCGCTCGCGTTCACACTGGCCCGCTGGCAGACCTGGGCACATGGGAACATTGGCGGGTTCATCCTGGTCGGACGCCACTTCTCGGTGGCATCGCAGGTACCGCGCGGCATCCCCATCATGCCGACCTACGGCTACGACGGGCAGTTCTTCTACCGGCTGGCGCTGAATCCCCTCAGCTTTTCGCACACCGCGTACGGCATCACCATGGACCGCTCCTACCGGTACATGCGGATCGGCTACCCCACCCTCACCTGGCTTGTCTCGCTGGGGCAGCACGCCCTCGTGCCGGTCATGCTCGTCGCCGTCAACATTGCCGCCATCGGCGCGCTCGGTTACCTCGGCGGCATGTTCGCGCAGGCAGCCGGGCGGCACGCGCTGGCCGGGCTGCTCTTCCCGGCGTACTTCGGCTTGCTCACGAGCCTGTCCCGGGACACGGCCGAGCCGCTGGCCGCGGTGCTGCTGCTGGGCGGCCTGCTCGCGATGCGATCCCGGCGGCCGGTCCTGGCCGCCATCTTGCTCGCCTTCGGCGCGCTGACCAGGGAGACCGTCATGGTCGCGGTGGCCGCCATCGCCGTCGTGCGTATTGTCTCGGTGCTGCGCCGCCGGCAGCCGCCGCGGCCCGGCCGGGACGACCTGCCCTGGGTGGTCCCGGCCGTCGTCTTTGTGGCCTGGCAAGCCGTGGTGAAGGCTGCCATCGGCAGCATCCCGCTGTTCGCGGACGGCGGCCGGAACGCCGGCACGCCCTTCATCGCCCCGTATCAGGCGCTCACGAGCAACCTGCAGCACATCAATACCCACCGGTTCGACCAGTACGACCTGTGGCTGCTCGAGATGGCCATCCTTATCCTGTTCTCGGTGGCCGCCCTGATGTCGATGCGGTCGACGAACGCGCCGGCTCACGAACGGCTGGCCTTCGTCCTGTACCTGATCGAAATCTGCGTGGTCACGCCCAGCACCTGGGGCAGCCTGGACGCCGACCTGAGGTCGTTCATCGAGGTGTACCTGCTGGCCGCGATCATCGTGCTGGGCACCCCTCGACGGTTCCCAACCGCTCGCGCCCTCCCCTGGCTCATGGTCCTGCTGATACCTGCGCTGACCGCGGTCACGCAGCGTCGCCTCACCGGCTCATAGCGGCTGTCGGGCTCCTGACTGCACGGGGCTCATGGCGGGACTGGGCTCTTGGCGATCTCCCAGAGTGACTTCAGCCACCTCACGGCTGCGCGGGAGTTGACTTCAGTACGATTTCGCACCTACAAGCCCGAAATTGAGGCGGTGTGTCCGGGGCCTGGACCGCCCTTGTCAAAGGGACGGACCATGGCGCTGCGGGAGAGCGGGACTTCGGCTGGCCCCAATATGGCCGACAGGCTCGGCACGGAGCCTCGCGATCTGGAGCTGCGGCCCGCTCCCAGTCCCCTCCAGCTGCAACCGGCCCGTTGGCGCCGGTGAGCGCGCGCGGCCGCAGCCTGGGCGGACAGGCCCGGCGTCACCGCCCTGATCATGCTGGTGGCCACCAGCGGCTTCGTGCTAGCCCGCTGGGACCTGTGGTCCCAGCGGGCCATCAGCCGGTTCATCCTCATCGGGCAGCATTTCGCGCATCCGGCGCAGTTGCCGCCGGGATGCCGCTGCGGAAGGCCTACGGATACGACGGGCAGTTCTTCTACCGGCTGGCGATCAACCCGTTCAACTTCTCCCACACCGCGTACGGCATCACGGTGGACCGGGCGTACCGGTTCATGCGCGTTGGTTACCCGGCCCTCACCTGGCTTTTCTCATTCGGCCAGCGGGCCCTGGTTCCCTACATGCTCGTGGCGGTCAACGTGGCCGCGCTGACCGCACTGGCTGCCAGCGGCGCCGTGATCGCCCGGCAGGGCGGCCGCCACGCCACGTGGGGACTGCTGCTGCCCGCGTACTTCGGCCTGGTGACCAGCCTGAGCCGGGACACCGCCGAGCCGGTCGCCGCGGCCTTCCTGGTAGCAGGCTTGCTCGCCATCCGGGCCCGGCACCCGGTCCTGGCCGGCTCGCTGCTGGCGTTCGCCGCGCTGACCCGCGAGACCGCGATGGTCGCGGTCGCGGCGCTGGCGGTGGTACGCGCGGCCAGCTTGATTTGCGGGCACCGCCCCGGACGGGACGACGTCGCCTGGGTCTTGCCTGCCGCCGTGTTCGCCGCCTGGCAGGTCCTGGTCTACGCCGTCATCGGGACGTTCCCGCTCCTGGCCGACGGAGGGCGCAACGCCGGAGCTCCCTTCATCGCCGCGTTTGAGGCGTTCAGGACCAACCTGGGCAGCATCGACTGGACCTCGTACAGCTCCGCCGATCTGTGGCTGGCGGAGATGGCCGTACTGCTGCTGTTCGCGGTCGCGGCGCTGTGCTCGCTGCGGACCTCGCGGGCACCGGCACACGAGCGGCTCGCGCTGGTCCTGATTCTGTTCGAGATCTGCCTGGTGACACCCGACACCTGGAGCAGCCGGTCCGCCGACCTGCGGTCCTTTGTCGAGGCGTACCTGCTGGCCGTGATCGTGCTGCTGGGCCGGCCGCGTCGGCGTGTGCGCCGCCCGGGCGGCTGGCTGCTGCCGGTGGCCGCGGCAGGCATGTCGCCGGTGCTCGGCGACATCGTCGCCCTACGTCTGCACTGGGCGTAACCGGCTTGGTTCTGGCTTGAGCCTGTACAGGCTGAGCTGGTTCGGCGCCACCGGGGTGACGGTCCGCCGCGGGATGTCTTTCAGCAGGTTCTTGTGCCAGACCAAGATGGTATACGGGCCGGTGTGATAGGTCCGGGCCGGGGCGCCGAAATACTTCTTCACCAGCAGGACCGGCTCCCAGTGCGAGAAGTTGCCTGGCCTGCTGTCCAAGACGACGAAGTTGGCGTAATGCTGCTTCGGGCTGTACCAGCCGTTGTCGGACATCCACAGGTCTTTTTGCAGCGTGTACTGCATCAGGGCGCGGACTTTGACCCGCTGGCCGCTGTCCACGGTGACACTGCTGCTGGTCCAGTACCCGCCGAGCCCGTAGCTGAGATGGTGGGCCTCGAGCCAGGTGGCCAGCTGAGTATTGGCCGGGGGCTGGGTGGGCTGGGTGAGCTCCCAGCCGAGCCCCGCCGTGTACCCGGCCAGCACCAGGATCCCCGCGGTCCAGACCGGCACCCCGACTCGCCGCCGGGCAACGGCCCGGCCCCCGGTGGCCTCCGTGGTCCCGGCTACCTCCGCCCGCCCGGCCCGGGACGGCCGGATGAGCATCCGGGCCGCGAGGGCGGCCGCGAACGGGACGATGATGGCGACCTCGTGCGCGGCCTCGTCCGAGGCGTTGGTCAGCAGGTACAGGACGATGTTGAGGACGATGCCCACCGCGAGTATCTGGTCGGTCAGGCTCGCCGCATAGAAATGCCGGGCCACCCTGGCCAGGGCCCAGCCGACCACCAGCAGGCTGGCGACATGCAAGATCGCAAGAGCGAGCCAGAACCCGCTGAGCTGGAGCGGGTCCGCACCGAAGATCTGCAGGACCTTCCACAGCGCCGGCAGGTTATTGTGCAGGTCATCCCATGGTGTCAGGTAGAAGGGCAGCCGGTTCACCGTGAAACCGCCCAGAGCACTGAGCACGTTGTTGACGATCCAGGCCAGCGCGGCCGCGGCCACCGCGGCGGCGCCGAGCGCCAGGTCGTCCCGCTGGGCGGCCAGCCGGCTGGTCCAGCGCCCGGAGCTGTCGCGGAACCCCCGCAGGACGCGCATGGCCGCGACGAAGCCCAGCGGGCCGAGCCCGACCACATACACGATGGGATCCGCGACCAGCACCCAGGCCAGCAGTACCGCGGTGAGCACCGGCACGTACCAGCGGCGCGGCGCCTTATCCAGCAGCAGCCAGACCAGCAGCAGCGGGACCGAGGTACCGATGTGCCCGACCGACAGGTCCAGGGCGAAGACCCCGTAGCCGAACTCCGGGGCCAGCATGATGCCCGCGGCGATCAGCGTCCTGATCCCCGCGGCGCGGCCGGAAGACCCGCTGCGGGCCAGCAGCACGGCGAGCAGGAACGTGAGCGTGTAGGTCATCGCGGCACCGACGTGGGCGGTCTGCATGTGCAGCCCGAACAGGCCCACCAGCAGCGCGTACTGCGGGAGCTCGGTGGTGTAGAACGAGACGTCCGACATGTACCAGCTGTGCAGGAGCAGGTGACCGTGCAGCAGGTCCGACGCCATCAGCAAGATGTTCGCGCTGTCGGAGTTCAGCTGGTAGGTCTCGGACAGCCTCAGGTACGCCGTGAACAGCACCACGGCGGCGGCCAGGTACGCGGCGAGCACGGCCCAGCGGCTGTGCGCACCGGCTTTCCGGTCGTGTTCCCCCGGCCGTGCCGACGTGACCCGGCCGGCTGGTGACTGGGTCTCGGCGTCGGTACGCAAGCCGCCCATGAGAACCAGAGCTTATCGGCTCCGCTCAGTAACCCGAGTCACCAGTCGGTCGCAATGTATTTAGTCTCGGTGAATTCCAGGAGACCGTCGTGAGCCCCCTCGCGGCCGATGCCCGACTGCTTGACGCCACCAAATGGCGCCGCCGGGTCGGACACGATCCCGCGGTTCAGGCCGACCATGCCGGCTTCCAGGGCCTCGCTAACCCGCAGGCCCCGGCCCAGGTCACGGGTGTAGACGTAGGAGACCAGCCCGAACTCGGTGTCGTTGGCCCAGCGCACGGCGTCGTCCTCGGCGGTGAACCGGACTATGGGCGCCACCGGCCCGAAGATCTCGGTGCCCAAAATGCCAGCTCCCGAAGGCACCTGGTCGATCACGGTCGGCTGGTAGAAGTAGCCGCGCCGGTCCGGCGCCCGCCCCCCGGTCACCACCTTGCCGCCGTCCGTGGCCGCCGACTCGACGAGCTCGGCCACCTTGGTCCGGGTGGACTCGTTCACCAGCGGCCCGACGTCGGTGCTTTCGTCCAGGCCTGGTCCCACGACCATGGCGTCCAGCCGGGCGGAGAATGTGCGGCTGAACTCCTCGGCGACCGCCTCATGCACGTAGAAGCGGTTGGCCGCGGTACACGCCTCGCCGCCGTTGCGCATCTTGGCCACCAGGGCACCCTCGATCGCGGCGTCGAGGTCCGCATCTTCGAAGATGATGAAGGGCGCGTTGCCGCCGAGCTCCATCGAGCAGTTCACTATGGTCCCGGCGGCTTCACGCAGCAGGATCCGGCCCACCTCGGTGGAACCGGTAAAGGAGAGCTTGCGTACCCGGGGGTCGTTCAGCATGGCCGAGACCACCGCGCCGGACTTCCGCGAAGTCAGCACGTTGACCACGCCGTCCGGCACGCCCGCCTCGGCCAGCAGGCCGGCAATGGCCAGCGCGGTCAGCGGCGTCTCCGAGGCGGGCTTGAGCACCACCGTGCAGCCCGCCGCCAGCGCCGGGCCGATCTTGCGGGTAGCCATCGCGGCCGGGAAGTTCCACGGAGTAACCAGCACTGACACGCCGACCGGCTGCCGCATGACCAGGATCTTGTTCGTCCCGGCGGGCGCGCGCATGAGCACGCCCTCCATCCGGACGGCCTCCTCGGCGTACCAGCGGAAGAACTCCGCCGAGTAGGCCGCCTCGGCCCGCGCGTCCCGCAGCGCCTTCCCGTTCTCGGCGGCCATCAGCCTGGCCAGGGACTCGGCGTGAGTGGTCATCAGCTCGAAGGTGCGGCGCAAGCACTCGGCGCGCTGCCGCGGTGGCGTCGCGGCCCAGCCGGCCAGCGCATCGTGCGCGGCGCTCACGGCGTCCAGTGCGTCCTGTTCGGTCCCGTCCGCCACCTGGGCCAGCTCGTCCTCCGTGGCCGGGTCGATCACCGGCAGCGTGCCACCATCACGCCCACCGGTCCACTCACCGCCGATCAGCAGCCGGGTGGGTACATCGATGCCAACCAGTTCGGCCAGGTTGCCGCTCACGCTCCGGTCCTTTCCTGCCCGTTATGGGCCGTCTTCGCCGCTTGCACGATCCTAATCCACCACAGGTCACAGCAGGTTTGCGCGGCTGGGAGGCCCAGCGTTATGAGTGCCGCTCCCAGGGCGCCCGGACGCTCTGAAACGGGGGTCTCATGGGGTCACGGAGCGCTCCGGCGCCCCACCGCGCGGCGGCCCTCGACGGCAAAGCCCATGCGCTCGTAGAGGCGGATGGCGCGAGTGTTGTGCGCCATCACGGTGAGCGCCAGGCGGTGCAGGCCATGCGCCGCGGCCCAGTCCCTGGCCTGGCGCAGCAAGGCGGTGCCCAGCCGCACTGAGCCGCCGGGCAGCTCGGCGTATCCGGCCAGCTAGTCTCCGGTGTCGGCCACGATGACGACCGAGTTCTCCGACCGGGTTGCCTGGCTGAGTTCGGCCGCGAGCTCCGTAGCCGTAGCCGGCGTTCGGGTGGCCCTGCCACCCGGATGAGTGCCGGCGGCCGGCGAATCACGCAGCGGCGTTGGGGGTCTGGGTACCCGGCGCGGCCGTTCCGGTGGTGGTGACCGCTTCGATCCAGCCGCTGATGCGGTCGACCAGATCCTGGCTGGTGGCTGCTTCGGCGTGCCCCATGTCCGGCAGCAGCCACAGCTCCTTCGGCTCCTTGGCCGCCAGGTACAGCTGCCGGGCATGCTCGGGCGGGAAGTAGTGATCGGTCTCGCCGTGCACCACCAGCAGCGGGACCGGAGCGATCTGCGCCGCCGCCTCGGCCGGAGGCACCGGGATCAGCTTCCAGCCTTCCGGGCTGACCCGGGTCTTCAGCCACTGCCGGGTGACGAACCGGCCGAGCCGGCGCTCTACCGCCAGGTGCACGAGGCGCATGGCTTCGGTGCCCCGGTAGTACCAGCGCCCCGGGCTGCTGACCGAAACGACCGCGTCCAGGCCGCCGACCAGCCCCGCGTACCGCAGCACGCTCGAGGCCCCCATGGAGAAGCCGACCGCGGCGACCCGGTGGTAGCCCAGCTCACGCGCCCAGCGGACGACCACGTCCAGGTCCCTGATCTCGAGATCCCCCATCGTGGACAGGCCACCCGAACGGCCGTGCCCGCGGAAGTCGAAGCTCAGCACCCCGGCCACGCGGTTGAAGCGGTTGGCAATGCGCCAGACGTTCGGGCGCTGCCAGGACAGCGTGAAGCCGTGCGCGACCACGATCGCGAGGTCTTTGTTACCCGGCAGATGTATGGCGTCGATCGGGACGCCGTCCTCTGTGACCAGGGTCGTTGCCGTGACAACAGGCTTGGTCATGTTTCACCTCGGCAGCCAGATTACGACAGGATCCTGCGGGCTTCGACGCGCGGTCCAGCTCGCCAGGGACTAGCCGGCGAGCCCACGGATGGGAAAAGCTTCGGATAACCGACAACGCCGGAGCGAAGGAGCATTATGTCCGTGCTGCAGGCCCTGACCGACGCCGTCCGCGACGGCTCTGTCGAGGTGATCGATCTCACGGCACCGCTGTCCGAGCAGACCCCGATCATCGGTTTGCCGGAACCGTTCGGCAATACCGCGCGGTTCGGGCTCACGGAGATCAGCCGCTATGACGAGCGAGGGCCGGCGTGGTACTGGAACGACATCGTGACTGGCGAGCACACCGGCACCCATTTCGACGCTCCCGTGCACTGGGTCACGGGCCGGGACCTGCAGGACATCGCGCAGGTCCCGGTAACCCGGATGATCGCGCCGGCGGTCGTGCTGGACTTCAGCGCCGAGGCCGCCGCCGACCCCGACTTCCTGCTCGAGGTCGACCACGTCAAGCAGTGGGAGGCGGACCACGGCCCGCTGCCCGAAGGCGGCTGGCTGCTGTACCGGACCGGGTGGGATGCCCGGTCCGATGACCAGGCCAGGTTCCTCAACGCGGACGAGGCTGGCCCGCACACACCAGGTATCAGCGTCTCCTGTGCGCGGTGGCTGGCGCAGGAGGCTCCCATCGCCGGGCTCGGCACCGAGACGGTCGGCACCGATGCCGGGGCCGCGCACTCCTTCGACCCGCCGTTTCCCTGTCATTCCGCCCTGCTCGGGGCCTGGCAAGTACGGGCTCACCCAGTTGCGGAACCTGGCCCGGCTGCCGGTCACCGGCGCGATCGTGATCGCGGGCCCGCTGCCCATTGTCGGCGGCTCAGGTTCGCCGTGCCGCGCGCTGGCCCTGGTGGAGCGGCCCTGATCATGAGAGTGGCGGACGCGGTCGGGCGAGGCGTGGCCGACCTGGGGGTACGCACCGTATTCGGCGTGGTCGGCAGCGGCAATTTCCATGTCACGAACGGCCTGATCGCCGGCGGGGCCAGGTTCATCGCCGCCCGGCACGAGGGTGGGGCAGCGGTGATGGCCGACGCCTGGGCCCGCACCACCGGGGACGTGGGCGTGGTCTCGGTGCATCAGGGCCCCGGGCTGACCAACGCGATGACCGGTATCGCCGAGGCGGCCAAGAGCCGGACCCCGCTGCTCGTGCTGGCCGCCGAGGCGCCGGAAATCCGGTCCAATTTCCATGTGGACGTGGCCGGCCTGGCCGCCTCGGTCGGCGCGGTAGCCGAACGGCTCTATTCCCCCGCGTCCGCGCTGGCCGACGCGCACCGGGCCTACGCCACGGCCCGGCGCCGCCGCACCGTGGTGCTGGCCCTGCCGCTTGACATCCAGGCCGCCCAGTACCAGCCGGACCTCGGCCCGCCAGTACCGGGCCGGCCGGAATCCGCCCAGCCACGACCTATGCCGGTGCTGCGGCGGACGTTCCCGCCCGCGCCTGCCGCCGAGGCGATCACCGCGCTGGCCGGCGTACTCGGCGAGGCCCGGCGGCCGGTCTTCATCGCCGGACGCGGCGCCCGCGGGCACGCCGCCGAACTGGAGCGGCTGGCCAGCGCCTGCGGGGCACTGCTGGCCACCTCGGCCGTGGCCAAGGGCCTGTTCGGGGGCAATCCATGGAACCTCGACGTAAGCGGGGGTTTCGCCACGCCACTGGCGGCCGGACTGATCGGCGACGCGGACCTGATCGTGGGCTGGGGCTGCTCGCTGAACATGTGGACCACGCGGCACGGCACGCTGATCCCACCCCAGGCCACGCTGGTCCAGGTGGACGATGACCCGAGCGCGATCGGGGTTCACCGCCCAGTCGACCTGGGAGTGGTCGGGGACGTGGCCGAGACCGCGCGGGCCGTAGCCGGTGTGCTGGAGGGCAAAACCCAGCCCGTTCGGTCCTATCGCGCAGACGAGGTACGGAAACGGATCGCGGAGCAGGGTCGCTGGCGCGACGTGGCCTACACCGACGAGAGCGACGGCGCGCAGATCGACCCGCGCACGCTGTCGATCGCACTCGACGACCTGCTGCCGCGCGAGCGGACGGTGGCGGTGGACTCGGGCAACTTCATGGGTTACCCGAGCATGTTCTGGTCAGTCCCGGACGAGGCCGGTTTCTGCTTCACCCAGGCCTTCCAGTCGATCGGCCTCGGCCTGGCCACCGCTATCGGGGCCGCGATCGCACGGCCGGACCGGCTGGCCGTGGCCGCCCTGGGGGACGGCGGCGCGCTGATGAGCGTCAGCGAACTGGAGACCGTCACCCGGCTGGGGCTGCCACTGGCCGTCGTGGTCTACGACGACGAGGCCTACGGTGCGGAGGTGCATCACTTCGGCCCGGATGGCCACCCGCTCGAGACGGTGCAGTTCCCGCCCGCGGACATCGCGGCCATCGCCCGCGGGTTTGGCTTCGAGGCCATCACCGTGCGCGGCCGGGCCGACCTGGCCCCGGTAAGCGCCTGGGTGGACGGGCCGCGCGAGCGCCCGCTGCTGATCGACGCCAAGGTCACTTCCGGCCATGGTTCCTGGTGGCTGGAGGAGGCGTTCCGCGGGCACTGACCTCCAGGGCGGATCGGGCCCGGAAAGCCGATCGCGCGTCCGGGGCCCCTTGCGGGTGCCCCGGACGCGCGTCCGGTTCACGCTGCGGCCGCACGCAGCGCAGGCCTAGGAGCGGCGCTGATTACTCGTCGCGCCGGACCTTCTCTGGCTCCAGCCCGGCCGGCACTGGCGAGGCCTCGTCGGCGATCGAGTGAGAACTGACGCTCACCAGCTCGTCGGACGGGTATGCCTCTTCGCCGTGGATCGCGACGTCGCCGATCTCCAGCTGCTCGTCCGTCAGGCGGAGCTTCACCCGGAACACGTACTTGATGACCATGAGCAGGACGAACGTGACGATCGCGTCCCAGACGATGATAGTCAGCGCGGCACCAGCCTGGATGGCCAGCTGCTTGGGGTGACCGTAGAACAGGCCGGTACCGGAGATCGACGGGTTCTTGCCGATGCCCAGGTACTCGATCATGTTCGGATCGGCGAGCAAGCCCACCAGCAAGCCGCCGAACAATCCGGCGATGCCGTGGGTGTAGACCACGCCGAGCGCATCGTCGACCTTATTGAAGGGCCACACGTACTTCGGCAGGTAGATCCAGGCACACCAGACGATGGCGGAGCAGACGAGGCCGATGATGATGGCGCCGAAGCCGTTCACATAACCAGCGGCCGGGGTGATACCGACCAGACCGCAGATCAGGCCGTTCAGGGCGCCCAGGAAGGTCGGCTTCTTCTCGCCACTGAACGCCATGTCCATGAAGATCCAGGTCAGCATGGCAACCGCGGTGGCGAGGTTGGTGTTGACGACCGCGGCCGCGGCGTCCGCGCCAGCGAAGTACGGGTCACCGCCGTTGAAGCCGTTCCAGCCGAGCCACAAGATGCCGGCGCTGACCGCCACGAACATCAGGTTGTTCGGGATGGCGCGCTCGCGGTCCCGCTTGAGCCTGGGCCCGATCACTGCGGCGGCGACAAAGCCAGACGTGCCCGCGGCCAGGTGGATGACGTAACCGCCGGAGAAGTCCAGCGCGCCCTTACCAGCCCAGTAACCGCCGCCCCAGAGCAGGAACGCGTTCACCGAGTAGGCGAACGTGATCCACAGCGGCACGAAGATCATCCAGGCCTTGAAGCTGATCCGGCCGAGCACGCTGCCGATAAACAGGATCGGGGTGATGGCCGCGAACACGAACTGGAAGTAGATAACCGACCCCCCTGGCAGGTGCCAGGGCGGGACCAGGCTGTTCACCAGCGGGATGGTCGCCTGTCCCTCCAGGGCGTTGTGACCGAGGACCGTCCTCGGGTCGCCCAGGAAGGTGCTGATCAGGGGTGTTCCGAAGCTCAGCTTAAAGGCCCACAAGACCCAGGTGACCAGCACAAGGGCGAAGGTCGTGAACACCATCATCACGGTGTTCATGATCCATTTCCTCTGGACGAGGCCGCCGTACAAGACGGCCAGGGCCGGGATAGACATCAGCCCGACAAACGTGGCAGCAGTCATCTGCCATGAGTTATCCCCGGCATTGAGCCAGCTGGGGTATGGATTCACTATTGCCTCCGTGGGGCAATCGGGCCTTCTGGGTCCAACTCCGCGCTGGGTCCACCCGGCCGCTCCGTTACCTGCAATGGAATGTGTCCCATGCGCGAGTTTCGGCAGTATTTCTCGGTTGTTACGCGGGCGGTAACGAGTGCAAGGGACGTTACTTCGGTATGTCGCGCATGCGCCCCTGGTCAGCCACGTGAAGGCCGGCGCCGCCGGTAAAAGTCCCGGCCGGCCGGGCTGTCGGGCTCATGTCACATCTCTGTAACACGGAAGGCGTCCGCGGCTGTGACAAATCACCAGATAGGCGGGCTTCGAGGGCTGTGCCCGCCACGGTGGCAGCGCTAGCCGTGCAGTTGCCCCTTACCTTCACGATAGCGAGGGGCGCTCACTGGCTTGGGCGTCAGCGTCCCGGGCGATGGCGCTGTAGGGGCTGGCGGTCACGCCGGGTAGCAGCAGCGGCGTTCCCAGGATGAGGACGCCGGCGACACCGGCAAACAACACCCCGGCCGGCGAGCCACAACGGTTAGTTGTGGCTGTGTGCCGCTCGGGTCGTTCGGCGTGGACCTCGATGCCGTTCGCACCTTCGTAGCGGTGACAGAAGCGGGCCAGTTCTCCGAGGCGGCCGCGGACCTGTCCCTGACCCAGCAGGCGGTGTCCAAGCGGGTGGCCGCGCTGGAGACGGACCTCGGGGTGCGGTTACTCACCCGCACGGCACACGGCTTGCGCTCACCGCCCTGCGTGGCTTCCTGGATGCCCGGCCAGCCGGCCAGGCCGCAGGCGCCGTCTGATCATCGGGAACGCAATCTATGACCGGCTCTAAGCCCACCGGTCACGGCGGCCTTGAGCGCGTGTCAGGCACCGCTGCTGGTGGCCTCAGGTGCCTTGTCCCGCCGGGGCAGGAGAACCGCCACAGCGCCCGCCGCGCCGGCCAGGGCCGCACCGGCTGCGGAGGCGATCACCAGCAGCCGGCCGATCCGGGGCAGCTCGCTCCAGGAGGCCACGCTGGCCGCCACGTCCAGCGAGTCGGACAGGGCGCCGGCGGCCACCCAGGCGCTCGCAGCGGCAGGTTCAGCGTCCGCACGGGCAAGCGCGGCCAGCGCTCCCAGACCCAGTGCTAGGTCGCGCCCGCCCAGCGCCCGGCCGAAGACCTGTGCGGTCAGGTCATCTGGGCCGGCGCCTACCCACGGGCGGGACGGCACGGCGGGCCGGGCCAGGGCAAGCAGGCCGAGGGCCACCCGCCCGGCGGCCACGCCCAGGGCCCCGCGGCGTAGCAGGGCCGGGATATCAGTCGATGTCACCGGACGATCATAGCCAGATCAGCGCATCGGGGGCGGCGGGGTGGCTGGCAGCAGGTACCGGCTAGCACCGGCACGCTACTTCAGGGTGACGCTGGCGCTGAGCGGCAGCGATGCCGAGGAGGAACCCGCAGCCAGCCCGAACGTCCCGGCCTCCAGCGCCCAGCCCTCGTCCGACCAGTGCTGGAAGACCCGCTCGGGCAGCAAGATCCCGACGTTCACCGTCTCCCCCGGCTCGGCCCGCACGGCGGCGAATCCAGCCAGCCATTTAGCCGGGCGCCCCACCACCGAATCCGGCCGCGAGGCGTAGACCTGGACGACCTCTTTGCCCGCCCGGGTACCGGTGTTGCGTACTTCCACGCAGACCGCCACCCCGGCGCCCTGCCCCAACCGGCCGGGGCCCGGCCGCGCCTGGCCATCTGGGACGCAATCCACAGTCACCGAGTCATACGACCAGGTGGTGTAGCCGCCACCGTGGCCGAACGGGAACAGCGGCTGGCGCCCGTCCCGGTCGTAGCCGCGGTAGCCGATGAACAGCCCCTCGGTGTAGGCGAGCACGCCGTTCTCCGGCTGGACCGACGGCAGACCTGCCTCACTGGCCGGCCAGGTGGTGGGCAACCGGCCGCCCGGCTCCGCCTCGCCGAGCAGCACGTCGGCCAGAGCGTTCCCGTACTCCTGGCCGCCGAACCAGGTGAGCAGCACCGCGGCCACCTCATCGGCCCACGGCAGCAGGACCGGGGCACCGGCGTTCACCACCACCACGGTCCGCGGGTTGGCCTGGGCGACCCGGCGGACCAGCTCATCCTGGCGCCCGGGAAGGGCCAGCGAGTCGCGGTCGAAACCTTCACTCTCCACCTCGGCGGTGGTGCCGACCACGACCACAGCGACGTCGCTGGCGGCCGCGAGCGACGTCGCCGCCGCGATCTCCTCATCGTCGGTGCCGTGCGGGACCTCGAGATCGATCTGCACGAACGTGCCGAGCGTGGCCCACGGCGAGGACCCCACGTCGTGCTGCAGGAGAACCGTTACCGCCTGGCCCGCGGCCAGCTCGAGCGGCACCAGCCGCTGCGGCGGCGCCATCAGGGCCTCCACGACGTCCGCGCCTTCGCGCAGGGCAAGGGTCTCGTCGAAGGCCTCGGTTCCGTCCAGGACCATGCGGTACCGGCCGACGCCGGAGACGCCCAGCTGGTACGTGCCCGTCTCGGTGGCCTGGATCGTGCAGCGGACCTCCAGCTGGGCGACCGGGCCGGCCGCCTCGGCCGGGCCGAATCCGCTCATCCAGCGCAGCGCGGCGGAATCGCGCTGCTCGGTCGCGGTCACCTGGCCGGAGGCGGTCAGGAACCGGACTTCGACGCCGGGCCCGGATCCCGCGGCGCCGTCCGGGCGCAGCAGCCACGGCGCCCGGGCAGCCGCGGTCCGCAGGTGGCCCACCACGCCCGGTGCGAACGCCACGTCCAGGCCGGCTTCGCACAGGCCGTCCAGCGGGGAGATGGTGTAGGGCGGGAAGACGGTGGCACTGCCGCCGCCCAGCGTGCGGGCGATCTCGGCGTTCGGCCCGATCAGGGCGACCCGGCCCACGGCAGGGCGGTCCGGATTTTTCAGTGCCGGATTATTCGCTTCCGGATTATTCAGGGGAAGCAGGCCGCCGTTGCGGGCCAGCACGAACGAGGCGGCCGCTGTCGTGCGCAGCTCGCGCGGGATGTCGGGCGTGGACGGGACGGCCGGGGACGCTCCGTCCAGGGCGCCGACGCGGTCGGCCAGGCGCAGGATGCGCACGACCTTGTCGTCAATGAGCGCCTCGTCCACCCGGCCGTCGCGGACCGCCTCGAGCAGCGCGTCACCCCACGGGCCGAACCGGGTAGCCGGCCCGGGCATGGCCAGGTCGAGGGCAGCCCGGGCCGCGGCCTCCACCGAGCGGGTGGCGGTCCAGTCCGACATCACCAGGCCGTCATAGCCCCATTCGCCGTGCAGGATGCCCCGCAGCAGCGGGCTCTCGGTCATGCTTGCGCCGTTGACGCCGTTGTAGGAGGCCATCACGGCCCAGGCGCCGGCCTCACGCACGATGGCGTCGAATGGCGCCAGGTATAGCTCCCGCAGCGTCCGCTCGTCGATCCGGACATCGACGGTGAAGCGGTCTGTCTCGGAGTCGTTGCCGATGAAGTGCTTGACCGTGGCGGCAACCCCAGACTCCTGCAATCCGCGCACGTAGGCCACCCCGATCCGCGCGGTCAGCAGCGGGTCCTCGGAGAAGCACTCGAAGTGCCGGCCGCCGTACGGGCTGCGGTGCAGGTTCACGGTGGGCGCCAGCAGCACGTCCACACCCTTGCGCCGGGCCTCGGCCGCGAGCAGGGCACCGATCGCCGCGACCCGGTCACAGTCCCAGGTCGCGGCCAGAGCCGTGGGCGAGGGCACGTTCGCGGAGGTGTCGCGCTCGTCCCAGTTCTCGCCGCGGACCCCGGCCGGGCCGTCGGAGGTGACGACCCGGCGCAGCCCGGCGTCCGGCTCGGCATACAGCGCCCAGAAGTCGGCGCCCGTGACCAGCTGGACCTTCTGCTCCAGCGACAGCCCACCGGCCCGGCGGCGCAGATCCTGGCCGGGCAGATCCTGGCCGGGCAGATCCTGGCCGGGCAGATCCTGGCCGGCCATCAGCTGGCTGGCAGGTCGGCCAGGGACGCCAGCACCGCGCGATGCGCGTCCGCGGTGCCGAATCCGATGGAATCCGCCTTGGCCCGCTTCAGGTACAGGTGCGCGGTGTGCTCCCAGGTGAAGCCGATGCCGCCGTGCATCTGCACGCACTCCTGCGCGGCGTTCACCGCGACCTCGGAGCAGTAGGCCTTGGCCAGCGCCACCGCCACCTTGACGTCAGGGTCGCCAGTAGCCAGGCAGGATGCGGCGTAGCGGGACGCCGCGCGGGCCTGGGTGATCGACACCCACAGGTCGGCCAGCCGGTGCTTGAGGCCCTGGAACGACCCGACCGGCCGGGCGAACTGCTTGCGTTCTTTCACGTAAGCCACGGTCATGTCCAGGCAGCGCTGGGCTATCCCGACCTGCTCGGCCGCGAGGATGCCGGCCCGGCGCCCAGCGCCGCCTCCAGCGCCGCCGTCGCGCCCGCGCCGGAGGCGATCAGCACGCCGGGCGCGTCGTCGAAGATGAGGTCGCACAGCTGCCTGGTCATGTCCAGCGAGATCACCGGCGTCTTGGTCACGCCACCGGCCGCCATGTCGACCAGGTAGAGACCGTTCGGCACACCGTCGGCCGGGACCACCAGCACGGCCGCGGGCAGCGCGTCGGCGACTCCGCTGACCGTGCCGCGCAGCCGGGTCACCCCGGCCCCGGCGTCACCGGGTTTCGGTCCGGAGATCCGCACATCAGCCGGGAAGTCCCGGCCGGGAGCGGTAGCGAACGGGACCGCAAGGGCAGTGGTCACCCCGCCGTCGGCCATCCGGCCCAGCAGGTCGGTGGTGGCCTTCGAACCCACGCTGAGCAGGGCCGCGGTGGCGACGACCGCGCTGCCCAGGAACGGGATGGGGGCAACGGAGCTGCCCAGCGCCTCGGCTGCCGCCGCGGCCTCCTTAAAGGAGGCGCCCGCCCCGCCGTCACGCTCGGGTATCAGCAGGCCAGCAAGACCGAGGTCGCCCGCGACGGCGCTCCACAGCGCGTCGTCGTAGGACTGACCGGATTCGGCACGCGCCAGGGCCTTGTCCAGTCCACCGCGGTCGGCGAGCAGGGACACGAGGGACTCGGACAGAGCCCGTTCGGTATCTGAGTACAGGAGGTCACCGATGGCCTCCGTCGAGGCGCCGGTCACCGGGGCAGATCCTTCCATGGCACGTCCTTGTCCACGCGGGGTTCGGCGGGCAGGCCAAGCACCCGCTCGGCGACGATGTTGCGCAGGATTTCCGAGGTACCGCCCTCGATCGAGTTGCCGCGGGCTCGCAGGTAGCGGAAGCCCGGGCCGCGGCCGAAGAAGTTCGCGCGCTCCGGCCGCCGCATGGTCCAGTCGTCGTAGCGCAGGCCGTCGCTGCCGCTGAGCTCGACCTCGAAGCCCGAGATCTCCTGGTTCAGCCGCGCGAAGACCAGCTTGGACGCCGAACCCTCGGGTCCGGGCTGACCCGCGGCGAGCTGCTGACGCAGCCGCTCGGAGGCCAGCCGGGCCACTTCGGCTTCGGTCCACAGCCGCAGCAGCCGGTCGTGCAGGCCGGGGGTGCGCAGCTCGGGCCGGGACCGCCAGGTCTGCACGGTCGTGCCGATCATGCCGCTCTCCCGGGGCATGGCCCGGGACGCGCCAATGCTGACCCGCTCACTCATCAGCGTGGCGTTGGCCACCTTCCAGCCCTCACCGACCTGCCCGATCCGGTCCTCATCGGGAATCCATACATCGGTCAGGAAAACCTCGTTGAATTCGGCCTCGCCAGTGAGCTGGCGCAGCGGCCGCACGTCGACCCCGGGCGCGGTCATGTCCACCGAGAAGTACGTCAGGCCCTGGTGCTTGGGCACGTCGGGGTCGGTCCTGGTCACCAGCAGCGCACGCTTGGCCTGATGCGCTTGGGAGGTCCATACCTTCTGCCCGTTGACGACCCAGCCGTCGCCATCGCGCACGGCCCGGGTAGCCAGCGCGGCCAGGTCACTGCCGGCGCCGGGCTCGCTGAACAGCTGGCACCAGACTTCCTCGGCCGTCCAGAGCTTTCGCAGCCAGCGTTTCTGCTGCTCATCGGAGCCGTAGGCCAAGATGGTGGGGGCGGCCATGCCCAGGCCGATGCCGTTCTTGTCCGGGTCGTTCAGCGGCGCGCCGGCGGCGTCGAACTCGGCGTCCACGACGCCCTGCAGCGTCCGCGACAGGCCCAGACCGCCGAGCCCCGCCGGGTAATGCACCCAGGCCAGGCCCGCGTCGAACCGGGCGTTGAGGAAATCCTGCTTCGCCATCTGGGCCGGGTCGTTCTCGGCCAGGAACGCGCGTACCCGCTCCCGCAAAGCCTCCGGTGTCGCCTGGTCCGCGGTGAGCGCGGTTCCTTCTAGCACAGGGGACCACCCGCCACGTAGATGACCTGACCGGAGACGAAGCCCGCGCCCTCGCTGACCAGGAAGGAGATGGTGTGGGCCACGTCGTCGGGCTGGCCGACGCGCCGGACCGGGATCCGCGCCGCGGCGCCCTTTTGGAAGTCGTCGAAGGCCACGCCGACCCGCTCCGCGGTGGCCGCGGTCATGTCGGTGGCGATGAAGCCGGGCGCGACCGCGTTCGCGGTGACCCCGAACTGGCCGAGCTCGATGGCCAGGGTCTTGGTGAAGCCCTGCATCCCGGCCTTGGCCGCGGAGTAGTTGGCCTGGCCGCGGTTGCCGAGCGCGGAGGAGGACGACAGGTTGACGACCCGGCCCCAGCGCCCGTCAACCATGTACTTCTGGACCGCCCGGGTCATCAGGAACGCGCCCTTCAGGTGCACGTCCAGGACCGTGTCCCAGTCGCCGTCGGTCATCTTGAACAGCAGGTTGTCCCGGAGCACGCCGGCGTTGTTGATCAGCACCGCCGGGCCGCCCAGATCCGTCGCTATCCGCTCGACCGCCTGGGCGACCTGGTCGGCCTGGCTCACGTCGGCGCCGTACGCCAGGGCCCGGCCGCCGGCGTCGGCGATCTCCTTGACCGTGCCGGCGCACGCGGCCTCGTCCAGGTCCAGGACGGCCACGGCCATCCCGTCCGCGGCCAGGCGGCGGGCTGTCGCGGCACCGATGCCGCGGGCCGAGCCGGTCACGATGGCGACTCTGTCTGTCACTACGTTCTCTCCCTTATGTTCCGAACGGGCGGGGTGGCGTGCCTCGCATCAGGATTTGTCTTGCGGCTGCCGGGCTGGCTCCACGGTGGCTCCGCGTGGCTTGCGCTAACTGGTAGCTTTGCGCAGCTCGCGGCGCGCCAGCGAGCGCTTGTGTACCTCGTCTGGGCCGTCGGCAAAGCGCAGCGAGCGCGCGCTGGCCCACAGGTGCGCCAGCGGGAAGTCCTGGCTGACCCCGCCGCCGCCGTGGGTCTGGATGGCCTTGTCGAGCACCCATTCGGCCATGGCCGGTGTGATGATCTTGATGGCCTGTATCTCGGTGTGCGCGCCCTTGTTGCCCACCGTGTCCATCAGCCAGGCTGTCTTGAGCACCAGCAGGCGGGCCTGCTCGATCCGCACCCGGGACTCGGCGATCCAGTCCTGCACCACGCCCTGCTCGGCCAGTGTCTTGCCGAAGGCGGTGCGGCTGGCCGCGCGGGTGCACATGAGCTCCAGCGCCCGTTCGGCGGCGCCGATCAGCCGCATGCAGTGATGGATGCGGCCCGGGCCGAGCCGGGCCTGGGCGATCGAGAAGCCTTGGCCCTCGCCGGAGATGATGTTCTCCTTCGGCACCCGGACATGGTCGAAGATGACCTCGGCGTGCCCGCCATGAGTACCGTCGGTGTAGCCGAAGACGGTCATGCCCCGCTTGACGGTGATCCCGGGTGTGTCCCGCGGCACCAGGATCATGGAGTGCCGGCCGTGCCCCACGGCCGCTCCGCCGGTCACGCCCATCACGATCAGGATCTTGCAGGACGAGCTCATCGCGCCGCTGGACCACCACTTCCGTCCGGTGATCACGTAGTCGTCGCCGTCCGCGGTGATCGTGGTGGCGATGTTGGTCGCGTCGCTGGAGGCCACCGCGGGCTCGGTCATGCAGAACGCCGAGCGGATGGTGCCGTCCAGCAGCGGGCGAAGCCAGCGATCCTGCTGCTCAGGCGAGCCGAACTCGGCCAGCACCTCCATGTTGCCGGTGTCCGGGGCAGCGCAGTTCAGCGCTTCCGGGGCCAGGCTTGGGCTCCAGCCGGTGATCTCGGCCAGGGCCGCGTACTGCACGTTGGTGAGCGGCGGATCGGGCATGTCCGGCACGCCCAGCTGGGCGACGGCAGCAGCGGACTTGCCGGTCAGGAACAGGTTCCACAGCCCGCGGCCGCGGGCCTCGGCCTTGAGATCCTCGGTAACCGGGGCCCGTTCCCAGATCTGGCCGGCCTGGGCAGCCGCCTCGACCTGCTCGTGATAGGTGGCCTCGGCCGGGTAGACCCGCTCCTCCATGAACGTAAGCAATTGCTTACGCAGATCGAGCGTCCTGGCATCGTAGCCGAAATCCATGGAGCACAACCTCCTACCGGGGCGTTTCCACGCCGGATTTGCTTCAGCCTATCTACCCACCAGTACGCATGTCCGACACGCCTCCCTGCTAGCTGGCTGGGCTAGCTGGCTGGGCTAGCTGGCTGGGCTAGCTGGCTGGGCTATCGGACTGGGCTATCGGACTGGGCTAGCCGCGGCGGAAGACGTAGACCCCGCCGGAGGCGAAGATCTCGATGTAGACATGGCCCGGGTAGAGCTCGGCGATGAAGGCAGGCACGTTGGTGATGGCAGGGACGTAGTCGCTGTTCTGGCCGTCGAACACGATGTACCGGGTACGCGGGTTGCCGCGATTGCCGATCCAGAAGGTGTCGGTCCGGGCGGCCAGCGGCGCGAGCAGGTCCAGCGTGGCCTGCACGGTCGCACCGTCGGGCACCCGGGCCATGGCCGCCTCCGCGGACGCGACGTGAGCACTGGTGCGGTACGTGTCCGCGTGCCACAGGTCGCTGAGCGGGAACTGGAAGGCGAGCACGACGACGATGGCCACCATCATGGCCGCGCCGTAGCGGCGGGCCCCGGCCGCCACGGCGCGGCGCAGGCCGGCGCGTCCGCTGGCCCAGGTCACACCGCCGCCCGGGTAGGCGTCCATGGCGGCGCCGATCCGGGCCAGGGTGTCCACCGCGGCGATGAACAGGACCGGCATCAGGGGTGCGTTGTAGTGCCAGCCGGTGCCCCAGTAGCTGGGCTGAGTGCCGATGAAGCGGAGCAGCAGGCTCGGCACCGCGATCAGCGCGAGCGGCGAGCCAGTCGCGATGAACGCGGTCGGGACCAGCAGCGCCACGACCGTCTGGAGCTTGTCGGGCCAGGCGTGGGCGAGCTGAGCGGCCAGGCCAGTCACCGACAGGTGCCCGCCGGCGGCGAAGATCCCCCCGTTGCTCCAGTAGGCGTAGACGTGGTCAGGGTTCAGGTGCGGGATGATCACGCCGATGGACAGCAAGGACCAGGCGAAGCCCCAGATGACCAGGAACTGCCCGGCCCAGACCCGGCGGCCCCCCTGATCGGCTCGCAGGCCGGAAAGGACCAGGTACAAGCCGATGGCGGCCACGGTGAAGCCCTGGTCTTCCTTGACGAACACGAGCGGGACGGCCCACCACACCGCGGCCCGCAGGTGGCCGCGGACCAGGGCGGACAGCGAGAACGCCAGCAGCGGCACGGCGAACGCGAGCTCGTGGAAGTCGAAGCTGACCAGCTGCTGCAGGCCCCAGGAAAACCCGTACGCCAGCGCCACCGCCCGGCTGGGACCGGCGCCGAGCTTGTCCCGCGCGACCTGGGCGACCGCGAAGACCGACAGCGCGACCAGCAGTGCCTGCGCCACGAGCAGCGCCGCAGCCGAACCGAACACCCAGAACAGCGGCGCGATCGCCATGACGATCGGCTGGAAATGGTCCCCGAGCAGGTTGAAGCCCGGGCCCCGGATGTCGGCGACCGGAGCGTGCAGACCGGCCACCTGCTTCATGTACTCGGTGTAGATGGCCAGGTCCCACGAGGCCGGATCGAGCCGGGCCAGCCGGGACAACGAGATGACGAGATAGCCCGCCATCACGGCCAGCGAGATCGCCCAGATGAGCGGGTCCCGCCAGGCACCAGCCAGCCGCGGACGGTGCGAGACGGGAGCGTCACCAGGAGATACCGCACCTGACGGTGGGCCGCTCAGCGCCCCGCTCCCCGCCCGGATCGGGGTTACCGCCCGGGTCGGATCGGCGCCGGCCCTCGTCCCCAGCCCGTCCAGCATCCCGCGCAGCCTATCGTCACGACCGCCCGGACAAAGGGGTCAGACGAGGAGAAGTTTCCCGATCCTGCGGCCCGAGGCGTACAGCCCGGCCACGCCGAGCAGCGCCAGGTATGCCGCCCGCCAGAGCAGATCCGGGCCGAGCACCCCGGCGGTCAGATCGCGCAGCAGCACGACGCCCTGATACAGCGGCGTGCACTCGACGATCACCTGGACCACCCGCGGGTAGACATCGAGCGGGTAGAAGGTGGTCGAAAACAGGAACAGCGGCATGCTGGCCAGGATCACGTAGTCGAAGTCCTGCCAGCTCTTCATGTAGGTGGTGCCGGTCATGCCGATGGCGGCGAAGGCGAACCCGATCAGGACCGCCACCGGGACGTCCAGTACCGCCCACGCCGAATGCACCAGGCCGAGGGCCAGCATCACGCACATGAAGGCCAGCGCGTAGATGGCGCCGCGGATCAGCGCCCAGCCGATCTCCCCCAGCGCGACCTGGATCGGCCGCATCGGCGTGGCCAGGATGGCGTCGTACAGCTTGGCGTACTTCAGCCGGAAGAAGACGTTGAAGGTTGAGTCGTACATGGCGCCGTTCATCGAGGACACGGCGAGCAAGCCAGGCGCGACGAACTCCCGGTAAGGGATGAGCTGGCCGCCGGGACCTGGCACCTTGCCGACCAGAACGCCCAGGCCCAGACCCACCGACAGCAGGTAGAACAGCGGCTCGAAAACGCCGGAGACGAACAGCAGCCAAGCGTGCTGGTACACCCGCGCGTGCCGTTCGATCAGGCGCAGGCTGCCGCCGTCGCCCGCCCGGCCCAGCCGTCGCAGCCGCCCGGCGGGAGGCAGCATCCGCAGGCCCGGGCCACCCGTGGATATCGCGCCACCCGAGCGCATCACACCGCTCTCAGACATAGAGCCGCCTGGTATAGGTGCGCGCTCCGGCCCAGATCCCGGCACCGGCCAGCACGGCCAGGTAGGCAACGTCCCCGAGCGCCTCGGGCAGGCCAATCTGGCCGAGGCTGAGCCCGCGGCACAGCGCGACGCCGTGCCACAGCGGCGTGGCGTAGGCCAGCGGGCGAATCCAGACCGGCAACTGGGACACCGGGAAGAACGTCCCGGAGAACAGCATCAGCGGCATCATCACGAACCGGAACACGTAGGAGAACGAGTTCTCCGACTTGACCGTGACGGCCCAGGCCGCGATCGGCGCGGCGAAGGCCAGCCCGGTCAAGATGGCGGCCGGCCAGGCCAGCACCACCAAGGGCGACCTGGCCGCGCCGAACGCGCAGATAAACAGCGTGACGATGCCCGCGTTCATGGCGATCCGCATGGTCATGAACATCAGGTGACCGCGGAAGATGTCGGCGGGGCGCAGCGGCGAGGCCTGCGCCCCGATGTAGATCTTGTTCCACTTGACCGAACCGAACACGGGATAGCTGGCCTCCCCCATCGCCGTGTTCATCACGCCCGAGGCCAGGATGGCCGGGGCCACGAAGTCCAGGTAGCTCACCCCGCCCAGGCTGGCCGTCCCGTGCTTGTCCACCAGGGTGCCGAGCCCGAAGCCCATCGCTCCCAGGTAGAACAGCGGGCCGAGCAGGCTCGACCAGATGCTGGACCGCCACGTCCGCCGGTACACGGTCAGCCAGCACTGGAACGCCCGGAACCCTCCAGGAGCTGCTAGTAGACCCATATAAATCTTCCAGCCGGCGGCCGGTCAGGCGGAGGAACACGTCTTCGAGCGTGCCGCGGCGGACCAGGGAGGTCAGCGGCTCCAGGCCCCCGGCGCGCACCGCGCCCAGGGCGGCGTCCCCATCGCTGACGTAGAGCAGTATGCGGTCGGCAAGCACCTCAGCCCGTTCGGCTGAAAAGTCCTTGAGTTTGTCCGCGGCGGACTCGTGCAGGTCCGGGTCGAAGCGCAGCTCGAGGACCTCGGGCGAGCAGTAGCGGGCGATCAGGTCACGCGGCGAGCCCGCCGCGGCGAACCGGCCGTGATCCATGACCACGAGCCGGTCGCAGAGCTGCTCGGCCTCGTCCATGTAGTGCGTGGTCAGGATCAGCGTGACGCCACGCTGCTTGAGCCGGAACAAGCGATCCCACACGACGTGCCTGGCCTGCGGGTCCAGTCCCGTGGTGGGCTCGTCGAGGATCATGATCTCGGGTTCGTTGATGAGCGAGCGGGCGATGGTCAGCCGGCGCTTCAGCCCGCCGGACAGCGGGTCGACCTTGTCGCGGGCCCGATCCGAGAGCTGCACGAACTCCAGCAGCGCCGCGGTACGATCGCGGATCACCCGGCGGGACAGGCCGAAGTACCGGCCGTAGACCAGCAGGTTCTCCCGGACTGTCAGTTCGACGTCGAGCGTGTCCTCCTGGGGAACCACGCCGAGCCGGGCCCGGATCGCGGAGCCGTCACGGACCGGATCGCGACCCAGGATGGTCAGCTCCCCGCTGGTCGGCGGGGAGACACAGCCGATCATCCGCATCGTCGATGACTTACCCGCACCATTCGGCCCGAGGAAGCCGAAGGCCTCGCCGCGGTACAGATCGAAATCGATGCCGTCCACCGCCGTGAAGCCGCCGAATTGCTTGGTCAGGCCGCGCGCGCGCACCAGCACTTCACTTCCGGACACCCGATGCAGGCTACCTGCGGGGTATGACATTCTCCGAACGGTTTACGCGCCTCACGCGCCGCCACCTGGGGACACGGTAAAGTCGGGTGCAATACGGGACGGTTTAACGAGGGGCGAGGCGAATGGGGTTCATTCGCGATCTTTACACCCGGTTCCGGGTTCTGATACACGAGGTAGCCAAGTTCGGCGTGGTGGGCGTCCTCGCGTTCTTCATCACCATCGGCGGCGCCAACGCGCTGCACTTCGGGGCCGGCCTGGCCCGCTCACCTCGGTGACGATCGCCACCGTGGTCGCCACCATCTTCTCCTTCATCGGCAACAAGCTCTGGGCGTTCCGGCACCGCAGGGGCGGCCAGCTGCGCCGTGAGTCGGTCCTGTTCTTCGTGTTCAACGGGATCGGGCTGGTCATCCAGCTCGGGTTCGTCGCGGCGGCCAGATACGGGCTCGGCTTGACGGACACGTTTTCCTACAACATGGCCAACATCATCGGCGTGGGCGTGGCCACGCTGTTCCGGCTGTACACCTACCGCCGGTGGGTCTTCCTGGCCGCTCCCGGCGAGCCGCTGCCGTCCGAGCGGCTGGAGCCAGAGACGCTGGGGCACTGAGGCCTGCCGGGGGCCTGAGCATGGGCGGAGCAGATGGTCAGTAGCTGAAGGTGGTAGCTGCCTCCTCGCCGATCCATTCCCACCGCTGGACGGTGCCGCCGTCCTGGGCCTGGCCCGCCAGGTGGTCCGCCGCCCGGCTCGGCTTGGGCGGCGGGTAACTCCCGGCCGGTTATCCCCGGCGCTACGGCAGCAGGACGCTTACTGGCAGCCGCGGACAGAGGACAGGTCGAGGGGGGCCGCCAGGACCGCGTCTTCCTGCGCCTTGGTCAGGTAACCGACCGCGGCCATCCGCCCGATGACGTGCACGAGCCTGGTGCGGGCCTGGGCCGGATAGTTCAGCGGATCATCGTAGGTGGGGGCATTCACCGCGCCAGCCAGCATGGCCGCCTGCACGAGTGTCAGCTGATCCGGCTCCCGGCCGAAATACCCGCAGCTCGCCGCGGCCAGGCCGTAATAGCCGTGACCGTAGTAGGCAATCTCGGCGTACATCTGGAGTATCTGCGCCCGGCTGTAGGCCCGGTTGAGCTTGATGGCCAGCGCCACCTGCTCGACCTTCTGGGCGGGGCCGTCGCTGGTTCCCGAGGTGTACAGGTTCTTGGCCAGCTGCTGATCGATGGTGCTGCCGCCCTGGTCCTGCTTACCAGTGATGTACGAGAAGGCCACCCGGGCCAGCGCCAGCGGATCCACGCCCGGATCGCTGTAAAACCGGTGATCTTCGGTGGCGACCAGCGCCTGGGCGAAGTATTCCGGGATCTGCGGACCGGGGTAAGCAATGTGCCGCTCCGCCGCCTGCTGCTGCACCAGCGCGGTGGCCTGGCCCGCCGAGGGGGTCAGCACGAAGACCAGCGCGGACGCCAGCGCGATCAGCACCACCACAGCTACGACGGCCTTGACGATCCAGATCGTCAGCCGAGAGCCCCGGCGGGACCGGACACCCGGTCGCTCGCCGGTGAAGCCGTCATCGCCAGGGGCTGAGCGGCGTGCCCCGACTGCTCTCAACTAGCCACCTTCCGGCCGGCGCGGGCCGTCGCGACCCGTCCTTGATACAACGAGCAACTCCCCCTGCAGATGCCCGGCACATCGTAGCTTTCCCGCGGATGAGGATTCACGCATCCGCGGCGGCGCGGCGATGAGCCTGTGCGCCGGGCTCATCGATTGCGCTAAGCTAACGGGACGAGCTTGCCAACGACGAGCTTGTATCGCGGCGAGTAGCCGTGGGTTACGGGACGTGGCCCAGCTTGGTTAAGGCGCCTGACTGGGGGTCAGGAGAACAGGAGTTCAAATCTCCTCGTCCCGACTGAATTTCGAACAAAGGTTACAATGTCAGTACCCAACGTTATGGTGCTGGCATGGCTCAAGCAGCACAGTCAACCGTGCGGACATGGTCTGACGCGGATCTAGCGTCTGCGGTCAGGGCGTGCGCCAGCTGGCGTGACGCGATGCGCGCGCTGGAGCTGAATCCCTACTCCGCCGGGGCCATCAGGATCGTGCGGCGTCGGGCTGAATTCCTCGGGCTTGACACGTCCCATTTCCGCCGCAAGCGGCCCTGGTCCGACGCTCAGCTCAGGCGTGCGGTGATCGGGGCACACTCCTGGGACGAAGTTCTCCCGGCACTCGGCCTGGCGCCGCAAAGCACAGACGGACGGACCCGGGTGAAGGCGCATGCGATTCGGCTGGGACTCGACATTCGCCATCTGGCGGACTCTGGCACCACCCCGGAACAGGCCGAGGTCAAACCCGACCTGAGATATCTGCGCCACGCGGCGACTGCCATCGCCGCGTCCTGGTTCTCGCTGTGCGGCTTCAACGTCGCCATCCCGGTCGAGCCGGCGGTTTACGACTTGCTCGTATCAATGCCCGGGGGAATCAAGCGTGTGCAGGTCAAGACCACGACGTGCATGACCAGCAATGGCTGGATAGCAGTGGTCGGCCGCAGACCCTATTCAGCTGGCAACACCGAACGGCAGATCCCGTACGATCCGGAGGCCATCGACTGGTTCTTCATCGTGGACGGCGACCTCAAGATTTACCTCATCCCGAGCAAGGTCATCGCCGGGCGCGTCAGGGTCCTTCTTCGCACGTACGCCGGATACGTCGTGAGCAGCGCCGCCGGGTTTATGATGCCGCCCCCTGGTGCGGCCTGAGCCGGGCCACCCCGCTTCCGGGACCCCTGAAAGGCGCCGAAGGGGGGCGCTGGTGTTGACTTGTCGCTATGCCTCTTCACGGAGAATATGAGCCGAGCTCGTCGGCCTGGGTGCGCGATCAGGTGGAGCTGTACGAGAGCTCGGGCGGGACCCAGGGCACGACGCTGCGGGACACCGGGCTGCCGGTAGTCGTCGTGACCAACCTCGGCGGCAAGAGCGGCAAGCTCCGCAAGACGCCGGTGATGCGGGTGGAGCACAACGGAAGCTACGCCATGGTGGCGTCCAAGGGCGGCGCTCCCGAGCACCCAGTGTGGTACTACAACCTCCGCGCCAACCCGCAGGTCGAGGTGCAGGACGGCCCGGACAAGCGGGACATGGTCGCTCGCGAGGTCAGCGGGGACGAGCGGGCTCAGTGGTGGAAGCGGGCGGTCGACGCGTTCCCGAACTACGCCGAGTACCAGCAGAAGACCAGCCGTGAAATCCCGGTCTTCGTCCTGGAACCCGCAGACTCCTAAGTTCCGCGCCTGGGGCGCGATGCTCCGTAGATGCCGCGATGCTCGCCTGCTGACCTGTTCGGGCAGACTAGTGCGGTGGCAGCACGGGACGAACTCACGCGCAGGGCGCAGGCTCACGGGGTAGCGGTCGCCTACCGGGACTGGCGGGGCCGCGCGGCCGACGTGCCCGACGAGACGCTGGCGGCGGTGCTCGACGTCCTCGGCGACTACGCGCCTCCCGCCGAGGACACCGACCCGCGGGTCCGGGCCGCGGGCAGCGCGGTCGCGCCGTTCCCGGCGCGCCGGTCCTGGGGTTTTGCCATCCAGCTGTACTCGGTGCGCTCGCGCGCGTCATGGGGCCACGGTGACCTGCACGACCTAGCCGACCTGGCCAGCTGGAGCGCGCGCGACCTCGGTGCGGACTTCGTACTGGTCAACCCGCTGCACGCGGCCGAACCCGTGATCCCGGTCAGCCCATCGCCTTACCTGCCGATGAGCCGGCGCCAGATCAGCCCGCTGTACCTGCGCATCGAGGACATCAGCGAGTACCAGGACCTGGACGCGGCGGCCCGGGCGCAGATCGAGGCGCTGGCCGCGCCGCTGCGGGCGGCGAGCACGACCGCTGACCTCATCGACCGGGATGCGGTCTGGACGGCCAAGCGCGCGGCGCTGGAGCTGATCCACGCCGTCCCGCTGCCCCCGGCCCGCCGCGAGGAGCTCGACGCCTTCCTCGAGCGCGACCGCCAGGCCCTGCAGGACTGGGCCACCTGGTGCGCGATCACCGAGGTGCACGGGCCGGACTGGCGGTCCTGGCCGCAGCCGCTGACCGATCCCCGGTCGGCCGCGGTCGCAGAGCTGCGGCGGTCGCTGGCGGACCGGGTCGGCTTCCACGCCTGGGTGCAGTGGCTCACGGCCGGCCAGCTGGCCGCCGCCCAGCGAAGCGCCCGGCATGCGGGTATGGGCATCGGGATCATCGCGGACCTCGCGGTCGGCGCGCATCCGGGCGGCGCCGACGCCTGGGCCCGGCAGGACGTCATCGTCCCCGGGATCAGCGTCGGAGCGCCACCGGATGAGTTCAACCAGCGGGGCCAGAACTGGACGTTGCCCCCCTGGCATCCCGGGCAGATCGCCGCCCAGGGAGGCCGGCCGCTCACCGAGCTGACCGCGGCCACCGTGCGGAGCGCCGGCGGCTTGCGAGTGGACCACGTCATGGGCCTGGCCCGGCTGTGGTGGATACCGGAGGGGATGTCACCCGGCCAGGGCACCTACGTCCGGTATGACCACGAGCTGACGGCCGGGGCGGTGGCGGCCGAGGTTGCGCGGGCAGGTGCGCTGGCCATCGGCGAGGACCTGGGCACAGTCGAGCCATGGCTGCGCACGTTCCTGGCCTCACGCCGGATCCTGGGTACCTCCATGTTGTGGTTCGAGCGCCGCGCCGACGGCAAGCCACGCAGGCCACGCAGCTGGCGGCGCGCCAGCCTGGCCCAGGTGGGCACGCATGACATGCCCCCGGCCGCGACGTTCCTCACCGGCGAGCAGGTCACCATCCGGTCCGGGCTCGGACTGCTGACCCAGCCGGAGGCAGACGAGCGGGCGGCCGCCGCAGCCGAGCTGGAGCTGTGGCTGTCGGCACTGGCGCGGGAAGGACTGCTCAGTGCTGAATTGTCTGGGGACGGCAAGCCGACGGCGGAAGATTTCACGACCGCCCTGTACGCCTTCCTGACCAGGACGCCGGCCATCTTGGTCGGGGTCTCGCTGGCCGATGCCACAGGCGAGCGGCAGCCGCAGAACATGCCCGGCACGGTGGACGAGTACCCGAACTGGCGCATTCCGCTGACCAACGCCGCCCAGCAGCCTGTCCTGCTGGAGGACCTGCCCGGGCACGCCGGCATCCAGGCCGTAGCGCGGGCCGTATCTTGCGGCCTGCGGCACTGAGGTGAGGCGGTAGAGTCCACGGGTGACCACCCGCGATGAACTGGACGCGCTTCCCTCCCGTCAGCTGCACGACATGGCCGTGCGCCGGGCGCTGCACCACGTCGATATCGAGTTCTTGTGGCAGCTGCTGCGCGCCATTCCGGCGGCCGAGGCCTCGGAGGGGCATTCGGTCGAGGCCGGGCGGGACATCACCAAGGTCACCGCGCTGCTCTCGGATGCGATCGACTCGGGCGAAGGGGACGTCGCCGAGGCGCTGCGCCCGCTCTACCTGGACTACCTGACCAAGCACGGCGTCAGCAGCTGAGCTGAGCGCACGACCGCCCGGACATGAACGCGGGCCGGGGCCGGCTGTGCCGTTCCCCCAGCCCGCGGATAAGCAGCTGGTTACGCGCCGGAATTCAGGACACCCTCGATCTCCAGGGTGATCGTGACCTTCTCGCTCACGGCCACGCCGCCGCCGGGGATGGGACCGTTGTAGCTGACGCCCCACTCGGTCCGGTTGATCTCGGTGGTGGCGGAGAAGCCAGCGCGGGTGCCGCCGTAGGCATCCGGGCCGAAGCCGTTGATCTCAAGCTTCAGCGTGACCGGCTTGGTGGTACCGCGGATGGTCAGGTCGCCGTCGAGCAGGAAGTCGCCGCCGTCGGCCCGCACGCCAGTGGAGCGGAATGTCATGGTCGGGTGGGACTCGACCTCGAAGAAGTCCGCGCTGCGGATGTGGTTGTCACGGTTCGGCTCGCCGGTGTTCACCGAGCTTAGGTCGATGGTGGCATTGACGGTGGAGTCCAGCGGGTTCGGGGCGGTCGTGAACGTGCCCTCGAACTTGTCGAAGCGGCCGCGGACTTTGCTCACCATCATGTGCCGGACAACGAACGACACCTCGGAGTGCACCGGGTCTATGGCCCAAGTCCCGGCGACGTAGCCGGGAATCTCCACGGCTGTCTCGGTCATCATTCCTCCAGAAGAAGCGGTTCTTACTTGTACGCGACTTTACTCGCGTTCCTTAGTTCCTTATAGTAACTAGAGATAGTTGAAGCGTCAAGCATTAGGCTAACCCAGCTGCGGCGGGTTAACCTGGTGAAATATCAAGGAGGCGATTGGGTGGATTCCGGGCAAGCTGGCCCGGTCCGGGGGGATCCAGGACTGGCCGAGGACCCGATCGCCCCGGCCTGCGCGCCCGGGTCAGCCGGTGTGCCGATGACCTGCCGCGCGCGCGAGGTCCTCCAGCGTGTCGGCGACAAGTGGTCGGTCCTGGTCATCGACCTGCTCGGGCAGGAGACCAAGCGTTTCAGCGAGCTGCACCGGGCCATCGACGGGATCACCGCGCGGATGCTGACCGTCACGCTGCGCGGCCTGGAGCGCGACGGCATCGTCACCCGCACCATCCACCCGGTCATCCCGCCGCGGGTCGAGTACACGCTCACCCCGATGGGCCAGACCCTGCTGTGCACCATAGGCCAGCTCGTCGCCTGGACCGACGCCCACCTCCCCGAGATCGAGGCGGCCCGGGCTGCCTACGACGTCAGGCACCCGCAGGAATAGGCTTCTTGGGTGCCTGATGAGACGGGAGCGGCGGCCCCGGAGACAGCATCCCGGGAGACGGCGGCGGAAACCGACGACAGGCTTCGGCACGGCGCATCGTTCGGAGCCGCGGCGGAGGCATACGCCGAACACCGGCCTGGCTACACCGAGGATGCGGTGCGGTGGGCCCTGGAGCCGGTGTGGTCTCGCCGGCCGCTCCGGGTGGCGGACCTGGGCGCGGGGACCGGCAAGCTGACCGCGACCCTGACCGGCCTCGGCGCCGACGTCACCGCCGTCGAGCCCGACTCCGCGATGCTGACCGAATTGCGCCGTCAGATGCCCGCCGTCCATTCGGTTCCCGGCAGCGCGGAGGACATCCCGCTGCCCGACGGCAGCGTGGACGCGGTGCTGGCCGGGCAGGCCATGCACTGGTTCGACATGGACCGTGCCATGCCGGAGATCGCGCGGGTGCTGACCCCGGGCGGGATACTGGCCGGGCTGTGGAACGTGGACGACGACCGGGTTGACTGGGTTGCCGATCTGGCCGAGATAAGCAAGCGCAAGGCCAGCGTCACGCTGCGCCGGTGGCACGACGGGCAGGCCCGGTCCCGGCAGGAACGGCTGCTTGCGGCCGGGTCCGGCCACTTCGAGGCGGCCGAAACGCGGGAGTTTGCGAACGGCCAGCGCTACACCGCTGACTCGCTGGTGGCCAACCTCGCTACCCACTCACACCTGCTGGTGATGGACGAGGCCGAACGGGCGGGGTTGCTTGCCCGGATCAATGGCCTCCTGCGCTCGCGGCCGGAGACCTCCGGCGGCGAGTTCACCCTCCCCCTGGTGACGGTGGTCCTGCGCGCCCGGCGCCGCTAGCCTGCCGTCCGGCGCGGGCGTAAGCTCGCGGCGGTAGGCCGCCATTGGTGGGCCGGCGGACGGCACCGGCCCTTTCGCCGGAGGGACGTCCGTGATCGACCCCTATCAGGCCATTGGCCTGGTCCCGACCATGCGCGGGATCCGCCACCGCGACGAGATCGCGATCAACATCGAGCACATCTCGCACCTGATCAAGGCGGCATCCTGGCTGTCCAGCCTGGACCTGCCGGTGCGCCTGATCGCCATCCCGGAAGGGGCCCTGCAGGGCTTCAACGACGAGGTCCTGGACGCCGACCACGAGACGTTCGCCCGGGAATGCGCGATCGATATACCCGGGCCGGAGACCGACGCCCTCGGCGCGCTGGCCCGGCAATGGGACGCCTTCATCATGGGCCAGGCCAAGGCCCGGCACCCCGAATTCCCGGGCCGGTTCTTCAACGTCGGATTCGTCCTGGACCCGCAAGGCGAGATCGTCCTGCGCCATCACAAGGTGGTGCCGCTGCTGCCGGTCGAGCACTCGGTCAGCCCGCATAACGTCTGGGACAAGTGGGTCGAACTGTACGGCCGGAACCTGGACGCGTTCTATCCCGTGGCTGACACCGAGATCGGCCGGCTGGGCTTCCTGATGGCCAACGAGGGCTCCTACCCCGAGAACGCCCGCGGGCTGGCCATGAACGGCGCCGAGGTGGTGTACCGCGGCCCGTACCCGCACCCGCACGTCGGCAATGGCCTGTTCGAGGTGCAGAACCGCGCGCGGGCGCTGGACAACAACTTCTACCTGATCGCGTGCAACGTCGGCACTTACTACCTGCACACGGACTCCGATACGCCGATCGACACCTTCGGCGGCGGTTCGGCGGTGATCGACTATCGCGGCCAGATCATCGGCCGGCACGACTACAGCGCTGGCTCCTCCTGGGTCGGCGGGACCGTCGACGTCGAGGCACTGCGCAAGTTCCGGGCCAGCGCCCAGTGGGACAACTGGATCAAGGACCTGACCACCGAGCAGTACCAGATCATCTATGAGCAGCCCATCTATCCCAAGAACCTGTATCTGGACCGCGCTCCCTACAACCACGCCGAGTACCGCCGCGAGGTCATCGACGCTCAGATCGAGCTCATGCACGAACGCGACATCTGGCGCCGCCCGGACAGGAGCTGACCCGGACAGGGGGCGCCGGCCAGCCAAACCCACGGTGGGCACGCTCGCGCGGCTCACATCAGCCGGGCGAGCATACCGCCGTCGGCCACAACCGGCGCGCCGGTGATAAAGGATGACTGTGGCGAGGCGAGGAAGGCCACCACCCTCGCGACCTCCTCCGGCTGCGCCATCCGGCCGATGGCCCCGGTGCCGCCGCTCAACGTGATGCCCTCGCTGGCCAGCGCGGCGCCGTGGCGGGCAGACATCTCGGTGTCGACGCTGCCGACCACGACGGCGTTCACCCGGATCCCGTCGTCCGCATAGTCCAGCGCCATCTGCCGGGTCAGCGACAGAACGGCGCCCTTGCTCGCGGCGTAGGCCGCCAGCCGCGGGACCGTCGCCATGGCGTGGACCGAGGAGAGGTTGACGATGGCGGCCCCGTCCGCCCGGCGCAGATATCCGATGGCGGCCCGCGACATCAAGAACACCGACTTCACGTTCACGGCCATGACCCGGTCCCAGGCCTCCTCGGCGGTGTCGTGCACGCCGTGGCAGTCCAGGATCCCGGCGTTGTTGACCAGCACGTCGAGCCGCCCGAAGTGCTCCGCGACAGTGCTGACGGCCGCCTGCGCCTCATCCGCCCGCGACACGTCTGCGCGCAGGTACAGACCTCCCGGCGGGGCCGCCGCCGTTTCCGGGTCCGCGATATCCAGGCTGGCCACCGTCATCCCCGCAACCGCCAGCGCGCCGACGATGGCGGCGCCGATGCCACGCGCTCCGCCGGTGACGATGGCGACCCGGGGCGCCGGCCCGGTCACGTCGTCCGATGACATGCAGCCGCCTTACTCACCTATCGTCCCGCCTGCGTTAAGAGCCAGGTTGCCGCCGTCGACAGGCAGTACGACGCCGGTAATCATGGCGGCGGCGTCGCTGACCAGAAAGGCTACGGCCGCGGCCACGTCGCTCGGTCCGGCCAGGCGGCCCAGTGGGATCCCGCGCAGGAACGTGTCGAGCAGCCGGCCTTCGGCGCTGGGCTGCTGGCTCAGCGCGCGCAACCCCTCGGTGGTGATCTGGCATGGCGCGATGGCGTTGACCCGGATTCCCCTGGCCGCCCAGGCGACGGCCAGTTCGCGGGTCATCTGCTCCACACCGCCCTTGGACACCCCGTAGCTGAAGTTGCCCCGGCCCAGCGAGGTGCTGCCGCCGATCGAGCTGATGTTCACGACCGCAGCACTGCTAGTGCCGGCCGGTGCCAGCAGGGCGGCGAAATGCCGGGCGCACAGGAAGTAACCAGTCACGTTGATGGCCAGGGTGCGCATCCAGTCCGCGTAAGACACCTCCATGCTGGCTCCGCGGAGGTTGACGCCGGCGTTGTTGACCAGAATGTCGGCCGGACCGGAACTGGCCACCTGGCTGAAGGCGGACGCGATGTCGTCCGGGTCGGCGACGTCGCAGCCTATCGCCTCCGCCGCCCCTCCCCCGGCGCGGATCTCCTGCGCCGCGGCCTGCGCCCCGGTGAGGTCAACGTCAAGCACGCTGATCCGGGCGCCGAGCCCGGACAGCGTCCGGGCGGTGGCCCGGCCAACGCCGCCGGCGCCGCCAGTTACCACCGCGTGGCGACCCGTCAGGTCGACCAGTGGCCCAGTCACGAGGCTTCCAGGCCACTCGCGGCGACCGGCACATTGGCGGGCGAGAGCGGCGGCTGGCCGGCCAGCACCCGCTGCACCTCCTCGCACGCCCGCACCGCTACGTCCTCCTGGGCTTCTGTCGAGTACCAGCCGGTGTGCGGCGTGATCAGGATGCGCGGATCGCTCAGGAGCGGCGCGCCGTCACCCGGCGGTTCGTGCGCCAGTACATCCAGGGCCGCCCCGGCGATGCGACCGTCCTGGATCGCGCTGAGCAGGGCGGCCTCGTCCACCAGCCCGCCGCGGGCGGTGTTGATCAAGATGGCGGTCGGCTTCATCTGGGCCAGTGCGGCCGCGTTGATCAGGCCAGCCGACTCGGGTGTGAGCGGGATGTGCAGCGAGAGATAATCCGATCCGGCCAGCAGCCCGGGCCAGTCGACCGGGATCGCGCCGGCCAGCTCGATCTCCTCCGGAGCCTTATAGGGGTCGAAGGCCAGGACACGCATCCCCAGCCCAGCGGCCTTGGCCGCAGCCGCCTGACCGATCCGGCCGAACCCGGCCAGGCCCAGCGTCTGGCCTCGTAGCCGGCGGACGACACCGGCCCCGGTCGAATCCCAGCGCCCAGAGCGGACTAGGGCCAGGTACTGCGGCAGCCGCCGCGCCCACGCCATGAGCAGCGTGATGGCGTGCGTCGACACCTCATCGACCGAGTAATCGGCCACATACGTCACCACGATGCCCCGCCGGGCCGCCGCGTCCAGGTCGATGCTGTCCAGGCCGGTACCTACCCGGGCAATGATCTTGCAGGCCGGCATGGCGGACAGCGTCTGCTCGGTGATTGCCTGCACGGTGACCAGCACGGCGTCCGCGTCCGCCAATTCGGCGCCAGGCGGATCGGGTATCCCGTCCAGATAGCGAACCTGGTAGCCCAGGCCCTCGAGCAGCCCGGTCTCGATCGGTGTCTGCTCACGCTGCCCGTAGGCGATGACGACGATGGCCATTATTGCCTCCAACCCAGTCGGCGAACTTACAGCGGGAACGGCTTGCCGGTCGGCTGCGGCGCGGCGGGGATCACCTCGGCGGCGGGATGCAGGTAGCTCTGCAGGATCCGCTGGTAGGCATAGGAAATGTGATCCCGGATTACCTGGACGGCGACGTTCTCGCTGCCCGCCTTGATGACCTCGGCGATTTCGGTGTGCCCGCACACCGTCGCCTCTTTCCAGTCCGGGCTGGCCACGTTCCGGGACAGCATGAACCAGTAGGTGGGCAGCCGGATCTGCTGCCACGCGCTGGACAGCCGCTGGTGGTGGGCGGCCTGGTAGATGGTGTCGTGAAACTGCACGTCCAGGCGGGCCGCGTCGCGCTCGATTATCCGATGCGAGAAAGCGGAGGCCATCTCGGCCAGCGCGGCGTCCATCGCGGCCCGGTCCGCCGCGTCGCCGCGCTGGATGGCCAGGGTGATGGCCAGGGGTTCCAGCGCCGATCGCAGCGTGAAGACCTCGTCCAGGTCGACTTGGTTCAGTTCGACTACCGAGACTCCCCGGTTCCGCATCGGCTGGACGAGCCCCTCCCGTTCCAGCAGCGTGAAAGCGTCGCGCACCGGACCGCGGCTGACCTGTAGCCGGGCACTGAGCTCTTCTTCCCGCAGGCGCTGCCCCGGGCTCAGCTCACCCAGCAAGATGGCGTTCCGGAGCCGTTCGGCGACATCTTCTCCCAGGCTCTTGCGTTTAGCCGGTGTCAGCGCCGATGGCGCCTTCTGACTCTGCTGCGGTGACATGCCCTCCCCCTCGATCACGGCCGGTGCACAGATGTACGACTGACAGACAGCACCGGCCATTCAGTACGCTCAAGCCAGGATCGTACTTTGTTTACAGTCTTTCGTTGACGTAACGTTCTGTCAACCAGGGTGCGCCCCTGGATCGTTTGACACTGGCAAAAACCGGGTTTTGCCGGGCTGCGTGGGGCGGAAACGCCGATGGCGCTCTGCGCATGCCGGCGACGCCGCCTGGACGACGCCCGCCTGCCCGCACGTTCTCCTCCCCACCCGCAACAAAAGCATGATCGGTGGCAGCGCGATTCCGCAAGCCGGCCCGTACGCTCGCGTACCGCGACCGGGCGCGGTACGCGGCAATCCCGGCTGCCGGGATATCTGGCGGCAATGGGATTACGCGCTGATCTGGAGCGTGCCGCTCCAGGGCCCTTCCCGGGCATAAGGGCCGCAGTCGAGCACCGTCATCCCCAGTGCAGTAAACTTTCCGCATTTCATACTTGCGCGCGTGCACGCGGGTGATGTACAAGAAAATAACCCATTGCCGACAAGCGACAATTAGCCGCCTTTTCGTATGCATATGGCATTGCCTCACGTCTCACCGCGGCTGACGGCATGCCGGCGCTTGCGATCGCCGATCTCCCGGGACGACGGACCCGGGTCCGGCCAGTCCGCGCCCCTGACCGCCTGACCAGGGCACGATGGGCATCTGAAGGGTTACCGATGCCAGCAGACGAAGCCGACGGATCGGGCTCCGCCCTCACTCCCCCAAGCCGCACGTCACTAGGCGATGACGTCGCCGAGCGGTTGCGGGAGGCGATCTTGCAGGGTGAGCTCAGCGGGGGACAGTACCTGAGGGAAGGCGAGCTGGCCCAGCGCATGCAGGTGAGCCGCGGTCCGGTCCGGGACGCATTCGCAGTCCTCGAGCAGGAAGGCCTGGTGCGTTCGTTCCGGCATCGCGGGGTCATGGTCATGGAGTTGACCCGGCGCGATCTGTATGAGATTTATACGCTGCGCTCAGCACTGGAGCCGCTCGCGGCGAGGCTGGCGATCGAGAACGCTACCCCGGCAGATATCACCGCGATTGACGCGGCGCTTGGCGAGTTCGTAGCTGCCCTTTCTGGCCGTCTCAGCGAGCGAGCAGCAGCCCGCCTGGACATTCAGTTCCACGATGCTATCTACCGGGCATCTGGGCATGAACGGCTCTATCAGACCTGGTCTCAAATCCGTATGCCAGCCTACTGGTTCATGCTGTCGCGGGACGTGGAAAACGCTGTTTGGCGCACGGAAACAACCAGTGGACACGCCAGGATTCTCGAAGCAATCCGGGCCCGCGACACCTCGGCCGCACAGGCTGCGATCAGCGAGCACATGACGGTCGGCTTCGGCCGGGTCGAGGCGAGCTATCTGGACGCTTCCGCGGCGGCCAGCAAGGCCGCCGGCGCGACGCGACCCGGCCAGAGCCTTTTAAGCTGCAGGGTTAGATACCGGGGTCGCAGCGGCTAGCCCAGGCCTGACATGCATCGCGCCTGATGGCACTTCCGGCAGGGCGACGCATCGTGGAGCGCACGCACCGCTCGTCCCGGTAGGCCGCATAGCACTTACCCGTCGCCATTGGACACGAGGGATCACTTTCTGTGGCGATCCAGACGCGGAAAGCAGATCAGAAAAGACTCTTGACAGGCACCAACCGTCATCAGATTATTGTTGACATTGATGTTAGTAAAACGTTCACGGCCGGTGGCCGGGTTGCAGACGGGCGGATAACAGCCGCCGCCGTGACCTTAGAGCCGCCGGCCACCCGGCGGGCGTAACGGGCGATGTCCGGTGGTTGCCACCGGCGTGATCACCCGCGCCCAGAACCTCACTGCGATGACCCCGACGGCTCGGTAGCACTTGTGGACACGGCACCCGGGCACGACCGAACTAGCACAACAGCGTGACTGTCAGTAACGGAGCGCCCTGAACTCAGACGGAGGTCCTGCCCGAATGATCACCGGAACGCAGGATGACGTCGGATCCAGCAGGCAGCCCTCCAGCGGCCCGGACAGCACATCCAGAGCACCCAGGCTGAACAAGCGCAAGGTGTCGCGCACGCTCATAGCCTGGGGTTTCCTGGCGCCCACCTTCATTTTCATCGGAACCTTTGCCTACTGGCCCGCCTTCCGCGCCCTGGAAGGAGCATTCACCTCTTGGGACGGGGTCTCGACGCCAACCTGGGTCGGCCTCGCCAACTTCAAGCAGCTGTGGCACGACACCGTTTTCCTGGGTTCCTTCCTCCACCTGTTCTGGTGGTCACTCATCGGCATCCCGGTCGGGATGGGCGCGAGCTTGCTGGTGGCTCTGCTCATCTACCGTCTTGGCAGTAACCGGGCCCAGTACTGGTTCCGGCTGATATTCAGCCTCACGCTGTGCCTGCCCGGGATCGTCGGCATTCTTACGTGGGCCAATTTCTACGAAATCGGCGGCGTGATCGACACCATCCTGGACGCCGTCGGATTGCACAGGTTCGCGACCGCGTGGCTGTCCAATCCGCACACCGCCCTGGGCGCCCTGATCTTCATGGGTTTCCCGTGGGTCGGAGCCTTCGCCATGCTGGTCTTCTACGCCGGCCTGCAGCAGATTCCCCAGGAGCTCCTGGACGCGGCCGCCGTCGACGGCGTCGGATCGCTCAAGCGGGTGTGGCGCGTCGAACTCCCGCTCATCAGGCCTCAGCTCAAAGTCATTCTCGTCCTCTCGATTATCGGCATCACCCAGAATCTGCTGCCGCCCTTGCTGCTCACCCAGGGCGGTCCGGGCAACGCGACCTGGACGCCGGTGCTCTACATGTACGAGCAAGCCTTCCAGTACGACACCATCGGCTACGCGCTAGCAGTCGCCTTTGTGCTCTTCGTGCTGTCGCTGATTTTGGCAATCGTCACGATGAGGTATTTCCGCACAGACGACGAGACCCGCAGGAGAGTGGCATGAGCAGCAGGACTGCCCAGCGGGCGGGAAAGGGCATCCCGCACTATGCGGCCCTGATCGTCATAGGGATTCTGTCGCTTTTCCCCGTCTATTTCATGGCCATCACTGGCCTGAAAGACGGCGTCCAGCTGCAGACCAACCCGTTCAACATCTCGGTGTCACCGCCGTTCGGCAGGTTCTATGCAGTTGCCTGGCAATATCTCGCCGGGCCATTCGTGCACTCGGCCATCATCATCGTGCCGAGCATCCTGGGCATCACGATCTTGGGGATGCTGGCAGCCTACGCCTTCGCGCGTATGGAGTTCTTCGGGAGCGGCTTCCTTTTCTATTGCATCTTCGGTCTTCTTCTGATTCCCGGCTTCCTTACCCTCATACCGCTGTTCCTCGAGGTACGCGGGATGGGCCTGGAAGGCAATTACCTGGGACTCATCCTCCCTTACGTGGCTGGCGGCCAGGCCTTTGCCATCTTCGTGTTCCGCTCGGCCATACAAGGTATTCCCGAGGAGCTCTTCGAGGCGGCGCGCATCGATGGCGCAACACACATGCGGATGCTCATGAGTATCGCGCTGGTGTTCTGCCGTCCCATCATGGTCGCAGTTGCGCTGCTGAATATCACCACGTTCTGGGGAGACTACGTATTTCCCAGCCTCATCCTGGGCGTCGGTCAGTCCACTGCCGCCATGGCGATCGGGAACTTCCAGCCGCCGCCGTCGGTGGCGAGCCTCAATGTCGTCAACATGCAATTCGCTGCCTACACGATTGTCTCTTTGCCCTTGATCCTCCTCTTCATCATCTTCCTGCGTTACTTCATCACCGGAATGACCAGTGGCGCAGTAAAGATGTGAGGCTGCAATGCGGGTCACTCGCCAGGGTAATCGATCTAAAACCACTACAAGCACCAAGGAGGATCGGCAAATGCGGAAAAGACGGTCGACGACGACGTCTGAGAAAGCCTCAGGCGCTGGGTGGCACGACGGTGGCACCCATAACAGCGCGACGGGGCGTACGCGTGCCTCAACGTTCCGGCGTTACGCCGTGTGCGCGTCGGTACTGGGGATCTTGACTGCGACCCTCGCGGCGTGCTCGGGCTCCGGCGGCAGCGGGGGCGGGATCAACGCCAGCGCCGCTCCGACCCTGAAGAACGGCATTCCTGACCTAGCATTCAAAGGCACCATCACCATGGCGGCGGGTGGGTACACACCGCCACTGAAGGGCGTCAAGGTCGCTCCGGGTACCGTGGCCGACCCTGCCATGCAGGACGCGGCTAATGCGTTCGAAAAGATGTACCCCAACATCCACATCAAGTTCGTGCCATCAACGGCAGAGATCGGCACGAGCCAGTGGTACATCACCGAATCCGCCGCGGGAAACCTGCCTGACGTCTCGATGGTGCCGGGATACTACGTCAACATCACGTTGCCGACCGGTATCTACGAGAACCTCCTGCCTGCCTTCGAAAAGCCGAACCCCTATATCGCAGGCAACACAAAGTGGATCAACACAATGAACCAGGCCGCCCTGCATATCGACAACGTGCCGGGGAACACGCCCGGTACCAGCGGCGTCTTCGTGGTTAACGGGGACTGGGGCGGTATTGGCTTCTACTACAACAAGAAGCTCTTCGCCGAGGCGGGCATCTCCTCGCCCCCGACCTCGTGGAACCAGCTGGTATCGGACTCCCAGCAGATCAACGCGAAGCTGAAGAACCAGCACGTCTACGCGGGCGCATCGTTCTCGCCGGTGATCTACAACTGGTTCGCCCACTATTTCCAGGCGAACTTCCTGGGACAGCCGAAGATGGCGGAGATCAACAACCTGCCGGCGACCCTCGCCCCGGGCTACCAGCCGTACTTCTACAACAATGACGGTCAGTGGCTGAACCCGGCCAAGAACCCGGAGCTGACGTCGTGGTTCCCGCTGGGCAAGCAGCTGACGGACACCTGGGCGCCGAAGGACGTCATGGTTCCCGAGGACACCTCGAGCTCGGTGCCCAACGGGATCGCCATGTTCCTGGGCCAGCAGGTGGCGTACGCACTGGTCAGTGGCTATGCGATTCCCAGTGAAGTCGCCGCGCTCCCCAAGTCCCAGCAGTTCCCCGTCGGGTACTTCGAGCTGCAGAGCTTCAAGGGATCATCGCCGTATGCCACCGACCTGCCGGTCTGGCAGGACAACGGCGGCCCGGAGACGGCCTTCCAGTTCGGCATCGCGGCGCCGAAAGCAGACCGCGCGATGACGCAGGACAAGTACAACGCGGCACTGGCCTGGCTGCAGTTCATCACCACACCGAAGTGGGACACGAACATCGTCAACGGCGAGAACAACGCGCTGCCGATCATCGCGGGTGCCAAGGCCACGCCCGCCCTTCAGCCAATTCTCGACGCGCTTAACCAGGAATCCAAGTACTACTACCCGATCGCCCTGTTCGACAGCCTGACCGGATCATCGTTCAACACCATCGACGGCTTGTACCTGCAGTACATCGACGGGTATATGTCGCTCTCCAAGGCCCAATCGCAATTTAACAGCGACGCCGACTCGATCATCCAGTCCTATTCGACGGCACATCAAGCGCTCATACAGCAATTTACCGCCTACGAGAAAAAACATCCCAGTAGTTAGCGGTCCCGGTACGGCACGACAACCGCATTAAAGGCCCTGATGAGGCGGCGGGACGGGATTCCTGTCCCGCCGCCGGGCCACGCCGGACCAGGCGATGAAGCGATGACGGGAAATGGCGACTTGGCTGGCTTGGCCAGAAAGGCATGAATCGTGACATCCGGCGAGGACAACGTGGCCGTCCGCCCAGCGGACCACGCGCGAACGCGAGCCTGGACTGACCCTCTCCTGGCGGACCCAGGGCAGCTGCCTGTGAGCTTTGCGTACGGCGGGGCCGCCGTACGCGGCATCCCGGCGCAGTGGTCCCCGACGGTGCGGGTCCAGGTCGCAGGTTCTACCACCGTGGAGAGGATCTACGAGGGCCGCGACCCAGACACGGGTCTCGGGCTGCGGGTGGAGGCCGTCGAGTACAACGACTTCCCGGTCGTGGAGTGGACGGCGTGGCTGACCAACCACTCGGCGGAACCGACACCCCTGGTCGAGGATCTCCTCGGCCTTGACGCGTCCCTGGCGGGCGAGGCGCCGGCGGTGCAGCACAGCAACGGTGATTTCTACAGCGCCGAGGGCTACACCTGGCAGGCAACCCCGCTGCAGGGAGGCGATCCGCTCGAGCTGTCCCCGAACGGGGGCCGTCCGTGTGATGGCGCCTTCCCGTATTTCCGGCTGGTGGTCCCCGACGGGGGGCTGACACTTGCCGTCGGCTGGCCCGGTCAGTGGGTGGCGCGGTTCAGACACGCCGATGGCGCCACCGCGGTGCAGGCCGGACAGGAGCGCACCAGCCTGCGGCTGCTGCCCGGTGAGGTCATACGGACACCGCGGATCACCCTCATGGGCTGGGAAGGCAGCCCGGAGCGCGCGGTCAACCTGTGGCGGCGCTGGTACCGCGAGCACGTGATGCCCCGGCCAGCCGGGCGTCACATGAGCCCGCTGCTGTCCGTGACGGGAACAGACGAGGGCGAGGAGTTCACCGGAGCGACCGAGCCCAACCAGTTGGAGTATCAGCGCCGCTGGGCAGCTCAGGGAGTTGACTACGACGTCTGGTGGATCGACGCCGGCTGGTACCCGTGCCGGGACGCCGGCGGGACTCTGCGCTGGCCCATCACCGGGACCTGGAGCCCCGATCCGGATCGCTTCCCCGATGGGCTGGCGGCGGTCGGCACGGGCGCCGCAGCCCACGGCGCCGAGTTCCTCTTGTGGTTCGAACCCGAAAGGGTCGTTCCGGGCACGCAGCTGTGGGAGCGCCACCCCGAATGGGTGATCAAGCACCCCGGCGGCACCGACCAGGAAGGGACCGGCCCCTGGCAGACACGATCGGGATTGCTTGATCTGTCCAACGAGGAATGCCGGGTCTGGCTGACCGATCTCGTGAGCGGCATGATCACCGAGTACGGTCTCGGCATCTACCGGCAGGACTTCAACTTCGCGCCGCTGGATTTCTGGCGGGGGAACGACGCGGATGACCGGCAGGGGGCGTCGGAGAACCTCCACGTCCAGGGATACCTCGCGTACTGGGACGCCCTCCTCGAGCGGCACCCGCACCTGCTGATCGATTCGTGCGCCTCAGGTGGCCGCCGCAACGACCTGGAGACCATGCGGCGATCGGTGCCCTTGCACTACACCGACTGGGGATACGGGGACCATGCCACCAAACTCGACTTCCATCACACGATGTTCCAGTGGATTCCGTACTTCAGGGAGTCAACCCAGTCCTGGGACATAGCGGAGGCCAGCCACGCCGGCCTGGAGGCTGCGGAGAACGACAGCTTCGCTTTCCACTGTGCCATCGCCCCGATGCTGACGCCGGCATACGACATCAAGGAGACGAGCGGCGACCTCACCACGATCACGAAGATGATCGGGATCTGGCGCCCGGCCGCTGAGATTGTCATCGAGGGTGACTATTACCCGCTCACCCCGGCCGGGCGCAGCGACGCCAGCTGGGTGGGATGGCAGTTCAACCGCCCGGGGGAGCTGGCCGACCGGGGTACCCCCGACGGCTTCGTGCAGGCTATCCGGCTAGCCGGCTCCGAGGAGCCGACCCTGAAGGTCACGCTGAAAGGCCTGCGGCCGGATGCGTCTTACCTGCTGCAGGAGGCCGAGACCGGTGAACGCCGCGAAGTGAACGGAGCCGCGCTGGCCGAAGACGGCTTCGTGTTCGACCTCCCGCGACGGAGCGGGAGCATCTGGTTCTACCACGTACAAAGTGGCTGAGCAGCGGGGAGTGACGCAAGTGCTTGTACAGCGACTGGCCGAGGGCTGGACGCTCCGCGCGGCCGCGCCTGATGAGGAAGGCGTCCAGAGCTGGAGCGAACGTCGGCCCGAGAACGCTCACCAGGCGCCGGTGCCAGGGATCATCCAGCAGGTCCTGCCCGACTATCACGGCCTCGTCTGGTACTGGTGTGAGTTTGCGGTGCCGGCGTTGCCCGGGGACCAGCGGCTGTTGCTGACCTTCGATGTGGTCGATTACGCAGCGAGCGTGTGGGTCAACGGAATTGCCGTGGGAAGCCACGAGGGTGGAGACACCGGCTTTTCACTTGACATCACCGACGCGGTCAAGGATGGCCCCGGCAACCTGCTCGCGGTGAGAGTCCTGAACCCAACCGCTGAGCGCATCGACGGGGTCGTCCTGGACGAGGTCCCGCACGGCAACAAGGCAGCGACCGACTACTGGCCGGGACGCGGCTACAACTCCGGCGGAATCGCTGGCGAGGTGCTCCTGCACGTCAGGCCGGTGCCCGGGATCGAGGACGTCCACGTCACCGCGTCGCTGCAGACGGGCGAGATCACGGCCCACGTCCAGATAGAAAACCGCGGCGGCGGGACGGTCAGCCGGACCCTGACCACCACGGTGCGCGAGGAGCGGAGCGGGCTCGTCGCCGCACGGGATAGCCGCGTGGTCCAGTGCGTCCCCGGGCACGACGAGACAACGGTGCGCCTGCGCGTGCAGGACGTACGACCGTGGGACCTCGACGATCCGTTTCTCTACACGGTCAGCGTCACACTGCTGGAAGACGGGCAGCCAGCCGACGAGGTTGCCGTCAAGACCGGCTTCCGCTCGTTCTGCGTTCAGGCCGGGTTCTTCTACCTCAACGGGCGCCGGATCTATCTTCGCTCGACGCATACGGGCAACCACTACCCGCTGGGCCAGCGGGTACCGCCGCGACCGGAGTTCATCCGGCAGGATCTGGTGTACGCGAAGGCGGCGGGTTTCAACACCGTCCGGTTCATCTCCGGGCTGGGCCGGACTGACCAGCTGGCGTTCTGTGACGAGATCGGGCTCCTGGTCTACGAGGAGGCGGCGTCCTCCTGGTGCCTGGCTGACTCTCCCCAGATGGCGGAGCGGTTCGACCGGTCAGTCCGTGACATGGTGCTGCGAGACAGGAACCATCCCAGCGTCGTGATCTGGGGCATGCTCAACGAGACCCGCGAGGGCGCCGTCTTCCGCCAGGCCGTCGAGGCCCTGGCCATCGTGCGCGGCCTGGACGAAAGCAGGCTCGTGCTCCTGGGCAGCGGACGCTGGGACGGCGACCTATCAATCGGTTCCGTCGCCAACCCCGGCGAGCAGCAGTGGCGGCACGAATGGGGGCTGGAGTCAGCATCGCTGCCGGTGCTCGACCCCGGCGAACCGAGTGGGCCTGACGCGACGGCGTACGTGCAGGGTGCCGGTGACGTGCACTTCTACCCACGGCTTCCGGAGTCGCCCGCCACGGCGCGGATGATTCGCACCCTCGCAGAGTCGACCAACCCCGTGTTCCTGTCGGAGTATGGCGTCGGCAGCCTATTTGACGCCGTCACCGAGGTAGCGGACGCCGCCCGGTGGGTATCCGGCGTCACGCCTCCGGATCTGGCGTACACCCGGTCCATGGCGCGACGCTTTGAGGAGGACTGGGCCGCGTTCGGCATGGAGACCACGTACTGTTTCCCGCAGGACGCCCTCCGGGCCAGCCAGCTGCACCAGTCCCGGCGGCGGGCGGTTTCCTTCGACCTGATCCGCTCGAATCCGCAGATTGCCGGCTACAACCTCACGGGGATGCTGGATCACGCCCTGACCGGCGAGGGATCGTGGACGTTCTGGCGCCGGTGGAAGCCAGGGGTGGTCGAAGCCCTGACCGACGGCTGGGCACCGCTGCGCTGGTGCCTGTTCGTGAGCCCGTCCGTCGTATACCCCGGTGACCCGGTGACGCTGGAGCTGCGGCTGGCCAGTGAGGACACGCTCGCGCCTGGGCACTACGAGGTCGATGTCGCCGCCGTCGGCCCGGATGGCTGGCGGCTGGAGGAGCAGGCGACCGTGGAGATCCCGGCCAGCAACGCCCCACTGTCCCTGCCCGTGCTCGAGAAGAAGATCACGGCACCGGAGGTGACGGGTGTCTACCGGTGTGGAGCGTCGATGGGCGGAGCTGCCTCGCCGTCCGCGGGGCGGGCTGCCTTCCAGGTTCTTCGCAGGCCGGCTCCGCCGGATCTTGGGATCACGCCGATGACCCTGGGACTCGGCGACGCAGAGGCCCGGCAGCTGGCAGCGGCCGGCGTGAATGCCCGGGCGGGCTCGGCGGCGGCAGCGGCCGAGCGTCTCGTGATCGTCGGTCATCCCGGCCACCTGACCGCGCAGGAGGTGGCCTCCCTTGGCCGGGCGGTCGCGGGCGGGACGACGGCTCTCGTCTTCAGCCCGTGGGAGCTGATTCCGGCAGGTGAGCGGGAGACCACGCTGCCGTGGGGCCAGGACATCGTATGCTCCAGTTTTCACGACTGGCTGTATCACAAGGAGTGTTTCTCCAAGCCTGGAATCGTGTTCGACGACCTCCCGTCGCCTGGCCTCATGGACTGGGAGTTCTACGGGGACGTGGTGCCGCGCCACCTGCTGCACGGGGCCCGCCCTGCGGACGTGGCGGCGGTCGCCTTCGTGCTCGGTTACCCGCTGCCGGGCGGTTACCTGTCGGGCGTCCTGGCCGGCAGCTATGCAGTGGGCCGGGGACGGCTGATCGTGAGCTGCTTCGACGTGCTCGAGCACCTGGGATCGTCCCCGGTCGCCGACCGGCTGGTCCTCAACCTGGTCCGCTACGGCGCGCAGACGGCCCTCGGCTAGCTCTTAGGGGCATTCGGCTGGTGGTCGTCGTTGAGGCCGAAAAGTGGCCGCAATCGTTTTTACCGTGGATGTCATGACCGACACGATGATTACCCCGTTCCGCATCGAGGTGCCCGCCAGCGCGCTCAGCGACCTGCGCGTCCGTCTGGCCCGTACCCGCTGGCCCGATGAGCTGCCCGGTGTGAGCTGGTCCTACGGTGTGCCGCTGCAGCGGGTCGCCGACCTCGCCGCCTACTGGCAATCTGGCTACGACTGGCGTGCCCACGAGGCCAGGCTGAATGAGTTTCCGCAGTTCACCACCGTCATCGACGGCCAGCGGGTGCACTTCGTGCACGTCCGCTCACCCGAGCCGGACGCTCTCCCGCTGATCCTCACCCATGGCTGGCCCGGCTCGGTCGCGGAGTTCTGGTGGGTGATCGGCCCGCTCAGCGATCCCGGCGGGCACGGCGGAGATCCCGCGGACGCCTTTCACATCGTGGCTCCGACGCTGCCCGGTTTCGGGTTTTCCGGGCCCACGACCGCCACCGGCTGGGATGTGCCGCGCATCGCCCGGGCCTGGGCCGAGCTGATGCGGCGCCTGGGCTACACCCGCTATGGGGCGCAGGGCGGGGACTGGGGTGCGCGCATCTCGCCCGAACTGGCCAGGTGCGACAGTGACCACGTGGCCGGGCTGCATGTCAACGGGTTCGTCGCCTTCCCCTCCGGGGACCCGGCGGAGACGCGGTCGCTGACCCCGGCCGAGCAGGCCCGGCTGGCCACGCTGGGCCGGTGGAACGCCGAACGGGGCGGCTACGCCCAGCTCCAGGGCACCAGGCCGCAGACCCTGGCCTACGCGCTCACCGACTCCCCCGTCGGCCAGCTCGCCTGGAACCTTGAGTGGTTCGACGACTATGGCGAGCACCAGGGGGCGCTGGACGACGAGGAGATCCTGACGAACGTGGCGCTGTACTGGCTGACCGGGACGGCTGGCTCTTCGGCTCGGCTCTATAAGGAGGCCGCGGCGTCCTGGGGCAGGCCGGTGGCCCGGTGTGCGGTGCCGGCCGGCATGGCGGTGTTTCCCGGCGATTCCACCATCCGGGTATTCGCCGAGCGCGAGCACAACATTGTGCACTGGTCCGAGTTCAGCCGCGGCGGCCACTTCGCCGCCCTGCAGGCTCCCGATCTCCTGGTCCAGGACATCCGCGCGTTCTTCCGGCCGCTGCGGTGAGCCCCGCTACGGAGCGGCTGGCGTTCCGGCCAGCCAGGCGGCGCCTCGCTCGTACAGCCGCTCTACCTCGGGCCCGCGCAGTCCCGGCATATCCGGCTTGACCGGGTAGCCCACCTGCTCCTGCAGGTAGGCCAGGTGCCGGTAGCCCTCGGGGAAGCGGGCCAGCACCGCCTGGTCCAGGGCCAGCGTGGCGGCCGGGTCGACCGGATCGATCCGGTCCTTCTCGTAGATGGGCTGGCGCAGCACCATGGCCCAGCGGCCGTCGCGTTTGTCCATGAAGTCGTAGAACCGGCCCAGGCAGTTCACGTCGCACAGCACGCCGTTGACCTCGGCCCGCTGCATGATCGTCATCCGGGTCTGGGCGATGGCCCGGGTGCCGTTTAGCTGGATCCGGCAGCCGCCGGTGAAGTGCAAGATGTTGACGCCGCGGGCCGCACCCTCCTGACTGACCCGGATGAAGTCCTCCTTCGGTCCCTGAAACCAGGTGGCCATCATGTAGCCGTCGTCGTGCCAGCAGGCCCGGAAGGCCTCCCAGTCCCCGGAATCCCGGGCACTGGTCCAGGTCTCGACGACGTCCCGGATGAGAAGGCGGTCAGCAAGTTCGGCGTCCATGCTGGTCACGCTAGAGCATCACGGGTGGCACGCACCACACCCGTTCGGCCCGGACGGCATGATGGGTCGTGCCCGGGGCCCACCTGCTCGAGCTCGGTCCACGGGGCAGTCCTTTTCCGCCACGTGTTCCGAGCGGGCCGGTTATGTCAGGGGCGGCCCGTAGAATCGCGGCGTGAGTGGCCCCGGGAGCAGCCAGACGCCGGCCGAAGTGCTGCGGGATAAGTTTGGTTACCACTCGTTCCGCGGCCAGCAGCAGGAGATCATCGAGCACCTGTGCGCGGGTGGGGACGCGATCGCGCTGATGCCGACCGGCAGCGGCAAGTCGCTGTGTTACCAGATTCCGGCCCTGGTGCGGGATGGCACCGGCGTGGTCATCTCACCGCTGATCGCGCTCATGCAGGATCAGGTGGACGCGCTCAACGTGCTGGGGGTACGGCCGGCTTCCTCAACTCGACGCAGGATCCCGATGAGCGCCGCGGGGTCGAGTACGCGTTCATGGACGGCAAGCTCGACCTGCTCTACCTGGCCCCTGAGCGGCTGCGGACCGAAGGCGCGCTGCGCCTGCTCGACCGGGGCGCGGTGTCGCTGTTCGCCATCGACGAGGCGCACTGCGTGGCTCAGTGGGGGCACGATTTCCGCCCCGACTACCTGGGGCTGTCCGTGCTGCACGAGCGCTGGCCGCAGGTGCCGCGGATCGCGGTGACGGCCACCGCGACCGACCACACCCGGGCCGAGATCGCTTCCCGCCTGGCGCTGGAGAACGCGCGGCAATTCGTGGCCAGCTTCGACCGGCCCAACATCCAGTACCGGATCGAGCCGAAGAATGAGCCCCGGCGCCAGCTGCTGCGGCTGCTGCGCACCGAGCACGTCGGCGAGGCCGGCATCGTCTACTGCCTGTCCCGTAACTCGGTGGAGCGGACCGCGGAATTCCTGGTCGGCGAAGGGATCAGCGCGCTGCCGTACCACGCCGGTCTGGACGGGCAGACTCGTTCGGCCAACCAGGCGCGGTTCCTGCGCGAGGACGGGCTGATCATGGTGGCCACGATCGCGTTCGGGATGGGCATCGACAAGCCCGATGTCCGCTTCGTCGCCCACCTGGACCTGCCACGGTCGGTGGAAGGCTACTACCAGGAGACCGGCCGGGCCGGCCGGGACGGGCAGCCCGCCACGGCGTGGCTGGCCTACGGCCTGAACGACGTCGTGCAGCAGCGGCGGATGATCGACGACTCCGAAGGTGACCTGGCCCACCGGCGGCGGCTGGTCGCGCACCTGGACGCCATGCTGGCGCTGTGCGAGACGGCCGGATGCCGCCGGGCGCAGATGCTGGCGTACTTCGGGGAGACCGGCGCCGGGCCATGCGGGAACTGCGATACCTGCCTGACCCCGCCGCAGATGTGGGACGGGACGGTAGCGGCGCAGAAGCTGCTGTCGACCGTGGTCCGGCTGGGCAGGCTCGACGGTCCCTCGTTCGGCGCCGGGCAGCCGATCGACATCCTGCTGGGCCGCAAGACCCCGCGGGTGGCGTCCTACGGGCACGACCGGCTGCCGGTGTTCGGCGTCGGGACCGAGCTGAGCGAGGGCGAGTGGCGGGGAGTGGTGCGCCAGCTGCTGGCCTCTGGCCTGCTGGCGGTCACGGGCGAGCACGGGACCCTGGACCTGACCGAAGCCAGCTCGCAGGTGCTGCGGGGCCAGCGCGAGGTCATGTTCCGCAAGGACCCGCCGCGCGCTCCGGCCGCCCGCAGCCGTGCGCGCGCCAAGGCGGCGGGAGCTGCCGCCCCGGCCGAGCTGCCGGCCGGGGCCGAGCCGGTGTTCGAGCGGCTGCGGGCCTGGCGGACGGCGCTGGCCAAGGAGCTGGGCATGCCGCCTTACGTGATCTTCCACGACGCCACGCTGCGGGCCATCGCGGCGGCGCCACCGTCGACGCTGGACCAGCTGAGCCAGATCAGTGGCGTCGGCGTGACCAAGCTGGACCGTTACGGCCAGCAGATCCTGGACGTCCTGGCCGCCGACACCACGCCCTGACCGGCGTCGCGGCCGCTAGCTTCCGTCGGGGTAGCCGCCACGGTGCAGGACCATCGGGAAGTACGGCAGGGTGGCCGGCGGCCGGACCCGGGCACGCCAGTTGTCCGGATACGGCTCTAGCCCTGCGAACAGTGGCGGCGGCGCGCCCGTGACCAGCGGCTCCAGGGCGCCGCGCAGCGCCGCGATGGCGTCACCGAACCGGCCGGCCCAGCCGGTTTCGAGGCTGCCGATGCGGCCGCTGTAGCGATCCTTGGCCGTGGTCCCTTTCCCGGTGAGGCGCAGGACCTTGCCGCGGGCGGCCGCCCGATCGGGCTCCTCGGCGGCGAACCCGCCGCGGACCATGATGCCCTGGGCCCAGTTGAGCGCCTCCCGGGAGACGCCAGCCCGGCCCGGCAGATCCCGCAGCCTGATCCCTTCCGGGCCCAGCACGCGCAGCAGGTCGGCGCAGACGGCCAGGGACAGCCCGGCGGCCGCCTCGTACTCGACGGCGAACGCGAGCAGGACCCGGGACAGCAGCGCGGACAGCGGCAGGGCCGCCAGGTCCGGCGGCTCGGGCCGGGGCGGCAGGCCCGGGTCCGGGGGGCGGCTGGCCAGGTTCTGGCCGAGGATCGGCAGGCAGTCGGGCAGGCCGGGATCCAGTTCGGCGGCGATGTCGAGCAGTGCGCCGCGTAGCCCGCCGATCTGCCCGGCGCCGAATCGGTCCCGCCAGCGCTGCTCGACCAGAGCGGGCAACGGCCGCCAGACCTCCCGGGCGCGCGACCCGCGCGGCGTGGCGTCCAGGACCGCGTCCGGCCCGGGATTGCCGCGATGGATTTTGCTGGCGGTGCCGTCGATGGTGATGTAGCCCCAGCGGCGCATGCCGTCCAGGTTGGTCGGGGTCCTGGCCCAGGACGCCAGCTCGGCCACGGTCATGGGCTGCCCGGCCAGATAGCGCATGCAGTTTTCCCACATGACCAGCGAGACCAGCCAGGCGCCGTCGCCGTGAGCGGAGGCACCGTGGCTGGTCGTGCGGTGCGGCAGCTGGTGCTCGCCCTCGTTGTCACACTCGATGGTGAACGCCACCAGCGCCTGGGACAGCAGGGCGGACAGGGACAGCTGCCCGCCCTGGCCCGGCTGCAGGTGGCGGCCCGCTTCGGCCGGCTTCGGTTTCCGCGCCGGCCGGGGCCTTCGCGCCGGGCCGGCTGACTCGTCGCGGGGCCCGGCGTCCGCGGTGAGCAGCCCGGCGGCGCGGGCCCGCTGGGGGCTGGCCTGCTGGGTGCTGGCCTGCTGGGTGCTGGCCTGCTGGCTTACGTGCCAGCCGGCGCGGGCGAGCAGGGACTCGGCCTCGTCCGCGCCGAAAGTGGACCGGGCTGGCTCCCCCATGGCGGCCACCGAGGCCTGGAAGCGGGCGCGGGCCGCGTCCCCGGCCGGCCGGGACAGGGACACGCTGATGGCCAGGCGGCTGCCGGGCGCGGCGACCTGGCGGAACTGATCCAGGAGGCGTTCCAGGACGGACGGCTCCAGATAGACGGCCACCCCTTCGAGCAGGAACAAGCTGGGTTCGGCTGGGTCGAACCCAGCCGCACGGAGCCGGGCGGCGACCGGGTCGGTGGCGAAATCGGCCGCGGCAAAGCCCACGCCGGACGCGTCGATGCCCAGCCGCTCGAGCCGGGCCAGCTTGTCGCGCTGGGTGGCGGGATGGTCGGCCTCGAACCAGTGCACGCCCGGTTTGGCGTAGCGCAGCGCCCGGGCGTCATAGCCGGCCCCGCCCACCACGATCTGCCGCATGCCGCCGGCGATGGCACCGGTGACCACCCGGTCGAAGAATGCGGTACGCCCGGCCAGGTACTCGTGCATCCGGCTGGCCGGCGCCTGGCGCCCGGCCGCGACATCGGCGGCCAGGGCATCGTCGGCGGCGGGATCGCCGTAGTCGACCGTGACCCGGGTGAAATCCAGCCGGTGTGCCGCCACGTGGCGTGCGGTCTGCGAGGGGCCCGCGTCCTCCATGTCAGATCATTCTGGCACGCCTCAATCTGGCCCGGAGTCCGCGGCCGTACGGCCGGCGCCAGGGGCGGCCGGGCATATGACCGCTCGCGCGGCCGTTGTGGCCAGCATGACCACTGAGCCAGCCTCCAACCACCGCAGCGTCCGGATCGAGCGCATCGAGAACAGCCGGTACACGGTGCACAACGACCGCGGCGGCCAGATGACCATCGGCACTGGGCAGGGCACCGACTTCACCCCGGTCGATCTGCTGCTGGCCGCGATCGGCGGCTGCACCGCGGTGGACGTCGATATCCTCACCTCGCGCCGGGCTGAGCCTGACTCGTTCGAGGTCACGGTGGACGGGGAAAAGGTCCGCGACGCGGACGGCAACCACCTCACCGACCTGGTGGTGACATTCCGCGTCAGATTTCCCGAGGGTGAGGCGGGCGACAAGGCCCGGGCCATCTTGCCGGACGCGGTGCGCAAGTCGCACGACCGGCTGTGCTCAGTGAGCCGGACGGTCGAGCTCGGCACGCCCGTCGCCGACCGGATCGAGTAACGGTGCCGCCGTCTACCTGGCTGGTCACCGGGGCCTCCCGCGGTTTCGGACGCGAGCTGGCCGAACAGGTGCTGGCCCGCGGGGACCGGGTCGCGGCCACCTTGCGCCGGCCGGAGCAGCTGGACGACCTGGCCCGGCATCCCGGCCGGCTCTGGGTGCGCGCGCTGGACGTCACCGACACCACGCAGCTGCGCCGCGTGGTGGGCGAGGCCTTCACGGACCTCGGCCGGATCGACGTAGCCGTCTCGAACGCGGGCTCAGGGCTGTTCGGGGCGGCCGAGGACCTGTCCGATGAGCAGGTCGAGACGATGATCGCCACCAACCTGACCGCGTCGATTCAGTTTGCGCGGGCCGTGGTCCCGCATCTGCGGGCCCAGGGCGGCGGCCGGCTGGTCCAGCTCTCCAGCATGGGTGGGCACATCGCGTTTCCGGCCTTCTCGCTGTACCACGCGACCAAGTGGGGCATCGAGGGCTTCTATGAGGCGCTGACGCAGGAGATCGAGCCGTTCGGGATCAGGACCATCTTGGTCGAGCCGGGCATGATCCGCACCGGCTTCTACGGCTCGGCGACCCGGGTCCCGGTCAGCCCGCCCTACCGCGGAACCCCGGCCGACCGGCAGCCGCTGCCGCTGGAGCAGATGCCCGGCGACCAGGTCAAGGTGGTGACCGCGATGATCGAGGCCGCGCTGGACCCGGACCCGCCACGCCGCCTGCTGCTCGGCTCCGATGCCTACGCCCGGGTGCATGACGCGCTGGCCACCAGGCTCGCGGCGGTGGAGGCCCAGCAGCAGCTGGCCGCCTCCACCGACGTCGACGGCTGGGGCGTCTAGATGTGCCAGCTCAGGTAATGACCTAGCTGGCCAGGGTCTGCGCGGCTGGGGGCGTCTTCGCCGGCTCGGGCCGATCCATCTCGAGCGCACTGTGGAGGTCCGGGCAGACGGTGAGGTTGCGATCCAGGCCGGTACGTCGCAGCAGCTTCGCGACCGGGACGCTGGGGGCGACCAAGCGCAGGGTGATGCCGAGCCGGCGGGCGTGGCGTTGCGCGCCGACGAGCACGGCTAGCCCGGCCGAGTCACAGGACGGCACACCGGACAGGTCGAGAATCAGCAGCCTCGTGCCGGGGTGAAGCCCGCCGATCAGGCGCTCCCGCAGGGCCGGGGCGGTGGCGGCGTCGAGGGCGTCATGCAGCCTGACGATGGTGCGGACCGCTGGCGATCCTGCTCCCGGCTGACTGCTGCCATCACCGGAGGCAGGTTCACTGATCACGGAGGCTGGGGCTCGGGGAATTGTCATACACCCCGGCCGCGGCCACGACGGCCCCGGAAGCTTCCCGACGCAGCCGCGGCGCCACGGCCGGTGCCCTGGGCGGCCGTCACAGCCGGGACCCTGGCCAGGCTGGTCACCGGAGCCATGCGCCTGGCCGGCGGACCCGCGATCGAACGCAGCACCGCTGCACCGGGACTGGCGGCGGCGGCCTGCGGCGTCACGCCCGCCTTGCGCATCAGGGTGCGGACCTCGCCCGCCTGCGCCGCGGTTTGCACGGTGACCACGACCCCGTCGGCGCCGCTGCGGGCGGTCCGGCCAGACCGGTGCACGTAGGCCTTGGGCTCAGCCGGCGGATCGGCGTGAATCACCAGGTCGATGCCGTCCACATGGATACCGCGCGCGGCGATGTCGGTCGCCACCATGACGCGCACCTGGCCGGACCCGAACGCGGCCAGGTTGCGGCCACGAGCTCCCTGGGCCAGGTTCCCATGGAGTTCGGCCGCGGGCACGCCCGACACGTTCAGCTGACGGGCCAGCTTCTGCGCTCCGTGCTTGGTCCTGGTGAAGATCAGCACGCGGTTGTCACCGCTGGCCAGGGTCGCGACCACCGCTACCCGGTCGGCCGGGGTGACGGTGAGCAGATGGTGGGTGATCTGAGCCGGCGTGGACGCGCTGTCGACGGAGTGCCGCGCCGGCCGGGTCAGGAAACGCCGGGCGAGGACATCCACGGCGCTATCGAGAGTCGCCGAGAACAGCAGCCGCTGCCCTTCGGACGGGGTTGCCTCAAGCAGCCGCCGGACAACTGGCAGGAATCCCAGGTCGGCCATGTGATCGGCTTCGTCGAGCACGCTGACCTCGACATCGCCGAGGTGGCAATGGTCCTGCTCGATGAGATCGGCCAGGCGTCCGGGGCAGGCCACGACGATGTCGGCGCGGTTGCGCAAGGCAGCCACCTGCGGGCCCTGCGGGACACCGCCGAAGATGGTAGCGACGCTGAGTCCCATGGCGTCCGCCAGCGGCGCGAGGACCGCCTGGACCTGGGCGGCGAGCTCGCGGGTTGGCACCAGCACCAGGCCACGCGGGCGGCAGGCCATCGTGTACCCGTCGGCCAGCCTGGCCACGAGCGGGATGCTGAATCCGAGCGTCTTGCCTGAACCGGTCTGGGCGCGGCCGAGGATGTCAACACCGGCCAGGGCGTCGGGCAGCGTGGCGGCCTGAACCGGGAACGGCACGGTGATGCCGTCTGCGGCCAGGGCGCCCACCAGGGGTGCCGGGACGCCCAGGTCAGCAAAGGTAACGGCAGGAGCCTGGGGCAGCAGCTCGGGGCGCTGCTCATGCCGTCGCCGGGCCGACCGCGACGGGCGTATGGGCGTGACGACAGAGTTTTCCGCGGACACAACAGTCAAAGCAATGATCTCCAGGAATCGCGTGGCCGCATTGTCGAGGGCGCCACGTTCGTGGAGACCAGTTCGCTCACCGAGCGACAGACGACCGGCGTGCCCCAATGGCAACGCCTTAGTACGTTTTTACGAGTTTACCGCATAGCCGTTAGAGCGACTCGCTGACCCACTGCCAGCCACGGGTCTCGTGGTGTGCCGGGCGCACCAGGAGGGAGCCCGCAGCGTCCGGCAGCTCGGCGATCACACGGATCAGCTGACGGTGAAAATCGTCGGGTCTTTGCTCCTCGTGATGCGTCCTGTGCCCGGCGATCGTCACCACCGTGCCGTCTCCGCCGGTCAGCCGCACCGTGACGTTCCCGTCGTAGTCCAGGCTGGCGCCCACTATGTCCCGTGCGCAGATGATCTCCGTACCTTCATCGTTCGCGACCCACACGTTTGCCAGATCCACACCGGCCTCCACCCGCCCCGGCGACGTAGGGCATTCCGGCTCGCCATTCTCATACGATAGCAGATTCCGGAAAAAATTTGCTAGTTTTTTAAGTCCGGCGTATCGTGGGAGCAGGCATCGGACGTCAGCCGGGATCAATCCTCGCCGGGCGTCAGCAGCGGTACTCCCGGCGCCCGCCACGAGGCCACAATGACCGCTCCGGGCAGCATCGCCTCCGGGCCGCTTGACGTCGTTCCGCGAAAGGAACCCATGCCTGAGCCAGTCGCACCACATCCGGAGGCGGCCGGTGCCGCCGAGCCGCCCATGCCGTTCTCATCGCCTGATGGCGCCGCCCCACCCATGCCATCGGAGGTCACGAACGTGCGCCAGCGCAAGCAGCGGGCCACGCCAGACAGCCGATGGCACCTGGCGATGGAGCCGCTGCGCAAGATGATGCACCGGAGCCCGCGAGGCACGGCGTAGCAAGCGCTGCATAGCCGCGCACGGTCAGCCAGTCACTGATAAGGCAGGCACCGGGGACCCCGGCCCTGGCCTGTTCTTCGTCGTCACTAGGTGGCAGCACGGCTGCGCGGGAGCCTCCCGCCCTCCGGTACCGGGCGCGCCCGGGCCGGCGGCACGACCGTAAGTCTGGCCGGCTGTTTCCCACTGGCGAGGCCATTGGGACGGCGGGACGCCGTCCCGATGGAGGCCGCCTCGTTCACCAGGGCGATCACCTCGGCCAGGCTCCCGGCGACCGGGAGGACGTCAGTCAGCTTGGTCGCCGTGATCAGGCGACGTACCTGCGCGGTGGCTGCGACCAGATGCAGCGAACCGCCAGCGGCACCTGCGCGTTGCTGCAGCCGCAGGAACAAGCTCAGGCCGGCACAGTCGCAGAACCGCAGGCCCGTCAGGTCCAGGATGAGGTGGCGGCCAAGGTCGGCCGGCGGCCCGAGCTGCCGGTCCAGGCCGGGCATCGTGGCCACATCGAGCTCGCCGGTGACGGCGACGGTAACCAGGTTTCCGCGTGAGCGGATATCCCAGGTCATCTGCTTCCCGATATTGCGGCTCAGTCGCTCGCGGCCCAGCGGATGACGCCATCGCCAAGTTAATCCAGATCGCATCAGCTTGCCTCCAGACGCACCAAAGTGCCACCTGGGTCTGGAGTGGCTGACGAAAGACTATGAAGTTAAACGGAAATGCCTACTATTTCCGTTTGATTCATTACTTAGCGTACCAGCAGACCAGGATCCCGACCAGGGATAACCCGGCTAATGATCACGGTCCGCAAAACCGCCATTCGCGCTCAGCCGACGGTCCGCGCCGAGATGAGCGCTATCGAGAGATACTGGCAAGCCGCCGCCGCGCAGACACAGACGTGGAAGACCTCGTGGTAGCCGAACACGGACGAGACCGGATCGGGCCAGCGCCGGTGATAAGCCAGGGCTCCGGCAATATAGACCAGGCCGCCTCCGAGCATCAGCACTCCCGGTCCGGCGCCGAAGTGGATCCAGACCTCCGGCAGTGCCAGGCCGGCGATGCAGCCGAGCCCGATGAACGTCGCACCGACCAGAGCCTCTGGTGCGTTCATCCAGGCCAGGTGGATGCCAGCGGCCGCGAGGACCAGCGCCCACATCACGATCAGGCAGGTCAGCCCGTACACGCCGCGCGCGGCGATGACGAATACCGGAGTTGCCGTGCCGACGATGAGAAAGAAGATCATCATGTGGTCCACGCGCTGAAGGCGCCTGGACCAGACGGGCCCCCAGGTGCCGCGGTGATACAGCGCGCTGGTCCCGAACAACCCGGTCACGCTGGCCGCGTAGACGGCCAGCGCAGTGACCGGCCAGGCACCATGCCCGCGGGCCACCAGCAGCGGGCCTGCCACCAGCGACACCACGAACCAACCCGCATGCAGCCAGCCGCGCAGGACTGGCTTGGTGTAGTAGATGCCGCGCCGGGTGTCATACAGCTGGCCGGTTGGCAAGAGCGAGGCCGTGTTCCGGTTCGAAGCAGTCAACAGGTCCTGGCCCTCCGGTCGCAACAAGGGTGCCACCGGGGTCTGGAGCGGCTCGCCGACTTAGGCTTTATCTGCCCGGGAAATCCTCGGCTATCCCTCGCGGCGACGGCCATCCCGCGAGCGGGGATCCTAGCTGTGCCAGCGGAATCGCCACACGGCGCAGCTGATGCCCGCGGCGGTCCACAGGCCCAGGTTGACCAGGTCCCAGGAGGTAAACGGCCGGACCGCGTAGGTGTTCTCCAGGACCTCGGTCAGGGCCTTGACCGGGAAGGCGGACACCAGCCGGTCCAGCCAGCTGGGCAGGCCGCTGAACGTGGGGTCGAAGACACCGGAGATGATCGCAATGGGCAGGAAACTAGCGTAGGCGACCGGCCCGGCCGATTCCGCGCTGGTGATGACCGAACTGATAGCCAGGCCGAGCGCGGCGAAGCACACCGTGCCCAGGACCAGCGCGCCAGCCAGGGCCGGCACCTGACCCGGGCGTGGCAGGGCACCGAAGGCGACCCAGCCTATTACCCCGGTGGCCGCGGTGATGAAGATCGCAGTGACGACCGTGCTGACCAGCAGCCCGGCCAGATAAGACCCGGAGGGCAGCGGCGTGGTCCTGATCCGTTTGAGCACGCCGTCGTGGCGTAGTACCGCGACCTTGGAGCCGAGATTCACGTAGGCGGCTACGATTACCGCGAAGGCCAGGATGCCAGGCACGAACACGGTGGTGTTCTTGATGTCGGTGCCGGGCAGACGTGAGCCGACGTTGGCCGCCCCGATCAGCAGCAGGATCATCAAGGGGAAGGCGAAGGTGAACAGGGCGTACTCGGCGCTGCGCCAGAAGCTGCGCTGCTCGAGCAGCACCTGGCGAGCGGCCAGCTGGACCGTCCGGCTCACCGGTCTGCCCGCACGGCCCCGGTGGCTTCCACGGCTTCGATGACTCCTATAGTTTCGATGGCTCCCACAGCTTCGGTCAGCTGGAGGTACACCTCTTCGAGCCTGGGTGCGGTCACGGCCAGGCCGTCCAGGTCGCCCAGGCTGTGTTCCACCGCCCAGGCCAGCAGGGCCCGCAGGGTCAGGTTCGCGTTGCCGGTATGGCAGATCGACTCCGAGCCGCGCACGGCCAGGTTCACCCCATCGGGCGGCGGGACCTGGCCGCAGCGCACGGCGGGCGGCGTGGTGAAGGAGATGCGGGTGGCCAGCCCGGCCCGGGCCGCGACCTCCTGGGTGGTCCCGGCCAGCTCGATCCGGCCCGACCGCAAGATGGCGATCCGGTCGGCCAGCCGCTCCGCCTCGTCCAGGTAGTGGGTGGTGAGCAGGATCGTCTTGCCCAGCCCGCGCAGGTTCTCAATGGCCGCCCAGCACCGCCGGCGGGCCTCGGGGTCGAAGCCGGTAGTCGGCTCGTCCAGGAAGACCACGTCCGGGTCGCCCGCCAGGGCGAGCGCGAAGTCCAGGCGGCGCCGCTGCCCGCCCGACAGCTTGCGCACCTGGGTGTTGCGCACCTCGGTGAGCTCTACCACCTCGAGCAGATCACCCAGCGGGCGCGGCGCCGGGTAATAGGAGCGCCACAGATCGACCAGCTCGGCCACACGGGCGTGCCGGGGAAAGCCGCATTCCTGCAGGACCATCCCGGCCCGCTCGCGAAGCTGGGCCGCCTGCGTCGCCGGATTCAGGCCGAGCACGCGCACCTGGCCTCCGGTGGGCGGCCGGAAGCCCTCGATGATCTCCAGCGTGGTGGTCTTGCCAGCGCCGTTCGGCCCGAGCAGGCAGAAGACCTCGCCGTAGCGGACCTCGAAGGTGACGCCGTGCAGCACCTCGGTGCCGCTGAAGCTCATCCGGAGGTCGCACACGTCCACCGCGGCCATGCCGGTCACCAGGTGTCCGTGGCGGCCACCGAAGCCGGCAAGAGCGCGTGCAGCAGAGCGTCGACCGCGGTCTCCTCGGCCAGCGGGTACGGGATGGCGGCGCCGTCCGGATCGGAGAACCGGTGCCGGGCGAACCAGGTCAGCGTCTCCAGGATCAGCCGCGCCGTCGCGGCGGGGTCCGGGGTCTGGCGGAGCAGCCCGGCCCAGACCCGGCGCTCCAGATAAGCGGTCAGCGCGGCCAGCACCGGACGGCGGATGCCCTCGTTGAGCAGGTCCGCCAGCTCGGGCAGTTCCCGGGCCGAGCGTTCGAGCATGTCGGCAGCCTCCCGGGTCCGCGACTCCAGCTCGAACAGCTCGCGCAAGATAGCCTCCAGCTCGGCTCCGGCGTCGTCTGGGTCCGGGCCGGACAGCGCCCCGGCCAGGGTGCCGAACGGGACCACCTCGGCGATGAACTCGCGGGCTTCCTTCAGCGTGCCAGCCAGCGGCGCCGGCGAGAGCGGCAGGTCCCCGGTGGGCATGTCCTCCAGCAGCAGCGCGTGCCGGATGGCCAGGACGAACAGGCCTTCTTTGCCCTCCACGTAACGGTAGATAGCCGCCTCGGACAGGCCCATCTCGGTGGCAACGTCGCTCATCCGTGCGGATCGGTAGCCTTCGCGGGTGAACACCCTGACGGCCGCGGCGATCAGCTCGGGCAACCGCTCGTGCGCGTCGCGTTTGCCGGTCATATCCGCGATTATAAATGTAAGTGAGTGATTCACTCACATAGCGGGCGGCGACTGATCGCAAGTGCGACTGGGGCAGCACAACGGCCAGGGCGACAGAAGATTAACCAAGGCGGCAGAGTGACTGGTGCAGCGATCAGGGAGGCGGAGTGACCAAGACAGCGAACGTGTCCTCGCTCCGGATGCTGCGCCGCGCCCGGGACCGGATCGACCGTGATTACGCCGAGCAGATCGGCATCGCGGCGCTGGCCGCCGGGGCGGGCTACTCGCGCGAGCATTTCATCCGCGCTTTCCGGGCCGCCTACGGCGAGACTCCGGGCCGTTACCGGACCCGCCGGCGGGTCGAACGTGCGTGCGAGCTGCTCCGATCGGCCAACCTGACCGTGACCGAGATCTGCCATCTGGTCGGCTTCGGCAGCCTGGGCACGTTCAGCGTGCGCTTCACCGAGATCATCGGCATGTCCCCCACCACCTACCGGCAGGAGGCGGCCCGCCGGGGTGGCCCTGCCCCGATCCCCGGCTGCTACGCGCTGATGGCGCGGACCGGGCTGCCCGAAAGAGGGTCAGCCCAGAGCAAGCCAGCCCAGATCAAGCAGCACAGAGCAAGCCAGCCCAGGACCCTCCCGGCCAAGACGTCACTTCCTGAGAAGCGCGCCGCCCCGGGTCCCCGTACAGTCGCGGCATGACTTGCAAACACACCGGCCTGGCTGGGGAGGACGCATGATCAACGGGATTTCTATCGTCTCGGTCTGGGTGCTGGACCAGGACGCGGCCAGGGACTTCTATGTCGACAAGCTCGGCTTTACTGCCACCAACGACATCCGGATGGAGAACGGCTTCCGCTGGCTGACCGTGCGTCCGCCGGGCAGCGACGGCCAGGAACTGGTGCTCATGGAGCCGATGAACTCCATGCTGGACGAGGAGACAGGCCAGCAAGTACGGGCCCTGGTGGCCAAGGGTGCGCTGTCCCCCGGGGTGATGGCGACAACCGACTGCAAGGGCGACTTCGACGCGCTGGCCGCGCGCGGCGTGGAGTTCCCTCAGGAGCCCGCCGATCGTCCCTACGGCGTCGAGGCGATCATGCGCGACGACTCGGGCAACTGGTACAGCTTCACCCAGCGCAAGATGTAAGGCGCGCGGCGAGTTCGGCCGCGCGCTGGGCAAAGCCCACCCAGGCGGGCGGGGTCCCGTCCAGGTAGCGGCGCGCGGCCGCGGCCCCGCAGGCACGTTGCCGCCAGGTGCACATCCGGCCGCTGCGGATACCAAGGCTGACACCGATGCCGCCGGCCCAGCCGCAGGCGTCGGCATCGGCCGCGCCCGGGGTGACGGTGACCTTCTGCTCCCCGCAGACCCAGTCCAGCGCCTCGAGTTCGGCCTGAACCCGGCCCGCGAACTCGAAAGCCAGCGCCACCACGGCCGCGGCCTGGCGCGCGGTCAGCTCGGCCCGCACCGACGCGACCGCGGCCGGATCCCGGTCCAGCACCGCAGCCAGGGTACGGGCCAGGGCAGCCCGCTCGGCCGGTGAGGCGCCCCGGACACGGGCCATGTCGCGCTCGCTGCCGGCTGGGCCGTCGGCGGTGTAGCTGAGCGGGAGGACCCGGCCCAGCCCGGACACGGCGTCACGGACCTTCTGGCCGCCCAGGTACGGACCGAAGTGCCGGTCCGGCCCCGGCAGCGGCTGGTACACCACGCTGACACCGGGTGCGCGTGAGGACTGGCTGAGCCTGATCCAGACCTCGGATTCCTGGCCACCGCTGCGGCTCCGGTTCCACGGCGGCAGCTGCCGCTCGAGCAGGTTCCGCTCCAGCCACGCCGCCTCATGGGCCGAGTCGCACTCCAGCGCCTCGACGCGGGCGATGCGCGGCACCATGACCCGCAGATGGCGGCGGTCGCCCAGATCACCCCAATAGGACTGCACCCGGCGGCGCAGGCTGCTGGCCCGTCCGATGTACAGGGCCCGTCCGGCCTGGTCACGAAAGCGGTAGACACCCGGCGCGTGCGGCAGCCGGGCGGCTGAGTGCTGTGGCGTGACCTCCACGGGGCCGAGTCCACCGTATGCCCAGGCAGACGTCAAGCACGACCGGCGGAGCAGCTGATCACCCCCGCCCGTTCGGCCTCCTTGATCGCCCGCCGGAGGCAGCGGTCAGCGGCGCATGATGCGCGTGGTGCCCGACATGTGACTGCTTTACAGTTTGTCCATGGCGGATTCAGAACCGGGTAGCGAGATCGCGCGTAGCGAGCTGCGAGCCTCGCACGAGGACAGGGACCACGTGGTGGACGTGCTGCGGGTATCCGCCGGGGACGGGCGGCTGACCGCGGAGGAGCTCGACGAGCGGCTGGAGCTGGCCATGGGGGCCCGGACCTACGGCGAGCTGGCCCGGCTGGTCGCCGACCTGCCCGCGCCGGGTGGCGTGCCCAGCCCGGTGCCGGCGCACAGGGCTAAAGACGTGGTCCGCATCGACTGCCACAGTGGCCACGTCCGCCGGACCGACCGCTGGGTCGTGCCTCAGCGGATGGAGATCAAGGTGACCAGTGGCCACGTGACCCTGGACTTCACCCAGGCCGTCATCACCGGGCCGGAACTCCGGATGGACGTGGAGGTGCGCAGCGGGCACCTCACCCTCATCACCAAGCCGGGCATCATGGTCGACACCGATGATGTGATCATCCGCAGCGGCCACGTCAGGGTCCGCTCGCCCTGGGGCTCGGATGGGCCAGTGTCCCTGCGGATCGACCTCGCGGGCAAAGTCGGCAGCGGCCACCTGATGGCGCGCCCGCCGTATCGCACGTTCTGGCAGTGGCTGACCCGCCAGCCGCGGCAGTACGAGATCACTGCGCGCTGAGCGTGGTGCTCATCGTGGTATCCGGTGCGCCGGGCACCGGCAAGTCGACGATCGCTACCGCGATCGGGACGGCCCTGCGGTTCGCAGTGCTGTCGCTTGATCCGGTCAAGGAAGCCCTGGCCGACGTGCTCGGGCTGGGCGGTGAAGACTGGTCGAACCAGGTCGGCGACGCGGCCGCGGAAGTGGTGTTCCGGCTGGCGGCGTCGTTCCCGGACGCGGTGGCCGAGGGCTGGTGGCGCGGCGAGCGCCGGGACCGGGCGGTCACCGAGTTCGCGGGCGCGATCGAGGTGTTCTGCCACTGTGACCCCGAACTGGCCGCCGAGCGGTCTGCCGCCCGGATCGGTCACGGCCGGCATCCCATCCACCGGGACGTGATCAACCCGGCCATGGGCAGCGACCGGGTCCGTTACCTGGCCAGCACGGTAACGCCGCTGGACCTGGGCGCAGGTCTGGTGCGAGTGGATACCGGGCTACCCGGCGCGGGCGCGCGGGCCGTGCGGGAGGTCCGTGCCGTTGCGGCACCGGCCGGAGGGCACTAGATGCCGACGCGCCTGGTCCACCTGGTCATCGACGCGGCCGACCCGGCCCGGCTGGCACGGTTCTGGGCCACGGCCCTGGGCTGGGAATTCGGCACGGTCGCGGGTGAGGAGACCGACGTGTGGCCGGTGGGTTACCGCTATCCGGACCCGGTCGCGCTGCCGCTGGTGTTCGTGCCGGTGCCCGAGCGAAAGACAGTGAAAAACCGGATCCACCTGGATCTGGCCAGCCGGTCCCCGGAGCATCAGGCGGCCCTGGTGGCCCGGCTGGTCATCCTGGGTGCGGAGCCCGTCGACCTCGGTCAGGGCAAGGTGCCGTGGCAGGTGCTGGCGGACCCGGAAGGCAACGAGTTCTGCGTGCTGGAGCCGCGCCCGGTATACCGGGACACCGGGCCGGTGGCCGCGGTGGTGGCCGACTGCGCCGATCCGGCGGCGGTCGCGGACTTCTGGCGGCTGGCGACCGGATGGGTGCCGGGCCGCTCGACGGACCACGGGATCTCGCTGCGCTCGCCGCGCGGGGCAGGCCCTTACCTGGAGCTGCTGCCGTCCGCGGACGGCAAGGTGGTGAAGAACCGGGTCCACCTGGACGTGGCCCCGGAGCAAGGCGAGGACCAGGCGGCCGCGGTCCGGATCCTGACCAGTGCTGGCGCGACCCGGATCGACGTCGGCCAGGCCAGCGACACACCCTTCACCGTGCTGGCCGACCCCGAGGGCACCGAGTTCTGCGTGCTTTCGCCCAGGTAGGCGCGGCAGGCAGGAAGCGGCAAACCTGGTTGCGGGCCGGACGGGCGGATGGCAGGCTGACCCGGTGCCTACTCGTCTGGTGCACGTGACGATCGACGCGGCCGATCCGCCGCGGCTGGGCCGCTTCTGGGCCGCGGCCCTGGGCTGGGACGTCGGCCACGAGGAACCGGGCGAGACGGCGGTCGACCCGCCCGGTTTCAGCTACCCCAGCCCGTCCGCGCTGCCGCTGGTATTCATCCCGGTCCCCGAGCCCAAGATGGCCAAGAACCGTGTGCACCTGGACCTGGCCACCGGATCAGCGGCTCAGCAGGCCGCCGAGCTGGACCGGCTGCTCGCCCTGGGCGCGACGCGGGCCGGCATCGGTCAGGGCGATGTGCCCTGGCACGTGCTGGCCGACCCGGAGGGGAACGAGTTCTGCCTGCTCCATCCGCAGCTGGTGTACGCGCAGACTGGGCTGTTCTGCGGGGTCGTCATCGACTGCGCCGACCCAGCCCGGCTGGCGGACTTCTGGGAACTGGCCACCGGCTGGACACGCCGCGTCGACAGCCCGGAGGAGATTTCGCTGCGGTCACCGCAGGGCGTGGGGCCGTGTCTGACACTGGTGCAAGTCCCGGAGGCTAAGACGGTCAAGAACCGCATGCACGTCGAGGTGTCCCCGCAGCCGGGCGAGGACCACGCGGCCGCGGTGGCGGCGCTGATCGCGGCGGGCGCGAGCCAGGCCGACGTGGGTCAGGGTGAGGTGGCCTGGACGGTGCTGGCCGATCCGGAGGGTAACGAGTTCTGCGTGCTGTCCCCACGATGACGCCGCCCGTGTCACCGGGCCGGTCACCGGCGCTGTCGCCCGCCCAGACGCGGGTGGTGGACCAGATTCAGGCCGAGCTGGCCCGGCTTGTCCGCTACGACGACGAGTCGGTGGTCCACGAGAGGTGGATTAGGCAGCGTTATGACCTTGGGGTGGCGGCCAGCTACGCACCGGCCCGGCGCGAGGCGGTGCACACGGCGTGGCACGAGGCCGGGCACGCGGTGGCAGCGCTGGCCGTCGGCGCGCGGTTCAGCTCGGCCAGCATCAGGCACGGCGCCGCACATCGCGGCCGGGCCAGCCAGGGCCGGGTGCACGGCGTCCAGGGCGGCGGCGACCTGGCGTTCGTCATCGACGCAGCCGGCCAGATCGCCGAGCGGCTGCGGGACTGGTCCATGCTCACCGCCGACGACCAACTGCGAGCCTGGCTGCCCACGTGGCGGGCGGACGGCGGCGACGCGCGGCGGTTCCGGCACGGCATCGGTACGCGTTTCGGTGCCGACGAGTTCGGCGCCTGGCGTTACTGCGAGCAGCGGCTAACTCCGCTGCGGCTGCGGATCCGCCAGGTGGCCCGGGCCCTGCTCGTGCACCCCCGGCACCTGCCCTACCCGGTGGTGGCCGCCATCGCGGCCAGCCAGCCGGTGACCGCTTAGGGCGCTGCGTCGCTGGGCGAGGGCCGGCCCGCGGCCTGATACCAGGCCGGGAAGGCGTCCAGCGAGTCCAGCACCACGTCGGCGCCGGCCCCAGTCAGATCGGCGCCGCTGAACGAGCCCGTGGCGACACCGACGGCCTGCGCCCCGGCCTGGACCGCGGCGGCCATGTCCGGCGGGGTGTCGCCGACGTAGATCACGGCGTGCAGCCGCCGCAGCACGACCGCCTTCTCCGGGCCATGGACCAAGGTGAACAGCTCATCCGCGGCCAGCCCGGCCGCCCGCAGGCTGGGCCCGACCGAGATCGGATGCTTGGCTGTGATGATGACCACGCGCTCCCCCGCCGCCCGGACCGTGGCCAGCGCCTCGTGCGCACCGGGCAGGGCGGTGGTCATGTTCTCGGCCAGCTGGACGTAGTGCCGCCGGTAGATCTCGGCCGCCGGAGCGATCTCCTGCGGCGGGAACCAGAAGGCGAGCTCATCGTCCAGCTTGATACCCAGCCTGCGGTCCACCGCGGCGAGGTCGATCGCGGTACCGGTTTCCCGCCCGACCTGGCCGAAGGAGGCCAGGATGGCCGGGCGGGAATCGATCAGCGTCATGTCGAGGTCGAAGCCGACCGGACCCTGCTGGGTCATCCCACCCCGTTCTGCATCTAGCTGGATGCGCCACCTCGGACAGCCCTTACCGGGCCGGGCCGGACCACTCTATCCAACCGGTTTGACCGCCGAGATGAGCAGCAGGGGCGGCCGGTGCCGGATCGCGAGATCATCATCTTGAGCCAGAACCGGCGGAAGGCCTGCCGGTGGCCGACTACGGTGTAGCCCCGTAGTGCCTGCTGCAACCTGACCTGCTTCACCGCGCGACTGGTGGCGCGCTACTGTGACGTTCCGACGACCACGCAACTCCAGGAGCAGCGCTATGACGTGGGAGAACTTGCTGGCTTACAGCCTGGCCAAGCCGGGCGCCTGGCAGGACGATCCGTGGGACGGCGACGTCGTGGCCAAGGTGGGTGGCAAGATCTTCGCGTTCTTCGGGTCTGGTTCGCCCGCGTCCGTCGGACTGAAGTGCGGGGCCAACCGGGATAGCGCCGATGAGTGGCTGGCGCGGTATCCGGATGACGCTTCGGTGATGGCCTACATCGGCCGGTCGGGGTGGAACACGCTCCGGATCGGTGGCGCCATTCCCGAGGATGAGCTCATCGAGGCCATCGATTCCTCCTATACGGCCGTCGTGAGCAAATTGCCGAAAAAGGACCGTCCCCGGCAGCCGTTACGTTCCCGGTTATGTCGCTAAGAGCGGGGCGTTCGCCTCAACTGCGCCCAGGCGGTGACGTTTTGCCTGATGAATCACGGGCAGCGAGAATCCTGTACGCAGACAATGGGGCTGTTGGTGCGAGAGGGATCGGCGTGAGTTCAGGGTTGAAATCAGATGCTTCCACCGGCGAGACCATACCCCTACCCGGTATCCAAGTATCGGCTGGCGCGATGATCTTTGACCACGCTGGCCGCCTGCTGATCCTCAAGCCGACCTACAAGAGCGGCTGGACACTCCCCGGCGGTGTGATGGAAGCGGACGGGGAGACACCATGGGACGCGTGCCGTCGCGAGGTGCGCGAAGAATGCGGAATTACCGTCGAGGCCTGCCGGCTGGCGGCTATGGACTTCCGCCCCGCACGCCCGGGACGCGCGGGCGGCATCCGGTTCTTGTTCGACTGCGGTCAGGCGAGCGAGGTGACGCTCGCGGGTGTAGAACTGCAGGCCGAGGAGATCTCCGAAGCCCGGCTGGTCGTGCTGGAAGAGGCGCTCACCATGCTCCGCGGCCCGATCAGCCGCCGGGTCCAGGAGGCAATGCACAGCAAGCGCACGATCTACCTGGAAGACGGCCTGCCGGTGCCGGGGGTCGACGGCGAAGACTGACCGGCGTGGCTAGCCCGTCGGGCAGGCGTCAGGAAACAATCGCGACCCTGGTCGGAAGGTTCGGGTCGATGCGGACACGGAGCCGGCTGCCGGGACTGGCGATCGCGGCCCGCCGATCTGGCGTGGCGAAGCTGAGCCTGAGCGGTGCGGTGTAGACCGAGCCGTCGGCGCGCGTAATCTCCAGCATCAGGTCCGCCACTCCGCCGGGCGGCGCGAACCCCGGGCCCGGAGGCACATCCTGGACACCCAGCACTACAGCGCTGGCGTGCTCGCCGGCGCCGCTGGCGAAGAACTGCGCCGCCTCGGCCGGGTCAGGCTCGGCCGGGGGTGTGGCCAGCTGACTGGCGGCGGGCGTCTGCGGCTCATGCCAGGAGACCTGCGGGAATGCGGAACCCTGCTGCCCGAACGCTGCGCCGCCGGGCGAAGGGGCCGCAGGCGGCTGAGCCGGCTGGCTGAACGGCTGCTGACCGGGCTGGCCGAACGGCTGCTGACCGGGCTGGCTGTAGGGCTGCTGGCCGGGCTGGCCACTGGGCTGGCCAAAGGGCTGCGCTCCGGACGGGCCGTAACCCGGCTGCCCGGGTTGGCTGTAGGGCTGGCCTGGTAGACCGTAAGACTGTCCCCCGCGCTGGCCGAGCACCGCGTCGCCCGCCTGACCAAGGACCCCGTCAAAGACGCGCCCGGCAGTCCGGCCCGCCTTGCGACCCAGAGTCCGGCCGCCGAACGGCCCGAGAGCATCCTCGGTAGCCCGCCTGACAGAGCCCTGCACGGCCTCGCCCAGTGCGTCTCCCACGGCCTGGCTAATCATCTGGCCGAACATTCCAGCCCCGCCCTGGCCGAAAACCCGGCCCAGGCCCGACCCGGAACGGGGAGCCTCCGGTGGCGGAAGCGGCTGGCCATCAGGCCCCGTGGTCCCCGCCGGCGGACCCACGCTGGAGCCGTTCTGGACCGCGTTGGAGTTGTTCCAGCCGGCATCGTCGTGAGCCGCCGGCATCTCCTGATCCTGGTCCGGGTTCTTCTGCTTCTTCGCACGCCAGTCACTGATCCCCATAAAGGACATGATGCCCTAGCGGGGTATGCGCCGTCTGCTACTAACTCAAGCCAAAGTGCAGGAAGGTGCAGCTAGTTCGGCTCATCCGGTCATGATGATCCGGCCAGGGCAGAGGCGAGGATCTCCCACTCCATCCGGTCGTCCCCGGTGTCGCCGTGCTCGCCGCGAAGACGGGTGACGCTGCTGGCGATGTCGGCCAGGACCCAGGTCTGCCGGTACAGGTCGAGGGCGGACGGCAGGATCTCCCGCCCTGTCAGGGCCCGGTAGGAGACGGCGATCGAGCCGTCGCCGGGGTTGAGGTGCCACAGGTCGCGTTCGGGCGGCGCGAGCAGCACGGTGTCCCAGTCGATGAGCATCCATCGGCGGCGGTCCTGATGAAGTTGCCCGGGTGGGGCGCAAGCGCGTGGTTAGGTCGTCGACGGTCACGAACCAGGCCGACCCGCCGTTCGCGGCCACGTGCCGTGATGGCTGCCGAAACCGAGGGGGAAGTACTCGGTCGTGACCGGCTCGAGGTTCCAGATCGTCCGCAGGGCCTGGGTCAGGAGCTCGTCGGAAAGTCCCGGGGGCCTAGTCAGCACCAGGAGTACTCCAGGAAAATCACCACGGCCGCCACGGTAGGCAGGGTGGGCTGGGTTGTCATCCGAATATCGTGACCTCGCCGCCGCAGTGATGATCACGGGGTGGGTGAACCGAGGCCGTTCGGCCTGAAAAGTCTCTCCGTGTGGCGGGTCAGCCCTGTCCCAGGTTCTTCTCAAGCTCCTGCCGGTACTGCTGGAACTGCGCCTCGCTGGAAGTGAACAGGGTCTCGCGGGTCTTGGGGTTCACGGTCACGAAGTACAGCCAGGAGGCCGACGCCGGGTGCAGCGCGGCCTGGATGGCGGCGGCACCCGGGCTGTCGATGGGACCCGGCGGCAGGCCCGTGTGCTTGTAGGTGTTGTACGGCGAGTTGCTGGCGAGCTGCTGGTCGCTGGCGATGATGCCGTACTTGTCCAGCCCGTAGAGCACCGTGCTGTCGAGCTGGAGCGGCATCTTGTCGGCCAGCCGGTTGTAGATGACCCGGGCGATCTTGGGGTAGTCCGAGGTCTTGCCGCCCTCGGCCTCCACCAGGCTGGCCACGGTGATGGCCTGGCTCGCGGACAGGTTCAGGTGGCTGGCGGATGCGGACAGGTTGACGGCTTCGGCCTGCTGGTCGAAGCGCGCCACCATCTGCTTGAGCACGCCGAGGGCGGTCTCATGCGGGAGGACCTCGTAGGTGGCGGGGAACAGGTATCCCTCGGGGTTGCCGTACGCGGAGGCCGGCAGGTCCAGCTGGGCCGGGTTCTTGAGCACCTTCTGGTACTGGCTGAGCGGGATGCCGGACTTGGCGCCGAGATAGGCCACGATCTGGCTGAGCCGCCAACCCTCCGGGATCGTCACCTTGACCTGGACCAGGTTCTTCGGGTTGAGCAGCGCCGCGTACGCCAGCGACGCCTTCATCTGCTTGTGTATGCCGTAGAAGCCGGGGAGCAGGCCGTCCGGATTCGAGCTGTGCTCGGCGGCCAGGATAAACGCGCGGGAACTGGCCACGACGCCGTCCTTGACCAGCTTGGGCCCAAGACTGGTCGGGGTTTCACCCGAGCCGACCTGGACGACCACGTCGCCGCTGCCGGCGCCGGCAAAGTCGGACGGGTGGTACTTGTTCATGTACAGGCCATAGACGTAATAGCCGCCGATGCCCAGCGGGATGAGGATGACCAGCAGCGCGACGAGCGGGGCGATCCATCGGGCCCGGCGGCGGCGAGGGCGGCCGCTGGGCGGAGGAGGCACGTTGCCGTCGCCTAGGCTCGACCGGCGCGACCCCTTGGCCTTGTGGCGGCTGCCTCGCTGGGGCCGGACGACGTCGTCGTCGCTATCGTCGTCGCTGTCGTCGTAACCGAAGCCGGGGACGAACTGGCTGGCCCCGTGGCTGTCCTCAGATCCGGGCTCCTCGTCGCTGTACTGCTGCCGGGAGTAGGACTGCTCGCGGGAGTAGGACTGCTCGCGGGAGTAGGACTGCTCGTCATCAGCGTTGCGCGGGTCCGCGTCGTACCTGGCCTGCGCCATCTGGCCGGGCTGCCAGTCTGGGGCCTCGGGGCGGGACGAGGGCTGGGTCCAGTGCCCAGGAGAGTCACCCTGGTCCTGACGGGGATCGCCATACCCGTCTTCGTAGCGCGAGGACTGGTTATCAGGCGGGAAGGTCCCGCGGTGCTCCTCCGGCTCTCCCTGGGCCCGGATCGGGCGGGGGTCCGGAGCACGCGGGGGCAGCTGGGTACGTGGCGGGGTTTGCGGCCGGGGACGCTGAGCGGCGCGGGGGTCGGGGTAGCCGCGTGACGGGCGCGGCGGCTGGGGCGCTCCGCGAGATTGGGGCGATCCGCCGGGCTGGGGTGACCTGCCGGGCCGGGGTGACCTGCCGGGCTGGGGTGATCGGCCCGACTGGGGTGACCCGTTCGGCGGCGGCCAGTCGGTCGGCTGGGGTGGCGCGGCGTGCCGGGGCATCCCGCGCTGGGAGGGCCTGGGCTCAGACGGCCTGGGCTGAGAGGGACCGGGCTGAGACGCACCAGGCTGGGGCCGGCCGTTCGGGGGCCAGCCGCCTCGATTCTCGCTCACGCTCCAGCTCCCGAGGTGGCCGCGGTCACGGCCTGGCCGGGCGGCCGGCCGGTAGACCGTTCGGCGTCCAGGGCGGCTTGCAGCAAGATGGCGGCGGCCGCGGCGTCCACGACCTGGCGCCGGGCCCGGGAGTCCTTGCCGCCGCGGCGCAGCGCGTCGTGCGCGGTAGTGGTGGTGAAGCGCTCGTCGACCAGCCGGACCGGAACGGGCGTCAGCCGTCCGGCCAGCTCGGCGGCGAACTGCCGGGCACCGGCCGCCGCGCTGCCCTCCCGGCCGGACAGCGAGGTGGGCAGGCCCACGATGACCTCCATCGCGCCGGACTCGGCTGCCAGCCGGACGAGCTCAGGCCCGGCGGACGGGCCACCGGGCAGCACGGTCAGCGGGCTGGCTAGTACCCCGCCCGGATCACTGCGGGCCACGCCGACGCGGACCGAGCCGACGTCCACGCCCAGTCGCACCCCCGTCCTCACCGCCGCGGTCCCGGCGGGCGGGTCAGCGGCTCGCCGCGAAGCGGGAACGTCGGGAAGAACGGCGGACTGAAGCCGGGCGGAGTGCGACCCGGACCCGGAGACCCGAAGAGGTCGCAGAGGCATGGCAATACGTTACCTACCGGACCTGACGCTGTCCCGCAATGCCCCGCGAACGGCCTCAAATGCCTCATCTACGACACCTGGGTGGCTCTGCGAGAGCGGGACGCCGCCGCCCTGGGCCACGTCGGGCTTGCCGCCGCCGTTCCCGCCCATCGCCCGCGCGGCCGCCCCGACCAGCGTGCCCGCCGCCAGGCCGAACCCGCGGCCGGCCTCGTTCACGGCGATGACCACCACCGGCTTGTCCGCAGGCACGCCGATGACCGCGACCACCGCGGGCCGGTTGCGCGGTACCCGGCTGCGCACGTCCAGGGCCAGCTTGCGGATGTCGTCCGCCGCGGTCCCGTCCGGCACGCGGTGCGCCACCAGGGCCAGGCCACTGATGTCCTCCGCGGCAGCCGCGATCTCGCCAGATTGCTCGAGGAGCTTGGCCGCGCGCAGCGAAGACAGCTCGCGTTCGGCGTCGCGGAGGCGGCTTACCACCGTCGAGATCCGGTCCGGCAGCTGCTCGCGCGGCGTCTTGAACTGCTCGCTGAGCTGGCTGACCAGCGCGCTTTCCCGCGCCAGGTAGCGGAAGGCGTCGATGCCGACGAGGGCGTCGATCCGGCGGACGCCGGAGCCGATGGACTGCTCGCCGAGCACCTTGATCAGGCCAAGCTGACCCGAACGGGCGACGTGCGTGCCGCCGCACAGTTCCCGGGAGTACTCGCCGACCTCGACCACGCGTACCTGATCGCCGTACTTCTCACCGAACAGAGCGAGCGCGCCGAGCTCGCGCGCCTCGGCCTGTGTGGTGTAGAAGGCACGCACGTCCAGGTCATTGACCAGGACCTCGTTGACCTCGTCTTCGGTATCGCGGAGCACCGAGGACGGGACAGCGGTCTGCGCGGTGAAGTCGAACCTGAGCCCGGCCGGGCGCGTTCTCCGAGCCCGCCTGAGCCGCGGACTCGCCCAGCGCGCCGCGCAGCGCCCGGTGCACCAGGTGCGTGGCGGTATGGGACCGGGATAGCGCCCGGCGCCGCTCGATGTCAATGTGCGCGAACGCAGGCGCCCCCACGATGATCTCACCCGAGGTCACCTGGCCACGGTGCACGATCAGGCCGGGCAGCGGGGTCTGCACGTCGCGGACAGCGAACTCGCCGCCGTCCACCATGACCGTGCCCGAGTCGGCGAGCTGGCCTCCGCCTTCGGCGTAGAACGGGGTCCGGTCCAGCACCAGGTCGACCTCGGTGCCGGGGCCGACCGAGTTCACCGGCACGCCGTTGACCAGCAGGCCCAGGATGCTGGCCTCGCCGGAGATCTGGTCGTAGCCGGTGAAGGTGACCGCACCCGAACGATCGAGCAGCTCAGCGAACGCGCTGATGTCGGTATTACCGGTCTTCTTCTCGGCCGCGTCACGCTTGGCCCGCTGACGCTGCTCGGCCATCAGCCGGCGAAAGCCGTCCTCGTCAACGGTCAGGCCCTGCTCGGACGCCATCTCCAGAGTCAGGTCGATCGGGAAGCCGTAGGTGTCGTGCAGCTGAAACGCCTGGGCGCCGGACAGCGCGCTCGAGCCGCGGCGCCGGTTTTCCTCCACCGAAGCGTCGAAGATCGCGGTGCCGGTGCGCAGCGTGCTGCTGAACGCGACCTCCTCCGCGTCCAGCACCGTGTGGATGTTAGCCGCGTCCCGGGTCAGCTCAGGGTAGAGCCCGCTCATCGCCTCGATCGCGGCCGAGGTGAGCTCGTGGATGAAGTGCTCGTTGCCGGAGTGCTGGGCACCGCCGCCGCGCTGGCTGCCGGCCAGCAGCCGCAGGTTCCTGATGCTCCGCCGCACGATGCGCCGCAGCACGTAGCCGCGGCCCTCGTTGCTGGGCAGCACGCCGTCCTCGATCAGCATGACCGCGCTGCGCACGTGGTCGGCGATGACCCGCAGGGCCACGTCAGCACGCTGATCACGGCCGTAGCTCTGCTCGGTGAGTTCGGCCGCCCGGTCCAGGATCTTCCAGGTCGTGTCGATCTCATAGAGGTTGTCGACGCCCTGCAGGATCGAGGCCATGCGCTCCAGGCCCATCCCGGTGTCCACGTTCTTGGACGGCAGCGGGCCCTCGATGTCGAAGTCTTCCTTGGACCGGAACTTGCTGAGCGAGTCCTGCATGAAGACCAGGTTCCAGACCTCGAGGAACCGGTCTTCGTCGGCCTCGGGGCCGCCGTCGCGGCCGTACTCGGGGCCGCGGTCGTAGTAGATCTCCGAGCACGGGCCGCCGGGGCCGGGCACGCCCATGGACCAGTAGTTGTCGGCCAGGCCGCGGTGCTGGATCCGGCTCTCCGGCAGGCCGATCTCATCCCGCCAGATCGCGTACGCCTCGTCGTCACCGTGCAGGACTGTGGCCCACAGCTTGTTCTCCGGGAAGCCGAAGCCGCCATCCGCCTCGGATTTGGTCAGCAACTCCCAGGCGTACCTGATCGCGCCCTGCTTGAAGTAATCGCCGAACGACCAGTTGCCCAGCATCTGGAAGAACGTGGCGTGCCGGGTGGTCTTGCCCACCTCTTCGATGTCCAGCGTGCGGACGCACTTCTGCACGTCCGCTGCCCGCTTGTACGGCGGCGTGCGCTGGCCGAGCAGGTACGGCTTGAACGGCTGCATACCCGCGATGACGAAGAGCACCGTGGGGTCATCGGCGACCAGGGAGGCCGAGGGCACGATGGTGTGCCCTTGCTGCTCGAAGTACGCAAGGAAGCGGCGGGCGATCTCTGCCGACTCCATCAGTGGCCATCCTCGGTTCTAGCGTCGTGGTCGTGCGCGAGTTCGCGATTCGCGGCTCGCGTGCGGGTGGCCGCACGCGAGCGACTGGCTGCGCGCATGCGGTCTTCATTACGGTCTTCTGAGAGGGTAGAGCCTGAGGGCTCGGAATGCGCAAGCCGATAAATCTCCATGCCCTCCCGGACGTCCCGGCTAAAGCGGTACGCCTCCTGGGCCGCCCGCAGCGTCTGCCGGCTGGTGCCACGGACGGTGATCAGCGGCCGCGACGGGTTCCGCCTGGCCACAGTGCTCCGCTTCGCGGTGCTCGTCAGCCCGGCTGTGCTGGTCAGGTTGGTTGTGGGAGCAAGGCTGGCAGACACGCGGCGGCCGACGGCGGAGACGCGCCGGTAGGCGACGATGCCGGTCACGGCCCCGGTGGTGAGCCAGAATCCCCTGCGTATCATCTCGTGTCCCTCCCCTGGCCGGCGCCGACGGTACGGCTGGCTCCGGCGGTACTGGCGCTGGTATTGGGGGCACTGGTGCTGGTCTTGCTGGCGCTGACATTAGCTTCGCTGGCGCTGACATTAGCTTTGCTGGCGCTGGCAGCGGCCAGCTCGGTGTGCCGCACCACCCGGCCGGGCACCGTGCGGCGCCCGGACCGGCGCAGGCTGACCGCATGCCTGATCCCGTAGGCGACCGCACCGACCCGGCCGACCGGTCCGCTGGCGATGGCGCGGACTCCGCCGGTCAAAGCGTTGACCTGCCCGGCCAGCTCGCTCATCCCGTCACCCAGCTCGGTCATGCTCGCCGTGACCGACGCGCTGTGATCGAGCTGGCGATCGGCCCGGTCCACCGCGGCCTGGGCACTGTCTACGGCGGCTTGGGCCCGGTCCAGCAGCACGCCGCCACGCTCGCGCGTCTCGGCCATCAGCTTGCTGCCCTCAGACAGGAACCGGCCCAGCCGGAACAGCACGAATACCCCCACGCAGACCAGCACCGCAAATGCCACGGCGGCGATCAGCGCGGCGAGCTCGGCCGCGTTCATGCCGGATCCGTCCGTGTCATGCCTGCTCCTTGTCTGGGCTTTCCTTGTCCGGGCTTTCCTTGTCCGGGCGTTCCCTGTGCGGGGCCTTCCGCGGGGCTGCCTTCGCCAGGATGGCCCTGATGCGCTCGGCGCGCTCGGCGACGCGGGCCTCCAGGCCGTGCCCGGACGGTTCGTAGTAACGGCGGCCCGCCACCGAATCCGGCGCGTAGCGCTGTGGGACGATGCCGTCGTCGAAATCGTGCGGGTACAGGTAGCCCTCGCCGTGGCCGACCTTGCCCGCCCCAGGATAGTGCGCGTCGCGCAGGTGCGCGGGCACCGCGCCAACCAAGCCGGCCCGGACATCGGCATCGGCCGCCCCGATGGCCTTGATGACGGCGTTGGACTTGGGAGCCATGGCGATGTGGATCACCGCCTGGGCCAAGTTGATCCGCGCCTCGGGCAGGCCGACGAACTCCACGGCCTGGGCTGCGGCGATTGCGGTCTGCAACGCAGTCGGATCGGCCATGCCGACGTCTTCGCTGGCATGCACGATCAGCCGCCGGGCGATGAACCGGGGGTCCTCACCTGCTGCGATCATCCGGGCCAGGTAATGCAGGGCCGCATCCACGTCACTGCCCCGCATCGACTTGATGAACGCGCTGATCACGTCGTAGTGCTGGTCACCGTCGCGGTCGTAGCGGACGGCGGCACGGTCGACCGCGCGCTCCAGCGCCTGCATGTCGATCCGGCCCCCTCTGGGCAGGCCGAGGGCGGCGGCTTCGAGGTAGGTGAGGGCGCGCCGGGCGTCGCCGCCGGCCAGCCGGACCAGATGGTCGGCCGCGTCGTCGTCAAGGGAGATGGCGCCCCCCAGGCCGCGCGGCTCGGGCTCGGCCAGCGCGCGGCGAATCACCTCCCGCACATCCTCGTCGGTCAGCGGCTGCAGGGTAAGCAGCAGCGACCGCGACAGCAGCGGGGACACCACCGAGAAGAACGGGTTCTCGGTGGTCGCGCCGATGAAGGACACCCAGCGGTTTTCCACAGCAGGCAGCAGCGCATCCTGCTGGGTCTTGGAGAACCGATGCACCTCGTCGACGAACATCACGGTCTGCGCGCCGCTCATGCCCAGGGAACGCCGCGCCGCGTCGACCGCGGCGCGCACGTCCTTGACGCCGGCGCTGACCGCGGAGATCTCCACGAAGCGCCGTTTGGTGACCTGGCTGACTACGTAGGCCAGCGTGGTCTTTCCCGTTCCCGGCGGTCCCCACAACAGCAAAGACATCGGGGCGTCATTGTCGATCAACTTGCGGAACGGGGTGCCCGCGCCGGTCAGGTGGCGCTGTCCGATCACCTCGTCCAGGCTGCGTGGGCGCATCCGCACGGCAAGAGGCGCGGCCGCGCTGGCTGCCGTGTCTTCCGCGTCGTCGAACAGGCTCTCGGACTGGCCCGTATCTGCTCTGGCCATCCCCCGACCTTATCCCGGCCTACCGACCTCGTTATCCACAAAAACGCCGCTTGGGACAGGTTATCCACAGGCAAGAAATCGCGGCTGCTATTCGCTGGTTCCAGCCGCCAGCATGAGCCCATGTCAAAGGAAACATCACCACAGTCCCGTGAGCTGCTCGCCCAGCAAGGCGGCGCCATTGCCCGGAGCCAGAGCACCGCGGCGGATATCGATACCCGGACCATGCTCAGCAGGGTTCACGGCGGGCGCTGGCAGCGATTGCAGCGGGGTGTCTATGCCACTTTCTCGGGAGATCCGGCCCGGGAAACGGTGCTCTGGGCGGCGTTGCTCCGGGCGGGTCCGGGCGCGACGCTAAGCCACCAGACTGCTGCCGAAAGACATGGCCTGACTGACGAGCCAAGTCAGATCATCTCGATCACAGTGCCGCGGTCCCGCCATCCAGGACAGGAGAAGATCGCCGGCGTAGTAATTCACCGGTCGGACGCGATTGTGCGGACCAGGCATCCCGCTATGGTTCCTCCCTGCACCCGCGTCGAGGACACGATCCTTGACCTGATCCAGACGTCAGCGACGTTCGACGAGGCGTTCACGTGGATCACTCGCGCCATCGGCCGCAGGCGTACCACCGCGAAGCGGGTAGGCGATGCCATGGCTGCACGCAAGAAAATGCGCTGGCGCAAACAGATCGCGCTCGCGCTAGGCGATGCCGCGGATGGCATTTTGTCCGTGCTGGAGTACCGCTATGTGTACCGAGTGGAACGTCCGCACGGGCTGCCTGCCGCCCAACGGCAGGCCCGGATCCACCGACGCACGGCGAATACCTACCTCGACAACCTTTACGAGGAGTTCAGGGTATGCGTGGAACTGGATGGCACCGCAGCGCATCCCGCTGACGAGCAGTGGCGTGATAAGCGCCGAGACAATGAGAACACGGTTCTCGGCATCGACACGCTCAGATTCAGCTGGGCCGATGTGAATGACCGCTGCTGCGAAATTGCGGCGATTGTTGCTGCCGTGCTGCGCCAGCACGACTGGGCCGGCTCGCCCCACCCGTGCTCCCGCCCTGGGTGCACGGTTTCATGATCGGGGCCAGTTCCGGCCACTATTTGGTAATTTCTGGCCCCGATCATGAAGACGGCTCGTGAGGCGGGCCCGGGACGCTGGGCTAGCCAGCGCTGCCGGGGCTTAGGGGGTGGGTGGGGTTGGTGAGCCCGGCGCGACCAGCGAGGTGGGCGCCGTGGGCGCGGCGGGTGGGGTGGACGCTGCGGCCGAGGCGGGCGGGGCGGGCGGGGCGGGCTTGGCGTCGATGCCAGCCTCCTTGCGCTGGGCGGCGGTGATGGGGGTGGGGGCGCCGGTGAGCGGGTCCAGGCCGGAGGCCGCCTTGGGGAAGGCGATGACATCACGGATGCTGGGCGCGCCGGCCAGCAGCATAATCACGCGATCCCAGCCGAACGCGATGCCGCCGTGCGGCGGCGGACCGTACTTGAACGCGTCGAGCAGGAAGCCGAACTGGGAGCGCGCCTCCTCCGGCGTCAGCCCGATCACGTCGAACACGGTCTGCTGCATCGCGGATTTGTGAATACGGATCGACCCGCCGCCGATCTCGTAGCCGTTGCACACGATGTCGTAGGCGTCGGCGAGGGCGCCGCCGGGCTCGGCGGCGAACTTGTCAGCCCATTCGGGCAGCGGCGCGGTGAAGGGATGGTGCACCGAAGTCCAGCCACCCTCGCCGTTCTCCTCGAACATGGGCGCGTCCACGACCCAGAGGAACGACCAGGCTGACTCGTCGATCAGGCCGCAGCGCTGGCCGATTTCCAGCCGGGCGGCACCGAGCAGCTCGCGGGTGGCGTGGGCATGCCCGGCCGCGAAGAAGATGGCGTCGCCGGGAGCCGCGCCGGTCGCCGCGGCGAGGCCGGAACGCTCCGCCTCGGACAGGTTCTTGGCCACCGGCCCGGTGATCTGGCCGTCGGCGCCGAGCAGCGCGTAGGCCAGGCCGCGGGCACCGCGGGAGCGGGCCCACTCCTGCCAGCCGTCCAGTTCGCGGCGCGACTGCGAGGCTCCTCCCGGCATTACCACCGCCCCGACATAGGGCGCCTGGAAAACCCGGAACTCCGTCCCGGTGAAGTATCCGGTCAGGTCGGTGAGCTCGACGCCGAATCGCAGGTCAGGCTTGTCCGAGCCGTACCGGGCCAGGGCGTCGGCATAGGTCATCCGGGGCAGCGGCGTGGGCACCCGGTACCCGGCCAGCTCCGACCAGAGCCGGGTCACGATGTCCTCGGCCACGGCGATGACGTCGTCGCGGGTGACGAAGGACATCTCGACGTCGATCTGGGTGAACTCGGGCTGCCGGTCCTTGCGGAAGTCCTCGTCGCGGAAGCACCGGGCCAGCTGGTAGTAACGCTCCAGCCCGCCGACCATCAGCAGCTGCTTGAACAGCTGCGGCGACTGCGGCAGCGCGTACCAGTTTCCCGGGCGCAGCCGGACCGGGACCAGGAAGTCGCGTGCACCCTCGGGTGTCGACCTGGTCAGGTACGGCGTCTCCACGTTCACAAAGCGGTGCTCGCGCATGACGTCGTTCAGCAGATACGAGGCGTGCGACCGGACGCGGAGAGAACGCGCGGTGTCCTCCCGGCGGATATCCAGGTAGCGGTACCTGAGCCGGACGTCCTCGCTGACGTCGGCGGAGCCCTCGACCGGGAACGGCAGCGGGTCCGCTTCGCTGAGCACCTCGACCTCGTCCGCGACCACCTCGACCTCGCCGGTGGGCAGCTCAGGGTTCTCGTTTCCGGCCGGGCGCTGCCGCACCGTTCCGGTCACCTGGACGCAGAACTCGGCCCGCAGGTCATGCGCGACAGCTTCCTCGCCTCGCCACACGACCTGGACCACTCCGCTCGCGTCCCGCAGGTCGATGAACACCACGCCGCCGTGGTCGCGGCGGCGCGCTACCCAGCCGGCCAGTACGACATGCTCCCCGGCCTGCGACGCCCGGAGCGTCCCCGCCTCATGGGTGCGGATCATCGAACCTCTCCTCTACAAACCTTATGGACTGAACGGGCGGCCTGCGTGCGGCCGCCGGCCCGTGCGCGACCAGCCTAGGCGCCATCGGTGCCTCACACTCCGCGTGTGGGCCCTGACTCCGGCGCCAGCCCGGCCAGGAACGGGTTAGATCGCCGCTCGTCGCCGATCGTGGTCTGCGGCCCGTGTCCGGACAGCACCACGGTCTGATCCGGCAGCGGCAGGCAAACGCGGGCCAGGCTGCGCAGGATGGTCTGGTAGTCCCCGCCCGGCAAGTCGGTCCGCCCGATCGACCCGGCAAACAGCAGATCACCGGAGAACAGGACGTCGATTTCGCCGCTGTCGGGGGAATCTGGCACAGGGCTCGCCGAGGGAAGCCGGAATGTCACCGATCCCCCGGTATGACCGGGCGCGTGATCCACCACGATCTCAAGCCCGACGAGGTTCAGTGTCATCCCGTCGGCTAGTTCTTCGACATCGTCGGGTTCGGTGAATTCGAGCCCGCCGAACAGTTGCTGGCCCGCGCCCAGCGGCAGGCCCCGGGCGGGATCGCTGAGCATGGCCCGGTCATCCGGATGGATATAAGCCGGGATATTCCTGGCCCCGCAGACCGGGGCGACCGACCAGACGTGGTCGATGTGGCCGTGGGTGAGCAGGACCGCGGCGGGCTTGAGCCGGTGCTCGGCCAGGATCTCGTTGATGCCCGGCTCGGCGTCCTGGCCCGGGTCGACGATCACGCATTCGGTGCCGGGGCCGGGCGCGATCACATAACAGTTGGCGGCAAACGAGCCTGCCGGGAACCCTGCGACGAGCACAAGCGTCCTTTCTCACGGTACGGTGTCTCAGGCTACCGACGGGACCCGCATGGCCGCGAACCGGTAACGAAAGATGCCAGCCCGGCTACCGGGCAGGTACGATTCGCGAACGATCGCGAAATTTGCGCGGTTCCGGGGTCGCCACCCGGGGCCAGTACCGCCTATCTTTCGAGATCAGGGGTATACAACGGGTTCGTTGGCCTGCCTCCCGTGAATACCAGCCGGGTAGCCGGATACCGGATAAATGCGACGGGCCAAGGAGGATCCAGCCGGTGGCGGGTAGAAACGATCGCCAGCGCAGGCAAGCCAGGGAGCGATACCGCCGCCAGCAGGAAGCACGCATGGCCAGACACCGCCAGCTGCGCAAGCGCTGGCTGGCTGGCGGCTCCGCCGTGCTGGCCGCGGCGCTCGTCGCCGTTCTGCTGCTGGTGTTCCTCCCCAGCGGCAGCGCCAAGAAGCCCACCGCATCCGCGTCGAAGTCCGCGTCCGCATCTGCATCCGCCACGACCAGCGCCGCGGCGGCGGCCGAGCCCGCGCACCACTGCTCGTACACGGCGGCCACACCGGTGGCCAAGAAGGTCAGCTTCCCGCCGGCAGCGCCCGACTATACGGCCAGCTACACGGCCACGATCAAGACCAACCTGGGCGACATTAGCTTCAACCTGCTCAACAGCAAGGCCACCTGCACGGTCAACTCGTTCGTCCACCTGGCCGAGGCGGGCTATTTCAACAACACCCAGTGCCATCGGGTGGTGAACAGCGGCATCTACGTGCTGCAGTGCGGCGACCCCTACGCGACGGCGAGCACCAAGCTGACCTGCAGTTCTACCGCTAAGGCAGGGACCGGGACACCGGGTTACGACTTCGCCAGCGAGAACCTCACCGGGGCGAAATACCCGGCCGGGACCGTCGCCATGGCCAACAACGGCACCGCAACCAGCAACGGCAGCCAGTTCTTCATCGTGTTCAAGGACAGCACGTCTGGGCTAACAGCTTCGTATACACCGTTCGCAACAGTGTCGTCTGGGCTCGGAATCGTCCAGAATGTGGCTAAGAGTGGTACATCGTGTCAGTATTCGGCGGGCGGCGGTGCCCCTAAGAAGAAGGTCATCATAGACAGCGTGACGATCAAGAAAACCTGACACGAAGCACTACCAAACGCAGGAGGTTCGCCGTGACCACCGCTCATCATCCGTGGGGCCGGGTCGACGCTGACGGGACGGTCTATGTCCGTACCGCCGACGGCGAGCGGGTGATCGGCTCATGGCAGGCGGGGAGCCCGGAAGAGGCTATTGCCTTCTTTACGCGCAAATACGACTCGCTCGAGACCGAGGTAGTCCTGCTCGAGCAGCGGATCAGCTCCACCGACATGGCCCCGGCGCAGGCTTCGGCCAGCGTCCAGCGGCTGCTGCGCAGCATCGGTGAGGCTAACGCGCTCGGCGATCTGGACGGGCTCCGGACCCGGCTTGAGCGGCTGACCGAAGATGTCGGGCACAAGCGCGAAGAGGCCAAGGCAGCCCGGGAGCAGGCACGCGTTCAGGCCAAGGAGATCAAGGAGCGGATCGTCGCCGAGGCCGAGCAGATCGCGGTCGAGGCTACCCACTGGAAGAGCAGCGGCGAGCGGATGCGTGAGCTGCTGGAGGAGTGGAAGGCGGCGCCGCACGCCGAGCGGGCCGCCGAGGCGGTGCTGTGGAAGCGGCTGTCCGCGGCGCGCAACGCGTTCACCAAGCGGCGCAAGGTCTACTTCGCGAACCTGGAGGCCGAGCGCGAGGACGTCAAGGCCCGCAAGGAGAAGCTCTGCGCCGACGCCGAGGCGCTGTCGGACTCGACCGACTGGGGACCCACCACCAGCGCGTACCGCGAGCTGATGGCGCAGTGGAAGACGGCCGGGCGGGCCGATCGGGAGGCCGAGGCCGAGCTGTGGAAGCGGTTCCGGTCGGCTCAGGACAAGTTCTTCAATGCCCGGACCGAGGTTTTCTCGGCCAAGGATGCCCAGTTGCGCGAGCACGCCGAGGCCAAGCAGCAACTGCTCGAGCAGGCCCAGGCGCTGCTGCCCGTGACCGACATCAGGTCGGCCAAATCCGCGCTGCGCGGCATCCAGGAACGATGGGAGCAGATCGGCGCGGTGCCCAGGGAATCGCGTGAGCAGCTGGAATCCGGGCTGCGCCGGGTCGAGGACGCGGTGCGCAAGGCCGAGGACACCCAATGGCGCCGGTCCAATCCCGAGGCGCTGGCGCGGGCCGAGGGCACCGTGGCCCAGCTCCGCAGCACCATCGCCCAGCTGGAAAAGCAGCTGGGCCGGGCGCGTGAAGCGGGCGACGCCCGGGCCGAGCGCAACGCCACCGAAGCGCTGACCGCCCGCCGGGCCTGGCTAGAAGAAGCCGAGCACACCCTGGCCGAGTTCAGCAGCTAGCCGGGTTCCGTAGCTAGCAGGGTTCCGTAGCTAGCAGGGTTCCGTAGCTAGCAGGGTTCCGTAGCTAGCTCGTCATGCGGTAGACGTCGTACACGCCGTCGATCGCGCGGACGGCGCGCAGCACATGGCCCAGGTGCTTGGGGTCACCCATCTCGAAGGTGAACCGGCTGAAGGCCACCCGGTCCCGGCTGGTCGTCACGTTCGCGGACAAGATGTTGACGTGCTGGTCGGACAGCACCCGGGTCACGTCAGAGAGCAGCCGGGTCCGGTCGAGCGCTTCGACCTGAATGGCGACCAGGAACACCGAGCCGTCCGTCGGCGACCAATGCACATCGACCATGCGCTCACGCTGAGTGTCGGTCAGGTGAGCCAGGTTCACGCAGTCCGTCCGGTGCACCGACACCCCGTGCCCGTGGGTGACGAAGCCAGAGATCGGGTCGCCCGGCACCGGGGTGCAACATCGCGACAGTCGTACCCACACGTCGGGCGCGCCGGTGACCTCGACCCCGGAATCACCGGTGGGCCCGGGCTGCGGAGCCTTGGTGGGCAGTGTCGTCTCGGCCAGGTCCTCCTGCGCGCCGGCCAGCCCGCCGAGCGCCCGGACCAGCTTCTCGACCACCGACTGGGCACTGACCCGGCCTTCGCCGACCGCAGCGTAGAGACCGGAGACGTCCGGGTAACGCAGCTCCCGGGCCAGGTTCAGCAGGCTGTCGGCGGCCGCCATGCGCTGCAGCGGCAGACCCTGCTTGCGCATGGCCCGCGCGATCTGGTCCTTGCCAGCATCGACCGCGGCTTCCCGGCGCTCCTTGGAGAACCACTGCCGGATCTTGTTCCGGGCCCGGGGGCTCTGCACAAATTTCAGCCAGTCCCGGCTGGGTCCGGCCTCCGGCGCCTTGGAGGTGAAGATCTCCACCGTGTCGCCGTTGTCCAGGGTGGACTCCAGTGCGACCAGCCGCCCATTGACCCGGGCGCCTACGGTGCGGTGCCCGACCTCGGTGTGGATGGCGTAGGCGAAGTCGACCGGGGTGGCGCCCTGCGGCAGCGCCACCACCTCGCCGCGCGGCGTGAACACGTACACCTCGCCCGCGGCCAAGTCGAAGCGCAGCGACTCAAGGAACTCGGCTGGGTCCTCCGTCTCCCGCTGCCAGTCGACGAGCTGGCGCAGCCAGGCCATGTCCTGCGTGTCGTCCTTGGCGTCCTTGGTCCGGCCGCCGACCGCCTCTTCCTTGTACTTCCAGTGCGCGGCAACGCCGTACTCGGCCCGCCGATGCATATCCCAGGTCCTGATCTGCAGTTCGACCGACTTGCCGCCCGGGCCGATGACCGTGGTATGCAGCGACTGGTACATGTTGAACTTCGGCATCGCGATGTAGTCCTTGAAGCGCCCAGGGACTGGGTTCCATCGCGCGTGGATGATGCCGAGCGCCGCGTAACAATCCTTGACCGAGTCGACCAGGACCCGGATCCCGACCAGGTCATAGATGTCGTCGAAGCCGACGTTCCTGGCGATCATCTTCTGGTAGATCGAGTAGTAGTGCTTCGGCCGGCCAGTGACCCGCTGCTTGATCTTGGCTTCGCGCAGGTCGCTGGAGACGTCCTCGATCACTTCCTGCAGGAAAGCGTCCCGGCGCGGGGCCCGGCCAGAGACCAGGCGGACGATCTCGTCGAAGCGCTTGGGATACAGCATGGCGAAGGCCAGGTCTTCCAGTTCCCACTTGACCGTGTTCATGCCGAGCCGGTGCGCCAGTGGGGCGAAGATCTCCAGGGTCTCGCGAGACTTGCGCTCCTGCTTCTCGCGGGGGAGGTAGCGCAGCGTCCGCATATTGTGCAGCCGGTCGGCCAGCTTGATCACCAGGACCCGGATGTCGCGGGACATAGCGACGACCATCTTACGGACGGTCTCGGCCTCGGCGGAGGCTCCGTACTTGACCTTGTCCAGCTTGGTCACACCGTCGACCAGGGCCGCGATGTCCTCACCGAACTCGGCACGCAGCTGGGTCAGCGAGTACGGGGTGTCCTCCACCGTGTCGTGCAGCAGCGCGGCGCAGATGGTCTCGGTGGTCACGCCGAGCTCGGCCAAGATGGTGGCCACCGCCAGCGGGTGAGTGATGTACGGGTCACCGCTGCGCCGCTTCTGGTCCCGGTGCCAGTAGGCGGCCGACTCATAGGCCCGTTCGACCAGCCGGATGTCGGCCTTGGGGTGGGTCGCCCGCACGGTCTTGATGAGCGGCTCAAGCACCGGATTGATGGTGGAGCCGCGCTGCGCGCCCAGCCGGGCAAGCCGTCGGCGTACGCCGACGGCAGGACTGGAGTCGGGCGTGGCCGGAGTTGTGCGTGGGGGCCGGGCCGCGGTGGCCGAGCCGGAGGGCTTGGCGGCCCGCGGGGTCGAGGTCTGGGACGTGGAGGTCTGGGACGTGGAGGTCTGGGACGCGGAGGTCTGGGACGCGGAGGTCTGGGACGCGGAGGTCTGCGGAGTGCCGGTCGCGGGAGCGGCGGCGTCTGTGGGGGCGGACTCTGTCGCGGCGGACTCTGTGGCGGCGGACTGGGGGACGGTGGTCTTAGCAGCGGCCGTCTCCTGAGCGGTGGCCTGGGGGGCCGTGGGCTGAGGGATTGTCGTCTGCGGGACTGTGGTCTGCAAGGCCGTGAGCTGCGAGGCTGGGGCGGCAGGCTGGTCGCCGTCGGACGTGCTTGCGCCGGGCACGGGGGTAGCGGTCTGTTCCGCTGCTGCCGCGGGATCGGCATCCCTCGTGCCGGTCGTGATCACGTCACCGGCCACTAGCGCTCCTCGCCTCTGCCAAGCCACCAGTCTACTTGGATAGGACAAACACCTGGTGGCATGCTTGCGATTCCCGGCCTGCTGAAATGATGAAGCGTGACCAGACGCTGGCTGTTCGCGACCAGCTGGGCCCGCACTTCCTGGACGAGGCGGACCAGCCGGTGCTACCAATCGAGTCGCGCGCCGCCTTCGCCCGGCGGCCGGGTGCACCGCCGCCGGGCACACCTGGTGCTGTCCGCCCTGCGGCACCGGGCCGCCGAGCTCGGGGACCAGGCCCAGCTGACCCAGGCCCGGACCCACCGCGAGGCCCTGGCCCAAGTCGATGAGGAGCTGACCGCATGCGCTCCGACGTCGATGGCGGCGGATCGCTTCGTGCGCGAGCTCCCGCAGGTCACCGTGGAGCCCGCTCGCGGGTTCGGCACCAACGGCGGGGAGTTCGGTGAGGCGCCGCGGCTCGGCAGCGCCCTAGCGCTAGACCGTTACCAGAGCGGTAACCGGCAGGTGGGTGAGCTTGGCCCGGCCGGCCAGGAACGAGAGCTCCAGGAGCACGGAGATACCCGCGACTTTGGCGCCGGACCGCTCGACCAGGTCGACGGAGGCGCGGGCGGTACCGCCGGTGGCCAGTACGTCGTCGATGACCAGGACGCGGTCCGCCGGGCCGAAGGCGTCGGTCAGCACCTCGATGGTGGCGGTGCCGTACTCCAGGGCGTACTCCTGCGCGAACGTGGCGCCGGGCAGCTTGCCCTGCTTGCGGATCGGCACGAACCCGACGCCCAGCCGGCTGGCCACCGGGGCCGCCAGGATGAAGCCGCGGGCCTCGATGCCGGCCACCTTGTCCACCGGCCCGTAAGTAGCCGCCAGCGCATCAATGACGGCGTTAAACGCTGCGCCGTCGGCCAGCAGCGGGGTGATGTCCTTGAACACCACCCCGGGCTGCGGGTAGTCGGGGACGTCCCGGATGCGAGACGTAATCAGGCGGGTGAGTTCCTCGTCGGCCAGTGCAGTCATCGGGTTAGCGGCGCTTCTTCTTGCCGGCCGGGCGGTTCCGGGTCGAGGCGCCGGTTCTGCGGGGCTGCTGGCGCGGCCCCGGCCGGACGGCCCCGCGACTGGCAGGCGCGGGCGCCCGCGACGCGGTGGGAGTCAGCTCGTCCGCGGGCGCCGCGGCGGCGTCAGTGAAGTCGGCGTCGTCCGGCTGGACGGCTAGAGCGGCGTCCGGGTCAGCCGGGCTGGTTCCCGAGCGGGCACCGGCCGGCGTCCTGGTCCCCGCACGCCTGGCGGCCCGGCCGCCGGCGGATCGCACCGATACCCGCTTGGCCAGCGCCTGGTACTGCGGTTCGCGTTCCTTCAGGTCGGCCAGCACCGGGGTGGCGATGAAGATCGAGGAGTAGGTGCCGGACAGCATGCCGACGAACAGCACCAGGGCCAGGTCCTCCAGCTCACCCGCGCCGAGCAGGCCGCCGCCGACGAACAAGATGGCCGCCACTGGCAGCAGCGCGATCAGGGACGTGTTGATGGACCGGACCAGGGTCTGGTTCAGGGCCAGGTTCGCGGCCTGGCTGTAGGTGCTCCGGGCGCCGCCGAGCAGGCCGGCGGTATTCTCCCGGACCTTGTCAAAGACGACCACGGTGTCATACAGCGAGTAGCCCAGGATGGTCAGCAGGCCGATGACCGTGGCCGGGCTGACCTGGAACCCAGTGAGCGCGTAGACACCCGTCGCGATGACCAGGTCGTGGATGAGCGCGACGAGCGCCGCCACGGCCATCTTCCACTCAAAGGCGATGGACAGGTACAGCACGATCACGATCAGGAACGCGATCAGCGCCTCGACCGCCTTGCCGCTGATCTGGCTGCCCCAGCTCGGCCCCACGAACTGGACGCTCATGTTCCTGGCGCCGACCTTGCTTTCCAGCGTGCTCTCGACCGTGTTGGTCTCGGCGTTGCTCAGCGTCCTGGTCTGCACCTGCCAGGAATGCCCGAGCGACCCATTGAGCTGCTGCACGATCGCGCCCTTGACGCCGGTGTTGCTCACCGTGTCCTGGATCTGGGTGACCGAGGAGGACGGGGCCTGAAACTGGAACACCGCGCCGCCCTTGAAGTCGACGCTGAAGTTCAGGCCGCGGACCAGCAGGGCCACGATGCTGATCACCAAGATGGCTGCGGAGATCGAGTACCAGGTCCGCTTGCGGCCGACAAAATTGACCGATACCTCACCGCGGTACAGCCTGCCGCCGATTTCGCCGACGCGCGACATCATGACCCCCCAGTGTTGCGCGGAGCGGTGTTCCGGGACACGGAGCCCCGCGTTTGGTCGCGCCGCACCGAGGACCGCCATGGTGTCCGGGCACCGAGGCGGGCCGGGTCGAGGCCGGACATTGGCGCGCCGCCGCCGAAGAACTTGGTCCGGGCCAGCAGTGTCACCATCGGTTTGGTGAACAAGAACACCACCACGATGTCGATCAAGGTGGTCAGGCCGAGGGTGTAGGCGAAGCCCTTGACCTCTCCGATGGAGAAGTAGTACAGCAGCAGCGCGGCGATGAACGAGACGGTGTCCGAGACCAGGATTGTCCGGCGGGCCCGCTTCCAGCCCGCTTCCACCGCCGGCCGGAGCGCTTTGCCCTCGCGGACCTCGTCCCGCAATCGCTCGAAGAACACGACGAACGAGTCGGCGGTGATGCCGATGGCCACGATCAGGCCGGCGATGCCGGACAGTTCGAGCGTGAAGCCCTGGTACTTGCTCAGCAAGATGACCGACAGCGTCGCCAGCAGCCCGGCCACGATCAGGCTGGACACCGACACGATGCCCAGGCCGCGGTAGTAGAAGAACGAGTACAGCACCACCAGGGCCAGGCCGATCGCCGCGGCGATCAGGCCCGCGTTCAGCTGGGCCCGGCCCAGCGCGGGCGACACCGACGACACGCTGAGGATCTTGAAGTTCAGCGGCAGCGACCCGTATTTCAGCTGGTTCTGCAGGTCGGTCGCGGTGGCCTGGGTGAAGGTGGAGTCGGTGATCTGCGCGTTACCGCCTGGGATGGCACTTTGGGTCTGCGGTGCCGTGATCGTGTTCCCGTCCAGGACGATCGCGATCTCGTCCAGCACGGCGTCGTCCTGATTGGTGCTGGCGTTGGGGTAGTACTTCTGGGCCTGCTCGGCCGTCAGCTTGGCGAAGGCGGAGGCGCCCGCGCTCTTGAACGTCAGGTTGACCTGCCACTGGTTGGAGGTCGTCGACAGCACGGCGGTGGCCCCGCTGATCTGGGTGCCGGGCACGACCGCCTTGTCCAGCGCGTACTTGTTGCCGCTGGCGTCGCACGAGACGATCTGCGCGTCGGCGTTGTCGTAGTCTTCGGCGACGTTGTACCCGATCTGCTTCTTCCACTGGGTGGTGTCACCCGGCTTGCAGACCAGCTTGTTGAACAGCTTGAGCGTGTCCTTATTGACCGCACTCTGGTCACCGAAGACGGTGCTGCTCGCCGAGGCCGACGACGTAGCGCTCGGGCTCGGGGTAGCCGATGCTTTTGCCGTGCCGCTGCTGGCCGAGGCAGTGGCGCTAGGCGAGGCGCTAGGACTGGCATCGCGAACGATCTTGGCCGAGGTGCTGGCCGTGCTGGAGGCGCTCGCCGTTGGCGACCCGCTCGTCTTCGGCGTAGCGCTGCCCGAGGGGCTCGCGCTAGCCGAAGCGCTCGGCGAAGCACTGGGAGAGGACGGCCCGGTATACGGCTGCTCCAGCAGGACTTGCCGGAACATCAGCAAGGCGGTGGTGCTGACCAGGGCCTCGGTCTGCTGGGTGGTCTTGCCCGGGACGGACACATTGAGGTCCTGGTTGCCCTCGGTCTGGACCTGGGCACCGGAGTTACCGGTGCCGTTGACCCTGGCCAAGATGATCGAGATGGCCTCGTTCATCTCGTCCTTGGACGGGATTCCCCCGGTCGGGGTGCTCGCCTTCATGGTGACCTGGGTGCCGCTGGACAGGTCGAGCCCGAGACCGACCTTGAAATCCTTGTGCCAGTTGCCCGGGCTGAACAGGTTCCCGCCCAGGATTCCCAGGAGCATGATCACGATGAGCACCGCGAGCGCCAGGAGCGCCCGGCCCGGATGCGGGACAGTCTTCGTTGGGGCTGCCACTTCTCCGCCTGTCTTGCTGTGTTAGTTCGGTCGTTGCCTACGCCAGGGGCGGGCTCAGACCACCTTGTCCTTGTCGGACGGCGTCAGCCCGTCGTGAGCGTCCTCCGCGTGCACGTCCGCGACGCCGTGCTCATCTGAGTCAACGTCCTGGATGTCCTCGTGGGTTCCGTCGGCGGGCACCTCGGGCTCGTCGAACATCTCGGACTCGGCCTCGGGCTCCTCGGGCTCTCCAGAGGAGATGACCTCCATGATGGCGCGCTTAAGGTACCGGACCTCCACGTCGGGAGCGACCTCGAGGATCACGTCGTCGCCGTCCACCGCGACGACCGTCGCGTACATGCCGGCGGTGGTCCGCACCCGGGCACCCGGGTTGACGGTGCTCTGCTGCTCCCTTACCGCCTGCTGACGGCGGCGCTGCGGCCGGATCATCAGGAAGTAGAAACCGACGAAGACCAGCACGATCAGGATCAGGAACGTGAACGAGCTGCTACCTGATTTCGACGAGGAGGCCGCCTCAGCGGCTGCGATAATCCCCATGGCCGGGGGCATCCTTCCAGTTGGTTATGCATGCGAGGTCGTGACAGAGGCCAACGACCAACTGCCGAAGTTTAGCCGCGGTTTGACCGCGCACCAACAGGCTACGAGTTTTTGCAAGTGATCGTGACCTCGGCGCTACGTTGTGGCGGTCAGTCGAACAGGGTCGGCAGTTCGCCGAGGGACGCAGGAGGCTCAAGTCCCAGATGAGCCCATCCCGCCGCGGTGGCCACCCGGCCGCGCGGGGTCCGGGCCAGCAGACCGCGGCGGACCAGGAACGGCTCGGCTACCACCTCGACCGTCTCCGCCTCCTCCCCCAGCGCTACCGCCAGCGTGGAGAGCCCGACCGGCCCGCCGCCGAACCGGCGGACCACCGCCTCCAGCACGCCCCGGTCGAGCCGGTCCAGGCCGTGATCATCCACCTCGTAGAGCTCAAGCGCTATCCGGGCGATGTCCCCGGTGACCACGCCATCGGCGCGAACCTCAGCGTAGTCACGGACGCGGCGCAGCAGCCGGTTGGCGATCCGCGGGGTACCACGTGAGCGGGTGGACAGCTCGGCCGCGCCCTCGTCGGTGAGCGTCACCCCGAGCAGGCCGGCCGACCGGCGGATGATGATCTCGAGCTCATCCGGCTGGTAGAAGTCCAGATGAGCGGTGAAGCCGAACCTGTCGCGCAGCGGGGCGGGCAGAAGCCCGGCCCGTGTGGTGGCGCCGACCAGGGTGAACGGCGCGATCTCGAGCGGGATGGCGGTGGCACCGGGCCCCTTACCGATCACCACGTCGACCCGGAAGTCCTCCATGGCCAGATACAGCATTTCCTCGGCAGGCCGGGCCAGGCGGTGAATCTCGTCGATGAACACCACCTCGCCCTCGCTCAGAGTCGACAGCACCGCGGCCAGATCGCCCGAGCGCTCGATGGCCGGGCCGCTGGTGATCCGCAGCGGAGCGCCGAGCTCGGCGGCGACGATCATGGCGATCGTGGTCTTGCCCAGGCCAGGCGGGCCGGCCAGCAGCACGTGGTCCGGCGGCCGGCCGCGCCGAAGAGCGCTCTGCAAGATCAGCGAGAGCTGCTCGCGCACCCGCGATTGCCCGGTGAACTCGGTTAGGCGCTTGGGCCGCAGCGCGCTCTCGATGGCCCGCTCGTCCGCGTCGGCCAGCGGGGACACCAGTTCCTCACCGCTGTCCTGGCGGACGCGCCGCGCGGTGAGTTCGGCTTCCTCGGCCCGGCGCAAGGCCTCGTCTTCGGACACCATCGCTACTGCTTGCTCAGCTTACGCAGGGCGGCCCGGAGCACGGTGGCTACGTCGACGGCGTCCCCGTTGATGACGCCCTCATCCTCCAGGGCGGCGATGGCCGCTTCGGCGTCCCGGGTCTGCCAGCCCAGGTTCACCAGGCCGGAGGCGACCTGGTCCCGCCAGGAAGGCAGCCGCGATGCGGGGCGGGTGCCCGGCAGGCTCCCGGCGTTGTCGCCCGGCGGGCCGAGCCGGTCCCGCAGCTCCAGCACGATCCGCTCTGCCCCCTTCTTGCCGATGCCGGGGACCATGGTCAGCGCGGCCAGGTCCTCGGTGGAGACCGCGCGCCGCAGCGCGTCCGGAGAATGCACCGCCAGCATGGCCAGGGCCAGCCGCGGCCCGACGCCGCTGGCCGTCTGCAGCAGCTCGAAGACGTTGCGCTCGTCGTCGGAGGAAAACCCGTACAGCGTCAGCGAGTCCTCGCGCACCACCAGCGACGTGGCCACCTGAGCCGCCTCCCCCGGCCTGAGCTCGGCCAGGGTGCCAGGTGTGCATTGCACACGCATCCCCACGCCGCCGACCTCGATGACGGCGCCGTCCGGGGCAACCCCGGCCACCGTCCCGCGCAGATGAGCGATCACCGTTACCTCCCGGGCCGGGCCGCCGCGGCAGCCGCGAGCCGCAGCCCGGTGCCACCGCCGCGCCAGATGTGACAGATAGCCAGCGCCAGCGCGTCCGCGGCGTCGGCGGGCCGCGGCGGGTCGGTGACCCGCAGCAGCCGGGTCACCATCGCGGTGACCTGATCCTTGTCGGCCCGCCCGTTCCCGGTCACGGCCGCTTTGACCTCGCTCGGCGTGTACAGGGCCACCGGCAGACCGCGGCGGGCCGCGCAGACGATCGCGACCGCGCCGGCCTGGGCCGTGCCCATCACCGTACGCACGTTGGCCTGGCTGAACACCCGCTCGACGGCCACCGCGCCGGGCTGGCAGGCGTCCAGCCACGCCTCGATCTCGGTCTCGATGGCCAGCAGCCGATTCGCGATGTCTTCGCCGGGCGCGGTCCTGATCACGCCGACCCGGACCATGGTCAGCGCCCGGCCGGGCGCACCCTCGACGACACCGACACCGCACCTGGTCAGCCCGGGATCGACCCCGAGCACCCGGACCTGCTGCCGCGCATATGTCAGGCCCACCAGGTGCTCTCCGTCCGGGGTCGAGATCCGTGGCTAGGGTCCGGGGCATTTTGCAAATCCGCGAACACCTGTTCGCGTCGAATTTACCTGGCCTGGGCCCGCCAGGCGCGTATCGCGGACGGCGTGTCCGCCGGCTAGCTCAGAAACCGTCCAGCATGTACGGGCTGGCCGCGAATGCGCCGCCCAGGGCGGCGTCGTCTTCCGGGCTGCCACCGGTGGCGAGCCCAGCCCGGCGCAGCGTCGCCAGCGGCGTGCCGGCGTACAGCGCGGCCAGGCCGCGCGATCCCAGCGCCAGCGGTGGGCCGGGGGGGCGCGCACGTCCCGGGGGCTGGGCGGATTCCGGGGACTGGGCCGTAGCGGCGGAGGGGTGAAGGGTGGCAGTGGTGCTGGCGGGGCCGCCCGTTCGGTCCTTGACCAGTGAGCCGGTGCCGGCGCGGACGGTCAGCTGCCAGTGACCCGAGTTGGCCGGCAGCAGGTCGTCTGTGATCTGCAGCGGCACGTCGATGTCCACCGGGGGGAAGCCGCGCGCCGCGATGGCGGCCGGGGCGTCCAGCAGGCGCAGCATCCAGCTTTCCCGCTCGACGACGTTCGCGGCCTCCTCCCGCTGCAGCCACCAGAACGGGTCCTGCGGACCGAGCTGCGCGCGTACCGTCTCGGCCACCGAGGAGTGCGACCCGACCACCGCCCACAGCGCCCGGGTCGTCTCGGCCGAGGAGGCCACGGCCTTCTCGACGAAGATCTCCTCGTTGCCGCGCTGCCAGCGGTAGCCGACGAAACCGTCGTCGGCCAGGTAGGCGTAGCTCTTGGTGTCCGCGTACCGCCCGGGCCGGGTCAGGAAGCGGCGCACCTCAGCCTCGTCGTAGGTGACCGGGCCGCTGTCCCGGGCCAGTTCGTGGGTGCGGCCGATGACCTCGAGCACCTCCGCGGCGTCGCCGGGTCCGGGCAGGCGCAGCCGGACCTCGGGCTTGCCGGTCGCCAGCAGGGCCCGCCCGGGCATGGTCGCCTCGTACCTGTGGCCGGCCATCTCCCAGCCGAGCGACCGGTAGATGACCATGGTGGCCGGATACAGGACCGACAGGGGGTAGCCGCGTTCGGCCATGAGCTCGGTGAGCGCGGTCATCAGGGCGCGTCCGACCCCACGGCCGCGGTACTCGGGCGAGATCGCCACGCCGGCCACGCCGGCCATGGGAACGGCCCGGCCCAGCCAGTACTGGCGCATGTCGAAGAACAGTGCGCTGCCCACCAGCTGGCCGCCGTCGAACGCTGCCAGGCACCTGCCGTCGGCGATCATCGGCCCCATCATGGCGCGCAGGGACGTCTCCTCGGCGAAGCCGAACGCCCGGGCGGTCACGTCCAGGTACTGGGCCCAGTCGGGATCAGGGCCTGGCGGGCGGATGATCAGGTCAGGCGTGGTCATGGGGCTCAGCTGAGCTTCTCCATCACGTCGTCGGGCACCGAGTAGTTGGCGTAGACGTCCTGCACGTCGTCGGAGTCCTCGAGCGCCTCGATCAGCCGGAAGACGCGCTTGGCCTGATCCTCGTCCAGGTCGACCTCGACCGTGGGCAGGAACACCGCGTCCGCCGACTCGTAGTCGATCCCGGCGTCCTGCAGGGCCTTGCGGGCCGCGATCAGGTCGGTGGGCTCGGACACGACTTCGAAAGACTCGCCCAGGTCGTTGACCTCCTCGGCCCCGGCGTCGAGCACCGCGGTGAGCACATCGTCCTCGGTCACGCCCTTCTTCTCCACCACGATGACGCCCTTGCGGTGGAACAGGTACGACACCGAGCCGGGGTCGGCCATGTTGCCGCCGTTGCGGCTGAAGGCGGTGCGCACGTCCGATGCGGCCCGGTTCCGGTTATCGGTCAGGCACTCGACCAGGACCGCGACCCCGCCGGGCGCGTAACCCTCGTAGGTGATGTTCTCGTATTGGGCCCCGCCGGCCTCGGCGCCGCTGCCCCGGCGTACGGCCCGGTCGATGTTGTCGTTCGGCACCGAGCTCTTCTTCGCCTTCTGGATGGCGTCGAACAGCGTCGGGTTGCCAGCCGGGTCCCCGCCGCCGGTGCGGGCGGCAACCTCGACATTCTTGATCAGCTTGGCGAAAAGCTTGCCTCGCTTGGCGTCCACCACCGCCTTCTTGTGCTTGGTGGTGGCCCACTTGGAGTGGCCGCTCATGGACTATCCCTTCACAATGTCAACAAAAAGCTTATGGATCCGGTGATCCGGGGTCAGCTCGGGGTGAAACGCCGTGGCAAGCAACTGCCCCTGCCGGACGGCGACGATCCTACCCGTGCCCTGGTCCGTACCCAGAATGGTGACGCCCGCGCCGGTTTGCTCCACCCAGGGAGCCCGGATGAAGACGGCCCGGAGCGGCCCGTCGTGGTCGGCGTCCCCGTGGTCCCCGTCCAGACCTGTCAGGTCGATATCCCGCTCGAAGGAGTCCACCTGCCGGCCGAAGGCGTTCCGCCGGACGGTCATGTCGATGCCGCCGAATGTCTGCTGGCCAGCCACGCCGTCGGCCAGCCGGTCGGCCAGCATGATCATCCCGGCGCAGGAGCCGAACGCGGGCAGGCCCTCGCCGATGAGCTTGCGCAGTGGCTCGAGCACGTCGAACGCGACCGAGAGCCGCCATAGCGTGGTCGACTCGCCCCCCGGGATCACCAGCCCGTCCACCTGGTCGAGCTCGGCGGGGCGGCGGACCGCCACCGCGCTCGCTCCGGCGGCCTCGAGCGCGCGCAGGTGCTCGGGGACGTCGCCCTGCAGGGCGAGCACGCCGATAACGGGTGAGTGCATAGATTCTCCAGGGCAACGCGGACAGCCCGGCCTTGAGGCTGCGCAGCCTCAAGGCGTTTGGGGGACCATCAGTAAAACGCCTGGAAGGCCGCCCGTCTTCCCCAGGGCACCGCAGCCGGCTGCGGGCCGGCGGTTACCAGCCGCGGTCGGCGTAGCGCTGCTCAGCGGGCAAGGTGTCCAGGTTGATGCCGACCATGGCCTCACCCAGGCCGCGGGAGACCTTCGCCACCACGTCGGGATCGTCATGGAAGGTAGTGGCCTTCACGATGGCCGCGGCCCGCTTGGCCGGATCGCCGGACTTGAAGATGCCCGAACCAACGAACACGCCTTCGGCACCGAGCTGCATCATTAGCGCTGCGTCCGCCGGAGTGGCAATGCCGCCCGCGGTGAACAGCACAACCGGCAGCCGCCCGGCCTGGGCCACCTCGGCGACAAGCTCGTACGGGGCGCCGAGCTCCTTGGCCGCGGTGAACAGCTCCTCGCTGGGCAGCCCATGCAGGCGGGCGATCTCGGACCGGATCGTGCGCATGTGCCGGGTCGCCTCGACGACATTGCCGGTGCCGGCCTCGCCCTTGGACCTGATCATGGCCGCACCCTCGGCGATCCGCCGCAGCGCCTCGCCCAGGTTGGTCGCGCCGCACACGAACGGCACCGTGAACTTCCACTTGTCGACGTGGTGGGCCTCGTCGGCGGGGGTGAGGACCTCGGACTCGTCGATGTAGTCGGCGCCGATGGCCTGCAGCACCTGGGCCTCGGCGATGTGGCCGATCCGGCACTTGGCCATGACCGGGATGGTCACGGCCGCGATGATGCCGTCGATCATGTCCGGATCACTCATCCGGGCCACGCCGCCTTCCTTGCGGATGTCGGCGGGCACGCGCTCCAGCGCCATCACGGCGACCGCGCCGGCGTCCTCGGCGATCTTGGCCTGGTCGGGTGTGACCACGTCCATGATCACACCGCCCTTGAGCATCTCCGCCATGCCGCGCTTCACCCGCGCGGTGCCGGTAGCGCCTTCAGAATTGACGGTCGACACTTTTCAAACCTCACTTGATTAATCGTGACTGCTTATCACCATGGTATGGCGTCCTGGCTACAGGCCGAGGCTAGCGCCAGTCTTCTCGGCGGCCAGGGAGTCGTCCATCTCGAAGAACTCCGGTGCCTTGGCCCGGCCGGACAGCCGGAGCACGCGGGCCAGCGGGCGGCGGCGGGCGTCCCGGGTGGCGGCCACGACGTCGTTGTAGAACTTGCGGGCCAGGTACACCTGGTGCGCGGTCGTCTCGACCTCGGTCAGCAGCTCGTCGGCGCCGTCCTTGCCGCTGAGCGAGGAACGGAAGCCGGGCTGGCTGAAGGCGGCCCGCAGCGCCCGGGTCAGGTCGCTCTCGGCCAGGTCGCGGGGACGGTCGCCGTCCCGGGTGCCGTGCACCGCCGCGGCCAGCAGCAGGCTGGTGGCCGGGTCGAGCAGCCCGGAGGCGGCCAGCTCGAGCGCCGACGAGCTGCGCCGCAGCAAGGTCGCGTCCAGGGCGGCCTGGGCCATGTCCACGCGGGTATGCAGCCGGTCGATCCGGCCCGCCCGCCAGGACACGTACACCCCAATGAACAGCGCGGCGGCGACGACAATGACGATGTCGGTGATCATGAGAATCCGTCGCTGAGCGCGATGACCGCGGCCTGGGTGCTGCCGAGCACGACGGTCTCGTAGACGCTGAATACGTCCCGGGCCACGACCGACCAGTCGTACTCGGCCACCGCGACCAGGGCCGCGGCGGACAGCCGGGCCCGGAGTGAGGCGTCATCGAGCAGCCGGCCGGCCGCGCGGGCCAGGTCTTCGGCGTCCCCGGTGGCGAAAAGCTCCCCGGCCTCCCCGCCGCGCAGTACCTGCCGGAAGGCGTCGATGTCGCTGGCCACGATGGGCACCCCGGCCGCCATGGCCTCGGCCGTCACGATGCCGAACGACTCACCGCCGGTGTTCGGGGAGCAGAACACGTCGACCGAGTGCAGGACGCGTACCTTGTCCTCCTCGCTGACCTGGCCGAGCAGCACGACCCGGTCCCGCAGGCCGGCGGGCACCCGCTGCCGCACATCGTCCGCGTCCCCGGCCGGGCCCGCCACCAGCAGCCGGAGCCCGGGCCGCTGCGGGCCCATGATCTCGAACGCCTTGAGCAGGACGTCCAGGCCCTTGCGCGGCTCGTCGAGGCGGCCCAGGAAGCCGATCGCACCGCCCGGCCCGGGCCAGCCCGGTAGCGGGTCGGCCTTGCGGTAGCGGCGGGTGGCCACGCCGTTCGGTATGACCACGGCGTCGCCGCCGATGTGCTCGACCAGCGTGGTGCGAGCCGCCTCGGACACCGCGATCCGGCCGTTGATCTTCTCCATCCCGGTGCGCACGACCGGGTAGGTGACCAGCAGGATGCGAGACCGCGGGATGGCGGTGTGCACCGTCGCGACGATCGGCCCGGACGCGACCCAGCAGGCCAGCAGGGACAGGCTCGGGATCTCGGGCTCGTGCACATGCAGTACATCGAAGCCGCCGTCCTTGATCCAGCGGCGTACCCGGCTGGCGGACAGGAAGCCGAACGACAGCCGCGCTACCGACCCGTTGTATGGCACCGGCACCGCCCGGCCCGCGCCGACCACGTACGGCGGCAGCGGGGTGTCATCGTCGGCCGGGGAGATCACCGAGACCTCGTGACCCTCGTCGATGAGCGCCTCAGCCAGGTCCCTGACGTGCTGCTGCACGCCGCCGGGCACGTCCCAGGAGTATGGGCAGACGATGCCGATCTTCACTGTTCCTCCTCGGGGGGACGATCCCCCCTAGACCCCCCCTGCTCACGGGGGGGCTGCCCGCCCCGCCGTTCCCCCCCGGGGAGGGACTGAGCGTCCCCCCGGGGGATCCGGGCGGGGTCGAGGTCGGCGGTGAAGACACGCTGGAGCATGTGCCAGTCTTGGGGGTGCTCGCTGATGGCCTGCTCGAATTTGTGGGCCAGCTGCTGGCTCATGGCCGCGACCTTCTGGGCGCGGGTCCCGGTCTCGGGAACCGGGATCTCGTCGTAAATGGTGGCGGCCCAGTCGTCGCCCTCAAACCAGGTCGCGGTGGGCATCAGGGCCGCGCCGGTGTGCAGGGCCAGCCCGGCGATCGCGGCGATCCGTGCCTGCTCACCGAAGAACTCGACCTCGACCCCGGTTTCCTTCAGGTCACGGTCGCTGACCAGGCAGACCAGGCCGCCGGCGCGCAGCCGCTGGGCCAAGATGCCGAATGGCCTGGCTCCTCCGGTCAGCGGGAGCACCTCGAATCCCAGGGTCTCGCGGAACCGCACGAAGCTCTCGTACACCGACTCGGGCTTCAGCCGCTCCTGGATCGTGGTGAAGGTGCCCGCCCCCTCGGCGATGACCCACGCCCCGGCCTGCTCGAAGTTGCCCATGTGCGGCAGGGCGACGATCACGCCCCGGCCCGCCTTGAGCATGGCGAAGATGGTCTCCTCGTTCGGCCCGTAAAAGTGCATTCCGGACACGATCCGGTCGATGGGGATCACCGGCAGCCGGAACACCTCGAGCCAGTACCGGGAGTAGGAGCGCAGCACCGCCCGGGACAGCCTGCGCAGCTCCTGGCCGTCGACGGCGGCGCTATGCGGGGCATCAGCGTTCTGGGCATCAGCGTTCTGGGCATCGGCCTGGTTCTGGCGGTAGCGGAGCACGCGGACCAGGTTGGCCTCGAGCACCTGCACCTTCGGCCCCTGCCGGCGCCAGGCGATGTCGGCCACCTCGGTGAAGACCCACCGCGACCAGGATGCCGGAAGGCGGCAGATCACCTTCCAGCCGACTTGGTAAGCGACCCCCGTCAGCCGCTCGCTCAGCCGGCGACTCAGTATGGCCACCGCCAACCTTTCTCACGTCACCTGATCCCCGGGAGAGCCACCCTGATCCCCGGGATCTGCCACCGTTTTCGCTGCCCTATATACCGTGCGCACCCGCTGCCCGAAAGTAAAGGCGCTGCCGGCGGCCAGCGCCCACAGACCCACGTTGAGAATGTACGGCACCCCCAGCCCGGACAGCCCCACCGACGTCAGGCAGATCACCATGCGCTCGGGCCGCTCGATCAGGCCCCCGTCGGCGCGCAAGCCCAGGCCTTCCGCCCGCGCCCGAGCGTACGACACCAGGCTCCCCGCCACCAGGCAGAATAGCGAAACCCCGGCGAGCAGTGGGTTGTGGCCGCCGAGCATGAACCAGACGATCAGCCCGCCGAACAGGCCGCCGTCCGCGACTCGGTCCATGGTGGAGTCCAGGAAGGCACCCCAGACCCCCGTGGTTCCCTTCATCCGGGCCAGCACGCCGTCCAGCATGTCGAGAAGCACGAAGATCGTGCAGATGAAGGCGCCGGGAAACAGCTCACCGATGGGGAAGAAGCCCAGCGCGCTTCCGGCAACACCTACCGTGCCGATGACCGTGATGTGGTTCGGCGTTATCGGGGTGCCGGCCAGAGCCTTGCCCACCGGGGTGAACAGGCGTGTCATGGCGGGCCGCAGCACGTTGAGCATGGCCGTCCGATAGTACTGCGTTGATCAGGGGGGGCTACCCCCTAGCCCCCGCTACTGGGGGAAGCCTTTCCTCCCAGGCCCCCTCCGCCCCCCTGAAGGGGGATCATCCAGCGCACGCTGGATTTCACTTCCTGGTAACCGGGGAGATTCTTTCCGTGGGTCTTGTGGACACGGCGGTCGCGGGTTAAGGCTGGTCGTGCGCACCACCGATCGCAAGGAGGCGAACCTTATGACGGGTACGGCAAGTGGGGCGGGAGGAGCCGCGGGCAGGGCACCGGCGGCCGATCAGGTACGCAACGTGGTTCTGGTCGGCCATTCCGGGACCGGGAAGTCCAGCCTGGTCGAGGCGCTGCTCGCCGCGACCAGCACGATTCAGCGCTCAGGCAGCGTCGCCGAGGGCACCACGGTAAGCGACTTCGACGAGGTCGAGATCAGGCAGCAGCGTTCGGTCAACCTGACGCTCGCGCCGATCGTGCACAACGGCATCAAGGTCAACCTGCTCGACACGCCCGGCTATGCCGACTTCACCGGTGATCTCCGGGCCGGCCTGCGAGCCGCCGACTCGGCGCTGTTCGCCGTCTCCGCCACCGACGGGATCGACGGCGTCACCAGGATGATCTGGGAGGAATGCGCCGCTGTCGGCATGCCCCGTGCGGTCGTGATCACCAAGATCGACCACCAGCGCGCCGAGTTCGACGCGACCCTGGCCGCCTGCCGTGATGCCTTCGGGGATGCTGTCGCGCCCCTGTACCTGCCCGTCGGTGAGCCGGTCAACGGCCTGATCGGGCTGCTGTCGGAGAAACTGTTCAGCTACGCCGACGGCCAGCGCTCCGAGGGCGCGCCCGCGCCCGAGGACCAGGACCAGATGACGGAGCTGCGCGGTGAGCTGATCGAGGGGATCATCACCGAGAGCGAAGACGAGACCCTCATGGACCGGTACCTGTCCGGCGAGGAGATCGACCCGAAGGTGCTCATCGAGGACCTGGAGAAGGCGGTCGCCCGTGGCAGCTTCTACCCGGTCCTGGTCACCTCCGCACTGCAGAAGATGGGCATGCTCGAGTTGCTCGAGGTGATGACCCAGGCCTTCCCCTCCCCCGCCGAGCACACGATGCCCGCCGTCACCACCCCGGACGGCAAGCCCGTCACCGGCCTGTCCTCCGATCCCAAGGGCCCGCTGCTGGCCGAGGTGGTCAAGACCACCTCGGACTCCTACGTGGGCCGTATCAGCCTGGTCCGGGTGTTCTCCGGCACGCTGCGCCCGGATGCCTCCGTGCACGTGTCCGGTCACGGCCGCGCGGCCAGCGGGCATGAGGACCACGATGACGACGAGCGGATCGGCGCGCTGACCTCGCCGCTGGGCAAGCAGCAGCGATCCGTCACCCAGTGCCTGGCCGGCGACATCTGCGCGGTGGCCAAGCTCAGCACGGCCGAGACCGGCGACACGCTGTCGGACAAGGAACGGCCGCTGCTGATGGAGTCCTGGTCCATGCCCGAGCCGCTGCTCCCGGTCGCGATCGTGGCCAAGTCCAAGGCGGACGAGGACAAGCTGTCCCAGGGCCTGAGCCGGCTGATCGCCGAGGACCCGACGCTGCGCCTGGAAAATAACGCCGAGACCAGGCAGCTGGTGCTGTGGTGCATGGGTGAGGCCCACGCCGACGTGCTGCTCGACCGGCTCTCGCACCGGTACGGCGTCGCGGTGGAAACGACCGATCTGCGTGTCCCGCTGCGCGAGACCATCGCCGGCAAGGCGCAAGGCCTCGGCCGCAACGTCAAGCAGACCGGCGGGCACGGCGAGTACGGCATCTGCCACATCGAGATCGAGCCGCTGACGGACTCGGCCGGCTTCGAGTTCGTTGACAAGATCGTCGGCGGCGTGGTCCCGCGCCAGTTCATCCCCTCGGTGGAGAAGGGCGTGCGCTGGCAGATGGAGCAGGGCGTGGTGGCCGGCTACCCGATGACCGGCGTCCGCGTCACCTTGTACGACGGCAAGGCGCACTCGGTGGACTCCTCCGACATGGCCTTCCAGAAGGCCGGGCGGATGGCCTTGCGGGACGCGGTGGACAAGGCGCAGGCCACGCTGCTCGAGCCGGTCGACGAGATGAGCGTGCTGGTGCCGGACGACTACGTGGGCGCGGTCATGTCAGACCTGTCCGGCCGCCGCGGGCGGGTGATCGGTACCGAGCCGGTCGGAGTCGGGCGGACGCTGGTCAAGGCCGAGATCCCGGAACTGGAGATCACGCGGTACGCCATTGACCTGCGTTCGGTCTCACACGGAACGGGCTCGTTCACGCGGTGCTATCTGCGCCACGAGCCTCTCCCGTCCCACCTGGCCAGCAAGGTGGCGGCCGACTCCAAACCCGAGTAGCGCCGAACTCACGCAGTTTGGGGCGTGGTTGTGGCGGCGGGACCATAAAATGGCTCCGTGGCCACAACCACACCCCTTCGGCCTTGAGCGCGCTGTTGTCACTGGGAAAAAAAAAAGATAAAGCGCGCGACGTAAAAAAACGGCAAACGGGGGCGCAGGGGTGCGAGGGTGCGACGGCGGGTCCAGGCCTAGGCGGTGACGGGCCAGGTGTCGGCCAGGAGCTTACGGGTGTCGGCCAGGAGCTGAGGCAGGACCCGGGTGCGGCCGACTACCGGCATGAAATTGGTGTCGCCGCCCCAGCGCGGGACTATGTGCTGGTGCAGGTGGGCGGCGATCCCGGCGCCGGCCACCGTGCCCAGGTTCATGCCGATGTTGAAGCCGTGCGGACCGGAGGCCTGGCGCAGGGCCCGCACCGCGTGCTGGGTGAACGCGGCGAACTCCGCCGTTTCCTGCGATGTCAGCTCGGTGTAATCGGCCACGTGCCGGTAGGGGCAGATCAGCACGTGACCCGCGTTGTAGGGGTAGAGGTTGAGGATCGCGTAGACCAGGGATCCCCGGGCCACGATGAGGCTCTCCTCATCACTCAGCTTGGGCGCCTGGCAGAACGGGCAGCCTTCGTCCTCGCCTGGGCCGGATGGCTTGCCCTCACCCTTGATGTAGGCCATCCGGTGCGGCGTCCACAGCCGCCCGAACGAATCCGGTATCCCGGCGAAAGCCTCGTCCTCGCCAGGTTCCTGCGGTGCCGGTTCCTGCGACAGTGGCTCCTGCGGCACTGGCTCACACCTGAACGCGGTCGCGCACGGCAGTGACGATCTCGGCGATGGCGTCGGCGACCGGGACGCCGTTCTTCTGGGTGCCGTCGCGATAGCGGAACGAGACCGCTTCGGCGGCCACGTCGTCATCGCCCGCGATCAGCATGAACGGTACCTTCTGCCGCTGCGCGGTCCTGATCTTCTTCTGCATCCGGTCGTCGCTGGCGTCGACCTCGACCCGGATGCCCTGCTCGCGCAGGCCGGCGGCGATCTTCTCCAGATACGGCACGTGCGCGTCGGAGATCGGGATGCCGACGGCCTGGACCGGGGCCAGCCAGGGCGGGAACGCGCCTGCGTAGTGCTCGACCAGGATGCCGAAGAACCGCTCGATCGAGCCGAACAGCGCCCGGTGGATCATGTACGGCCGCTTGCGTGAGCCGTCCGGCGCCTGGTACTCGATACCGAACCGGCCGGGTTCCTGGAAGTCGACCTGGAGGGTCGACAGCTGCCAGCGGCGGCCGATGGCGTCCTTGACGTGCACGTCGATCTTGGGCGCGTAGAAGGCGCCCTCGCCCTCGGCGATCACGTAGGGCAGCCCGGACACGTCCAGCGCGTGTTTGAGCGCGGCCTCAGCCTCGGCCCACTCCTCCAGCTCGCCGACGTACTTCTCGGGCCGGGTAGACAGCTCGGCCTCGAAGTCGGTGAGCCCGAAGTCACGCAGCAGCCCAACCACGAAGGCCAGCAGCGAGGCCAGCTCGTCCTGCAGCTGCTCCGGGGTGCAGAAGATGTGCGAGTCGTCCTGGGTGAAGCCGCGGGCCCGGGTCAGCCCGTGCACCACGCCCGACTTCTCGTACCGGTAAACGGTCCCGAACTCGAACAGCCGCAGCGGCAGTTCGCGGTAGGACCGGCCGCGCGAGGAGTAGATCAGGATGTGCATCGGGCAGTTCATCGGCTTGGGGTAGTACGTGGCCCCGTCCAGTTCCATGGCCGGGAACATGCCGTCCTTGTACCACTCCAGGTGCCCGGAGGTGATGAACAAGTCTTCCTTGGTCAGGTGCGGGGTGTTGACGAAGTCGTAGCCCGCCTCCTCGTGACGGCGGCGCGAGTAGTCCTCCATCACCCGCCGGATGATCCCCCCTTGGGGTGGAACACCGGCAGGCCGCTGCCGATCTCGGTCGGGAACGAGAACAGGTCCAGCTCGGCGCCGAGCTTGCGGTGGTCCCGCTTCTCGGCTTCAGCCAGCATGGTGACGTACTCGTCCTGGGAGTCCCGGGACTCCCAGGCGGTGCCGTAGATCCGCTGCAGCTGCGGGTTCTTCTCACTCCCCCGCCAGTAGGCTCCGCCGGAGCGCATCAGCTTGAACGCCGGGATCTGCCGGGTGGTGGGCAGGTGCGGGCCGCGGCACAGGTCCTTCCAGCACAGCTCACCGCTCTTGGCGTCCAGGTTGTCATAGATGGTCAGCTCGGCGCCGCCCACCTCGACCGACTCGCCGTCATCGGTGGACGGGTGGCTCTTGAGGCCGATCAGCTCGAGCTTGTACGGCTCGGTGGCCAGCTCGGCCCGGGCCTGGTCGTCGGTGACCACCCGCCGGGAGAACTGCTGGCCCTGCTTGACGATCTGGCGCATCCGCGCCTCGATCGCCTTCAGGTCCTCGGGAGTGAACGGCACCTCGACGTCGAAGTCGTAGTAGAAGCCGTTCTCCACCGGCGGCCCGATGCCCAGCCTGGCCTGCGGGAACAGCTCCTGCACGGCCTGCGCCATCACGTGCGCGGTGGAATGCCGCAAAATATAGCGGCCGTCCTCGCTGCCAATGTCGACCGGCTCGACGACGTCGCCGTCGGCTAGCGGCCAGGCCAGGTCACGCAGCTCGCCGTTGACCCGGGCGGCGATGGTGCCGGCCCCGGAGTCCAGGGCCGCGCCCGCCGTGGTGCCAGCCTCGACCACATGCTCGCTTCCGGCGAGGGTGATACGAAGCTGCTGGCTGGACACGGTCGTGCTCCTTAGGTCGAAGAACTGGTTACCCGATGCTATCGGCACGCAGCGGCTAGCGGGGCCGCCGGCGGTCGTCCCGGACCAGTCCGGCGCGGCGCAGGGCGTCGGCCAGGGCGCCTTCGGGAGCGTCGTCCTTGGGGCGATCGCCGCGGGGCGTCTGGCCGGAGCGGCGATCCCGCCCGCCGCCGCTCGGGCCTGGACGGGGGGCAGATCCCTGGCCCGTTCGGCCTTGCTCGGATGGGCGACCGGAGCGGTCCTGTGCGCCCGGGCGGTCCTCCCGCGGACGGCCGGGGCGGTCGTCAGCGCGCGGGCGGCCGCCGGGCGGGCGCGGTCCTTCGTCGTCCAGGCGCAGGGTCAGCGAGATCCGGTGCCGGGGCACGTCGATGGAGAGCACCTTGACCCGGACTACGTCGCCGGACTTGACCACGGTGTGGGGGTCGGAGACGAAGCTGCGCGACATGGCCGACACGTGCACCAGGCCGTCCTGGTGCACGCCGACGTCGACGAATGCACCGAACGCGGCCACGTTGGTGACCACGCCCTCCAGCACCATGCCGGGCTCCAGGTCCGCGAGCTTCTCGACACCCTCGGCGAAGGTCGCGGTGGCGAAGGCCGGGCGCGGGTCGCGGCCCGGCTTCTCCAGCTCGCGCAGGATGTCTGTGACGGTAGGCACACCGAACCGCTCGTCGGTGAACTCCTGTGGCCGCAGGCCGCGCAGCACCGCCGTGCTGCCGATCAGCTCGCCGGCGGACTCTCCGGTCGCGGTCAGGATGCGGCGGACCACCGGGTAGGCCTCCGGGTGCACTCCGGAGGCGTCCAGCGGGTCATCGCCGCCGCGGATGCGCAGGAAGCCGGCGCACTGCTCGAACGCCTTCGGGCCGAGCCGGGGCACCTTGAGCAGCTGCTGGCGAGTGCGGAACGGCCCCTCGGCGTCGCGCTGGGCCACGATGGCTGTGGCCAGGCCCGGCGTGACCCCGGAGACCCGGGACAGCAGCGGCTGCGAGGCGGTATTCAGGTCGACGCCGACCGCGTTCACGCAGTCCTCGACCACGGCGTCCAGCGAATGCGACAGCTTACCCTCGGCCACATCGTGCTGGTACTGGCCCACGCCGATCGACTTGGGGTCGATCTTGACCAGTTCGGCCAGCGGATCCTGCAACCGCCTGGCGATGGACACGGCGCCGCGCAGCGAGACGTCCATACCGGGAAGCTCGGCCGAGGCGTAGGCCGACGCCGAGTAGACGCTGGCGCCGGCCTCGGAGACCACGACCTTGGTCAAGTTGAGGTCTGGGTGGCGCTTGATCAGCTCGGCGGCCAGCCGGTCGGTTTCCCGCGAGGCCGTGCCGTTGCCGATGGCGATCAGCTCGGCGTGGTGCTGGCGGGCCAGCTTGGCCAGCGTGGCCAGGGCCTCGTCCCAGCGCCGCTGGGGCTCGTGCGGGTAGATGGCGGTGGTGTCCAGGGCCTTGCCGGTGGCGTCGGTGACGGCCACCTTGACACCGGTCCGGAACCCCGGGTCCAGGCCGATGGTGGTGCGGGCCCCGGCGGGGGCGGCCAGCAGCAGGTCGCGCAGGTTGGCCGCGAACACCCGGACGGCCTCGTCCTCGGCGGCTTGCCACAGCCGGACCCGCGTGTCCACGCTCAGGTGGGTGAGGATCCGGGTGCGCCAGGCCCAGTGCACGCTGGCCTTGAGCCACGAGTCGGAGGGCCGGCCTTCGTCGCGGATCCCGAACCGCTCGGCGATGCTGGCCTCGACCTCCTCATCGCCGGCGCCGGGCTCCAGGGTGAGGTCGAGGACGTCTTCCTTCTCCCCGCGGAACAGGGCCAGCACCCGGTGCGCGGGCAGCCGCGCGAACGGCTCGCTGAACTCGAAGTAGTCGGCGAACTTGGCGCCCTTCTCCTGCTGGCCCTCGCGGACCTTCGAGGTGAGTGAGCCGCGCGCGGCCATGGCCTCACGCAGCTCACCCAGCAGGTCGGCGTCCTCGGCGAAACGCTCGACCAGGATGGCCCGGGCGCCTTCGAGGGCAGCGGCGGCGTCGGCCACGCCGTTGCCCTCGTCAACGAAACCGGCCGCCTCGGCCTGCGGGTCGCGCGCCGGGTCGGCCAGCAGCAGCTCGGCCAGCGGTTCCAGCCCGGCCTCGCGGGCGATCTGGGCCTTGGTGCGCCGCTTCGGCTTGTAGGGCAGGTAGAGGTCCTCGAGCCGGGCCTTGGAGTCAGCCGCCCGGATCTGGGCCTCGAGCTCGCCGGTCAGCTTGCCCTGGGCCCCAATCTCCGTCAGGATCGCGGTCCGCCGCTCGTCGAGTTCGCGCAGGTAGCGCAGGCGCTCCTCGAGAGTGCGCAGCTGAGCGTCGTCGAGGGTGCCGGTCACCTCTTTGCGGTACCGGGCGATGAACGGAACCGTGGCCCCACCGTCGAGAAGCCCGACCGCGGCGGTGACCTGACGGACGGCCACGCCGAGTTCGGCGGCGATGCGCTGGTCCACTGACTGAGGGGCCGGCTGGGGCGCTGATTGGGTCTGCGTCACCAAATTATTGTGCCAGCACGCCCCGGGCGCGCCGTCCGGAATCCGGCTAGCTGGAGGCTGGCTCCGGCCGGCGAATGCCTGGGATCAGGCCGGGACGTAGCGGTGGACGACCACGCCGTCCGGACCGACGGGCGTGCTGCCGGCCAGGTTCAGCCTGGTCAGCTTCACGCCGTCGAACAGACGGCGGCCGGAACCCAGGACGACCGGGAAGACCATCATCCGGTACTCGTCGACCAGGCCCGCGTCGGCCAGGCCGCGGACGAGCTGACCGCTGCCGGCTACCAGGATGTCCCCGGTGTAACGGTCCTTGAGGCCGGCCACGTCCGCCAGGCTGATGACCGTGCTGTTTTCCCAGGACGGTTCGGCCAGGGTGGAGGAGACGACGTACTTCGGCATCTCGTTCATCTTGGCCGCGAAGCCCACCTCATCGGTGATGGACGGCCACGCCTTGGCGAATCCCTCGTAGGTGACCCGGCCGAGCAGCTGGGCGTCGGCGGCCTGCAGTTCCTCCAGCTTGAAGGCGTCGCCGTCTTCGCCCCGGTTGAAGCTGAACGACCAGCCGCCGTGCTCAAAGCCCTCGGCTCCGCCCGGGTCCTCGAAGACGCCGTCCAGCGAGACGAATTCCGTTACCACGATCCTGCCCATGGTCTTCTCCCCTTTGTGTGGCTTGGGCTGGCTTTCGTGAACCTAGACGGCGCCGGGCCGGGGAAATCATCGGCGTCGGGCTGGGCTGGGGCCCGCGGGAGGGTTTCAGCCCGTCCTGCGCACCGGTGTGGCTGGTGAGCTGACAGCAGCGCGTTTTGTTACAACGCCGCCTTAAGGCAACCACGACTCAGAGGCCAAAAGAGGTCAAAGCCATGATCATGGGAAAGGACACCTGAGACCCACGGCAACGAGCCCTGGGACCCGAATCAGCGCTCCGGTGGGCGGGGCGAGGTCCGGGCCGGGGTCACGAGCACCGCGACGCGGTGCTCCTCGGCCATGACCCGGTCGTAGGTGGCGAAATCATCGTGCGTCCCGCCGGCCGCGGTAAAGATCTCCCGGAGCAGCAGCCGGAGCCGTTCGGCGTCGACCCCCGGCAGCGGGTCGTCGGGCCGGCCAGCTCGACCGGCCCCTCGGCCGAGGCCCACTGCCAGCCGGACCGCACTACCACGGTGGCACGCGGGCGGGCCCGCAGGTTGGCGACCCGGTGGGCGTCGCCGCGGCTGACCAGGCCCACCACTTGCTCCCCGGTCACCGGGTGCGGCAGCACCCCTGCGTTGACCACCGACGACTGGATGGTCCCGTCTGGCCGCAGCGTGGACACGACTGATAGGCCGTGATCCCCTTCGACCAGCCGGGCGAATTCCTCGAGTCCGCTCACCGCCGAAGCGTAACTCAGCTGAGCAATCGGGCGGCGCTGGGGTTGCTGGCCGGGGCCGGGCTGGCCGGGCGCGGGCCGATCTGGCGCCAGCTCAGCCGCGCTCCTGGATTCAGCCGGGCCAGTTGCCCGGCGAGGTCCTGCCCGGCGGTCAGCAGACCCTCTGGCCCGAGTTCGGCCAGGCCGTCGAGGATAAACATGGCCCGGGTAGTGGAGTGCGTGATCCGGGTCCGCACACACTGGCGCCAGTTCCAGCAGCGGCAGGTCACGCCGGCGTCGTCGCGCCAGATCACCTCTCCCGGCTCGGGCTGTTCCACGACCGGTTCGCCGTCGCGCATGGTGTCGAATGGCTCGTCCCCGACCGCCCGCACGAGCCGGGCGGCCCCGGAGTACCGGCTGAGGTCTTCCCCGCCGACGGGCAGCAAGTACCGGACGGATATGGCGTTGTAGATGTCGGTGAGCCGGTCGATCCGCGGCAGGCCGGCTTCCACCCGCCGCAGCAGCGCCTCCACGCTGGGCCGGGTGCGCTTCGGCTTGGCCCCGAAGGCCTGGTAGGCCTGGCGCCACGCGGCGACCGGCTCAAGCTCGGCTGCGGTGCGGCCGGCGAGCACGGCCCGGGCGCCGGTCTCGGCCTTGGTCAGCAGAGCGTCCACGGCCTCGTCGGTGGGACCGGGCCGCAGGTCCTCGGCCACCACAATCAGGGCGGTGTAGTCCGGGCGCAGCGCGGTGACTGAGGCCTCGACGGAGGCCTCATCGAGCCAGTCCCGAGCTTCCTGGCTGGCCTGTTCGGCGGGGGCGAGGCTGGTCATCGGTACCTCCGGTTCCGGCACGGCAAAGCGGGGGCAACCTTACCCGATGGCAGGATCGCTGCCTGGGACGCGTTGCGCCGGCCAGGACAGGCGCGGCCTGGCGTGGCAGGCCGGGAGATTGTTGACAATTTTGTTGGATATTTCTTAGGATCGGCATTATGCCAACGGTTGACGAGGCCGGGCCGGACGCCGCCCCCGGACAGCTCCCGCTGGCCGGGGCGAGGGGGCGGCGGCAGGCCGGCGAGCAGCTGCGGCGGGCGATTCTGGCTGGGGATATGGTGCCCGGGCAGCGGCTGGTGGAAGAGGAACTGGCGGCGATGACCGGGGTGACCCGGGCCAGCGTGCGGGCCGCGCTGTTCGACCTGACCGCCGAGGGGCTGGTCGAGCGGATCCCGAACCGGGGTGCCCGGGTCCGGGCGATCACCGCCGCCGAGGCCGTCGCGATCACCGAATGCCGGATGGTCCTGGAAGGCCTGTGCGCGGCCAAAGCCGCCGAGCAGATCACCGGCGAGCAGGCCGCCCGGCTGACCGGGCTCGGCACCCAGATGCGCCGCAGCGTCGCCGACGGCGAACCACTGAAGTACTCCGCCCTCAACCGTGAGCTGCACCGCCTGATCCGCGAGATCTCCGGCCAGGAGGTCGCTACCGGGCTGCTGGAACGCCTGAACGGGCAGCTGGTACGGCATCAGTTCCGGTTGTCGCTGCGGCCGGGGCGGCCGCAGGAGTCGCTGCCCGAGCACCTGGCCATCATCGCCGCGGTCACCGGCCGCCGGCAGGCCGAGGCCGAGCAGGCCACCCGGCGGCACCTGCGCAGCGTCATCGCGGCCATGCTCGAGAACCCTGGACGCCAGGACGGCCCGCGGGAGGAATCCCGGTGAGCCTGCCAGCCATGCTCAGGTCACGCAGAGCCCGGGCCATGGAGAAGGAGAGCAGATGCGCAACGTTATCGTCACCGGTGTGCGGCGGGCGGACGGGACCGTGGTGGACCAGCTCGCCACTCTCGGTGTGGCTAGCGTGCACGAGGCCATCGGCCGGGCCGGGTACCTGGGCCCGGGCCTGCGCCCTATCCAGGCCGGGGCGCGGATCGGCGGGACCGCGGTTACCGCGGTGTGCTGGCCGGGGGACAACCTCATGATCCATGCGGCGGTCGAGCAGTGCCAGGCCGGGGACGTGCTGGTGGTCACGACAACCTCGCCGTGCACGGACGGGCTGTTCGGCGAGCTGCTCGCCACCTCACTGGCAGCCCGGGGCGTGCGCGGTCTGATCATCGAGACGGGCGTACGGGACGTCGCCGAGCTGCGGGACATGGGCTTCCCGGTCTGGTCGGCGGCGGTCAGCGCCCAGGGCACGGTGAAGGAGACCCCGGGCGCGGTTAATGTGCCGGTCACGGTCGGAGGTCAGATCATCCGGCCGGGCGATGCCATCCTCGCCGATGACGACGGTGTGGTCTGTGTGCCCCGGGCCGACGTCAGCTGGGCCCTGGAGGCGGCCCGGGCCCGCGTGGCCAAGGAGGAGCAGACCCGCAAGGCGCTCGCGGACGGCCAGCTCGGCCTGGATCTGTACGGGCTGCGCGACAAGCTGGCGGCGCGCAGTGTGACGTACGTGGATGCCGCGCAGGATGCCGGCGGGACCGCGCCGTGACCGCGACGAGCGGGGTGCGGTGCATGCTGATGCGGGGTGGCACGTCCAAGGGTGCGTATTTCCTCGCCGAAGACCTGCCTGCCGATCACGGCGAGCGGGACGATCTGCTGCTGCGCATCATGGGCAGCCCAGACCCGCGGCAGATCGACGGCATCGGCGGAGCGCATCCGCTGACTTCCAAGGTGGCCGTGATCTCCCGATCGGACCGGGCCGACGCCGACGTCGACTACCTGTTCCTGCAGGTCGGCGTCGACCAGGCCGCGGTGTCGGACCGGCAGAACTGCGGCAACCTGCTGGCCGGGGTAGGGCCGTTCGCCATCGAGCGCGGCCTGGTCGCGGGCTCGCCGGTCCGGATCCACATGGTCAATTCGGGCAGCCTGGCCACGGCGAGCTTCGCCGGGGCTGACGGCGACGTCGACTACGACGGCGACACCGCGATCTCCGGTGTGCCGGGGACGGCCGGAGCCATCGTGCTGGACTTCGCCGGAACGCAGGGTTCGGCCACCGGCGCGCTGCTGCCGACGGCGAACGTCACCGACGTCATCGATGGCGTCACCGTCACCTGCATCGATAACGGCATGCCGGTGGTGGTCGTGGCCGCCACCGATCTCGGCTGCACCGGCTACGAGAGCGTGGCCGACCTTGAGGCCGACACGGGGCTCAACGAGAAAGTCCAGGCGCTGCGGCTGGCGGCCGGCCCGCTGATGGGGCTGGGCGACGTGGCCCGGACCTCGGTCCCCAAGATCTCGCTGGTTGCCGCCCCGGCCGCCGGCGGCACGATCTGCACCAGGACCTTCATCCCGGTGCGGGTACACGAGTCGATCGGCGTGCTCGGCGCGGTCAGCGTGGCGACAGCGCTGCTGATCAAGGGGGCGGTCGGCAGCGATCTGGCTTCGGTCACGCCGGGGCAGACCCGGTTCGACATCGAGCACCCCTCCGGCCACCTGGAAGTCGAAGCCGAGATCGACCAGGCCAGTCAGCCCCCCGCCGTCATCCGCTCCGGAGTGGTGCGCACCGCGCGCAAGCTCTTTGACGGCACTGTCTTCCCGCGGAGGTAACCAGTGACCAGCACACCGGATCTGGCAGCCACCCAGCCGCCACTGCACGAGGTCGCCCACCTCGCGCACATCGAGTTGCTGACCCCGGAGCCCGAGGCAAGCCTGTGGTTCTTCACCGAGGTACTCGGGCTAACCGAGACCGGCCGGGAGGGCAACTCGGTCTACCTGCGCACCTGGGATGACTACGAACACCACACGGTCAAGCTCACCGCGGACGGGACCTCCGGCATCCGCCGGGTGGGCCTGCGCGCCTCCGGCCAGGCCGCGCTGGAGGCCCGGGTGGCGGCCATCGAGGCGGCTGGGCTCGGCATCGGCTGGAAGGACGGCGACCCGGGCATCGGCCCTACGTACCTGTTCCGCGACCCGGACGGGCACGAGCTGGAACTGTACTGGGAATCGGAGTGGTACCAGGCGCCGCCGGAGCTCAAGCCGGCGCTGAAGAATCAGGCCCAGGCCTTCCCGGGGCGCGGGGTCAGCGTGCGGCGGCTGGATCACGTCAACTACCTGGCCCAAGAGGTCGAGCCGAATGGCGGCTTCGTCCGCGACGTCCTCGGCGGCCGGGTCACCGAGCAGATCAGGCTGGACACCGGCGCGATCTCGGGCCAGTGGCTGCACTTCACCAATAAGGGATATGACCTGGTGTACACGCGCGACTGGACCGGGACGAACGGCCGGCTGCACCACGTGGCCTTCACCCCCGACAGCCGGGAGGACATCCTGCGGGCAGCCGACATCTGCCTGGACCGTGGCGTGTTCATCGAAACCGGCCCGCACAAGCACGCGATCCAGCAGACGTTCTTCCTGTATGTCTACGAGCCGGGCGGGAACCGGATCGAACTGTGCAATCCGCTGGCCCGGCTGGTGCTGGCGCCGGACTGGCGCACCATCACCTGGACCGAGGCCGAACGGGCCAAGGGCCAGGCGTGGGGTCTGAAGACGATCGAGTCCTTCCACACGCACGGGACTCCTCCGGTCGGGTAGGCCCGGTCGGGAAGGCGGCGTCAGGGCGGGGCTGGGGCCGAGCGCCTTCAGCGAGGCGCTGCGGCAGGAGGTGTCCCGGCGGCACGGCCGGGGCAGCCTGGTCGAGCCGGCGCGGCCGGCACAGAACTCCTCAGCCATAACCGTCCGGAGGTCCAGAGCGGCATCGCGAGCGGTTCGCGCAGACCGAGAAGATGACCGCGCCAGACATCGCCGAGCTGATCGCCTTCATCGTTACCCGGCCCAGGGTCATGTCCATCAACGAGGTACTGGTGCGCTCCGACTGAGCAGGACGACTAGGACGGTCCGGGACTGCCGAGATCGGGGACGGCGAGTTCAGGGCTGCTGATCAGGCAGAACACCGCGCTCTGGTCGTCGGCCACGACACCCATCCGGCCGTACGGGCTGTCCCGGACGGGCGCCACGATGGCGCCGCCGAGCCCGGTCACCGCGGTTACGGCGGCATCAGTGTCGGGCACCGCGAAGTAGACGCTCCACGCAGCCGGGGTCCCGGCCGGGGTTCCCTCCGGCCACTGGCCGATGCCACCGACCTCGCGCGCGTCGACCTGGAGCGTCGCGTACCGGAAACTACCCTGGCTCACGTCCTGGAAGTCGTAGCCGAACACGGCACGGTAGAAGGCCTTGGCGGCGTCGAAGTCCCAGCTCAGCTGCTCGTTCCAGGTCAGCGCCCCAGCTTCGTTGGCCATGCCGATCCCCGTGGTGTGCCCACCCTGCCACAGGCCGAACGCGGCTCCGGCCGGGTCGACGGCGACGGCCATCCGGCCTTCCTCCCCGACGTCTGCCGGGCCGCGTGTCAGCTGGCCACCCGCGGCCGTGATCTTCTCCGCGACCGGGTCGACGTCGTCGCAGGCCAGGTACGTCATCCAGGCCGGCGGAGCGTCTGCCGGGCTGATCGCGGCCGCCACCCGGTCCCGGCAGTGGGCGATGGCGTAGCCGCCCGGATCCGGGCTGGCGGACCGGATATCCCAGCCGAAGAGCGAGGAGTAGAACGCGGTCGCCTTTGCCACGTCAGGGACGCTGAGCTCGACCCAGCAGGGGGTGCCAGCAGGCCATCGCGTGTCGCGCGTTACCACCTTCGGTGCCTCCCATACCGGCCTTGGTTGCGGCTGACGCTAACACAGCGCCTTCTGCCGGTACGCCCCGATCCCGCTCCTCCTACACTGTGCTGTCATGTACTCCAAGACCATGCCGCAGGCGGGCCGCCGCCTCAGCACCCGGCAGAAGCGCACTTTTGCCGTCATCGCTGTCGTGGTGCTGGCGCTCCTGGCCGGGCTTGGCATCTGGGGGGCATTCTCAAGCGACAAATACGGGGCCTCCGGTCACGGCTGCGTGAACCTCACCCTGGCCAGCTCTACCGGCGGGGCCACGCTGCACTACTGCGGAGCGCAGGCGCGCACGTTCTGCCAGCAGTCTTATCAGCGCAACGATCAGGTATCGCTGAAGGCCAGGCCGCAGTGCGCGCTGGCCGGGCTGAGCCCGTCGGCGAACCCGAGCGCCGGCTCCTGAGCCCAGCCGCCCGCTGGCCGAAGGGCCGAGGCCGCTACACGTCGAAGACGACGGTGACCGGGCCGTCGTTGACCAGGGACACCTTCATGTCGGCGCCGAACACGCCGGTCTCCACCTGCGCCCCCAGGTGACGCAGCGCCTGCACCACCGCGCCGACCAGCGGCTCGGCCACCGGGCCGGGCGCGGCAGCCGACCAGGACGGCCTGCGGCCCTTGGCTAGGTCCGCGTACAGCGTGAACTGGCTGATGATCAGCAACGGCGCGCCAACGTCGGAGCAGGACTTCTCGCCGTCCAGGATGCGCAGTCCCCAGAGCTTGGCGGCGAGCTTGGCCGCTTGCTCCGCGGTATCGCCGTGGGTCACGCCGAGGAGGACCAGCAGCCCCGGCTCCTCAATCGCGCCGGTGACCTGGCCGTTCACCGCCACGCTGGCCCGGCTGACGCGCTGCACAACAACCCGCATAACACGGCAGGTTACCGGGTCCGCTGGCTTCCAACCGGCTCCGGCACTGCGCATGGGGCATTGAGCACTGCCCATGGAACATCGTGCATCCGGCAGACTGCCTGCCATGACGATCTTCACGGAACACCAGGAGCCGAACCCGGTGATCGCCGAGGTGGTGCGTTCGGGCTTCACCGAATCATGGCACCGCGGCGCCATCGCTGGCCTGGCCGCGGACGGCGCTCAGGTGATCGACGTCGGGCACACTGCCGTGCCGTGCTTTCCCCGGTCGGCGAATAAGCCCCTGCAGGCGGCGGCGATGCTCCGCCGGGGACTGAACCTGGACGGGGAGCTGCTGGCGCTGGCCGCGGCGAGCCATTCGGGTGAGGATTTCCATGTCGACGGAGTGCGCAAGATCTTGTCCGGCGCGGGCCTGACCGAAGACGACCTGCGCTGCCCGGCGGCCTGGCCGCTGGACCCGGAGACCGCGCGCCAGGTTATCGCCCGCGGTGGGGACCCCAGCAGGATCCGGATGAACTGCTCGGGCAAGCACGCGGCGATGCTGGCCACCTGCGTGCACAACGGCTGGCCAACCCGGACCTACACCGACCCCGGCCATCCGTTGCAGCGGGCCATCAAGGACACCGTGGAGGAACTGGCCGGGGAGCGGGTGGCAGCGACCGGAGTGGACGGCTGCGGCGCGCCGCTGTTCGCGCTCACGCTGGCGGCCCTGGCCACGGCGTTCCGGGCGCTGGTGCTCGCACCGGCCGGCACACCGCAGCGGCGGGTAGCCGACGCCATGCGGGCGCACCCGCAGTGGACCAGCGGCACCGCCCGGGACGAGCGTTACCTGATGGACGCGGTGCCCGGCCTGCTGGTCAAGGGTGGCGCCGAGGGGGTGGTCGCGTTCGCGTTCGCTGATGGGCGGGCCGGCGCTCTCAAGATCGACGACGGGATGGCCCGGGGGCGTACCCCGGTCACCGTGATGGCTTTGCGCAGGCTCGGCGCCGCTGTCCCGGGTCATCTCGCTACCGTCCCGGTGACTGGCGGCGAGGCCGAGGTGGGCGGGGTACGCGCTGTCGCCTGGGCGTAGCGCTGGCAGCCTGGGCGTGCGCCTGGGGCCGGGGCTGGCGGCATCGGCGAAAAAGGGTTGCGCAAGTTGGTTAATTGGATTAACTTACAGATATGGCTATTAACCAACATGTACGCAATGCCTCTGCTGCCCACGTGGCCGACGCCCGTGCGACCAGCGCCCGGCGGCTCCTGACCATCCCCGCGATCGCCGGCGCCGGCTACACGCTGTCCTGGATCGCGGGGCTGGCCGTGCCGGCTCCGAGCCTGGGGCTGCGCGCCTCCGGCCCCGCCATCGTGGCGGCCCTGCGCGGCCAGGGCCCGGCCCTAGCCGCGCAATTCACCTTGACCGAAGGCCTGCCCGCGATCGGCATCGCCGTCGTCTCCGCCGCGCTGGCCCGGACCGCCCGGCGGCACGGGGCACCGATGGCCGCGCGGTTCGCGTTTGGCTTTGGGCTGGCGGCCGCGGTCATCTCGGCGCTGCAGTTCGTCCTCGGGCTGGTACTGGCCGCGACCTCGGCACCAGGCCTGGCGCATGTCCTGTACCAGAGCGTTAACCGTATGGACGGGGTGAAGATGCTCGCGCTGGCTGTTCTTGGCGCGGCCGGGGCGGCCACGGTGGCGCTGCCCAGGTGGCTGCGCTGGACCGGTGCGGCGCTGGCCGTCGCCATCTCCTGTTCCGGCCTGGTCTACCTGTTCCTGGTGCCGTCGCTGGCCGTCGCGGCCGGACCCGCCCTGGTGCTGCTGCTGGCGTTCATCACCGGCTGCGGCATCATGATCGGCATGAGGGACAGTTCCGCCGTGAAGGAAAGCTAGGGCATGCCGCGCGCCGGGCTCACCCCGGAGCGGATCATCTCGCAAGCCGCGACCGTCGCTGACGAGGTGGGCCTCGACCGGCTCACCCTGGCGGCGGTCGCGCAGCGCTGCGGAGTCTCTCTGCCCGGCCTGTACAAGCATGTGAGTGGCCTGGAGGAGGTCCGGCGCGGCATCGCGGTGATGGCCGTGCGCGAGCTCACCGGCGTGCTGGCCCGCGCGGCCGCGGGCGTGGCGGGAGCCGGGGCCCTGCATGCCATCTCCGCCGCCTACCGGTCCTACGCGCTGGCCCGCCCGGGCCGGTACGCGGCCAGCGTGGTGGCCCCGGCTCCGGGTGACGACGAGCTTATCGAGGTTGCTACCCAGACCTTCGAGGTCGTCGCCGCGGCTCTGGCGGGCTATCACCTAGCCGACGCCGACCTCATCCACGCCATGCGCATGTGGCGGGCCGCCTGTCACGGGATGGCGTCGCTGCAAAGCGCGGGCGGGTTCGGCCTGCCCGAGTCGGTAGATGTCACATTCGGGCACCTCATCGGCGCCCTTGACGCCGAGTTCCGCCGGCTGGGCGCGCGGGCCGCGCCCGCTGCACCAGATGGGGCCGCGCTTGGCGCGTGAGCTCAGCGAACCGTGCCCCCGAAGGCACGAGCTCCCGGAAGGATGAGCGCGGCACCGTAGTATGTCGCGGTGAGCAAGAAGAGCAAGGCACGGCGCGGCGCGCCGTCGAGGCAGGCGGCGAGCCGGGCCACTAGCCCGGGGCCGGCACAGGCGACCGCGGGGACGGCGGCACCCGGCCCGTCGGGTCCGGCAGCGGCCGCAGCCGCCCAGCGGGTGATGGCCACCCTGTGGGAAACGATCGGGACCGGCGACCTGCTGCGGGCCGAGGTCGAGGCGGCGTACTGCATGTCGGTACCCCGGGTAGCGGGCAAGCGTGACCCCGCCGAAATCGAGACCTTCATCTCCACCGTGCTGGTGGACGAGGCGGTCCGCCGGCGTTCCCCGGAAGCAGCCGCGCTGCTGCGGCTGCTGATGGCGCTGGGCACACCCGCCACCCGGAGAGTGGCCCGTGAGGCGCTGGCCGAACTCACCGGCGCCGGCGTGTACCCCCCCGAGTGGGTGACCGGGATCGGCAAGGCGGTGCCGGTCCAGGCCTGGCGCCGCTACGACGTGTTCGGCGACGACGAGGCGTTCGCGGTCACTTACCGCTATGGCGAGGCCGAGCACGCCGTCGTGGTGCAGATCGACCTGACCGGGATCCCGCTGGCCTCGGCCATCGGCATATCCGCCAACGCGGCCACGGTCGTGGAGGCCATCAGCAGCAGCGACAAGGACTTCGAGCAGTCCGAGCAGATCAGCCTGGGCGAGGCTCGGCAGCGCCTGCAGGGACCGCTGGAGCGCCCCGACTACGACGTCTACCAGGACCTGTCTACCGATTCGGCGGCCTACCTGCCGATCGCCCGCTCCCGGGTGCGCCGCCTGCCGGCTCCCGACGGCGAGCCGGCGCCGGTCTACACCGCGGCCGACCGCGCGGCCGCGGCCGATGACTTCATGAAGAGCCCGCTGGCCGCGGAGGCCGTCGCGGCCGACGAGGAGGCCACCCGGTTCTGGGCCGAGGTGCTCACCGGTTACAGCGGCCGGTTCCCCGGCGGCGAGCCCCCGGAGCGGGTCGGGCCGCGCAAGCTCGCGCACATCCTGCTCGGCCATGTACCCAATACCTTCGTGCTGTCGCCGGCTCAGCAGGCGCAGCTGGAGCCAGCGGTGACCGCGTGGGTCCGCTGGTCGGCGGGGCGGCGGAACCTGGACGAGGCCGCCACCGAAGTCCTGCTGGACCAGCTGCCCCGGGTTCTCGGCAGGTTCGATGCCGCCTACAACGACCCGGAAGCCGTCGCGATCCGCGGGTACGTGGCCGACGTCTCGGCCAGCGACGCCGACGTGGCCGCGCTGTCCCGGGTCGTGGGACGCCGGATGTTCGCGGTGCCGCTGGCGGACGAGGCCCGGCCGGACATCGGTGAGCCCGAGACCCGCCGGGCCCTGGTCGAAGCCGAATTCGGCACCTGCAACCCGCCGCCGGGGATGACACGCGAGCAGTTCCTCGAGGCGGCGACCAAGGTCGTGGAGGAGCTCTGGCAGGAAGAGGGGAACACCTTCGCGGCGGCCGAGCGCATGTTCGGCGAGGGCGTGGACCGGCACGAGATCATCCACCGGCTGGCGGGGTCGCCCGTCGCGACGATGGGTTCATCGATTATCCGATGAGTTGGCGCGGCCCGTGCCGTTCTACTCGTGACAGGTGCGATAACGCGAGGAAGGTATCGACATGAGCTACGCAGAGGTCAACGGCCTTTCCCTGTGGTACGAGGAGCACGGCGCGGGAGAGCCGCTGATCCTGCTGCACGGCGGCCTCGGCATGGGCGAGATGTACGCCCCGATCCTGCCGGTACTGGCGAAGGACCGCCGGGTCATCACGGTGGACCTGCAGGCCCACGGCCACACCGCGGATGCGGACCGGCCGCTGCGGTTCGAGACCATGGCCGAGGATGTGGCCGGCCTGATCAGCCACCTGGGCCTGGCCCAGGCCGACGTGATGGGGTATTCGCTGGGCGGCGGGACCGCGCTGCGCCTGGCCATCCAGCATCCGGGCCTGATTCGCCGCCTGGTGCTGGTCGCCACGCCGTTCCGCCGGGACGGCTGGTATCCAGAGAGCCTTGCCGGGATGGACCAGATGGGCGCCCACCTGGCCGAGGGGATGAAGCAGTCGCCGATGTACCAGATCTACGCCCAGGTCGCGCCCCGGGTGGAGGACTGGCCGGTGCTGCTGGGCAAGACCGGGGAGCTGCTACGGCAAGACTTCGACCTGACCGCGGATATCGCGAAGATCACCGCGCCGGTCATGCTGGTCTATGCGGACGCCGACGCGATCCGGCCCGCGCACATCGTGGAGTTCTACGCGCTGCTCGGCGGCGGCCTGCGCGACGCGAACTGGGACGGCTCGGACCGCCCCGTAACCAGGCTGGCTGTGCTGCCCGGCTATACGCACTATGACATCTCCACCTCGCCGGAGCTGGCCGCGGTGGTGGTGTCCTACCTGGACCAGCCGTCGCTCGAGCCGCCCGCGCCGTTCGGCCAGTAGGCCGGCTGAGATGCCGGCGGCCACGGCTCGGGGGTGCCGTACTCAGGCGGGCGGCCGTGCCACGGCGCGCCACCGTACTCCGTGTCCTGCGATGGGCCGAACGACCAGGTTCTTCGCTCCCACTCACGGTTCACCGGCGTCGCTGGGTGGCGCCGGCCTGCGCTTCGTTGTCCGGTGCCCCACTGCCCCGCGTTCCGTCGCCGGCGGCCGTTGTAGGTACGCCGGCGCCGGGACGCCAGCCGCAGCACCAGGACCAAAGCGGCCGCGAAGGCACACAGCGCGCCGGCCGCGATGAGGGTGATCTCCACAGAGGTAATGCCCGTGGCGGACCCCACCGCCGAGTCCAGCGCGACCCGGGCCTGGCTGTCCCCAACCTGACTAGCTGGAGCCTGACGAGCTGGAGCCTGGCTGGCCGGAGCCTGGATGTGCTGCGTCTGGCCGGTCCGAGGCCGGCTGGCCAGCCACGCGCGGAACCGGGAGTACACCGGGTCGGGTGCCGACCGGCCCAGCGGATAGGCCGTGGCGTTCACGGCTTCGGCCAGGTCCACGACCCCATAGCCGTAGGCGTCGCTGGGCACCCGCGGCCCGGTTGCGGTCGCGGTATCGATGAGCCGCTGGTCGACCTGGTACCACGGCATGTGCGGATACCGGGACCTGATCAGCGCCGCCGCACCGGCGACCAGCGCCGAGGAGAAGCTCGTCCCGGTCGCGGTGGTCGAGTGGCGGCCGTCCAGCCCGGCGAAGGTGACCTGCTCCCCCGGGGCCGCGACCGCCACGTACGGCTCACGCGTGCTGCCGGCCTACAAGGACCCGCCGGGCCCGATGCCGGCCACCGCCAGGACGCCCGGGCACGAGGCTGGCTCCATGGGCCCCGGCAGCACGTCGGAGTCGCCCGCGGCGGCGATCAGCACGACATCGTGCTCCAGGGCATAACCAACGGCGCTGGCCAGGACGGGATCGCACGAGCGCGGTGATGGCACCTGGCCGCCAAACGACATGTTGATGACCTGGGCACCACGACGGACCGCGAGCCGGATCCCGGCCGCGGCCACGGCCACCGAATCGGCCCCCGTGTCGCCCACCTTGACCGGCAGGATCCTGGCCCGCGGCGCGATCCCGGCGATGCCAGTGCCGTATCCCTGCCCCGCGATCAGGACCGCGACGGCGGTGCCGTGGCCGTCGTTCCCGATGTCCCCGTCGGTGGCCCCGCTGGCGTTCCTGCTGCCCGCGGCGCCGTCGCCCGCATCGCCATCGCTTACGTCGGCTCCGCTCAGCACGACGCCCCGCAGGTCAGGCAGGCTGGCCTGGACCCCGGTGTCCAGGACGGCGACGGTCACACCCGCGCCCTGGGTCAGCGGCCACACTTTCTGCTCGACGTTCCAGCTGCCGAACCACCACTCCCCCAGCCCCGGCACCACCTCGCCCCGGGAGGCCACCGGGCTCACGGCAGCCGGAGCGGCCGCGACAGTCAGAGCGTCCGCGGCGGCCCGGGCCTGGCCGCCCGACAGGGCCAGGATCCCGGCGGCAGCGGCGGCGGTCGCGGCCAGAGCGCGGAATCCCCGCCTGCTCCCCGCCGCGTCGCGGCTCTGCACCATGCGGGTCGCCCGCCCCTTCCGATCTCCGTTGGCCTTGGCCCAGCCTGCCCGGTACCCAGCGGGTTGCCGGTCCGGCCGGCGCGCGGCCGCCATGTCATCAAGCCGGGACGCCGTGGATGGCGGCCGCGCGCCGGGCCCACATTCCTGTGTACGGCCTGGCGGGCTACCGGGCTCGCGACCCGGGTGCGGGTAAGAAACCGGTAATACCTCGCGCGGGCCCGTGGGCAAGATCGCGCTCAGCCGGGCCAGCGCCGTGGTGTAGGCGTGCTCGGGCGGGCGGGCGAAACCGATAACCAGGCCAGCCCGGCCGTCGTCGGTGTGGCCGGCGCGGTAGCGACCGAGGCCGTCGAGGGTCAGCCCGTGCACCGCGGCCCTGGCGAGGACGGCACGCTCGGTTTCTGCTCCGGGGAACTCCAGCACCGCCTGCAGGCCAGCCGCGATCCCGCCTGGCCGCCATCCCCGGCGGCCGAGAACCTCGGCCAGCCGGTCCCGGCGGCGGCGGTAGCCGAGCCGGGCCCGCCGGACCTGCCGGTCGTAGCCGCCGGAGGTGATGAACTCGGCCAGGGTCAGCTGGTCCAGGCCGGACGGCCCAACCGCCAGCCCGGCTGTCACCGCCTCAAGCAGCCGCGGCGGCACGACCAGCCAGCCGAGCCGCAATCCCGGGGCCAGGCTCTTGCTGGCCGTCCCCGCGTAGATCACCCGATCGGGTGCGAGCGGCTGCAGGGCGCCGACCGGCTGCCGGTCATAGCGGAATTCCCCGTCATAGTCGTCCTCGATCACCAGGCCACCCCAGTCGGCCACCTCGTGGCGGCGGCGTGGATGCAGCGCTGCGCCCAGCGGGAACTGATGCGCCGGGGTCAGCAGCATCGCCTCCGCATCGCCGGCCGCGTCGACCACGGCGCCCCGGTCATCGACGGGCACCGGCCGCAGCCGCAGTCCCTGCCCGCGGGCGATATCGCGGTGCGCCTCATGACCGTAGGCCTCGACCGCGAGCGTGCGTGCCCCCTCCGCGCGCAGCATGCGGCTGACGGCCGCCAGCCCATGCGAGAAGCCGCCGCAGATCACGATGCAGCCGGGATCGGTGATCACGCCCCGCGCCCGGGCCAGGTAATCGGCCAGGGCCACACGCAGCTGCGGCTGGCCGCGTGGGTCGGGATAGCCGAGGAGATGATCGGGCGCGGCCGCGAGCACCCGGCGCGCGGTCGCCAGCCAGGCCTGGCGCGGGAAGGCCGACAGGTCGGGCACCCCGGCCCTCAGGTCATAGCGGGGCACGGCCGGCTCGGTGGCAGACGCCGCGGCAGTCGAACCGCCCGGGCTGGATGCTAGCCGCGGTGCTACCGATGTGCCGGCGCCAGCCTGCGCGGTCAGCCAGCCTTCCGCCACCAGCTGGCTGTAGACCTCGGCGACGGTGTTACGGGCGATGCCCAGGTCCGCGGCCAGCGCCCGCGACGACGGCAGGCGCATGCCAGGCCGTAGCCGCTCGGCCCGGATCGCGCCACGCAGCGCGGCCTCCAGGCCGGCCCGGACCCGGGTCCCGGACAGCTCCAGGAGAAGGTCGGCGCCACCGATCTTGGCCCATGTTTCTGGCATGTTATTGGACCTTACCGTGGGCCGCTTTCCTCCGTAACGTGGTGGACATGACGATCACCGACGACACCACACAGATCCCGGTCCGCCTCGACTTCGACACGGTAGCCGCGGCCTACTCCCGCGCCATGGGCCACCTGGACCAGAGCGCGACGAAGGAACTCGACCGGGCCGGCATTGATCCCAAGCTCCGCGAGCTGATCCGTATCCGCGCCTCCCAGCTGAACGGCTGCGCCTACTGCATCGACATGCACACCAAGGACGCCCGGGCTATCGGGGAGGCCGAGCAGCGCCTGTACGGGCTGGCGGCCTGGCGGGAGACCCCGTACTTCACCGCTCGCGAGCGTGCCGCCCTGGCCTTCACCGAATCGGTGACCCGGCTGTCCGATACCCACGTACCCGACGAGGCCTACCAGGAGATCGCGGCGGCGTTCAGCCCGCAGGAAGTGGCCGCGCTGATCAGCCTCATCGTTACCATCAATGCCTGGAACGCGATCAGCGTCAGCACCCGCGCCTGGACACCCGGCTCCTACCAGCCGTAACGATCTCAGCTCGACAGCGGGGCGGGATGAGGATGGTAGCTCGCGGGCCGCGAGAGACCGGGGCCTGGATGCGACCCCCGGTCCACAGCAGCGTGGTCCACGGGTCGGAGCCGCCCACGCTGGCCGGGGCCCGCGGGAACAGGCGGGCCAGGACGCGGCGGCACATGTCGCGTGATGGGTCGAGGCTGAGTCCGAAGCCCTGGGCGATGTCGTTGCCGTGCAGCAGGGCCTCGTAACAGCCCAGGCTGGCGAAGCCTTCGGGGTCGGCCATGCCCGCCGGGTGATACGCGCGGACGTGCGGGCGTGAGGTACGCACCATCGAGGCCAGGACGCGTCCCCCGGTGACGGCGAACTCCAGCACCTCGGCGGGTGAGGCGCCCTTCTCAGCCGTGGCGATGGCCCGCACATACCGTGCGGTGGGCTGGACCGCGAGCTGCCAGGCGTAGGACATGAGGCAGTCGCCGATGTGCTCGGCGGTGTGCCAGCAATCCCATTCCAGGGTGCCCGCGCGCACCGACCAGTCCCGGTCGGCTATGGGCAGCAGCCCGCTCATCACGCATGAGATCACGCTGTCAAGGTCGTCGGCTGTGACTGACATGGTGCCTTCGAGCCTACGGTCACCGCCGCCCGGGCACGAGGGGTTCAGCGGGAGTCACGATCAGGCCGGATCGGCTTGTGCCCGCAGCTGTGCCTTGACGTCAACCTTGAGGACCTTGCCGACCTTGGACCGGGGCAGGTCGGGCCAGACCTCAACCTGTTTGGGCGCCTTGACGCTGCCCAGGCGCTCCTTGACGTAGCCGCGCACCTCGTCCGCGGTAACCACCTGACCCGGGCGCAGCTGGAGTACCGCGGTGACCCGCTCGCCCCACTTGTCGTCGGGCAGCCCGATAACCGCGCAGTCCTGCACGGCGGGATGAGCCAGGATGACCTGCTCGACCTCGGCGGAGTAGACGTTGAAACCGCCGGTGATGATCATGTCCTTGGCCCGGTCCACGATGAACAGGTAGTTGTCGTCGTCCAGGTAGCCGATATCCCCGGTGTGGTGCCAGCCGTGCCGGGAGGCCTCCTGCGTGGCCTGCGGGTTCTTGTAGTAGCCGGCCATGACCAGCGGCCCGCGCGCGACGATCTCGCCACGCTGGCCCGGGCCGAGCAGGACCCCGTCGTCATCCATGACCGCGACCGTGGTGAGCGGGGTGGGCCGGCCTGCCGAGGATAGCCGCTCGCGGGCCAGCGAGCCATCGTCACCGAAGTGCTCGGCGGGAGCCAGGGTAGAGATCATCATCGGCGCCTCGGACTGGCCGAACAGCTGGCCCATGACCGGTCCGATCTTGGTCAGGGCCTCCTCCAGCCGGGTGGCCGACATCGGCGCCGCGCCGTACCACAGGCACTGCAGGTTGCCCAGGTCGGTAGACGGCAGGTCATGGTGGTCCAGCAGCATGTAGATCAGCGTGGGCGGCAGGAAGGTGTGTGTGATCCGGTGCCGCTCGGCCAGGACCAGGAATTCGGTCAGGTCCGGCTTAGCCATGATGACGATCTCGCCGCCGAGCGTCAGCACCGGGAAGCACAGCACGCCGGCCGCGTGGGTGAGTGGGGCCAGGGCCAGATATCTCGGACGTGGCTGGAACGGATAGCTCATCAGCGTCAGGGCGGACATGGTCTCGATGTTGTGACCGGTCAGCATCACACCCTTGGGGCGCCCGGTGGTGCCGCCGGTGCCGACCAGCATGACCATGTCGCCGTCCGGCCCGGCCTGGTAGGGCTCGGCGGCCTCGGGACCGATCCAGTCATCGAACGGGACCGCCCCCGGCGGCTCGCCGTCGAGGCAGACCAGGGTCGTGAGCTTCGGCAGGTCGGGCAGGATCTTGGCTACCAGCGGGGCATAGGCGGCCTGGAAGATCAGGCAGCTGCAGTCGAAGAAATCGAGCAGGTCGCGGTTTTCCGCCGCTTCGTTCCGCGGGTTGACCGGGCACCACACTGCGCCCGCCCGGGAGATGCCGAAGACACAGCTGAATGCGATGGGGTCGTTAGCCGACAAGATCGCGACCTTGTCGCCGGGCCCGACCTCGGAGCGGTCCAGCGCCCGGGCGATCCGCCAGGACAGCCGCTGCACATCCCCGTAGGTCAGCGTGCGCCCGGCCGCGGTCAGGCAGGGAGCCGCCGCGCCCAGGGAGACGCCCTTGTCAAGGAATTCGGTCAGGCGCACGCTCATCACCTGTGTTTTTCTAGTGGTGGACGGTCAGGTTCGGCTCCATGACCAGGCCGAAGCTGCGCAGCACGCCGAGCAGCTCACGGTGGCCGAAGGCCTGGCAGCCGGAGGCGAAGCCGACCCGCCGGGGCGGCTGCTGGAGCAGCGAGTACGCACCGTACGCCTGCATCAGCCCAGTCTGCTTGTAGTTGGAGTTGCCGTGGATCACGCAGTGCGCGCGGCCCAGCGGACCCGAGGCGTGCACCGAGTCCAGCGAGGTGTTGATCCGGGTGTTCTCGCGCGGCGGCATCTGGCTCATCACGGCCGAGGCGTGCTCGGTGAGCACGCGCTTCTTCTCGTCGTCCGGCAGCCCTTCGGTCTGCGCCAGGGCGGCGCTGACGATCTGCGGCACGCCCAGCATGAGCGGTCGGTTGAACACGCCGCCCAGGGCCTTGACGTTGGCCACCCGCGGGTCGCGCTTGAACCACACCGGATGCGACATCCCGCCCCAGGGCAGCGCCAGGCCGGTCTCGTGCTGCCCCGGGACCACCACGTCGTACAGGCCCGCGTCGGCCTGCCACTCCACGTACTGGTCCTGCTCCAGGTAGTAGGCCTTGGACAGGCACGCATTCATCAAGATGGTCAGGGTCGAGGCCACCGTCGGCGTGCCCTTCCAGAACACCAGGATGTCGAGCGTGTCGACGCCCGGTGTCTCCAGGCACAGCTGAGCCGCGATCTCGCTGGTGGTGTACATCTGGGCGATGCCCGGAGCCAGCAGCAGGCCTTTGTCGGCCATCCGGGGGCCGTACTCCTGGTCACAGACGATCAGCCAGTCCTGTTCCCCTGTGGTGTCCAGGTAGTGGCAGCCGGCATTGATGCACGCCTCCACGACCTCGCCTCCGAGCTGGGCAAACGGGCCGACGGTGTTGAGAACCACGCTGGAGCCATCGAAGAGCTCGCTCAGCGGCTCGACATCATGGGCGACCTCAACGACGTCGTGCTCGATCGTGTCGATGCCGGGCACCTTGTCCATGGCTTCCTGAATCCGGGACTTGTCCCGGCCGGCCGCGGTGAACGGGATGTTGTACTCGCGCAGGTACTCACAGACCAGGCGGCCGGTATAGCCGGAGGCGCCGTAGACGATGACGGGCTTGGTGCTCACGATGGTTATCCTCTCGCTTTGGATTACATGCCCATGCCGCCGTCGACGGGCAACCCGGCGCCGGTGATGAAACGTGCTCCGTCCGAGGCCAGGAAGACCACGGCGTCGGCCATGTCCTCAACCTCGGCCAGGCGGCCCTGCGGGGTGAGCCCGATCACGGCGCCGATGGCCTCGGGCACGCTCGGGAACAGGCCAAGCTCCACCACGTCCTGGGCGAGCTGATTGCCCATCTCGGTGGGGCACAGGCCCGGGTAGACGCAGTTCACCCGGACGCCGTAGCCAAGCTTGCCGGATTCCATGGCCGCCACCCGGGTCAGCCGGTCGATCCCGGACTTCGTAGCGGAGTAGACGGCGATGCCGGGGAAGGCGATGGTCGCAGCGACCGAGGCGATGTTGACCACGGCGCCGCCGCGGCCGGCCGGGCCGCCGGGACGCATGGCGCGGAAGGCGTGCTTGATGCCGAGCGCAGTGCCGAGCACGTTGACATCGAGCATCTTGCGGATGTCGTCCGGGTTGAGGTCGACCACGAGCTGGGTGACCTCGACGCCGGCATTGTTGACCACGATGTCCAGGCCACCGAGTTCGGCGATAGTGCCCTCGATGCAGCGCTCCCAGCCCTCGTCGCTGGTCACGTCCAGTGGCTGAAACGCGGCGTCGCCGCCATCTTTCTTGATCGCGTCGACGGTGGCCTCGCCGAGCTCTTCCCGGATGTCGCCGATGACGACGGCCGCGCCCGCACGGGCCAGCGCCACGGCCATGCCGGCGCCCAGACCACGGGCCCCGCCGGTCACCAGGGCCTTGCGCCCAGTCAGGTCGTACACACTCATGTGGCATCTCCTCCTTGAGACGGCGCTAGGCCGTGACGATGGCGCGGGCCGGTGCGACGTAGGTCACACTGCCATGGCTTCTTGACAGTCGTCAAGACTTTCCTGGACAGTTGTCAAGTGCTGTCCTGGGCGGAGGCCACCGAACGGGATAAAGTGGATACGCGCTCGCGCAACGCGGGCATTTCAGCCTGATGGGATGGGTGCTGTGACCGACGTGGACCAGGTGGCGGTGGCGCCTCCGGCCGCGCCGCCAGCCACGGAAACCAACCGGGAGCGGGTCTCGCGGCGGCAGGTGGACAAGTTCGCCGAGCGGCGCGCTCAGCTGGCCGATGCCGCGCTGCAGACCCTGGCCGAGCTTGGCTACGCCCGGACCAGCCTGCGCGAGATCGCACAGAACACCGACTTCTCCCACGGGGTCCTGCACTACTACTTCACCGACAAGGAAGACCTGATCACGCACTGCGTGCGCCAGTACGAGGCCGCTTGTGTGACCCGCTACGACGAGATCGTGGCCACCGCGACCTCCGCCGCCGAGCTCAAGCGCGAGTTCAGCACGGCAATGGCCCAGACGCTTCACGCCGACGCGCCGATGCACCGGCTCTGGTACGACCTGCGTAACCAGAGCCTGTTCGAGGAGTCCTTCCGCGCCGACGTACTGGAGATCGACCAGCGCCGCCAGGAGATGATCTGGCGGGTCATCAGCAGGTACGCCTCGTTCGCCGGGATCACGGTCTCACTGTCCCCCGCGGCCGCCTATGCGATCCTTGACGGCCTGTTCCAGTCGGCGCTGCTGCACCAGCTGGCAGGGACCGAGGACGCGGCCGAGACCCTGCAGGCCAACGTCGTCCGGGTTCTGGACTCCCTCTAGGACGCCCGGCTCTCGTCACCCTTGGACGGTTTCTCGGCCAGGCGCGACACGCACGCATGTCGTTTCAGCCGTTCGGCCTGGGTCGCTTCAAGCTCAGCGGATAGCACGTGCCCGCCACGCTCGCGGGACGCTTCGCGTGCTCCTCGATGACGGCCTGATCCCCGGGCACGAACGCCCCGGACCAAGGCCAGGACCGGGCTGGCAGGTCGCTGACCGCGACTTCCTCGATGATCGGGCGGCGGATCTCATCGCCGATGCGGCGGAACGCCGGGTGCCGTAATCGAAGTAGCGCAGCGCGAGCTCAATGGACATGTGGTCGCTACGGGGCGGGAGTGAATTCCGGCGGAATCCATGTCAATAACAGGGCCGGGCTTACCCGCCGGGCCGGGCTCAATTTTTCCATGAGTGTGAATTTCTGACGAATAGCAGCGGCTTTGATAAATCCCCTACCTGTCCGGCCAGTTCAGACCCTTGACCGGCCCCGGATCCGGGCTTGGATCCCAGCTGCGGATTACTCAAAATCCCCCGCCCCGTTCCAGTGGGCCAATTTTCGTCATCGGCGATTCCGTTCGGTGGATGGTTTATATGACAGTGTGGGTGAGCTGGCGTGTCGCCGGTCTTACTCAGGAGGTTGCCATGCATCTGAAAGACAGCGAGCTCACCGAGAAGCTGGCAGATCAGGTCGAGGGCGGCCAGCTGAATTCCGCGGTATTCGCCCGGGTGCCCACTGCGCTCAGCTTTACGCGGATGCTGACACCGCTCGGTAACTATTTCATCGCTCGTCCCGCTGCCCGTTCGGCCGCGCACACAATCACCGAAGACACCGAGGTGCCTCTGGATGCGGCAGTGGTACTCGGGCTGTCTGCCGACGCTTTGCACGTGTGGAGCGCTGACCCGATGCTGAACCAAGTTCATGACTACCTCGGGTACGTACCGCTAGAGCGAATCAGCGCCATGAACGCCACCCCTGGCCGGAAGTGGCAGCTGTTCTCGATCACGCTCAGCGGAGGCCAGGAGATCGAACTCGAAGCCCGTGGCGCGATCCATGAACTTGTCTCCAGCTACCGACAGTCCACCGCCCAGCCGACAGGGTGAAGACAATCCCGGGATGACGCTGAACGCCATCCCGGGATTTCGTTGTGTTGTGTTATGCGCGGTCGCAGGAGGTTCCAGGTTTTGCTGGGTTTGTGGTGTGGTGGCGGGTTCGCCGCGGGTGTTGGCGGCGCGCAGCGCGATGGCCAGCAGGCGGCTGGTGCGGGTGGTCGCGATCCCGCTGAACACCGGCATACAGCAGCCCCAGCCCGGCCCCATGACCACCAGCGGGGCGAGCAGGTTGCCGAGATAGGTGCCATCCCCATCTTCGTCGCCACGGTCGAGCCGAACCCGACGTCGGCGCTCACCGGCACATACGAGAGCCCGGACCGCGGCTGGGAGTAGCCCAGGACGGTTTGCATATACAAAGTGACGAAGAAGAACATCGAGTAAAACCCGGCCCAGGCGATCACCTGGGTGGCATCGGGAGGTTCACGAAGAACAACCCGACCGCCGTGGCCAGCCCGCTGATCCCGGCCCACACGCCCAGCGCCTTGTGCCGGTCAGAGCCGGTGAAGGTAGCCGTCCATGACGGCCAGGAACGTCACCGCGCACAGCAGCGCCAGCGTGAGCTAGCCGCGCCGGCCGGCAGGAACCACCCCTCCGGCGGCGCCGTCGATGCGGTCATGGCGCCGCTCACGACCCGGCGACCTCCATCACGGGGCCGACCTCGACCCCGCCGCCGACCCGCAGCGCCGGGCAGTCCTTGGCCAGCGCCAGCGCGGAGTCCATGTCCTCGGCGGACACCACCGAGTAGCCGACCATCCGGGAGTCGCTGCCGCCGACCTCGCCGAGCGGGGCGTAATCGGTCACCGCGTGGCCGACGTCCACCAGGGCCGAGCCCAGCTCGCCGAACCAGGCCTGCCACTCGGCCGGCGTCCCGGCGTGGGGCGCGTAGTCGGAGGGCACACGGTAGGAGAAAACGTACTCGGCCATGATCTGTAGTCCTGTCCTGTATCCGGGGCGCGTCCCGGACTGGGACCGCCTCCAACCAGGTAGACGCCACCGTCCGCCCGAATCGGGCGGCGCAACGCCGCCCAATCCGCCAAGCCGGCGGCGTCTTTATCGTTGAGCGAGCCGAACGCACCCTGCGGAAAGAAGAAAAGCGAGGATGCATGCCGATGGAGATGGACACGACGGACCTGATCGCCCGGGCTCGGGCCGGCGACCACAACGCGTTCCGCGACCTGGTCCAGGGCCACTCCCACGAGTTGCAGGTGCACTGCTACCGCATCCTGGGATCCCTGCAGGACGCCGAGGACGCACTCCAGGAGACCCTCGTGTCCGCCTGGCGTAACCTCGGCGAGTTCGGCCAGCGGTCCTCGCTCCGGACCTGGCTGTATCAGATCGCGACCAATCGGTGCCTGAGCATGCTGCGCGCCGACAGCCGCCGCCCCCGCACCGCCCCCCCCTGCCCGAGGCCACCCTGCCCGAACCCACCGGCGCGGGCGACGCCCCGCCCTGGCTGGAACCCTACCCCGACGTTCTGCTCGACCACCTCGTCGACCAGCGCCCCGGACCGGAGGCCCGCTACGAGACCACCGAGGCCATCTCCCTGGCCTTCATCACCGCCCTGCAACTGCTGCCCCCACGCCAACGCGCCGCGCTGGTCCTCCGCGACGTCCTGGGCTACCACGCCGCCGAAGTCGCCCAGATGCTCGGCACCACCCAGGAAGCCGTAAACAGCGCCCTCAAACGCGCCCGCGCCACCGTCGACAACCACCTCGCCGACTCCAGCAGCACCGGCAGCCGCAGGCCTGCATGCCAACCCGACACCGCCGCCGAACACCGGCTCGTCGCCGGGCTCACCGGCGCCCTGGAACGCGCCGACCTGGACGCCCTGATCGAACTGCTCGTCACCGATGTGAGGCTCTCCATGCCCCCGGCCATGGTGGAATACCGCGGCATCGAATCAGCCCAGCGCGTCTTCGCCGCCGTCACCTTCCGCCCCGGCCACACCTACCGCGTGGTACCCACCCGCGCCAACGGCCAGCCCGCCTTCGGCTTGTACCTGGCAGACCATCACGCCAGTGTCTACCGCGCCTACTGCCTCCTGGTCATCACCACCGCCGGAGACCACATCACCGCCATCACCAGCTTCAGCACCAACGTCATGACGCGCTTCGGACTACCCCGAACCCTCCCCGGAACAGGCTGACAGACTTCTGGCGCCACCCTGTTGTCCCGCGCCCCCCTGAAGGCAGAGCCCGGATGGTTTGCCCAGGCTTCTTCAACGAAGTTCCGGCGCGGGACGCCGCGGCGTCACTGTCACACCGGCGAGCCCCGATCACGCTGGGCCGTGAGGGTCTGGCGGGAAGGGTGCCGAACGGGAGCGTTTCGATCGCCGTCGCCAGGACCGGGGGGTTGTGTCGGGGCGTAGGTCGGCAGCGGCTCCGAAGAGCCGCGCCGACCTCGCTTGCGGGGGGCAGCCACGAGGATGCCTGGGTTTAGGCCTCGCGGGCGCGCTCGTAGGTTAGGTGGGCGAGGCCGTTCCCCACGGTCTTCGTGTGGATTAGGCGCAGGGGTCGCTTGTCGCTGGTCTCGCCGAACAGGCGCTCGCCCGCGCCGACCACAACCGGGAAGACGGTCGGGCGCAGCTCGTCGACCAGGTCCTGCTCCATCAGCGTGCGCACGAGCGGGCGGCTGGCGTACACGACGATTTCCCCCTGTATCTGTTGCTTGAGCTTCGAGACCTCGCTAAGTACCTCGCCCCCCAAAACGGTCGCGTTCGTCCATTTGGGCTCTTGGAGCGTCGCGGACACGACGTACTTGGGCAGGCGGTTCAAACTGTCCATCCAATCGCCGCTCACAATTGACGACCGTGCGCCGAAGTACTCGTCGCTCCGCCGACCCATCAGCAGCGCCTCGGCGCCTTGTGCCTCGGCCAGTTCGAGCTCCGCCCACGCCTCCCAGTCCTGGCCCATGAACTGAACAAACCAGCCGCCGTGCCTGAACCCTCCCTCGCCGCTCGGGTCCTCGACGACGCCGTCGAGCGTGACGTTCTGGCTGACCACGATCTTTCCCATCTTGATTCTCCTTGTATCCGGAGCGCGTCCCGGACTGGGATCGCCTCCAACCGGGTAGACGCCACCGTCCGCCCGAATCGGGCGGCGCGACGCCGCCCAATCCGCCAGATCGACGGCGTCTTTATCGTTGAGCGAGCCCGAACGCGCCCTGCGGAAAGAAGAAAGGCGAGGATGCATGGCGATGGAGATGGACACATCGACCCTGGGTTAGACGGCACCTAACGCCGCAGCCTCACCCTCGATATCGGTGAGAGAGCAGGACTCCAGCCAATATGTATTGCAACTAATGAAGTACTTGCTAGATCCGGTACAGATTCACATTCATCGAATTCCTGAGGGCAGGATTTGCAGCGGCCCGCGCCGCCGAAGGAGATCACCGCAAGGCCTCGTCCCCGAGCGTCAGTCGTGACCGCGGCGCCTTGTGGGCCGGGGTGCTTCGCGGCCATCGGTGGAAGGTGCTTTCACGGACGCTCGGCGTAACGCGGGCCGGGATGCGGGGAACAGGCGATCCAGGTGGTAGTCGATGACGGCCTGTGCTTGCCCGGGCGAGGAGTGGCCACCGAGGACGCTCTGGCCTAGGCCCGCGGACAGAGCAAGGAGGCTGACGGCTTCGGTGTCCGGGTCCAGGTCGGGAGGCGTGTCGCTGGCGGCCTGGGCGGCTCGCAGCTGGGCTGCGACCACGTCGATCACCGCGTTCGAGTTCTTGACCAGGGGGGCGATCGCCAGTGCTGGCTCGGTGAGCGAGAGCGCGAAGTAGGCCGTGTACAAGATGGTGAAGGTACGCCGCTCGTCGTCGGCGGGCAGCCCCTCGGTCAAGATGGCGGCAATGATGGCCCGCGGGCTGGCCGGGCCGTCGCCCTGCCTGCTCTGCTTGATCCGGGCCATTGCCCGCTCGCTGAACTGGGCCGCCAGCTGCTGCATGGCGGCCAGCAGGAGCTCCTCCTTGGTGCCGAAGTAGTACTGGACCAGCCGCAGGGACACGCCGGCTTCGGCCGCGACCTCGCGCATCCCGGTGGCGTGGAGCCCGCGCTCGGCGGCCGTCCGCAGGAGCGCGTCGGCGATCTGCCGCCGCCGCTCGGTGTGATCCACCCGCTTCGGCACCCGCCCACCGTATCTGTCGTTGCCAGCTGTCATTGCCGGCCCTATCCCTTAATGATACGTTTGTATCATAAAAGATGAGAGCTCAGCCGTGAGGAGGCGGGACATGCTCGGGATCAAGCGCATCACTGGCGCAGCAGACCTGGCAGCCGGGGGCGAGCCGGGGTCGTGGGTGAACCATGCGGCGCGCGAGAAGTTCATGGCCGCTTACGAGCGGGTCTTCGCCCTGTGGCCGCAGCCGCGGGAGGAGTTCGATGTCGAAACGGCGGCCGCGACCACCCGGGTGCACGCCTACCGGCCGCACCCGGGCGGGGATCCGGTCGTGCTGCTCACTGGTGCCGGGGGCAACGCAGCGGCCTGGTTCCCGCACGTCGCGGCGCTCGCCGAGGACGGCCCGGTGTACGGGATCGACATGCCCGGCGACGCGAACCCCAGCGTCCCGCGAGCGCTGATCGCTCCCCCGGAGAACTGCGCCGCCTGGCTGGACGAGCTCCTGGGCAAGCTCAGCGACCGCCCGGCGCACCTGGTGGGCTTCTCTTACGGCGGCTGGGTCGCCATGAACCAGGCGATCCGCGCCCCCAGGCGGGTCGCCTCCATCACACTGCTCGATCCTGCCGGGCTCACCAAGGTGGACGCCCGCTTCTGGTGGTGGCTCTCCATCGCCGGCCTGGCCAGCATGACCCCGATGCCGCTGCGCCGCCGTTTCGCCCGGTGGCTGGACAGCCCGGCCATGCTGCAGCCGGAGCTCATGACGCTCATGTGGGCCGCCCTCCGCGGCTACCACGCCGAGCCCAAGTTCCCCAAGGTCCTCACCGACGGCGAACTCCGCGCGATCACCGTGCCGGTCCTGCTGATCACCGGCGCGCGCAGCGCGCTGCTTACCCCGGCGGAGGCCCGCGCCCGGGGAAGCATTATGCCGCACGCAGTGGTCGCCATCGTCCCCGGCAGCCACGGCGGCTTCAACCGGATCGGCGAGCTGAACGACCGGATCGCCGGCTTCATCCACGCCCATGCCAACGGCGAGCAGGCGGGCTCAGCCGACACGGCTGCCGACGGCACAGCGGCAGGACCGGCCTTTACCGGGCCAGGCACCTAAGCGAGCGGCTGGGTCGCCGGTCAGGGTGGTGGCGATGCGCTCGACCATCTCGGTCAGGATGGGCCGCGGGGTGGCGAAGTTCAGCCGGAAGGAACCGGCCCCGCCGTCGCCGCAGGCCGGGCCGTCGATCACGGTGACACGGGCACGTGCGGTGACCAGCTCGCCGGGTGAGCCGGGCAGGTCCATGGCGCTGCAGTCCAGCCAGGCCAGGTAGGTGCCGTCGGGCGGGCGGTACCGCACCTGGGGCAGGTGGCGGCGGAGCAGATCAGCCAGCAGGAGGCGGTTCTCGTCGAGATAGCCGACAATCTCGTCCAGCCAGGCCTCGCCGTGCCGGAAGGCGGCGATGTTGGCCACCACGCCGGGATTGCTGGCCCCGTGCGCGGCGAAGAAGCCCATATCCTCCCAGGCCTGCCGGTCGGCATCGTTGCTGAGGATGACCTGGGCGCACTTGAGGCCGGGCAAGTTCCAACCCTTCGAGGCGGACGTCGCGGTCAGGGTGTGCGACGCGGCCAGTTCCGACGTGGACGCGTATGGGACGTGGCGTTGCCCCGGGTAGACGAGCGGCCCGTGGATCTCGTCGGCGAAGACCCGCCCGCCGTGCCGGTCCACCACCGCGGTGAGCTCTGCCATCTCCGCACGGGTGAAAACCCGGCCGAGCGGGTTGTACGGATTGCAGAAGATGATCATGTGACCGCCGGCCCGGAAGGCGCCGGCGATCGCATCCAGGTCCAGGGTGAAGAAGCCGTCCAGGTCACGCATCCTGACCTGGATGATCTCCCGGCCAAGGAAGCCCGGGACGGACAGGAACGGCATATAGGCGGGGGTGGGCAAGATGACCGGCGAGCCCGGCCGGGAAAAGTGCGTGATGGCGATCTCGAGCGCCCTGATCACGTCGGGGACGTGGTGCACCAGGGTGGGATCGATGTCCCAGCCGTAACGGCGCTTGACGAACGCCGCACAGGCCGCGGCCAGCTCATCGTCCAGGTACGGCGGCAGGTAGCCGAAGTTAGCGTCAGCGGACAACCCGGCGATCGCTTCCAGGATGGCAGGCGCGGCACCGAAGTCCATCTCGGCCACGGCCGCGCCAAACCCGCCGGGCCCGGGTGCGGTCCACTTGAAGCTGCCGCGAGCGCGCAGCGCCGCCGCGGTGGTGGCGTCGATTTCCTGCCGCAATGTTTCTGGCACAGCGTCATCCTCCCCTGGTTTGCCTCCCGCAGCTAAGACCGACCCCGGCTGATCCGGGCTTGACGCCCATTCGTAAGCCGAAATAGCGTGACCCCACCGTCAGCGCTGCCGTGTGTGGTCCCCCTGCCGATGGCCAGATGATGCTGCCGAAGGCGAGATGATGCCATGGCCGAGCTACTCACGGCGCCTCGTGTCATGACCGGCCACCAGAGCGTGCCCGACGGTGCGGTCGTCATCACCGGGCATGCGGTCGGCTGGGCCGGGCCGGCCGCATCCCTGCCGCCCGCGTACGCGGAGCTGGCGCGGACGGACTATCCCGATTCGACGATCATGCCTGGGCTGATCGACAGCCACGTTCATCTCGGTTTCGACGGCGGCCCGGCTCCGGCCGCACGGATGCGGGCCGAGACCGACGAACAGCAGCTGATCGTGATGCTGCGCAGCGCACGGGAGCTGCTGGGGGTGGGCGTGACCACCGCTCGCGACCTCGGCGGCCGGGGCTACCTGAGTGTGGCCGTCCGGGATGCCATCACCTCGGGGTTGGCCCGCGGACCGCGAATGCTGGTGGCGGCGAGCCCGGTCACCGTGACCGGCGGGCACTGCTGGTTCATGGGCGGCGAGGCAGACAGCCCGCAGGACCTGCGGCGCCAGGTCCGCACCCACCACAAGCACGGCGCCGACCTGATCAAGGTCATGTCCACCGGCGGCTTCATGACCACCGGTTCGGCCCCGTGGTACGCCCAGTTCACGGCGGCCGAGCTGGCCGTGATCGTGGAAGAGGCGCGACGAGTCGACATGCCGGTGGCCGCGCATGCCCACGGCCTCGAGGGCATCCGCCGGGCGGTCGAGGCCGGGGTCAGCACGCTCGAGCACTGCTCGTTCGTCACCGAGACCAACGAGCGGCAGTTCGACGAACGGCTCGCGGCCCGGATCGCGGAACAGGGCATCGTCGTCTGCCCGACGGTCAACGTGAACGCCCCGTATGTGGCCGAGCTGACCGGGATCACGGTCGGCGAGCACCTGATGGCGATGCACGAGATGGGAGTACGGATCATCGCCGGAACCGACGCAGGCGTCGACAACACCCCGCACCACCAGTACGTCGGCGGCCTGGCTTATCTGGTCAAGCTGGGTTTCCGGACCGCTGACGTGATCGCAATGGCCACCAGCGGGGCCGCGACGGCCCTTGGCGTCGGCACAGTTACCGGCCGGCTGGCTCCCGGCTACGACGCCGACCTGATCGTCGTGCACGGCGACCCGCTCACCGACATCTCGGCGCTGGGGAACCTGCGGCGGGTGATGGCCCGCGGGCGGGATTATGTGCCCGACAGTGGCCGGTTTGACGTCAGCTCGCCCGGCACGCCGTTCGCCGATCCCGGGCACACGGTGAACATGGAGTTGCTCGCGCGCGCCACCCGGCGGCGGGAGGTCTAGCCCCGCCCGGCGGGCCGGCGGCCGCCGTAGATGACGTTCTCCAGCTGCTTGTAGTAGATATCGATGCCCTCGAACCCGGCCGACCGCAGATAGGCCAGCTGCTGGCCGAGCGGGATGATGTAGCGGACGTGGTTGTCCCAGCGGGCCTGGTCCACCGCGGAGCGGTGCTGTCGCCGGTGGGCGGCCTCGGGGTCCTGCCGGTCGGCGACCCGTTCCCAGGTGGCCTCGATCAGCGGATCCGGCGCGCGCACCGGATCGTAGTAGGAGTGCACGCCGTCCAGATGTAGCTAGGCAGTCCAGAGGATTCCGGTCCTCGCAGGTCAGCGCCCCGCAGGTGTCCAGATAGGGCATCTGGAATCCGGGGTGTTCTCGCCAGTCCGTGAGACGCCTGTGAGACGGCCCCCACCCGGAGCACCCCGGGCGGAGGCCACGTACCGAACCCACTGGGAGGTTCAGCACATGTCCACTATCCACCACAACCCCGGCGAGCTCGCCGAGCTGCTCGGCGTGGTCCGGGAGGCCATCGCTATCCCGCTGGCCGCGTCGGGTGTCGCCGAGCTGACCCGCGCGCAGCTGCTCACCGACCGGGCCAGCTACGCCGCCGTCGCCTTGACGATGGTCTACGAGTTTTATGAGCCGGTTCCCCGGGCTATCGAGTGGCTGCGTGACCAGCTGGGCAAGCACCCGGCTGAAGGCCAGTACGCCACGTGGAATGAGTACGTCGCGGACCTGCGGCGCTCCCGCGATGAGGAGGCCGGCCAGTGAGCGTGTTCCTGTACGCCTCCCTGGTCCTGTTCCTGATGGCTGGCCCTGCCGGTGCGGGGAACGGGTCAGGCCGGCCTGTGAGCCGCCTGGCGGCTTTCCTGCGTGGCCTGCTGCGCCCGGCCCGTGGCCGCCACCACAGCCGCCGCGGGGGCCAGCACACGGCCACGGCGCTGCCTGCTGACACCGGAGTGCCGTGGGGTGAAGCGCCCGCACCTGACGGGGACAGCGAGCCGGACGACTCCATCAGCCCGGCCGACTTCACGCAGTTCGACCTTCCACCCGGGCGTGTACGCCGCTACGCCAGGCCCAACGACTCAGGGAGCCCGATGTGAGCCTCATCAGCACAGACTCAGAGATCGGCACGCCGCACTTCGGGCATGCCTGGCGCGACGCTGACGGCCTGGGCCACGCTGTCGTCCGGCTCGGCGGCGCGGAGCTGTACTTCAGCTGCGAGCAGGATGCCCGCGACGTCGCGGCAGCCTGCATCCAGGCCGCTGACGAGCTCGGCGAGCTCGCGGCGCAAGCGGCCGGCCAGGAGAGTGCACCGTGAAGCGCTGGCCGCTGTTCCTGATCGCCGCGCCCGCCGCGGTGGCCGTGTGGTCAGGCTGGGTCGGCCTTGGCAGCATGTGCGGGTTCGGTGTCATCCGCCCGCTGCCAGGGATCTGGGACAGTCTGCGCCTGGACACGGCGATCACCCTGCCAATCGGCGTCGAGGCGTACGGCGCCTATGCGCTCGGCGCATGGCTGACACCCGGCACGCCAGAGCGGGCGCGCGGGTTCGCCCGCGGCTCCGCTGTCGGCGCGCTGGCACTCGGCATGCTCGGCCAGGTCGTCTACCACCTGCTCGCCGCCGCTGGCGCCGTACGCGCACCCTGGCCGGTTGTCGTGCTGGTGTCGTGCCTGCCGGTGGTCACGCTCGGATTCGGCGCCGCGCTGACCCACCTGCTCCGCGAGACCGAGCCCGTACCCGATGTACCCGCGGCTGTACCCGCTGTACCTGAGCCGGTGCACGGGCTGAACGGGCACGCGCGCCAGGCGGCCGAGCTGTTCGCCGCCGACCTCGCCGCCGGGACTGTTCCCGGCATCCGCAAGATCCGCTCCGGCCTGCATGTCGGCCAGCCGAAGGCCGAGCGTATCCAGGCGTACCTGACCGAACTCGGAAGGAACTGACCCCCGTGAACAGCCGCACTACAGCCGCGATCGCGGTCGCCGCCCTGGTCCTGGCCGTCGCCGCGATCCTGGCCGACCTCACCCACCCCGCACCCAGGCCGGGCCACGGATACACCGCCGAATGCCACCAGCTGATGAACAACCCCAGTAACACCGGCCAGGTCACCTACTACTACCCGTGCTCACCGATCCCGCAGAACACCGCCGACCAGTAAGGAACCTTCCATGCCTGTTTTCCTGTCACCCCGCGCCGTGTCTGTCCTGGCGCCTATCGCGATGGGGGCCGCAGCGGCTGCGCTGGCGGCCACGCTGACCGGCGCCACCGCATCCCACCCTGCAGCGCCCCGGTATCTGTGCTGGCAGGCCGGTGTGCTCGTCCACGCCACCGGGCCGGCCGCTGGGCTGCTGACCGCACCCGCGTTCCGCGGCGGGTTCCCCCGCTGCCCATCCGGCCAGTACGTCACCACCGAAGGGAAATGATCATGGGACTGTTCAGCAAGCCAGCGCCCGTCCAGGGGCCGAAGTACTGGCACACCCGGCCAGGCGAGAAACTCACCAAAAAGGACAAGGAGGCCGGGCGCGTGAGCTGGCTAGACGCGCCACACAAGAAGAAGCAGGCGACGAAAGACCAGAGCGGCAGGAAGTGACCGGATTATCTGATGGCGCCTCCGATACGGCCCCTGTAACCGCAGGCCAGCCGCACCGCACATCACCGCATCACACGCTCCACGACAACTGAATTACAAGCCCCGGCCCGGGTGCTGATCACCGCGAAAGTGCGCACCCGGGCCGGTTCCGCTCCCCGAAAGGAGCTCTCAGCATCATGGCACTTGAAAAGGCCAGCCGGGACCTGCCCGCCGTACCCGATGACGGCGAACCGGTCATTCTCGAAGGCACGATCGTCGCCAGGCCGGCGCCTATCCGCGCGGTCCAGGTGGTCGCCCGGCACCGGCACACCCGGACCGCAGCCAGGAACGTCGCCTACACCGGGATCGGCGCCGCGGTCACCGCACGGCGCCTGTGGGAATCCCGCAGCGCAGCCAGGTACGAACGCTACATCCGCGCCGCCGAAGCAGCCGGCGACCATGAGGCGGCGCTGGCCTGGGACACCCAGCGCGTCAAGTTCCTGAAAGACCGGCACCAGCGGCGCACCGACATGGTCGAGCTGCCGCTCAAGGTCGCGCTGGTGCTCCCGAAGATCGCGCTCGGCGCCCTCGTCGTCCTGATCGTCATCGGCGTGCTCCTGGCCATCGGCAGCCGGAACCCCGCCGAGATCGCCGCACCCATCCGCACCGTGGCGCAGATAACCGAATGGATCGCTATCGCCTTCTCCGTCTCGTGGGGTCCGTTCCTGCTAGCCGCACCGTGGATCACCGTCGCCGTGTTCTGGTGGGTGGGCCGCGCCTACGCCAACGCTTCCATGACCGGCTGGACGGTGGCCCGCAAGAGCGACGATGACAGCGGCCTGGTGGTCACCGCCGACACGGTCGTCCTGGCCCTGCAGCACCTGCCCGTCCCGGCGCTCAAGAAGGCGTTTAAGGACGGCTGGACGCCTGCGTTCCACACGATGCCGGTGCGTGATGGGCGCGGCTATGCGGCGGTCTGCAGCCTGCCCCTCGGCGTGACCGCCGAGATGGTCGCTGATCAGCGGCCGGTCCTGGCCAGGAACGTGCACCGCGCCGAAGTGGAGGTGTGGCCGTCCGACGCGGAGAAATCCGGCGCCGGGCCAGCTGGCACGGTGGCCATGTGGATCGCCGACCGTGGCGTCCTGTCCAAGCCCGCGCCGGAATACCCGCTGCTCCATGAGGGCACCGGCGACGTGTTCAAAGGTGTCCCTGGTGGCGTGTCACCGCGCGGGGATGCGATCACCGTGCCCGTGGTCGGGCAACAACCTGGTCGGCGGCGGGCAGATGGGCCAGGGCAAGTCCAACGCCTGCCGGGTCGTCATGCTCGGCTGCCGCACTCGACCCGCTGCGCCGAACTCGGGGTGCACGTCCTGGCCAGCAACGGCGACTTCGACGCCTACACGCCCCGGCTGGCCCGGTACGTCCGCGGCGCCGAAGACGAGCACATCGAAGCCGCGATGCGCCTCACTGCAAGAGCTGTACGCGGAAGTCGGCCCGCCGCGAAGGCCGCCTAGCTGATCTCGGCGCCAAGAAGGTAACGCGCGTGACCTGGCGCAGCCAGCACCGCGACCTGCGGCCCAAACGTGGCCCTGTTCTCCGAATGCCACGAGCTGTTCGGCCACGACCGAGCACGGCGACCCTGGCCGCCGAGCTGGCCGTGAAGACGATGCAAGCGGGCGCGGAAAACGGGGATCTGGCTGGGGTTCGACACCCAGTCGAGCCGGAAGGACGCGATCCCCCCGAAGGTCGTCGAGCTGGTGTCGGTGAACTCCTGCTTCTACGTCAAGACGTGGCGCAGCAACGACGGGTTCCTGGGCGATGGCGGCTTCGCCGGCGGGTATCCGCGCGACCGAGCTGCGGCCAGGCCGCGACCGTGGCACGTCGGTGATCACGGGCGTATCCGATGCACAGTTTGAGCTGCTCAAGTGGTATTTCGTCGAGGTCGACGACGACGCCGGATACGACGCCGCCGCCGATGTGATCGCCCGTGCGGTCGCCAAGGCAGCACCAGGCACACCCATCGCGGGCAGCACCGCCGTACCCGCCATCGAAACCCGCGACCTGCTCGCCGACCTGGACGACGTCACCGGCGATGACAAGGTCAAGCTCGCCGATCTGCCCGCCCGGCTGCGGAAACACGCACCAGGCTGGACGGCCTACCGGACGCTGAACGGCGCGACGCTCCGCGAGCTGCTCGTCGACGAAGACGTCCGGGTCACCAGGACCGGGAACGTGTACCGGCTCGACCCGGCCGACCTCCGCGCCGCCATCGCCAGGCGAAGTGAGTTACCTGGCCCGCCACTGCCCGCACATGCGCCTGCGGGCATCGCCAGCCGGCCCGGTTAACCCGCTGGCAGACCTAACTTCCGTCACTTCCCGCAGGTCACAGGCAGGTTAAGCCGCCGCTGGCGGGAAGTGGGAAAAGTAACCCAGTTAGCGCAGGAACAGCGGGACGCAGGCCCGGGGGGAGTCGGGTAGGCCTGCGTCCCGCTGATTACGATCCAACATCACGCGAGCGGGCTAGCGGCATCCCGCAATCCGGGGACGCGGCGGCGCGGCTCCGCTGGCTACCCTTGCCCGCCATGATCATCGCCGCCGCCCGTGTCCTGCTCCACCCGATCAGGTCAGCCCGCCAGATCGACGCCCTCACCGAAGACGCCGCCATCTGGCGGCACGCCTGCAACGTCCTCATCGACAGCTGCGCCAAAGTCCACTACAGCCGCGCCTGGCGTCACGAGGAACACCGTCTGCCATCTGACCGCGTGTCAGATGGAGCACCCAGATACCTGGCCTGACCTGCGGTGCTGCGCGCGGGCCGCACGTGGTCTCACGTCCCGGCGAACCGCCGCTTCAGCTGCCCCACCCGGTCGAGCACTTCCCGCAGCGTGGCCTCAGCGGAGTCCAGGCCGAGCAGGACGCGCACGTCGGCGCCAGGATCGCCGCCGAGCTCCGGCAGCAAGGCGTAGGGCGGCACCGACAGCGCGCGGGCCAGGACGAGCATCTCGTCCACGGTGATGTGCCGGGTCCGCTCACCGTCCCGGCGCCGTCCGTACTCGATGTTCTGCAGCACCGGAACCGAGATGCCCTCACCGCCTGCCAGGCGGCAGCGCTCAGACAGGCCGGCCGCGGTCAGCCCGCGGCGCTTGCGGATCTCCCGGACGTTCGCGGCCACGGTGTCGCTTGGGGTCTGCGTCACATGATCACCTCTCAGAACAGGCCGGCCCTGGCGGGAGCTATCGCCAGGGCCGGCCTGGTTGCGGACCCGGCCCCGGCCGGTCCAGTTAAAACCGGGGCCGGAGCTTCACCAGCCGGTGCGGAATCCGCTGCCGTAGGAACCCGTCCCAGTCGGGAACCGGTACACGTCCTGGGGGTGCGGCTGCCGGTAGCCGATCGGCTGGCCGTTGTGGTCCAGGTCGTGGACCTTGCCGGAGCCGTCCGGCCCGATCCCGTAGGCAGCCCGTGCTTTCGCGTCGGCCGCCTGCTTCTCCATCGCCGCACGCCATTCCAGGCCGCGGGCGATCTCCTCAGCTGACGCCGGGCCAGGCGGCAGGTAGCCGCATGCCACACCCAGGCCAGCAGATACCGCGGGGACATCGCCGCGGGGTGCGGCCTGGATCGCCTGGTACAAGCCGCGCGCCTGCCCGGCAGCCGCTTCGTCTGGGCGGATCGACAGGGCCGTCGATGGCGGCTCCGGGACGGTGGTCAGCGGCTCACCGGACTGCTGTTCAAGCCGGTTGACTTCCATCTGCAGCGCGGCCAGCCGGGCGCGGCCCTGCAGCCTCACCGGTGACCGCGGCAGTGAACCGTTCCGCAACGGCCCTGGAAGCCGTTACGCACTCGCGCTGGACGTCGCCTAGCGCCAGAGCCAGGGCAGTAGCTTCCGACGCGGCAGAATCGCGCTCAGCGCGTTTGGTGGCCAGTTCTTCAAGACGGTCCAGCTCCGCGATGCGGGCACGGATCACGGAGAGCCGTTCGGCGCACCGCTCGGCCGCGGTGATGTTGTCGGCCAGGTCCAGATGGGCGTTGGCGATCCTGGACCGCAGCGGCGCCGCGTCCTGGCCAGCGTCGATCCGGACGAGCCGCTCGTCTTCCAGGTCGACCAAAGCTCGCCTGCTGGCTTCCGCACGCTCCTGGACGGTGGTCAGCTGCTCAGCTTCGCTGGCTTCGGCGGCCACGAGCAGTACACGGGTCTCGCCGTTCAGCACCTCGTCAGCGGCCTGGAGCACCTCGGCGTCGTGCTGGCCAGGCTCAGACTTGCAACCTTCCCCCGCAGGGGAAGGTTTGGGCTCGTCGGCCTGGTGCTCGGGCACGTCCTGCTCGGCTGCCCGCCGCTTTATCTCCACGATTTCCCGGTGCACCGACGTGGCCGGGACGCCAGTGTCGGCTGAGATCTGCCGCTCAGACGCGCCGCTGGCGTGGAGTTCAGCGATCCGCTTCGCCTGCTCGGGTGTCACGTCCCCGAGTCCCGTAATTGCCGCCGGTGTTCAGCACACCGGCCAGGGTCGCGGCGAGGGTGGCCACGTCCAGGCTGTGCACCGGGATGCTGACCGCGGCCGGGCTGACCGAGATGACCGGGCAGCCCGTCTGCCCGTTGGCAGCTGGGCTTTCTTCGCCGTGGACAAGCCGGTGATGTAGGTGCCAGCCGCGGTAGCGACCGCTGACATCCCGGCGTAGTTCAGGCCGGTCGTGCCCGGCGTCGGGCCTTGCGTGGCTACCAGCTGGTAGCCACCCTGGCCGAGCTGCTCGCAGTTGATCGTGCCGAACACCTGCAACCCTGTGCCGGTGAGAGTAACTACTGCTGTCGCGGTCATTGGTCTAGTCCTGCTTCCTTGAGAGTCTTCCGGGCCAGCGCGCGGTATGCGTCAGCTGACCCGCGGTCGATGAGCCGTTCGGCTTGCTCCTGGTACGCCGCTGCCTTCTTCAGCGCCTCGTGCGCCTCAGCTGGGGTCGTCATGTCGATGTCGATCGACGTGACCTTGCAGCCGTTGGCCTTCGCCACGTCGTAGATGGCGTCCCGGGTCTGGCTGGCGACTTCTGGCCAGTCAGCCCACTTCGGCGGCGGCGCGGCAGCGGCGCTCTTGGCCAGCAGGAACCCCGTGCCATTAGCCGGATTCAGGACACCATCGACACGGGACACGGCCATGTCGTAAATCTCGCTGAGCGACTTGCCCGCCATCGTGGCGGTCTCGCGGACCTTCGCCTTGGCCTGCCGCTGTGCGTGTTCCTGGCCGAAGCTGGCGGGCAGCAGATGCCGCTGATCAGTGATCAACGCCCGGTCGACCAGGTGGGCTCGCAGGCCTTCGTCGTCCAGCTCGGACCCGGTGCGGTGCGCGCCGGACGCCTGCTGGATGGCCAGCTTGACCTGATCCGGTGTCGTCGTCTGGACTGTGCGGCCAGACGGAAGTTTGTATGCCAATGTGTTCGCTCCTTGCGCAGACGCCAGTGGATTGCCCCGCCTGCTTGCTGCGCGCGTCTTCGCCGACTTCGCACTGAGCTGGCCCCCTTGTGGTGCGGGGCTGGCTCCTTTGGCGGGAACGGCCTTTACGTGCCTTCGGGACGGCCCGGCCCGGTTACCGCCGTGCTCAAGCGGCCGGGCCGTCCCCACAATGGCGTTGCAGGTCAATCATCCCACGCGGACCTGCGCCAGCCCGTAAAAACCTGCCGTCAGATCGGCGAATTTGCCGTGAGATTGCGTGAAGCGCACACACGGCAGCCTGCGGATATGCAGCCCGTATCTGACGCCGCATCAGATAACCGCGCGCTGACCTCTTGCGTGTGGTGACACCACTTGATAGTGTGGTGACACAACAGCAGAGCGGGTTACCAAGGTAGTAAGACCAAGGCAGAAGCGACGTGAGCTGGGGTGCCAGCCACCGGGACGGCGAAAACCGTTGCCGGAATCGGGAGCGCGTGGATGGATTCCGAGGACAAGCCTTTGGCCCGCTCTGCTGTTAACACCACCAGCGGGAGGAAACGGAAATGAAAAACACAGTCACGATGGACCCGGCCGAAGTCCGCGGCGCCGCCGCGCTCGACCAGCAGCTAGCCGCCGACACCTGCCCGCGCACCCTGGATTGGTGGGCAGCCAGCGAACTGGCCGGCGAATGCCGCGCCTGCCACGCCCCGGCCGGACTGCACAAGCCCCGTGCCTGACCGCCACAAGAGCCACCCGAAGACCGTCCGCATGCCGGACGGTCTTCTGGCGTGGTACGAGCGGCACTCTGGCGACACCGGCCAGTCCGTCAACGCCGCCATCGTCAAGGCTCTCGTCGCCTACCGTGACGCCGTCGAGCAGGCCGCCGCCAGCTAGACCCATCAGACGAGCCCCCCGCCAATCGAAGTGGCGGGGGCTCTTGACGTGCAACCTACCGGGTGCTCCATCTGGCGCATGGGGTCTGCCGGTTCCGGGCTGGCGCATGGGGTCATGGGTCGGGTGCTCCACCGGATAGCGATGGGTGCCGCCTGTCATGACGTAGCCGCGGATTGCCAGCTGTCACGGCGTAGCGGCTGCCGGAGTGCTCCACTGTCACCCTTCCATGAGGTCACGCGCTCCGGCGGCCTTCCATGAGGTCAGTGTCATGGGTCGGCCCCGGCCGGGCGGGTCCATGGGTCCGGTCAGCCGGTCAGGTCAACCGGGTGTGGAGCAGGCCAGCTAAATACCCCCTGGCTGAACGTTTAGGGTTCCTGGTTTACCCCTGGCGCGTCACACACTTGACGTTGCGACTTCGGGGGCCGGTTCAGGTCCCTAGTTCAGTTTCCGGTTCAGCTGCTCCATCCCGATTGCTCGTAGGTGGAGCACAGCTGGGTGCCGTAGACCGCGCCGCCTGCGTCCATGACGGTCAGGGCCGACCCGCCATTGGTCAGTGCGCATACTTGCTGCTCGGTTTCGCCGTCTGACGGTCCGGGGTTGCCTGCAGCTATCAGGCTGTCAACCGAGGTCCAGGCCAGGCCATCGGTTGCTAGCGACTGCTCGACCGTGCTGCAGTCGGTGATGGCGGTGAACCCGATCTCGACGTCCGCTCCGTTCGCGCCGAAGGTGCAGCTGGCGCCCTGGCTGGCGGCTGGCTGGAACGGCGCCAGTGTGGAGCAGCCCGCCAGTAGCGGGATGGCGCAGCATGCGGCGGCGGCTAGCCGGTGAATCACGGGGTGCTCCTGCGGCTGGGTGTTGGTGCTGTGGGCGGGATTGCCTGGTGGCGTCCGGCTGGCTGGCCTGCGGTGGCGCTCGGGTGGCCGGTGCGGCGCGTGTGGGATTCGGCGGCTTTGTCGATGGCGGCGGGGTCGTCTGGGCCTGCACGCCAGTCGCAGCGCAAGCAGTGGGCCGACGCGGTGACGGGGGTCATCCGCAATCCCCGTGATCGGTGAACCCGGCGTCGATCACGGCCTGGTCGAGCGAGCCGCCGCAGATGGTGCACTGGCCACTTCCAGGGGGGGTATCTGCTACCTCCGCTACCTGTGCTACTTCCCAGGTCAGAGCAGGGTCTGAGGTAGCAGGTAGCACTTCGGAAGTGCTACCTGCTACCTGGCCACCCCACGTGACCTGCCCGGTAGCGGAGGTAGCGGAAGTAGCACTACCCCCGCCTGCAGGCGGCAGATAGCGGGTCCATGGGTCGTGCAGGTGCTCGCGCCGGTACCCGCGTTTGGTCGTCCCGTCGATCTTGACGTCTTTGGCCGCAACGCCGTAGGGATGCAGGAGCCTGGCCAGATCCCGGGCGTTCAGCGGCCTGCCGAAGTAGTCACCCCAAGGCGCCTCGGAGAGCTTGTGGAGCGCGCCGAGGATCGTCTCGCCATGCAGGGCGTCGGCGTCGCCGAACACGTCGCGCAGGTCGGCCAGGAGGCGGGCGCCGAGCGTGGTGTCGGTGTCGTCCTCGGCTGTAAGGACGATGGCGGCTTTGCGGGCTCGTGCCGGCCAGTCGCCTCCGGCTACGTCGGCGATGATGATGAGGGGTTCCCAGGTGTCGGCGGCGCGGTCCTCGACGGGCATGTCGGGCTCGGCGTCGCTCAGCTGGGTCATGTGTGCCCGGACCCATTTGCTGAGCTGCTCGCCGAGCGTCCGGAGCGGTGCACCGTCGCGGCGGTCGCGGTAGCGGTCGACGCACTTCGCCCGGTGCGCGGCGGCGCATGGCGACAACGACGGCCCTGTCCTTGATCGTGTCGGGCAGGTTGCCGATACCGGCGAGCGCGGCCATGGCGAAGGTTGGGCAGTTCTCCGTGCCTCTGGGCCGATATCCCACCGGATGTAGGGCCGGTTCCGTGAGTGCCCGGCGTTCAGGATGCCGCGCAGATCCTCGTTACTGTCGCCCGCCTTCGGGCCGAAAACGGTGTCGGCCTCGTCCAGCAGCAGGGTCGGCGGGTCGCCGCCGATCGAGCGGACCAGCGCGGCCGGGCTGATGTTGACGGTGAGCAGCGCATGTGGCAAGTCGCCTCGATGATGTCGAGCAGGCGGCTCTTACCGCACCGCTTAACGGGGCTGGTGATGTCGAGCCGCGGTGCGCAGTTCCACGCTGGCACCGCATGCGTGGCCACGATCCAGAGCACAACGGCATCGGCCGCTTCGGGTGACGGCAGGACCACATACCGGGTGAGCGCGGCGTGCAGGTCATCGAGCAGCCGCGCGCCGATCGGCCTAGTCACGATGTTCCCCGTCCTGGAAAGTCACCTGGTCTTGGGTCGGCGAAGTGGGCGCGGCCGCCAGGTCCCCACCGTTTCCGTTCGATCTCGGCGTATGGGGTGGCTTTGGATGCTGGCCTGGCGACTTCGGCCCACGCCTTGGCGAGCTCGGCGGCCTGGTCGTCGCGCCCGGCGGCGTAGCCGGCGCTGTATCCCTCGCCGTAGCCTTCGCGGAACGCCTGGAGGCGCAGCGCAAGCGCGGTGTCGATCGTGTCGGAGTGCTCGACCAGCTCGGCCGTGGCCTGGGCGAGCGACACCGGGTCGCGTGGTCCGGGGATGGTGAGACCCAGTGCCGGAGTATGACCTTCCCGCAGGTCGGCGGTGGTGCTCCGTGCGGGTACCGATGATGCACTGAGGTGCTTCACATCTGGCGGGCGCGGTGGGTTATCGTTGGTCATAACGATCCTTCGGCGAGGATTCTTGGCAGCGGCCGGGCCTAGTGCCCGGCCGTTGCGTTTTCAAGAACCCTGACCAGGTCGGCGGTCAGCACCTGGATGCGGTGGCCGACCGTGATGGTCTGGACTGGGCACAGGCCGCGCCGGATCGCCTCGTACAGCGTCGCGCGGGAAACGCCGAGCGCTGGCGCGGCGGCGGCCACGCTGACCGTGGGCGGCCAGGACGTCTTGATCTGGGCCAGCGTCGGGCGCCTGGCGGCCAGGTCGACGGTCCCAGCTAGGACCGGGCGTGTGCTGGCTGTCACGCCGCCACCGACTTGGCCGCTTCGCGGGAGGCATCGCACATGGCCTGGGCACGCCGGGCGCTCATCCCGAACGCCTTGGCCAGCCGCAGCACGGTCTCAGGCCGGGGCTGGCTTTTGCCGTTGGCTATCCGGCAGATCGTTCCCTTATCGACACCTGCCATGAGGGCTGCGGCGTCCATGGGGATGCCCCTGGACTTCAGGAACTCTCGCAGCGTCATCAAACAACCTCCCGGAGTGGCGCACAACCTCACGTTGTGCTGTACAAGAGAGGACGATAGCGGTTCGGAGCAAGGTTCGCAACACGACCAGGTTGCGCCGTACAACGTGAGCGTGTATGAATGGTCGTGTGCAGCGAAAAACAACGACCTACAGTGCGGCTCTCGGCCAGAACGTCCGCGCCATCCGCGCCCGGCTCGGCATCAAGCAGTCGCAGTGCGCCGCCAGGATGCGGGCGCTCGGCTTCGACTGGCATCAGCAGACGGTCGGGAACGTCGAGCGCGCCGCACGGCGCCTGACCGCTGAGGAAATCCTGGGGCTCAGCTTCGTCCTGGAGTGCACGTTCCCCGACCTGCTGGCGCCCGGCGCCGACGTCGGAACGGTCGTGCTGCCGTCAGGCGAGGAACTCCCCGCCCTGTCGGTCAAGCGCCTGGCGGCGGCCGTCAACGACGGCGCCGTCCGGTGGCCGGCGATAAGCCCGCGGTTCGTGAGGGCCAGCCGCCCTCGCTCAGCTCGGAGGACGTCCGGGCCAGCGTGGACGAGATGAACAGCGTCCTGGAGGAACTCCGGCGCCGTATCCAGAACCAGCAGCAAGGGAAGGAGAGCTAGATGCCGACGATCAGGACGATCGAGACGGGCGACGGGCCGGAGCGGCAGTGCGTGCACTGCAAAGGCACCGGCCGGGTGAAGCCCGCGAAGAAGTACAGGTTCGTGGTCGACGTCGGCCGCGGGCCAGACGGGCGGCGCCGCCAGCGGACGTACACGTTCGACCGGCGCAAGGATGCCGAAGCCGAGCTGGCCCGCATCGGTCACACGGTGCGGACGCATGAGTTCGTGGACCGGTCCAAGGTGACCGTCGCCGAGGTGCTCGACGCCTACCTGAAGAAGGTGGCATTCCAGCGGGAGCAGAACACCCAGCTCAGCTACCGGAACGCGCTGAAGCCAGCCCGTGACCGGCTCGGCCACCGGCTGGCGCAGTCGGTCACCCGGGAAGACGTCGAGCAGCTCCGCGACTGGATGCTGGCCAGTGGCCGCCGCCGTGGCGGGGAACCGGGCACGCCGCTCGGCGCCCTCACCGTGCGCCTGACGCTCGGGCGGCTGTCCGCGGCGTTTGAGGTGGCCGTCCGGGACCGCAAGGTGGCATTCAACCCGGTCCAGCATGTTGAGCTGCCGAAGGTGGCCAAGCGCGAGCGTGACACCTGGTCAGCGGCGCAGGTGCGGACCTTCCTGGCCGCCGCGGAGCAGGACCGTTTGCACGCCGCGTGGCGGCTGACCCTGTACGGGCTGCGCCGCGGTGAGGTTTGCGGCCTGCGCTGGGACGATATCGACCTTGAGGCGGGAACGCTCACCATCAAGGTGACCCGGCCCCTGGTCGATGGGCAGGCCATCGTGAAGGCGCCGAAGTCGGCGAACGGCGACCGGACGCTGCCGCTGACCGCGGAAGACGTCGCCGCGCTGAAGGCGCTCCGCAAGCAGCAGGCCCGGGAGAAACTCGCCGCGGGCGCCGCGTATGAGGCCGGCCTGCCGCAGCTGGGCTGGTACACGCCAGGTGACAGGTACGCCGTCACCGACGAGCTGGGTATCCCGCTCCGGCCGGACTGCTACTCCGATGAGTTCCACCGGGTCCGTGAGGCCGCGGGCCTGCCCCGTATCCGGCTCCACGATTCCCGGCACACCGCCAACTCGCTGATGGCCGCAGCGGGCGTGCCGCCGCACATCAGGGCGGCATGGTGCGGGCATACAACGACCGTAAACGAGACCACCTACACGCACGCCCGGCCGGAGGATCTGGCCCAGGCCGCCGCGGTGCTGAGCAAGATCCACAACGCTCAGTGAGATTTTGTGAGACCCACGGCCTACCTGACCACTGCCAGGCCGTGTCACACAACTAGATAGGAAGCGCTGACCTGCGGGGACAGCGGCGAGCATGAAAGATGCCGGGCCTGTGGGCACCGGATCGTAGTTGAGGTACCAGCCTCCCGGTGCGAGGCGGCCGAAGATCTCCGCGAACAGGCCTTGCTTGCGGCCATCGGGCAGATGGTGGACGCACATCGAGGTCACCACGACGTCCAGTGCCGCCGGGATACCGGCCGGCCACTGCCCGCCGACCGACATGTCGAACTCGGCGTACCGGTAGCGGCCAGCGAAAGGCTCCATCTCGCGCTCCCCCGCACGCATCATCTCGGCCGAGAAATCGGCCAGGACCGCGGTGCAGCGCGGATACATCTCCAGGATCGCTCGCGACGCCGCGCCGGTGCCCGCACCGAGGTCACAGAACGTGAACTCATCCTGGGCGGCGAACGGCAGCAGAAGGGCCATGAAGCGGCGGCTGGCCTGGCGGTCGCGCTCTTGCCGCCCTGCTTCTTCCGCCCAGGCCTGGACGGCCTCGGCGGACTGCCATATCGCCGCGTTCGTGTCCTGGCGATCAGTCATGATCGCAGGCTACCGAGCGCGGGAACCAGCAGGCACGGCATAATCACGGGAAGTCTGTCAGGGTTTTCCCGGCGCCAGACGACTTAGGCACGTGATTCTTCCCGGTCCTTCGGTGAGGTCGGCTGCGGTCGCCTACCCTTACGTCCAGTGCGACTGCCCAGCCGCGCACGGTGGTGGCGGCAGCGGCCGGCGGCGGGGAAGGGGGCTTCGGTGAGCAGCGATGAGAGGATCTCATCGCGCGATGCCCTCGAATTGCAGGCGTGCTTCCAGGCGTGCGCGGCCGACCTGTTCGGCTATGCGTGCGCGCTGACCCGCGGAGACCGGGCGCTGGCCGATGATCTTGTCCAGGCTGCCTTCGAGGCCGCGGCCCGGGTGTGGCCGGCGCTGCGGTGCCGGGACACCGAGCAGCGCCGCGGCTGGCTCTGCCGGACACTGGCCAATATCGCGGTGAGCGGATTCCGCCGGGAGGCGGCGTTCCGTAACCGGATGCCGCGGATCGAGGCCCGCTACCGCCCGGTCGGGACGGACGTGCTGGAGCAGGTTTTCTCGGCCGATGTGCTGGAACGCTGCTGGCGGATCATCCAGGACATGCCACAGCAGCAGCACACCGTGGCCCTGCTGCGCTGGCAGCTGGGCATGAAAGAGGCCGAGATCGCCGCGGTCCTGCGGGTGACCGAGAAGACGGTGAGCACGCATCTGCACCGGGCACGGCGCAAGCTGATAGCCCAGCTGGGACCGGACACCCCGTTCGCCAGCAACGCACCGGAAGCAGACCCGTCGTGAAGGGCAGCGGCCGCGCGGTTCAGAGCTCGCAAGAAGACGTGCTGCTGTCCCGACTGTGCCAGCACATCACCGAGCAGCAGCAGGCCAGGTTCGCTCCGGATTACAACCTCGCGGCTGGCCTGGACCGGTACCGGTCCTGGCTGACGGCGCAGACCGCGGATCCAGGCGTGCCGGATAAAGCGGGCGCGGGCGAGGTCGCGACACGAGCGGGTATCCCGGCAGCCGAGCCGGAAGCTGAACCGTCCGGCGACGGCCCGGATGAGGACACGACGATCCTGCCAGCGGCGAGCGCTGCGCTGACCGAGGAGATCCTGCCGCCTGGGGAAGCCGGGCTGCCGCCTGGGGAAGCCGGGCTGCCGCCGGAAACCCTGCTGCCCGGGGATGCCCTTCTACCTGGAGAAACTCCGCTACCCGAAGACATCCTGCCGTCTGAGGAGACACTGTCGTCTGAGGAGACACTGTCGTCTGAGGAGACACTGCTCCCCGAGGTGGCTCTGCTGCCCGATCCGTTCCCGGCCGGCGGCCCGGCCCGCGCGGAGTGGAGCCCTGATCACGCGGTCGTCGAGCTCTACGCCGCGCACTACCGGTCACTGGTCCGGCTAGCCGCGATACTGGTGCGCGACATCCCCACCGCCGAGGAAGTCGTGCAGGACGCCTTTGTCGCGGTACACGGCGGCTGGAACCGGCTGAAGGACACCGAGAAGGCCCTGGCCTATCTTCGCCAGGCCGTGGTGAACCGGTCCCGGTCGGTGCTGCGGCACCGGAACGTGATCGACAAGAACATGCAGAAGGCGCCGCCGGACATGCCCAGCGCCGAGCACGGGGCCTTCGCGCTGCTCGAGCGGACCGCGGTGATCGCCGCACTGCGGGACCTGCCCGACCGCCAGCGCGAAGCTATCGTCCTGCGGTATTACGCCGACCTGTCCGAAGCCGAGATCGCCGCCACCATGGGCATCAGTCGCGGGGCCGTGAAAAGCCATACGGCCCGCGGCATGGCGGCCCTGCGCATCGCATTGGAGCAGGAGTAATGGCGGACACCGGCATCGGCCCGGAGGAGCTCAGCCCGGCCCAGTGGCAGCGCTTCGGTGAGTTCGTGCGCCGCGCCCTGCACGCCGCCGTCGACGACCTCGAACCGCAGGCCGATGGCCTGGAGCCGATCCGCGCGCAGATCTGGGCCGATACCACCGCGCCGGAACACCGGGCGGGCCGATGGCGGCGTCGCAGACGGCTCGGCCGGGGTGCACGACTGCGTGGTTCGGGTTCCGGCACCGCGCGCCCGTAAACTGCCGGGACCATGGCGACCGAACCGGGCACTCAGGCCTATATCGACCGGCTCGTCAACGAGCTGAAGGCAACGGGAGCCATCCGGTCGGCTGCTGTCGAGCGTGCCTTCCGCACGGTGCCGCGGCATCGGCTGATCGAGAGCTTCTCCTACTACGACGGCACCGGGCCGGTCGCGATCGACCACGATCCGCGGCGGCCCAAGTCCGAGCACCTCGAGCTCATCTACGCCGACGACGCGCTGGCGACGCGGCACGAAGGTGGGATGCCTGCCAGTTCCACCTCTCAGCCATCGATGATGGCCGAGGCCCTCGAGTTGCTGGATGTAAGGCCCGGTATGCGGGTGCTCGAGATCGGGGCCGGCACCGGCTATAACGCGGCGCTCATGGCGGAGCTCACCGGCGAGGCGCACCTGGTGACCACCGTAGACATCCGCGAGGACGTGGTGGAGCAAACCAGCCGGCTGCTGGCCGCGGCTGGTTACCCAGGGATTGCTGTGCGGCACGGCGACGGCTACGACGGCGCTCCCGCTGAAGCGCCCTTCGACCGGATCGTGGCCACCGTGGGCTGTTCGGACCTGTCGCCCAACTGGGCCGTTCAGCTCCGCGACGACGGGATCATGGCGATCCCGCTCGCGCACTGCGGCGACCATCCGCTGGTCTTGCTACGTCACCAGGCCGGGGAACTGCGCGGCCGGGTGGCCCTGTGGACCGGCTTCATGCCGGTGCGCGGCCCGCTGCACATCGAGGACCTGTGGCCTGCCGGGGTGGTCTGCGGCGAGCCGGAGGAGATCGTCCGCGAACCTGCCCCGGCGCCGGGTTTCGCTATCAGCAGACCAGACGACGAGCACGGCTTCCTGTTCTACCTCGGGCTGCACGATCGCCGGGCGCTCGACATGCCTGACGGCATCGGGCTCAGCGCGATGGTGGACGGCTGGGCCAAGCTCGCACCAAACGGCATCTCCTGGTGGAAGGACGCCGGCCGGCCCGCACGCTCGAGCGCCTCTACCAGGACTGGGAGGCCATCGGCCGGCCTATGGCCAGCGACTTTCGGCTCTCCTTCCGGCCAGCCGGGCAGAGCGGCGTCCGGCCGCCCGGCGGCTGGGTCATCGAGCGCCGGTTCTACCGTGAGCTGGTCACGCTCGGCGCCTAGGACCGCGTGCCGTGCCGCCGGGGCACGCAGAGATGCGGGGGCACGCACGGGGCCGTTCGGCTGAAAAAGGGTTTTCCTGCGAAGCCGGGAAGATCTTCCGCGCCGGCCCCAGCGGGACCGCGCCCTCGTGAACTTAATATGGGCGTTATGACCGAGCAGGCCGAGACGATCCGGACGGCGATCCTTACCGTCGACGACGACCCCGGCGTGTCCCGCGCTGTCGCGCGTGACCTGCGGCGACGCTACGGGAACGGCACCGGATCGTGCGGGCCGAGTCCGGTGGGACCGCGCTTGATGCGCTGCGGCAGATGAAGCTGCGCGGCGATCTGGTGGCGCTGATCCTGGCCGACTACCGGATGCCTGAGATGAACGGGATCGAGTTCCTCGAGCAGGCGATGGACATCTACCCCGGGGCACGGCGCATCCTGCTCACCGCCTACGCCGACACCGGGGCCGCGATCGACGCGATCAACGTGGTCGACCTCGACCATTACCTGCTCAAGCCGTGGGACCCGCCGGAGGAGAAGCTCTACCCGGTGGTGGACGCGCTGCTGGACGCGTGGGGCGAATCGGACCACCGCCCGGTGCCCGAGACCAAGGTCGTGGGCCACCGCTGGTCCGCGCGGTCGTCCGAGGTCCGGGAGTTCCTGGCCCGGAACCAGGTGCCGTACCGCTGGTACACCACCGACGAGCCGGAAGGGCAGCGGCTGCTGGATGCCGCGGGCACGGACGGGATGTCGCTGCCGGTGGTGGTCACACCGGACGGCGAGCCGCTGGTGGAGCCGAGCGACGCCGAGCTGGCCGCGCACGTCGGGTTGGCCACCACACCGTCGGCGGACTTCTATGACCTCATCGTGATCGGCGGCGGCCCGGCCGGGCTGGGCGCCGCGGTGTACGGCGCCTCCGAGGGGCTGCGCACTGTCCTGGTCGAGCGGACCGCCACCGGCGGCCAGGCCGGCCAGAGCTCGCGGATCGAGAACTACCTGGGCTTCCCCGACGGCGTGTCCGGCGCCCAGCTGACCGACCGGGCCCGCCGCCAGGCTACGAAGTTCGGCGCCGAGGTGCTGACCACACGGGACGTGATCGGCCTGGAGGTCAAGGGGTCAGCCCGCGGGGTCCGGTTCGCGGACGGCACGTCGATCAACGCGCACACGATCATCCTGGCCACCGGGGTGTCCTACCGGCAGCTGAACGCCCCGGGTCTGGCCGACTTCACCGGCCGCGGCGTCTACTACGGGTCGGCGCTGACCGAGGCCACGGCCTGCCTCGGCCAGGACATCTACATCGTGGGCGGGGCGAACTCGGCTGGGCAGGCCGCGGTCTACCTGGCCCGGCACGCCAAGTCGGTGACGATCCTGGTCCGCTCGCCGGGCCTGGAGAAGTCGATGTCGTACTACCTGATCAGGCAGATCGCCGAGATCGGGAACATCAGCGTGCGGACCTGCACCGAGGTCATCGAGGCCTCCGGCGAGGGTCACCTGGAAAAACTGACCTTGCGGGACAACGCTTCGGGCCGGACGGAAACAGTTGACGCGCAGATGCTGTTCCTGTTCATAGGCGCGGCGCCGCTCACCGACTGGCTGGACGGCGTCGTGGTGCGGGATCCGGGCGGGTTCGTGGTGGCGGGCCCGGATCTGTCGGTCAGCGGGGAAAGGCCCCGCGGCTGGGAACTCGACCGGATGCCCTACCACCTGGAGACCAGCGTGCCCGGCGTGTTCGTGGCCGGGGACGCGCGGTCGGAGTCGGCCAAACGGGTCGCTTCGGCTGTCGGGGAAGGTGCGCTGGCCGTGATGCTGGTGCACCGTTATCTGGAGAAACGATGACTGCTTCTGACCTGGACCCGGAACCCACCGAGCCGTCGGTGTGCGCGGCCTCGGGCAAGTCCCTGCCGTGCAGCATCGAGGAGCTGCGGACGCTGTTCCTGTTCGAGAAACTCGACGGGGACCAACTGCAGTGGCTGTGCGAGCGCGGGCACGTGGAGCTGATCGAGCCGGGACCGCTGTACGCGGAAGGCTCCCCGGCCACCTGCTTCTACGTGCTGCTCGAGGGCAACACGGTGATGTCCCGGCGGGTTGGCGGGGACGACATCGAGGTCGGCCGGACCTCCGAGCGCGGGGTGTACTCCGGTGCCTTCACCGCCTACCTCGGCGACCGGGTGCCGCAGGTGTACAACAACTCGGTCCGGGTGACCGTGCCGTCCCGGTTCTTTGTGCTGGACGCCGAAGTCTTCGCCGAGATAATGCACTCCTGGTTCCCGATGGCGGTGCACCTGCTGGAGGGGCTGTTCTTCGGCAACAAGAACGCACAGGCGGCCATCGGGCAGCGGGAGCGGCTGCTGGCCCTCGGCTCGCTGTCGGCCGGGCTGACCCACGAGCTGAACAACCCGGCCGCCGCGGCGGTCCGGGCCACCGCGACACTGCGCGAGCGGGTGGCCGGCATGCGGCACAAGCTGGGCATGATCGCGGGCGGCAAGTGGGACCGGACCACCCTGGAGATCCTGATCAAGCTGCAGGAAGAGGTGGCCGAGAAGGTCCCGAAGTCCAGGGCGCTGGTGCTGTCGCCGCTGGAGGCCTCCGACCGGGAAGACGCCATCACCGACTGGCTGGATGACCACGGGATCACCGACGGCTGGAACCTGTCGCCGACGTTCGTGGCCGCGGGCCTGGACGTGGCCTGGCTCGACCACGTCGAGGCCACCGTTGACGAAGACACGCTGGAACCCTCGGTGCGGTGGCTGAACTACACGGTCGAGACCGAGCTGCTGATGAACGAGATCGAGGACTCCACCACCCGGATCTCCACCCTGGTCGGCGCGGCCAAGCAGTACTCGCAGCTGGACCGGGCCCCCTACCAGGTCGTGGACGTGCACGAACTGCTGGACAGCACGCTGCTCATGCTGGCCGGGAAGATGCCGCCTGGCATCCATGTGGCGAAGGACTACGACCAGTCCGTGCCGCCGATCCCGGCCTACGCGGGCGAGCTCAACCAGGTGTGGACGAACCTGATCGACAACGCGGTCTCGGCCATGGGCGAGACCGGCGTGCTGACCGTGCGCACCGGCATGGACCGGGACAAGGTGTTCATCGAGTTCGGGGACACCGGGCCCGGGGTGCCGCCGGAGATCAGGAACCGGATCTTCGAGCCGTTCTTCACCACCAAGCCGGTGGGTGAGGGAACCGGGCTTGGCCTGGATATTTCCTTCCGGATCGTGGTCAACAAGCACCACGGGGAGCTGTCGCTTGAATCCGAGCCGGGCGACACCAGGTTCCGCGTCTGGCTGCCGCTGACGCCGCAGGACGACGGTGCGGCCCTGACCCCAGACGGCCTGGACGCGGTCACGGCTGCGGCCCGGACCAGCGCCGGGACCGCCGCCAGCGAAGCTGGGGCCGCCGGAGCGGCTGCTACTGCTGAGGACAAGGAGAACTCGTAATGTCGGATATCGCGGGCATCGACCCTTCGGTGCCGCCGAGCGGGAACGGCTGCGTGGAGTGCGATGCCGCGGGCGGATGGTGGGTGCACCTGCGCCGCTGCGCGCAGTGCGGGCACATCGGCTGCTGTGACACCTCTCCCATGCAGCACGCCACCGCGCACGCCAAGGAGACCGGCCACCCGTTCATCCGCAGCTTCGAGCCGGATGAGGACTGGTACTTCAACTACGACACCAACGAGATGTACGACGGGCCGGCCCTGGCACCGCCGCAGCATCACCCCGCCGACCAGGGAACTCCCGGGCCCAAGGGGCGGGTGCCGAGCGACTGGCGGCAGCATGTCCATTACTAAAAGCCGCATCCGCGCCTTTTAGCTGTCGCTGAGATAACGTTTCATCGCCAGACCGCTGAATCGACAGGTCGCAAGACCGGCTGAGGGGATGACGATGGAGCCTGACGGTTCCGCGCAGGTAGCGGTGTTCGTGGACTTCGAGAACCTCGTTCTCGGCGCGGTCAAGGAACTGCCGGATCAGGCCAACCCGGCGCCGTATGAGGCCCTGACCCGGCTGTGCCGCGGGTACGGGAACGCCTCGGTCCGCCGCGCCTATGCGGACTGGGCCAACACGCGGTTCGGCAGCCACCAGGACGACCTGGCCATGAACGGCGTCGACCTGATCCAGGTGGCGCGGGTCGGCATCCAGAACAAGAACGCGGCCGACATCCGGATGGCCGTGGACGCCATGGAAACCCTGATCGTGCACCCCGAGATCAGCGTGTTCGTCCTGGTCAGTGGCGACGGAGACTACTCGCCGCTGGTGCAGCGACTGCGCGAGTTCGGCAAGTGGGTGGTGGGGGTCGGGACCGAGGCCAACGCCAGCCGCAAGCTGGTCTCGGTGTGCTCGGAATACAAGTACTGGGGCACGCTGGTGGCCGAGGTAGAGCCGGCCGCGCGGCCCGCCGTCGAGGCCACCTTCGACATCGGCTCGGCCGAGCAGTTGCTGGTCCGGGCGTTCGAGGAATCCAACGTCGAGACGCTGACCGCAGGCGGGCTGAAGAGCAAGATGCTGGCCCTGGACGCGGCGTTCGACGAGCACAACTACGGCTGCCGCAGCTTCCGCGCCTTCCTGTCCCGGCTGTCCGACCGGGTGCAGGTGGTCGAGACGGGTGGGCCAGACATCACGGTCAGGCTCGTCGAGGAGCCGGTCAAGGCCGAGGAGCCGGTCCGCAAGCCGGCCCGGTCGCGGTCGCGGCGGCCGGCCGCCACCTGATCGCGCGGCACATCCAGGCGGTCATCGAGACCGCGGCCAGCCGGCGGCGGCAGATCACGTGCCGGATGCTGGTTTCGGCGGCCCGGATTGACGGTGGCAGCGCATAGGGTAACCACCTACCTCACACCACCCGGCAGATAGGACGAAGCGCACGATGACAGCGGCGGCCGGATCAGCCGGCTCCTACCATCTGGACGCACTGGCGGTCGCTGACAGGTTCCGCTTGTTCCACTTCACCCGCCGGGAGGACTACCTGGCCTACCTGTGGGTGCTGCGAGCCATGGACCGGCTCCGCGGGATGCACGTAGCGCACTCCCACACCGATGACGTGACCGCGGCACTCAGCGAGCTGGCCGCCGTGTACGACGACGTCCCGCCTGGTCCGGGCAAGCTGCGCGAACGACTGGACAACCTGGCCGACGACGGGGTCCTGCACCGGCTGGAGGACGCATCGCGGGCTGGCAGCCTGGCACGGTACCGCAACCGTCAGTCCGTCTACCAGTTCACCGAGCTGGGGCATCGCGCCTACACCGCCGTCGAGGGTGTGCTCGCCGCACGGCCGCAGGATGCGAACCTGTCCCGGCTGGCGTTCTCCGACATCGTGCGCGAGCTGCGCGAGCTGGCCGAAGCCAACCGCGAGGGCGATGGCGAGGAGATCGTGCGCCGCCTGGCCAGCCTGGACCGGGTGATCGAGGACATGGCCCTCAGATCCGCCCGCTTTCACCTGACGCTGGGCGACATCACCCGCTCGACGGACACGTCGCCGGAGATGTTCCTGCGATATAAGCACGCTCTGCTGGCTCATATGAGCGATTTCATGACCGAGCTCGACCGGTATCTCCCGCGGCTGGCACGTGCGATCGAGCAGGTGGAGGAGACCGGCATCGGGACGCTGCTCAACCGCGCGGCCGAAGCCGATGACCGACCCCTGATGCAGCAGGCCGAGGTGCTCGAAGAGTGGCAGCGGCGCTGGACGGGAATCCGGGCCTGGTTCATTGCCGAGTCGGGCGCGGAGTCACGCACCGCCGAGCTGGCCGCCGCGACCCGGGCTGGCGTATCCAGCATGATCGCCTTGCTGCGCCAGATCACCGAGTCGCAGCGCGGGGGGGTGAACCGGTCGACCCAGCTCAGACACTTGGCCCAGTGGGTTTTCGACGTGAGCGACGAGGACGCCGCGCACGCCCTGATGTCGGCGGCGTTCAACCTGCGGCGCGCCCGGCACGCTGGCGGTGTGCACGACGACGGTGACCTGATCTCGTCCCGGCGCTCCTGGGCTGATGCCCCGGGCGTGGAGATCGCGATCACGCTGTTCCGTAGGGGCAAGGCCCCGAGTCCAGGTGTCCCGCAACGGCTCCAGGATCAAGCTGGCCTGCGGGGCGACCTGCGACGGCGTCAGGCCCTGCAGCGCGAGGCGGAACGAGAGGCTGCGGAGCGGCTGCTGAGCTCGGGAGCGGCCGGGCGGATGCTCGATGAGGCTGAGACGCGTGTGCTACTGAAGCTGTTGAACCGCGCTCTGGAGGCCCGGTCGGTGGTGGCCGGGCAGATCATGAGCGGAACGGGCGGAAACGACGTGATGACGATCCGCCTGGTGCCGTCGGAAACCGGCAGTGCCGTGCGGACGGCAGACGGGGTTCTGCATCTGCCCGGCCTCAAGCTCGAGATCGCCCCGGCACGGATCCGGGTCCGCCAGGCGGTCACCGGTGAGTGAGAAACCCGCGGCCCGCGGTGTTACGGCGAGCGATCTCGGTTCCTACCAGTACGCTGTCCGGCTGGTGCTCACAAACGACCTCATCACCGGGACCCGGCCGCGGGCCGGGGCGCTCGGCTCGGTGCTGCGCTGGGCGGATGTCATGGCCCGGGATTTCTCCGAGCTGCTCGGATATACCCTGATCGCCACCGCTCAGCAGGTCCGGCTGCTGCGCCGGTTCGATACTCTCGATGCATCCCAGCGCACGGTATTCGCGACCCGTGGCGGTCGGCCGTTCGACCGGCGGCGGCTGTCCTACCTGTGCCTGATGCTGTCCGTATTCCAGCGCTCCCGGATCGAGATCAGCCTGGCCGACCTCGTCCGGGCCTTCGCCCCGGCGGCGGGGGCGATCGGTGGCCTCGGCTTCGATGCCACTATCACCGAGCACAAGCGGGCCGTGGTGGATGTGCTGGACTGGCTGACCGACCACGACGCGCTGCGTCTGTCCGACGGCTCCGCCGAGAGCTGGGCCCACGACAGCGAAGCTGGTGACGCTCTCTACGACATCGACCACGACATATGTTCCCTGCTGTTCCGGCCGCCCCGGCCGGTCCAGCTGCTCGGCGGAGCCGCGGGCCTGCTCGACCGCCCTGGTACGGGCCATCCCGGAGCCGTATCGCGGGAGGCCGCCGCCCGGCGAGCCCGGCGCCTGCTCATCGAGCATCCCGTGGCCTACTACGCAAATCTGGATAATGTCACCGCCACCGCACTGCGGGGTACGGAGCTGGCCGACAACCTGGCCCGGCTGACCGGCCTTGTGGTCGAACGGCGGGCCGAGGGTGTGATGCTGGTCGACCCTACCGGCCGGTTCACTGACCTGCCGTTTCCCGGCCGTGGCAGCGCGGTCAACCGGGCGGCCGGGCTGCTGCTGGCCAAGGTCGCAGACATCCTGGAAGATCCCGAGGCCGGGCCTACTCTGCCGCGCGTCCCGGTCCCCTCCGCCGCCGAGGACCTGAGCGAGCTCATGGGCCGCATCGACGCGGGCACAGCCGGGCAGGAACAGGGCGCCGGGAACAGCGCCGGCGCCGAGCAGTCCGCCGGAGCCGAGCCGCTGGCCGTGCCATTTGTTGACCAGACCCGGGCGGAACGCATGGTCGAGGAGCTGTACGAGCTTTTTGGGCCGGCTTCGTTCACCGCCCAATGGCAGAACGACCCCTATGGCCTGCTCGGCGCCGCGCTTGTCCTGCTTGACGACCTAGGGCTAGCGCGGCAGATGCCGGGCGGGGTCGCCATCCTGCCCGCCGCCGCACGCTACCGCAACATCACCGCGGCGCTGCCCGACGGTGGCCGACGGGCCGGTCAGGGACGGTTCGTCCTGTCCGATCTCACATCGGAGGCAACCGGATGACTGAGAACCGGTTCAAGCCATCCCGCGCCGGGATCATCAACTTGTGGGATTATTTCGACGAGGAGTTCGTATTTGCCGACGGCCGTCTCGCGTTGCGTGGCCACAATGGCTCGGGCAAGACCAAGGCGCTCGAGGTCCTGTTTCCCTTCGTGCTGGACGGCAGCCTGGACGCCCGCCGACTCGACCCGTTCAGCGGCGAGAACCGCACGATGAAGTCGAACCTGCTTTACCGCGGGCAGGACGCGGAGCACGGGTACGTGTGGATGGAGTTCGCGCGCCCGGGCGAGACGGTAACCCTGATCATCGGGCTGTCCGTGCACAAGAACCTGGAGCGGCCCCGGGTGTCGTTCTTCGTCACCGGCCAGCGCATGGGTATCGACTTCGGGTTGCTCTCGGCGGATTCGCGGCCGCTGACAGCTAAGCAGCTCACGGTGATGCTCGGCCGTGACGCCTACTACGGGGACAGGCGGGGCCCGTACCTGGACGCGGTGGACGCCCGGCTGTTCGGCCTGGGCCGCGAACGCTACGTCCAGCTGCTCGACCTGCTGATCGCACTGCGCCGCCCGCTGTTGGCCAAGGATCTGGATCCGGCCAAGGTGTCCGAGACGCTCACCGCGGGCCTGAGCCCGGTCGACGACGACCTCCTGACCCAGGCGGCCAGGGATTTCGAGAACCTCGCGGCCGTCCAGAGACAGTACGACGACCTCGCTGCCGCCGACAGCGCGGTACACGCCTTTCTCAGCCAGTACGTCGCCTATCTGCGCGTGCACATCCGGCACGAACTAGATCTCCTCGCGGCGAGGATGGAGGCCGCGGCCGGACGGCTCGGCGCAGTCGGGGCGGCGGCCCTGGAGGTGTCCCGGTCGGGCCAGGCGGAACAGCGCTGGCGGGACGCGGAGGCCGACGCCAGGGCCAGTGTCTCGATCGCCGAGGCACGGCTGTTCGCGCTGAAGAACCGGGACGAGTACACCGAGCACGAGAAGCTGGTGTCCCGGCGCACACAGCTGGACAGGGAGCAACGGGATCTGGCCGGCGAGCAGAGCCGGCTAGCCCGCGCGCGCAGCAACATTGACGAGCTGTCCCGCGAGGCGGCTGCGGTAACCGCCCGGCTCGCGGAAACCAGCCGCACGATCGGCCAGCACGTCCGCCATCTCACCGAGGCCGCCGAGGCCGCGGGTATTACCCGCGACGGTGCGCCCGCCGATTCTGGCGCGGATCTGCCGGTCACGGCCAGGGCCCGGTCCGCAGCTCGCCGCGATGACATCCGTGAGGTCCGTGAGCAGCTCACCGGGATACGCGACGCGGGACGGGATCGTGATACGGCGGAGGCCTCGCTCGGCCAGGCGCAGGTAGCGGCCGAAGCCTGCGGGACGGCGTGCCAGCGGGCCGGGGAAGGCCTGGCCCGCGCCCGCGCCAGCTTGGCTAGCGAGCTCACAGCCTGGTCAGGCCGGTGGACCGGACAGGAGCCCTACGCCGCCGTCACCGCCGCCGAGGCCGGGGAACTGACTGGCGCCGCCGGGCACATCGGAGAGCCAGACGCACCCAGTCTGATCGAGCTGTTCGGTACCCTCACCACCGGCCGGGGCCGCACGCTGACCGCCCAGGAAGGACGCCTGAGCGACCGCGACGCCGTACTGAGGCAGGCGCAGGCGAAGTTGGCCGGGGAACAGGCGGCCGTGCTGGCCGAGCGAGACGACGCACCGCAGCCGTCCGACCTGCGTCCGGCTGAACGTACCGAACGGCCGGGCGCGCCGCTGTGGCGGCTGGTCGATTTCCGGCCCGGGCTGGACGAGACCACGGCCGCCGGGATCGAGGGTGCCCTATACGGCGCCGGACTGCTCACCGCATGGGTTCATCCCGATCCCGCACTGACCACGGCCGCAGTCGACGCCGCAGAGGCTGACGGCTACCTGACCGCCCTGCCGCCTGGGACGCGGCCAGCTGGGCCGACCCTGTTCGACGTGCTCGTTCCCGAGCAGCAGGACATGGTCGCGCCCGGCCTGGTCGAGACGGTACTCGCGTCGATCAGCCTGGCCCAGTCCCTGCCCACCCGGTCGGGCCCAGCCCAGTCCGGGACAGCTGCGCCCGTCGTCACCAGCCGGGCGCAGTTCAGCTACGGAGCGCATCTGGGCGCCAGGCCCAAGGCCGTCCCCGAGTTCATCGGTGCGACCAACCGGGCGGCCAGGCGCCGCATCCGCCTGGCTGAACTCGATGACCAGATCACCGAGATCAGCCGACAGCGAGACCAGCTCGCCGCCGAGCTCGAACGGGTCCGTGAGGCGCTTGGCCACCTGGAGCTCGCGCGAGACGAACTTCCGAAAACCGCCCCGGTGACCAGAGCGCTGGACGCGGTCAGCGATGCCACGGCCCGGCTGTCCGCGGCGCGAGACCGGCTGCAGGAAGCCAGCGCTGTGCTCGACGCCAGGACCGCCGAACTCGACGCCCGGCACCGTCGGCTACGGCGGGCGGCCGCCGAGCGCGACATGCCGGCAGGGGCGGAGGAAGTCGGTCAGGTGGAACGCGCCGTGGCCGATTTCGAGCAGCTGGCCGGAGAGCTCGTGCGTGCGCGCGAGAGCGCCGGCCAGCTCGAAGGTGACCTGACCGGACGTCAGGACCGTATCGACCGGCTGAACCGGGAAAGCGATGAGACGGCCGAGGTCCTCCAGGAGAGGCTGGCTGCTCATCAGGCCGCGGCCGAGGAACTCCACGTCTACGAGCAGACGCGCAGCGGAGAATACCAGCAGATCATCGCCGAGCTGGACGAGACCGAGGCAACCCGGCTAACGGCAAGGCAGGAGCAGAAGACCGCCGAGCGCCAGATGTCGGAGGAGCACGACAAGCGAGTCCGCGCGGAGCGGGATCTCAAGCTCGGCCGTGAAGCCCTAGCCGAGGCGGTCCGCGAGCTTTTCAGCCAAGCCGGCACATTCGGGCCGTACGCCCACGCCGACCTCCGGCCGCTGCTCGGTATCACGGAAGCGACGCCATGGCCGGCACCCGGCCAGTGGCCCGCGCCCGAGCAAGCGGTCAGCCTCCTGGCCGGCCAGCCCTCGGACGCCGGCCCCGCCGAAGCCGTCCGCGCGATCTTGCCCGCGGGGGCCGCCACGCTGCTGGACGCTTTCGACTCCGCAACCCAGGGCGGACGCGCCGTCACCGGCGGAGTGCTCGATAACGCCATCGAGCGGATGTGGAGCGCCTACCGGGACTTCGAGAACGCGCTCAAAGCAGGCGAGGACGGGTACCAGGCCGACTTGACCGGCAATACCCCGTTCATGGTGGAGGTAGCCACCAGCGAGGGACGTAAGTCTGCGGCCGCCTTCGGCCGCGAGATCGCAGAGGACTCAGAAAGCCAGGGCGTCCTGCTGGAAGAGCGTGAGCGGACTGTGCTCGAGGACTCCCTACTTAGTGCGCTCGCCCAGCAGATCCACGCCCGGGTACTGGCCGCCAGGGACCTAGTGGCTGCAATGGACGCCGACATGCGCTCCAAGCCGATGTCCTCGGGCATGGCCATCGGGATCAGCTGGGTTCCCTCGGACCGGCGCACCGAGCAGCAGGCCACGGTATCGCGAGCTCTCGAACGGGACGCGGCTAGCCTCGGTCCAGACGGGCTGGCCGAACTGCGCAGGCTGCTGCGGGTGATGATTCATGACCATCGGGCCAGCAATCCGCGCGATACCTACCGGGAGGTGCTCGCCGCGGTCCTGGACTACCGGTCGTGGCATTCTTTCGAACTGCGGCTGCTCTCCCCCGGCGCTCCCCCACAGCGGCTCACCCGCAAGAAGCACTCGGAGATGTCCGGCGGGGAGAAGTCCGCCGCCATCCACATGCCGCTGTTCGCCGCGGCCAACGCCATGTACTCCTCGGCTAAGCCGACCTGCCCGCGGCTAGTCGCGCTGGACGAGGCGTTCGCCGGGATCGACGACACGTTCAAACCCGAGCTGCTCGGCCTGACCGTTCGGTTCGATCTGGACTTGTTCATGACCGGCCACGATCTGTGGGTTAGGTACCCGACGGTCCCGCTCATCGCCCATTACGACATGCAGCACGACAAGGTGGGCCACGCCGTGTCGGCCTTCCTGGTCCTGTGGGACGGCGAGCAGCTCGTCGACGCCACGGCCGGGTTCACGGGCAACGAGGATCTCGCTGCCGAGCTGCTCGGCTTCCGCCCGGCCCGGTATGTCCCGGCCGACGCGAGCGGGACGCTGGGCACGATGGCCGAGGAGGACCTGGCCGACGACGATAGTGACGCCGAATGAACGAACCCGCCCCGGAGCTGGGCCGGTACCGGGGCCCGGAGTATGCCAGATTGCTGGCCGCGGCCCGCAAGTCCCTGGAGCGGACCGGCGGTCAGCTCATCGGCCGGATCAGCGTCGCCGCCCCTGACGACGCTGAGCGCCGGGCGATCATCGGTATCACGGGCCGGCACCAGCCGCCGGGAGCCAGGCGAATGACGGTGCCGCTGGCCGAGCTAGACGCCGCGTTGAGCCGGGCCACCGGCCTCGGCGTGGCCCGTGTTCTCGCCGAGCTGGGGGAACCGTTGCGCGATCGCCCGGCCGTGGCGGCGCACCGGGCCGCTGCCCGGGCGACCCTGACGCAGTCCGCGGAAAACAGCACACTGAACCAGACGTGTGCATGGTACCGAACATGGCTTGGCGACCTGCTGCAGGACGGGACGATCACGCGGATCGCCAGTAGCGGCGACGAGACCTTGCTGGGCCACGCGGTCCGGGTTCTGGAGCTCCTGGCCGCCAGGCCGGCCGAAACCCAGCCCATCACCCTGCCTGTGCTGGCGGTCAGCGTCACCGGCGACACCAAGGCTCTGGGTCACGGCTCTCCCTTGGCGACGCTAGTCCTGCGGGCACTGGCCCTGCGGGAGAGCAGACCCCGCCCGGCTTCCGCCGCCGAGCGGCGCGCACTGTGGGACCTATGCGGTGTCATCGTCGATGACCTGGCCAGCCGGGTCCTGGTTCTCAACCTGGCCGCGGAGGGGAAGGACCTAGCTGAGTGGCTGACCGGGGCCGCCCAATGCGGGACCCCGTTTCAGGTGACTCTGCACCAGCTAAACGTCCACCCGATCCGGCTGACGTCGGCCCGGATATTCGCCTGCGAAAACCCGGCCGTGCTCCGACGAGCATGCGAGGAACTCGGTTCCGGCTGCCCGCCGCTCATTTGCGCCGAGGGCCAGCCGTCGGCGGCATTCCACGAGCTGATCGCGGCGGCGACGGCGGGTGGCAGTGAACTGGCTTACCACGGTGACTTCGACTGGCCGGGCGTCTCCATCACCGCGGGCATCATCGGCCGCCACGGTGCTCATCCATGGCGGATGGACGTGGGCTGCTACCTGGCCGGCGCCGCGGCCGGCGACTCGTTCGTCCCCCTGCGCGGCGATCCCGTGCCCACGCCATGGGATCCCGCGCTCCGCGAGACGATGCTCGCGACCGGCCGGGCCGTCTACGAGGAGAACGTAGCTGATCAGCTCCTGTCTGACCTAGCCGCTTTTTTGCCTCAGGCGGGCCCGGGCCGTTAGCGGCGGCCAGCGGGCCGGCGGCGGAGGTCGCTGTGCTCCAGGGCGGGTGGGGTCGCGAAATAGGTGTCGGCCGGGTCGAAGTCGGTGCCGGGCGGGACGATCTCGTCGATGCGGTCCAGGATGTCACCGGAGAGCTCGACCCCGGCGCCAGACAGCAGTCCGTCGAGGTGCTCGTGCGTGCGCGGGCCGATCAGGACGGACGTGACGGCCGGATGGGCCAGGACGAACGCGGTGGCCAGGTGGGGCAGGGGCAGGGCCGCCTCGGCGGCCAATGCCGTGAGCTTGCCCAGAGCGGCCGATTTCAGCTGGCCGGCCGGGGTCGCCGGGTCGAAGGTGGCCGGGCGGTATGTGGCCCGGTGGCCCGCGGCCAGATCGGCCCGGCCGGACAGCCAGCCGCTGTTGAGCGGGCCGAACGTGAGCACCCCGAACCCGTAGCGCTGCGCCGTGGGCAGCACGGCCCCCTCGGCCTTGCGGGTGAAGATCGAGTACATGGGCTGTTCGGTCACGAACCGGCGCGTGCCACGACGCTCGGCCGCCCACTGCGCTTCGGCGATCAGCTCGGCGGCGAACATGGACGAGCCGAACGCGCGGATCTTTCCCGCCTGCACCAGGTCGGACAGCGCCGACAGCGTCTCGCCGACCTCGGTCTGGTGGTCGGGACGGTGCATCTGGTACAGGTCAATGTGGTCGGTGCCCAGGCGCCGCAGGCTGTTCTCGACCTCGGTCATGATCCAGCGGCGCGAGCCGCCGGACTGGTTCGGGTCCTGCCCCATCGGCATGCCGAACTTGGTCGCGATGACCAGGTCGTCCCGGCGGCCCTTGATGGCCCGGCCGACGATCTCCTCGGACTCACCGCCGGAGTAGACGTCGGCCGTGTCGATGAAGTTAATACCCGCGTCGATGGCGCGACCGATGATGCGGACCGAATCGTCGTGGTCGGGGTTGCCCATGCGGCCGAACATCATGGCGCCAAGCGCGAACTCGCTGACCGATATCCCGGTGGCGCCCAGAATCCTGCGCTTCATGACGTCATGCCCTCTCCGGGGTGGATGTTGTCGTGCTTCCATGGCACCACTCCGGGCGCCCAAAAGGTTAGACCGATCCTGGCCGGAGATTGCCTGATCCTGTCAACTTCGCCTGGATCGGGTTACGCTGGCGGATGTGGACCTGCTCACCGAAATGGGGACGCTGATCCTGCGGCATGTGCCTGGCCGCGAACCGATCGGCAAGGTGACGATCGGTGACGGCATGTCCATCGCCCGGGTCAGCGAGCCCACTCCCCCGGTCGCGGTGATGTCCCAGCCGTCGCTGGCCGTGGTGGCCCAGGGGGTCAAGCGCACCGTGCTGAACGGCGTCCCCTACGACTACCAGGCCGGGCAGTACCTGGTCGTGTCGGTCGACCTGCCGGTCATCGGGCAGGCGCTGCAGGCCAGCGCGGACGAGCCGTTCACCGTATTCAGCATGACGCTGGCGCCGGCGGCGATCGCACCGCTGCTGCTCGAGACGGCCGGCACCGTGCGGCCACCGGCCTTCTCCGGGCTGGCGGTGAGCGACGCGACACCGCAGCTGCTCGATCCTGTCGTGCGGCTGCTGCGCCTGCTTGACCGTCCCGCAGACCTGCGGGTGCTCGCCCCGGGCCTGGAGCGGGAGATCCTGTGGCGGCTGGTGACCGGGGAGCAGGGCGCACTGGTGCGCCAGATAGGGCTGGCCGACAGTAACGTGGCGCACATCTCCCGGGTCATCCGCTGGATCCGGGAGCACTACCGCGAGACCTTGCTGGTCGGCGATCTGGCCGGCCTGGCCGGGATGAGCGCGTCGTCGTTCCACCGGCATTTCCGGGCCGCGACATCGATGACGCCCATCGGTTTCATCAAGCAAATCCGACTGCAGGAGGCCCGGGCGCTGCTGGCGGCCCAGCCGGCCAACGTGGCCGAGATCGGCTACCTGGTGGGCTACGAGAGCGCGTCGCAGTTCAGCCGGGAGTACCGCAGGACGTTCGGCACACCTCCGGGGCGTGATGCGGCCCGGCTGAAGGCGCTCAGCGAGGCGGGACAGCTGCCCGCGGCCTGAGGCCGTTTGAGTGTGCCGCAGAACGCGCCGCGGGAGTTGAGGCGGAGGGTCAGACCCGGGTCGCCGCGTCGGCGTCCAGGATCGAGTCGAGCAGGCCGGGGAACCGGCGGTCGACGTCCTGCTTGCGCAGCTTGGCGTAGCCCTTCGCGCCCTGGATCCGCTTGGTGACGAGCCCGGCCTCGCGCAGGATCCGCAGGTGATGGGAGAAGGTCGACTTGCTCAGCTCGAGTCCGGCCTCGGCCATGACCTGGCCGCACCACGACTCACCGTTGCGCGCCAGGAAGCGGACGGAGGCCAGCCGCTGCGGGTCGGCCAGCGCCGCCAGCACCCGGTGCAGCTGCATGTCCGCCGCCACCGGCTCGACCACGTCGTCCATCACGCTCCACAGCATAAATCACATTTGCCATGAGTTCGACGCCTGTCGTACAGTCCGATAGGAGTCGAAGTTCGACAACCCTCGAACACCGAACCATTGAAGCCTCGACGTTCGATCGACGGCGGACCGTCGACTGACGGCTCGATCGGCTCGATCGGCTCGATCTCCGACTGACGACTTGCCCTCCGACCGACGAGGAGTGTTTGTGCCGGACAACGCACCGCAGCCAGCGCCGACCCCGCCGACGGCGGCCGCCGCGCCGGACCCGCGGCGCTGGCTGATGCTGCCGGTCGTGCTGATGGCCATGTTCATGGCCGGGTTCGACCTGTGGGTGGTGAACGTCGCGGCCCCGTCGCTGCAGCGCGACCTGCACGTGACCGATGCGGCGCTCGAGCTGATCGTGGGCGGTTACGCGTTCATGTACGCGAGCGGCATGGTGACCGGCGGCCGGCTGGGCGACCTGCTGGGGTACCGGCGGATGTTCATGATCGGCGTTACCAGCTTCGCGGTCGCCTCCCTGCTGTGCGGGCTGGCTCAGTCGCCCAGCGAGCTGGTCATCTTCCGGCTGCTCCAGGGGCTCACCGGCGCGGCCATGGTGCCGCAGATCCTCGCCCTGATCACCGCGACCTTCCCGGTCCATGAGCGGAGCCGGGCCCTGTCCTGGTTCGGCGTCACGATCGGGTTGTCGTTCGTGTCCGGCCAGATCCTGGGCGGCCTGCTACTCACCGAGAACGTCCTGGGACTGGGCTGGCGGGCCATCTTCCTGGTCAACGTGCCGGTCGGCGCGCTTGCGCTGGTCGCTTCCGCGCTGCTGATACCGGCCGCGCGTGGCCTGCGCAGGCCGCGCCTGGACCCGGTTGGCGCGGTCGGGGTTTCCGGCTCCCTGGCCCTGGCGCTGGTACCGCTGACCCTCGGGCACGACGAGGGCTGGCCGGCCTGGACCTGGGTCTGCCTGATCGCCGCGGTCCCGGTGGGCGCGCTCACCGTGGCCTACGAGCGGTGGCTGACCAGGCGAGGCGGCGAACCCCTGCTCGACCTTGCGCTGTTCCGTGACCGTGCCTTCTCGGCCGGGATCGGGGTGAACTTCGCGCTGATCTTCTTCTTCGGCAGCTTCATGTTCGTGCTGACCCTGCTGCTGCAGCTTGGGCTGGGCCAGTCACCCCTGCGCGCGGGCCTGGAAACCGGGCCGCTGGCGGCCACCTTCACCTTGATGTCGATCCTCGGCCCGCGCGTCTCGGCCCGGGTCGGTCCGCGGTCCGTGACCATCGGCGGCGGCCTGGACATCATCGGCACGGTCGGCCTCATCATCACCGGGCTGCATTACGGCGGCCACCTGGCGGCGTGGGATCTCGCGCCCGCGACCGCCGTGATCGGCCTTGGCCAGGGCCTGGCCATGCCGTCACTGATCGGGGCGGCCCTGTCCGGCGTGCCGGCCGAGCGGGCCGGAGCGGCGGCCGGGATCCTCACCACCATGCAGCAGTTCGGCACGGCCGCCGGCATCGCGGTGATCGGGGTGGTGTTCTACAGCCGCCTGGGCCCGGCCCGGGCCGACTCGGTGTCCGCGATGGTGCTGGCCATGACCGTTGACCTGGCGATCGTGATCCTCGCGACCGGGCTAAGCTTCCTGCTGCCGCGCCGGTCGGCGCCCCGGCGGAGCCGGACGACCGGCGGCGAACCCGCGGCGGAGTTCGCCAGCCAGATCGTCCATTAGCCGGTCAGGCGGGGGTGATGACCACCTTGAGGGCGGAGTTCTCGCCCGCGTTGGCGAACACGTCGTAGGCCTCGTCCATCTGGGCGAAGGTGAACGAGTGGGTGCCCAGGTTCTCGGCCGGGATGCGGCCGCTGGCCACCATCTTCAGCAGCGTGGGGATGGACACCGTGTCGACCAGGCCCATGGTCACGGTGACGTTCTGGATCCACATGTCCTGCATGGGCAGGGACACCGGGACGCCGTGCACGCCGATGTTGGCGATGGTGCCGCCCGGGCGGACGAGCGACGCGGCGGTCAGCAGGGTCTCCGGGAAGCCGACGGCCTCGATGGAGACGTCGACGCCCACGCCGCCGTTCAGTTCCAGGACCTCGGCGGCCGTGTTCTCCCCGGCCTCCAGCGTGTCGGTGGCCCCGAAGTCCCTGGCCTTGTCCAGCCGGAATTTGTTCGTGTCGACCGCGATGACGCGGGAGGCGCCCCACAACCCGGTGGTCAAGATGGCGGACAGGCCGACCGGGCCGGCCCCGACCACGGCGACCGTGTCGCCCGGGCGGACCTTCCCGGCCAGCACCCCGACCTCGTACCCGGTCGGGAGCGAGTCGGCCAGGAAGATGGCCTGCTCGTTGGTGACGTTGGCGGGCACCGCGTACAGCGAGGTATCGGCGTACGGGACACGCACCGACTCGGCCTGGGTGCCGTCGATGAGGTGGCCGAAGATCCAGCCGATACCGCCGACCGTCTGGCAGTGCGACGGCACGCCACGCTGGCAGTACTCACAGCGCCCGCACTTGGTGATGGCGGGGACGAGCACGCGGTCCCCCACGCTGAATCCCTTGATCGCGTCGCCGACCTGGGTCACGGTGCCGACCGCCTCGTGGCCGAGGATGCGACCATCGGTGACAGCGGGCACATCACCGTGCAGGATGTGCAGATCGGTGCCGCAGATGGTGGTGGTGTCGACCTTGACGACGACGTCGGTCGGCTCCTGGATCGCCGCGTCCGGGACGTCTTCCCATGCCTTGTGGCCGGGTCCGTGGTACACGAGCGCCTTCATGGCACCTCCGTTGGTGTCGGCATCCCCCTGGGTTCACCGCCGACGCTAACCGCAGTGTGCTGGCTGCGCTGTGTCAAAACGGGACTGCCCTACGGTGACGGCGGAACGCCGCGGGCCAGATCGCGCAGCGGGATCATGACCGGCTCGGCGTCGCGGACGGCCAGGACGGCCTGGCCGCCGGTGAGGTCCGCGACGAACGTGCACAAGGTCGTGGCCAGGCCGCCGGGAGCTGGGTCGCAGCGGACGCCGTCCGGCATGGACGCGCCGGCCAGCACCTGAAGGAACCAGTCCAGGCCTGGCTCGCCCCCCGGAACTGCCAGCGTGTCAAGCACCTGGCCGCGGGCCGCACTCGTGCCGTCGGCCGATGGCCCGGCGCCCGCCAGGTACCGGCCGTGGTTGGTGTGCCACAGCAGCGGGGCGCTCTGCGGCCCGGCCTCGGCGATCGCGAATTGCCCGGCCACGGTCTCCACGCTGACGATCCGCCCGGCCGCGTCGCCGATGGTGTAGGCGAACCCACCCGCACAGGGATGCGCTCGCAGATAGCCGACGGCGGCGTCGAGGGTCCGGGCCGACCGCTGCAGGCCGCGCGCCACGACGTGCCGGGCCGCGCCGTCGCCGGGCGCCGTCACGGGGAGATGGTCGATGCTCCAGACCAGGCCGTCCTGTGTCACCGTGAACGCGTTGCTCGGCACGAAGCCGGGATACCAGAAGGCGGTGATGGCAGGCAGCCCGTCCAGGGCCAACGTGAGCAGGGCGCACTGCCCGATGTTTTCCGGAACGCCATCCTCGTTGTGGGCGATGACGGACCGCTGCCGCCGCCAGGCCAGGTCGCTGCACCCGATGCCGCCTGCGACCGGGCCGAGGTCGCCGCGGACGTTCAGCAGCGCCAGGTCGCTGAATTGGATCGCGGCACCCTCGGCGAAACTGGCTAGTTCGGCCCACACTTCGGGGAAGCTCCCGGCGCTGGCCCGCTGCACCCGAGCGAGCAGGTCGCGGCCGGGCGGGTGTGAGACGTGCTCACGCAGCCTGGGCAGCAGCGGCCAGGTCCGGGTCACCGCCGCCATCTCGGCCCGCGTGTGCTCCCCGAGGACCCGGAACGCGTCGCGGTCCGGACCGCGCAGCACGATCCAGCGCAGCCCACCGAGTCTGTGCTCATCCAGCGAGACGCTCATGCTCCCGGCTCCCGTCTTACTCCTGTCGGTACGGTATGTCCCCGGGGTCAGTTGGCAACGCCGACCGCCTGGCGGAAAGTCTCCGGCTGACCGATCACCCGGAACATGCAACCGGCCACGTCGGCGCGCGAGATGGACGTGCCGTGACGGACGTTGCGGCCTAGGGCGGTGCGGTACCGGCCGGTGGCTGGCTTGCCGGTGAGGCGGACCGGCCGCACCGAGGTCCAGTCCAGGTCACTGTCACGCAGCACGTCCTCCATCTGGGCCAGGTCGGCGTAGACCTCGCGCAGAGCCGCCTTGAGGACGGGATAGGCCACGGTGCGCAGGAAGAAACCATCGCCCGGGTCGTGCCGGGGCGGCCGCGGCCGGCCCGGCGAGGGCACGGTGCCGACCGGAGCCGCGCTGACCACGACCAGGCGCCGCACGCCGGCTGCCTGCATGGCCGCCACGATGGCCCGGGTGCCCCGCGCGGTGATCCCGGCGTCGGCCTTGCCCCGCGGCCCGAGGCCCGATAGCACGGCGTCAGTCCCGGCCACCGCGGCCTGCAGTACGGCGGGATCGGGTGCGGCCAAGTCGGCGGTGACGACGTGAGAGGCCCCGGACGGCAGGTTGCGCGGGTTCCTGGCCACGGCGGTCACGTCGTGCCCGGCCGCCACCGCCTGCTCCAGCGCCAGCCGGCCGATGCCGCCGGTGGCGGCGAAAATGGTGAGCTTCACATCATGCTCCTCACAAGTGTTCCCGGTCTGGCTTATCAGGCCGGCCCACCGCTATGACGGATCACAGCCGGGCAGACGTGACCGGGAAGAGCCCGCGCCGTCAGCCGTTCTACGATGCAGCCATGCCGGATTCCGGAACGCTGCCGTTGCGCGAGGCGGGGCGGGTGATCGTGCTCGACCCGGCGGACCGGGTGCTGCTCTTCCGGTACGAGGATGCGCCGCCCAACGGAACGCACTGGTCGACACCTGGCGGCGGCCTGGACGCCGGGGAGGACTTCGCGGCCGGGGCACGGCGTGAGCTGGCCGAGGAGACCGGCTGGACGGACGTTCCGCTCGGCCCGCAGGTGTTCGAGCAGACCATCATCATGGATTACGTCGGGCGGATGGTCCGCCAGCATGAGGTGTTCTTCGCGGCGCGGGTGGAGGTGACGCACCGCGAACTCGGGGATGTGGCGGCCATGCACAGATCGGACGGAATCGCGGCGGCCCGGTGGTGGACGGCGGCGGAGATCGACGCCAGTGCGGAGGACATCTGGCCTGCTGGTCTGGCTGACCTGGTCCGGGCCCTGGCCGATGGTGCCGTGCCGGGGGAACCCATACCCTGATCGCGTGGCCCAGCTGGAAGCATGTCTCGTGGATGCCTACGACACGATCTTGACCTGTGACTTCTCGGTTCAACAAGCTGAGATCGCCGCGATGGCGGGCCTGCCAGTCCAGACCTGGCGCGCCGAGTACGAGCGCATCGAACCGTGGCTGACCGACGGGCGGATCACCAAGACCCAGGCCTTCGGGGACATCCTGCGGACCTGCGGGCGCCAGCCCAGCGCCGACCTGGTCGCCGCCATGGTGGCCCGGGACCGGGAGCTGCTGCTGGCCAACGCGCGCCTGTATGACGACGCGATCGGGTTCCTGGAGGCGCTGCGGGCCTGCGGCATCAGGATCGCGATCGTCAGCAACTGCACCGAGACCACGCGTCCGCTGCTGGTCAAGCTGGGCGTGGATGTGCTCGCCGATGTCATGGTGCTGTCCTGCGAGGCCGGCGCGGCCAAACCGGACGCGCGGATCTTCACCCGCGCGCTCGACCAGCTCGGCTCCCGGCCGGAGGCCGCGGTGTTCGTGGACGACCAGGCCCGCTTTTGCGCGGGCGCTGTGGCCGTGGGCATCACCGCGGCGCAGATCGTGCGGGGCGAGCCCGACGGGAGGGCGCCCGCCGCGGACACCACGGTGGTCCGGTCGCTGCCCGAGGTGCAGGCGATGTTCACGGCGTAGCCGCCCGCCGGAACTTCAGATCACTGGGATCACACGCGCCCCGCCCGTTCGGCATCAATGGTCGTTAGCGTGTCCCCGTCACCGCGTGAGACCGTTCGTTGAGTACCTTCTGGCGTGCTGAAAGCAGGCATTCATGCCGTGGGGGCCGGGGCACGTCGGGGCGGAGCGGCGGCGGTAGGCGGGGCGGGCTGCGCGGGAGGCGAGGCGCGGGGGGCGGCCGGGGGGTCAGCGGTCCAGGGCCCGGTCCAGGTTGACCGCGGCGCTGATCAGGGCCAGGTGGGTGAAGGCCTGGGGGAAGTTGCCGAGGGCCTCGCCGGAGGTGCCGATCTGCTCGGCGTACAGGCCGAGGTGGTTGGCGTAGGTGAGCATCTTCTCAAAGACCATCCGGGCTTCCCGGACCCGGCCGGCCCGGGTGAGGGCCTCCACGTACCAGAACGAGCACAGGTTGAACGTGCCTTCCCCGTCGGCGATACCGTCGTGGCCGGTGAGCGCGTACCGGTAGACCAGGCTGTCGGAGTTGAGCTCGCCGGTGATCCGGTCCAGCGTGGACAAGAACCGCGGGTCGGTCGGCCCGGCGAACTTGACCAGCGGCATGACCAGCAGGGAGGCGTCGAGGTGCTGGCTGCCGGGGTGCATGACGTAAGTCCGCAGCTCCGGATCCCAGCAGGACTCCTGGACGAACCGGTGGGCGGACGCGGCCAGCTTGCGCCAGCGCTCGACCGGGCCGGGCAGGCCGCGGTCCCGGGCCAGCAGGCAGGCCCGGTCGTAGGCCACCCAGGTCATCAGGGCCGAGTAGGTGAAGCGCTGCCGCGGGCCGCGGATCTCCCAGATGCCCTCGTCCGGCTCTTGCCAGTGCCGGGCCAGCCAGTCCAGCCGGTGGCACAGCATGGTCCACAAGTCGTAGGAGATGGGCACCTCGCGGTTGTACAGGTACACCGAGTCCATCAGCTCGCCGTAGACGTCGATCTGGCGCTGCCCGACCGCGTTGTTGCCGATCCGCACCGGCCGGGAGCCCTGGTAGCCATCCAGGTGGTCCAGAACGGTCTCGGTGAGGTCTTCCCGCCCGTCGACCGTGTACATGATCATGATGTCACGCTCACGGGTCGCGGTCTCGCAGCGGCGCTGGACCCAGTCCATGAACGAGGCGGCCTCTTCCAGGAAGCCGAGCGTCATCAGCGCGTAGATGGTGAACGCCGCGTCGCGCAGCCAGGCGTACCGGTAGTCCCAGTTGCGGCCGCCGCCGATCTGCTCGGGCAGCGAGGTGGTGGGCGCCGCGACCAGGGCCCCCGTGGGGTGGTAGACGAGCAGCTTGAGCACCAGCGCCGAGCGCTGCACCATCTCGCGCCAGCGGCCCCGGTACCGCGACTGGCTGACCCAGTTCTGCCAGAACTCCGACGTCTTGGTGAACAGCTCGCCGGTCTCGCCTTCGGCCAGCGGGCGGACCTCGCCGTTCCACTCCAGCTGGAGGTCGACCTCCTCGCCCTCCTCCAGGGTGAAGGTCGCGGCCACCCCGGATTCCTCGATCTTGAGCGGCACTCGGGTCCGCAGCACGCACCGGCCCGCGGCGGAGGAGAAGACCGCGCCGACGCCGCTGACCAGCTGGACCGTGTGCGGGGCCCGGCCGTAGTCGAAGGCCGGATGACAGGCCAGCTCGAACGTGGCGCGGCCGCGGACGGCGCGGGCCTGGCGGACCAGCAGGTCCCGGGCCCGCCCGGTGCCGCTGGTCTCCGGGACCATGAAGTCGATGACCTCGCCGACCGCCTCGGCGCCCTGGAACCGGGTCATCAAGATGTTGGTGTCGGGCAGGTAGAGCTGCTTGGGCCGGCCGCTGCCCCGGCACCACAGCGAGAAGTAGCCGCCCTTGCGAGCGTCCAGCAGGGCCCCGAACAGGGAGGGAGCGTCGAACCTGGACGGGCAGTACCAGTCCACGGTGCCGTCGGTACCAACTAGCGCCACGGTCCGCAGGTCGCCGACGATCCCGTGCTCCTCGATGGGCAGGTAAGCCCGCGGCGGGGCCGGGCCCGGGTTGCCGCCGGGAAAATAGACCATGCTGCCATGATCTGGTTCGCGAGTTTCGGCTGTGTTTCCAGTTGATGGCGGGACGTTTCTTCAGGCAGCCTTCCCAGCCCGACTAGCCGCCGAAGTCGCAGGGCAGACGCTTGATGCCGTTGATGAAGCTGGACAGCAGCCGGTCCGGCTGGCCGGCCGTGATGTCCGGGACGCGGGTGAACAGCTCGCGCAGCAGCACGCTGACCTCGCGGCGGGCCAGGTGGGCGCCCAGGCAGTAGTGCGGCCCGGCGCCGCCGAACCCGACATGCGGGTTCGGCCAGCGGGTGATGTCGAACCGCCCGGGATCGGGGAACACCGCCTCGTCCCGGTTGGCCGAGTAGTAGTACAGCACGGCCTTGTCACCCGCCCGGTAGTCCTGGCCGTTCATGGTGAAGTCGCGGGTCAGGGTGCGGCGCATGAAGATGACCGGCGAGGCGTAGCGCACGACCTCTTCCACCGCCGCCTGCAGCCGGCCGTCGGTGTCCTCGGTCAGCAGCGCGCGCTGCTCGGGGAACTCGGTGAACAGCATCAGCGCGTGTGACAGCGCGTTGCGCGTGGTCTCGTTGCCCGCCACCACCAGCAAGATGAAGAACGAGGCGAGCTCGGCGCTGGTCAGCTGCTCACCGTCGATGTTCGCGGTGGACAGGGCGGAGACCAGGTCACCGGCGGGCGCTTGCGCCCGCTCGGCAGCCAGGTTGGTGACCAGCTCGGCCAGCGCCGCCCCGGCTCCGAGCAGCTGGGTCACGGTCTCGTTCAGGTCCGCGCTCATGAACTCCGGGTCGGCGCCGGACAAGATGATGTTGGTGTTGGCCAGCACCATGTCGTACGCCTCGCCGGGGATGCCCATCATGTCGCAGATGATCTTCAGCGGCAGCCGGGCCGCGACGTGCGACACGAAGTCGCAGGGCCCGGTGGCCAGCAGGTCGTCGACGATCTCGGCGGCGGCCCGGCGCACGTCCTGCTCGAACTGGGCGATCAGCCGCGGGCTGAACGCCCGGGAGACGATCCGGCGCAGCCGGGCGTGCCGCGGGTCGTCCATGTTGATCATCGAGCCGAAGTACTCGTTGAACTCGACGGGCAGATCCGCGATGCTGGTCGCGCCGTGCGCCGAGGAGAACACGTCGGGATGCCGGCTGGCCTCGCTCACGTCCGCGTGCCGGACCAGGGCGTAGTAACCCGGCCCCTGGTCGACGAACGGCGCCTTGGGCTCGGTGAAGAATTGCGGCCGGCCCCGGCGCGGAGCGCGGCGAAGGCCGAGTCCCGTTCGGCCAGCGGCAGGCCCCAGAAACCGTTGTCCGACAGGTCGATCCCGGCAAACGTCATGATCCGGCGCCTTTCGCGAGAAACCCAGTTCCATGGTAACGAGCCGCCTGGGCGCCGGGCAGTGGGGAAGCGGCAACTACGATCAACGTGTGGCCCGTGCGCAAGTGTGTCTCGTCGACGCCTACCAGACCATCCTGACCTGCGATTTCACCGAACACGGGCGAATCTCGCCGGCCGTGGCCGGCCTCACACTGGATCAGTGGATCGCAGGGGTCAGGAAGATAGGACCCGCGCTCAACGTGGGCCAGCTGACCAAGGCCGAGGGGTTCGCCGGAGTCCTGCGGGATAACGGCATCGAGCCCGATCCAGAGCTGGTGCGCGCGCTGTTGGACAAGGATCGCGAGCTGCTGCTGGCCGCCGGGCGGCTGTATGACGACGCGCTGCCGTTCCTGCGGGCCCTGCGGGTTCGCGGGATCAAGATCGCGATCGTCAGCAACTGCTCCGAGGGCACCCGCGAGCTGCTGGACGCCCTGGGTGTGGCCGCGCTGGCCGACGCGCTGGTGCTGTCGTGCGAGGTGGGTGCGGCCAAGCCGGCCACGGAGATCTACCAGCGGGCGCTGAAGCAGCTCGGGGCGGCGCCGGAGGCCGCGGTGTTCGTGGACGATCAGCCGCGGTTCTGCGCCGGCGCGACCGCCCTGGGCATCACCGCGGTGCAGATCGTGCGGGACGGGCCGGCCGGGACCGCGGCCGCCGCGGCCGACGAGACGCCAGATGGCGTCCGGCTGGTGTATTCGCTGCCCGAAGTTGAGGCCATGTTCGGCGAGTGACCGCAGTTTTGTCCCGTGACCCCGTTCGGCGAGTGATTGCTGTGACGGTGGGCACAAATCCCGCATGACGACAGCGCAGCAGCCGCGGGCCGGACGACTCGAGACCCGCTCCATCGACTACGTGCCGCTGAGCGAACGGCATGGGAAGATCTGGCACCTCGGCCCGCTGTGGTTCATGTCGAACGCGCAGATTGCCACGCTCGCGGTCGGTCTGATCAGCATCAGCGAGGGCGCGTCGCTGTTCTGGTCGGTGCTCGCCATCGTGGTCGGAATCCTGGTCGGCACGCTGTTCATGGCGTTCCACTCGGCGCAGGGCCCGCAGCTCGGGTTGCCGCAGATGATCCAGTCACGGCCGCAGTTCGGCTACATCGGGGCGCTGCTGGTCTGGCTGTTCGCCTACATCCAGTACGCCGGGTTCAACGTGTTCAACACCATCTTGGCCGGTGAGTCGATGAGCACCACCGCGCACGGTCCGGTCAAGCTGTGGGTGGCCATCGTGACCGTGGTGGCGCTGGTCATCGCGCTGATCGGATACGACCTCATCCACAAGGCCGAGCAGTGGCTGACCTACCTGATGATCGTGATCTTCGGCATCTTCACGATCACGCTGTTCTTCATCCACTACCCGGCGGGCACGTTCGGCGTGGGCACGTTCAAGGTCAGCCCGTTCCTGGGCCAGTTCGGGGTGGTGGCGGGATATCAGATCAGCTGGGCCATCTACGTCTCGGACTACTCGCGCTACATGCCGCCGAACGTGACCGTGCGCAAGACGTTCTACTGGACGTACTGGGGATCGGCCATCGGCGGTGGCTGGATGATGATCATCGGCGCGGTGCTCGCGGCCTGGGCGGGCAAAAATTTCGACGGAACGGGCATCGCCGAGCTCAATCAGGTCGGCGATCACGTCTTCACCGGGTTCGGCGCCGTCGTGCTGATCGTGGCCACGCTGGGACTGGTCTCGGTCACGGCCCTGAACATGTACGGCGGCTCGCTCACGCTGATCAGCGCGGTGGACTCGTTCCGCAAGGTGCGGCCCACGCTGGGACTGCGTGTCATCACCGTCGGCCTGACCGCGGCGCTCTCGCTGATCGGCGCGTTCGCCGCGACCAAGAACTTCCTCGGCAACTTCAACAACTTCCTGCTGCTGATCTTGTACTTGTTCATCCCGTGGACCGCGGTCAACCTGGTCGACTACTACATCGTCCGGCGCGGCCACTACGCGATCGCCGAGATCTTCAACCCGCGCGGCCTGTACGGCCGGTGGGGCTGGCGGGGCATCGTCTCTTACCTGGTCGGCTTCGCGGCCATGGTCCCGTTCTTCAACGTGGGCACGCTGTTCGAGGGACCGGCGGCCAAGGCGCTGGGTGGCGCGGACATCTCGTTCTTCGTCGGGCTGCCGATCGCCGGGATCTTGTACTACGCCCTGAGCCGCTCGGTGGACGTGGCGGCCGAGCGCCGGGTGGCCGAGGCCGAGGCGGCCGAGCTGGATCCCGGGGCCGCGGCTTAGTGGTCTGGCCCGTAAGTTCGTCGGGGGTCGGGTCCAGGCGGTTGGGTCGTTGAGGTAGAGGCCGCAGGCGGTGTCGAGGGCGTCTTGGCAGGTGCCGACGGGCAGGCCGGTGGGGAAGACGGATTCGTCGTAGTCGTCGTGGCTGGCGCGGTAGATCGCGAACTGCCAGTCGTGGGCGGAGCCGACATAGCGCAGCCGGCACAGCTTGATCGTGGTCGCGTCGGTCAGCGTGGCATCAACGTAGCTGAAGGTCCCGCGGTGGCGGATCTGCAGGCTGGCGATCTGGGGCCAGCGTTCGCGGGCCCGGGCGCGCAGCCGCTGTTCCAGGGACGTCTTGGTGGAGTCTGGGTATCTGGCCACGACAGTCATCTTCTCCTGGCGGCCGGGTTATCGTGGCGTCGTGCCGGGCACGGGCGCGGGTACGGCATAAAGAATGCATGCCTATGCCGAGCTCGTACCAGATTGTCCTGTCCGGCCGGGAGCAGGCTGTGCTGGCGGCCCGGGCCCGGTCGGTGCGCGGGTCATACCGGGACCGGCTGCGGGCGTCGATTGTGCTGGCCGCAGCAGCCGGCCAGGCCAGCGCCGTGATCGCCCGCCAGCTGGGAGTGTGCACCGACACGGTCCGCAAGTGGCGCCGCCGGTTCGCGGAGGGCCGGCTGGCCGGGCTGAAGGATGCCCCGCGCAGCGGGCGCCCGCCGTCCTTCGCCGCCGCAGACCGGGCCGAGGTGATCGCGCTGGCGTGCGCGCTGCCGGCTGAGTCTGGGGTGCCGCTGGCGCGGTGGAGTCGCCCGGACCTGGCCCGCGAGCTGGCTGCCCGCTGCCAGATCACCGTGTCGGCGTCCACGGTCGGCCGGTGGCTGGCCGGTGACGCCCTCAAGCCCTGGCAGCACCGGTCGTGGATCTCTGTCCGTGATCCCGGGTTCGCTACCAAAGCCGGGCGGGTCCTCGATCTGTACGCCGGGATCTGGGACGGCCGGCCGCTGGGCGCCAATGACTATGTGATCTGCGCCGATGAGAAGACCTCGATCCAGGCCCGGTGCCGGTGCCATCCCACCTTGGCGCCAGGCAAAGCCCGCGCGATGCGCATCGAGCACGACTATGACCGCGGTGGCGCGGTGGCCTACCTGGCTGCGTGGGACGTCCACCGCGGACAGGTCACCGGCCGGTGCGAGGACACCACCGGGATCGCGCCGTTCGCCCGGCTGGTGGAGCAGGTGATGACCACCGAGCCCTACGTCAGCGCGGACCGCGTGTTCTGGATCGTAGACAACGGGTCCTCGCACCGCGGCACCGCTTCGGCCGAACGGATGGTCAGCACCTGGCCGAACGCGCAGCTGATCCATCTGCCCGCACACGCATCCTGGCTGGACCAAGCGGAAATCTATTTCTCTGTCATTCAGCGCAAAGTCCTCACACCCAACGACTTCACCAGCCTGGACCAGATCCGCGATCGCCTCGCCGCGTTCGAGACCCGCTACAACGCCATCGCCCGACCGTTCACCTGGAAGTTCACAAACCTCGACCTCCGCGACCTGCTACGCCGGATCGACGCCCACGACAACCCCCACGCACTGGCGGCCTGACTACGACGAACCCCGACGAACTTACGGGCCAGACCACTTAGGCTTGCGCCCATGGACTTCGGTGTCGCAATCTTCTCCACTCATGACGCGATCGCACCCGCCGACGTGGCCCGGCTGGCCGAGGAGCGCGGGTATGAGTCACTGTTCTTCCCCGAGCACACGCACATCCCGGCGAGCCGGGACACGCCGCACCCGAGCGGCAATGAGCTGCCGCGCAAGTACGTGCACACCTATGACCTGTTCGTAACGGTCACCGCGGCCCTGGCGGCCACCAGCCGGCTGCGGGTCGGCTCGGGCATCTGCCTGGTCGTGGAGCGGGACCCGATCACCACGGCCAAGGAGGTGGCCAGCGTCGACTTCCTGTCCGGCGGCCGCTTCGAGTTCGGCGTCGGGGCGGGCTGGAACCGGGAGGAGATGGCCAACCACGGCACCGACCCGCGGAAGCGGATGGCGGTCATGCGGGAGCGGGTCGAGGCCATGAAGGAGATCTGGACCAACGACGTGGCCAGCTACTCCGGCGAGCACGTCTCCTTCTCCGAGATCTGGTCCTGGCCCAAGCCGGCCCAGCGGCCGCATCCGCCCGTGCTGGTCGGCGGGGAAGGGCCGGGTGTGCTGGACCGGGTGCTGGCGTTCGGCGACGCGTGGTTCCCGAACATCGGCCCGGATGGCGGCGGCGACATCGTGGACCGGTCGAAGGAGCTGCGCGCCCGCGCCGACCGTCCGGTGGCCCTGATGACCATGGGCGCCCCGGCCGACGCCAAGGTGCTCGAGACGTTCGCCAGCGCGGGCTTCCAGCGGGTGGTGCACTGGCTGCCGTCGGCGCCCCGCGGGCCGGTCGAGCGGGCCATGGACCGGTACGAGTCGGCCATCGCGGAACTGAACGGGGAGTGACCGCGGCTAGCGGTCCGGCTCAGATCTGACGGTCACGGCACCACCATGACCAGGGCTGCGAACAGGCGGGCCAGCTCGGCGGCCGGATCGGTGGTCAGTCCGCTGTGCACCGGGCCGGGCTGGACGATCGTCGACCGCGGCGCGGTCAGCCAGCGGAACCGCTCACCGAGCGGCCGGGCGGCCAGCGGGCCCTCGGTGCAGGCCTTGGCGAAGGCGGACAGGGCCGCGCGCACCGCGTCCAGGTCTACCTCCGGGTCGACGGCGAGCAGCCGCGCCTCGTCGAGCTGGATCTGGACGCCCAGGTAGCGGTAGGCGTGCGAGTAGACGATCACCCCGGCGTTGATGGCCTCGCCGCGCTCGACCCGGGGCACCACGCGGACCAGTGCGTACTCGAAGACCTCACTCACCACCGGATCACCTCCGGCACGATCGGGGCACGCTGGGCCAGATGATCGGCGTAAGCCTGCGCGCCGCGCTCGCCGAACCACTCCGGCGGGACCAGGGCGGTCACCTCACGCAACAGGCTCCCAGTGACCCGCGGAGCCAGGGTGGCGTGCGCCTCGGCCAGGAGCGTGGCGCGGTCCCGCAGCACGTGGTCGCTGGCGTCGAAGGGCCGCTTGGGATCGGCCGTGGGCCAGTTGTGGTGAAAGTACAGCGCCGCCCCGTGGTCGATGAGCCAGATGGCACGATGCCAGACCAGCAGGTTCGGGTTTCGCCAGGTGCGGTCGACGTTCTGCACCAGCGCGTCGAACCAGAGCACCTGGCTGGCGAAATCACGATCGGCGGTCCAGCCCAGCGGGTCGAACCCAGCGGAGCCCGGCAGGAAATCGACCCCGAGGTTCAGGCCCTCACTGGCTCGCAGCAGGTCCTGGATCTCCGGATCGGGTTCGCTGCCAGGGATCCGCGGGTCGAGCTCGGCCAGGACGAGCTCGGGTGTGCGCAGGCCGAGACGGTGGGCCAGCTCGCCGGCGATGATCTCGGCGACCAGCGCGAGCGGTCCCTGCCCGGCGCCGCGGAACTTCATCACATAGGTACCGAGGTTGTCCGCCTCGACCACGGCGGGCAGCGACCCGCCCTCGCGCAGCGGGGTCACGTACCGGGTCACCGTGACATGTTCGAGCACGCGGGCCAGGGTATCGTCCCGGCGCCCGGGCACGTCACCTCATAGCACCGGCGTCAGCCCGAAGACGCCGAACAGGTCCGCGCTGAACGTGGTGATCTCCGCGATCCGGCCCGCCTCGATGCGCATCACGTCCAGCTTGAACGCGCGAAACTGGCTGTCGCCGGGGCGCTGCAGATAGCTGGCGGCGGCCGGCATCCGGTTGGCCCCGACCTCGACCAGCCGCCAGGTCCCCATGGCGGCCGCATTGGCCATCAGCGGCCTGAGCGCGTCCGGGCCATCGAAACAGTACGGCAGCGGCGGCATCGTGATCCGGACGTCCCGGGCCGCGATGGCGACGGCGGCCTCGGCGTCGAGCCGCTCGTGCGCCGCGATGAACTGCCCGAGCAGCTCGCGTTCGGCCGCGTTCGGCTCGCGAGCCGACCACTGCGCCCGTTCGGGTGGCAGGTGCTCGGCCATGGTGGCCCGGGCCCGCTGCAGGGCGCTGTTGGCCGCGGCCACGCTGGTATCCAGGGCTGCAGCCGTCTCGGCGGCCGGCGCAGCCGAGCACGTCGCGGGCGATCAGTGCGGCCCGCTGCCTCGGCGGCAGTATCTGCAGGGCGGCCAGGAACGCCAGCGAGATGGTCTCCCGGGAGATGGCCCGCGCCTCGGGCTGCTCGTCGCCCGGCGCGGCCGCCTCCAGCAGCTGATCCGGGTAGGGCTGCAGCCACGGCACCTCGGCCGGCGACCGCCCGGCGGTGTGCCGGGAGCTGCGTCGCAGCATGTCCAGGCAGACGTTGGTGGCAATCCGGTAGAGCCAGGCGCGGAACCCCGGCCCGCCGCCGAACCCGGCCCGGCCACGCCAGGCCCGCAGATACGTCTCCTGGACCGCGTCCTCGGCCTCGTCGAACGAGGCCAGCATCCGGTAGCAGTGGATGTGCAGCTCACGCCGGTGACGTTCGGTCAGGGCGGCGAACTTGGTCTCATCCCCCGCGGCCGCGGCGCTGCTCAGCTGGTCGGTGTCATCCATCCTCACGCCTTGTCGCGGTCGACCTCTTGCAGCAGCCAGACGTTGCCGTCTGGATCGGTGAAATCAGCGAAGGACTGGTAGTCACCGCGTTCCGGGTCCGGGCCCTCGGCCCACTCCCCAGCCTCGATGTGACGTACCGGGCCGATGGCCACGCCCCGGCCAGCCAGCTCGTCCCGCGCCGCCACGATGTCGGACACCACCAGGTGCAGGCCCTGCTGAGATCCGGGCTGGGCCGCGGTGACCCCGGTGCCGAAACCGATCGCGCAGGCCGAGCCGGGCGGATTCACCTGGACGATGCGTTTGCCGCCACCAATTTCGGTATCCACGATCAGGCCAAAGCCCATGTTCGCGGTGTAAAACCCCTTGGCCCGGTCCACGTCGGAGACGGGGATAAGCACCAGTTCCAGCTTAAAGTCCATGTCGCAGTCCTCCCGCGTCGCTAAAGGTAGCCGAACCGGCCGGCCGCCGGTCCTGATATGTGTAACGCGGTGATCGGGGGAAAGTCATCGGTCCCACGATGAGGTGCCGCCGGCCCCGCTGCTGAGGTATACACCGGAGGCACCCATCCGGCCGCGCGTCAGCTCCGAAGCAAGCGTGATGGCGTTGACGCGACCAGATGGGAGGATGCCGATGCGGACCGACGGCTCACCCAAGGCAGGCGGACGCGCCGTGATCATCAGCCGCTGGTGCAGGAGGGACAGCTGGTATTCCACGGAAAGATGGCCCGCCGCCGACAGCAGGTGCCTGGACGGCACCCACCGGCGTCACAAGCCGAACTGCGCGCGGCGGTCTTCGGGTACCAGATCGACGTACTCACGGTGCGTGCTGATCCAGCTCTTCACGAACGGGCAGTAGGGCAGGACCGCGAGGTGCCGCTCCCGGGCGGTGTCCAGGCTGGTCCGCACGAGGCGGCTGCCGAGTCCCATGCCCTTGAAGCGGTCGTCGGTCTCGGTGTGCGTAAAGACGATCTCGTCCGGATACAGCTGATACAAAACGAAGCCCGCCAGCTCGCCGTCCGCGAGGATCTCGAACCTGCCCATATCCGGGTTGTCGACGACCTTGACGTCCATGCCACCTCCGGCAGCCAGGGTATGCATACTCCCGGATTATCCGCCTGCTGGCGCGGCAGTTTCGCTTTGTCCCTTAAGTCGATCTTGTGACGTCGTAGCATCATGTCCGCACCGACTCGCAATCGCCCGGGGGGAGCGAGTGAACGACCATCTGGCCCAGGCCGGCGCGGACCATCAGCCCGATCCGGACCGCATCGTCACCCCGCAGGACTTCGGCCGCGAGCTGACCTTACTGCGCAGCCGGGCCGACCTGACCGTCCGGCAGGTGGGCAGGGCAGCCGGGCTTCCGGCCAGCACCGCCGGCGACTACTTCTCCGGCCGGCACCTGCCCGCGGCTGGTCAGGCCGGGGCGCTGCACAAGATCCTGGCCGCCTGCGGGGAAACCGGCCCGGACCGCGTCGCGCGCTGGACAAACGCGCTCGGCCGTGCCCGGCGCCAGCCCGGCCGCCGTCCGCTTGGCGCCGACGCGCCCTACCGCGGCCTGGCCAGCTTCGAGGCCAAGGACGCCCCGTGGTTCTTCGGCCGCGAGGACGTGACCGAGCGGCTGGCCGCCCTCACCGCGGCCGCGCCGCCCGCGGCCGGAAGCACCGGGCCGGGCACCGGGCTGCCGCTCATCGTGGTCGGGCCGTCGGGATCCGGCAAATCCTCACTGCTCCGGGCGGGGCTCATGCCGCGGCTGACCGGAACGGCCCGGCTTTACGTGCCGACGGCCACACCCGCCGCCGACCTGGCCGCGCTGATGGCCGAACCAGCACCACAGCACGTCGTCGTGGACCAGTTCGAGGCGGTCTTCACCGGCGCCTGCGGCGAAGAGCAACGGCAGGCGTTCATCGCCGCACTCGGGGAACTGGCCCGGACGGCCACGGTAATCCTGGCGCTGCGCGCCGACTTCTACGACCAGGCCCTGCGCTACCCCGGGCTGGCCGCCGCGCTGCAGGCCCGGCAGGTTGTGCTCGGGCCGATGACCGCGGACCAGGTCCGGCGGGCCATCACCGAGCCGGCCCGGCGGGCGAACCTGGAGGTGGAGGACGGGCTGGTCGAGCTGCTGCTGCGGGACCTGGCCCCGCCGAGCCTCCCCGGAGCGGCGCCAGCCGCACACGACCCGGGGGCCCTGCCGCTGCTCTCGCACGCTCTGCTCAGCACCTGGGAACACAGCAGCACCGCTACCATCACAGTCGCGGACTACCGGGCCAGCGGCGGGATCCCGGACGCCATCCGCCGGACCGCCGAGGACGTGTTCGGGCGCCTGACCGCGGATCAGCAGCGGGAGGCGCGGCAGCTGTTCCTGCGCCTGGTCCACGTGGCCGACGATGCGCCGCCCGCCCGTCGCGTCGTGCCCCAGGCCGAACTCGGCAGCGGCGACGTCACCGGGCTGCTCGGCCAGTTCGTCGGCGAACGGCTGATCACGGCCGGCGCCGGGACCACACAGATCACCCACGACGCACTGCTGGTCGCCTGGCCGCGGCTGCGGTCCTGGATCGAGGAGGACACCGATGACCTGCGGGCCAGGAGGCGGATCACCGATGCCGCCCGGATCTGGCACGAGGCCGGGCGGGACAGCTCAGCGCTCCCCCGCGGCGGCCAGCTGGCCATCATCCGGGACTGGGCCGCCGGCCAGGACAACCGCGACTCGCTGAGCCTGCGGGCCCGCGAGTTCGTGGCCGCGGCGGTGGCCGAGGAAGGAGCCCGCCAGCGCGCCGAGCGGCACCGCACGGTCCGGCTCAAGCGACTGGTCGCCGCGCTGACGGCCACGGTGGTGGCGGTGCTGGTGCTGGCCGGCTACTCCTTCCAGCAGCGTGCAAGCGCGGCCACCGCCCGTGATGACGCCGATTCCCGGGAGGTGGCGGTGGAGGCAGGCCAGCTGCGCGCCCAGGACACCCCGCTGGCCGCCCAGCTGAGCCTGGCTGCCTACGGCATCGCCCGGACCCCCGAGGCCGCATCCAGCCTGCTCGACTCCTCCGGCGCGCCCTCCGCCGCGGCGCTGACCGACAGCCAGGGCGTGGTGGAGTCGGTCAGCCTCAACTCCGGCCACCACCTGCTGGCCGCGGCCGGGGCCGACGGGACGCTGCGGCTGTGGAGCCTCGCCCGGCCAGGTCACCCGGTCCCGGCCGGCGCTCCAGTTGCCGCCGCAGGCAAAAGCGCCCTGTACGCCGCGTCGATCAGCCCGGACGGCCAGGTGCTGGCCGCGGCGGGCGCCGGCCGCACGATCGCGCTGTGGGACATCGCCGCCCCGTCCCGGCCGGTCCCGTTCGGCCGCCCGCTGAGCGGTCCGGGCAGCACCGTGTACTCGGTGGCGTTCAGCCCCGACGGGCACCTGCTCGCGGCCGCCAGCGCCGACGGCAAGGTCTGGCTATGGGACGTGGCCGATCCGCGCGCACCGCGGCTGATGGCGACCGTGGGCGGCCCGGCGGGATACGTGGAGTCGGTGGCCTTCAGCCCGGACGGGCACCTGCTCGCGGCCGGCAGTGCGGACAAGACGGTACGGCTGTGGTCGGTGTCCGACCCGGCTCGCCCGGCGCCGGCCGCGCCACCGCTGACTGGGCCGGGAAACATCGTGATGTCCGTGACGTTCAGCCCGGACGGCCACACGCTGGCCGCGGGCAGCCAGGACGACAAGGTGTGGCTGTGGCACCTGACCGCGGGCCGGCACGTCCAGGCCGCCCGTTCACTGTCGGGCCCTACCGACTGGGTGAACGCGGTCGCCTTCAGCCCGGACGGCCGTACACTGGCCGCCGGCAGCAGCGACGACAGCGTCTACGTCTGGGACGTGGCCACAAAAAACGTCAGCGCGCACCTGCCGCATACCCAGCCGGTGACGTCGCTGGCCTGGGATGGCTCGTCCCGGCTGGCCGCCGCCGACGCCGACGGCACGGTGTCGATGTGGTCGCTGCCCTCCCCCGTGCTGATGGCCGGCGCCGCCGTCAACAGCGTGGCGTTCAGCCCGGACGGGCGGGTGCTGGCGGTGGGCAGCCAGCGGCTGCAGCTCTGGGACCCGGTTACCCGGCAGCCGCTGGCCGTGATCGCCGTGCCGGATGGCACGTTCGTCAACTCGGTCGCGTTCTCCCCGTCGGGCACCGTGCTGGCGACCGGTTACGGTGACGGCCTGGCTCAGCTGTGGAGCCGGGCCGGGAAGCCGCTCGGGCCCCCGGTCCGGGCGAGCGCAAGCGGCCTGACCGAGAGCGTCGCGTTCAGCCCGGATGGGCGGGAGCTGGCGACCGGCGGGGACGACGGCACGGTCCGGCTGTGGTCGGCGACCGGGTCGCTCCGGCCGCTCGGCGCCATCCACGACTCGGGGACCTATGTGTTCTCGGTGGCCTTCAGGCCTGGCGGCGCGATCGTGGCCGCGGCGAGCGCCGATGACGATACCCGGCTGTGGTCGGTGACCGACCCGGCCCGGCCGCGGGCCCTGGGCCCGCCGCTGACCGGGCACACCGACTACGCTCTCTCGGTGGCGTTCAGCCCGGACGGCCGGCTGCTCGCGGTGGGCAGCGCGGACAAAACGGTGCAGCTGTGGTCGGTCGCGGACCCCGCCCGGCCACAGGTCCTGGGTGCACCGCTGACCGGGCCGGTCAGCTACGTCTACTCGGTGGCGTTCAGCCCGGACGGCACCACGCTGGCCGCGGGGGTAACCGACGGGACGGTCTGGCTGTGGGACCTCGCCGACCCCGGGCATCCGTCCCTGTCGGCCACTCTCAATGGGCCGAACGGGCACGTCTACGCCGTCGCCTTTTCTCCGTCTGGCCGCACGGTGGCCGCTGGCAGCGCGGATAGCACCGTCCGCCTGTGGGATACCAGCCCCGGCTCGGCGGGCGCCGCGGTGTGCGGGGACGACGGCCAGCCGCTGACCCGGGCGGAGTGGGACACCTACGTCCCTGGCCTGGCCTATCAGCAGCCCTGCCAGTAATACTCCTGCCCCGTGGCCGCTGTCCGAGCTCGTCCGGGGATTGGCCCGGTGGCCGCCGGGGCGTTCTCGAGCCGTTAAATTCTTGGCTGCCACACGCGCGGTGGCTGGCTGGCTGGCTGGAAGGGGGGCCAGCCAGCCTGGCCGCGACGTGCGGCCCGAGCCCGGGGCCGGCCTCAGCTGGCCGAGCGGGCGAAATCCAGGGCCTCGCGGGCCAGCGGCAACCAGGCCAGGGTGGACTCGGGGTCCACGCCGAACCACTCCTTCATCGGCGTGCCCTTGTTGGCGTCGAACCGCCCGCCGTGACCGGCGCCAACCAGCTCATCTACGCGCGTTGCCGGCAGCTTCACCACGAGCTGGCCACGGACGAACATGGCGAAGATCTTCCGGTGGTAGCGCAACGCGCTGCGGCCGAACCCGCTGCCGCCCGTTGGCGGCGTCACTCCATCGGCACCGATCAGCTCGTCGACGAGGTCCTCGTACCGCTCCTGTGGGGTCATGATCCCAGCTCATCATGACCGAGGCCCCTGCTCACCTCGAGGTGAACAGGGGCCCGGTCGTCGTCGCGTCGTTAGCGCCCCCGTTTCCGGCGGCTCGAGCTCATTAGCTCGGAATTTTATGGTGACTTATTTCACTTCAGTGGCGTACACAACAATGTTGCTCAAGTAATGACCTGTAGTGCGGTCGAACGCCCCACCACAGGTGATAAGCCGCAGTTCAGCGTCCGGAACCGGTCCGTAGACGGTCTGGGTCGGGAAGTGGTCCTTCAGGTATTCCTGCGTCTCGGTGACGCGGAATTCCGCCGTCGTCCCGTCGGCCCGCCTGACGTAGACGTCATCACCGCGGCGCAACTGGGCCAGGCGGTAGAACACTCCCGGGCCGCTGACCGAGTCGATATGGCCGATGACGATAGCCGAGCCGATCGCGCCCGGCCGTGGACTTCCGGTGTACCAGCCCGCGACGGTCGTCGAGCCTGGCACCTGGATCGCGCCGCCCTTGTCCAGCCCCAGCGTGATCAGCTTGGTGTTCACGCCGATCAGCGGGATGGTCAGGGAGACCGGGCCGGCCACGGGCTTCGGCGGCGCCGACTGCGGTGGAGCCACGATCGGACCAGTGGGGGCAGGGAAGCGCCCCCACGCCGGCCGCGACCGGGCGCATGGCCGGAGTGGAATGCCGCGTCAGCAGCAAGCCGGCGATGCCCCCGATAATTACGGCCAGGCCTGCCGCGAAAACAATCGCGGCCGGCCTGCGGTTCTGCCTCATTAGACTCCGGTGTTCATCTGCCGACGAAGACCCTTACGGCGCAGGCTCAGGCCGCCGGTCACGGTGACGAGCAATCCGGCACCGATGAGCGCCGCCCACGGCAGCGGCGAACCCGGACCGTGCCCGGCGGTGCCGCCGAAGCCCGTCCCGGCACCACCCGCCGGAGGCTGCCCGGCCCCCGCGGCGTCCTCCAGGCTGATCAACTCCAGCCCGTTAGACCCGTCGAGGACCACCAGCGTGTGGACGGTTCCGGCCGAGACCGGGACCACTTCCTTGGCGGTCGTGTTGGAGGCAATCGCGGCCATAGTCCACGTACCCGGCGGGATGGCCGTGTACGGGGACGTGTTGCCGAAGGTCACCTTGGGCACGATCGTCTGCCCGCCGCAGGTCACCTTGACCGTTTGCTGTTTGAGCGACGCCTGGATCACCCGGACCTCGCCCTTGCCGGACGGGGTGGTGAGGTCGTCGTCCAGGACCTGGAGCCGCAGGCCCGACTTGGGTCCCATGCCCGCCACCGTGTAGGCCTTGCCGGCCTTGACCGTGACGCTGGTGGACAGGACCGGCTGGCTGCTGGCGGAGGCGCCGGCGGCGCGCATTGCCACGCTGTAATCGCCCGCCTGGACCGCCTCATACGGCGAGACCGTCCCGTAGGCGACGTGGTGCAGCACGATCTGCGCATTGGAATTGCCGAACGAGTACAGGTACACGTCGACCGCGGGAGTATTCGGGGACAGGTGCGCGAGCCTGATCCAACCGGTACCCGAGGTAGCCGACGAAGCGAAGGCGGTAGCGGCGGCGGGAACCCCGAGCAGCAGGGCCGTAGCCGCCAGTAGCATGGTTATGCGTCTGGTTATTGTTCGAAACCTCATTGTGATCCCTCCCCAAGCTGTGAACCTCTATGAGCCTCCTTGCTCCGCGGGCTGACCCATGGGAGCGGGAGCGCTGAAACTAACGACGACGACGTGCTTCCCGCCTGCGATCGGCTCGATCTCTGCCTCGGCGACGCTGTTGGGGTTGATCTGAGCCTTCAGGCGGCGGACTATCGCCGTCAGGTCTGAGTCCGAGGGCGCGCCGATCCAAGCTCCGCGCAGCGGCACGCTGTTACCCACGCCTGGCGACGAGTCATCGAACTTTATCAGCTGAAGTGGCGATTCGGACGTAAGTAGCGGAAGCGTTGCAAGAAGCCGCGGATCGACCTGACCAGCCAGAAGTTCCGCTTTGGCGGCCGCAGAGGGAGTAATGCGCGCATTGCTGACTAGTTGCCGGCCGGCGTTGATGCGCCACGTACGGTCGGCCGCCCGCTGGGACTCGAAGGCCGCGGTTCCGCCCGGCGGGATATTGCGGACCTGGACCTGCTCGGCGCCGGTGCCGAAGCTGGCGATGACCTGTGGCGCGTAGACCGTGGCCAGGCGGCTGCCGAACTGGCTCTGGATCACCGGTGTCGCTACCACCACCACGGCGCCTTCCGGGTCCGGGGTCGACGGCTCCATCGGGACCAGGTCGCCGGCCGGATAGTGGTCGGCCATAAGGTCCTGGCACATCTCGGGATCACAGGCGACGTTGCCCGCCACCTGCTGGGAGACCCAGGCTGCGGCCTGCTGCCGGTTCTGCATGGCCTGCTGCAGCGGGTTCATGGCGGACGTCCCGCCGCCGGCCTTCGCGGTGACCTTGGGGCCGGTGAAGGCTAGTGTCACGCCCGCGCCGAATCCCATCGCGACCAGCGCGCACACCACGAACAGGAGCCGCCGGCGCTGGCCGCGGCGGGTGGAGATGATGTAGTGCCGCTCTAGCCACAAACGCACCGTATTACGCACGGCCGCGAGCCATGTTTCTGGCCCGGGGCCGGTCGTCCGGGTACCGCGTCGTGGCAGCTGCTGACCCATCCCTTGCTCTCCCCCACAGCCCCGGCGGTGGGTACACGGGGCTGGCTACCCAGGACTGGCTATCAAAGTTGTCTGATCATACGCTGTACTGTGATTTCCGCCAATAGGATCATTTAGTATCTCTATCGGCGCGAAGTTCATTATCACTCACACGGAAGCCTTCGGCGCGGCTTTTCCGTCCATATCGCACTCCGCTTCGGTGGCACTGCCGGGCGAACCGGGCATCGCTCGGCCGAACCTGATGGTGATCACGGAGCCATTCTCGCATCGTCGCTGGTCTACGCCGCGCGGGCGCTCTCGCCGGACGGCGTCCCGATCGCCCCGGTGGATAAGAACGAGAGGTGTAAGTGGGCCCGGCCGACGCCGCGGCGGTGCCATCGACGGACAGGATGCTCACGGGCCCGGCCAGGCTCACACGATTGCGCTTGCGGAATTCCCGGCGTTACCGGAATTGCGTTTCGCTATTCCGGCGCCAGAACCTCATCCCGTATCGCGGCCCATTGCAGCGAGTGACGAATGCCTTCGGTGACGTCGTACTGGGCCCGCCAGCCGAGCAGCCGTTCGGCCCGGTCGATGCGGCTGAAGGCGCCGGCCACGTCGCCGGGCCGCGGTGGAGCCTCCTGGGCCAGCACCGGCTGGTCGGTCACGCGGTTGAACGCGGCCAGCAGTTCCCGGACAGTCGTCCCGCGTCCGGTGCCCAGGTTGATGACCGAGGCCGGGCCATCCAGCTGGCCGAACCTGGTCAGGGCGGCCACGTGGGCCAGGGCCAGATCCCAGACGTGGATGTAATCCCGGATACCGGAGCCGTCCGGAGTTGGCCAGTCGGTGCCGGTGATCAGGAACGGGAGACCTTCGTCCTGGGCCTGGATCATCTTGCCCAGGGCGTGGGTCGGCCGCCGCAGCTGCAGCCCGGTCCGCAGCTTGGGATCGGCCCCGATCGGGTTGAAATACCGCAGGGACAGCACCCGGATCGGCTCGGCGGCGGCGATGTCGGCGAACATCGCCTCGCACATCGCCTTGGTCCGTGCGTACGGGCTTTGCGGGCCGATGACCGAGTCCTCGTCCACGGTCAGGTCCGCGCTGGCCCGGTAGATGGAGGCCGACGAGCTGAAGATCATTCGGCCGCAGCCGTTGCGCAGCAGGTGCGCCACGAAGTCCAGGCTCTTCGCCACGTTGGCCTGGTAATACCCGACCGGGTTGGCGACCGAATCCGGAACCACGATCAGCGCGGCGCAGTGCACGACCGCGTCGATATCGGGGTGCTCGCCGAAGATCCGGTCGATCAGCGGGCCGTCGGCGATGTCCCCTTCGTAAAACGGGTGCGCCGCCGCGAACTCCCGGCGGCCGGTCACCAGGTTGTCCAGGATCACCGGGCTGATGCCCCCGTCCGCACAAGCCGAGGCGACCGTGCTCCCGATGTAGCCTGCACCGCCGGCGATCAGGACCTTCATTCGCCCAGGCCGAGGATCTCAGTTGAACGCTCGCGCATCTCCACCTTGCGTACCTTACCGGTCACCGTCATGGGGAAGTCGTCGACGATGTGGACGTACCGGGGGATCTTGTAGTGCGCCAGTTTCCCGGTACAGAACTCGCGCAGTGCCTCCGGGGTCAGCGCCGGGGACCCGGGCCTCATCCGCACCCAGACCATGAGCTCCTCGCCATACTTGGCGTCCGGGACCCCGATGACCTGCGCGTCCAGGATGTCGGGGTGGGTGTAGAGAAATTCCTCGATCTCGCGCGGGTAGACGTTCTCGCCGCCACGGATGACCATGTCCTTGATCCGCCCGGTGATGGCCACGTAGCCGTCGGGGTCCATGACCGCGAGGTCGCCGGTGTGCATCCAGTGCGCCATGTCGACCGCTTCGGCGGTCTTGTCGGGCTGTTCCCAGTAGCCGAGCATCACCGAGTAACCGCGGGTGCAGAGCTCGCCCGGCGTGCCCCGCGGGACCGTCCGCCCCGTCTCGGGGTCGACGACCTTTACCTCCAGGTGCGGTCCGACCCGGCCGACGGTCGACACCCGCCGGTCCAGGGAATCGTCGGCGCGGGTCTGGGTGGAGACCGGTGAGGTCTCGGTCATGCCGTAGCAGATCCCGACCTCGGTCATGCCCATCCGCTCGATGACCTGTTTCATCACCTCGACCGGGCACGGCGACCCGGCCATGATGCCGGTGCGCAGGCTGGACAGTTCATAGTCGGCGAAGTTGGAGACGGACAGCTCGGCGATGAACATCGTGGGCACCCCGTACAGCGAAGTGCACCGCTCGTCCTGGGTTGCCTGCAGGGTCGCCGCCGGGTCGAAGACCGGGGCCGGGATGACCATGGCCGCACCGTGAGTGGTGGCGGCGAGGTTCCCCATGACCATGCCGAAGCAGTGATAAAAGGGCACCGGAATGCAGATCCGGTCGGCCTCGCTGTAGTTGCACAGCTCGCCGACGAAGAAGCCGTTGTTGAGGATGTTGTGGTGGGAGAGCGTCGCGCCCTTCGGGAAGCCGGTCGTGCCCGAGGTGTACTGGATGTTAATGGGATCGTCGGTGTCCAGCTCTATGCGGCCGAGCGCGGCCCGGTCGCCGTTGCGTCCGTTCTCCAGCAGCGACTGCCATTCTGAGCTGCCCAGCAGCACCACGTTGGCCAGCTGTGGGCATTGCGGCCGCACCTCGGCGATCATCGCCGCGTAGTCCGATGTCTTTAGCTTCTCGGCTGCGACCAGCAGCGCGGCGCCCGATTGGTTGAGCACGTATTGCAGCTCGCTGGTGCGGTACGCCGGATTGATGTTCACCAAGATGGCGCCGATCTTGGCCGTCGCGTACTGGGTGAGCGTCCACTCCGCGCAGTTCGGCGCCCAGATGCCAACCCGGTCACCCTTGCTAACGCCCGCCTCCAGCAGGCCCAGGGCCAGCGCGTCGACGTCGGCCGCGAGCTCGGCATAGGTCCAGCGCCGCCCGGTCGGGCAGTCCACTAGCGCCTCACGGTCACCGAATGCTCGCACGGTGGCATCAAAGTTGCTGCCGATCGTGTCGCCCAGCAGTGGCGTTTGCGAATCTCCCGATGAGTAACTAAGCGCTGCCGACATGTGCCCGTCACCTCCACGCCTGGTTTTACCTGGCATATTAGCCATAACCCAGCATGGCACGGTTTTACCGGTGAATCTTTATTGCGGACTTGTCATCGCGCAGTGAACAAGACAGCGGATAATAGGCTCAATACATGGGCGGCCCCGGTCATAACGCCGGGGCCGTGGAGGGTGAAGATGCAACTCCGGCTGCTAAATATCGCAGTGGACGGCGGGGAGCTGCGCGTTCTCCAGTGGGGTACTGGTAAGCGCGTCGCGGTTGCCGTGCACGGCATTACGGCTTCGGCCATGTCATGGCAGGCTGTGGCGCGCCACATGCCGCCTGACTGGACTCTGGCCGCCCCCGACCTGCGCGGTCGCGGTAACAGTAACGGCCTGCCCGGCCCCTACGGACTGGAGCGGCACGCTCGCGACGTGGCGGCGGTGCTGCGCCACTTCGGCGGACGGCCGGTCCTGGCCGGGCACTCGATGGGTGCCTACGTGGCACTGCTCGCCCAGGACCTCCAGCCGCGGCTGGTGCGGCGGCTGGTGCTGGTGGACGGCGGCCTGCCGCTCCCGGTGCCCGAGGGGGCGGACCTGGACGCCACGCTCGAGGCGACCCTGGGCCCGGCGATAACCCGGCTCGGCCAGACGTTCCCCACTACCGAGGCCTACCTGGACTTCTGGAAGGCGCATCCGGCGCTGACCGGCCACTGGACCCCCGACGTCGAGGCGTATGTCCGGTACGACCTGGACGGCGAGCCCGGGCAGCTGCGGCCCCGGGCCGTCGCCGAGGCAGTCCAGGCCGATGGCCGTGACGCGCTGGCGGAAAAGGTAGTCGCCGACGCGCTCGGCCGTCTGAACCGGCCCACGCCGCTGCTCATCGCGCCGTCCGGGATGTTCGGCCAGCCGCCACCGCTGCTGCCGCCGGAGCTCGTCGCGACCTGGCACGAGCGCGTTCCCCAGCTGCGGCCTCAGGTCATTCCCGACGTCAATCACTACACGATCCTGTTCGAGCGGGAAGCCGCGGCAGCAGTGTCCCAGGCCATCCGGGCGGCCGCACTGTAAGGTGCACCCGGCAGCATGAGGCACCATGGAAACGTGGGCCAGCTGACCGGAACCAGGACAACCGGGTCGTTCGGGATGCTGGTCCAGCTGGTCGCGGCTGGCGGCACGCTCATCGTGAGTGGCGCCGGGCTGTCCACCGAATCGGGCATCCCGGACTACCGCGGCCCGACCGGGCTGGCCCGGCGGGCCACCCCGATGACCTACCAGACCTTTATCGGGAGCGCGGAGGCCAGGCGCCGGTACTGGGCTCGCAGCTACCTCGGCTGGCGGCACATCGCCCGGGCCGAGGCGAACGCCGGCCACCTGGCCGTGGCCGAGCTGAGCCGGCGCGGGCTGCTGGCCGGGATCATCACCCAGAATGTGGACGGCCTGCACCAGGCCGCGGGGGCGACCGGGGTGACCGAGCTGCACGGCAGCCTGCACCGGGTGCTGTGCCTGTCCTGCGGGCAGCGAACGCCGCGGGCCGAGCTCGACCAGCGCCTGGACGCCGCCAACCCAGGCTGGGCGGCAGAATCGGCGCAGATCAACCCGGACGGCGACGTGGTCCTGGACCCGCAGGTCACCGAGTCCTTCCAGGTCGCCGATTGCGCCGCCTGCAGGGGTGTGCTCAAGCCCGATGTGGTGTTTTTCGGCGAGAACGTGCCCGCGTGGCGGACGCGAGCCTGCTACGCGCTGGTGGAGCGATCCCGGGCGCTGGTCGTCCTGGGCTCCTCGCTCACCGTCATGTCCGGCCTGCGGTATGTCCGGCACGCCGCGCAGCTGGAACTGCCGATCGTGATCGTCAACCAGGGCGAGACCCGTGGTGATCCCCTGGCCAGCGCGACCCTGGACGCGCCGCTGGGCTCGACCCTCACCGAGCTCGTGGCCAGGGTGTGAAAGCTAGGCGAGCGCACGGGGGTGGGAGGACGCATAGACCTCCCGGAGGCGGTCCACCGTGATCAGGGTGTAGACCTGCGTGGTGGTCACCGAGGCGTGGCCGAGAAGTTCCTGTACCACGCGGATGTCGGCGCCGCCGTCCAGCATGTGTGTGGCGAACGAGTGCCGCAGTGTGTGCGGGGACACCTCAGGCAGGCCCGCGCGGCCGGCCGCTGCGTGCAGCACACCCCAGGCGCCCTGCCGGGTGAGGCGGCCGCCGCGCGCGTTCAGGAACACCGCCGGGCTGGCGTGCCGCGCCGCGGCCGCGGCCAGGGAGGGCCGGGCCCGTACCAGATACGCCTGCAGTGCCCGGACCGCGTAGCTGCCTACCGGCACCATCCGGTGCTTGCTGCCCTTGCCGACCAGCCGCACCACCGGATCGGCGTCCAGCCGCAGCTCATCCACGTCGAGCCCGATGACCTCCGAGATCCGCGCACCGGTCCCGTAGAGGAACTCCAGCAGCGCCCGGTCGCGGAGCGGGCGCGCCCCGGCGGACATGTCGTCTGGTCCGGGGCCCGCCATCGCGAGCAGCCGCTCGACCTCGTCCAGCGTGATCGCCTTGGGCAGCCGCCTCGGTGGTGCTGGCGGCGGCACCTGGTGGGCTGGGTCGGTCTCGGCCAGGCCCTGGGTTACCGCGAACGCGTGCAGGCCACGGACCGCTATCACCGCCCGCGCGGCCGAGCTGACGGCCAGCGCGGCGTGCCCGCCGTCGCCCTCGCGGAGCGAGGCCAGGAACTCGGCCACGTCGGCGGGTGTGACCTCGGCCAGCGTGGTCTTGCCCCGGTCGGCCAGCACCTCGTCATACCGGCGCAGGTCGCGCCGGTACGACTCGACGGTGCTGCGCGCCAGACCGCGCTCCACGACCAGGTACTGCAGGTAGTCGCGGACCGCTTCGGCTAGCGACTTGCTCACCGGCTCAGCGCAGGACCTCAGCGGCCGGGGTGTAGGCCAGCGAATGCGCCTCGGCGACCGGCTCGCAGGTGAGCTGGCCCGTGTGGGTGGACAGCCCGAGGGCGAGGGCAGGATCGGCGCGGAGCGCGTCGCGCCAGCCCAGGTTGGCCATCTCCACCACGTACGGCAGCGTGACGTTGGTCAGCGCGTAGGTGGAGGTGTGCGGCACCGCGCCGGGCATGTTGGCCACGCAGTAGAACAGCGCGTCGTGCACCCGGTACGTCGGGTCGGCGTGCGTCGTGGGCCGGGACCCCTCGAAGCAGCCGCCCTGGTCGATCGCGATGTCGACAAGGACCGCACCGGGCTTCATCCGGGCCACCAGGTCGTCGGTGACCAGCTTGGGCGCCTTGGCCCCTGGCACCAGCACCGCACCGATGACCAGGTCGGCGTCGATGACGGCCCGCTCGATCTCGTAGGTGTTGGATGCCACCGTCTGGCAGTGCCCCTGGTAGATGGCGTCGGCCTGCCGCAGGCGGGCGACGTTCTTGTCCACCAGCAGCACCTCGGCCTGCATGCCGAGAGCGATCGCGGCCGCGTTCATCCCGGAGACCCCGGCTCCCAGCACCACCACCTTGGCCGCGTATACGCCGGACACACCGCCCATCAGTACCCCGCGGCCGCCGCCGTCGCGCTGCAGGTGGTGCGCGCCGACCTGCGGCGCCATCCGCCCGGCGACTTCGGACATGGGCGCGAGCAGCGGCAGCGAACGATCCGTTAGCTGGACCGTCTCATACGCGATCGAGGTGATTCCGGAGTTCAGCAGCGCGTCCGTGCAGGCCTTGGACGCGGCTAGGTGCAGATAGGTGAACAGGACCTGGCCGGACCGCATGCGGTGGTACTCCTCCGCGATCGGCTCCTTGACCTTGAGGATCAGATCACCTTCGCCCCACACGTCGTCCGCGGTGGGCAGGATCTTCGCGCCGGCCGTGGTGAAGTCCTCGTCCGGTAGGGAGGAACCGACCCCGGCCCCGGCCTCGATGACCACTTCGTGGCCACCGCGGACGAGTTCGTGGACGCCGGCAGGCGTGATGGCTACCCGGTACTCGTGGTTCTTTATTTCCCGGGGAATTCCAACTTTCATTGTGGTCCTTCCAGACTCAAGAGCGTCATTGCTCTTCTGGTGCATCGGCCGGGCGAAGCCGGTCAAACCCCTGCGATCTGGCAGCATATCCGGCCAAGATCGCGATGATGGCGGGCCCGTTGTGCAGCTCGCCGGCGAAGATCTTTCCCATCGCCTCGTCCAGCGGCAGCCACCCCAGCACAAGCGAGGCCTCCTCGGCCTCGGGCACGAAGTCACGCTCGTCCTCAGGCACCTCTTCCAGGTCACGGGCGAGGAAGACGTGCAGCCGCTCGGTGCTGAAGCCGGGCGAGGAAAAGAAGTCGGCAAGCACGCGCCAGTCCCGCGCCCGGTACCCCGCCTCCTCGAGCAGTTCCCGCTGGGCGGTCTGCCATGGCGGCTCTCCGGCGACATCACGCAGGCCCGCCGGGATCTCCCACAGCAGCCGCCCTACCGGGTGCCGGTATTGCCGGATCAGCAAAACCCGCTCCGAGGCGTCAAGAGCGAGCACTGCCACCGCGCCAGGATGGGTAACCACATCCCGTTCGGCTACTTTGCCGTCGGGCATCAGGACCTTGTCGCTCCGTATGGCCACCAGCCGGCTACGGATCAGCTCCGCCGACGAGACGACAGGCCAGTGCGCTTTGGAGTCCGCTATCGTCATGTCCCCCTGCGGCTCGCTGTCGCCCTGCCCCCCGCTCACGCGGAGGCCACCGCGCGGGCACCGGTCGGGGTGCTGGCGGCCTTGGACCGCGCCAGCGCCGCCGCGATCAGCCCACCGAACAGCGGATGCGGCCGGGTCGGGCGGGACAGGAACTCCGGGTGTGCCTGGGTACCCACGAAGAACGGGTGATCGGCCAGCTCGGCGAACTCGACCAGGTGCCCGTCCGGCGAAAGCCCGGAGAAGACCAGCCCGGCCGCCTCGAGGGTAGCTCGGTAGGCGTTGTTGACCTCGTAGCGGTGCCGGTGCCGCTCCTCGACCACCTCCTGGCCGTACATTTCCTCGACCCGGGTTCCCGGCTGGAGCACGGCTGGATACAGGCCCAGGCGCATGGTGCCGCCCATGTCCCGCTCCCCCGCCACCACGTCTTCCTGGTCGGCCATGGTCGCGATCACCGGGTTAGGCGTGTCCGGGTTGAACTCGGAGCTGTCCGCTTCGGGCAGGCCGGCCAGATCGCGGGCCACCTCGATAACCATGCACTGCAGGCCCAGGCACAAACCCAGGATCGGGATGCCATGTTCGCGCGCGTACCTGATCGCGCCGATCTTCCCCTCGATGCCGCGGACGCCGAATCCACCGGGGATCAGCACCCCGTCCACGCCCTCGAGCTCGGCCGCGGCCCCCTCCGGGTCCTCGCAGGCGTCGCTGATCACCCAGCGGATGTTCACCTGGGCGTCGTTGGCGAAGCCACCCGCCTTCAGAGCCTCGGCCGGCGACAGGTAAGCGTCGGGCAGGTCGACATACTTCCCGACCAGTGCGATGGTGATGCTGTGGGCGGGCCGGTGGACCCGGCGCAGAAGTTCGTCCCACTCGCTCCAGTCGACGTCACGGAACGGCAGCCCGAGCCGGCGCACGACGTAGGCATCCAGCCCCTCGGCGTGCAGCACCTTGGGGATGTCGTAGATCGACGGCGCGTCTGGCGCGGAGACCACGGCCTCCTCGTCCACGTCGCACATCAGGCTGATCTTGCGCTTGAGTCCATCGCTGATGGACCGGTCCGACCGCGCCACGATGGCGTCCGGCTGGATGCCGATGCTGCGCAGCGCGGCCACCGAGTGCTGCGTCGGCTTGGTCTTGAGCTCACCCGATGGCCCGATGTAGGGCAGGAGGCTGACGTGCAGGAAGAAACAGCGATCCCGGCCGATCTCATGCCTGATCTGGCGGATGGCCTCCAGGAACGGCTGTGACTCGATGTCACCGACGGTCCCGCCAACCTCGGTGATGACGACGTCGACATCGTCGCCGCCCATCTGCAGGATGCGGGCCTTGATCTCGTTGGTGATGTGCGGGATGACCTGGACGGTGTCGCCCAGGTAGGCGCCGCGGCGCTCGTTCGCGATCACCGTGGAGTAGATCTGGCCGGTGGTGACGTTCCCCTCGCCCTTCAGGTTGGTGTCGAGGAAACGTTCGTAGTGGCCGACGTCCAGGTCCGTCTCGGTCCCGTCATCGGTCACGAACACCTCGCCGTGCTGGAAAGGGTTCATGGTGCCCGGATCGACGTTGAGGTAGGGATCGAGCTTCTGCATCGTGACCCGCAGGCCGCGGAGCTTCAGCAGCCTGCCGAGGCTGGAGGCGGTCAGCCCCTTGCCGAGGCTGGAGGCCACACCTCCGGTCACGAAGAGGTGCCTGGTCTCAACTGACCGGGAATGGCCAGGCCGTGAATGAAGTGATGGTGCGGCCACTATGAGGCTCCCGTGGTGTCCAGTAGGGCAAAGAAAAACTGCAGGTCCACGGGCCACCAGAATAACAGGCCGCAGGCGGCCGGCCCGGCATTTGCCTGCCGATGAGCCACCGCGTCGGCTCTGGCGACGTCTTCGGTGTGGTGCGCCTCGCCGAATCTGGCCAGCATGACGGCCGAGGCGACGGCGAGGAAGAAGCCGGCCCAGGCCACAACGGCCAGTCCGGGACGCGTCTGGTCGCCCAGGAAGATGACCCCGATGACCGCCGGCGGGATCGTCTCGGCCAGCACCACGGCCGCGGTGGCGACGGTCACGCTGCCGCCCTCCAGAGCGGTGGCGTAGAACATGAACGAGATGATGCCGGCCGCGGCGACCGCGTAGGCAGCCGGGTCACGCGCCAGTTCGAGCGGGGAGAAGCCGGTGAGCACGCGAGCGGCGATGCTGAGCACTCCGTACCCGAAGCCTGCGGTGATGCCGAGCGCGGTGGTCCGGTACGGCTCGTTCAGCTTGGCGGCGGCCAGGCCGAGCACGGCCAGGCCCGCGATCGCCACGATCAGCGCGAGCTTGAACATGGCGCCTACGTGCGCGGCGCCTTCCGCGCCAGCCGACGAACCGAGCAATCCCACGCCCGCGACCACGCCCAGGACGGCGGCCCACTCACGCCAGGAAAGGGTGACCCCGATTACCCATGAAGCCACCACCGCGGTGACCGCGAGGTTGGACGCGACGAAGGCCTGGACCGCGAACAGGGGGAGCTTCTGCAGCGCGATTAGCTGTGCGACGAAACCGAGCGCGTCCAGGCCGATGCTGAGCACAAAGCGCCACTGATGCAGCATGCGCACCATGAGACCGGGGTCGACACCGCCGACTCCACCGGCAGCGACGTCGGCGGGCCTGCGGCTGGCCGCGCGCACCGCGATCGCCTGCATCACCGAGGCGACGCCGTACAACAGCGCCGCGACGATAGCCGCGCTTAGGCTGACTAGCACTCCACACCTCCCCCGGTATCATTGCTAGCCGGCTGCCCTCGCCGCGCGCCCGTTGCCCGCGGGCTAGCTCTCGGGTAGCCACCTTCTCGCTGGGCTCCTTTTTAAGGCAACCATGAGGAGACCCTCAGCATTCCAGCGAGCCTCATGAACTATCATGCCGCGCTCGCTGCCTGGCCGCGACTCAGCGCAGCGCACCGGCTGGATGAGTCTCCCAGCCGGTCCACAACGGCCGGTACCCCATCCGGTTCCAGAACGGCGCCGATAGCGGGTTCAGCTGCGCGTAGTGCAGCAGCGTGGTGTGCACGCCGCGAGCGTCGAGATCGTCATGTACCCGCCGGATCAGGGCCGCGCCGAGCCCGGCGCCGCGCACGTCAGGCCGCACGAACATGGTCTGCAGATACACGGTCACCCCCGGCCGCGCCATCGAAGCAATCCAGCCCGACTCCTCTGGCGGCTGCACGTGGACCAGGCCGGCTGGCTGCCCGTCCTGCTCGGCGAGCCAGATCCAGGCCGGCCGGGCGGCCAGCGCGGTCTCGGTGTCCGCGCGGACCAGCGCCTCGGTGGCCGGGCGGACGAAAGCGGTGCCAAAGAGCGCGTCGTAGCGGATGGTGCCCATCTCGAGTCCGGTCACCGCGTCCAGGTCGCCGGGTCCCGGTTCGCGGATGACCAGGCCGGGCGGAGTGACCGCCAGACCGGTGAGGGCTGGCCGCCCGGCGGGCCGGACGGCGATCACCGTCCGCGCCTGCATCCCATGCCAGAGCAGGGGGTTAATTCCGGTCACGTCGCGGGACGGCCAGCTGATCATGGCCGCGGTGTCCTCCGCGGCGGCCTCGGGCAACCCGCCTAGGTGCTCGCTCCACTGCTTGAGCAGGTCGTCCATTGCCGCGCGGGTATCCGTATCCCGCAGTCGCAGCACCAGGGAATACCGGTGTGCGGGTCCCCAGGCCTGGTTGAGCGTGCCATCCGGGACGTGTTCGTGCCGGCAGACCGCGATCCCGGCCGGACGGCCGTTCGCCTTGCTGACCACCAGCGGCGGCATGCAGCCTTCGGGAAGCCGGGCCTGGTCGGGCAGCATCGGGTCCAGACCCTGCCAGCGCCGGGTCACCACCTTGTTAACGTCGTCGACAATGTCGCGCACTACCCACGGCATCGGTATTACCTTCCGGATCGCACTGGCCCCGTCCCGTCACGCACTATACCGTGCCCGGAAATAACGATTAAAGGGATTTAGCGGCCGCATTCGCAGGCATATTAAATAATAATGTCCTGGTGTTATAGCGGCATTCGCGACGGCACCAGATTGCCCCGATCAGCTGACCGGCGTCTGGCTTGGGCCGGGAAGGCGGCGCGCTCCGCCAGCCTGTGCGTGGCCGGACCGCACGAACCTGCGGCCATACAAACCCCAGCCCCTGCGGGCCAGCCTCACAGGCTGGGGTGTGTCCAGTTCGCTGCGGTCTGGCCTTGGGATCAGACGCCGGCGGCGTGCATGCCGCGCAGTTCGGACTTGAGCTCCCGGATCTCGTCACGCAACCGGGCGGCCACCTCGAACTGGAGCTCAGCCGCTGCGGTGTGCATCTGCTCGGTGAGCTCGCTGATCAGGCCGACGAGCTCGGCGCGAGCGGCGCTGGCCTCCTGCGGCTGCGCCCCCGGCCCGCCGGCGGCCGCGACCCGCCCGGCCGCTGCCCGGGCCCGGGAGGACAGACCGGGGACCGGCGCCTTGCCGCGGGACTGCTGCCGGCCACCGCCGCCGATCAGCTGCTCAGTGTCGGCATCCTCGCGGACAATCTGGTCCAGGATGTCGGCGATCTTCTTGCGCAGGGGCTGTGGGTTGATGCCATGCGCCTCGTTGTAGGCGACCTGCTTTTCCCGGCGCCGGGTGGTCTCGTCGATGGCACGCTGCATGGACGGGGTCATCGAGTCGGCGTACATGTGGACCTGGCCGGAGACGTTCCTGGCCGCGCGGCCGATCGTCTGGATCAGCGACGTACCCGAGCGCAGGAAGCCTTCCTTGTCCGCGTCCAGGATGGCGACCAGCGACACTTCGGGCAGGTCCAGGCCCTCGCGGAGCAGGTTGATCCCGACCAGCACGTCGTACTCGCCTACCCGCAGCTCACGCAGCAGCTCCACCCGCCGCAGGGTGTCGACCTCGCTGTGCAGGTATCGGGCGCGTACCCCGTTCTCCAGCAGGTAGTCGGTCAGGTCCTCGGACATCCTCTTGGTCAGCGTGGTGACCAGCACCCGCTCGTCGCGCTCGGCCCGCTCCCTGATCTCGTGCAGCAGGTCATCGATCTGGCCCTTGGTCGGCTTGATGATGACCTCGGGGTCGATCAGCCCGGTCGGCCGGATCACCTGCTCGACTACGTCGCCGGCGACGCGCTGCAGCTCGTACGGCCCGGGGGTGGCCGACAGGTAGATGGTCTGGCCGATCCTGTCCAGGAACTCGTCCCAGGTCAGCGGCCGGTTATCAATCGCGCTGGGTAGCCGGAAGCCGTGGTCGACCAGCATCCGCTTACGGGACACGTCGCCCTCGTACATGGCGCCGATCTGCGGGACGGTGACGTGAGACTCGTCGATGACCAGCAGGAAGTCCTCGGGGAAGTAGTCGATCAGGGTGTTGGGCGGGCTGCCGGCCTCGCGGCCGTCGATGTGGCGCGAGTAGTTCTCGATACCAGAGCAGCTGCCGACCTGGCGCATCATCTCGATGTCGTAGGTGGTGCGCATGCGCAGCCGCTGCGCCTCCAGCAGCTTGCCCTGGTTGTCCAGCTCGGCAAGCCGCTCCGCCAGCTCGGCTTCGATGCCGTTAATGGCGCGCTCCATGCGCTCCGGGCCGGCCACATAGTGCGAGGCCGGGAAGATGTACAGCTCCTGGTCCTCGCTGATCACTTCCCCGGTGAGCGGGTGCAAGGTCATCAGACGCTCGATCTCGTCGCCGAACATCTCGATCCGGACCGCGAGCTCCTCGTACATCGGGATGACCTCGATGGTGTCACCGCGAACCCGGAACGTGCCACGCGTGAAGGCCACGTCGTTCCGCGCGTACTGCATGCCGACCAGCTTGCGCAGCAGCGAATCCCGCTCGACGGTGTCGCCCAGCTTGACCTTGAGCATCCTGTCCACGTATTCCTGCGGCGTGCCCAGGCCGTAAATGCAGGAAACGGAGGAGACGACGATAGTGTCCCGCCGGGTCAGCAGCGAATTGGTGGCCGAGTGCCGCAGCCGCTCGACTTCGTTGTTAATCGAGGAGTCTTTCTCGATATAGGTGTCGGTCTGCGGGATGTACGCCTCGGGCTGGTAATAGTCGTAATAGGAGACGAAATATTCGATGGCGTTGTTGGGCAGCATCTCGCGCAGTTCGTTGGCGAACTGGGCGGCGAGCGTCTTATTCGGCAGCATGACGAGCATCGGCCGCTGCAGCCGCTCGGCGATCCAGGCGACCGAGGCGGTCTTGCCGGTCCCAGTCGCGCCGAGCAGGACGGTGTTCTCGTCCCCGCTCTGGATGCGCTTCTCGATCGCCGCGATGGCCGTCGGCTGGTCGCCAGCCGGAACCATCTCCGTGATGACCTCAAACGGCGCGACCCTGCGCTGCAAATCTGTAACCGGACGCACGAATCCTCCTAGACCTCCGAGTGTTCAACTCTAAGCCGGGGGTCTGACATTCCGGCGGGATCCGGCAAGCTCCACACCTGCGAACCTTCGGTCCGAGCTCGTGCGGCCGCAGGCTACGGCCGGACCAGGCTCTCGCCCGACATCGGCTTCGGCTGCCCCAGGGGCCGCTCCGGCGCAGGGCCGCTCCGGCGCGGGGCCGCGCTCGGGTGCAGGGCCGCGCTCGGGTGCAGGGCCGCGCTCGGGTGCAGGGCCGCGCTCGGGTGCAGGGCGCGCTCGGGTGCAGGGCACGCTCGGGTGCAGGGCACGCTCGGGTGCAGGGCACGCTCGGTCATGGCAGCCGGCTGAGGGGCCGCCCGGGCCGAGCCGACGGGGCCGGTGCGTCACTTTCGCCTCATCGACATCTCTGATCTCTTCAGTCGATCTCACATTCGGAGAATCCGGTTATCGTGTCGACTTATCCCCCGCAAAGTGGGGGATAAGTCGACACGATAACCGGTCAAGCAGCCATCGGGGTGGCCAGCTTGGCGAGCTTCCGCTCGGCGTGGGCGCCTAGGTCTCAGCGTGGTTTCTGGTCGGTGGGGCGCAGGGCAAGGACCCGGGAGGGACGGCGGGGCCGTGGGAGGGATGGTGCGGGCTTAGGGCAGGCTCGGCCGGGTTAGGACTGGCCGGGTTAGGACTGGCCGGGTTAGGACTGGCCGGGGTTAGGACTGGCCAGGAGTTGCTGGAGGGCGGTCCAGACCTGGGTGACGCGCTGGTCCAGGTCGGCCAAGGTGCCAGAGTTGTCGATCACGATGTCGGCGATGGCCAGGCGCTGCTCACGGGTGGTCTGGGCTGCCATCCGGGCCCGGGCGGCCTCGGGCGTCATGCCGCGCACGCTGACCAGCCGCTCGATCTGGGCGTCGGGGGCGGCGTCAACGACGATGACCTGGTCGAAGCCGTCCTTGCCGCGGCTTTCCGCCAGGAGGGGGACGTCGTGCACGACGATCGGGCCTGGGGGCGGAGTCGCCTGGACGGCGGCGCGTTCGGCGTCGGCCATCCACCGGCGGACCAGCGGGTGGACGATCTCGTTCAGCCTGGTGCGCAGTCCCGGGTCGGCGAAGACGAGCTGGCCAAGCCGTTCCCGGTTCAGCGTGCCATCGGGGCCGAGCACGTCTGAGCCGAAGGCCCGCACGATCTGGGCTAGTCCCGGTGTGCCGGGGACGACGACCGCGCGGGCGGCGACGTCCGCGTCGATGAGCACGGCTCCGTGTGCGGCCAGCCGCTTGGATACCTCGCTCTTACCCGACCCGATGCCCCCGGTCAGCCCGACCCGCAGCACGGTCACCACCTCCCGTCGGGGGCACCGCCGGTCCGGGCCACCCGGTCACGCAGCTTACTGGGGCGCGGCACCGCCCGGCGCGCCGACCTGGTAGACCAGCAATGCTGTCCGGCCGGGCCCGGTGTGCAGGCCGGGCTCAGTGTGCGGGCCCGGACTCGCTGTCCGGCGGGGAACGCGAAGGCGGCGCCCACCGGGGTGAGCGCCGCCTTCGTGTATGTGGTTACTAGTTCTGGCCGCCGCTGAGCTTCTCGCGGAGGGCTGCCAGGGCCTCGTCCGAGGCCAGCGTGCCGGTGGCCGCAGCGCCCGGGGTCGAACTCGAGGTGACCGGCCCAGGACCGGACGGCCGGGAGCCGGAGCGGCCGCCGCTGCGCTGGCCGCGCGGGGCGCCGTTGGCGGCGGCGTCGCCGGACTCGGCTACAGCCACGTCCTCGTCGTCCGCCTTGGCCCGGGACTCTTCCACCTGCTTGCGGTGCGCCTCGAAGCGGGCGCGTGCCTCGGCGTACTGGTGCTCCCACTCCTCACGCTGCTTGTCGTAGCCGGACAGCCACTCGCCGGTCTCCGGATCGAAGCCCTCCGGGTATTCGTAGTTGCCCTGCTCGTCGTAGGACGCCGGCATGCCGTACAGGGTCGGGTCGAAGTCGTCGCCGACGGCCTCGCCAATCGTGCCTTCATTGGCCTGCTTGAGCGACAGGCTGATGCGGCGCCGGTCCAGGTCGATGTCGATGATCTTGACAAAGATCTCGTCGCCCACCTGGACAACCTGCTCGGGAATTTCCACGTGCCGGTCGGCCAGCTCGGAGATGTGCACCAGGCCCTCGATGCCCTCCTCGACCCGGACGAACGCGCCGAACGGGACCAGCTTGGTGACCCGGCCCGGGACGACCTGGCCGATCTGGTGGGTCCGCGCGAACTGCTGCCACGGGTCCTCCTGGGTGGACTTCAGCGACAGCGAGACGCGCTCGCGGTCCATGTCCACGTCCAGGACTTCGACGGTGACCTCCTGGCCGACCTCGACAACCTCGCCCGGGTGGTCGATGTGCTTCCAGGACAGCTCGGACACGTGCACCAGGCCGTCCACGCCGCCCAGGTCGACGAACGCGCCGAAGTTGACGATCGAGGACACCACGCCCTTGCGGATCTGGCCCTTGGACAGGGTGTTCAGGAAGGTGTGGCGGACCTCGGACTGGGTCTGCTCGAGCCAGGCCCGGCGGGACAGGACCACGTTGTTGCGGTTCTTGTCCAGCTCGATGATCTTGGCTTCGATCTCCTTGCCCACGTACGGCTGGAGATCACGGACGCGCCGCATCTCCACCAGCGAGGCGGGCAGGAAGCCGCGGAGCCCGATGTCCAGGATCAGGCCGCCCTTGACGACTTCGATCACCGTGCCGGTGACCACGCCGTCCTCGTCCTTGATCTTCTCGATCGTGCCCCAGGCGCGCTCGTACTGAGCCCGCTTCTTGGACAGGATCAGGCGGCCTTCCTTATCCTCCTTCTGCAGGACAAGGGCCTCGATGTGCTCGCCGGTCTTGACGACCTCATGCGGGTCTACATCGTGCTTGATTGACAGTTCGCGTGACGGGATCACGCCCTCTGTCTTGTAGCCGATATCGAGCAAGACCTCGTCTCGGTCGACCTTGACGACTGTTCCTTCGACGATGTCGCCATCGTTGAAATACTTGATGGTCTCGTCGATCGCGGCGAGGAATGCCTCCTCGGACCCGATGTCGTTGACCGCGACCTTAGGGGTCGAGTTGGCTTGCGTGGTGCTCGTCATGTGTGGATAGGCTCCGGATGCGGACAGGGAAAGTTATGGGCACGCCGCAAACCGTGCACCCCAGGATGACCAGGATTCGCAGGACTTACCGGAACCAGCATGGGCCGACAACGGCACGCCCGGCGGCCGCCAGTCCAGTCACATGACGTGATGTCACATGGCCAAGACGGAACGCACGAGGACACGGCGCAGCGTTCAGAATATGAGAGTAAACCACCAGGGTCAATTGAGACTGGCCACAATACGGCCACGGTCTGCTCCCCCGGGGGTCACAGAGCCGTTATTACAGGCCCCGCAGCCCCAACCAGGCCGGCCGCCCACACCGGGTACGGGACAGAGAGTAACCCCCGTGTCAGGGCCCAGGGGGTACGGGGGCCGGGCAGGACCCCCCGTGCGGGGCCCAGGGGGTCGTCCCCCGGGCGGTAGGGCCCCCCGGATTATTCAGTGCGCCGCTTCGGCCCAGCTTCGCCCGGTGCCGACCGAGACGTCCAGCGGGACCCGCAGCGAGGCAGCGCCCGCCATCGCGGTGCAGACCAGTTCGCGGGCAGCCTCGAGCTCGCCCGGGCCGACCTCGACGATGAGCTCGTCGTGTACCTGGAGCAGCATCCGGGAACGCAGGCCGGCGGCGGCCAGCGCACTATCCACCGCCAGCATGGCTACCTTGATGACGTCCGCGGCCGACCCCTGAATCGGGGCGTTCAGCGCCATCCTTTCGGCCATCTCCCGGCGCTGCCGGTTATCCGAGGTCAGGTCGGGCAGGTACCGTCGCCGCCCCATCATGGTCGCGGTATATCCATCCATGCGGGCCCGCGCGACCACCTCCTGCAGGTAGTCCCGCACGCCGCCGAACTCCTTGAAGTAGTCGTCCATCAGCCCGCGGGCCTCGTCCGGCGTCGTGCGCAGCTGGTTGGACAGGCCGAACGCTGACAGCCCGTAGGCCAGGCCGTAGTTCATGGCCTTGATCTTGGCCCGCTGCTCGGGCCCCACCTCCTCGGGCGGGACCCCGAAGACCCGGGAGGCGGTGGCCGCGTGGAAGTCATGCCCGGACTCGAACGCCGCGATCAGGGCCTGGTCCTCGGACAGATGGGCCATGATCCGCAGCTCGATCTGGCTGTAGTCCGCCGACATCAGGGTTTCAAAGCCCTCGCCGACCACGAAGCCCAGCCGGATCTGACGGCCGAGCTCGCTGCGGATCGGGATGTTCTGCAGGTTCGGGTCGGTGGAGGACAGCCGCCCGGTCGCGGCCACGGTCTGGTTGAAGGTGGTGTGGATCCGGCCGTCCTCGCCGGCCATCGGGATCAGCGAGTCCACGATCGACATCAGCTTGGCGACGTCCCGGTGGCGCAGCAGGTGCTCGAGCACCGGGTGCTCGGTCTGCGCGAGCAGGCTGGTCAGCGCCTCGGAGTCGGTGGTGTAACCGGTCTTGATCCGCTTGGTCTTGGGCAGGCCGAGCTCGTTGAACAGCAGCTCCTGCAGCTGCTTGGGCGAGCCGAGATTGAACTCGTGCCCGGCGACGGCGTACGCGGCCTGCTCGGCTGCCTTGGCCTCGCCGTGCAGCATGGACGACATGGCCGCGAAGTGCTCGGAGTCGGCGGCAATCCCGGTGCGCTCCATCGCGGCCAGCACGGACACCAGCGGCAGCTCGAGCTCGCGCAGCAGTGCGACCGACTCGCGCCGGTCCAGGTCCTTCTCCAGGGCGCCGGCCAGCTCGAGCGTGGCCTGGGCGTGCAGTACCAGGCCGACCGCGGCGTCTCGCTCGCCGGAGCCGTCCAGCGTGAGCTGGCCGTCGTTGGACTCCTCGGACAGCTCCTTACCCAGGTAACGCAGGGCCAGATCGGCCAAGTCGAAGGTGCGCTGGCCGGGCAGGGCCAGGTAGGCGGCCAGCGCCGTGTCGCAGGACAAGCCGGCCAGCGGCAGGCCGCGGGCGGCCAGCGCGTGCATCGGGCCCTTGGCGTCGTGCAGCACCTTGGGATGCGCGGCGTCGGCCAGCCAGGCGGCCAGCGCCTGCTCGTCGGTCTCGGTGAGCTGCTCCGGGTCCAGGTGGGCGCCGTGACCGTCCGCGGCTGCTATCGCCAGCCCGGTCACGTTACCCGTGCCGCGCCCCCAGGTTCCGGCGAGCGTGAGCCCGGCTCGTTCGGCTGATTGGTGGGCGGCCAGCCAGGGCGCGACCTGATCCGGTCCGAGCACCTCGGCCACCACCTCGAAGGCCGCCTTTTCCGGACGGCCTGCGACCGGGCCGCTCAGCGGGTCGGCGGGGTCGGTCCCGGTCGCGCCGATCAAGCCGTGCGGCAGGGTCTGGTACAGACGCTCACGCAGCACCTTGAACTGGAGCGTGTCGAACAGCTGGTGGATGGTCTCCCGGTCCCAGGCCACCGGCAGCAGGTCGTGTGGCACAGCGCCGACCGTCTCGGCCGGAAGGTCGGTGACCAGCGCGGTCAGCTGGCGGTTACGCAGCACGCCGGCCAGGTGCTCGCGCAGCGCGTCACCGGCTTTGCCCTTGACCTCGTCCACCCGGTCGACCAGGGACGCCAGGGAGCCGAACTCCGCGATCCACTTGGTCGCCGTCTTCTCCCCCACGCCGGGAATGCCAGGCAGGTTGTCGCTGGGGTCGCCGCGCAGGGCAGCGAAGTCGGGGTACTGGGCCGGGGTGAGACCGTATTTCTCGGTCACCGTCTCGGGAGTGAAGCGGGTCATCTCGGTGATGCCTCGCCGGGTCATCAGGACCGTGACCCGGTCCGAGACCAGCTGCAGGACGTCGCGGTCACCGGTGACAATGAGCACGTCCATGTTCTCGGCCGCGCCCTGCGTGGCCAGGGTGGCGATGAGGTCGTCGGCCTCGTAGCCCGGTGCCGACAGCCGCCGGATGCCGAGCGCGTCGAGGACCTCGAAGATCAGGCTGAGCTGGCTGCGGAAGTCCTCCGGGGTTTCCCGGCGGTTCGCCTTGTACTCGACGTACTGCTCGTGCCGGAACGTCGGCTCGCCCCGGTCGAAAGCCACCACCACGTGCGTGGGCTTCTCGTCGCGCAGCACATTGATGAGCATCGCGGTGAAGCCGTAGACCGCATTGGTCGGCTGTCCCGTGGTGGTGGAGAAGTTCTCGATCGGCAGCGCGAAGAAGGCCCGGTACGCCAGCGAATGGCCATCGAGCAGCAGCAGCCGGTCCTGCCCCGTTGATTGCGTTGCTTGTGTCGCCACACGTCGATCCTATGGGCCACCGGCGACATCCCGCCCGGTTAAATGCCTCCGTCCGCCACCCGCGTGGCGCGGGTGGCGGACGGAGGGCCGATGGTGTTACGAGGAGAACGCGAAGATGGTCGTCGAGGTGAAGGTCTTGCCCGCCTTCAGCTCGGTCGACGGGAAGTTGGGCTGGTTGGGCGAGTTCGGGAAGTGCTGGGTCTCGAACGTGTAGCCCGCGCCCTGGCGGTAGGTGTGACCGCTGATACCCACCAGCGTTCCGGTCAGGAAGTTGCTGGTGTAAGTCTGCACGCCCGGCTGGTCGGTCCAGACCGCGAGGCTGCGGCTGCTGGAGGGATCCCAGGCACGAGCGGCCAGGTTCAGCCCGTCGGGGCCGGTGGTGGCCGCGGTCTGCCTGTTCAGCACCCAGTTGTGGTCGTAGCCCTGGGCGATGAGCAGCTGGTTGTACTGCGAAGGGGCGTTGTCCGGCGCGCTGACGTTGTCGATCCGGCCACCGATCGTGTGCGGCCTGGTGAAGTCGAACGGCGTGCCGAACACCGAGACGTTGTAGCCGAGCGGGATCTGGGTGGAGTCGGTCGGCGTGTACTTGTTGGCGTTGATCTGCAGGTACTGGCCGTAGGCCGAGCCCGCGGGCGACGCCTCGCCGGCCAGGTTGAAGTACGCGTGGTTGGTGAGGTTGATGACCGTGTTGAGGTTCGACGACTCGTTGGTCGCCTTGTAGTGGATCCCCAGTTGGTCGGAATTGTTCAGGGTGTAGGTGGTGACATCCTTCAGCGTGCCCGGGTAGCCCTGGTCGCCGTTCGGGCTGACGAGCGTGAGCTGCAGACCGACAAAGCCGTTTCCGGAGACTTCCTTAGCTGCCCAGATGTGGTTGCCGAAGCCGACCAGCCCGCCGTGCAGGCTGTTGCCGTTGTTGTTGATCGGCACGTGGTAGGTCACCTTGCCCTGGCCGGGCTGGTTCAGGCTGAAGGTGCCCTTGGCGATGCGATTTCCGTAGCGGCCGATCAGCTCACCAAAGTACGGGCCGCCGTTCGCGGTCACCGGCGGGCTGTCCTCGGTGACGTAATCCTTGAGCGTCTTGAAGCCCAGGATGACGTCGGCTTCCTTGCCGCTCTTACCCGGCACGTTGATCTGCTGCAGGATCCCGCCGTAAGTAAGGATCTTCACGCTCATGCCCTTGGCATTGCTGAGCGTGTACCGGAATACGGCGGTCTGCTTGCCGGTGTAGGGCTCGACCGTGGAGCCGAAGTACTGCTTGCTAATGGACAGGCCGCCGCCAGATGGCGAGGATGCTGCGGTCGTCGCGGCGCTCGCCTGTGTAGCTGCGAGGGACCCGCCGATGCCGACAGCCGCGATGGCGGCTAGCCCGAGAGCTGACTTGCCGCGGAGACGCCGCTGTCTTCCGAACTTGCGCACTACTGCGCTCCCTTCGTGAACACGTACCAGCTGTGGTTGTGAACGTTAACACGAGCGAAGTCACGCCTTTTCCAACAAAATAACTACGTAAGAACTCCTTTTTGTGGGAGACGCGCAGACAAGCGTTGATTTCGATTTGGTTTCAACGAAATCTCGTTTAGGTTTCTTTGGCGATATCTATCTGATGCCCGGCGGCTTGCCCACTGCCTGGATCCGGCGCCCGGCCAGCCGCGTGACACCCTTGACGTGGGTCGTTTACCGCAGGCGCTGAGGGTGTCGCGGAGCACCGAGGTGTCACGGAACGCGGCGCCGGACGAGTGGAGGAACCGATGGACCAGGAGATGCTGGACAGGGTGATAGCGGTTACCACCGCCGAGGGCACGCTGGCGCGGACCATGGGCATCACGATCATGTCGGCATCGGGCACCGAGGTCGTGGCGACGATGCCGGTGGCCGGAAACATCCAGCCGTACGGCCTGCTGCACGGTGGCGCCTCGTGCGTGCTCGCGGAGACGGCCGGTTCGCTGGCCGCTGCCCTGCATGCGGGGCCGGGTCACGCGGTGGTCGGCATCGAGATCAGCGCGACACACCATCGCGGCGCGAGCGAGGGCGACGTGACCGCGGTCGCCACCCTCGCTCACGGAGGCCGGACGCTGGCCACCTATGACATCGTTATCAGCGACGCCACCGGCCGGCGGGTATGCACGTCCCGGCTGACCTGCCTGATCCGGGATCAGGTGCCCGGGCACGGCCCCAACGGCAGTGACCCCTTGCGTGAGCAGGGAGTAATCGGCAGCTGAGTCCTGGCAGCCGCCGCTCGGGGGGGTCTTTTGCGCAGCGAGGCACGGGGTCGCTAACGTGGTGACGGCGAACCCGGGGGGTTCAAGTAGACAACGTGTCGGCCGGGGAAGGCGGACACGGCACCAACGGCCCCCCGGGTTCCTTGCTGTCCCGGGGTTTCGCGGGCGATGTCCGGGTCCTGGCGGGCGTCCGCACTTCGCGGAGACGTACCGGTGGCCCGGAGGTCACGTGCGTCACAGAGCTGATTCATCCTGTTCGTCACGGTCTGGTGGAGGAGTGGCGTGTTGCTGCCGGGGCATGAGGGAGCCTCCGGTGAGGTAGTGCTGTAACCGGCGACGTTTCCTGTCCGGCGAGCCGTGATGAGTTCTGCGGCATCCAGCGGCCGCAGGGTCGAACCCGTTCCCAAGGAGGACTCCTGATGCGCAGCGTGACCTATTCAATGGGTCTCTCACTTGACGGCTACATCGTCGGGCCGGACGGCGGCTTCGGCTGGACGGCGCCCGACGAGGAGGTCTTTCGCTTCGTCACCGACGAGATACGGCAGGTCGGCGTCCATCTGCTGGGGCGACGGCTGTATGAGACGATGCTGTACTGGGAGACCGCCGACCAGGATCCATCACTCGGCGACTCGATGCTCGAGTGGGCCGCGATCTGGAACGCCCTGCCGAAGGTGGTGTTCTCCACCACGCTGCAGGCGGTGCGGGGCAATGCCCGTCTGGCCTCCAGCGGCCTAGCGGAGGAGATCGAGCGGTTGCGAGCCGAGCCGGCGGAGGGCGACATCGCGATCGGCGGCGCGGCTCTGGCCGCCGAGGCGGCGGCGCTGGATCTGATCGACGAATACCGGGCCAGGGTCTACCCGGTACTGGTTGGCGGCGGCATCCCGTTCTTTGCCCAGCGCGAGCGCCGCGTGGATCTCGCACTCGTCGAGACCCGCACCTTCAGCTCGAGAGTCGTCTACCTCCGCTACCGCGTGGCGCGCTAGTGGCTCCCCCCTGAGCCCCGGCAAGAACGGGCCAGGGTGAGCGCTAGGGCTGAGGGGTTTCCTCGGGGACGCGCATGCCGCCCTCGATTACCGCTTCGGCGACCTTGCGCATGGTGAGGCGGCGGTCCATGGAGGTCTTCTGGATCCAGCGGAACGCCTCCGGCTCGGTGAGCCCATGCTCGGTCTGGAGCAGGCCCTTCGCCCGGTCGAGCAGCTTGCGGACCTCGAGCCGCTCGCGCAGCGTGCCGATCTCGGTGTCCAGAGCGCGGATCTCGGCGAACCGGCTGACCGCCATCTCGATGGCGGGCACCAGGTCGGCCTTGGTGAACGGCTTGACCAGGTAGGCCATGGCGCCCGCGTCCCGGGCGCGCTCGACCAGTTCCCGCTGGGAGAATGCGGTCAAGATGACCACGGGGGCGATCCGCTCGGCCGCGATCCGCTCCGCGGCGGAGATCCCATCCAGAACCGGCATCTTGATGTCCAGGATGGCCAGATCCGGCTTGAGCGAGCTGACGTGCTCCACCGCCGCTTCCCCGTCGCCCGCCTCGGCGACGACCGAATAGCCCTCTTCCTCTAGCATCTCCTTGAGGTCGAGCCGGATCAGGGCTTCGTCCTCGGCGATAACAACACGCAACTGGTTCTGGGTCACCCGCACGAGCCTACCGCCAGCAGGTAGATTGTCTCTCGCGCGGTCCCTGTTGCGGGACCTTGCCCCGGTACTCCAACCGGCAGAGAGGGCGGCCTCAAAAACCGTGCAGTGTGGGTTCGAATCCCACCCGGGGCACTCGTAGACCGCGGCCTGGATCCGCGCACAGCGGGCCGGTACGGCGGGCTCGGATATGCAGAAATCGCGGGCCGCTGTGGCGGCCCGCGATTTCCGTTCGGCGTCGTGGCGCTGTTAGGGCCAGTCCGCCCCGTCGAAATGCTCAAGCTTGGCCAGGGGCCAGCCGCCTGCGGCCAGCCGCGACTTGACCCGGGCCACGTCGGCTTCGTTGGCCTGGTGGCTGGTGACCGTGTTGATGGCCCGGCGGATGGCCTCGGCCGATTCCGGCTTGCTCTCGTTCTCAAGCTCCACGGCGATCGCCTTCACGTCGGCCTCGCTCAGCTGGCTGCCCAGCAGGGCGAAGAGCGGGATGTAATCCACATCGGGCACGCCCTCGGGGTACCCGGCCCGCAGCCAGGAGATGACCGAGGTGAGAAAGGGTGGCAACGGCATGTTCTCGAACCTCTCGATGAGGTAACCGCCAGGCCGGCATGCCGGCCGTGGGTTAGTGCTTGGCTGGGGCGGGGTGACCGATCTGGTAGACCTCGTAGATCCCCCAGCCGATGGCGGCCAGGATGATCAGGAAACAGATCGCGGCGATGACCATGCCGACGGGGTTGCCGCCAATCAGCCGCTCGTCCGAATCACCGCCTGCACCGGCGGTCTGCGTGCGGCCGCCGCCGGGCAAGGCTAGCTCCCGGAGCCCGAAGGCGAACAGGGCCGGCAGCCCGGCCCCGGCGATGAGGCCGAAGACGACGATCTTCCAGATGGCGGACAGATTAATCCAGGACATTTTCTGCTTCCCTGTCGCTCAGGCCGCTGCGGCGGGCTCGGGTTCGGCTGGAGCGACCGATCCGGTCCACTCTTCGTTTACGTTGTTGTGATCGACCTTGCTGGCGCGAGACTTCCAGAAGATCACGGCCGCGATCGCGGCCAGGACAGCCAGGTCGAGAATGACGCCTGTGCCGCCGACTGCGCGGGCCAGGCCTTCGGCGCCAGCACCCACCAACGCGGCCGCGGGAAGGGTAAACAACCAGGCGGTGGCCATCCGCCCGGCGACGTTCCAGCGGACATCGGCGCCCCTCTTGCCGAGCCCGGTACCGATGATCGACCCGGTGGCGACGTGCGTGGTGGACAGTGAGTAGCCGAAGCTGCTGGACAGCAGGATGACCGCCGCCGAAGCGGACTCAGCCGCCATTCCCTGCGGCGACTCAATTTCCACTAGCCCCTTGCCCAGGGTCCGGATTACCCGCCAGCCGCCCAGGTAGGTGCCGAGGCTGATGGCCAGCGCACAGGTCAGGATCACCCAGAACGGTGCCGTGGCTCCAGAGGGCAGCGTCCCGTTCACGATCAGGGCCAGCGTGATGACACCCATCGTCTTCTGCGCGTCGTTCGTACCATGCGCCAGGGACACCATGCAGGCCGAGCCGATCTGCCCGATCCGGAAGCCATGGGACCGGGCGCCCTGGGTCAGGCTGCGGCTGATCCGGTACAGCAGCCAGGTGCCGGTCGCCGCGATGAGGGCGGCGATGATCGGCGAGAGACCGGCCGGGATGATGACCTTCGAGACCAGTCCCTTCCACTCGATCGCTGAGCCGCCCGCGGCCGCGATTGTCGCGCCGATCACTCCGCCAATGAGCGCGTGCGACGAGCTCGACGGGATTCCCAGGAGCCAGGTGAGCAGGTTCCAGGTGATCCCGCCGGCCAGGCCGGCGGCCACCACGGTCAGGGTGACCTTCTTGGTGTCGACCAGGCCGCTGGCGATCGTGGCCGCGACGGCCAGCGACAGGAACGCGCCGACCAGATTGAGTACCCCTGAAAGGGCCACGGCGACCCGTGGGTGGAGCGCGTTGGTGGCAATGGAGGTGGCCATCGCGTTGCCTGTGTCGTGGAAACCATTGGTGAAGTCAAAGGCGAGAGCCGTTATGACCACCAGCACGAGGATTGCGTCGTTACTCACGCCCATAGCGTCTCTACCAGCGAAGTTACTGTCGAGACTCCCAAAGGAACAGTCAGGTGATTGTCATCTGCCAGTCAACGGCTGTTAACCTCCCGGCCACCTTCGCTACCTGGCGGTGCCGCCAGCATTACCAGCTGTGGGGGCAGGTCGCAGCAGCCCGATGTGGTCTGCGGCCACGTGCCCTGGGTCAGTCCGTCTCGGGGCCGAGGTAGGGGATCAGGACGGCGGTGATGTTGTCGGCACCGCCCGCATCGATGGCGAACTTGACCAGGCCAGCGGCCGCACCGAGCGGGTCGGTCAACACCTTGGGCAGCGCCAGCGCGGCCAGGTCGGCCGCCTCGGGCAGGTAGTTCCACAGCCCGTCGGAACACACCAGCAGGGCCCCGGCGCCAGGCGGCGTGTACGCCTTGACGTGCGGCGCGCGGTCCGGGTCATCGGCCAGGTCGGCGGCGTCTCCGCCGAGCCAGCGGGTAAGCACATGCGCGTGCGGCGAGGCCATCGCCGCGGCCTCGTTAGCCAGGCCGGCCGCCACCATGCCGCCCGCGACCGAATCGTCCAGGGTGATCAGAGTGGACTCGGCGACGGGCTCGGCCAGCCAGTAGGCCCGGCTGTCCCCGAGCCAGCACAATGTCACCTCGTATCCGCTGGCCACCACAGAAACGAACGTCGTGGCCGACGTATCGCCGCCCGGCCCCTGGAGGTCCGCTATGGACCGCCGCGCCGCAGCGACCGATGCCAGCGAGGCCGCGGCCAGATCGCCGCCCGCCCGTACCGCATCCACCAGGACCGGCAGCGCAGCCTCCGCCGCCGCCTGGGATGCCTCGTCAGGCCGCGCCGAGGAGGAGACGCCATCGCACACTACGGCCACAACGGCGGGCCCGTCCGGTGCCTGCTCCGCGGACAGGACCATCGCGTCCTCGTTGCGCTGGTGCCGCAAGCCCTTGTCGCTCACACCGGCGGCTGGTCCGAGGTCCACCTCGGCGTGGTCCCGCGACGACGGGTTGGTGATCATGTGCATACGTTAGTGCCTAGGACGTCTGCTGTTCTAAGACGATGCCCTACCTGACGAGGAATTTTTGACCTCAGCGGCGCTGCGCTCATCATGTGGTCTTTCACTACCATGTTCTCTGCCCACTATGCCGCTAACCACGATGAACGTTAATCGCGGTCCAGGCGCCCAGATTGATCCGGTCGCCGTCATGCAGGGGTACGTGCTCCCCGATCGTTATGTCGGTCCCGTTGACGAGGGTGCCGTTGGCCGAACCAGGATCGAGTACGGCCCAGTTTCCGTCCGGCGCGGCGACCAGCACCGCATGCAGGCGGCTGATCCCGGGGTCAGCGGGCGGTCCGGTCAGGTCGATCTCTGGCGCCAGGCCGCGGGTCACGCTGCGCCGGCCGATCCGCATCTGGCTGCCAACGAGCTGGAAACTGCGGTCGGCGCAAAAAGCCGGGAACTCTACGACGGCTCCCTCCGGTCCGGTAACCGCCTGGACCTGGTCGTAGTAAGCCCGGTCCGCGCCCACCACCACGATCCAGGTGGCCAGCGGGTACGGGAACGTCTCCATCGCGCCGGCGCCGGCGGCGGGGGCGGGGGCGACCGCCCGGGGCCCGGCCGACGGGGCACGGCAGGCCGGACCTGGGCTAACCGGACCTGGGCTGGCGGACCCGAGGCCGGCATGGCGGCCGCTGGCCGCGGCGAAGTTGAAACCGCAGGCCTCACAGAACCGGCCGATCCGCAGCGTCCCGCACCGGGGGCAGGCCTCAGCGCGGGCAGGAGCGCCCGGCCGCGGGGACACGCTGGGGGTCCAGCCCGATGGCGGGGCATAACCTGCGCCGGGCTGGTAGCCGGGCACGGGCGGCGGGCCGGCCGCGGCCGATGCTCCAGGCCCGGGAGCCGTGATGCGCAGGCCGCACACGTCGCAGAAATCGCCGGTCGCCAAGTCATGCCCGTCAGGACATACCGCCATCACCGATGCCTCCCCCGCGCTACTTCTTTACCCAGACCGTCAAGAGCGGCCTGCCCTGCGTCAGCAAAGGGAACTCCTCGGTTACGGCGCGGGCCGCACAAGCGGGAACGGGGCGAGCACGACGGTGATGTTGTCCATACCGCCGGCCTGCAGGGCGAACTTCAGCAGCGCCTCGGCAGCGCTGGCCGGGTCGGTGACGGCCTCCGGCAGCGCGAGCCCGGCCAGGCCCGCCGCGTCGGGCTGGTAGTTCCACAAGCCGTCGGAGCAGATCAGGACCACACCGGGACCTGGCGGCACGAACCTCGTCACGTGCGGCACCGCCCGGGCGACGTCAGCGCCCAGCCACCGGGTGATCACGTGTGCCTGCGGGGATGCCATGGCCTCGGCCTCGCTCATTTCCCCCCGCACGACCAGTTCCTCGGCCAGCGAGTCGTCCTGGGTCAGCCGCCGTGCCTCCGGTTCGCCAGCCAGCCAGTAGGCCCGGCTGTCGCCGAGCCAGCAGACCGTGACCTCGGTGTCGCTGATGATGGCCGAGATATACGTGGCCGACGGCGCCTGCGACGGCGTGCCCAGCACGGCCATGGCCTCGTGCGCCTGGCGGACCGCGGCCAGCGAGGCCTCTTCGGGGTCTTCCCCGCGCCGGATCGAGGTAAGCAGCACCCGCACCGCCGCCTGCGCGCCGGTCAGCGAAGCCTCGTCCGCCCGCGGCGAGGACGAGACACCGTCGCAGACCACCGCGATCGCGCACGGGCCCGCCGGGCCTTCCGCTGTGGCCAGGGCCATCGCGTCCTCATTGCGCTGGTGCCGCAGGCCGCGGTCAGTCACCCCGGCGAGCAGCTCGAGGTTGAGCTCGACGTGGTCCCGGCCGGAGGGCACCTTGCGTCCGCAGGACTCGCAGTATCCCTCCGCGCTGATCGCGCCGGGCGTCGCGGACGGGTCGACAGAGCAGACCGGGCATTGCGCCACGAAACCAGGCTGCTCGGTACCGGTGCCCGGCGGGGACAGCTCGGTCCCGCACGCCTCGCAGAAGCTGTCCGCGGCGCCCGCGGACTGCCCGCAAGACGAGCAGGTGATGCTTGCAGTGCCATCATGCATCAGGCCATCATCCAGGGGACTAGCCGTCATGTCAGCGTCCGGGGTCTGATTACGTTCGTCATATCCACCAACTCAATGCGGCACCGTTTGTCAGGGGTCGGCCGGGCCAGGACCCGGCAGCTTGGTTTGAGCCCGGATCGCAGCGACCGGGCGCCCGGCTCGTAGCCGGCGCCGTTCCTGCGGTTACGGCGGCCGTCATTGCCGACCCGCCATGGTAGTCCCCCGTCATCGCAACCATGAACAACCACGTTTCCTATTTTGCCCATAGCTGCCGCCTGCCCGGGCCGATCGCACGCCGATCCAGTTCAGCAATCGCCGGGGCGCGTGGCGCTGACCGGGTGGCTGTTACCCACGGAGCAGCACGATCACGGTCCATGCACCCAAGTGCATCCGGTCACCTTCTCGCAAGGCGACCGGTTCCCCGGACGGGACGTGCTGGCCGTTGAGCAGGGTTCCGTTGGCCGAGCCCGCGTCGACCAGCGCCCACGTTCCGTCTGGCTTCCTGACCAGTCTGGCGTGCAGCCGGCTGATTCCCGGGTCGGCGGGCGGGCCCGCCAGGTCGATCTCCGGATCAGTCTGGCGCCCCGCACTGCGGCGCCCGATGCGCATCTCCTCGCCGACCAGCGGGATCCGCCGTTCGGACTGGTCGGCCGGGAACTCCAGTGTGGGGGTGAAGCGCTCGTCCGCCAGCCGCATCATGTAGTAGACGCGGTCGCAGGCCACCAGTACCGACCAGGCGGTAGCGCCTGGCTTCGGCGCGGGCGGGTCCGGCGGAGCCGACGGCGCGACCGCAGCGGCAGGTGACGCAGGCGCGGGCTGCGGCGTGGACGAGAGCGCTCGCTCGGGCCGCGTCGGCGGCGAGATCCGGTAGAGGTCCGGGGTAGTGGCGGACAGGTCGAGCGGCGGCCGCGGGGCGCGCCCATGCCGAGCCGGGCCTTCAGTGGGCTCAGGGCGCCGCGTGCTCCGCGGCTCCGGCCCGAACAGCAAAGCCAGCGGGTCCCGCCGCGGCTCCGGCCTGGCCGGCTCGCGCGGCTGGTTCAGTGGGGCGAATGGCCTGGCATGCTCGGGGCGCACTTGCTCGTCAACTCGCGTGCCGCAGATTTCGCACACACCATCGCTGACTGAGCCGCGATTATGCGGACATGCTCCCATTGCCGCCGCCTCCGCCCCTTCGACCCAGATGAGTTAGTGAAGCACCTTTTGGTTCTCAGGGTATGTGCCCCAGCAGGTTCCCAGCGGGTCTTTCCGCACCCAGACCGGCCCTTCGCACGCGGAGGTCCAGACCAGCAGATCCAGGCGGCAGGGTTTCAGACCAGCGGTCGCGCCGTCGGCAGGATCGGAGCGGGCAGCCCGGCTGACTCGCCGTCGCCGGACAGGTACCGGTCCACGGCCGCGGCCGCGCTGCGGCCCTCGGCGATCGCCCAGACGATCAGCGACTGACCGCGACCCATGTCACCCGCGGCGAACACGCCCGGCACCGAGGTGGCGTACTCGTTGTCCCGGGCCACGTTGCCGCGCTGGTCGTAATCGACTCCGAGGCCATCGAGCAGCCCAGGCCGTTCGGCGCCGGTGAAACCCATGGCCAGCAGGACCAGGTCGCTGGGCAGGTCACGCTCGGTGCCCGGAACCGGGTTGAAGCTGTCGGCATCGGCCAGCCGCAAGGCCCGTACCCGCCCGTCGGAGTCGCCCAGGAATTCCAGCGTGGATACGGCGTAGCTGCGCTCGCCACCCTCCTCGTGCGCACTGGAGACCCGGTAGATCATCGGGTAGGTGGGCCACGGCTGGTGGTCGGGCCTGCTCTCCGGCGGCCGGGGCAGGATCTCCAGCTGCGTCACGGACGCCGCGCCCTGCCGGTGCGCGGTGCCCAGGCAGTCTGCCCCGGTGTCGCCGCCGCCGATGATGATCACGTGCCGCCCGCGAGCGCAGATCGGCGGGTCCTCCGGGACCGACCCGGTCCCGAGGCTGGCGGCCACGGCCCGGTTGGCCGGCGGCAGGAACTCCATGGCCTGGTGGATGCCGTCCAGCGGCCGGCCGGGTAGCGGCAGATCACGCGGCACCCGGGCCCCGCCGGCCAGCACGATCGCGTCGAAGGAGGCGCGCAGCTCGTCCGCGCTGATTGCGGTGCCGGCCTCGATCCCGCAGCGGAACTCGGTGCCCTCGGACCGCATCTGCTCCAGCCGCCGGTCCAGGTGCCGCTTCTCCATCTTGAACTCGGGGATGCCGTAGCGCAGCAGGCCGCCCGGCGCTTCGTCCCGCTCGAACACGGTCACCGCGTGACCGGCCCTGGTCAGCTGCTGGGCGGCGGCTAGCCCGGCCGGCCCGGACCCGATCACCGCGACGCTGCGGCCGGTCCGCTCCGTTGGCGGCATCGGCACGACCCAGCCTTCAGCGAAGGCCCGGTCGATGATCTCCACCTCGACCTGCTTGATGGTGACGGGGTCGGAGTTGATCCCGAGCACACAGGCGGCTTCGCACGGCGCTGGGCAAAGCCGCCCGGTGAACTCAGGGAAGTTGTTGGTGGCGTGCAGCCGGTCGGAGGCCTCCTGCCAGTCGTGCCGCCAGACCAGGTCGTTCCATTCGGGGATCAGGTTGCCCAGCGGGCAGCCGTTATGGCAGAACGGGATGCCGCAATCCATGCACCGCCCCGCCTGGCGCTCCAGCCGGGCGGCGCCGAACGGCTCATAAACCTCGCGCCAGTCCCGCAGCCGCAGGTCCACCGGACGCCGGACGGGAATCTCGCGCGCCGTAGTCATAAAGCCCTTTGGATCAGCCATGTTCGCCCCCTTACCCGTGTGACGCGGCCATGACGGCCTCGTTGACATCGCGGCCCTCGCGCTCGGCGGCCGAGGCCGCGGACAGCACTCGCTTGTAGTCCTTCGGCATGACCTTGGTGAACCGGGCGGGATCCCAGTCGGCCAGCAGCCGGGCCGCTACGGCCGAGCCGGTCTCGGCGTAGTGGCGCTCGACCACCTCGCGCAGGAACTTCGCGTCCTCTTCGCCGTCGGCCGGGTCCAGATCGACCATCTCGGTGTTGACCCGCTGCCGGGACAGATCCAGCACATAGGCGATGCCGCCGGACATGCCGGCCGCGAAGTTCCGGCCGACCGGCCCCAGGATGACTGCGCGGCCGCCGGTCATGTACTCACAGCCATGGTCGCCGGTGCCCTCGGCCACGGCCAGCGCCCCGGAGTTCCGCACGCAGAACCGCTCGCCCACGATGCCCCGCAGGAAGATCTCGCCGGCAGTAGCGCCATAACCGATCACGTTGCCCGCGATGACCTGCTCCTCGGCAATAAAGGCGCCCTGGTCCGGGGGCCGGACGATTATCCGGCCGCCGGACAGGCCCTTGCCGACGTAGTCGTTCGCGTCGCCGGTGAGCCGCAGCGTGATGCCGCGCGGCACGAAGGCGCCGAACGACTGGCCGGCCGAGCCGCGGAAGGAGATGTCGATGGTGTCCTCGGGCAGCCCTTCGCCGCCCCAGCGCCTGGTCACCTCGTAACCGAGCATGGTCCCGACGGTCCGGTTCACGTTCCTGATCGGCAGCTCGAGCCGGACCGGCAGGCCATCGGCCAGCGCGCCCTCGGCCAGCTGGATGAGGGTGTTGTCCAGCGCCTTGTCCAGCCCGTGGTCCTGGCTTCTGACACAGCTCAGCGCGGCACCCTCGGGCAGCGGCGGGAGGTACAGGACGGGAGCCAGGTCAAGCCCGGCGGCTTTCCAGTGCTCCACGGCCAGGGCGGCGTCGAGCAGGTCCGCCCGGCCTACGATGTCCTCCAGCCGGGTGAACCCGAGCGTGGCCAGGTACTCGCGGACCTCCTCGGCGATGAACTCGAAGAAGTTCACCACGAACTCCGGCTTGCCGCTGAACTTGGCGCGCAGCTCGGGGTTCTGGGTCGCCACGCCGACCGGGCAGGTGTCCAGATGGCAGACCCGCATCATGATGCAGCCCGACACGACCAGCGGGGCGCTGGCGAAGCCGAACTCCTCCGCGCCGAGCATCGCGGCGATGATCACGTCCCGGCCCGTCTTGAGCTGCCCGTCGACCTGCACCACGATCCGGTCCCGCAGCTTGTTGCGGAGCAGCGTCTGCTGGGTTTCGGCCAGGCCGAGCTCCCAGGGCGCGCCCGCGTGTTTCAGCGAGGTCTGCGGGGCGGCGCCGGTACCGCCGTCGTGGCCGCTGATCAGGACCACGTCGGCGTGCGCCTTGGACACCCCGGCCGCCACGGTACCCACACCGACCTCGGAGACCAGCTTGACGTGCACCCGCGCCGCCGGGTTGGCGTTCTTCAGGTCGTGGATCAGCTGGGCCAGGTCTTCGATGGAGTAAATGTCGTGGTGCGGAGGCGGCGAGATCAGGCCCACCCCCGGCGTGGAGTACCGGGTCTTGGCGATCCACGGGTACACCTTGTTGCCGGGCAGCTGGCCGCCCTCGCCAGGCTTGGCTCCCTGGGCCATCTTGATCTGCAGGTCATCCGCATTGACCAGGTACTCGCTGGTGACGCCGAACCGCCCGCTGGCCACCTGCTTGACCGCCGACCGGCGAAGGTCGCCGTTGGCGTCGGGACTGAACCGCTCGCGGTCTTCCCCGCCCTCGCCGGTGTTGGACCGGCCACCCAGCCGGTTCATGGCGATGGCCAGGGTCTGGTGGGCCTCGGCCGAGATCGAGCCGTAGGACATGGCCCCAGTGGCGAACCGCTTCACGATGCTGGCCACCGGTTCGACATCATCAAGCCGAACGGGCGGGGCCTCGAGCTCGCTGGCCGGTGCGGGCGCGGCGTGGTCGACGCCGCGGATCCGGAGCAGCCCGCGCAGCGTCATCAGCCGCCGCGACTGGTCGTCGACCAGCGTGGTGTACTCCTTGAAGATCTCATACCGGCGGCTGCGGGTGGCGTGCTGCAGCTTGAACACGGTCTCCGGGCCGAACAGGTGCGGTTCCCCGCCGCGGCGCCACTGGTACTCACCGCCGGTGTCCAGCCGCCGGTAGTCCATGCCGGCGCCGGGGCGGGTGGCGTGCCCGGTGCGCAGGCCGATCTCGGTGGCCAGCTCGTCAAAGCTGACCCCGCCCAGCCGCGAGGTGGTGCCGGCGAAGCACGTGGAGATCACCTCGGGCCCCAGCCCGATGGACTCGAAGATTTGCGCGCCGGTATAGGAGGCCACGGTGGACACACCCATCTTCGACATAATCTTCAGCAGGCCCTTGCCGAGCGCCTTGAGCAGGTTCGCCTCGGCCTTTTTCTCGGTTAGCTTGTGATCGCGGACCATGCCGCGCCGGACCAGGTCCCGGACCGACTCGATGGCCAGGTACGGGTTGACCGCGGCGGCACCGAACCCGATCAGCAGGGCCACGTGGTGACATTCGCGCACGTCCCCGGCCTCGATCACCAGTCCGGCCTGGGTCCGCGACTTCTGCTTGATCAGGTGGTGGTGCACCGCCCCGGTCAGCAGCAGCGACGGGATGGGCACGGTACCGTCGGTCGGGTCCCGCAGCCGGTCCGACAAAATGATCAGGCGGGCGCCGCGGGTGATCGCGGCGGAGACTTCGGCGCTGATCTCGGCCAGCCGGGCCCGCAGGCTCGGGCCGCCGCCACGCGGATCGTAACGGCCGTCCACCACGTGCGAGGCGAATCCGGGCAGGTTGCCCTCGTCGTTGATGTGCACGATCTTGGCCAGGTCGTTGTCGCTGATTACCGGGAAGGGCAGGACGATCTGGCGGCAGGAGGCGGGCACCGGCTCGAGCAGGTTCAGCTCGGGGCCGGTCATGGTGCCCAGCGAGGTGACCAGTTCTTCCCGGATGGCGTCCAGCGGCGGGTTGGTCACCTGGGCGAACAGCTGGGTGAAGTAGTCGAAGACCAGCCGCGGCCGGTCGGAAAGCACCGCGACCGGCGTGTCCGTGCCCATCGAGCCGATCGGCTCGGCCCCGGTGCGGGCCATCGGGGCCAGGATGACGCGCAGCTCCTCTTCGGTATAGCCGTGCATCCGCTGCAGCCCGATGAGCTCGGTCTCGGCCCGTTCAGGGACGGCGGCCGGCCTGTCCGGCAGGTCGTCGAGGTGAAGCAGGCCCGCGTGCAGCCAGTCCGCGTAGGGTTGCTCGGCGGCGAGCTCGGCCTTGACCTCCTCGTCCTCGACGATGCGCCCGGCCACGGTGTCGGCCAGGAACACCCGCCCCGGCTGCAGGCGGCCCTTCCTGATCACGGTGGCGGGGTCGATGTCGAGCACGCCGACCTCGCTGGCCAGCACGACCAGGCCGTCGCTGGTCACCCAGTACCGGCCTGGCCGCAGGCCATTGCGGTCGAGCACGGCGCCGATCACCGAGCCGTCGGTGAAAGCGATCAGCGCGGGACCGTCCCAGGGCTCCATCAGAGCCGAGTGGAACTGGTAGAACGCGCGCCGGTCCGGGCTCATCTCCGCGTGGTTCTCCCACGGCTCCGGGATCATCATGAGCACGGCGTGCGGCAGCGAGCGGCCGCCCATGTGCAGCAACTCCAGGCACTCGTCGAAGCTGGCCGAGTCACTGGCGTCCTCGGTCAAGATGGGGAACAGCCGCTCGATCCCCTGTCCGTCCCTGGACGCTGGGATCAGGCCGCTGGCCAGCATGGCCTCGCGGGCCCGCATCCAGTTCCGGTTGCCCCGCACGGTGTTGATCTCGCCGTTATGGGCCACGTAACGGTAGGGATGAGCCAGTGGCCAGGACGGGAACGTGTTGGTGGAGAAGCGGGAGTGCACCAGCGCGAGGGCAGAGGTGAACCGCGGGTCCGACAGGTCCGGGAAGAACGGCTGGACCTGCGGCGCCGACAGCATCCCCTTGTACACGATGGTCCGCGAGGACAGGCTGGAGAAGTACGCGCCGACCTCATGCTCGGCCCGCTTGCGAAGGCAGAACGCCATTCGCTCCAATTCCAGCCCCTGCTGGCCTTCAGCCCCGGCGACAAACATCTGTAGCACGTCGGGCAGCACCACCCGGGCCCCGTCGCCGCACGCGGTGATGTCGAACGGGACTTCGCGCCAGCCCAGGACCGTCAGGCCCTCGGCCGCGGCCAGCCGCTCCAGGGCCGGGGTCACCAGCCACCGCTCGCTGGAAAAGAACGCCATGCCCGCGGCGTAGGAGCCGGCCTCCGGCAGCTCGAAACCGCAGACGGCGCGGAAGAAGTCGTCCGGGATCTGGGTGAGAATACCAGCGCCGTCCCCGGTGCCCGGGTCGCCGCCCTCAGCTCCCCGGTGCTCGAGATTGCACAACACCCGCAGAGCTCTGGCCACCACATCGTGACCGCGGCGGCCGGAAAGGTCGGCCACGAAACCGACGCCGCACGCGTCGTGCTCGAACCGGGGGTCGTAAAGGCCAGACGCCGCCATGCGCTCTCCTGTCGTCTCTCGAATACGCCACTTCAGTGCGCTCGGGACGACACTGGCCCTGTTACATAGACATTACATCACCGGACGAATCCTCTACCAGCGCTGGATTAACCTGCGCCCGAGCCTGCGGTTTACGCCCCGGTCTGATCAGGTACATGCCCGCCGCGGCCAGGACGAAAACGGCGACGTCCACCAGTGCGCCGTAGCGCACGCCGAGCGCGCGCGGACCTGGGCCGATCCGGATCAGCTCGATCCAGAAGCCGCCGGCCGCGTATCCGGCCGCACATAGCAAGAAGGCCCGCTCGCCGCTGAGCGCGAACCTGCGTGCCGCCCAGATTACCCCCAGGCCGAGCACGACCCCCCACAGCGCCTGGTAGCCGAAGGCCGGGGCGAATGTGGCGTAGTTCTCATAGCCGGGCACCCGGTGCACAGGCGAGATCTCCACCGCCCACCACCAGGTCGAGGGAGGCCCGTAGAACTGCTGAGCCCACCAGCTGCCCAGGACGCCGACGGCCACGCCGAACGCCACCGCCGGGGCGGCCGCGCCCGCGACCGGGCCCAGCGCGACCCCGGCCCGCCGGCAGGCGATCCACGCCCCAGCCGCGCCGAGTGCGATCGCACCGGGAACGCCGATGGCGCCGACGCCGGCGGTGGCGGCGTGCCCGAGCTGGTAGGCATGGCCGAAATTGTGCTGGTTATCCAGCAGCACAGCGTGGGCTACCAAGCCAATCAGGCCGAACGGGATGGCCCACGCAGCCACGTCGAGGATGACCCCAGGGCGCCCGCCGGAGCGCCGGTACCGCCGCTCCGCTACCAGCACCGCGACGAGGATCCCGGCGATGACGCACAGCGCGTAGGCCCGGACCGGGACAGGCCCGAGGCGCCAGGCCGCGTGGCCAGGACTCGGTATCGATGCGAGTGGCACCCCCGGGGCCCGGAATATCATCTGCCCGGACGGCAAGCTAGGAGCCGGACTTTCTGCGGACTCCCCCGGAAAGCTCTGCGGTCAGCGCCCTGACACCAGCGATGCCCTCGGCGGCGCTGGAGGCCTGCAGCAGGCAGCGGACGAAGGCCGAGCCGACGATGACGCCATCGGCGAATTCCGCCACCTGGGCCGCCTGCGCGCCGTTGCTCACGCCGAGGCCGACCGCCACGGGCAGCTGGGTGTACTGGCGAACCCGCTTGACCAGGCCGGACGCGTCGCCGCTGACCGCATCCCTGGTCCCGGTGATACCCATCAGCGAGGCGGCATAGACGAAGCCGCGGCAGGCTGCGGCGATTTTGGCGATCCGCTGCTCGGTGGAACTCGGCGCGACCAGGAACACCCGGTCCAGATCATAGGCATCGGAGGCGTCCAGCCAGGAGTCCGCCTCCTCCAGGGTCAGGTCCGGGGTGATCAGCCCGGAGCCGCCCGCCGCGGCCAGGTCGCGGGCGAAGGCGGACACACCGTACCGGTCGACCGGGTTCCAGTAGGTCATGACCAGCGCCGGCACGCCCGCCGTGGCGATGGCCTCGACGGTGCGGAGCACGTCGGCGACGTGAGTCCCGGCCGTCAGCGCCCGGTGCACCGCCTCGGCGATGACCGGCCCGTCCATCACCGGGTCGGAATACGGCAGGCCGACCTCGATGACGTCCGCCCCGGCGTCGGCCATGGCGGTGGCCGCCTCGATGGCGCCCTGGACCGAGGGGAAGCCGGCCGGCAGGTAGCCGACCAGGGCGGCGCGGTTGTCGGCGCTGGCCTTGCCGAAGGCCTCGGTGACGGCACTGTGGTCGACGGCAGTGGGCTCGACGGCACTGGGCTCTACGGCACTGGGCACGCGACTCACACCCCGAACCACGCCGAGGCGGTGTCAACGTCCTTGTCACCGCGGCCGGACAGGTTGACCACGATCAGGCCGTCCGGGCCGAGTTCCCGGCCGACCTGGAGCGCTCCGGCCAGCGCATGTGCGGACTCGATGGCCGGGATGATGCCCTCGGTCCGGCACAGCAGCGAGAACGCCTCCATGGCCTGCGCGTCGGTCACCGCACGGTACTCGGCGCGGCCGGTCTCCATCAGCCAGACGTGCTCCGGGCCGACTCCGGGATAGTCCAGGCCAGCCGATATGGAGTGGGTGCCGAGCGTCTGGCCCTCGTCGTCCTGCAGCACGAAGGTGCGCATGCCGTGCAGCACGCCGGACGAGCCGCCGGTGAGCGTGGCCGCGTGACGGCCGCTGGACAGACCGTCGCCGCCGGCCTCGCAGCCGATCAGCCGGACGCCCTTATCCGGGATGAACGCGTGGAACAGGCCGATGGCGTTGGAACCACCGCCCACGCAGGCGATCGCCGCGTCAGGCAGGCGTCCGGTCGTCTCCAGCACCTGCTCGCGTGCCTCCAGGCCGATCACCCGCTGGAAGTCCCGCACCATCATGGGGAACGGATGCGGGCCGCCGACCGAGCCGATGCAGTAGTGCGTCGAGGCCACCGTGGTCACCCAGTCGCGGAACGCCTCGTTCATCGCGTCCTTGAGCGTGCGGGTGCCCGCCGTGACCGGGATGACCTCGGCCCCGAGCATCCGCATGCGGGACACGTTCAGCGCCTGCCTTCGGGTGTCCTCCTCGCCCATGTACACCGCGCAGTCCAGGCCGAGCAGGGCGCAGGCGGTCGCGGTGGCCACACCGTGCTGGCCGGCCCCGGTCTCCGCGATGACCCGCGTCTTGCCCATCCGCCGGGCCAGCAGCACCTGGCCAAGCACATTGTTGATCTTGTGCGAGCCGGTGTGGGTGAGATCCTCACGCTTGAGCAGGACCGTGGCGCCGCCGGCCTCCTGGCCGAACCGCTTCGCCTCGGTGAGCAGTGTCGGGCGGGCGGCGTAGCCGCGCAGCAGGCCGTCGAGCTCGGCCCGGAAAGCCGGGTCCCGCCGGGCCAGCTCGTAGGCCGCGGACAGCTCGTCCAGCGCGGCCATCAGGGACTCTGGGGCGAACCGGCCGCCATAGGCGACGCCGGGCTGCTCGCTGGCCCCGCCATCCGCGGCGACGCCGATCGCGCCCACCACGAAATGCCCGGCGGCATCGGGGACGGGCGAGATATCAGGCTCGGCCGGCCCTGGGTGCGGCCGGTGGTGCGACCGGTCCCGGTCGGCGACGGTGTCGGTCATCCTCGTTCTCCTCGCAGTGCGGGATGCGAGCCCGCGGTCACCAGGTCGGCGACGGCACAGCGCGGGTCCTTCTCGGTGACCAGGCTTTCGCCGACGAGAACGGCATCAGCGCCGCACGAGGCATAGGCAAGCAGGTCACGCGGTCCGCGGATGCCAGATTCGGCGATCTTGACGATGCCCTCGGGAATGCGGCTGGCCAGCCGCCCGAAGATGTCGCGATCCACCTTGAGGGTACCCAAGTTGCGCGCGTTGACGCCGATCACGCTCGCGCCCGCGTCCACGGCCCGGTCGAGTTCGGCATCGGCATGGATTTCCACCAGCGGCAGCAGGCCAATCGAGACCGCCCGCTCCACCAGCGAGACCAGGGCGCTCTGCTCGAGCGCGGCCACGATCAGCAAGATCATGTCCGCGCCGTGGGCACGGGCCTCCCAGAGCTGGTAGGAGCTGACGATGAAGTCCTTGCGGAGCACTGGCACCTGCACAGTACGGCGCACCGCGTCCAGGTCATCCAGAGAGCCGCCGAAGCGCCGCTCCTCGGTCAGCACGCTGATCACCTTGGCGCCGCCGGCTTCGTAGTCCGCGGCCAGCGCGGCCGGGTCGTCGATGGCCGCCATCTTCCCCCGGGAAGGACTGGCCCGCTTGACCTCGGCGATGACGCTGACACCCTCGGCCTTCAGCGCGGCCATGGCATCCAGCGGCGACGGCGCGCGTCGCGCCATCTCCTTCAGGTGATCAAGAGAGACGCGCTGCTGCCGTCCGGCGAGATCGGCACGCACGCCTTCTAGGATCTCGTCGAGCACACTCACGCGGTTCGCTCGTCCCCTCATGTCGGTACTGTTGCGCCACTGATCGTAGCCCGGCGGCCTGGGTCCTGGGCGTACAGCCCCCCTTAATGACCTCGCTGTCCCACTTTGTCACACGTCGATGGCGTACCCGGCGCCGCGCACCGTCCTGATCGCCGCGGCGGGCCCGAGTTTGGCCCTGAGCTGGGCGATGTAGACGTCCGCCGCCCGCGGCCCGGCCTTCCCGCGACCGGCCGCGGCCAGCAGGGCGGCCCGGGAAATCACCCGCCCAGGCCGATCGAGCAGCGCGGCGAGCACCGCGTACTCGGTCCCGGTCAGGCGGGCGCTGCGGGGACCGGCCTGGACGGTCCTGGTCCGGGCGTCCAGCCGCAGACCGCCCGCGATCCGCTCTCCCGGCCCGCCACCGGCGCCCAGGCCGCCGGCGCCGGGGTGCGGAGCCGTCTGGGCCAGCACGTCCCGGACCATAGCGACCAGCTGCCGCGGCCCGAACGGGCGGGTCAGCCACCGCCGCGGCCCGGAACCCGGCGTGCCCTGGGCGAGCCCGCGCGGGCGCGGCCCGGCCAGCAGGAAGATAACCGGCGTACGCAGCGCGCGGCGCACGTGCCGGGGATCCAGGCCAGGCATGGTCAGGTCGAGCACCGCCACCGTGTCCGGCCCGGCGGTCAGCTCGGCCAGCGCTAGCTCGGGCGTGGTCACCAGCCGCACCCGGAGCCCGTCCCGGCGCAGGTAGCGCGCTGACATCTCGGCGACCTCGGGCTCGTGCTCAGCCAGCAGGACCGACGGTGCGCGCGCGTCAGGTCCGGGTTCCGCCATCGAGCTGGTCGGTGGCCATGGTGGGGGCGATGGTGGGGTCGACATCCCGGCTCAGCGACTCCCACATCGTGGAGGAATCGCTGGCTGGCTTGCGTCCCGGCTGCCCAGGCCGCTCGAACCGGGCCGACATGACCGGCCAGCTCGGCCCGCGCCAGACGGTGGCCACACCAGCGGCCACGATGACGACGGCGCCCACGATGGCGACCGCGCGCCACGGCGCGCCGGAGGCGACGGCACGGCCGGCCGACCCCGCGATCACGACGGCGTGCGCCCCACCGCCCGCGGTGCCGCTGGTGGTGGATCCGCCGAGCGCGCCGGAGGTGGCACCGGCCTGGGCGGTCGCGAGCACGCTGGCCGCGCTGGCACCGCCGGAGATGGCCGCCGCCACGGCGACGCCGAGGGCGGCCAGCAGCACGCCGATGGCGCGGCGTACCACCGATCTGGTGGCGATCACGGCCGCCAGGCACGCCAGGGCGGCCAGCGCCAGGGCGCTGGCCAGCGGGACCAGCGCCTGACCCGTGACGGCGAAGTCCTGCACGGGCAGGGGCCTGGGCGGGGTGAAGATGGCGTGCGCCCAGGCCTGCCGGGCGGACAGCACGATCAGCCCGGCCCCGGCCGCCCCGGACAGCAGGACAGCGGTGAACTCCCGGCGCGATCCGGACCTGTCAGATGGCATGTCAGGTGGCGGCGGGCTGGCCGCTCACCGCCTCGAGCACGTCCGCTTCGAAGCAGGTCCTGTCCCCGGTGTGGCAGGCCGCCCCGACCTGGTCGACCCTGACCACCAGGGCGTCGCCGTCACAATCCAGCGCGACCGACTTGACCCACTGGTAGTGCCCGGAGGTGTCACCCTTGACCCAGTATTCCTGGCGGCTGCGGGACCAGTAGGTGCACCGCCCCGTGGTGAGGGTGCGATGCAGCGCCTCGTCGTCCATCCAGCCGAGCATCAGCACTTCGCCGGTGTCGTACTGCTGGGCAATCGCCGCGACGAGGCCTTTGTCATCTCGCTTCAGCCGCGCCGCGATGGCCGGGTCGAGCATCGCTTCCCCTATCGTGGTGCTGTTCTTCGGACATCGGGCCGCCGAACATCAGCCCGTGAGTCATCGGGACTTCAGCCAGCGTAGCAATGCCACCTACCATCAGCAGGTGAGCTACTCCACCGAAGAGCGACTGGCGCTCTGCGCGCTGCTGGATGAGACCGGACCGGATGCGCCGACACTGTGCGACGGCTGGACCACTGGCGACCTGGCCGCCCATCTGGTGCTGCGTGAGCACCGGCCGGATGCGGCCGCGGGCATACTGGGCGGGCCGCTGGCCGGGCACACCGCCCGGGTACAGCAGCGGCTCCGGGAGCGGACGCCCTTCGGCGACCTAGTCGCCACCATCCGGTCCGGCCCGCCGCGGCTGTCGCCCATGGCGCTGCCCGGCATGGACGAACGGGCCAACGCGGTGGAGTTCTTCGTGCACCACGAAGACGTGCGGCGCGCCGGCGGCGGCTGGGAACCCCGCGAGCTCAGCAGCGGCGAATCCGACCTGCTCTGGCACCGGCTGCGGATGGCCCGGTTCATGCTGCGCAAGGCGCCGGTCGGCGTGGAGCTGGCCAGAGATGACATCGACACGGGTGAGGTGAGCCAGGACGGGCCGGCATACCGGGTCACGGCCAGGAACGCCACTCCCGCGGTCACCGTCATTGGCAGCCCGGCCGAGCTCACGCTCTGGGTGATGGGCCGGGCCGACGCGGCACGGATCTGCATGGACGGCACCCAGGCCGCGGTGAGCAAGCTCGCCGAGCCAATCTGGCGGTAGAGCCTGGCGCTGACGGAACTGGCACCGACCGAACTGGCACCGACCGAGCCGGCGCTGAGTGCCTAGCTGCCCATCTCCCGCTTCAGCCGGGCCAGTTCGTCGTCTATGTCCTGGGAACCGGGAGCTGTCGTGGCCGGGCGCGGCGCCGGATAGGAGGTCGCGACGGGCTCGACGTCGGCCCGGGGCAGCGGCAGGCTGTACTCGGTGACGTCGGATTCCCGGACCTCACGCTCGGTGCGCTTACGCGAGATCTGCTTTCCCGACCGGGCCACCTTGATGGCCACGACGATCGCACCGACCACGAGCGCGGCGATCACCAGGCTTGTCACGGCATGGATAACGAACCCGATGACCGAGCCGACCACCAGGAACGCGATCAGTATGCCGGCCGCGATGGCGACGAGCTTGAACAAGCGCATCCGCCGCATCCTCTCCTTCAGTCCTTGAGTCCTCTCTCGCGATATTACCCGACTTTCCCTCGTCCGCACCCGGCCCCTACCGGGCGTGCCATTACGCTTAGGGCATGCATGCACTCGGCATCGATATCGGCGGCACCGGGATCAAGGCCGCACCCGTCGACGTGACCACCGGCAAGTTTCTCGCCGAACGGCAGAAAATCGCCACACCGCGCCCGGCCCTGCCGGACCCGGTCGCGGACGTGGTCAAGCAGCTCGTCACGTCTTTTAGCTGGTCGGGGCCGATCGGCATTACCTTCCCCGGCGTGGTGACCGACGGCATCACCCGGACGGCGGCCAACCTGGATCCGGCGTGGATCGGCGTGGACGCCGGCCAGCTGTTCAGCCAGGCAGCCGGCAATAAGGTCCGGGTGCTGAACGATGCCGACGCGGCAGGCGTGGCCGAGATGACCTTCGGCGCCGGGATCGGTGAGAACGGCACGGTGCTGATGCTGACCTTCGGGACCGGGATCGGCAGCGCGCTGTTCGTCCAGGGTGTCCTCGTGCCAAATACCGAGTTCGGGCACATCGAGATTCACGGTCACGACGCCGAGACGCGCGCCTCGGAGAAGGCTAAAGAGCTGCATGACCTGAGCTGGGGTAAATGGGCCGGGCGGGTCGATGAGTACCTGCAGCACATGGAGGCACTGATCTCACCGAGCCTGATCATCGTGGGCGGCGGCATCAGCAAGCAGTCCGAGAAGTGGGTACCCCGGCTGACCGGGATCCGGGCCCGGATCGTGCCTGCGGCCCTGCTCAACGACGCTGGCATCGTCGGCGCGGCGATGGCGACCTCCAGCGCTGTCTCGGACACCTCCGGCGCCAGCGTGCACGCCGGGTAGCCCAGACCAGCTCGCGGCGTTCTGGAATGATGGGCGCGATGTCCACCGAACCAGGTCGCCACCAGGCGCCCGACCCCGAGTCGCAGCAGGAGACCCCGCCCGGTCCCGAGCGGCTGCTCGCGCTGTCCGACGGGGTCGTCGCCATCGCCCTGACCCTGCTGGTGCTGGACCTGAAGGTCCCGGCTACCACCCTGCTCCGCCATTCCGACTCGGCCTCGGACCTGGCGGCGGTGCTCAAGGGCGACATTGACCAGCTGATCAGCTATGTGGTGTCGTTCTACGTCACCGCCCAGTTCTGGCTCGCGCATCACCGGGTATTCCGCGTGGTCACCGGGCACAGTGAGGGCCTGGCCTGGTGGAACTTCGCGTTCCTGTTCACGATCACGCTGATCCCGTTCACCAGCGGCCTGCTCGGCCTGTTCGCCGCGAACCCGCTGGCGGTCAGCATCTTCGCCGCTAACATGCTGCTGGCCAGCCTGGCCATTCAGGGCACGTCCCGGTTCGTCCACCGCAAGCACCTGATCTCGGTGGGCTACGACACCGAGCATGAGCGGGCCGGGCGGATCAGGTCATACACCGTCGCCCTGATCATGGTCGTGTCCATAGCGGTGGCGTGGGTGAACACAGACTTGGCCAAGTACCTGTGGATCCTGATCGCGTTCCTGCCCGACATCGTGATCCGGGCCACCAGGAAGCCCAGCCGGCCAGCAGGCCAGATGACGGGCGCCGCCTGAACCACCGGCCCGCGCCGTACGTTTCCCTGACCGGGGAGCAAACGGCCGGGGATCGGGGGCGTGGTGTCAAAGAGCAGCCGGGGCGCGCAGCAGCGTGCGCGGGAGCAGATCGCGCGGATGCGGGCCGAACAGGCCCGGCGACGACGACGCCGGCTGTGGCTAGCCGGGACGCTGGCCGTAGTGGTGCTGGCCGCCGCGGTGGCTGGCATCGTCCTGGGCACTGCCGGAGGCGGTCCCAGCCTGCCGCTGGCCCCGCTGAGCACGCTCGGTCAGCTCAGGCCCGCGCCGGCCCCGGGCGCCCTGGGACCCGAAGCCGTGCCGGAACCCGCGGCGGCCGCCCTGGCCGGGCCGCCCGCCGCAGTAACTGGCCAGGCGGTGGACGGGATTGGCTGCCAGACCAGCGAGCAGACCGTCTTCCACATCCACGCCCACCTCACCATCTTCGTCAACGGCGCGACCCGCCAGATCCCGGCCGCCGTCGGCATCCCGGGCGGGCAGGCGCAGAGCACCCCGCAGGGCCCCTTCATCGACACCGGGACATGCTTCTACTGGCTGCACACACACGCCGCCGACGGGATCATCCACATCGAGTCCCCGGTGCACCGGACCTACACGCTGGGCAACTTCTTCGACGAGTGGCGCCAGCCGCTCGGCCCCACCCGGGTCGGCCCGGTCGCCGGGCATGTGGTCGCGCTCGACAACGGCCAGGTGTACCGGGGCAACCCGCGCGACATCCCGCTCACCGCCCACGCCCAGATCCAGCTGGAGGTGGGCACTCCGCTGGTCGCGCCGGAAACGATCACCTTCCCGGCCGGGCTGTAACCCTCAGCGGGCCGGGTGGCCGGCGCCGCGCAGGGCGTTCTTGACCTGGCCGATGCGCAGGGTGCCGAAGTGGAACACGCTGGCCGCCAGCACGGCGTCCGCGCCGGCGTCGACGGCCGGGGCGAAATGGGCCAGGGTGCCCGCGCCGCCGCTGGCGATGACCGGGACGGTCACCACCTCGCGGACGGCCCGGATCAGCTCCAGGTCGAAGCCGGCCGTGGTGCCGTCCGCGTCCATGGAGTTGAGCAGGATCTCCCCCGCCCCGAGCTCAGTGCCCCGGCGCGCCCACTGCACCGCGTCGATCCCGGTCCCGGTCCGGCCGCCGTGCGTGGTCACCTCAAAGCCGCTCGGAGTACCTTCCGCCCGCCGTGCATCAACGGACAGCACCACGCACTGCGAGCCGAATCGCTGCGCTGCCTCGAAGAGGAGCTCGGGCCGGGCGATGGCCGCGGTGTTCAGCGAGACCTTGTCCGCGCCGGCCCGCAGCAGCCGGTCCACGTCGGCCACGCTACGCACGCCGCCACCCACGGTCAGCGGGATGAACACCTGGTCGGCGGTGCGCCGCACCACGTCATACATGGTGTCCCGGCCCCCGCTGGAGGCGGTGATGTCCAGAAAGGTCAGCTCGTCGGCGCCCTCGGTGTCGTAGAACGCGGCGAGCTCGACCGGGTCCCCGGCATCACGCAGCCCACGGAAGTTCACGCCCTTGACCACCCGGCCGCCGTCCACGTCCAGGCACGGGATGACCCGCACGGCGACTGTCATGCCGGCTCGCTCGCGACCTCGGCCAGGGCCTGCTCCAAGGTGAACGCACCCTCATACAGGGCCGTGCCGACGATCGCCCCCTCCACACCCAGCGGGACCAGGGTGGCGATGGCCCGCAGATCGGCCAGGCTGGACACGCCGCCACTGGCCACCACCGGGGCGCTGGTGCGGGTGCACACGTCGCGGAGCAGGGCCAGGTTCGGGCCGCGCAGCGTGCCGTCCTTGAGCACGTCGGTGACCACATACCTGGCACAGCCCTCGGCGTTCAGCCGGTCCAGGGTCGCGTAGAGCTCCCCGCCCTCGGCGGTCCAGCCGCGGGCGGCCAGCCGGGTGCCACGGACGTCGAGCCCGATCGCGACCCGGTCCCCGTGCGCGGCGATGACCGACCGTACCCAGTCCGGGTTCTCCAGTGCCGCGGTACCGATGTTGACCCGGGCGCACCCGGTGCCCAGCGCCCGGGCCAGCGTTTCGTCGTCCCGGATGCCGCCGGACAACTCGACGTTGACGTCGAGCTTGCCGACCAGGCCCGCCAGCAGGTCCGCGTTGGACCCGCGGCCGAACGCCGCGTCCAGATCGACCAGGTGGATCCAGGACGCCCCGGCTCGCTGCCAGGCCAGGGCGGCTTCCATCGGGTCGCCGTACTGGCCGCCGCTGCCGGCTACGCCCTGGACCAGCTGCACCGCGTGCCCCTGCGTCACGTCGACCGCGGGCAGCAGGGTCAGTCCGGTCACCGTTTGTCCTTCGCTCACAGCGTCTGGCGCCAGTTGGCGAGCAGGGCAGCGCCGGCGTCGCCGGACTTTTCGGGGTGGAACTGAGTCGCGGCCAGCACGCCCTGCTCGACCGCGGCGGCGAACGGCTCGCCGTGCTCGGCCCAGGTGACGCGGGCGCCGGACTCGGACAGCGCCTGCGCACCGGGAGCGCGCAGCGCGTAGGAGTGCACGAAGTAGAACCGCGTGCCGGGCGCGATCCCGGCGAACAGCACCGAGCCCGGTGCCGGTGACACCGTGTTCCAGCCCATGTGCGGCAGCACGTCGGCGTCCAGGCGCTCCACCGTCCCGGGCCAGGCGGCGCACCCTTCGGTAACAACCCCGTGCTCCACCCCGGTCGCGAACAGCACCTGCATGCCGACGCAGATACCCAGCACCGGCCGGCCAAGTTCGAGCCTGCGGGCAATCAGTTTGTCCCCGCCGGCCGCCCGCAGCCCGGACATGCAGGCGGCGAACGCGCCCACGCCGGGGACGGCGAGCCCGTCGCATTCCAGCGCGGCGTCGGCGTCCGCGGTCACCTCGACCTCCGCGCCAGCCCGCTCGAGCGCACGCTGAGCCGAGCGCAGGTTCCCCGACCCGTAGTCCAGGACCACCACCCGGGACGTCATGTCAGAGCACGCCCTTGGTGCTGGGAATGCCGCCGGCCCGCGGGTCCGGGGCCGCGGCGGTGCGCAGCGCGCGGGCCACCGCCTTGAACTGGGCCTCCACGATGTGGTGCGGGTTACGCCCGGTCAGCACCCGCACATGCAGGCAGATCCCGGCGGCGAACGCCAGCGACTCGAAGATATGCCGGGTCAGCGTGGTGTCGTAGCTGCCGATCAGCGGGGCCATGCCGTCCGGCTCGGTGTGCACCACGTACGGCCGCCCGGACAGATCCACCGCCGCCTGGACCAGGGTCTCGTCCAACGGCACCAGGGCGTCGCCGAACCTGGTGATGCCCGACTTGTCGCCGAGCGCCTCCTTCAGGGCCTGGCCAAGCGCGATCGAGGTGTCCTCGACGGTGTGATGGGTGTCGACCTCCACGTCGCCCTTGGCCCGCACGGCCAGGTCCAGGCAGCCGTGCTTGCCCAGCTGGGCCAGCATGTGGTCGAAGAACGGCACCCCGGTGCTGACCTCGACGACGCCGATGCCGTCCAGGTCGAGCTCGACCATGATCTGCGTCTCGCCGGTCAGCCGTTCCACCCGGGCCACTCGGTTCATTTAAGGAGCACCTCATCCAGCGTCAGATCTTCCAGGGCCGAACGGAACGCCGCCATCTCCTCCGGCGTCCCCACCGTGACCCGCAGCCAGCGCGGCGGGCCCACCTCACGTACCAGCACGCCGCGGTCCAGCAGCGCCTGCCAGACCTGGTGGCGCGAGCCGAACTCACCGAACAGCACGAAGTTGGCGTCGCTGTCCGCCACGGACAGTCCCCGGGTTCTGAGCCAGGCGACGAGCCCATCCCGTTCGGCCCTCAGGGTCTCGACGGTGGCCAGCGGCTCGGCCGCCAGCGCGACGGCGGCCCGCGCCACCGCCTGCGTGACCGCGGACAGGTGATACGGGAGCCGCACCAGCAGCAGCTTTTCCACCAGCTCGGGCGCGGCGGCCAGATACCCGACCCGCGCCCCGGCCATGGCGAAAGCCTTGGACATCGTCCGGGTCACGACCAGGCGGGGGTAACGCCGCAGCAGTTCCAGCGCGCTGGGCGAGCCGGCCCGGGCGAACTCGGCGTAGGCCTCGTCGACGATCACCAGGCCCGGCGCCGCGACGCACAGCGCCTCGACCACCGACAGCGGCGCGGAGGTACCGGTGGGGTTGTTCGGCGAGGTCAGGAAGACCAGGTCCGGCTGGTGCCTGGTGATGACGCCGATGGCGCGGTCCGCATCCAGGCCGAAATCCTGGTCCCGGGCCGCGGACACCCAGCCGGTGCAGGTCACCCTGGCGATCAGGGGATGCATCGAGTAGCCGGGGTCGAAGCCCAGGGCCAGCCGACCCGGGCCGCCGAAGGCCTGCAGCAGCTGCTGGATGACCTCGTTGGATCCGTTGGCGGCCCACAGGTGCGCACCGGTCAGGTCGTGCCCGAGGTAGGCCGCCAGGTCCTTGCGCAGCTCGGTGGCGTCCCGGTCCGGATAGCGGTTCAGCGTGGTGGCCGCCTGCGCGACGGCGTCCGCGACCGCCCGCACCAGGCGGGGGCTGGGCGGATACGGGTTCTCGTTGGTGTTCAGCCGGACCGGCACGTCGATCTGCGGGGCACCGTAGGGATGCAGGTCCTTCAGATCATCCCGAACGGGCGGGGGAAGAGCCCGGTCCATCACTTACTGCCCATCCCTGGGGACGCGGACCCGGACCGCCTGCACATGCGCGGCGAGGTCCTCGGCACCGCCGAGTGCGTCAATAAGCGGGGCGGTGGTGGCCAGCGTGTCCCGGTCACATTCGATGACGTTGACCAGCCGCAGGAACGGGAACACCGACAGCCCGCTGGTGTGCCGGGCGGTGCCGCCGGTGGGCAGCACGTGGTTGGAGCCGGCCAGGTAGTCCCCCAGCGAGACCGGCGCGTACGCCCCGGCGAAGATCGCGCCCGCGTTGGTGATCCGCGCGGCCAGCTTGGCCGCTTCCCGGGTCTGGATCTCCAGGTGCTCGGGAGCCCAGGCGTCGCTGACGGCCAGCGCCGCGTCCTCGTTGTCGACGAGCACGCAGGCGGACTGGCCGGCCAGGGCCGTCCGGACCCGCTCGGAATGCCGGGTGGCGGGGACCTGCCGGCCGAGCTCGGCGTCGACCGCGTCGGCCAGGGCGGCGTCTGTGGTAATGAGCAGGCAGGCGGCTAGCTCGTCATGCTCGGCCTGGGCGACCAGGTCGGCGGCGACGTAGGAGGGGTCTGCGGTGTCATCGGCGATGATGCCCACCTCGGTCGGGCCGGCCTCGCCGTCGGTGCCGACCACGCCGCGCAGCACCCGCTTGGCCGCGGCGACGTAGACGTTACCCGGACCGGTGATGACATCGGCCGGCGCACAGTCCGCGGTGCCGTAGGCGAACATGGCCAGCGCCTGCGCGCCGCCCGCCGCGTGCACTTCGGTCACACCGAGCAGCGCGCAGGCGGCCAGGACGCTCGGGTGCGGCAGGCCGCCGTTGGCCGCTTGCGGCGGCGAGGCGACCGCGATCGAGGACACCCCAGCGGCCTGGGCCGGGACGATGTTCATGACCACCGAGGAGGGATAGGCCACCAGCCCGCCCGGCACGTACACCCCGGCCCGTCCGACCGGCACGAACCGGCCGGTGACGGTGAGACCGCCGGTGACCGGGGTGACGATCTCGCCGGGCAGCTGAGCGCCATGCACCCGCCGGGTCCGGCGCACGGCCTCCTCCAGGGCGGCCCGGACTCCCGGGTCAAGCGCCGCGAGCGCCTCGTCCAGGGCCTGCTGCGGCACCCGGGTGGTGGCCAGGTCCACGCCGTCGAAACGGGCGGTGTACTCGCGGACCGCCTCGGCACCGCGCTGCCGGACGTCCTCGCAGATCGGCCGGACCAAGGCGACGGCGGCCTCGACGTCGGTCCCGGCTCGCGGCAGGACACCGGCGAGGAAGGTTCGGGTCAGGGTGGCAGGTTGGCGCCCACGCAGGTCGATACGGGAAATCACCCGCACAGTCTACGAACCGTGGCCCCCGGCCGGTCCGCTTGCCCACATGCCGGACGCGTCGGGACCGTCGGGTCTGGGCGACGCTGTCGCCGCCGTCTCGGCCTTACGGCCGCCAGATTCGGCCATCAAGATGACCACCGAGGTCAGCAGCGTCCAGATGGCCAGCGCGCTCTTGGCCCCGAGGGCCAGCGACGCATGAAAGTACGTGCCATTCTGGCTGGACGCCAGCAGGTGGTTGTAGCTGCCCAGCCCGATGTTCTCGCCCACCCACAGGGCGACCAGGGCCGCGGCCACCGCCCCCAGGACGAGCCCGGCGGCGGCCGGCCAGCCGGCCCGGCGGACCAGCAGCCGGTAGCCGACGATGCCGGTAAGCAATCCCCCAACGGCCATGATCAGGCAGAACCAGGCGTCGGCTGTGATGAACGCGCTGGTCTCGACGTTCACGAACTCGGCTTCACCCCGCCCGACCTCCTGCACCAGAGCTCGCGGCGCCACCGCGGCCCAGATGCCCCCAGCCAGGACACCGAGGACCGCGCTGCCCGCCAGCGCTACCGCGAATGCGGCCAGTCGCCCTTTCGTCGGTCCTGCCCTCCGCCGTCGTCGTTCTGAGCTCGTGATCATTCTGGGCTCGTCGTCTTTCATGACTCGCCGCCCTCAGGCTCACCGACGATGCTACCCGTCAGACCCCGGCAGGCTCGTGGCGTGTCCCGGGCCGGGTTATCGCCAGGGCCGCGAGCACTGGGCGGCGCTCTTAATTCCTTACCCGGCAGGCCTTGCGGGAAGGGTGGTGCGTATGGGGCGCGGATGCCCGGTATCGGGGTATAAGGACGCCTGCGCTGTTTAGCCGGGTCTATCGGGGGGAGTCGGGTGAGCGGTTCCGACACCTCACGGAGGTAATAATGTCGACCGGAGCAATCATAGGCATCATTGTCGCTGTCATTGTTGTGGTGGCGATCGTGGTGGTGGCATCGGCCCTACTGAAACGGACGCAGCTGCGTCGCCAGTTTGGCCCCGAGTACGACCGGCTGGCCCAAGAGAAGGGCAGCAGGCAGGCTGGCGCGGAGCTAACCGCCCGGCAGCGACGCGTCGAGGCGCTCCACATTCACGAGCTTTCCCCCGACCAGCAGGCCAGCTACAGCGGCGACTGGACCGCGGTCCAGGAGCGGTTCGTTGACACCCCGGCTGAGGCGGTGTCCGCCGCGGACACGCTGATTTGGAGCGTTATGCGCGACCGCGGATACCCCGCTAACGACAGGAACGCGAGCATGGAGGCTCTTTCGGTCTACCACGCCCGCCCGCTCGAGGGTTACCGGCAGACCGCGGACGTGCGGCCGGAGACAGCGACCACCGAGCAGCTCAGGGAAGCCATGATCCGTTACCGGGCGATGTTCGAGGACCTCACCGGCCTGAAGGAGGGCTCGGGTGAGCCGCAGCGTGACCGGGTCGCGGAGATCCGCGAGCGCGGCGCCCGCACGGCCGCCCAGGACCCCGCCGCCGAGGGCGGCACGGTGACCGACGACCGTGCCCAGGTTGACCAGAACACCGGCGTCCCGCCGGTTGACGTGCCCGCCGAGCCGTACGCGACTGACCGCAACGCAGCCGCGCACGACCTGGCCGCCGAAGACACCGAACGCACTGCCGACACGCCGCGATAACTATCAGCACGAAAGGTGATCCATTCCCATGACGCAGGATCAGTACGGCCAGTCGGGGGGATCCGGCTATGGCGTCAGCGACGACGCTGTTCCCAGCGATGACGCGGACGACAGCCAGGGCAAGCCGATGACCCGGTTCCAGAAGGTGGCCTCCGCGCTGCTCGGGGACCGGCCCGAGCGGGACGAGACCGCGACGGACAGGACCGCGACGGACGAGACCGCACCGCAGAGCGACATGCCCACCAACCCCGACGTCTCACCCGCGGGCACTGCCCAGGACACCCAGGACCGTGACGCCCTGGATGCCCAGTACGCCGACGACGGCACTGTCTCGGATGGCACGGTTGCCGATGGCACCCTTGCCGACAGGACTGCTGCCGGCCGCGCCAGCACGGGCTATCCGGCCGGCCGCGGTACCCCCGCGGACGCAAATGCACAGCGGGATTACTGGGATGAGCCTGCCGGCTCCGCCGCTGGCACCGAGCCCGCCCCCCTGGACCGCGAGCCGACAGGTGGTGCCGTCCCGCAGCAGGAAGCCTACGGCGACCAGCCTGCGACGCCGACCTTTACCCCGGCTCCGGAAGCCGGCGCCGAGGCTGGCGACCAGCCCGGGGCCGCGACCATCGCGGACGTCCCGGCCGCTGGGGCACCTGCGGCGGACGGCACACTCACAGGACGGGATGCGGCCGGAAGTCCCGAGACGGCCGGCAGCCCGTTGCCGCCCGAAACGGCTGGGAGCCCGGTGGCGGCCGGAAGCCCCGCGGCCGAGGGCTTCGCTACGGCAGGCGA
>CAWAFD010000018.1:0-116830 GCA_963781225.1 uncultured Actinomycetota bacterium
GGTAGAAATCCGCGATGCCCGCGGGCAGAACTTCACCGGCTCCGGCCCTCTCGCCGCGGGTGCCGCGGCGAGAGGGTCACCGGTGCGCGCCCCGGGGCGGGTGGGACGCTTAGGTGATGCGCGCGCTGGTGATCACTGACCGAAAGTCGGCCCGGGTCGAGGAGGTCGAGCCCCCCGCGCCGGGCGACGGGCAGGTGGTGGTGGAGGTGCGCCGCGCTGGGATCTGCGGAACCGACGCCGAACTGTTCACCGGGCAGCTGGCCTACTTCGCCCAGGGGAAGATCGGCTTCCCGATCCGGCCCGGGCACGAATGGTGCGGCGTCGTCTGCGAGCTCGGGACCGGGGTCGACCCAGCCTGGCTGGGCACCCGGGTCACCGGGGACACCATGCTCGGCTGCGGCACTGCCACCGCGCCGGGGCGGGCACCCGTGGGTCTGCGCGGACCGGCGCGAGGTCGGGATCATGGGCTGGCCGGGGGCCCTGGCCGAGAAGGTGCTGGTGCGGGCTTCGAGCCTGTTCCGGCTCCCGGACGCGATCGACGACCGGGCCGGGGCGCTGGTCGAGCCGGGCGGCAACGGCTGGCGGGCCGCTACCGCGGCCAGGCGGCCCGGGCAAACGGATCCTGGTGTGCGGCCCGGGCACCATCGGGCTGCTGACCTTGGCGTTCGCCCGGGCCGCGGGAGCCGAGGTGCACCTGCTGGCGCTGGGACCCGACCGCGAACGGCAGGAGCTGGCCGCCCGGTTCGGCGCCGCGGGCTACTGGACGGCCGATGACCTGCCGTCGCTGCCCTTCGACGCCGTGATCGACTGCACCGATGACCACGAGATGCCCGCCGCCGCGCTGGCCCGGGTCGAGCCGGCCGGGCGGCTGGTCTTCATCGGCATCGCCGGGGTGCCGAGCCTGATCGACAGCCGGGACATCATCCTGGGCGACCTGACCGCGGTTGGCATCCTCGGCGCATCGGCCGGCCTGGGACCCGCCATCGAGTACTACGCCAGCGGCCGGGTCGACCCGGCCGCCATCGTCGAGGTCACCGTAGGGCTGGAGCAGGCGGCGCAGGCGCTGGCCGGGCAGGTCAGTACGGGCATGGGGACGAAGATCCACATCGACCCGCGCGCCTAGAGCGGCGGAACGCGGGGCCGAGGTAGTGGTCTGTGGTGGCTAGGCGTAGGCCGCGATCGCGTCGGCCAGGCGGCCGATGTACTGGTGGCCGAAGGGGCTGTGACCGTCGACGGTGATCACGGCGAGGTAGGCCGCCAGCCGCCAGAGTTCCTTCCGGCTCGCGAAGCCGGGCTCGAGATTCAGGACGTCACGGTAGGCGCCGAACACGTCAGCCGGGACCGGCTGGAAGTAGTCGACGAGGGCCAGGTCTGCCTCGGGGTGACCGAAATAGGGGGCGGCGTCGATCAGGACAGCGCCGGTCCGGCGGTAGTGACGAAGTTGTTCTGTTGGGCGTCGCCATGCAGCAGCGTGGGGCGCGGCTCGGGACCGCAGAGCCCCGGCAAGCACGCCACGATCCGGTTTATGCCGGGCACGAGAGCGGGCGGGAGGTGACCTGAGTCGACGGCCAGCCGCAGTATCGGGATGAGACGGCGTTCGGCATAGAAATCCGACCAGCGGTTCGACGGGACGGGCCGGTTGTCCTGCGGCAGCGGCCCGAAGAAGCCGCGCTCCTCCCCCAGCCCGAATCGCGGGCCGCTGACCTGATGCAGGGCGGCCAGCGCATACCCGATCGACCTCCACTCGCGGGTCCCGCGCTCCTCGGGCGGGCGCTCCGGCAGCGCCTCGGACAACAGCAGGGCACGCCCCGGTCTCCCAGCCAGGCCGCCTGCCACCGGGACCGGCGTGGCGACCTCCGCGAGCTGACTCAGCCGCCGCAGGCCAGCGAGCTCCGCGCCGAACTGTTCACGAGCCGCGGGAGCCGCGCCGAGCTTGGCGAAGACCGAAAAGGGCTCGCCGCGCAGGATGCCGCACGGATGCGAGGCGCGGTCGGTGCGGTCAGTGAAGCCCAGAGCGGTCCACGGCCGGCCCAGGTGCTCCGTGGCGGCCCGCTCGATATCCGCGATGACCTCGGTCTGCAGCAGCGGGTGCGCCGTGGCCATGCGAAGGGCGGCGTACGGTCAGGGCGGTGGTGGCGACTCGGTCACGCCGCGGGCTTCGCGGGCCGTGGCGACGTCGGCTACGGATTCGGCGGCGATGCGGCGGTAGGGCCGGGCCAGCGGCCATTGCTGGTCGGCGAGGACACTGTCGGCGTCGAACTGGCCCATGCTCTGGATGAGCCTGGCGACCAGGCCGGTCCATCCGGTCTGGTGGGAGGCGCCGAGCCCGGCGCCGTTGTCGCCGTGGAAGTACTCGTAGAACAAGATGAGGTCACGCCAGTGCGGGTCCTCCTGGAAGATCTTCGTTCCGCCGTAGACGGGGCGCTGCCCATCGCTGTCCTGCAGGAAGGTGCTGGCGAGGCGCCGTGAGAGCTCGTGGGCCACTTCGTACAGCGTCATCATGTTCCCCGAGCCGGTTGGGCATTCCACCTTCAGGTCATTGCCGTAGTACCGGTAGTGCTGGAGCAGGGCCCGGATCAGGAGCAGGTTGATGGGAAACCAGACCGGGCCGCGCCAGTTAGAGTTGCCGCCGAACATCCCGGTGGTCGACTCGGCCGGCTCGTACTGGACCTGGTACTCCGTGCCGGCGACATCGAAGGTGTAGGGGTGGTCCAGGTGCCAGCGGGAGATCGAGCGGATCCCGTGCGGGCCCAGGAAGCGCTCCTCGTCCAGCATCCGGGCCAGGATGCGGCGCAGCTTGTCCTCGTTGACGAGCGACAGGATCCGCCGTCCGGCAACGCCGGGCACGGCCGGGTCGGCGATATTGGCCAGCAGATCCCGGTTGCGCTCCAGGAAGGAAGCCACCTGTTCGGTGATGTGCGGATAACGCTCCAGCAGGTCGGCCTCGATCACGGTGGTGGCGCACAGAGGCAGCAGGCCCACCAGGGAACGGACCTTCAGTCGCGTCCCGGTGCCATCGGGCAACCGCAGCACGTCGTAGAAGAAGCCGTCCTCTTCGTCCCACATCTCGTCGGGATTCTCACCGATCGGGTCCACCGCGGCGGCGATCCAGAAGAAGCGCTCGACGAACTTGAGGACGAATTCCTCATAGCCCTTGTCGAACGGGAGCAGAGCCAGGGCCAGCTCCAGCATGTTCTGGCTGAACATCGCCATCCAGGCCGTGCCGTCCGCCTGTTCCAGCCGGCCGCCGGTGGGCAGCGCCGCGCTGCGGTCGAACACGCCGATGTTGTCCAGGCCGAGGAATCCACCCTCGAACATGTTGTGGCCGCTGGGGTCCTTGCGGTTCACCCACCAGGCGAAGTTCAGCAGCAGCCGCGAGAAGCTCTCCTGCAGGAACGGCAGGTCCACCTGCCCCAGGTCGGTCTCCAGGTTCTGCAGGAACAGGGCCGCGAAGGCGTGCACCGGGGGGTTCACATCGCCGAAGTTCCACTCATAAGCCGGCATCTGCCCGCCCGGGTGGAGGTACTCGTGAGACAGCATCAGGTCGATCTGGCTCTTCGCGAAGTCGGGGTCGACCATGGCCAGCGGGATGCAGTGGAAGGCCAGATCCCAGGCGGCGTACCAGGGGTACTCCCACTTATCCGGCATGGACACCACGTCGTGGTTGAACATGTGGTACCACGACTCGTTCCGGCTCCCCCGCCGGACCGGCGAGCGCAGCGGATGCAGGTGCCGCTCGCGCAGCCAGCGGTCCAGGTCGAAGTAGTAGCACTGCTTGGACCACAACATGCCCGCCAGGGCCTGCCGCATGACCGACTGGGCGTCGCCGCTGACCGCAGGCGGGGTGATGGCCTCGTAGAACTCATCCGCCTCGGCCCGCCGCGACGCGATCAGCTCATCCGCGCCGGCCAGTGGCGCCGTCAGGGTCTGCGGGCCCTCCCTGGTGAGCCGCACGACCATCGCGGCCTGTCCCCCGGCCGGGACAGCCAGCCGGGTGTGAACCGCCACCTTGGTGCCCTCGGCGGCGGGGTTGACGGTATCCGCACCGTGCACGAAGTGGTCGTTGATGCCGTCCTTGGGGAAGGGGGTGGTGGGCTCGGCGCCGAACACCCGCGCCATGTTCGTCTCGTTCTCACAGAACAGCAGGGCCGCATCCGGCTCGGCGTACAGGTAGAAGGTGCCCACCTTGGGGTGGTCGGCCTTGACGGTTGGCGACGCGGCGTCGACCTGGGCGAGCCGGGGCTTGGGCTCAGCGTTCTCCCACGACCACACGTTGCGGAACCACAGCGTGGGCAGCACGTGCAGCACAGCGTCCTGCGCCGAGCGGTTGTGCACGGTGATGCGGCACACGATGTCCTCGGGTCCGGCCTTGGCGTGCTCCACCTCGACATCGAAGTAGTCGCCGCCGTCGAAGACGCCGGTATCGATGAGCTCGTATTCCAGCTCGTGCCTGGACCGGGCCCGGTTCACCGCCACCAGGTCGTTGTAGGGGAACTCGGCCTGCGGGTACTTGTACAGATAACGCTGATAGCTATGCGTCGGCACGTTGTCGACGTAGAAGTAGTACTCCTTGACGTCCTCGCCGTGGTTGCCCTCGGCGTTGGTCAGGCCGAACAGGCGCTCCTTGATGATCGGGTCCTGCTCGTTCCACAACGCGACGGCCAGGCACAGCCGCTGCTTGTCATCGCTGATCCCGGCGATGCCGTCCTCACCCCAGCGGTAGGCCCGCGACCGGGCCTGATCATGGGAGAAATACGACCAGGCATCTTCGTTGTCGCTGTAATCCTCCCGGACCGTCCCCCACTGACGCTCACTGAGATACGGACCCCACGCCCGCCATGCGACTCCCGCCCGGGCCTCCCGCAACCGCTGCTCCTCGGCCGTCAGCGAGACCGGGTCGGGCACGGTATTCGGGTTGGGCGCGTCCGGCTTTTCGCCCGGCACCGGCCCTGCGCTTCCGGGAAACGAGTCGTTCGCGCTGGCCATGATGATGCTCCCGGTGATCGCTGGCGGTGATCGTGCTGGCGGGCGATGTTACAGCGTTGCTGCTTCCTCGTCGGCACGCCGCTGGCCGCGAGACGGCGCCGAAACGGCTCGCCTGATGAAGAAGGCCCCGACGACCTCGAAGAGGCCCATAACGATGAACCAGATCCCCAGCAGGGCGGCGAGCGCCGTGACGGACGTGATCGGGGCCGACACCACCACGATCCCGGCGATCAGGCTGACGATGCCGAAGAAGATCCACCAGCCGCGTCCCTCACGTGAGCCCCCAACGCCGCCGAAAAGCGAGGACAGCCCCTGGACGATCCAGGTCAGGCCGACCACCAGGCCGATGAGGGCCACGGTGAGGTGCAGGTGGCGGATCAGCACCACCCCGATGACGACGTAGAGGAGCCCGGTGATACCCAGCCAGACACGGTGCTGCTCATCGCGGTCGAAAACCCGTATCAGGTGAAAGATCCCCGAGAAGATCATGAGGATGCCGAGCAGGACGGCGATCACGTTGAGCGAGCCAGACGGATGCAGGCTCACGATGAGCCCGAGTATCACCGTCACAGCGCCTACGATGAGCGTGGTCTGCCAGGCGTATGCCGCGGCAACGTCTAGTGGAGTTTCCTGGTCTTCCGGATACATGAGCGAAGGCATCTTTCCGTGCGCTGTCCTGATGGCTTGATCATTCCCCGTGATGCCGGCCGTGTACCTCATCCGTAGCGGGTGAGGGATGCGGGCATCAGCTCATGGCGAGCAGGTGGCAGCCCCACGGGGGCAAGGCGACGAAGAGCCCCTGGTCCGCAAGCTCGTCACCGCTGGCCTGGAACACGCGGCCATCGAGCAAGTCGGTGAGAGTCCAGCCGCGGGCGGGCAGGTCGGTCCAGCCGAGCCCGACCCGTCCCTCGGCGCCATCAGCGGAGAAGTTGACGACCACCAGGTGCCGCTGGGCGGCGGCTGACCAGGACCAGGCGAGCAGGTTCCGGCAGGAATCGTTGTCGGGCCATCCGCCGACCTCGTGCAGCTGCCAGGCACCCGCCCGCACCTGGTGGCTGGCCACGGTGGCCAGCAGCCGCCAGTACCAGCCAGCCAGCTCAGCGTCGGGCGACTCGCTGGGCCGGCGTGACAGGAAGACAGGCGGGCGCACGCGCCGGCCCTCGAACTGTCCCTCATGCCACAAGGTGGCGCCCGGCAGGGTCGCGATGGCGACCGCCGCGGCCCGCTCGGCGTCGCCGGCCAGTTCGCCGGCGATGCGCGGCTCGTCGTGGTTCTCCAGGAAACGGATGAGCCGCGACTGGTAATCCAGCCCGGCCCGCAGATGATCACGGACGCCGGAGGTGTCCCGGCCGACGATCCGGTCGTAGAGCCGTTTGTCGTAGCAGAAGTCGAAGCCCTGCTGCTGAAGCGTCCATTCGGTGTCCCAGTAGGCCTCAGCGACCAGGACGGCCTGCGGGTGCTGACTGCGCAGGCCGGCGATCACGGCCGGCCAGAATTCCTCATCCGGCTCCGGGCCGGTCCGGCCGCCCCAGGTCTTGGCGAAGACCTGGTTGGTCATCAACATGGCCATATCGCAGCGGATTCCGTCGCACTGCGCGGCGATGTCCGTCAGGGTCGCCGTGGTGGCGGCGCGCAGGGCGGGTGAGAAAGCGTCGAGCTGCACGACGTCGGGCCACGGCGGGAAATACGGGTCCCGGCCGTGGGCCAGGATGTGCCCGGCGGCCCGTACCCAGTTGGCCGGTTCGGCCTCGATGTCGGCCTCGCCGCCGTTGACGAACAGTTCGGGGCGGGTCGTCACCCAGGGGTGGTCGGGCGCGACATGGTTGGGCACATAGTCCAGGAGCAGCCGGATACCGCGGGCGGCCAGCGCGGCGCGGGCCTCGGCCAGCGCCGCGGGGCCGCCGAACAAGGCGTCGACGACGTACCGGCGCACGCAGTACGGCGATCCGATCACGTCGTCAGGCTGCAGGTCGGGCAGCGAATCGGTGAACGAGGCCTGGAGATCGGCGTTGGCGTTCGCCAGCTCGAGGCCGGCTGGGCTTCGTTCCCAGACGCCCATCAGCCACACCGCGTCGGTGCCGGCCGGAGTGACATCATCCCAGGCCGACTCCGGGACATCGGCCAATGTCACCCGCCGCCCGGCTGCCCGCGACAGGTCACCCAGCCAGATCGCGGTGTTGATCTCATAGATCACTGGCCTGTCCGGCCATCCCGCCATGTCACCCTCGTCCAGTCGCTCACTGTTCTCACCGACCATGTCGTTCGCCATTCACTCGCTGGTGCCGCGAGTTCGGCCGATCCGCGGCGATCCGCCATTATGGCGTCAGCCCGGCGGCGGCGAGAATCACCCCGGCAGGATGATTTCGCCGGGTCGGCCCGGGCGCAGACTGCCGATTGGCACATCGTGACAGCCTCCAAGGGGAACAAGGCGATGCACTCATCCGGTCCGGGCGATGAGCGCTGAGGACAGCCTGCTGGTGGTGGGCGGAGGGCCAGCCGGGGTCACCGCTGCTCTGCAGGCCCGCGAACTCGGTGCACAGGTCACCCTGCTCGAAGCGGGTCAGGTCGGCGGCACCAGCCTCAACCGCGGGCCGGCGCCGGTGCGGACGCTGGCGCGCGCGGCCCGGCTAGCGCGCGACTGGTCCTCCTGGGCCACGTTCGGCCTCGACGGCCCGCCGCCAGTCCCTGATCTCCCCGCGATGGTGGCCAACAGCGAGCGGGTGGCCCGCTACGCACACGACAAGAAGGACATGGCCGGTCATCTGCGCCGCCATGGGATCGACCTAGCCGAAGACCTCGGCCCGGTCGGCTTCCTCGACCCGCACACGCTGGCCACCGAAGGCGGGCGGACCTGGTCCGCCGACCGCATCATCCTGGCCGTCGGCGGCCACGCGGGCCGGATCCCGATCCCCGGCGCCGACCTCGCGCTTACTTATGAGGACATCGGGTCCCTGACCAGCCTGCCGCGCCGGGTAGCGGTCGTCGGCGGTGCCGACACCGGCTGCCAGATCGCGTCCATCTTCGCCGACTTCGGCGTCGTGGTCGATGTGTTCGAAGCCGGGCCCGTCTTGGTCCCGGCCGCCGACAGATGCGTTTCCGCGGAACTCATCCGCGCCTTCCGCGCCCAGGACATGAACGTGCACACGGACACGCGGGTCGAGGCGCTCGGCGCCGACGGCGGCGCCATCGGCATCGACTACCGCAGCGGAGCGGCCACTGGTCACCTGATCGCCGATGCCGTGTTCTTCGCCGTCGGCTGGCCCGCCAGCATCAGCCGCCTGGCCCTGGAGGCCGCAGGCATGCACGCCACGCCGGCCGCGATTGGAGTCGATGACTACCTGCGTACCAACGTGGAGCACATCTTCGCCGCCGGTGATGTCAACGGCCGGTCGATGGTGGTTCAGACCGCCCGGATGGAAGGCCGGATCGCGGCCACGAACGCCGTCCTCGGACCCACCAGGCACGCCACCTACGACGTGATCCCCAGCGGCAGCTTCACCGACCCCGAATACGGAAGGGTCGGTCTCACCGAGACCCAGGCCGCGCAGCAGCACGAGGTGATAGCCGGGATCGCCCGCTACGATGATCTGCTGCGCCCCGTGGCCGATGGCCGCCCGGGCGGCTTTTGCAAGCTGATCGCGGACCGCCGGACGCATGCCATCCTCGGCGCTCACGTGCTGGGTGAATACTCGGCCGAGACCGTGCAGACGGTCGCCGCGTGCATGGCCGCCGGGATGACGGTCGAGCAGGTGGCCGAGCTCCAGCTCGCGTTCCCGACCTTCACCGAGGCCGTCTGCATGGCCGCGCAGAAGATCTGCCGGGCCCTTGGCATCGGGAACTTCCCGCAGGTCTGGAGCTACCTCGGACCGCAGGACTGACCGCCAGAGCGCGTCATCAGGCAAAGGTGATGACGCTCTTGATGCCTGCCGGCCGGCCCAGGATCAGCTCTGGTGCCTGCTCTGGTGGGTAACGGCCCGCGATGAGCGTTCGTACCACGGCCGGCCAGCGCCGCCGGAAGGCATCCAGATCAGCCAGCGCGGACGCGAAGTCCCCGGGCCCGGCGTTGACCGTTCCCAGCAGCACCTGGTTCTTCAGCACCATGTCCCGCATGAGGCGGGCCGGATCGGCCTCGATGAACGCCTGCAGGCCGGGGACGCCGGTCAGCACGAAGATGCCGTTGGTGCCCAGGACCTGCAGCGCCTGCAGGGCGAAGTGAGAATGCCCGGCCGCCTCGTAGACCAGGTCAATGTTGCCTATCTGCGCCGCGAGGTCAGGAAACGTCGTGGTCTGGACGGAGACGTAGGTCGCGCCGATGGCGGTGACCAGGTCGGTACGCGGACTGGGCTGCATCTCGCGGGAGTAGACGTACGTGGTGAAGCCGGCCACAGCCAGCGTCATTGCTCCCAGCAGCCCGACGGGGCCGATGCCCAGTACCAGCGCCGAAAGCCCCTGGCCACGCTCCTGGCTGGGTGTGTGCGGGTCGAGCCAGGGCGGCCGGTGCTGCATCATCCCGGATATCTGCGCGAGCGCCTTCTCCGCGATCGTCAGCGGCTCGGCCAGCACCGCGATCTCGCGCAGGCCGGGCGGCATGAGGTTCATGTGCCGCTCGTGGTCAACGACGTATTCGGCCATGTAGCCGTGGGCTTCCTTGATGCCGCGCTCGGTGAAATCACCGGTATAGCAGAAATCCTGGTGTCCCGAACGGCAAGCCAGGCAGCCGGGATGCGGACAGGGCAGGCGTACCGATGGCACGACAAGATCGCCCACGCCGAAGCGCTCGACGGCCGGGCCGACCTGCACGATCTCGGCCAGCGACTCGTGGCCGATCACCAGGTGATCATTCCCGGGCGGCGGGGTGCCGTACTCAAAGGAACAGATCTCCTTGTCGGTGCCGCAGATGCCGACATCCAGCGTGCGCAGCATGACCTGGTCGGGTTCGCTGAGCTGGGGAGGTTCCTGCTCGATGATCTTGAGCTGCTGAGATCCAGGAAAGACCGCGATGGCCTTCATATGATCATCATCCCCGCCCGGCCCTTTGGTCTGTCTCATCCGTCGGGGATGAACTACGGGGACTCGAGGGTGGCGAGGAAAGTCTTGGCCGCGTCCTGGACCCGGGCCCGGTCACCGGTGGTGAGCAGGTCGAGCAGCAGCCCGCGGATCGTCGCGATTACCAAGGTCGCGGTGCGCACCGCGATGGCCGCGTCGGTGCCGGGTCCTTGCGCCTCGCACAGGGCGCTCATCCAGTCGGCGACGACCCGGTCGAGGAACGCGGCGAACTGCCCCGGCGCCTGGAGGGCTTGCCCGTAGACCGCGAAGAACAACCTGAATTCGGCCGCCTGCCGCGGATCGCTGACGCGGCCCCAGACCGCGCGCGCCGCCGTCGCCAGGTCGGGCTGCTCGCCGGCCCGTTCGGCGGTGGCCGCGAACATCCGTTCCCGCAGCCGCCCGAGGATGGCCTCAATCATCTGCTCCTTGCTGCCGAAATGATGAACCAGCGTCGTGGGCGACACCCCGAGGGCACAAGCGATGGGCCGCCAGGACAGCTCCGAGAACCCACGCTCGACCGCGTAGTCGACCAGCGCGTCGAGCAATTCGGCGCGCCGCTGATAATCGACGGGCCGTCCCGCCATCGCCGCCTCCTGCGTCGTCTTGGCCGGCATTCACTGCCTGTTTGACATTACTAGCACAACCGTACTAAGAATGTTTCTAGTACGAGTGTACAAATAATAGCGACGTGACAGGCGGGCCCGCCCAGCGGGCGCCCGTGTCCAGGAGGTTTCTCATGCATGTCTTCGTCACCGGGGCGTCGGGCTGGATCGGCCGCGGGCTCGTCCCCGAGCTGATCGCCGCCGGCCATACGGTCACCGGGCTGGCCCGCTCCGATGCCGCGGCTCAGGGGTTGCGGGCCGCCGGAGCACAAGCCCAGCCGGGATCGCTGGACGACCTCGGCACCCTGCGCGACGCCGCTGCTTCAGCCGACGGCGTCATCCACCTCGCGTTCAAGCACGACATCGCCTTCTCCGGCGACTTCGCCGGGGCCACCAACGCCGATCGCGCGGCGATCGAGGCCTTCGGGGAGGCGCTGGCCGACACGGGAAAGCCGTTGGTGATCGCCTCTGGCATCCTTGGCGTGCTCGGGCTGGCGCCCGGACAGATCGCTACCGAGCGTGACGGGCTGGGCGTACAGACGGGGGACGGCGAGGTCCCCATCAGCGGCGCCCAGGACCGGCTGGCCAACGCTCACCGCACGCTCGCGCTCGCTGGCCGCGGGGTCCGCTCGTCGGTCGTACGGCTGCCGCCGTCAACTCACGGGGATGGCGACAATGGGTTCATCCCGGCCGCGATCGGCTTTGCCCGCGGCAAGGGCGCCGCGGCCTACATCGGCGACGGCACCAACCGCTGGCCGGCGGTCCACCGCGATGACGCCGCACGCCTGTTCCGGCTCGCACTGGAGTCCGCGCCAGCGGGGTCGGTGCTGCACGCGGTCGGCGACGAGGGTGTGCCGATCCGCGAGGTAGCCGGGATCTTCGCTGCACACCTGCACGTTCCCGCGGTCTGCGTCACCCCCGGACAGGCCGGAGAATACGTCGGCTTTCTCGGCCGCTTCTGGGGAGTCGACGGCCCTGCCTCGGCGCAGATCACGCGTGACCTGCTCGGATGGGAGCCGGTCCGCCAGGGACTGATCGCCGACCTGAAAGAAGGCCACTACTTCGGCTGAGCTAGCTCAGGTCCGGATCTTGCTGACGCAGGCCCCGCAGCCGACCGATAACTATCGGAGCGAGGATCCACAAGGTCCACCCGTAGCTGGTGAGGAAAAAGACCGGGATCGACAAGCCGAAGGCGATCATGACGCCGTAGGTGTGGAGAATCATCTCGCGCATAGCCCCGTCGGGGGCGTCCGGCACCAGCCCGGCCGAAGTCATGTGCCGCAGCATTTTGAACAGCACAGCGGCGGAGAGCAGCTGGATCAGCGCGTAGAAGCTGAACCGGAGCGGGGTGGCCGATCCGGAGGTGATCAGCAGCTTGGTCGCGAACGGGTTCAGCACGATGGTCAGCAGCCAGGAGAAGTTCAGGGTGCGGATGCGGGGGTCCACGCGGGTGACGTAGGCGAAGGCGTCGTGATGGTTGGTCCAGGACGCCGCGATCACGAAAAAGCTGATCAGGAACGCGATGTAGTGCTGGAGATTGTCCTGTACCGAATGCCAGAACGCCGAAAAGGTGCTTCCCCCGGGCACCGGCAGGTCGATGGCCAGCAGCGTGGTGGCGATCGCCACCACGGCGTCGGAGAAGAAGATCAGCCGGTCGGTCGAGCGTGAGGCGACAAATTCCGGTTCCGGCTCGACTGGCTGCCGCTTGGCTGCGGGCACTGGTTGAGCGTAGCGGGCAGGTCAGTTCTGTGGCCGGCCCGGCCGGGAGATGATCATGGTGAGGACCACGCCGGTCATGACGAGGGCCAGCCGCCGGCCAGCTGGCCGGGCGGGGGCCATTCCCGTCGTGCCGCGTAAACGTAGCCGAAGCCGGTCACCGTCTCCAGGTTGACCAGCAGCCCCGCGGTGACGGCCGACAGCCGGCTCGACGCCACGTTCCACGCCGCCGTGCCCAGCCAGGAGACGGCAACGCCGAGGAAGATCACCCCCGCGATCAGCCCGGCCACGCTCGCGTGGGCGCCACTCGGCCCGGACAGTTGCCCGGTGAGCGCGGCGGCAGGCAAGCCGGCCAGTGCCACCGCGCCGGTGGCCACGCCGACGGCCGTGGACCATCTCGCGGGTGAGAGTACGGGCTGGTCAGCGGGGTGTGCTGCGGGCGCCCGGGACAGGAAGCGGGCATTGGCCAGGGCGTACCAGGTCCACAAGACCACAGCGCCGGCCGCGGCCGCCAGCCCGGCCGCCTTCGCACCCGCCGTTACGTGCAGGTAGGCATGGACTCCGCTCAGCTCGAGCGCGCTGACCAGGGCCAGTCCCGCGGTCACGAGCGTGAGCGGCAGGACCAGCCGCCGCCACCTGACGGCCGGGGTGAGGATGTTGCCCGCCACCGCGACCACCACCGGAATCGCGCCGATCACCATGTCGGTCAGCGGCGCGCCCGCCATCGCGATCCCGAGGGTGAGCAGCAGGTAGTAACCGGCGTTGCCGGCGATCGCGAACGCTAGTGCGGCACGCCAGTGCGTCCGCAGGATCCGGCGCACATCGCGGCCGCCCCTGACGAGCAGGATCGCAGACAGCAGCCCGTAGACCAGGTAGCGGCCCAGGGTCACGATGACCGGGTTCCAGCCGCTGAGCAGCACGGGGACAAGGAAGGCCGTCCCCCAGACCAGGCTGGCACCAATGCCCGCGGCCATCCCGCCATGCGAACCGGCCGGGCCCGCGGCCGGCTGCGCGGCCGGAGAGCGCCCGGGGACTGGCGGAGCTCGAGGTCGATATCATGGCTTAACCTTCTAAATGGACTTTAGACAGTTAGTCTCTACCCGGCCGACGCCAAGCTAACCTGCTAAGCTAAAAATGACAGTTAGACAGTCAGTCATGGAGTGAGTTGATGGCCGAGGTCTCGACCGCAGAAATCTCGGCGGCAGCGATGCCGAACCTGGTCGCAGGCGCCCTGGCCCTGGACTTCGTGAACACCGTCGATCCCCGGCACGAGCCAGGCCGACGCGAGTACCTGGGCAGCTACCAGGCACTAGCCGCCTGGGCCGGCACGCCGGGATCATCGGCGCGGAAGCCGAGACGGGGCTGCGCGAGGCCGCAGCCGCCGATCCTGCGGAGGCGGAGGAGGTGCTGCACCGCGCCATCTGCTTGCGCGAGGCGCTCTATGGAGTCTTCACCCGGGCCGCCGGCGGACAGGAGCCGTCCACCGCGGACCTGGCCGTACTGCAGGCCGAGCTGACCGGGGCGCTGGCGCATATCCGGCTCGCCGCGTCCGGGTCCGGCTTCGGCTGGAGCTGGGAAGAGGCCGGGCCCCGGCTGGACCAGGTGCTCTGGGCGGTGTCCTGGTCGGCCGCCGACCTGCTGGTCCAGGGGCCGCTCGAGCGGATCCGGGAGTGCCCCGGCCAGGACAACTGCGGCTGGCTGTTCGTTGATCTCACCAAGAACGCCAGCCGGCGCTGGTGTGACATGCGGGTCTGCGGCAACCGGGCCAAGGCGCGCCGGCACTACGCGCGCGCGCAGGGCGCCGACCCAGCCTAGGTCTCGTCGTGCTCTTGCAGCCAGGCCCGGAACTCGTCGATGGCCTCCTCCTGGTCTGGCCCCAGATCCGGCAGGATAACCATGTCGGTACCGGTCCAGTAGGCCCCGGAGTACTCCTGCCCCTCAGCCGGGAGCACCAGCAGATGGTGGTGGGCGATCTTGATGTGGTCCCGCACCTCTTCCCAGGACACCCCGGGCGGCACCAGGCCGATGGCGGGCGAGTCATTGTCGTCGAACTCCAGGTCCTCGAGCACGCGTCTCCCTCCGCCGGGCTTGCAGTGCCATGGTGGGGCATGAACGGAGCCCGTTCGGGATAAAAATGAGACTCCCGGACGGTCAGCCCTCACTGCCGGCGATGGTGGTGAGGGCCTCGATCCGGCTGCCGCGCTCGCCGCGGGTCAGGAAGCGGTACCCGAGATAACCGATGATCGCGATGACGAACGACATGGCCAGCATGATCGTACCGAGCGCGTTCAGCGCCGGGCCACCGTTGCCGCCGCGCTGGGTGGAGTAGATGAGCACCGACATCGGGGTGTTGGACGCGTTGGAGGAGAGCAGGTCGACGATGACGAAGTCGTCGATCACGCTGGAGAAGACCAGCACCGCGCTGGCGAAGATGGCCGGGGCCAGCAGCGGCAGCATGACCCGGCGCACGGCCGCGACGCGGTTCGCGCCCAGGTCGGCCGCGGCCTCCTCGTACTGGCGGCCGAGCGTGACCAGCCGGGCCTGGACGATGATCGCGGGCCAGCTCACGTTCCAGGTGACCAGGCCCAGGACCTCGGCCAGCGTGCCCAGGTGCACCGTGGTGAACAGCACCGTGAACACGAAGAACATGGCAACGCCGAAGATCAGCTCGGGGATGACGAAGGACAGGATCATCACGAAGTTGAACGTCGAGGCGGTGGGGCCGCGCCAGCGGTTGATGCCCAGCGCGAACGCGACCCCGAGCGGGACGGCGATGATTGTGGTCAGCACGGACAGCCGGACGGTCTGGATGACCGCCGCGTGCAGCGCCGCGTTGTGCCAGACCGAATTGACCTTGTCCCCGAAGTACCAGCGCCAGGACAGGCCCTGGTAGGTGGCCTGCGACTTGCCTTTGTTGAACGAGAACAGCACCGCGATGACGATCGGGACCAGCGACCAGATCAGATACAGCCAGGTGAAGCCTTCCAGGAACCACGGATGACCCCAGGGGTTCCGCCTGGGGAGCCGGCGCCTGCGGGCTTGGGTGGTGCGGGCGGGAGCGGCACTGTCCGGGGCGGCGCTGTCCGGGTCGGCGCTGTCCGGGTCGGTGCGGGCCGGGATCGTTGTCATGATGCCACCTGGGCGGAGCGGTTGGTCGCGATGACGTAGTAGATCATCGGGATGAGCAGCACCAGCAACAGCAACAGCGACAGCACGGCGCCCTGGCCTTCCAGCCCGGGCGTCCCAAGCTGGCCCTGGATCAGGTTGCCGATCATGGAGGTCGACGCGGCACCGGACAGCAGCTGGTTGGTGTAGTAGTCGCCCAGCATCGGCAGCACCGTGATCAGCAGGCCGGTCAGGATCGGCTGCCGCGACAGCGGCAGCGTGATCTTGGCGAACGTCTGTACCCGGGACAGGCCCAGGTCGCGGCCGGCCTCGATCAGAGCCGGGTCGATCCGGTCCAGGCCCGCGAACAGCACCAGGATCAGGTACGGGATGTAGCCGTAGACCAGCCCCAGGATCACCGTGACCGACTTACCGCCGAGCCAGTTGACCGGCGAGATGCCGAACCAGCCCAGCACCGTGTTGGCGTAGCCGCCGGTCTGCAGCAGGTCGACCCAGGCCAGCATGCGCATCATGTAGCTGATCCAGAACGGGGCGATGAGCAGGATCAGGAACAGCCCCTTGCGACGGCAGGCGTAGCGGGCCACGAAGTATGCCGCCGGATAGCCGATGAGCAGGCGGCTAGACTGGCGATGACCACGTAGACGATGGTGCGGAGCACGATCGGCCCGGCGAACGCAGTGCTGCCCGCGATGTCCCTGGCCACGTCGATGACGTTGGACGAGCTCCACTCCAGTGGGTTCCAGACCGCCACCGGCGACTCGTACAGCTCGTCCAGCTTGCCCATGGCGATGGCGAGCACCGCGTAGAACGGCACGACGAAGAACAGCAGCAGCCACAAGATGCCCGGGGCGGCCAGGGCGGCGTAGAAGCCGTTTTGTTTCCGCGGCTTATGGATTACTCGGATTTCTTGGTGCGTTCGGCATGCGCGGCCCCCTCAGATTCCGTTGCTGACCACGAGCCAGGCCTGCTGCCACAGCGCGTCGGCGTCGACGGGGAGCTGCAATTCGGCGACGCCACAGCGGAAGTACGACGGCAGGACGACGGTGGATATCAGCGCTTTGGGCAGGATCTGCTCCTTGACCAGGACACTCGGGGTCACCCCGGTGATCGGCTGCATGTATCCGTTAAAGCTGATGTTGGTCAGGACGTTCGGCAGGTCGAGCATGTAGTTCAGGAACATGTGCGCGAGCACCGGGTTCTTGGCCGAGCTCAGGATCACGTTGGTGTCGTTGGCCACCGGCCCGCGGCCGTCGGCCGGGAACCAGTAGCCGACCGTGCTGACCGGCACGCCCTTGGGCATGTAGGAGGCCGCCGCGGCCATGTCGCCCGACCAGGCGTGGTGGATCCAGGTGTCGCCGTCCGGTACCTCGGTGTAATCGTTGTTGTCGATCCGCACGTTGACCAGGCGGGACAGGTCCTCCAGGGCCTCGCGGGACTGCGCGATCTGGCGGTAGTCGGTGGTGTTGAGGTCGTAGATGCCGTTCTTCATTAGCCCGAGGCTGATGCCCTCGCGATAGTCGTCCAGGATGGCGACCCGGCCTTTGTACTTGGGCTGCCAGAGCATGGACCACGGGTTCTTCATCGCATACGGGTTCTCGTCGACCAGGTCCTTCCGCCAGGAGATGCCGGTCGTGTAGATCGTGTACGGCACCGTGTACTGCCACCCCTGGTCGTAGAACGGGTCGAGGAAGTCGGGCCACGCCTGGGAGATGTTCGGGATGTAGGAGTGGTTCAGCGGCTGGACCAGCTTGGACTCGATGACCTGAGCCATCTGGTCGACGGTCAGGCCGACCAGCAGGTCGAAGGACAGGCCGCTGCGCAGCTTGTTCATGGCCTCGTTCATCGTGCTGAACGTGGTGATCTGCGCCTTGCACTTGAACTTCTTGGCGAACGCGTTCACGCAGTCCTGGTTGATGTACGCCTCCCAGGTGTAGATCTGCAGGGTGGCGTCGCGTTCGGCGGCCAGGTTGGAGGCGATGGCCTGGTTGTCGTTGGACAGCGGCCACTTGACCGGGTTGTTGGGCCGGGGCAGCGGGACGGCGCCGGTGCCGGCCAGCGCGGAGGAGCACGCCTGCAGCAGTGGCATGGCGCCCATGGCGGCGAGCGCGCCGCCTGCGGTGCCCAGGAAGGAGCGGCGGCTTAGTTTCCGTGGGGCGCCATGGCCCTGCCAGCCTTCTCTCGGGTGCACCGTAGGCTCTCAGTCTCTGGTGCCGCTGATGTTGCTGGCGGCTTGGGTGCCGCTGACGGCTTCGGCGAAGGTGGCGAAGTTCGCGACCAGGCGGTCGATGTCGGACTCGTCATGCTGCACTGAGATCAGCCACTGCTCGATCTTGCCCCAGGGCGGCAGGAACACGCCGCCGTTGTGCTGGAAGAGCCAGTGCGCGTGGCTGTACCGGTCGTCGACGTCGAGGAAGCCGCGGTAGCTGGTGACCGGTTCGGGGCTGAACACCACGCAGCCCTTGGCGCCGGCCGTGACCACGTGCGCGGTCAGGCCGTTGGCCGCGATGGCTTCGGAGATGCCCTCCTGCGCGCGCCTGCGGAGCTTGCCGATCTTCTCATAGGCCTGCGGCGTGACCACCTCGGTGAGCATGGCCCGGGTAGCGGCCATGGCCAGCGGGTTGCCGTTGAACGTGCCGACCATCTCATAGCCACCCTCGGCCACGAAGTCCATGGTGTGCTCGGTGCCGCCGATGGCCGCGACCGCGACGCCACCACCGACTGATTTGGCCAGGGTAATAAGGTCGGGCTGGACGCCTTCGGCTCGCGTGACCCCACCGGGACCCACGGTCAGGCCGGTCTTGACCTCGTCGAAGGTGAGCAGGGCTCCGTGGGAGTGGAGCAGGTCTTTAAGGCTGCTCAGGTAGCCGCGTGCAGGCTTGATGATGCCGGCGTTCATCATGACCGGCTCGATGATCATGCCGGCCACCTGGTCGCGGTGTTCGTCCAGGAGCCTGGCCACGCTGTCGAGGTCGTTGAACGTGGCGACGAGGGTCAGGTCAGTAATGGCCCGCGGGATGCCGGCCGAGGCGGGCGCGCTGCTCGGCTTGCTTTCCGGGCCGGCATCAGCGAGTTCGGGAGCGACCGAGACCTGCACCGAGTCGTGGTGGCCGTGGTAACAGCCCTCGATCTTGATGATGAGTTCGCGGCCGGTGATGGCGCGCATGAGGTGAACGGCGTCCATGGTGGCCTCTGTACCGGAGTTGGCGAAGCGCCACCGGGGCAGGCCGAAGCGGCTGGTGAGTTCGACGGCGACGGCGACGGCATCCGGCGTGGGCTGGGCGAAGTGGGTCCCGTTCACGGACTGCTGGCTGATGGCCGCCGCGATGGCGGGATGAGCATGGCCGGCCAGCGCGGCGCCGTAGCCGCCGTGCAGGTCGACATACTCATTGCCGTCCACGTCCCACACCCTCGAGCCCCGGCCGTGGCTGAGCCAGACCGGCTGCGGCGCGGTGATCTGCCAGCTGGAGGTGACACCGCCGGCGAGGTGCTGGCGCGCTTGCTCGGCCAGGCGGGCGGATCCGGGCTGGCGCCGGACGAAGATCTCCTCCTGCGCGGCGATGATCTGGCTGAGCGTGGCGTCGGTGGTCACGGTGTCGGTGGTCACAGTGTCGGCGGTCACGATGGACTCCCAGGCTTGACTGAACGTTCAGTCTAGGCTTCGGGCATCGGCGCCGCAAGGGGTTCTGGGGCGCAGGGTCGGGGACAGTGAGGGCTTCCGGGCGTGGCCCCTAGGGCCTGGGGCACCGGACCAGGGCACGCGGAAGCGACTACATGATTGTGTGGAGTTACCCCCCGCCGGGCGGGGGGTAACTCCACACAATGTCGCTGGCCTGGAGGAGCAGGCTTCGGCGTCACCGGCGGGTGAGGATCGCGGTGGTGAAGTCGGCGGCGATCGCCGCGTAGCCGGTGTCGTCGGGATGGAAGTGGTCTGCGCGCGCGCGCCGGCCGCGAAGTGCAGCGGCACCGCCACGACAGCGCCAGCCGCCTCGGCCTCGTACACGATCCGGTTGACCTCGGCCTGGACACCGCGCGTCCTGGGTACCGTCGCGACCAGCGCTCCGGCCGGAAGCGCGGACAGCATCGCGCGGTAGTTCGCGGGCAGCCGCGCCCGCAGGTCGCGTCTGATGATGTCGTTGCTGCCGATGAGCACGGTGACCAGGTCGGGGGCCGCAGACACCCCGGCCAGGGCCGGGATCTGCCGGTTCAGCACGTCACTGACGCGTGCGCCGCTGAACGACAGGTTGAGGATCCGGTAGCGGACGCCACGGCCGGCGAGGGCGTGCCAGGTCTGCAGCACCCAGCTGTGCTCGATGGAGCTCGCGCCGACGCCCTGGGAGAGCGAGTCGCCGAGCACCACCCACAGCGGGCCGGCCGCGGCGAGTGCCTCCAGGTTGCGTTCTTGCCAGCCTTGAGCGTACGGCTTGATCTCGCTCTCGACGAGGTTGACGCCGGGCAGCAGACGGCGGGCGAGGCGCAGGAACCAGCCCGGGGACCGGTCGTTGAGGTTCGAGTACTCGAAAGTCATGTGGCCCCCCGGTAACCGCGACGGATCTTCGGCGGTCATCTGTCCATCAGTATCGCGGTCGAGGTCCGGGGGTCGGTCACGGTCCCTTCCCCCGAGCCGCACGCCGGCTGGCGGCCTGGCTGATCTGCGCGCTGGCCGCGGCGGCCCCGGCAGCCAGCCGACCGGCGTCCGCGGTGAGAAGTTCCCCGCCGGTCACCACCGGACGCCCGTGCACCCACATGCGCTCCAGCGTGGGCGCACCGAAGACCAGCGTGCACACCGGGTCGGCCAGGCCTGCTCCGGCCAGGCCGCCGGTCTGCCACAGGGCCACGTCAGCCAGCTTGCCTTGCTCCAGCGAGCCCAGTTCGCCGTCCCGGCCGAGGCAGCGGGCGCTACCCATGTTGGCCAGGCGCAGCGCAGCCCGGACCGACAGTGCCAGCGGGCCCCCGGCGAACCGAGCCGCCAGCACGGCCTGGTGGAGCTCGTCGATCATGCGGCCCGACTCGTTGGAGGCCGAGCCGTCCACGCCCAGGCCGATCGGGGCCCCGGCCTCGAGCAGGGCCCGCACCGGCGCGATGCCGGAGCCCAGGCGGCCGTTGGAGGTGGGGCAGTGCGCGACCCCGGTCCCGGTGGCGGCAAACCGTCCTACCGCCTCGGCGGACAGGTGGACGCAGTGGGCCAGCCAGACGTCCGGGCCCAGCCAGCCCAGGTCCTCGGCGTACTGCGCCGGGGTCCGGCCGTAGGTCTGCAGGCAGAACTCCTCCTCGTCCAGCGTCTCCGCCAGGTGCGTGTGCAGCCGCACGCCCGCGCGGCGGGCCAGGTGGCGCAGTCGCGCATCAGCTCGGCGGTGACCGAGAACGGCGAGCAGGGCGCCACCGCGATCCTGGTCATGGCGACCGGGGACGGGTCATGCCAGCGGTCGATGGCGGCCTGGGTGGCGGCCAGGATGTCGTCGTGCTTCTCGACGATGGCGTCCGGCGGCAGCCCGCCGGACGAGCGGCCGAGGTTCATGGACCCCCGGCCGGGATGGAAACGGAGCCCGATCCGCCGTGCCGCCATGATCGTGGCCTCGAGCAGGTCTCCGCGCCCGGCCGGGAACACGTAGTGGTGATCGGTGGTAGTGCTGCAGCCGGCCAGGGCCAGCCAGCCGAGGTTGGCCGCGGCCGAGGCGTAAGCCAGCTCGGCGTCCAGCCCGGCCCAGACCGGGTAGAGCGCGGTCAGCCAGCCGAACAGCGTGTCGTCCGCCGCGTAGCCACGCGTAATCCACTGGTATAGGTGGTGGTGGGTATTGACCAGGCCCGGCGTGGCCAGCAGGCCCGCGCCGTCGACCAGCTCGGCGGCCGCGTACTCCTGGGGCAGCGGCCCCGGCCCGACGGCCGCGACCCGCTCGCCGTCGAGCACGACGTACCCGCGGGCGTGTTCCGTCCCGGCCGGGTCCACCGTTGCGACATGGCAGCCGTCGATCGCTATCACGGCGCGGCCTCCTCAGAGCTCGCCAGTACTTAGTTCCGGCTCCAGTTGTTAACGCGATGTTTCGAATCCGGCCCCGTCAAGGCCTTGACCTATCGCGATGTCCGGTTTAGCTTATCTGTTATCCGGAAACTTGATTCCATTATACGGAAAATCAAGCGCTCCCGTGCGTGACCTAGGTCACAAACCCGATAGTCCCTGGAGTGGTGATGTCCCTGACCCATGCCCCCGAAGCCATGCCCCCCGGCACCAGCCCGGAGCGGCAGGTACATCCCGTGGATGAGGTGCTGCCTGCGCCCCGGCTGTTCATCCTGGGCCTGCAGCACCTGTTCATCATGTACGCCGGCGCCGTGGCGGTACCGCTCATCGTGGGCGGGGCGCTCGGGCTGCCGGCGTCGACCATCGGCCTGCTGGTCAACGCGGACCTGCTGGTATCCGGCATCGCGACCGTGATCCAGAGCGTCGGTATCGGCAAGATCTTCGGGGTGAGGCTGCCCGTGGTGGCGGGCGCGACGTTCACCGTGCTGAGCCCGATGATCATCATCGCGCAGCAGTACGGGCTGACCGCGGTGTACGGCGCGATGCTGGTCTCGGGCGTGTTCGGCCTGATCATCGCCAAGCCGTTCTCGATGATGGTGCGGTTCTTCCCGCCGCTGGTCGCCGGGACCGTCATCTGCGTCATCGGCCTGTCGCTGATCGGCGCGGACGTCAGCCTCATCGCCGGGGACGACCCGGCGGCCAAGAACTACGGGCAGATCTCACACATCGCCCTGGCCGGCCTGGTGGTGCTGCTCATCGTGGTGATCACACGGGTGTTCCGCGGCTTCATCAGCCAGATCGCGGTGCTGCTGTCCATCTTGATCGGGACGCTGGTGGCCTGGCCCATGCACCTGCTGAACTTCACCAGCGTGCACTCGGCCAAGTGGGTAGGTTTCAGCGGGTTCTTCCGGTTCGGCCATCCCAAGTTCGAGGCGGCTGCGATCCTCTCGATGTGCATCGTCATGCTGGTCACCTACACCGAGTCGACCGCCGACATGCTGGCCGTCTCGGAGATGGTGGACAAGAAGCTGACCCCGTCCGACCTGGCCCGCGGCCTGGCCACCGACGGCCTGTCGGCCGTGCTGGCCGGGTTCCTGAACTCCTTCCCTGACACCGCCTTCGCGGAGAACGTCGGCCTGGTCGGCCTGACCAAGGTCCGCAGCCGGTGGGTGGTGACCACCTGCGGCACGCTGCTGATCATCCTCGGCTTCCTGCCGAAGTTCGGCCAGGTCGTCGCCAACATCCCGGGCCCGGTGATCGGCGGCGCGGCGACCGTGATGTTCGCGATGGTCACGGCGGTCGGCATCCAGACCCTGCACAAGACGTCATTCGACGGCAACCACAACCTGCTGATCGTCGCGGTGTCGCTGGCAGTGGGCCTGCTGCCGGCCGTGCAGCCGGACTTCTACGAGCACTTCCCCAGCGACTTCCAGGTCATCTTCGGATCCAGCATCACCTCCACGGTGATCGTGGTGTTCACCCTTAACCTGGTGTTCAACCACTGGACGCGACGGCCCAAGGGCGAGTCCGCGGTGTCCTACGCGGTGCGCGAGGGCGCGGTCGCGGTGGACGTCCCCGATGACGGCGCGACCGAGAGCGCGAGCGGCGGCGCGGACCAGACCGGACAGGCGGACCAGACCGGACAGGATGAGCAGGCCCGGACTTAGGTCCGGGGCCTGGCCGGCGGTGACAGCTTCGGCCAGCGGTCACGGAGGGCGCGGGCTCAGCTCGCGCCCTCCGCCGCGATGGTCCGGGAGATCTCGGCGGCGGTGCTGGTGAGCACGGGGATAATACGCGCGGCCGCGTCGTCGGTCATCCGCGCCTGCGGGCCTGACGTGGAGATGGCCAGGGAGGACGGCGCGTCGGGGACGGCTACCGCGAAGCAGCGCACGCCGACCTCCTGCTCGCCCTCGTCGGCCGCGTAACCCTGCTTGCGGATCACCTCGAGGTGCGCGAGCAGCAGGTCGGGGTCGGTGATGGTGGTCGGGGTGAAGGCCGGCATGCCGGTCCGCTCGAGCAGCGCGCGGGCGTCGCCGGGCGGCAGCTGCGCCAGCAGGGCCTTGCCCACCGCCGTGCAGTGCGGCCGGACCCGGCGGCCGGGCTCGGTGAACATGCGCATCGAGTGCGGGCTGGGGACCTGGGCCAGGTAGACGACCTCGTCGCCGTCGAGCATGGCCAGGTTGGCCGTCTCTCCCGTCTCCCGCACCAGCCGGGCCAGGAACGGGCGCAGCCAGCTGCCGAGCATCCGGCTGGAGACCTCGCCCAGCCGGATCAGCCGCGACCCGAGCGTGTAGCGCCGCGAGGTTTCCTGCCGGACGTAGCCCCGGTTGACCAGCGTGCGCATCAAACGGTGCACAGTGGGCAAGGGAAGCCCAGACAGGCTCGCGAGCTCGGAGAGCCCGAGCGCGCCGCCGGCGTCGGCCAGCATCTCGAGCAGGTCGAAAGCCCGCTCGATGGACTGCACGCCACCTGAGGCCGGACCCGCGCCGCGCCCACTTCCGTTGCTGGTTCCCGGGCCGCCGGCCACGGCCAGGCCGGAGTCCGGTGTCAGATCGTTCACGCCTTCCATGATACAGAAAACGCAATTCGCATAACAGAATTCCCCCGGGGCACCGCGCTCACACCCGTGGGCGGCTCCTGACGGTTGACGGACCCGGCGCGGCGTTCTACTCTTATCCAATAAACGGAAAAAAACTTTCAGGATACGGAAACTATGACTGATCACTCGCTTCCCTACCTGGCTAACTGCTCGCTGCTGTTCACCGAGGAACCGCTGCTCAGCGGCCGGCCGCGGCCCGGGCCGCGGGGTTCTCCGCGGTGGAGTTCTGGTGGCCGTTCGCCACACCGGTGCCGCCGGACCGTGAGGTCGATGCCTTCACCACGGCCATCGGTGACGCAGGCGTGTCCCTGGTCGGGCTGAACTTCTTCGCCGGCGACCTGGCCGGCCCGGACTGCGGCGTGCTGTCCATCCCGGCCCGCAGCGGGGAATTCCGCGACAACGTCGACGTCGTCGCGGGTATCGGCGAGCGGCTGGGCGTGCGCGGCTTCAACGCGCTGTACGGCAACCGCGTGGACGGGGTGGACCCGGCCGCGCAGGACGAACTGGCCACCGAGAGCATTGCCCTGGCCGCCAAGGCGGTCGAGGGCATCGGCGCCACCGTGCTCATCGAGGCGGTCAGCGGCCCCAAGCCCTACCCGCTGCGCGCGGCAGACGACGCGGTGGCCGTGGTCACCCGGGCGCGCGCGGCGGGCGCGGCCAACGTCGGCTTCCTGTGCGACCTGTACCACCTGGCCAGCAACGGCGACGACATCGACGCCGCGATCGCCGCCCATACGGGAGTCACCGCGCACGTGCAGATCGCCGACGCCCCGGGACGGGGTGAGCCCGGCAGCGGCCAGCTCGACCTGGACCGCTATCTGACCGCGCTGGCCGGCCGGGGTTACCGCGGCTGGGTCAGCCTGGAGTACAAGCCGACCAGCACGACCGGGGAAAGCCTGGCCTGGCTGCCCCGGGAACGCCGCGCTGGACACCTGGAGGAGGAGCACTCGTGAGCACCAAGATCGGCTTTGTCGGGCTGGGCATCATGGGCGGCCCGATGGCGGCCAACCTGGTCAAGGCGGGGTTCGAGGTGACCGGCTACAACCGCAGCCCGGCCAAGACCGAGCAGCTGGTCACCGCGGGCGGCCGCGGCGCCAAGGACATCGCCGAGGCGGTCCGGGAGGCGGACGTGGTGGCCACGATGGTGCCCGACTCCCCCGACGTCCGCGAGGTCCTGGCCGGCCCGGGCGGCGTCTTCGAGAACGCGCCCGCCGGCGCGCTCGTCATCGACTTCTCGACCATCCGCCCGGATGTGGCGGCCGAACTCGCGGCGGAGGCAGCCGAGCGCGGTTTCCGGATGCTCGACGCCCCGGTGTCCGGCGGCGAGGCGGGCGCGGTAGAGGGCGCACTGTCGATCATGGTGGGCGGCGCCGCCGCCGACTTCGAGGCCGCGGCCCCGGTCCTGGACGCGGTGGGCAAGACCATTGTCCACGTCGGGCCGTCCGGCTCGGGCCAGACGGTGAAAGCCGCCAACCAGCTCATGGTGGCCGGTCACCTCGAGCTGCTGGCCGAGGCCATCGTCTTCCTCGAGGCCTATGGCGTCGATACCGAGGCGGCGCTGCGGGTGCTGGGCGGCGGGCTGGCCGGCAGCACGGTGATCCAGCGCAAGGGGGCCGCGATGCTGGCCCGCGACTTCACGCCCGGCTTCCGCATCGCCCTGCACGACAAAGACATGGGCATCGTCACCTCGGCTGCGCGCGAGGCCGGCGTGGTGATCCCGCTCGGCGCGGTCGCCGCGCAGCTCGTCTCCTCGCTCAAGGCCCAGGGAGACGGAGCGCTGGACCATTCCGCGCTGCTCAAGCTCGTCGCCCAGCTTTCCGGCCGAGATCAGGCCCCCGGAGAACAGGAGTAAGAACCATGCCACGGATGACAGCCGCCGACGCCGCGGTCGCGATCCTGCGCCGCGAGGGCGTGAGGAATGTCTTCGGGCTGCCAGGGGCGGCCATCAATCCCTTCTACGCCGCCATGCGCCGGGACGGCGGGATCACGCACACGCTGGCGCGTCACGTCGAGGGTGCGTCGCACATGGCCGAGGGCTATACCCGGGCCCGTTCGGGAAATATCGGTGTGTGTGTCGGCACCTCCGGGCCGGCCGGCACCGACATGCTGACCGGCCTGTACTCGGCGTCGGCCGACTCGATCCCGATCCTGTGCATCACCGGCCAGGCCCCCGTGGCCAGGCTGCACAAGGAGGACTTCCAGGCGGTGGACATCGCCGCCGTCGCCGCGCCGCTGACCAAGATGGCCATGACGGTGCTGGAACCTGCCCAGGTGCCCGGCGCTTTTCAGCAGGCCTTCCACCTGATGCGCTCGGGCCGGCCGGGGCCGGTGCTGATCGACCTGCCGTTCGACGTGCAGCTGGCCGAGATCGACTTCGACATCGACACCTATGAGCCGCTGCCGGTCTACCGGCCGTCCGCGACCCGGGCCCAGATCGACAAGGCCCTGGACATGCTGGCCGCGGCCGAGCGGCCGCTGATCGTGGCCGGCGGCGGCATCATCAACGCCGACGCCGCGGACCTGCTGGCCACCTTCGCCGAGCTGACCGACACGCCGGTGGTGCCGACGCTGATGGGCTGGGGCGTGCTGCCCGACGATCACCGGCTGATGGCCGGCATGGTGGGCCTGCAGACCTCGCACCGGTACGGCAACGCGACCATGCTGGCAGCGGACTTCGTGCTCGGCATCGGCAACCGGTGGGCCAACCGGCACACCGGCGGCCTGCCCACCTACACGGCGGGCCGGACGTTCGTGCACGTGGACATCGAGCCGACCCAGATCGGCCGGGTCTTCGCGCCGGACTACGGCATCGTCTCCGACGCCGGGGCGGCCCTGCGGCTGTTCGTCGAGGCGGCCCGCGAGCGCCGGGCGGCCGGGCGGCTCCCCGAGCGCACTGCGTGGGTGGCGCAATGCCGCGAGCGGCGGGCCACCATGCAGCGCCGCACGCACTTCGACAACGTGCCGATCAAGCCGCAGCGGGTGTACGAGGAGATGAACCGGGCGTTCGGCCCGGAGACGCGCTACGTCTCCACGATCGGCCTGTCCCAGATCGCCGCGGCGCAGTTCCTGCACGTCTTCCGGCCCCGGCACTGGATCAACGCGGGCCAGGCCGGGCCGCTGGGCTGGACCGTCCCGGCCGCGCTCGGCGTCTGCGTGGCCGACCCGGACACCCCGGTCGTGGCGCTGTCGGGCGACTACGACTTCCAGTTCATGATCGAGGAGCTGGCGGTGGGCGCGCAGTTCAACCTGCCCTACATCCACGTGCTGGTGAACAACGCTTATCTGGGCCTGATCCGGCAGTCGCAGCGCGGCTTCGACATGGACTACTGCGTGCAGCTGTCCTTTGACAACGTCAACTCCCCGGAGCTCGGCGGCTACGGCGTGGACCACGTCAAGGTGGCCGAGGGCCTGGGCTGCAAGGCGCTGCGGGTCACCGCGCCGGGTGAGATCGGGCTGGCGCTCGACCAGGCCAAGAAGCTGATGGCCGAGTACCGGGTGCCAGTCGTGGTCGAGATCGTGCTGGAGCGGGTCACCAACATCTCGATGGGGACCGAGCTGGACAACGTGACCGAGTTCGAGGAACTGGCGGCACGCCGCGAGGATGCGCCCACCGCCGCGATCGCCATGCTGGACTGAGATCATGAGCACCGCGATCAAGCAGCAGTGGACCGACCTGGCCGCCCGGACGCTCGGGGCAAGCGTGGTCTACGCCAACGACGAGCTCTTCGCCGACCGGGAGAACCTGATCAAGGCCGCCGAGCCGGTCTTCCAGCCGCACACGTTCGGCAACAAGGGCCAGATCATGGACGGCTGGGAGACCCGCAGGCGCCGTGAGGCGGGCAGCGACAGCGCGATCGTGCGGCTGGGCTGCGGCGGCGTGGTGCGCCGGGTGGTGGTGGATACCTCCTACTTCACCGGCAACTACCCGCCAGAGGTGTCGGTCGAGGGATGCGGGGCCGAGGGTTACCCCGCTCCCGCCGAGCTGGCCGCGGCGCAGTGGACCACCCTGGTCCCGCGCAGCGGGGTGACCGGCGACGCCCGCAACGAGTTCGAGGTGGACCCGGGCGAGCGCGTCACCCACGTGCGGCTGACCATATTCCCCGACGGCGGTGTGGCCCGGCTGCGGGTCTACGGCGAGCCGGTGCCGGACCCGCGGCTGCTGCCCGGCACCATCGACCTGGCCGCGGCCGAGAACGGCGCGGCCGTCACCGACTGCAGCAACATGTTCTACTCCTCCCCCGGCAACCTGCTGCTGCCCGGCCTGGCGCAGGTGATGGGCGACGGCTGGGAGACCTCTCGGCGGCGCGACCAGAGCAACGACTGGGTGGCGGTGCAGCTGGCCTGCGCCGGCACGGTCGAGGTGGTGGAACTGGACACCTCCCACTTCGTGGGCAACGCCCCAGGCTGGGGCGCGCTGAGCTACGCCGGCGGGGATCTGCTGGCCCGGACCGCGCTGCAGCCCGATACGCGCCATCGTTTCGCCGTGGCGGACGGCCGGGTGGCCGATCAGGTCCGGCTGGACATCTACCCCGACGGGGGCCTGGCCCGGCTCCGGGTGCTGGGCACGCCGACTCCGCAGGCTCGGGCCGCGCTGGCCGACCGGTTCCTGCGCCTGCTGCCCGAGCCGCAGCTGGCCGGCCTGCTCCGGGCGGCCGGGCTGGCGGATGACGAGGCGAGCAGGCGGGCGGCGGCGCGGGGCGGCCTGGCCGGCCTGCCGTCCTCGGTGCGGGAAAAGCTCCGGGTCAGCCCGTCTGCCGAAGGTCGTCCGTGAGTTTGAGCTAGCTCGATGACTCGCATAGCTGAACGATCCAGAATTTTAGCTTTTTCTCCATATTCATCTAGAGAAAACTTTATTTCGTCATACGAGATCGATTCCCGGGAGTTCATCATGGCCATCACCTTCGGCGACAACCAGTACGGCAAGGCGGAGGTCCGCCTGGTCCACATCACCCGCGACACGGCCCGGCACCAGATCAAGGACCTGAACGTGTCGAGCGCGCTGCGCGGCGACTTCGCCGACGCGCACCTGGCCGGCGACAACGCCAAGGTCGTGGCCACCGACACCCAGAAGAACACCGTCTACGCCTTCGCCCAGCAGTACGGCGTGGGCGAGATCGAGGACTTCGCGCTGCGCCTGGGCCGGCACTTCGTGGACGACTTCGAGTGGGTGACCGGCGCGAAGGTCAGCATCGAGGAGTACGGCTGGGACCGGATCGTGGTCGAGGGCACCGAGCACGATCACGCCTTCTCGCGTGGCGGGGGCGGCACCCGGACCACGGACGTGACCATCGACGGCGACCAGGCCTGGGTGGTCTCGGGCCTGACCGGCCTGGTGGTGCTCAAGTCGACCGGGTCGGAGTTCCACGGGTTCCCGCGCGACCGGTACACCTCGCTGGGCGAGACCGACGACCGCATCCTGGCCACCGCGGTGACGGCCCGCTGGCGGTACACAGGCACCGACGTGGACTGGGCCAAGAGCTACGCCGACGTGCGGCGGATCATGATCGAGTCGTTCGCGGCCAAGCACAGCCTGGCCCTGCAGCAGACCCTGTACTACATGGGCGAGCAGGTGCTCGAGGCCCACCCGGAGGTGGCCGAGATCCGCATGTCGATGCCGAACAAGCACCACTTCCTGGTCGACCTCAGCCCGTTCGGCCTGCCCAACGACAACCAGGTCTACTACGCCGCGGACCGTCCGTACGGCCTGATCGAGGGCACGGTGACCCGCGATGACGCCCCGCCCGCGGGCCGGGCCTGGCAGGCCATCCCCGGATTCTGAGCCACGCTGACGATCATTTTCCATCATACGGAAGAAAGTTTCCGAAACGATCTGGCGCATTTGGATCCGACCGGCTATCGTCGGGAGAGTAAAGATTGTGCCGGCCCACGCTTGCCTGCCCGCCACCCGCGGGTGACAGGCGGTGGCCGGGGGCAGGAGCGTGTGCAGTGAAACCTCAGCTAGTGGTCAACGGCAGGACTCGGGTGCTCGGCGAGGTCGGCGGCCACGTCACGCTCCTGGAGTGGCTGCGTGCCGATGGCCTCACCGGGTGCAAGGAAGGCTGCGCCGAAGGCGAGTGCGGCGCCTGCGCCGTGCTCGTGGCCCGGCCTGACGGGCCGGACAGTTCGCGCTGGGTCGCGATCAACGCCTGCCTGGTCCCGGCCGCGGCCTTCGACCAGCAGGAAGTGGTCACGGCCGAGGGCCTGGCCCGCCCGGGCGGCCTGCACCCGGTTCAGCGCGAGATGGCCGACCGCGGCGGCTCCCAGTGCGGCTACTGCACACCGGGCTTCATCTGCTCGATGGCGGCCGAGTACTACCGTCCGGGCCGCGGCCCGGACGGGACGAGCCCGAACGGCAACGGCACCGCCCCTCGTCTCGACGGCGCCGGGCCGACCGCGAACGGCAGCGGGCCCGCGGTGCCCGGGGCCGGCCACGACGACGACCCCGAGCACGGGCCCAATGGGTTCGACCTGCACGCCCTGTCCGGCAACCTGTGCCGGTGCACCGGGTACCGGCCAATCCGGGACGCGGCCTACGCCCTGGGCCAGCCCGACGTCGCGGACCCGCTCGCGGCCCGGCTGGCCGAGCCGGCCCCGGCTCCGGCGGCGACCACGACCACGAGCGCGCAGGGCAGCTTCGTGCGCCCCACCAGCCTGGCCGGGGTCCTGGAACTGCTCGCGGTCAACCCGGACGCGCAGCTGGTGGCCGGGTCCACCGACTGGGGCGTGGAGCTGAACATCAGGCACAACCGGGCCGGGCTAAGCATCGGCGTCGACCGCATTCCCGAGTTGCGGGAGTTCGCCGTCGGTGCCGACCGCATCGACCTGGGCGCCGCGCTGAGCCTGTCCGAGATCGAACGCCTGCTGGCGGGCCGGGTACCGCTGCTGGACGACCTGTTCCCGCAGTTCGCCTCCCGGCTGATCCGCAACGGGGCCACCCTGGGCGGCAACCTCGGTACCGCCTCGCCGATCGGCGACTGTCCGCCGGTGCTGCTGGCCCTGGACGCCTCGCTCGTGCTGGCCTCGGCTACGGGCGAGCGCGAGGTGCTGCTGGCCGACTACTTCACCGGCTACCGGCAGAGCGTCCGGCAGCCCGGCGAGCTGATCAAGACGATCCGCATCCCGCGGCCGCTGGCGCCGGTCACCGCCTTCCACAAGATCGCCAAGCGGCGGTTCGACGACATCTCGAGCGTGGCCGTGGCGTACGCGCTGACGCTGGACGGCGGTGCCAGCAGGGCCGGCGGGGCCCGGGTCGCCTCGATCCAGATAGGGCTGGGCGGCGTGGCGGCCACGCCGCTGCGCGCCATGGCGGCCGAGGAGGCGCTGACCGGCCAGCCCTGGACCCAGGCGACGGTCGCGGCGGCCGCGGACATGATGGCGCAGGCCGGCACGCCGATGAGCGATCACCGGGCCAGCGATCGCTACAGGATCGCCATGCTGCGCAACTCGCTGCTGAAGTTCTACGCCCAGCATCCGGAAACCCAGCATCCGGAAACCCGGCATCCGGAAACCGAGAACCCGGGAGGCCTGCGATGAGCAAGGGATACGGCCCGCTGGCCGACCGCCCGGACCGGCCCGTGGTGGGCCAGGCCATCTCGCACGAGAGCGCCGAGGAGCACGTCACCGGGCAGGCGCTGTACACGCAGGACCTGGTGGGCCGCACCTTCGGGACGCTGCATGCCTGGCCGGTCCCGGCGCCGCACGCGCATGCCCGCCTGACGGACCTGCGCGCCGAGGCCGCCTACGACGTGCCCGGCGTGGTCCGGGTGCTGACCGCCGACGACGTGCCCGGCCTGAACGACGCCGGCGAGAAGCACGACGAGCCGCTGTTCCCCACCGAGGTCATGTACTACGGCCACTCGGTGTGCTGGGTACTGGGCGAGACCCTGGAGGCGGCCCGGCAGGGTGCGGCCAAGGTCGAGGCCGACTACGAGCCGCTGCCCGCGCTGATCACCGTGCACGACGCCATCGAGGCCGGGAGCTACCAGGGCCACCAGCGGACGGTCAGCCGGGGCGACGTCACTGCCGGGCTGGCCCGGGCCGCGTACCGGTTCAGCGGCGAGCTCGAGATCGGCGGCCAGGAGCACTTCTACCTGGAGACCCAGGCCGCGCTGGCGCTGGTGGACGAGAACGGGCAGATCTTCGTGCAGTCCAGCACCCAGCACCCGTCCGAGACCCAGGACATCGTGGCGCACGTGCTCGGCCTGCCCGCGCACCAGGTCACCGTGCAATGCCTGCGCATGGGCGGCGGCTTCGGGGGCAAGGAATTCCAGCCGCACGGACTGGCCGCGATCGCGGCCCTGGGGGCCACGCTGACCGGGCACCCGGTGAGCCTGCGGCTGAACCGCAGCCAGGACATCCAGATGACCGGCAAGCGGCACCCGTTCTTCGCCACCTGGGAGGTGGGTTTCGACGCCGACAAACGGCTGTGCGCGCTGCGAGCCACGCTGACCAGCAATGGCGGCTGGAGCCTGGACCTGTCCGAGCCGGTGCTGGCCCGGGCCCTGTGTCACATCGACAACGCCTACTGGATCCCGGACATCGAGGTCATGGGCCGGGTGGCCAAGACCAACCGGCCGTCCAACACCGCGTTCCGGGGCTTCGGCGGCCCGCAGGGCATGATCGTCATCGAGGACATCCTGGGCCGCTGCGCCCCGCTTCTCGGGACCGAGCCGCACGAGCTGCGGCGCCGCAGCTTCTATGCTCCCGGCCAGGCCACCCCGTACGGGCAGCCGGTCCGGCACGCCGAGCGGCTCGAGGCGATCTGGTCGATCTGCACCGAGCGCAGCGACTTCGCCCGGCGCGAGGCCGAGGTGGCCGCGTTCAACGCCGCCCACGAGCACACCAAGCGCGGACTGGCCATCACCCCGGTCAAGTTCGGCATCTCGTTCAACCTGACCGCGTTCAACCAGGCCGGCGCGCTGGTGCACGTGTACAAGGATGGCTCGGTGCTGATCAACCACGGCGGCACCGAGATGGGCCAGGGCCTGCACACCAAGATGATCCAGGTCGCTGCGACCGCGCTGGGCGTGCCGATGAAAACCGTCCGGCTGGCACCCACCCGCACCGACAAGGTGCCGAACACCTCGGCCACGGCGGCGTCCTCCGGCGCCGACATCAACGGCGGCGCGGTCAAGAACGCCTGCGACCAGATCCGCGAGCGGCTGGCCACGGTGGCGGCCGGCCAGCTGGGCGTGCACCCCAGCGACGTGCGCTTCGCCGACGGGATCGTGACCGGCATCGGCTTCCATGACAAGCAGATCGCCTGGGCCGACCTGGTGCACGACGCCTACTACCAGCGGGTCCAGCTGTGGGCGGCCGGCTTCTACCGCACCGAAGGGCTGCACTGGGACTCCGAGCGGATGCAGGGCGAGCCGTTCAAGTACTTCGCCTACGGCACGGCGGCGGCAGAGGTCGAGGTGGACGGGTTCACCGGCGCCTACCGGCTGCGCCGGGCCGACATCGTGCACGATGTCGGCGACAGCCTGTCCCCGCTGATCGACATGGGCCAGATCGAGGGCGGCTTCATCCAGGGCGTCGGCTGGCTGACCCTGGAGGAGCTGCTCTGGGACGAGACCGGGGGCGAGAACCGCGGCCGGCTCAACACCCAGGCCGCCAGCACCTACAAGATCCCGAGCTTCTCCGAGATGCCGCCCGAGTTTCACGTGCACCTGTTCGAGCGGGCCACCGAATCGGGCGTGGTGTACGGCTCCAAGGCGGTCGGCGAACCGCCGCTGATGGAGGCGTTCAGCGTGCGCGAGGCGCTGCGGCAGGCGGTGGCGGCGTTCGGCCCGGCCGGCTGGAGCGTGGACCTGGGCTGCCCGTCCACACCGGAAGCCGTCTTCTGGGCGGTCGACACGGCCCGCGAGGCCGCCCGGACCGGGGCGCCTGCCCCGGTCTACGCGGAGGTGTGAGATGGACTGGCTGAACGCGGTCCAGCAGCTCCGGCACGATGGGCGGCCGGGCGTGCTGGTGACCGTGGTGGAGGTGCGCGGCCACGCGCCGCGTGAGGCAGGCGCCAAGATGGTGGTCGGCACGGACCGGGTCTGGGGCAGCGTCGGCGGCGGCAACCTGGAGGAGACCGCCATCGACCGGGCCCGGGCCATGCTCGAGTCCGGCACAGCCGAACCGGAGATGAGCGAGGCCAAGCTCAACCCGCACGCGCGCACCGAACACGGCCGCCAGTGCTGCGGCGGCGTGGTCCGGCTGCTGCTCGAGCCGCTGCCATCCCGGCCGGTGGTCGCGCTGTTCGGCATCGGGCACGTCGGCTACGAGCTGGCCCGGATCCTGTCCCGGCTGCCGATCCGGCTGCTGCTGGTCGACTCGCGCGAGGCGCAGCTGGACCGGGTCCGGCTGGCCGACGTGATCGACGGCAGCGCGGACGTGAACGTGCACCACACGGTGCTCGGCGAGCAGGTGCTCGAGCAGCTGCCGCCCGGCGCGCAGGTGGTGATCATGACGCATGACCACGCCGAGGACTTCGCCCTGTGCGACGCCGCGCTGCGGCTGCCCCAGCGGCTGGGCGGCATCGGGCTGATCGGCTCGAGCGTCAAGTGGACGCGATTCCAGGCCCAGCTGGCCGGCCTGGGCCACGATCCGGAGACGATCGGCCGCATCACCTGCCCGATCGGCCTGCCCGGGATCACCGGCAAGGACCCGGCCGTGATCGCCGTCGCGGTGGCCGCGGCCCTGCTCCAGGCCCTTCCCGTGAGCCAGAGGAGCGAGGGCAGCACACCTGAGGACAGCGCCCCTGAGGGACAGCGCACCTAGGGACAGCGCGGCGGTGACCCGATGACGCTGTACGCCGGGACAGTCGTGGATACGCCGGGTGATCCGTTCGCGGGTGACCCGGCTGAGGCGCTGGCCGCCGACTCCGGCGGGGCCCTGCTGGTCCGGGACGGGGTAATCCGGGCCCGGGTCCGCTGGCCGCGCTGCGCGAGCAGTACCCGGACGAGCCGGTGACCCGGCTGGACGGCGGCCTGCTGGTGCCGGGCTTCGTCGATACCCACGTGCACTTCCCGCAGCTCCGGGCCATCGGCGGGCTGGGCATGCCACTGCTGGACTGGCTCGAGCGGTGCGCCCTGCCCGAGGAGGCCAAGTTCGCCGACCGGGCCTACGCCCAGGCGGTCGCGGCGGAGTTCCTGGACGGACTGATCGCGTCGGGGACGACGAGCGCGCTGGTGTTCGGTTCGCACTTCTCCCCGGCCATGGACGAGCTCTTCGGCGCGGCCGACCAGCGCGGCCTTAACATCACGTCGGGCCTGGTCCTGTCCGACCGGATCCTGCGTCCCGACCTGCTGAACACGCCAGAGACCGCGCTGGCCGACAGCGCGGACCTGATCCTGCGCTGGCACGACCGCGGGCGGCTGCGCTACGCGGTCACGCCGCGGTTCTCGCTGTCCGCCTCCGACGAGATGCTCGACGTGTGTGCGCAGCTGCTGGGCAAGGGCGTCTGGTTCACCTCGCACGTCAACGAGAACGTGGCCGAGATCGCCACCGTGGCCGGGCTGTTCCCCGGGGCGCGGCATTACCTGGACACCTACCGGCGGCACGGCCTGGTCACCGAGCGCAGCGTGTTCGCGCACAACGTCCACCCGGACGACGCCGAGCTGGCCATGCTCGCCGAGCACGGCGCCTCGGTGGCGCACTGCCCGACCAGCAACTGCGCGCTGGGCAGCGGCCTGTTCCCGCTGCGGCGGCACATCGAGCGCGGCATCCACGTGGCCCTGGGCACGGACGTGGGTGCGGGCGCCGGGCTGTTCCTGCCCAAGGAGGCGCTGCAGGCCTACTTCATCCAGCGGCTGCTGGGGACGCAAGGATTGGGGCTGACCCCGGTGCACCTGCTCTGGCTGGCGACGCGGGCCGGGGCACTGGCCCTGGGACTGGACGGCCGGGTCGGCGACTTCGGCGTGGGCAAGGATTTCGACGCTGTCTGGCTGCGTCCCGTCCCGGGAAGCACGCTGGCCATCAATTTCCGGCACGCCAGCGGCGTCATCGACGCGCTGGCCCGGTTCTTCGCCCTGGGCACGCAGGCGGACGTAGCCGCGGTGTGGCTCAGGGGCAGCGTGTGGGCGGTCCGGACCCTGTTCGCTGAGCTCAACGGCGCGGTAGGCGTGCCAGCCGCCGTAGCTGGTGATGTCCTTGTGAATTCCCGTGACATGCTCGGCCGCCCGCATCACCATGGCGAAGGACAGCTCACCGCCCTCGAGCTCGATGATCGAGAGCTCGAGCTCGGGAGGTTCGGTGGCCAGTAGCGCGCTGAGCGGGCCCATCGGTACGTCATACAGCTCGCCAAGCACCGGCCCGCCGCCGTCGCTGACCGGGTACAGGGCCGGGAACTCGTCCCGGACCGAGTAGAACCGGTAGAGCGGCGCCGTGCGGCGCTCGCCGACCAGCGGTACGCCCTCGATCGTGTAGTGCGCGCGGCCGCCGCGCATGCCGTCGCCGTTGAGGAACATCAGGGCCATCTGAGCCTCCAGCCGGGCCGGGATGCTGTCCGGACCCGCGGCGGTCCTCCCCGCGCCCAGCGCCCGTTAAACGCGCTGTGCGCCTGCTGGGCCGGGGCGGTGCGTTTGGGGTCGGGGGCCCACGGACCACGTAAGTAAGTGGTCGGGGGGCCACCGACACCTTTGGGAGGAGCGGCGCGGGGCGGGGGCGGGGAGGGGGGGCGGGGGGCGGGGGGTGGGTTAGGTGGCGGTGGGGCGGAGGGTGGGCGGGAAGCCGATCCAGCGCAGGGCGGGGGGAAGGTGGCTGGCGTCGTTGAACAGGATCAGGCTCGGCGGCAGGGCGGGCTGGTAGGCGATGATCGTCACGGCGCAGTTCATCTGATTCAGGCCGAGCCAGCGCCACGATGGGCCGTTCACGGCCTGGCTGACCAGCCAGCCGATGAGGAAGTTGTGCGTCACGAGCAGTTCGTAGCGGTCCTGGTCATCTGGTGGCGGCGCGGCGAAGCGCGCCAGGGCGGCGGCGGCACGGGCCGGGCCCTCGGTGCGTTCGGCCGCGGAGAACCGGGCGATGAACTCGGCGTAGGACGGCGGCAGGCCGTCCGGGTCCGGGGCCGACGGCAGGTAATCCCCGGCCAGGTCGCTCTCGGTCACCGGGACACCGGGCAGGCGCTCGGCGATCAGCGCCGCGGTCTGCGCCACCCGGGGCAGCGGCCCGTGCCAGATCCCGGCGAACGGCACGTCACGCAGCCGCTGGCCGGTGAGCTGGGCCTGCTCCCGGCCAGCTTCACTCAGCGGCCCGTCGTGCGGATCCGTGGTGCCGTGACGCACCACATACAGGAACCGGGTCATCGGATGACAGTACGTTCTGAGCTGGGCACGAGGTACGCCCGTTCGGTATAAAAAGTGGTGACCAGGCGGGGGGTATGCTGACTCCGGCGAAATCCGATCAAACCGATAGATAATATAGGAATAGGAAGTAGTGGGATGCGACAGATAGCCGTGGCGGCCGTAGCCGCGATCACCGCCTTGACCGCGAGCGCGGGGCTGGCCGCCTGCTCCAGCATCTCGAGCAGCAGCAGCAGTCCAGGGGCGACCTCCAGCGCGACCGGCAGCGCGCAGGCCGCCTCCTGCAGCAACTCCGCTATACAGAAGGACCTGTACGCCAAGGGCGCGCTCACCGTGGCCACCGACAAGCCGGCCTACCCGCCGTGGTTCGAGAACAACGCCCCGAGCAACGGCCAGGGTTACGAGAGCGCGGTGGCCTACGCTGTCGCCAGCCAGCTCGGGTTCTCTAAATCCCAGGTCAAATGGGCCTACGAGCCGTTCGACGACTCCTATGCGCCGGGACCGAAGAAGTTCGACTTCGACATCAACGAGGTCTCCTACAGCGCCCAGCGGGCCCAGGTGGTGTCCTTCTCCAACAGCTACTACGACGTGCAGCAGGCGCTGGTGGCACTGAAATCCAGCCCGATCGTGAGCAAGCACAGCCCGTCGGACCTGAAGAGCTACATTTTCGGCGACCAGGTGGGCACCACCAGCCTGGCCTTCATCAACAGCCAGATCCAGCCCACGCACACCCCGAAGGTGTTCGAGTCGCTGAACGACGTGAAACAGGCTCTGCAGACCAAGCAGATCGCCGCCCTGGTCACCGACACGCCCACGGCGCAGTACATCTCCTCCTCCGAGATCCCCGGCTCGGTCATGGTGGCTCAGTTCCCGTCCACCGGGGAGCACTACGGCCTGCTGTTCGCCAAGGGCAACCCGCTGGTCGGCTGCGTGAACAAGGCCCTGGCCACGCTGAAGAGCAACGGCACGCTGGCCAAGCTGACGGCGCAGTATCTCAAGCTCTACACCAGCGTCCCGACCATCCAGCCCTGAGGTGGAGGCGCAAGGGATTCCCGACCTGTCGGCCCGGCGGTCGCGGCTGCTGACCGGCGGCCGCCGCGGGGCCGCGCTGTCCACCGCGAGCACCGTGGTGGTCATCGCGGTGCTCGTGCTGCTCTTCCTCGTGGCGCCGGGCAGCCGCGCGGTCCGGCACACGTTCTTCAACCCGACCGACATGTGGCGGGCCTTCGTGGGCGACCCGAAGGCCGGGTACTACTCGGTCGGCGAGGCGCTGTGGCTGAACATCCGGATGTTCGTGGTGGCGGAGATCCTGATCCTGATCCTGGCCCTGGTGGTGGCGGTGATCCGCCAGTCCACCGGCCCGGTGCTGCTGCCGCTGCGGGTGGTGGCCACCGTGTACGTGGACGTGGCCCGGGGCGTCCCGCTGATCCTGCTGATCTTCGCGATCGGGTTCGGCGCGCCCGCGCTGCAGCTGACCGTGCTGTCGACCCAGTCGGCGGCGGTATATGGCGTGGTCGCGCTGGTGCTGTCCTACTCGGCGTACGTGTCCGAGGTCTACCGGGCCGGGATCAACTCGGTACACCGCAGCCAGGTCGCGGCGGCCCGCTCGCTGGGCCTGTCGGGGTGGAGCTCGATGCGGTACGTGATCTTGCCGCAGGCGGTCAGGAACATCATCCCGCCGCTGCTCAACGACTTCATCAGCCTGCAGAAGGACACCGCCCTGGTGGGGGTGCTGGGATCGATCGAGGCGAACAAGGCGGCCGAATTGTTCAGCGACACGACATTCAACTACTCCAGTTACGCGGTGGCGGCCATCTTGTTCCTGATCCTGACCATCCCGCTGGCGCGGTTCACCGACCATCTGATCGCCCGCGACCGGACGCGGCGCCTGGCCGTGGCAGGCCAGTGAGGGCGACCCAGTGGTGACGGCAGAGACGCTGCGGATCGAGGGCCTGCGCAAGTCGTTCGGCTCGAACGAGGTGCTGCGAGGCATCGACCTGAGCGTGGCCTCCCACGAGGTCATCTGCCTGATCGGGGCGTCGGGTTCGGGCAAGTCGACGCTGCTGCGCTGCGTGAACCTGCTCGAGCGGACCGACGCGGGGGCCATCTACCTAGACGGCCAGGAGATCACCGCGCCGGGGGTCGACGAGAACCTGGTCCGGCGGCACATCGGCATCGTGTTTCAGTCGTTCAACCTGTTCCCGCACATGACGGTGGAGCGCAACGTCACGCTGGCGCCGACCAAGGTGCTCGGGCTGTCCCGGGCGGAAGCGGCCGAGCAGGCGCGAGTTCTGCTGGAGCGTTTCGGACTGGCGGAAAAGCGGGCAGACTACCCGGACCGGCTGTCCGGTGGGCAGCAGCAGCGGGTCGCGATCGTCCGGGCCCTGGCGATGAGGCCACGGCTCATGCTGCTCGACGAGGTGACGAGCGCGCTCGACCCCGAGCTGGTGGCCGAGGTGCTCGGCGTGATCTCCGAACTTGCCGAAGGAGGCATGACCATGCTGATCGCCACGCACGAGATGGGATTCGCGCGTGACATCGCCAGCCGGGTGTGCTTCCTGGCCGACGGGCAGATCGTGGAACAAGGGCCGCCGGCCAGATTGTTCAGCCAGCCTGCCGATGAGCGGACTCGGCGGTTCCTGCGGCGCATCACGGACGCGGGGCGCCTGTGACCGGGAAGGACTGCGTGACGGGGAAGACGCGGCGAGCGAGGCAAGCGCTATGAGCGAGCCGTCAGCGCCGGAGGCCGCGCAAGCCGCTGAGGCCGTTGCCTCGGGCGGTGCGTGCGCGGTGCCGTCACGGCCGGGGCCTGATGTCGCGGCCGGGGTAACGCCTGGGCCCGCGGCTGGAGAGCCCGCCGCGGGTGCCGAGGAGGCCGCCACGGGTGCCGCCGGGGTCGCAGACTCTGGGGTGGTCGCAGACTCTGGGGCGGTCGCAGACTCTGGGGCGGTCGCCGACTCTGGGGCGGCGGGAGACGAGACGGCGGAGAGCGGGCCGTTCTCGGGGCGAACGGCGTGGGCGCGGCATATGGAGACGCCGCTGCGGATGTTCCTGCGTACCGAGACGGGCAGTGCCTCGGTGCTGGCCGGTGCCACGGTACTGGCGGTGATCTGGGCCAACATCAGCATCTCTTCCTACGACCGGTTCTGGGGGATGCGGCTGTCGGTGCTAGTGGGCAGCTGGGGTGTGAGCCTGGACCTGCGCGAGTTCGTGAATTCCGGGCTGATGGCGCTGTTCTTCTTCGTGGTCGGGCTGGAGGCCCGGCGTGAGTTCGACGTGGGTGAGCTGCGGGTACGCAGCCGGCTCACGCTGCCGCTGCTGGTGGGGCTGGGCGGCATGGCCGTGCCCATCGCCATCTTCCTGATCGCCAACGCCGGGCGGTCCTCGCTGCACGCCTGGGGCATGTCGATGTCGACCGACACCGCCTTCGCGCTCGGCGCGCTCGCCCTGGTCGGCCGCAGGCTGCCCGACCGGGTCCGCACCTACCTGCTCACCTTCTCCGTGGTCGACGACCTGGCCGGGCTGGTGATCATCGCGGTGGCCTACAGCGGGCGCGTCCGGATGGTGGCCCTGCTCATCGGGCTGGCATTCATCGTCCTCGTGGTGGTCCTGCGGGCACGCGGCACCCGGTACGGGCCCATCTACCTGCTGGTCGGCATCGCAGCCTGGGTAGCGGTCCTGAAGTCCGGCATAGACCCGATCGTGGTCGGCCTGATCTTCGGGCTGCTTACCTACGCCTACGCGGCCCGGCGGGAATCGCTCGAGCAGGCGTCCGAGGCGTTCCGGCTGTTCCGCGAGCAGCCCACCGCCGAGCTGGCGCAGTCCGCCCGGGACGTGGTGCGCACGGCGATCTCGCCGAACGACCGGCTGGCCCAGCTGTTCCACCCATGGACCAGCTACGTCATCGTGCCACTGTTCGCGCTGGCCAACGCCGGGATCGTGCTGAATGCCGGGTTCCTGGCCAAGGCCTACACCTCGCCGGTCACGCTGGGCATCGTGGTCGGCTACCTGGTAGGCAAGCCGCTGGGCACGGCGGGCAGCGCCTGGCTGGTGACCAAGCTCAGCCGCGGGCGGACACGGCCGTCAGTCGGCTGGGGCGCGGTGGCCGGCGCTGGGGCCGTAGCCGGGATCGGCTTCACCGTGTCCCTGCTGATCGCCTCGCTGGCCCTGCACGGCAATGACCTGGCCGAGGCCAAGCTCGGCATCCTGTCCGTCGGCGTGGCCGCGACGCTGCTGACCTGGGTCGTGTTCCGGCTGGTGAACAAGCTGCCGACACGGACCCGGCTGCGGGCCCTGCTGGGCACGGCCGAGGTCATCACCGACCTGGTGGTGGGTGTGGATCCCGACCGGGATCACATCCGTGGCCCAGAGGAGTCCCTGGTCACCGTGGTCGAGTACGGGGACTTCGAGTGCCCGTACTGCGGGCTGGCCGAACCCGCGGTGCGCGAGCTGCTGCGCAACTTCGGCGGCGACGTGCGCTACGTGTGGCGGCACCTGCCGCTGAACGACGTGCACCCGCACGCACAGCTGGCGTCCGAGGCGGCCGAGGCCGCGGCCCGGCAGAACGCGTTCTGGGACATGCACGACCTGCTGCTGGACCACCAGGACGCGCTTACCGTGCGCGATCTCGTCGGGTACGCGGGCTCGCTCGGCCTGGACACCGAGCGGTTCGCCACTGACCTGCGTAAGCACGTGGGGATGGCGCACGTCAACGAAGACGTTGACTCCGCCGACCTTTCCAATGTCTCGGGCACCCCGACCTTCTTCGTCAACGGCGCCCGGCATTACGGCGCCTACGACATAGAAACGCTGTCCAAAGTGGTGAAATTGGCCATGGCCCGGGCAAAAATCACAGTCTGATTTCCTGCGACACGTTTAAGCGAACCCTGTTTCACTGCATTCCCGGCTGCCCTTGTGTCACCCTGTGAAGGCCCAGCGAACTTGCTTTTAGAAAGCCGGGAGACATGAAGCGCACCTTGACTGCCGCCATCTCGGCCGCGATAGCCGGCACCTCGATTGTGCTGGCCGGAGCGCCCGCCTACGCCATGCCGAAGCCCCAATCCGAACCCATGCCCAGCGCACGGCTATGGATCCAGCCGAACAGGACGTACGCCCGCGGTGGGCATTTCGGCGTGATGTCCTGGTGCTCGCAGCACCAGGATCTGCGCGTGGTAATTACCCCAATCCTGTCTCATGCGGTCAACTTGCATACGACCGGACCGCTGCTGATTAAGGTCACCAATAAGACAAAGCCCGGGCCATACAACGTGACCCTGTGGTGCATTAATTCACAGCACCAGACGGACGCGATAGACGTGGCCCAGGTGACGGTGCAGACGCGGCTGAAGGGCTGGGAGCAGCACTGGCAGGGTCTGCCCGAGCACTTCAGGCCGACGGTAACGGCCAACTCGGCGCCGCCGCCCGCGCCGAACCAGGTCAGGCCGCCCGGCAAGAACCACTCCGAGCGCCACTACGGCTGATCCGGGTAACGGCGCCTGCCCGGGAGCCCTCCCCCCGGCGTCCCGCGGGTCACGGGGCATGAGAGGCTACCGCTGACGACGAGCAGGGAGGCAGGCGTGAACGCACAGCCATCCGCGGCGGCGGCCGGGACCATCGACATCGGCGGTGACCTGACCGTCAACCGGCTGGGTTTCGGCGCGATGCGGATTACCGGGGCGGGCATCTGGGGCGAGCCCTCGAGCCGTGATCAGGCGACCGCCACGCTGCGGCGGGCAGTCGAGCTGGGCGTCAACTTCATCGACACCGCGGACTCCTACGGTCCGGACGTCAGCGAGACCCTGATCGCCGAGGCACTCCACCCCTACGCCGACGACCTGGTCATCGCGACCAAGGGCGGTTATGCGCGGTCCGGACCGAACCGCTGGGAGCCGGACGGGCGGCCGGAGCACCTGCGCGAGGTGTGCGAAGGCAGCCTGCGACGGCTCAGGCTCGACCAGATACCGCTGTACCAGTTCCACCGGCCAGACCCGAAGGTGCCGCTGGCGGAGTCGATCGGCGCGATCGCCGAGCTGAAGAACGAGGGCAAGATCCGGCACGTCGGCATCTCCAACGTGACCGAGGAGGAACTGCGCGAGGCGCAGCAGATCGTCCCCATCGTCTCGGTACAGAACCGCTACAACGTCACCGACCGGCACTCGGCGCCCGTGGTCGACCTGTGCGAGCAGGAAGGGCTGGTCTTCCTGCCCTGGGCCCCGATTCAGGAGACGGACAAGAACGTCGGCGTGGCCGTGGCCGCCGAGCGGCTCGGCGTGACCCCACATCAGGTCGTGCTGGCCTGGCTGCTGGCCAGCTCGCCGCAGATGCTCCCCATCCCGGGCACCGGTTCGCCCGCGCACGCCGAGGAGAACATCGCGGCGGCCGGCCTGGAGCTGACCCCGCAGGAGTTCGCGGCGATCCGGGACGGCGGCGCCTGAGCCAGCCGGGGTTGCCCGGCTCCCGCGATGAAAGCGCGGGAGCCGGTACGTCATTCCGGTAGGCATGCCCTTAACCAGCCCGAGGAGTGACCGCGATGCAGACCACGAAGTCCGCCGACGGGACCGTCATCGCCTACGACCGCGTGGGCGACGGCCCGCCGCTGGTGGTAACGGTTGGCGCGTTCTGTGACCGCAAGACGTTCGGCCCGCCTGCCGGGCTGACCTCAAAGTTCACGGTCTACACCTTCGACCGGCGCGGCCGCGGGGACAGCGGCGACACTGCGCCCTACTCCCCCGCCCGCGAGCTCGAAGACTTCGCCGCGGTGACCCAGGCGGCCGGCGGCGGCTCCGCGGTTTACGCCTATGGGCACTCATCCGGCGCGTCGCTGGTGCTGCGTGCCGCGGCCCAGGGCGTGCCGCTGGCCAGGATAGTGGCCTACGAGGCGCCGTTCTTCGCCGCGAGCTCCCGCCAGCTGGCCGAGGACCCGGTCGCTCACATCACCGGCCTGGTTGCCGCCTGCTGCCGGGACGAGGCGGTCCGGTACTGGATGACCGACGTCACCCAGGCACCGCCGGAGGTGCTCCCCCGGCTGGAGAACTCCCCGGCCTGGCCGGCGCTGCAGGCCCTGGCCCACACGCTGCCCTACGACCTGCTCCTGAATGGCAACCAGGGCGTCCCCGCCGATGAGCTGGCCAAGATCACCGCGCCCGTACTCGTCGTCGGCGGGGCACGCAGCCCGGACTGGTTCGGCCACACGGTGGCGGCCACCGCGGCTGCCATCCCGGGCGCCCAGCTGCGCATGCTCGAGGGCTGCGACCACAACGTGCCGGCCGAGACCGTCTCGGCGGTGATGACCGAGTTCTTCACCAATTAATAGCGGAGGTTTGCCGACTGTGACGGACGTGAGCACGGCGATTACCGGCGGCCGGGTCGTGCCGGTCGAGGGCGACCCGATCGACGGCGGCACCGTCCTGCTGCGGGACGGCAAGATAGCCGCCATCAAGGGTCCTGGCTTCGCCGTGCCGGACGACGCGGATGTCGTGGACGCGACCGGGAAATGGGTCCTGCCTGGCTTCATCGACGCGCATGTCCACGCCGGGGTGAGCGAGGAGGCCCAGGGCTGGGCAGGCCAGGACACCAACGAGCGGACCAGCCCGGTCACCGCCCAGGTGCGGGCGCTGGACGCGATCAACCCGGCCGACCAGGGCTTCCGCGACGCGATCGGCGGCGGCGTGCTCGCGGTCAACGTCAACCCGGGTTCGGCCAACCCGATCGGCGGCCAGACCGTGGCGATCAAGTGCTGGGGCCGCACCGTGGACGAGATGGTGCTCCGCGAGCCCGCCGGGCTGAAGTCCGCGCTGGGCGAGAACCCCAAGCGCGTGTACGGCGAGCGGAAAGAGACCCCGTCGACCCGGCTGGGCACCGCCGCGGTAATCCGCGGTGCGTTCGTGGCCGCGCAGAAACTACCAGGCCAAGCTGGACGCCGCCGGCGGCCGCGGATGACGGTGCGCCGGTCGAGCGGGACCTCAAGCTCGAGGCGCTGACCCGGGTGCTGCGCCGGGAGATCCCCGGCGGCAGCACTGCCACCGTGCGGACGACATCGCCACCGCCATGCGGATGGCCCGGGAGTTCGGCTACGAGCTGGTCATCGACCACGGCACCGAGGCGTACCTGCTGGCGGACCAGATCGCCGCGGCCGGCATCCCGGTTATTATTGGCCCGCTGTTCACCAGCCGGTCCAAGGTAGAGCTGCGCAACCGGTCACTGGCCAACCCGGGGCGGCTGGCGGCCGCCGGGGTGACCATCGCGATCACCACCGACCACCCGGTGGTGCCGATCCACTTCCTCATCCACCAGGCCACCCTGGCGGTCAAGGAGGGGCTGGACCGGGAGACGGCGCTGCGCGCGGTGACCATCAACCCGGCCCGGATCATCGGCTGCGATGCCCGGCTCGGCTCGCTTACCGAAGGCAAGGACGCCGACCTGGTCATCTGGTCCGGCGACCCACTGGACGTGATGAGCCGAGCCGAACGGGCCTACCAGGACGGCCGCGAGATCTACCGGTACGACTACGACCAGCGCGACGGCGTGTTCACTGACTTTTAGCGGCGCCCTGTCTCGCGAGGGCCGGGCGCGGGTCAGCGCAGCACGCAGTCGCCGCATACGCCCCGGGCGCGGGCCCGTTCCGAGGCGATCTTGTAGATCAGGCAGCAGCTCGAGCGGCGGAATCCCGCTCCGGGCGGCTGCGTCTCGTGACTGAGCCAGGGGCTGGCGAACAGCTCGGCCGCCGCGCCCCAGACCGGGTCGGCCAGGTCCGGCTGGCGCGTGGCCACCTGGCTGGCGGCGCCGTTGATGGCCGAGGCCACGTTGCCCCACAGCACCCGGCCCGAGATCGGGACCAGGCCCGCCATGGCCGCGGTCAGCGGGGCGACCACCTCATCAAGCACCGTCGGTCCCTCCCACTGGCCGTAGGACCGCGGGAGCGACCCCGGCGCCGGAATGGACAGCGGCACCGGGCCGCCCAGGGTGTCCTGCCACCACAGCTCGCTGAGCCGCAGGTCGAGCCGGTGGCCGGTGGCCGCAGCGGCCACCGGCGGGGCGAGCAGCCGGGCCACCAGGCCGAGATGGGCGACGGACGCGGCGACCCGCAACTCGATCTGCCTGGCGGGGCGCCCGGCCCGTTCGGCCAGCGCGGCCCGGACCGCCTCGACGCGGATACGCAGCGACCCGGGTGAGTCCACCAGCTCACGGAACGGACGCCACGGCGGGGTCGGCGTACTTCCGGGCAGGTGGGAACGGACGGCGAAGAAGGCCCCGAGGTCATGCCGGGACCGGGACCGGCGGCCGGCGACGGCGTCACCCCGGAAACGCCCGTCACGAGCACCTCCCTCTCCCGTCGCGGGTACACCTTAGCGGACGGTGATACGTTGCCTGCGTTGAGCTCCGATGAAAGTGCGGGAGGCAGCTGGCATGGGACGCCTTGAGATCCAGATCCCTGCCGCCGACGGAACCAGCCACGGGACGCTGCACGTCCCGCACGGCGACGGCCCGTGGCCGGGGGTGCTGATGTATCCGGACGCCGGCGGGATCCGGGAGACGTTCGGCCAGATGGGCGACCGGCTGGCCGGGCTGGGCTACGTGACCCTGATACCGGACATCTACTACCGCGCGGGCCAGTGGGCCCCGTTCGACGTCGCCACGCTGTTCAGCGACCCCGGCGAGCGGGCCCGGCTGGGCACCCTGGCCGGCCCGCTGACCAATGACCGGGTCGTCGCCGACGCCCGGGCCTACGCGGAGTTCCTGCTGGCGCGGCCCGAGGTGGCCGGCACGTCGATCGGCACCACCGGGTACTGCCTGGGCGGTCGCATGTCGCTGGTCGCCGCGACCGGGCTCGGCGCCACGGCCGCCGCGACGGCGTCGTTCCACGGTGGCGGGCTGGCCGTGGCGGATAACCCGGCTAGCCCGCACCTGGCCGTAGACCGGATCAGCGCCACCGTCTACGTGGCCGCCGCCACCGGCGACGGGTATTTCACCCCGGAGCAGTCCGAGTTGCTGGACGGCGCGCTCACCGCCGCCGGGGTGGAGCACACGATCGAGGTCTACCCGGCCGCGCACGGATTCGCCGTGCCCGACAACCCGACCTACGATGCCGACGCGAGCGCGCGGCACTGGCAGGCGCTGAGCCGCCTGTATCAGGAACGCCTGAGCGGCTCCCCGGCGTTATCCTGGTGAGGGCGAGGACGGGAGCGGGACGTGGGGGCTGATCGCAGGCGGCGGGAGCGGGTGCCGATCGGCGCGCGGGTCGTGCAGGCCCACCTGGACCACTTCTGCCCCGGCGGTGTGGGCGTCCCGGTGACGGGCTCGGGCCCGATCGGCCTGGCTACGGTCGGCCCCCAGCCGGATGGGACGGAGCCTGCCGGTGCGGACGATAACGCGGCCCGGGCTCCCGGCAAGCGGTGCGGCCGGTGCGGGCGGCCGATCTCGGCGCGGCAGGACGTACGCCGGCGTTTCGGTGGCGGCTGGATCCACGAGGCCTGCCCGGCGGCCTGAACCGGGTCTACAGGAGTAGCTTGGCCCGGGTGAGCTTCGATGTCAGTGCCGAGTCCTACTTGCGGTTCATGGGCCGCTACTCGGGGCCGCTCGCGACGGCGTTCGCCGATCTGGCCGGGATCCGGGACGGCCAGCGGGTGCTCGATGTGGGCTGCGGTCCCGGGCCGCTGACGGTGGAGCTGGCGGCGCGGCTGGGCCCGGCCGCGGTCAGCGCCGCCGACCCGTCCGCATCGTTCGCCGCCGCGGTCCGGGAGCGGCTGCCCAAGGTGGATGTGCGGCAGGCCCCGGCGGAGCGGCTGCCGTTCCCCGATGGTGACTTCGACGCTGCCCTGGCCCAGCTGGTCGTGCACTTCATGGCCGACCCGGTCGCCGGCCTGCGGGAGATGGGCCGGGTGACCGGGCCCGGCGGCGTGGTCGCGGCCTGCGTGTGGGACCACGCAGGCCGCCGCGGGCCGGTTTCCGCGTTCTGGGCCGCGGCGCGCGAGCTTGATCCGGGCGCCGACGACGAATCGGGCCTGGCTGGTGTGCGCGAGGGCGAGCTGGCCCAGCTATTCGGGCAGGCCGGGCTGGACGTGACACGGACGGAGGCGCTTACCGTCCAGGCCCACTTCGGCAGCTTCGGGGAGTGGTGGGAGCCGTACACCCTCGGCGTCGGGCCGGCCGGTGACTATCTGGCCGCCCTCGGGCGGGACGCCCGGGACGCGCTCCGCGAGCGTTGCCAGCAGCGGCTGCCCTCCGGCCCCTTCGAGGTCACCGCGACCGCGTGGGCCGTCACCGGTCAAGCCTGAGCCGCGGGTACAGTCCGTCTTGACGAGTTGTCTTCGGGGCAGCCCGACGGGCAGACGGGGGGCCGGTCATGAGCAATGTGCAGCTGATACGCGACCTGTATGAGGGACTGCACCGAGGCGACGTGCCCTTCGTGCTCGACGTGATGGACCTGGATATCGAGTGGCGCGAGGCGGAAGGGAATCCTTACCAGGCGGACGGCCAGGCCTGGCACGGTCCGGACGCCGTGGTGAAGAACCTGTTCATGAGGCTGGCCAGCGAGTGGGATGGCTTCACGGTCCACCCGTGGACGTTCCACGACGCCGGTGACGCGGTCGTGGTCGAGGCCCGCTACACCGGGATCTTCAAGGCGACCGGCCGCAAGCTCAACGCGCAGGTCTGTCACGTGTGGAAGATCCGCGACGGCAAGGTTACGAGCTTCCAGCAGTACGTCGACACCGCCCAGCTGCAGGACGTGGAAGGGACCCGCTGAGCACCGGCGGCCGCCTGGTCTAGCGGCGCCCGGTAAGCAGGAAGCGGCTGCGGGAACGCAGGGCAGTGACGATCTCGGCCGGGGCCCGGTCCGGTGAGCCCGCGTCGTAGGGCGGCTGCGGGTCGTATTCGACCATTAGCTGGATGGACTGGGCCACCCGGTCACCGGCCATCCGCCCGGCCAGGGCGAGGCCCATGTCGATGCCCGACGACACGCCCGCGGCGGTCACGTACTTTCCGTCGGTGACCACGCGTTCGCTGACCGGGGTCGCGCCGAGACGGCCGAGCTCGTCCAGGGCCAGCCAGTGCGAGGTGGCCCGGCGGCCGGTCAGCAGGCCCGCGGCGGCCAGGATGAGCGAGCCGGTGCAGACCGAGGTGGTCCACGTGCTGGCCTGGTCGGCGTCCCGGAGCCACCGGTGAACGGGGCCGTCCTGCATCTGGTCGTTCTGCCCTGGGCCGCCGGGGACCACGATGACATCGGGCCGCGGTACGTCGGCCAGCGCGGCCCGGGCGGAGAGCACCAGGTGGCCGGGCTCGTCGGCGACGGGGCCGGGGTGTTCGGCGACGAAGACCACGTCGGCACCGGGCAGGCCGGACAGAACCTGATAGGGCCCGATCGCGTCCAGGACGGTGAACCGGTCGAACAGCAAGATGGCGATTTGCATGACTCTCCCCAGTGTTGTCTGGTCGGTGTTGTTTGGTCAGGCGCTCTGGGCGGGCCGGAAGCGGCGGCGGTATTCGCCCGGGCCGATACCCAGGGCGCGGATGAAGGCGCGGCGCATGGCCTCGGGGGTGCCGTAGCCGCAGGAACGGGCGGTCTGTTCCACCCCGTCGGCGGTGTCTTCCAGACGGCGCCGGGCCGTCTCGAGCCGGACCCGGTCGACATAACGGCCCGGCGGCATGCCGACTTCAGCCGCGAAGGACCACGAGGTGGCGGGCGATCTCCAGGGCCGCCTCACGGCCGAGGTCGGCTTCGACCAGGGCCAGTGCGAGGTCGATGCCGGCCGTCACCCCGGCCGAGGTGGTGACGTGGCCATCGCGCACGTAGATCGGATCAGGATCGACGGTCAGGGCCGGGTACCGGGCGGCCAGCGAGTCGCAGTAGGCCCAGTGGGTGGTCACCCGGCGGCCGTCGAGCAGCCCGGCCTCGGCCAGCAGGAACGCGCCGGTGCAGACCGACACCAGGCGCGTGGCCCGGGGCGCCCGGTCCCGGAGCCAGCCGACGAGGTCCGGAGCGGGCCTGCGGGACCCCTCTCCCCCGGGCACGATCAGCACGTCCGGGCCGCGGCCAGCGAGCTCGAGCAGGTCCGCATCGGGCGCCAGCCGCAGGCCGCTCGAGGTCCGCACGCTCCGGCCGCCCAGGCTCATGGTGCGGATCTCATACTCGGGCGCGGCACCGTGCCCGGCCCGCCAGGTGTTAGCCCCCGCGAACACCTCCAGCGGCCCGGTCACGTCCAGCGCCTGCACGTGATCGAACAGGACCATCAGCACGGTGCGCATGAGCCCAGTGTGAGCGGAGGCGGGTCATGGCCACAACGTCGAATATCCCACCTTTCCTGCCATTGGCGCCGGGTTACGACTCGCGGCGACTGCGGCCGATCGCAACCTTGAGCGCGCCCGCCTGGGTGACCAGGATCACGACGAGCGCGATCGTCAGGCCGACCGGCAGGCCAGACCCGCCACTGGCCTGATGGCCCCGAGCATGCAGGGCCAGTGCGACGTAGATCGCGGCACCACCCACAGGCCACACCAGGAGACCGATGCCCTTTGGCACCCAGTTGTTGTATGCGCTGGGCCCGAAATGCACCGGCACCTGGGCGCCAGGCGGCAGCGCGGAGGCGCCAAACAGGGACACGCCAATCATCGCGAGCAGCAGCACGCTGTCGATCACCAGTAGCGCCACGCTCATTTCGGCGGCTCCGTCCGCGGCGGGACGTTCGCGGGCGCCGGCCGGATGGCCAGGCCAGCGACCCGGCCATCTGGGTCGAATCGGACTATTCCCACGGCGTCCGCGGCTTCGAAGAACAGCGGGATCTCGACCACGGTGTCGTCGCCGGCCCGGTGCGGGAACGGCTCGCCCATCCGCTCGAGACGACCGATCATGCCAGCGTTGCGAGCCCAGGCGCTGGCCATGAGGTCGGGGTTGAGCAGTTTGCTGATGTTGTCATCAAGCTGCTCGCATATCTCGGCCCAGCGGCCTTCGGTGTGCCAGATAAAGATCTGAAGCGCGCGATCCGCCGCCCCGGCTATGACTTCCCGGCTCATCGGCGTTCCGGTACGCGGGTCGATCGGGTGCCCGAATCGCTGGAAAGCGGCCTGCCGGGTTGTGCCGAGAACATCACCGATTTCCCTCCAGCTATGGCCGGCGTCCCGGGCGCGGTCAATGGCCACCTGCAGTGCCGCGTCCGCGGCCGCGGACAGTTCCCGGGCTGCCGCAACGGCGGCTGTCGACGAGCCTGGCTCGCTCGAATTCCGCCATCAGGTACTCGACCGCGCCGCGGACCCTGACGGCCATAGAACTAGCCGGGCCGGACGCGCTATCTGCGTTGTCAACGTATTCCTGACGACCGTCGGCTGTCAATGAATCCTTAACATGTTCGGCTCTGGCGCGGTCGGCTCGCACCCGTTCCCGCCGCGCTGCATCCCGGCAGCGCGCATCGCAGTATCGCCGCCGGCGGCCTATTCCTTGCTGTTGTGGCAGCTGACGTCCACAGGCCTCGCATGCCGCAGGCTCCGCACGCTCAACCATTGCCGCCTCGCTCCAGCCAGACTCTCTCCGAGATACGCTCCCCACGAAATAATAAAACGTGGTTCACGTTTAACGCAAAGCTGATTTCCGTGGTGCGGGTCGCTGCACCCGCAGGCGAAGCCGGGCGAGCCGGTGAACGTTCATGACACCGCACCGGGGCTCAGTCCTGGGGCTAGCCGGCCACCTCGGGCTGGAGGCTGCGGACCAGGCCGTCGAGGTCGGCCACGGTGACGGTGAGGGCCGGATGCCCCTTGCGGCGCAGTGGTGAGGCCACCGGCTTCCGGAAGTGCACGCAGACTCCGGCCGACCGGTTCGTGCCGAAGGTCAGGCCGTGGTCGGCCATTGACAGCCGCGCCCCTCCCGCCGTCCACCAGCGATAGTCCCGGGTGATGTGGGCCTGGTCGATATTGCCGGTGGTGGTCTCGAGCTTGAGGAAGCCGAAGGTGGCCAGGAAGGTTCCGTCCTCGGCGACGGTGACGCCGTCCAGGCTGGGGCGGAAACCAAACGGCAGCCAGAACGGCGTGAGGCGCTTGTCCACGGCGTAGCGGAAGAACTGGGCCATGACACGACCCTAAGTGCTGAAGGCCCAGTCGAGCAGGCGGGTGGCGTCGATGCCGTTGACGGTAGTGCCGACGCCCGTGCTGTCCAGGGTGACACCGATCAGCGAACGGCTACCCCTGGTCGCGGCGAACAGCAGGCAGTGCCCGGCGGCGAGGGTAAAGCCGGTCTTGATGCCGGTCGCGCCGGGATAGACGCCGAGCAGCGGGTCGAGGTTGCGCCAGACGTAGCCGTGGTGGCCCGACCCGGCCGCGAGCCGGTAGGTCCGCTTGCCCGCGATGGCCCGGAAGACCGGCGACTTCATCGCCGCCTGGCCGAGCTTGAGCAGGCTGGCCGCGGTGGAGTATGTCGAGTACTCCCCCGGCCAGGGCAGCCCGTCGAAGTTGGCGAAGTGCGTGCGGGTCATGCCCAGCTTCTTCGCGGTGGCGTTCATCTTGGCCACGAAACCGGTCAGGCCCGGGCCGTAGGCCGTGGCTAGGACGTAGGCGGCGTCGCAGCCCGACGGCAGCATCAGCGCGTACAGCAGCTGCCGGGCGGTGAGCTTGTCCCCCGGCTGCAGGCCGGCGCTGCTGGCGTCGTACTCGGTCACGTAGGACAGCGCCGAGTACGGCACGGTGATCTTGCGGTTCAGGTCGCCCGCATCGATCACGACCAGCGCCGTCATGACCTTGGTGATGCTGCCCATGGGCCGTTCGGTATTCAGCCCTCGCTTCCACAGCACCTGGCCGGTGGCCGCGTTCTCGATCGCGGCGGACCGGGCGCTCACGTAGCCGGGCCCGCTGGAGGCGGAGGCGGCTGGGGCCAGCGCCAGCACGGCGCTGATGGCCAGGATGACGGCGGCGGCCAGGCCGGACGCGCGAACCTTGAGGCGGGCACGCACTACCTTCACACCCCCGTCGGGCCGGGCCGATGACGGGCCAAGCTTCTCAGCTGTGGGCCGCCCTCGGCAATCGGCTATTCGCGGCGGCTACTGCACGGGCCAGGCGAATACCGGCCCGACCGCGCGCAACCGCACCGCGGAGCCGGGCGGGCAGACCGGTTCGCCGCTGCCGGGGATACGGACGATCAGGAGCGGGCTGCCGTCCTGCGGCTCGGGCTGGACGGTCAGGACGGCGTCATGGCCGTGGTAGCCGTAGGAGATCACAGAGGCGGAAAGGCCAGGCCCGTTCGGCCGGATTTCTATCTGCTCCGGGCGGATCAGCGCCGTGACCTGGCCCGCCTGCGCGGTGACCGCGGGATCGACCGGCAGTTCGCCCAGCAGGGTCTTGACCGTGCCGCCGGCCAGCACACCCTCGAGCAGGTTCGCCTCGCCGACGAAGCCGGCCAGCCTGGCGTCGGCCGGGCGGCGGTACAGGTCCTCGGGACTGGCGTACTGGGCGATCGTCCCGTCGCGCAGGGCCGCGACCCGGTCGGCGACCGACAGGGCCTCGTCCTGGTCGTGGGTCACCAAGATGGCCGTGGTGCCGGCCTGGCGGAAGATCCGCTGGACGTCGGCGCGGACGGTGGCCCGCAGGTGCGCATCGAGCGAGGCGAACGGCTCGTCGAGCAGCACCACGGCCGGCTCGATGGCCAGGGCACGGGCCAGCGCGACCCGCTGCTGCTGGCCGCCGGACAGTTGATGCGGGTACCGCCGGCCCAGGCCGTCCAGCCCCACCGTCTCCAGCAGGGCGGCAGCGCGGTGGCCGCGGCGCTCCCGGGCGGGCAGGCCGAAGCCGACGTTAGCCTCGACGGACAGGTGCGGGAACAGGCTGCCTTCCTGTGGCACGTAGCCGATGCGGCGGCGCTCCGGCGGGAGGTGAACCCCGGGACCTTCGGCCTGGACGCCACCGATCGCGATCGTGCCGGCGTCGGCCCGCTCGAACCCGGCCAGCAGCCGCAGCAACGTGGTCTTGCCGCTACCGGAAGGCCCGAGGATGGCCGTCAGCGACCCGGCCGGGATCTCCAGATCGACTCCGGTCAGGACCGGGTGATCGCCGAACGCCTTAGTCAGGCCGCGAACCGTGACGTGCCGCATGTGCTCATCCCTGCCGTTGGGTCGGACGATCGAAGAAACGGCCGAGCACATAGCTCGGCACAGCCGCCACGACGATCATGACCAGGGCGAACGGCGCGGCCTGGCTGTAGGACAGGTTGGACTCATATGACCAGAACTGTGTGGCCAGCGTCTGCGCGCCGGTGGGGATGAGGAGCAAGGTGGCGGTCAGTTCGGTCACTACGGAGAGGAAGACCAGACAGAACGCGGCGGCCAGGCCAGGAGCGGTCAGCCGGGCCGTCACCCGCACTAGCACCCGCAGCCGGGACTGGCCCAGGGACCGGGCCACTTCGTCCAGGCCGACGGGTGCACGGGCCAGCGAGGCCTTGACCCCGGTCAGCCCCAGCGGGAAGAACATGATCGCGTAGCAGGCGATCAGCAGCAGCGAGGTGCCGTAGCCCACCCCGGCCGTGTATTTCTCGGTGAAGTAGGACAGGGCGAACGCGACCACCACGCCGGGCATGCCCAGGACGAGGTAGGTGCTGCGCTCGAGCAGGTGCCGCAGGCGGCCGTCGTGCCGGATGGCCAGCAACGCCACCGGGAAGGCCGCCACGGTGGCGATCGCTCCGGCGGCCACGCCGTACAGGGCGGTGTGCCCGGCCGCGCTGAGCAGCGACACGTTGGCCCCGCCGGATAGCGCCGGGGGCAAGCCGTCGGCCATCCAGTACAGCGTGGACGCGATCGGCAGGCCCAGAGCCAGCAGGACCAGAGCCGCCGCGGCGGCCAGGACCGGCCAGCGCGCCCGGCCCAGCCGGTGCGGCGGGCTGACGCGCTGGGCCATCGGGCCAGACCTGGCTACCCGGCCGCCACGTCCGCTGCGCCCGCTCCGGAGCAGGCCCTCGCCGGCCAGGACGAGCAGGCTGAGCACCACCAGGACCAGGGACAGCGCGCATGAGGCAGCGAAACTGAAGCTGTTGAACTCGGCGAAGATCTCGGTAGTGAAGGTCTGGTAGCCGAGGATCTCGAACGCGCCGTACTCGGCCAGCAGGACCAGCGCCACCAGCAGGCATCCTCCGGCGATGGCGCCGCGGGCCTGGCCGAGGGTGATCCGGGCGAACGTGCGCAGGCGGCCCGAGCCCAGGCTGCGCGCGACCTCTTCCTGGCCGGGGTCGGCACCGCGCAGGCTGGCCGCCACCGGCAGGTACACCAGCGGGTACACGGCCAGCGTCATCACGATGACGGCGCCGACGAAACCGTGCGCCCAGTTCCACAGTGAATGCCAGCCGAAGCTGACCACAAAGTCCGGGATGGCCAGCGGGACGACGAACAGCACGGCCCAGGTCCGGCGGCCGGGCAGGTCGGTGCGCTCCACGCACCAGGCGGCCGCGGTGCCGATGACCGCGCAGGCGACGGTGACGGCCACGGTAAGCCGGACCGTGTTCCACAGCAGCGTCCAGGTCAGCGGGCGGAAGATCAGGCGGGCCACGTCCGCGGCCCCGGCTCCGCTCGCCTCGACGAGCAGGAAGACCAGGGGCAGCACCAGGATCACCGCGATCAGGCCACTGACAGCGAGCAGGGCCACCGGACGGGACACAGAACGCCGCGGGCCACCGATCACGGTCTCCGGCGGAAGAACGACGTTCGGTGTGGTCGTCATAGCAGGCCGGCCTGGTGGAGCAGGGCGATGGCGGCCGAGCCGTCTCCGAGGTCGGCGATGGTGAGGGGGGCAGGCTGGAGCTGGTCAAACGGTGTCTCGGGAGCCGAGGTGGTAACCCCGGATCCGAGCGGATACTCATAGCTCTGCTCGGTCCCGGCGGCGCGGCCGATGATCTCCTCGCCCTGCTTGCTGACCAGGAAGGCGAGGAACTTCTGCGCGGCGGCCTGGTGCTTACTGGATTTCAGCACGGCCGCGCCGGAGACGTCGACCACATAGCCGGGGTCGTGCGGGGCGAAGTGGCTGATCTGCGAGTGCATCGCCCCGGCGCCGATCTCGGCCTTGAGCCGGTACCAGTAGTACTCGTTCAGCACGCCGAAGGCGGCCTGGCCGCGGTTCACCTCGTCGACCAAGGTCTCGTTGTCTGGGTAGTCGTGACTGGCGCCGTTGTCCTTCACGCCCTTGAGCCAGGTCAGCGCCCGGGCCTGGCCGTAGCTGCGGATGACCGAGGTGACGATGGGCTGGAAGTCGGTCTCGCCGGGGGAGATGCCGAGCTTGCCCTTGTACTTTGGGTCGGCGAGCTGCAGGATGCCGGTCGGCAGCTGGCTCGCGGAGATCAGCGACGGGTTGTAGACGATGACGCTGACCCGGGCAGACACCCCGACCCAGTCGCCCTGCGGTGAGTTGTACCGGGACGGTGTGTGGGCCAGCGTGCCGGTATCCACCGCGGACAGCAGCCCTTCTCCTGGAGGAACTCCAGAGGCGGTGAGTTCTCGGTGTAGAAGACGTCGGCCGGGCTGTGCGAGCCCTGGACCGCGATCAGGTTGGCCAGCGTGTCCTCGTCGTCGCTGCGGACGTTGACGGTGATCCCGGTCTGCTTCTCGAACGCGGTCACCAGCCCGTCGGCGGTCTGCTCGTGCTGCCCGCTGTACAAGGTGATCGACTGGGCGCCCGGGGTGGTCGAGGCCGCGGAGGAACTGCAGGCGGCCAGCCCCCCGGTGGCGGCGAACACCGCCGCGGCTACGGTCATGGCCTGCCTGAAGCTGCGGGTCATGAGGGGGCGCCTGGGCAGATCGAGTTGAGCTTCTTGGTAGCCACCGCGACTGCCTCCTTGGCGTCAGTGCTCTTGCCGTTGCTGCTGTAGAACTCCTGGTAGGCGTCGGCGAGCTGGCCGACCACCGTGCGCAGCGTCTGGCTGGCCACGGTGACATGACGGAGCGGGATTACCTGCGCCTGTGCGTAGCCAAGCGGGTCGGCGCCCGGGTCCGGGCCATCGCTCAGCACGGCGCCGATCTGCTCACAGGTGGCCTGCGTCGTGGCCTTGGCCGAGGTGACGCTGCCCGAGCTGGCGTTTGCCGTTGAGTGCGACGACGAGCTGCAGGCTCCCGCCAGCAGCACGAACACGACGAGGGGCGCCGTGCCGACGGCACGACGGAGTACAGGTCGATCGGTCATTAAGGCTTCCCAAGCGCTGCCGGCGGATGACATGACTGGAGCTCGATTAGCTTAGGCTAACCTAACCAGTCATGCCAGTTTCTCCCGGCAAAACGTGGCCGGATCGGCATCGGTTCCCGTGATCTTGACTTTCCCTGGCCGCCGCGAGACCGTCAGCTGCAGATCAGGGACACGATACCCAGGAGGAACGCATGGCCGGTACGACGCAGCCAGTGGTCACGATCAAGGACGGCGCCCTGCGCGGCACGGCCACGGCGGGCGTGTCGGCGTTCCTCGGGATCCCTTACGCGGCGCCCCCGTTCGGCGCCAACCGGATGCGGCCACCCCAGCCGGTCCGGCCGTGGGACGGCGAACGCGACGCGACCGCGTTCGGCCCCACGGTGCCCAAGGGCGACTACCCGCCGATGTACCAGCCGCTGTTCCCCGAGGTGGTCATCGCCGGCGAGGACTGCCTGAACCTCAACGTGTGGACGCCCGATCCCGGCGCCAGCGGCCTGCCGGTGCTGGTCTGGATCCACGGCGGGTCGTTCATGAACGGGTCGGGGTCGGTCGGCGAGTATGACGGCGCCGCCTTCGCCCGCGACGGCGTGGTCTGCGTGACCATCAACTACCGGCTGGGCGCCGAGGGCTTCCTTTACCGGCGACGACGTGGCCAACCTGGGGCTGCTGGACCAGCTGGCCGCGCTCGAGTGGGTGCAGCGCCAACATCGCGGCGTTCGGCGGGGATCCCGGCCGGGTCACGGTGGCCGGCGAGTCGGCCGGGGCCATGAGCGTGACCACACTGCTGTCCATGCCGCTGTCGGCGGGCCTGTTCCGCCAGGCCATCGCGCAGAGCGGGGCCGCCGCGCACTCGCTGACCCGGGAGGTGGCCCTGGCGGTCGCGGGCTTCCTGGCCGATTCGCTGGGCGTGCCGGCCGACCGGGAGTCGATCGCGGCTGTCCCGCTGGAACGGCTGGTGCAGGCCGCCTCAGATCTGGTGGTGGAGGTGCAGACCAACCCAGATCCGGCCAAGTGGGGGGCGCTCACGCTGAGCCAGCTGCCGTTCGCGCCGACGGTGGACGGTTCGGTCCTGCCGGATGCTCCGCTGGCCTTGCTCGGGGGCGGCCAGGGCGGCGACGTCCCGCTGCTGATCGGCTCGAACCGGGACGAGGCGCGGCTGTTCCTGGTCGCGCCCGGGGTCATCGGCCACATCGACGACACCATGCTCGCTGCGGCGGCGGGCGGGTACGGTCTGTCCGGCGACGGACTGGCCGTGTACCGGGCCAGCCGGCCGGGGGCCAGCGCCGGCGACGTCATGGCCGCGGTGGCCTCGGACTGGTTCTTCCGTGTGCCGGGAATCCGGGTAGCGGAGGCGCGGGCCGGCGGGCCCGCCCCGACCTGGATGTACCGGTTCGACTGGCCCGAGCTTGGCGACAACGACGGGTTCGGGTCCGCCCACGCGGTGGAGATCCCGTACGTTTTCGACACGATCACCAGGCCGGGGCTCCCGCCGCAGATGTGGCCGTCGCCATCGCGGGCCGTCGCGGACAGCACACACCGGGTGTGGGTGGACTTCATCACCAGCGGCGACCCCGGCTGGGCGCCCTACGACCTCACCAGCCGCACGACGGGCCTGCTCACCGAGACGGTGGAGGCCGCCGATGACCCGGCCGGCGACGAGCGGGCGCTCTGGGACGGCATCCGCTAGCGCACCGGGGCGTTAAGCCCGCGAAGGCCGCATCTCGGGGCACAGCACCTTCACAGCCCTCTAGCTGATTCGATGAATGTGGCGCTCTGAGCAATAGATTGTGCAGAACGCCACATTCATGGAATCCGGCCGTGGCCAGGGCCGCCGCTGGTGTGCGCGATCCTTACCCTGCCGTCCCACCGCTATCGCCAGCCTCTCGCCACACCCGGCTTCTGGGGTGTAGTTGCAGCCCAGGGGCCACTCTCAGGGGCGTGGTTGCTACAACGGGGCCATAAGAGTGGCCCCGTTGCCACAACGATGCCCCCGGCCGGCCGGCCGGCGGGGCCGGCGGGGCCGGGACGGCGGGCGGGGCCCGGCGGGGCCGGGACGTGACCTGGGGTAACTCGACCAGCGCGGGGCAGTTGCCAAAGGGGTTTGCCGGGCAGGGCTGGGGTAGCGTCGGGGACGTGAACGCTGCGGGAGAATTCGTACGGGATAGCAGATACCTGGATGGCCGGATTACCGCCGATGGGCGGGACGGCACACTGCCCGCGGAGGCGGCCCGGTACCGGCTGGTGGTGGCGCGGGCGTGCCCGTGGGCGAACCGGACGATGATCGTCCGGCGGCTGATGGGGCTGGAGCCGGCGCTGTCGATGGGCATCTGCGGCCCAGACCACGACTGGCGGAGCTGGACCTTCGACCTGGACCCGGGCGAGGTCGACCCGGTGCTGGACATCCACTGGCTGCGCGAGGCGTATGAGAAGGCGGTGCCGGACTACGACCGCGGGGTCACGGTGCCGGCCATCGTGGAGATTGAGCCGGGCGCCGTGGTGACCGCCGACTTCAAGCAGATCACGCTGGACATGGAGCACGAGTGGACCGCGTTCCACCGGCCCGGCGCACCGGATCTGTACCCGGAAAAGCTGCGCGACGAGATCGAGGATGTCAGCGCGGGCGTGTACGAGGACGTCAACAACGGCGTGTACAAGTGCGGGTTCGCCCAATCCCAGGAGGCCTACGAGGAGGCCTACCGTGCTCTGTTCGCCCGGCTGGACGAGCTCTCCGAACGGCTGGCGACCCGCAGATACCTGGTCGGGGACACCATCACCGAGGCGGACGTGCGGCTGTGGCCGACCCTGGCCAGGTTCGACGCGGTCTACCACAACCACTTCAAGTGCAATCGGAACAAGCTCAGCGAGATGCCGGTGCTGTGGGCCTACGCGCGCGACCTGTACCAAACGCCCGGCTTCGGCGACACGATCAACTTCGCCCAGACCAAAGAGCACTACTACAAGGTGCATACCGACCTGAACCCATCCAAGATCGTGCCTGCCGGTCCTGATCTGTCGGGCTGGCTCACCCCGCACGGCCGCGAGGAACTGGACGGGCACCCGTTCGGTGACGGAACGCCGCCCGGGCCGCCACCGGCCGCCGAGCAGGTGCCGGCAGGGCCGCCGGCGAGCCCGGCTGGCTAGGGGGGGGGCTGGGCGGCAGGCTTACTCGCGGATCCGGTCGAGCTGCGCGGCGGCCTTACGCTGCCGGGATTCGGCCCGGTACGACTGCCTTCTCGCCTCGGCCAGCCGCTGGCGCGCCTGCGCCAGCTCGGCTTCCAGCTTCCGGACCGCGTCTTCGGTGTCGTGCTCGACCGACAGGGCGCTGTCCAGGTCATGACCGGCTTCAGCCAGCACCCGTTCGGCCTCCTCGATTTTCTCCTGGTGGCGGCGCGCGCGGTCTTGCGCCGCATCGGCCGGCGGCGTGGCCGTGGCGGCCTTGCGTTGCGGCTTTGCCGCCGGCGGCGATGTGGCGCCGGCGGCCACCGGGCCGAAGCGGCGTACTTCTCGGCCCGGACCAGGAGCCCGGCCAGGCGGCCACCGCCGGGTCGGCGATGGCCGCGTCGAGGGTGGCGGTCACCTCCTCGCGCAGTGCCGCGGGCGGCGAAGCCAGCCCGGCTGCCTTCAGGGCCTGCTGGGTCAGCTCATCGACCAGCTTGGCGCGGGCCGCGGTCAGCTCGCGGATCCGGGGCCCACCACCGGCGACCGCGTCCTGCAGCTGGCCGTTCAGGTCCACCAGCCCGCCTGTCACGTCCGGGTCCCCGCGGACCAGGTGATTGACCACCCAGGCCGAACGAGTGGGTTTACGCAGCGCCGAGATCTCCTTCGCCACGGCGGACTGGCCCGCCTCACGCGCCCGGCCCGCGAATTCGGCCCGGCGGGTGGTGAAGTCTTCCGGGTCGCGTTCGTACAGCTCAGCTGTGGCCTCGGCCAGCAGGTCCGTCATCTTGGCAGAATAGGCACCATGACAGCCATCGTGCCATCGGGAGAGGGACACCTGCTGACCGCGCGCGGGAACGTGATGGCCTTCAAGGCCGTGGCCAGCCAGACCAGCGGCGACTTCTCGCTGATGGAGCGGACCGTGCCCCCGGGGGCACGCACGCCGCCACCGCATCGGCACACCGGCTGCTCCGAGGCGTTCTTCGTGCTGGCCGGGCAGGCCACGTTCTGGCTCGACGACGCTGAACTGACCGGCGGGGCCGGGGATTTCCTGCTGGTGCCGCGGGGGGTGGCGCACACCTTCGGCAACACCGGTGACGAGCGGGCCCGGTTGCTGGTGCTGCACTCCCCGGCCATGGATGCCTATTTCGAAGAACTGCACCGGCTCTGGGCTTGCGGGCAAGCCCCGACCCGGGAGGCGGAGCGGGAGCTGATGAGCAGGCACGGGATGGAACCGGCCTGAGAACCAGCAGGGACCCTGCGAACCAGCAGAGACGCGAGCCGGGCAAAATGTCACCGGGTCAGCGTAGGGTGAGGATTTATGCCGCCTGCCGCCCCTGTTGAGGTCAACCCGGAGACCATCGAGCAGTACCGCCGGGAGCTCACCGGTTACTGCTATCGCATGCTCGGCTCCGGGTTCGAAGCCGACGACGCCGTACAGGAGACGATGCTGCGCGCCTGGCGTGCCGCCGACGGGTTCGAGGGCCGGTCGAGCCTGCGCTCCTGGCTGTACCGGATCGCCACCAATATCTGCCTGGACATGCTGCGCGGACGGCAGCGGCGGGCGCTGCCCATCGATCTGGGCCGGCTTCCCCGCCGGTCGAGGCCCTGCTGGGCGACTGGCACCCGGACGACATCTGGATCTCGCCGATCGCTGACGAGCGGGTACTGCCCGAGAACGGCGACCCGGCCGATATCGCGGTGGCCAGGGACACGATCCGGCTCGCCTTCGTCACCGCGCTGCAGTACCTGCCCGCCCGGCAGCGGGCCACGCTGATCATGTGCGAGGTGCTGAAGATGCAGGCGGCCGAAGCGGCGGCCACCCTGGGCACGAGCGTGGCCGCGGTCAACAGCGCCTTGCAGCGAGCCAGGGCCACCCTGGCCGCGCTGCCGGAAGACCAGCGCCCGGTGGCGGTCGACGCGGACCAGAGCGAGATGCTGGCCAAGTACGTGGACGCGTTCCAGCGCTATGACATGGAGCAGCTGGTCACGCTGCTGCAGGACGACGCGGTGATGACGATGCCGCCGTATGCCTTCTGGGTTCGCGGCGCCCAGGACATCATCAGCTGGATGCTGGAGCCATCGCCGAGCGCGTGCCGGGACTCGATCCTCCTGCCGGCCGGGCAGATCAATGGCTGCCCGGCCTTCGCGCAGTACAAACCGGACCCGGCCGGCGGCCACGCGCCTTGGGCGCTGCAGGTTCAGGAGATTTCCGGCGGCCGGATCAGCCGGATGACGTTCTTCCTTGACACTGTGAGGATCTTCTCCGAGCTTGGCCTGCCCGCCCATCTAGGCTAGCCGTGTGAACACCGATCTTTCCGGCGTGGGCCAGCCGGGTTTCGTCACGCGTTACGGCCTGGGCGGCCCGGAGCGGCAGGCGGCGGCCGAGGAGGTCGCGTCCCGGATCCGCGAGCGGGAGCTGCGGACGGTCCGGCTGACCGTGGTAGACCAGCACGGCGTACCGCGCGGCAAGATGCTCTCACCCGAGGCCGCCATCGCGGCGATGTCTGACGGGCTCGACTTCTCCGGCGCCATCTACAGCCTCGACACCGGCAACCAGGTGTTCGTGCCGGCGTTCGCACGCGGCGGCGGGCTCGGCATCGAGGAGTTCACCGGGTTTCCCGACGTGGTGCTCGTGCCCGACCCGGCCACGTTCCGGGAGCTGCCGTGGGCGGACCGCACCGGCTGGATGCTGTGCGACGTGTACTTCGGCAACGGGCAGCCGATGCCGCTGGACGGCCGCGGCCTGCTGCGGCGGATGCTGGACCTGCTGGGTGATGCCGGATACGACTTCCTGGGTGGCCTGGAGTTCGAGTTCTACATCGTCGTGCGCTCGGATCAGGAGCTGGCCCCGGAGTACGCCGGGTTCACCCCGGAGCCACCGCCGGTCAGCGTGTTCGAGCGCGGCTACCAGTTCCTGTCCGAGGTCCGCCTGGACGGCATGAGCGGGACGCTGGAAGCAATCCGCGACGCCCTGTACGGGGTCGGGCTGCCACCCCGGTCGATGGAGGACGAGTGGGGCCCGGGCCAGCTGGAGTTCAGCTTCGCCCCGATGGCGGGGCTGGCCGTGGCCGACGCCGCCGTGCTGTTCCGCTCGGCGGTCAAGCAGGTCTGCCAGCGGCGCGGGCTGCTGGCCACCTTCATGTGCCGGCCCGCCCTGCCGAACTTCTTTTCCTCCGGCTGGCACCTGCACCAGTCGCTGCTGTCCCGGCCCGGTGGCGGCAACGCGTTCGCCTCGGTCTCCGCGCCGCTGTCCGACGTGGCCCGGCACTACGTGGCCGGGCTGCTGTCGCACGCCGCGCCGATGACGGTGTTCGCTGCGCCCACCATCAACGGCTACAAGCGCTTCCGGCCCTACTCGTTTGCGCCGGACCGGGTCTGCTGGGCGGTCGAGAACCGCGGCGCGCTGGTGCGGGTGCAGGGCTCTCCCGGCGACACCAGCAGCCACGTGGAGATGCGCCTGGGCGAGCCTGCCGCCAACCCTTATCTCTACCTGGCCTCGAACATCGCCGCCGGGCTGGACGGCATCCGGCGGGGCATTGAGCCTCCGCCGCCCGCCGAGGCCGACCCCTACGTACTGGACGCGCCGCCGCTGCCGCCGTCGCTCGGCGACGCGGTGAACGCGCTCGAGGCGGATGACTTCTACCGGAAGATGTTCGGCGACACGCTGATCTCCTACCTGGTCATGATGAAGCGGTTCGAGATCGGGCGGTACCAGGACTCGCTGGCCGCGGCGCCGATGCCGGACGGCCAGGATGTCAGTGACTGGGAGATGCGCGAGTACTTCGAGTTCTTCTGAGCTGGCCTGCTAGGCCATCTCCACCGGATACCAGGCGGACGGATCGGCCGGGTCGGGCAGGAAGTCGTAGCGCAGGCGGCCATCTCGGGATAGCGCGACCAGGCTGACCGAGGTCGTGCCGTAGACCCGGCCGTCGGGAAGCTCACGGCGCACGATGATGTCGCCCGGCTGGCCGTCACCGTCCAGATCGCCGGCCTCGGCCAGGGTCAGCCAGTCCTTCCAGGCCTCTACCAGGGTGGCATCCGGATCGCCGGAAGGCCGGCGGGCGGCGAACTCCGGGCCGAAGCGGACCGCCTTGTCATCGGCAGGCTTGAGGTGGTTGGCGCTGGTGGGCGGGTACATGTGCCCGGCGTTGGTGAGCAGGTGGGTGCCCGGGCCGAGCTCGGTCAGCACGGCTTCCTGGCCGTCCCAGCTGAGCAGCAACGCTTCGTCCCGGTCCGTGTACAGCAGGTGGAACGGGTCGTAGTCGGCGAGGGTCTCCGGAGCGTGACCGAGATCGCGCAGGGCCCGGTGGCCCTCGGTGGCGGCGCGGAGGGGAAGGCCGCCGCGGCTTTTCCTGCGGTCCGGCGAGGCGAATTCACCCCGCCCGTTCAGTATGCAGGCCACACGCGGCGGTCCCGGGTGCACAGCCAGCCAGGTGCCGCCGGCCTGCTCGTCGATCCCGCCGATGAGCGGGGATCCCGGCCAGTGCCGCCCCGGCGGGCGCCACGGGCGGCCGGTGAACTCGTCCCGGATGCCGAGCAGGAGCAGCGGTACCGGGTCACCGGGTTCCAGGCTGACCGCAACCGTACACATCGCCTTCAGTCTTTCATGGCGCTGACGGGTGTGTCGCCGCTGGCCGGCGCGTCTGGGCTAGCCGGCGCGTCTGGGCTGACCGGTGTGTCCGGGCTGGCCCGGGCGAGCAGCAGGACGGCGAGGATGGTCAGGGCGCCGCCGGCGTACTGCGGCGGGCGCAGGGTCACGCCCAGGAAGATCGCGGCGGCCACCGCCGCCAGGGCCGGCTCGAGGGTGCTGGTGACCGCGAACTCGGTCGGCGTGATGTACCGCAGGCTGGCCAGGGACAGGCTGAAGCCGATCGCGGTCGCGGCCACGGCCACGATCGCTACCAGCCCGGCGACGACGGCCGGGTTGCCGGACGGGTGCCCCGTCCACGGCGGGAACCAGACCAGCATGGGAATGCTGCCGATGCTCAGGCCCCAGGCGGTCGCCGCGCGGGGATCGGTGTCGCGGGCCAGGCGTGCGGAGCCGAGCAGGTAGAAGGAGTACGCCACCGCCGACACGAGCGCGAACGCGACGCCCACCTGATCGGCGCGCGAGGCCCGCAGTCCCCCCTGCACCCCGGCCGCCAGCAGCCACACCCCGGCGCCGGCCGCGGCCACCGCCGCCAGTCGCCGGGCCGTGGGCCGGACCTGACGGCGCAGCATCTGCCACCCGGCCGTCATCGCGACCGCGCTGTACTGGACGAACGTGGCCAGCGCGACGTTGGACCTGGCGATGGCCTCGAACCAGGTGAACTGGGCGCCCACGATGCCGAGCAGCGCGACGGCGATCAGCAGGACCGTATGCCGGCGTGGCCATGGGGGCCGGAACGCGGCCAGGAGCAAGAGCCCGCCGCACGCCATCCGCACCGCGACCAGCCAGCCGGGATCGACATGGTGGCGGGAGAAGAGATCCTGGGCGGCGAGGCCCCCGATCGCCCACAGCGCGGCCGCCAGAGCGGCCAGCCCCAGGCCGGCGAGGCGTGCGGAAGCGCCAGCGGGACGGTTCATTGCTTTGCCGAGCCTAGGCGCCCGTCACACTATTCCTGCCGCCACCTGGCCCGGCCGAACATCGTGCCGTACATCTGGTTCCCGTACCGGTCCACGTAGCGCTGCCCCGGCGGGCCGGCCTGGTCGATGGCGTTGGCGTAGAAAACCGGCGCGGTGGACGGCGGCTGCAGCAGGGCGGCCTGCGAGCGGTCCAGGTCGCACCGGATATAGCCGGCAGTGATCATCGCGATCTTGTCCACCGCGAGGACATGCTCGCGATGCCGAACTGCTCGCCGTCCCTGGTCAGCACCGGAATGCCGGGCGTGACACCCGCATAGGAAACCTGGAACTCATCGTCCATGTCAGACACGCTACATCCGGCGTCAGGTGGTGAGGTGCTTGACGAACCGGACCCGGTCCTGCCCGTGGCCGTCGTACCCGGTGGCGACCGGGATGCCGTCGGCTTCGGCGTCCCCCGGCTCGATGGCGAAACCCAGCTGCTGGTGAAAGCTGACCGAGCCGTGGTTCACCGGGGCGGTCACGGCGCGGACCAGGCTGGCCCCCCGCGCCCGGACGGCGGCGCAGAAGTGCTGGTAGAGGTGGCGGCCCAGCCCGTGGCCGCGCTCAGCGGGGTGAACGCCCACGAAGTGGATGTAGGCCTCGCCCGGATGAGATTGGGAGAGGAACCCGACCAGGAAGCCCACCAGCTCGCCGTCGCGTTCGGCCGCGAAGCTGGTGTCGGTGAAGTGCTCGAAGAACAGGTGGGGAAGCATGTCGGCCATCTGGCGACCGTTCCACCAGCCGTCGATGACCGAAATCACGGGCTGGTAGTCCGACGCGCGGATCTGGCGGATCTGTGCGGTCATGGCCTGCCCTCCCGACCCAGGTGCTGCGGTCGGCGGCAGCCTATCCGCCGCCGACCCCTACCGCTCAGGCGCCCGGCATGACCGGGGAGATAAAGGTGCCCGGGTGCGTAGCTCCGTCCTGGAGCAGCACGGACCGGTGCCAGCTGAGGTCGGCGTGCCGGTAGTCGTTCGGTGGCGTGATCACGATCGTGGTCACGGCGATGTTGATGCCGTCACCGGGGGCAGCGGGCAGGTAGATGAGGTTGAAGTGAGCGGTCCCCCCGGGCTTCAGCGTCACCGTCGAGTAGCGCACCACCTCGCGCCTCAGGGACCAGGTGTAGTTCTTCTTGCCCCGCACGGTGCCGACCAGGTTCACGCCGGGGAAGCCCCTCAGCGTGCACCAGGACGAGCCCTTGTTGGTCAGCTTCACCACCTGTGTCCGCTGGCTCGGGGTCCCGCGCAGGGAGCCGAGGGCGTACTTCAGTTTCGCGGTCTGGCAGGTGCGGCTGCTCCGGACCGTCTGGGCCTGCTGCGATGAAGCCATCGCCGCTGGCGTTGCCGCCGCCACCACCCCAGCCGCGGCAATGCTGGCCGCGACGGTCATAGACGTGCGAAAACGCATGGAACACCTCCTGATTGGGGACTCAAGCGGCCCAACCGTACCAGTACGTACTGGTGATTTGCTGTAACTGACCGTCATGCCCGCGATGGTGTGGCGAGCAGCGGCCCTGAGACCCTCGGTACCCTCGAGGCATGGAACTCCACGTCGGATGCGCGATGTGGACGTACCCACCCTGGCAGGGCCGTTACCTCCCCCACCCGCTGCCACCACGGGAACGCCTTCGCGCGTATGCGACCTGGTGCAACGCCGTCGAGGGCAATACGACCTTCTACGCGACGCCGAACCTTCAGACGGTGACCTCGTGGGCCGAGCAGACCGCGCCCGCCTTCCGGTTCATCCTCAAACTGCCGAAAGCGGTCACCCACGAGCGTCGCCTGACCGACACCGGGGAACCACTCCGCGCCTTCCTCACCGCGATCGAGCCTCTCGGGGAGCGCGCGCACGCGCTCTGGATTCAGCTGCCGCCATCATTCAGCCCCGCAGAACTCGGCGCCCTCGCCGGTTTCCTGCGCCATCTCCCGCGGGAGCACCGCTACTGCGTCGAGGTACGCCATCGCGCGTTTTTCGAGGACCCGCGGACGGAGCAGCAGCTCGAGCGGATCCTCGCTCAGGTGAGCGCCGAATGGGTCCCCTTCGACACCACGGTCTTGTTCGGCGGCTCGCCGGGCAGCGACGCCGAACGGGAGGCGTGGACCAAGAAGCCGCGCCTGCCCCGCCGGACGCGGGCCCTGACGTCTCATCCCGTCGTCCGCTACATCGGCCGCGATGATCCGGAACGTACGGTCGCGGGGTGGCAGCCCTGGCTCGAGGTAGTAACCGCCTGGCTAGCTGAGGGCCGGTCGCCGACCGTCTTCATCCATACGCCTGACAACGCCGAGGCGCCCGAACTGGCGCGCCGGTTCCACGGCGACGTGCGGGCGCGGATGCCCGAAGTCGAGCCGCTTCCGGAGCCGGTCGCCGCCGGGCCGCCGACCCTGTTCTGAATCCCGTCCGGCTCTGTCTTCCTGGCCGGGCTCTGTCTTCCTCGGCCGGCTCTGTCTTCCTGGCCGGCTCTGTCTTCCTGGCCGGCTCTGTCTTCCTGGCCGGCCGATGCGCTGGCCCACGCGTCCCGCTGTTGGCTTGCAACTTGAGCGCTGCTAGCCGCTATGGACTACCATGACCCCTTCGGGCTGACTGGGGTCTCGCGGGCACGTTGGATCTGCGGCCAGCCTCGTGGTGCCTCGCCTGGGAGGCCGCATTGACGAACAGGACGGGTCTGTGGGGGCGTGGGACGTCCACGCCGCCGGGCCCGGCGTCTGAGCCGACTGCCGGCATGGTGCGCAGAGTGCGCGCCGCTCTTGGCGTGCTCTTCCCCGAGGCGCCTGAGCCCCCCTTCGCGCCGGAATCCGGATCGGGGCTCGCGAACGCTTACAGATCCGGACGGCAGCGGGCTCGCTACGTCATCTTTCAGGTGGCCGCGGTGTGCCTGGGGGTGGCGGTCCTGCTGCCACGTGTCGCTGGCATCCCGTCCTGGGATTCCGTCTATGCCGAAGACCGGGGCGTGTTCCTCGTCGACGCGCTGGCCCACCCGTGGCAGCTGTTCGTGCCCTTCGGTGGCTACGAGGAGCTGATGCCCCGCCTCATCGGCCAGCTGGTCTCTTACCTGCCGCTGATATACGACGCGAAGGCCTTCGCGCTGGCCGGGGCCGGCATCGCGGCATTGTGCGCCTTGTTCGTCTACCACGCCATGACGGGGTGGATCCGGTCGGCCTGGCTGCGGGCGCTGGTCGGCGTGGCCTTGATATTGCTGCCACTGGCACCGATCGAGATCGTCGACAGCACGGTCGCCTCCCCCTGGTATGTGCTGGCCGCATTGTTCTTCGGCGTCTTGTGGCGGCCTAAGAGCTGGGTCGGGATGACGGCCGCAGCGCTCATCGCCTTCGCCGCCACCTCCTCGGAGATCCTCGCCGTCATCTACGCGCCCCTGCTGCTCCTGCGGCTGATCGCCCTGCCGCGGTGGCGTGAGCACGCCGTAACGGCCGGCTGGCTGGCGGGGCTGCTGGTGCAGGTGCCGGTGATCCTGCAGAGCTATGCCCAGCACACGCAGCGGCTCGGCGCCCTGGCGCAGCCGATACGGGCGACCGGGTTCTACTTCCATAACGTCGCGCTGCGCGCCTTCGGCTGGCGGATCTCGCTGCGCCTGATCGAGGCCGCCGGGCTCACCGGCGCGACGGTCATCGTCTGCGCCATCCTCGTAGCCGGGCTCTGCTGGGCGCTCGTCACCGGTACCCGGCAGAGCCGGGTATTCGTCGCGGTCGCGCTGATCATGGGGTTCGTGCAGTCGTTCGCCGCTGCCACCTTGGTCCCGATGGTGATCCGCCAGCGGTATCACATCAACTTCGAGGGTGGCTCCCGGTACTCGGCCATGCCGATTATCGCGATGACGGCCGCCGCCGCGGTCGCGGTCGATACCTACCTGAGCCGCAAGGCCAGCGCGGAGGGCATCAGCAGAGCTGCGCTCATCCGCACCTCGCCCCGGGCGCTCGCCGCCGTCGCTGCGGTGATCTGTGTGCTGCTGATCGGCTGGATCCCCGACTACCGGTACGTGACCGAGCGCATCCACTGGGGCTACTGGGAGCCCGAGGCGGCGCGGCTGCTGAACAAATGCGAGCACAGCACCAGCGGCGAGCTAACCACCTGGGCATGGGGGGGTGGCAAGATCACCTTCTCGTGTTCCCGGCTGCACAGGTAGCAGACAGCGGACCTCAGGCCAGGACCACGTTGACGATCTTGCCAGGGACGATGACCAGGCGGGCCACCACACCGCCCGGATAGCCGGGATGGCCGCTCACGACCTCCCCGATCTCGGCTTCGGTGGCCGAGGCCGGGACGTCGATGGTGAAGCGGACCTTGCCGTTGACCTGGACGGGCAGGGTGACGGTTTCGGCGCCCGCCAGGGCCGGATCGGCCTGCGGGAACGGCTCGAAGGCCAGCGAGGAGGCATGCCCCAGGCGATGCCACAGTTCCTCAGCCAGGTGCGGGGCCAGCGGCGCCACCATCAAGATCATCGGTTCGGCCAGCGCACGCGGCATGCGCGGCAGCCGGGAAGCGTGCGCGGTCAGCTCGATCAGCCGGGCGATCGCGGTGTTGAAACGCAGGGCGGCGAAGTCGTCCCGGACGACGGTGATGCACTGGTGCAGCAGGTGCTCGGTAGCAGGATCCAGCGAATCCTCCCCCACCGCGGGCTCACCGGAAGACTCGTCGATGACCAGGCGCCAGACGCGTTGCAGGAACCGGTGCATGCCGACGATGTCGTCGGTGTGCCAGGGCCGGTCGGCCTCCAGCGGGCCCATGGCCATCTCATACAGCCGCAGGGTGTCGGCGCCGTAGGCGGCGTAGATCTCGTCGGGACTCACGCCGTTCTTCAGGCTCTTGCCCATCTTCCCTGACCGCCGGGCGACCGGCTCGCCGCCGAAAGCCCACCCATCACCCTGGCGGGATACCTCGGCGGAGGGCACGTACCTGCCGCGGGCGTCGGTGAAGGCGTCGGCCAGGATCATCCCCTGGTTGAACAGGCGGCCGAACGGTTCGGGCGTGCCGCAGATCCCGTAATCGAACAGCACCTTGTGCCAGAACCTCACGTACAGCAGGTGCAGCACGGCATGCTCCACCCCGCCCACGTACAGGTCGACACCGCGCGGGGACATCCAGTACCGCTCGGCGTCCCGGTCCACCGGTGCCGTGTCGCTGGACGGATCCAGGTAGCGCAGGTAGTACCAGCACGACCCGGCCCATTGCGGCATGACGTTCAGCTCGCGGCGGTAACACCGGGGGCCGTCACCCAGGTCCAGCGTGACCTGCGCCCAGCCGGACGCGCGGCCCAGCGCGGGGACCGGATCGCTGGCGTCGTCCTGCGGTCGCGGCCGGAAGCCGGTCATCTCGGGCAGCGTCACCGGCAGCATGTCGTCCGGCAGGGCGATCGGCCGGGCCGGATCGGCCTCGTCGTACACGATCGGGAACGGCTCGCCCCAGTAGCGCTGACGGGAGAACAGCCAGTCCTTCATCCGGTAGGGCCCGCCGTTCGGGCCGATCCAGTTCCGTTGCAGGCGCTTGACGTTCTCCGGCCAGTCGATATCGTCCAGGTCGGCCAGCAGCCGCTCGGCGTAGGCGGTGATGCGCAGCATCCACTGCCGCATCGGCCTGCGGTGCACCCGATAGTTGCCGACCGCGCTGCGGCCCTCTTCGGTGACCTCCTCGTCGGCCAGCACGGTGCCCAGCCCCGGGCACCAGTTGACGATCTGCTCGGACAGGTAAGCCAGCCGGTAGCCATCGACGATGTCCCGCCGCTCGCCGGCGTCCAGTTCCGGCCAGCCCCGGCCGTCCGGGGTGGCCCGCTCCCCCGCGGCGAACTGGCCGACCAGGTCGGCGATCGGCCGGGCGCGGCCCAGCGGGCCGGCCGACGGGTCGTACCAGCTGCCGAAGATGCGCAGGAAGATCCACTGCGTCCAGCGGTAGTAGGCCGGGTCGCTGGTCATGATCTCGCGCCGGCGGTCGTGGGCCAGGCCCAGCCGCTTCAGCTGGCGGCGCATGACGGCCGCGTTCTGCCGGACGGTCACGGCGGGATGCTGGCCGGTGTTGATGGCGTACTGCTCGGCGGGCAGCCCGAAGGTGTCGAAGCCGAACGGGTGCAGGACATTGTGGCCGTTCATTCGCTGATAGCGGCCGAAGACGTCGGTGCCGATGTAGCCCAGCGGATGTCCCACGTGCAACCCGATCCCGCTGGGATAGGGAAAGAAATCCAGCAGGTAGAACTTGGGCCGCCCCGATATCTCCGCGTGGAAGGTGCCCTCACGCTCCCAGCGCTCCTGCCAGCGCAGTTCGATCTCGTTCGCCAGCCGTGCGTCGTACCGGAACGGCGCTTTCCCGGTTTCCATCGGTCCTCCCGCCAGTGGTGCCCGGACATGAAAAAGCCCCTCACGCGTGAGGGGCTGCCGCGCTGACGGGGTTCGGAGTCAGCGCGGCCCGGCGAGTCGCGGGCTTCCGGCGGAGAACATAGAACCAGGGTAAGGCCCTGGCTCGTGGTGTCTACTCAATAACGGAGGCAGGCGCGGGAGCTGCGTCTGTGTCCGCCGCCGGGGCGGGAACCGGAGCACGGAGCCCAGGCAGCAGGAGGCACAGGGCGGCGCCGCCGGCCAGGAGGGCAACGGATACCGCCAGGGTGGGGCGCATGGCGGCGATGTAACTGTGGGCGAAGACGTCGCTGGCCAGGTGGCGGATCTGAGCGGCCACGGCGGCCCGGACCGAACGCGGTACCGCGACCGCGGCGGCCCCCTGGCCGCGGCCGACCTGCAGGCCGTCGCTAGCCGCGCGGGCGAAGCCGGACACGAAGCCGGGGCGGACGGCGGGCGGCAGCGACCTCGCGCCGGCCAGGGCCCGGGCCCGGACCGCGCTGGCCAGCGCGGAGGCCAGGATCGCGCCGCTGACGGCGGCGCCCAGGGTGGCACCGAACTGGCGGCCGGTGTTCAGCACCCCCGAGGCGGCACCGGCCAGCCGCGGCGGAGCGGCACGCATGGCCATCGTGGCCAGCGGTGCGAAGATCATGCCCATGCCCAGGCCGGCCACCAGCAGAACCGGCGCGAACGTCAGCGAGGTCGCGTGGACCGAGGCGGCCAGGGCCACTCCCCCGATGCCGGTGGCGTAGACGAGCAGGCCGGCGAACAGGACGAACTTGCCGCCGAACCGGTCGGTGAGCCGCCCGGCGAATGGTGCCAGCGCGGTCAGGGCCAGCGTCAGCGGCAGGCTGGTCAGCCCGGCGTGCACCGCGCTGAAGCCCAGCACCGACTGCAGGTTGATCGAGTTGATCAGGGTCATGGACTGCAATGCGAACTGGACCACGACGTTCAGCACCACCATGATCGTGAACGTCCGGTCGCCGAACAGCCCGAGCGGCATCAGCGGCTCGTTTACCCGGTGCTCCCATCCTACGAACGCGCCCAGCACCAGCCCCCCAGCGGCCAGGATGGCGGGGATGCTGACCGGTCCGGCGATCGTGCCCCAGTGATAGCGCTCACCCTCGATCAGCCCGAACACCACGGCGGACAGCCCGGCCGTGGACAGCACCACGCCGGGCAGGTCGAACCGGTGCCGGTGCCGGGTTCCGGCGTCGGGAACGAGCCGCAGCGCGAGCACGATCCCGGCCGCCGCGATGGGCAGGTTGACGTAGAACACCCAGCGCCAGCTCAGGTAGCTGGTGAGGATACCGCCCAGCACCGGCCCGCTGACCGCGGCCAGGCCGACCATCGAGGAGAAGATGCCGAAGGCTGCGCCCATCCGCTCTCGCGGGAACACATCCTGGATGATCGCCATCGGCTGCGGGGCCAGCGCGGCCGCGCCGAAGCCCTGCAAAATCCGGGCCGCGATCAGCTCCGACGGGTTCTGCGCCGCCCCGCACAGCGCCGAGGCCACCGCGAAGACGGCCAGCCCGGCCACGAAGAGCCGCCGACGGCCGAACCTGTCACCCAGCCGGCTGGCCACGATCAGCAGCGCGCAGAACACTAGCAGGTAGCCGTTCACCACCCAGAGCGCCTGGTCGAGCGAGGCGTGCAGGCTGGTGACCAGGCTGGGCAGCGCCACGTTCACGATCGTGGTGTCCAGCAGGATGGCGAACGTGCCCAGGCACAGCACGATCAGAATCGCCCACGGCCGCGGTCGCTCCACCGGCTACTCCCCGACGGTAAGTCTTTTAATGAGACTGACCCTGGCAGCGAACGATGAGTCTTGTCAAGAGACTTACTAGTGCTAACCTGTAGGCATGCGGCTGACCAGCCTGTCCGAGCTCAATTGCTCCATCGCCAAGACGCTGGACGTGGTGGGTGAGTGGTGGACGCTGCTCATCGTGCGGGACGCGCTGCGCGGTACCCGCCGCTTCGAGGAGTTCGCCGACAGCCTCGGGGTGGCCCGCAGCGTGCTCACGGCCCGGCTGCGCAAGCTGACGGACGCCGGCATCATGGAGCGGCAGCGTTACTCCGAGCACCCGCCCCGGTATGAGTATCAGCTCACCGACAAGGGCCGGGCGCTGTTCAATGTGATCGTGGCCCTGATGCAGTGGGGCGACGCGTGGGAGCAGGGACCTGCCGGGCCGCCGCGGCTGCTGGTCCACGAACCGTGCGGGCACGTCACCCAGCCCGTTCTGACCTGCCCGCACTGTCAGGGCGAGGTGACGGCCCGCAATACCCGCAGCGAGTCCTCGCGGGGGTTTAAGGCCGAACGGGCTGCGGTCTGCTGATCCAGCAGCGGGAGCGCGGCCAGCAGGGCGCGAGACCAGTCCTGATAGCCGGCCTGGCTGGGATGGAAGCGGTCCGGGGCGAACTTGCCGGTCCAGGGCGGGGTGAAGTGCGCGGACACGCGCGCGACGGCCAGGCCGCGGGCGGCGGCCCCGGCGTGGATGGTGCGGTTGATCCGGTTCACGTAGGGCACGCTGGCCCGTCCCACGAACCCCCAGCAGCCCGCGGGCCGGGGCAGGTCCAGCAGGACGGCCTGGCTGGGCAGCGCGGCGATCAGCGAGCGCAGGTCGGCGAACAGCCTGCCCGGTCCGGTGTACAAAATGTCGTTGATGCCGATCCCGCAGGTCACCAGGTCGGCCTGCGGGGGCAGCTGTGCCAGCTGGGCGCCGAGGACGTCCCGGGTGAGGGCGCCGGAAGCCGACAGGTTGAGGACCCGCCAGGGCTGGCCGGTGCGCAGGCGGAGCTCGGTCAGGACCTGGCCCACGTAACCGCCGTGCGGCGTAGGCGCCCCCAGGCCCTGCGCGGTGGAATCGCCGAGCACGACCCACAGCGGCCCAGGCTCGGCGAGGACCTCGTCGTTGTGTGCCTGCCAGTGACGGGCGAAGGCCACGCAGTCCTCGCGCATGGCGTTGACGCCATCGGCCCACCGGCCGAAGGGCCCGGTCCGCAGCCCGGACACCCGGGCGGCCTGGGTGTGGGTCACGTATGAGCCCATCGTGGCCACGATCTCGACCGGGGACTTACGCGGGCCGATGCCGCGGTCAGCCACCCCGGACAGGACCGTCATCCAGGCCGGGCGTGAGACCGCCGGCCTCCGCTGCATGCTTGCCCCCAGGGAAATGATTGACACAGGACAAACGACGCTAAACGAGCGCATGGATTCCTGTCAAAGCGCGCGTGTACCGGGAGGCTTCCCGGGGCCCGGGCGGTATCAGCGTAAGGCTGGGCCCAGGCCGCCGGAGAACGTGGCAGCCGGTATAAGAGAGTGTGAGCTACTCACCTGACAGCGCATCCGCCGCCGTCGACCTTGCCGTCCAGGCCAGCCGGGCGCTGGCCGCGGCCGGGCAGGCCGACATGGTGTGGGGGCACGCCAGCGTACGCGACCCGGAGGGGCGCGGCGTGTGGATGAAGAGCTCCGGATGGGGCTTCGAGGAGATCGACACGAGCCGGATCGTCCTGGTCAGCCGGGACGGCGAGGTGGTCGACGGCTCCGGCCCGCGGCATATCGAATACCCGATCCACACGGAGGTGATGGCGGCCAGGCCGGACGTGGGCGCGGTCGTGCACACGCACTCCGCCGCGGCCAACGAGTTCGCGGCGCTGGACGAGCCATTGCGCCCACTGGACCACGCCGGGTCCCTGTTCTGCTATCCCGAGATCCCCCGGTTCACCCTGACTGGCGGGCTGATCAAGACGCGTGAGCTGGGCTCGGCGCTGGCCGAGACCCTCGGCGGCGCCCGCGCCTGCCTGATGCCCCAGCACGGCATCGTGGCCGCGGGGGCCGACGTGCCAGCCGCGATCATGACCGCAGTGCTGCTGGACCGCGCCTGCCGCACGCAGCTGACCGCGATGGCCGCGGGCCCGCTGCGGCGCTGGGGTTCGGAGGAGGACACCGTAGCCAAGCGGGCCGACGTCTGGTCCGACCGGCAGCTGCAGGCCGGCTGGGAGTACCTGATCCGGCGCGCGGCCGTCCAGTTGGGTGACTCGTGATTCAGGCGGTGGCTCTGCGGTCGTCAGGCTCCTGACGACCCGCTGTGCAGGACGGTCATCGAGCGCTCAGGGCGCCCACCGAGCGCTCGGAACGGTGTGAATGCCGCAGCCAGCACGTTGGAAAGTACTGAAAAGGGGATCTCATAGCGTGCGTCGCGGCGAGGTGGTGTGACGGGTGGGTATCTAGGTTCGGCTGGGGCCAGCGTGGCGTTACCTGGGCGGCTGGTCGGGGGTTTCACGGACGGCGGCCAACCCGGCGATGATCAGTTCGAGGCCGAACTCGAAGCGCCGCTCGCCGTTGCCGGTGATGTTGTCGGCCATGGTCGCCAGGATCGGGAAGCGGTCCGGGGGCAGCTTGCGGTAGTACTCACGGATCGAGCTGAGGTACTCGTCCACGTCGAAGCCCTGCTTGATCTTGGCCGTGAACAGCCAGCCCTCGTAGGTATCGGCGTCGATATAGATCTGCAGCCGGTCCGTGCCCCAGCCTGCCACCTGGTCGGAGAATCCGGCCGCCTTCATGATGGCCAGCAGGCCCTCGGTGACGCGCAGACGGCCGGGTCCGGTGGGAATGGTGGCCAGCGAGGTGCGGACGATGTCCGCGTGAGCGGCCCAGACCCGCTGGGCGTGCCGGGCGTAGTCCCGTAGCTGGTCCTGCCAGTGCTCCGGGTCGGGCTCGGGCACCTCGATCTCCGCCGCGATCCGGTCGACCATGAGCTCGATGAGCTCATCGCGGCTGCTCACGTGGGCGTACAGCGACGCCGAGCCGGTGCCCAGGTCCTCCGCGATCTTCCTGGTGCTGACCGCGTCCAGGCCGTCCCGGTCCAGGATCTTGATCGCCGCCTCGACGATCCGCTCGCGGGTCAGCGGTTCCCGGGCCGGGCGGCGCCGGCGCGGCTTCTCCCACGGAAGCGCCGGCATGCCGGTGTGGTCAGCTGCCATACCGTCACCATAGCCGGCCACTGCTCTTGACTCGATCACTGATCGGCAATACGATCGCTGATCGTAAGAGAATCACTGATCGCCCGAGGGGGTGCCGGATGAACGCGCAGGTGCAAGGCAAGGCGGACGGGGAAACGCAGGTGAGCACGTCCGACCCAGGCGGGCAGGCGCTGGTGAATGCGGCCAGGGCAAGCGGCCAGGCGCCGGTGAATGCGGCCAGGGCGAGCGGCCAGGCGCCGGTGAATGCGGCCGGGGCAAGCGGGCAGGCGCCGGCGGACGCCGATGGGGCGGGCAGGGGTGCCGGGCTTCCGGCCGGAGCCTGGATCGTTCTTGGCATCGTCCTGATCGCCGACATCATGGACCTGCTCGACTCCACCATCACCACCATCGCGGCGCCGACCATCACGGCTTCCCTGCATGGCGGCCCGAGCCTGATCAAATGGCTCGGCGCCAGCTATGCGCTGGCCCTGGGGGTGCTGCTGGTCACCGGGGGCCGGCTCGGCGACAAATACGGTCGGCGCCGGACCTTCCTGATCGGCATCGCCGGATTCACCCTGGCCTCACTGGCGTGCGCCCTGGCCTGGGACCCGGCCTCGATCATCGTGGCCCGGCTGGTCCAGGGAGCGTTCGGCGCGGTGCTGATCCCGCAGGGCTTCGGGATCCTGGGCGCGGTCTTCCCACGGGAGCACATCGGCAAGGCCTTCAGCGCGTTCGGCCCGATCCTGGGGCTGTCGGCCGTGGGCGGCCCGCTGCTGGCCGGGGTGCTGATCGACGCCAACCTGTTCGGCCTGAGCTGGCGGCCCATGTTCGGCATCAACATCGTGCTGGGCGCCGTCGGCCTGGCCGCCGCCCTGCGACTGCTCCCCCGCGACACCGGGGACCGCACCGTCAGCATCGATGTCCTGGGCTCGGCACTGCTGGCCGCGTGCACGCTGGGCCTGCTGTTCGGCTTGATCCAGGGATCCACGGACGGATGGACGGCCGGGCCGATCGCGGCCCTGGCCGCAGGAACGGTGTTCTTCGCCGCCTTCTGCCAGCGCCAGCGCACAGCCGCCGCACCGCTGATCAAGCCGTCGCTGCTGCACAACCGGGGCTTCACGGCCGGCCTCATCCTCGGCCTAGTGGTCTTCGCCACCGTGGGCGGGCTGATCTACGCGGTCTCCCTGTTCCTGCAGCGGGGCCTGGGCTACAGCCCGGAGCATGCCGCGGTGACCGGGTTCGCCCCGTCCGCGGCCGGCATCGTCATCGCCGCGGTGGCGTGCATGAACCTGCTCGGCAAGCTGGGCCGCACGCTCTGCCTGATCGGCATCGTGGTGACCGTGGCCGGCGTCACCGGCCTGCTGGTGATCGTGGTGCACTCGGGCACGGCGGCGAGCGCGGCCGAGCTGGCGCCGGCCATGTTCGGCGTCGGGCTGGGCATGGGCGCTACCTTCTCGACCATCTACGACATCGCGATCGGCGACATCGACCCGGGCGAGGCAGGCAGCGCCAGTGGCTCGCTCAGCTCGGTCCAGCAGCTGGCCAACGCGGTCGGCCCGGCCGTCGTCACCACCATCTACTTCGGTGCGCTGGCCGGCGGCCAGGCGCATGCCATGACCATCAGCCTCATCACCGTGATCGCCATCGGCGCGGCGAGCTGCCTGATCATCCCGCTGCTGCCGCGCAGGGCCCAGCCAGGCGGGCCGCACTGAGCTAAAGCGGCATTCCAGAAGTTCTGCTCGTAACGAGGCGGTAGCCATGGGCTGGTCCAGGGCGCAGCGGTGGCGAGCATCTGGTCCGGTGAGCGGTTGCGGAAGAAGGAGTGGATCTGTCTCAGCCGTCCGGGCCAGGTCACGGCGGTGTTGGCCACGTAGTTCTTGAGCGCGGCCCAGATCCGTTCCGCCGGGTTGTCGTTGGGGCTGTACCGGGCGCCGTACAGCAGCTCCAGGCGGGGATGCCGTTTCAGGTAGGCGGTGACCTTGCGGGCGTGGTGGATGCTGTCGTTATCGCAGATCACGACGATCGCCGGGGCGGACGGGAACGCCAGGAGCAGCTGGTCCAGCAGGGCGATGAAGTCCGCCGCGCAGCGGCGGCCCAGCCGGTACACCCACGCGCCGGTGCTCACCTCGAGTGCGCCGAGCACGGTGATTTTCCGGTTCGTGCCCGGGGTCAGGATCTGCGGACGGGCGCCGCGCAGCGTCCAGCTGGCCCGCACATGCGGCAGCAGGTTCAGGTGCGTCTCGTCCTCGGCCAGGACCACTGACCGGCGGGGCAGTGCTATCAGCCGGGCCACGATCTGGGCCACCACGTGGTCATGGTAAGGGTCGCCGCGAGCGGTCAGCTTGGGCCGCCGCCATACCGCCACCAGCCGGACCCGCCGGTACAGCGTCCGCATGCTGACCTGCGGCCAGCCCAGGTACCGCCGGATCTGAGGCAGGGTCCACGGGCCCGGCCGCTCGAGCAGCGCGGTGATCCGGCCGGTCAGCCGGCGGCCGCCGGCCCGTGGCCGCCCGGACCGGGGCCGGTCGGCCAGCCCGGCCAGCCCTTCGCTGTTGAACCGGCTGATCCAGCGGCGCACGGTGGCCGGGTGGCAGTCCAGCAGCGCCGCGATCTGGGCCGGCGGTAAGCCGTGCGCCGACAGCAGCACCATCACCGCCCGCGCCGCCTGCCGCCACCGGCCCTGCAAGTCAGCCTGCAGCTGCTCGATCTCGCTGCCAGGACCTTTGGCGAACACGCTAACCGGGCGCATACTGACCACGACCTCGCCGGGCGGATGGACGTTGGAGGCAACCTCGATCCAACCCCGGCGAGGCTGATGTCAACGCCCCACGGCCTCCGGTCTCACAGCGGGTTACGCGCAGAACTTATGGATAGGCGCTTTAGCCAATACCGACGTGCTACTGCGAGGTCAGGCCGGGGATCTGCGTCAGGTTGGCTTCCATCACATCCAGGGCGCGCTGAGCCCGGCCTAGCGTCCGGGAGGTGTAGCGCCCTCATCACGGGCTGCGAGCAACCCCACCCGTTCGGCCGCTATGACGGCCAGCATGAGCTCGCGGTACTGATCGCGCGGGTTGATGCTCTTCCCCTCACCCCCCGGCTCGGTGAAGGTGGTCCGGGACTTGACGCCGTCGTGGACCCGGGTAAGCACGTCGTCGTCGTAACGGCTCCCGTCGGGCAGCGTCAGGCCGGGATCTTCCAGCGCCTCCGCGGCCTTGGCCGACAGCTCGCCGACCAAGCGCCCGTACTCGGAGCGGTCCGCGGCCGGGTCGTCCCCGGGGATGCGCAGCGACCGGATGACCCAGGGCAGGCTCAGGCCCTGGGCCAGCAGCGTGGCGCCGGCCACCACGAACGCGATGAGGATGACCTGGGGCCGCAGCGGGGTGTCCTCCGGGAGCGTCTCCGCGGCCGCGACCGTGACCACCCCGCGCATCCCGGACCAGGCCAGCACCACCCCACCGCGCCAGCCAAAATTCTCGGCCTCGAAGAAGTCGATGTCGCCGAGCCTGCGGGTGATGCGCAGCATCAGGCGCTCTAGCCGCCGGCTGGAGAACCGGCGGCCGCCCAGATCGGGATCGTCAGGGTCGGCGACCTTGCTCTGCATCTGCTCCAGCTGCGGCCGGGACGCGGCGGCCTGGTGCGCGTCGTGACGCAGCGCCGCGACCAGCGGGGCGGTGAAGGCCATCCGCAGCACCACCGCCGCGCCACAGGCGGCCAACCCGATCCAGACCGCCTCGCCGACGCTGATCCCGCCTGTGTCGGCCGCGCTGACGAGCGTCTTGAGCTGCAGGCCCATGAGCAGGAAGATCCCGTTTTCCAGCAAGAACCCCAGGGTCTGCCAGTTCTCCGTCTCGGCCAGCCTGTCCTGCGCCGGCAGGTAGCGCGGGCTCAAGTGGCCGGTGACCAGGCCTGCCACCACCGCGGCCAGCACCCCGGAGTCGCCCAGCGCCTCGGCCGGGACCCAGGCCAGGAACGGCACCACGAACGACGCGGCCGTGCTCAGCACGCTGTCGCCCAGCAGCGGCCGGAGGCGGACGTTGACGTATCCGATGACTATGCCGATCGCCGTGGCCACCGTGACCGAGACGACGAAGTCCACGCCGATCTTCCACAGATGCACGGTGCCGGTGGTAGCGGAGACCGCCGCAGCCAGCAGCACCAGCGAGGAGGCGTCGTTGACCAGCCCCTCGCCCTCCAGGATCGTCATCAGCCGGGACGGCAGGCCCAGCCGGCGGCCGACCGAGGTGGCCGCGACCGCGTCGGTGGGGCTGATGATCGCGCCGAGCGCGAAGGAGTAGGCCAGCCCGAAGCCGGGCAGCAGGAGGTGGAACAGGAACCCGGTGCCGACGGTGGTGATGACGACCAGCGGCACGGCCAGGCCGGCGATGGCCTTGAAGTCGCGGCGGAAGTCAACCACGGGCATGCGCACGGCGGTGGCGTACAGCAGCGGGGGCAGCGCGCCGGCCAGGATCGTGTTCGGGCGCACCGTGATCGTGGGCAGGCCGGGCAGGAAGCTCAGGCCGATGCCCACCACGACCAGGCTGAGCGGCGTGGCCACCGCGATGCGCGCCGAGATGGCCGCGACCCCGATGAGCACGACGATGCCGACGATGGCGATGACGGTCAGTTCCATGGCTCTACCATCTTGGCCGGCCCATCTTTCCGGATGCCCGCTACCGTTAGTCCGTGACGGCCGACTACACCAAGATCCGCGACGAGAACATCGCCCGGTACGGGTGGGACACCGCTGTGCTGGACCTGCTCGGGCAGCTGTACAGCGAGCGCACCCACTTCCTCTTCGAGCTGATCCAGAACGCCGAGGACGCCGGCGCGACCGAGCTGGTCTTCGGGCTGTTCACGGACCGGCTGGAGCTGCGGCACGATGGCCGGCCGTTTACCGAAGCTGACGTGCGAGGGGTGTGCGGGGTCGGGCAGAGCGGCAAGCGGGCCGACTATACGGCGATAGGACAGTTCGGCATCGGGTTCAAGTCGGTGTACGCCTACACGCGCAGCCCGCGGATCTACAGCGGGGATGAGCATTTCCGGATCGAGAACTACGTCCGGCCGTTCGCGGCCGAGCCATTGCCCGAGCCGGAGCCGGGGACCTTGTTCGTGTTTCCCTTCGACCACGACGAGGTGCCCGCGGCTACCGCCCACGCCGAGATCTCGGCGGCGCTAGCAGCGCTGGCCCCACGGACGCTGCTGTTCCTGCGGAATATCCGGCGGCTGCGGGCCGGCCGGACGGTGCTAGAGCGAGCGGTGACCGAGACGGCGGTACAGCACCAGCAGGTACGGCGCCGCCGGGTGCGGCTGAGCCGGGGCGGGCGCCGGGAAGAGTGGCTGGTCTGGGCGCTGCCGGTCGAGGGCTACCCGGACCAGCAGGTCGAGATCGCGTTCCGGGTTGAGGGCGGCCGGATCGTGCGCGAGGACGGTGCGCCGCTGACCGTGTTCTTCCCTACCGAGAAACAGACTTTCCTTGGCTTCCTGCTGCAGGGCCCCTACCGGACCACGCCGGCCAGGGACAACATCCCCGAACAAGACCCGGCCAATCAGGGCCTGGCGCGCCAGAGCGCCGCGCTGCTGACCGAGGTCCTGACCGGGCTGCGGGACGACCGGCTGCTCACGGTGGAGGCGCTGACCGCGCTGCCACTGGAACCCGTGCACTTCGGTGCGGGCTCGCTGCTGCGGCCGCTGTTCGACGCGACGCGGGCCGCGCTGGCCTCCGAGCGGCTCGTCCCGACCGCGGACGGCGGGTACGGCACGGTCGGGGAGCTGGCGCTGACCACCAGCGACCAGACACAGGAACTGCTCGGGCCAGATCAGCTCGGTGCGCTGTACGGGGCGGCGGCGTTCGCGCACCGGGGCATCGGCCCGCAGGCCACCCCGGCCCTGTGGCGCTACCTGACCGGCGAGCTGGGCCTGGAGGAGGTCACGCCGTCCGGGGTCGCGGGCCGGGCCGACGGCGATTTCCTGGCGGCGCAGCCGGACGAGTGGATGGCGCGGTTTTACGGCTATCTGGACGCCTACCCCAGCGCCGGCCGGGAAGCCCTGGACAGGCCGGTGATCCGGCTCGAGGACGGAGGCCAGGTCACCCCGTTCGACGACCAGGGCCGACCGGCCGTGTACCTGCCGGGGCCGACGGCGAGCGGCTTCCCCACGGTGCGGCGCGCGGTGGCCGAGGACCCGGCGGCGCGGACCTTCCTGGCCGCGCTGGGGCTGTCCGAGCCGGACGTGGTGGCTGAGGTACTCGAGCTCATCCTGCCCCGGTACCGGCGCCTCGAGGCCAGCTTCGACCCGGCCCAGGCCCCGGCCCTGGATCTGGCTCGGCACGACGCCGACCTGGCCGTGGTCATCAGCGCGCTGGACGAGGCGGCAGGCAACCGCCGGGAGGAGCTGCTCGGGCAGTTGCGGCAGACGCCGTTCCTCATCGCGGAAAACGCCGCCACCGCCGAGCAGCGCCTGATGCCGCCGCCCGCGCTGTACCAGCGGGCCAAGGACCTGGAGGTCTACTTCGACGGCAACCCGGACGCCTGGTTCGCCGCCGACCTCTACGGCCCCTGGCTGGTCCAGCTGCGCGGGATGGGAGTCCGGCAGCGGGTCGCGATCCGGGCGCGGACCCCGAACGAGGCCGGGTACGTGCTCGTCACCGTCGAGTTCGGCCGGAACGAGCGCGGGCTGGACGGGTTCGACCCGGCGGCAGAGATCGACGGCCTGGACTTCGCGCTGAGTCATCCGGGGCACGCCCGCTCGGAGTACGTATGGAACGTCCTGCTGGAGCCGAACCGCCGGCTGATCGCCGGGGTGGTGGAACGGTCGGTGCTGGCCTCCTTCAGCGACGCCAGCACCGAGCACGCCCGATCGGCGATCGCGCTGGCCGCGGAGCGCCACGCCTGGCTGCCCGGCCGGGATGGCACGTTCCGCCCGCCAGGTGAGTTGTCGCTGGACGACCTGCCCGCCACCTACACCCGGGACGAGGGGCTGGCCGCCGGGCTCGGCATGCTCCGGCCGGTAGTGGCGGAGGCGGCGCGCAGGCTCGGGATCGCGGCGGAGGTGCTGTGGGGGCTGAGCGCTCATCCCGATCTGGTGGAGCTGGTCGAGCACGAGCTATCCCGCCGGTCGACTCCAGAGAGTAACAAATCAGATCCATAGTGACGGCGTTGCGACTGGATCGCGGACCATCGGGCACGCTACGCTCATCTACTTCCGGTCATCACGGGGAATGGCGGGCATGGTACGTGGACGGCTGGTGGCCGCGGCGGGTGCCGCGGCGGCGGCGATGGTGATCTGGCGGGCGCGCCGGACTGTCCGGCCCGGCGGGGGGCTAGCGGCTCCCCGCACGGCGCCCCCCGGCACGCTTCCCCGCGACACGGCGGCTGCCGGCACTGCTCCCCCAGGCACTGCGCCTGCCGATGACGGGCGCGAGGAGTTCGACCGCGCGGTGGCGCTGGCGCGGGACGCGGCACCCACCGAAGCCGTTGCCGCATACCAGGCCATCATCGGCCGGTTCGGCGACGATCCCGCCCGGCGTGACCTTGTGGCCGCGGCACTGTTCAACCAGGCGATCCTGGTGATCAGGTCGGGACGGCCCGCCGACGCGCTGCCGGCCATCGACCGGGCGGTCGCCACCTACCGCGAGCTGGAGGCCGGCCGCCATGGGCCACGGCTCCGGCAGGCGCTCGAGCTGCAGACCGAGGCCCGGGCCACCGCGCTGTTCAACGAGGCAGTCGCCCTGGGCCGGGATCAGCGCCCAGAAAGCCCGGAAATCGCCGCCATGGTCTACGCCGAGGTGGTGCGGCGCTTCGGCAACGACCCGGCGCTGCGGCACCTGACGGCCAAAGCCCGATTCAACCACGCCCAGGTGCTGGGCGGGCTGCGCCGGGACGCGGAGGCGGCTGCCGCGTTCGGCGAGCTGGCCGAGGCAGTCGGCGAGGATCCTCACCTGCGCGAGATGGCGGCCAAGGCCCGGTACAGCCAGGCGGTGATGCTTCGGCGGCGGTGCCGGACGAGTGAGGCCCAGGCGGCGATCTGGCAGGCGGTCAGCCTGTACCGGGAGCTGGCGGCCGCTGATCCGGCGCGCTACCGCGCCGGCCTGGACCAGGCCGAGGAGATCGCGGCCCAGCTGGACAGCACCGCCTGGACCGGTGCCGTCTCGGCAGATGCCAGCTGGGCAGATGCCGGCTGGGCAGATGCCGGCTGGGCCGGGCCGGTGGAGGGCGGCTGGTTACAGCCGGACGAGCATCTTCCCGGTGTTGGCCCCGTGGAGCAGGTCGATGAAGGCCTTGGGTGCATTGTCCAGGCCGTCCACGACGGTCTCTGAGTGCGAGATCTTCCCCTCGCTGAGCCAGCCCCCGACCTCGGCGATCATGGCCGGCGTACGGTCCCTGTGATCGCTGACAATGAAGCCGCGCAAGGTGAGCTGTTTGGTGATGGCCAGCCTGATGTTGGTGGGACCGGGTTGCGGCTCGGTCGCGTTATAGCTGGCGATGGCGCCGGACATGGCCACCCGCCCGTGGTCGTTGAGCATGACCAGGGCCGCGTCCAGGTGGTCGGCGCCCACGTTGTCGAAGTAGACGTCGATGCCGTCGGGCGCCGCGTCGCGCAGGTGCTCCAGCACCGGCGCGGACCGGTAGTTGAACGCGGCGTCGAAGCCGATCTCGCGTAGCCAGGCCACCTTCTCATCCGACCCGGCGCTGCCGATGACCCGGGCGGCGCCCTTGAGCTTGGCGATCTGCCCGGCCACGCTGCCCACCGCCCCGGCCGCGCCGGAGACGAACACCACGTCGCCTTGTTGCAACTGGGCGATGTCGAGCAGCCCGACGTAGGCGGTGAGCGTGGTCATCCCCAGTACGCCCAGATATACGGACGGCGACAACCCCGCGGCCACGGTGATCTTCTGCGCGTGCTGGGCCGGGAGTACCGCCTCATCCCGCCAGCCGAGCATGTGCAAGACCAGGTCACCTGGGGCAAAATCGGCTGAGCGGGACTCGGTGACCTCGCCGACCGCGCCGCCCTGCAGCGGCTCCCCCAGCCGGAACGGCGGGACATAGGACTCGACGTCGTTCATCCGGTTGCGCATGTACGGGTCCACCGACATAAACAGGTTCCGCACCCGGATCTGGCCCTCGGCCAGTTCGGGCCGGTCCGTCTCGGTCAGCGCGAAGTTCTCCGCCGTCGGCGAGCCTGCGGGCCGTGAAACAAGGATGATCTGGCGTGGCATGAGTTCTCCCCGGCAGCGGGACAATTGACGTAAGCCGCAACGCGGTCCTACCGTACCGCCCAGTAGGGACGGCCGTCAGCGAGGATGAGGCTCCATGATCCGCAGCACCATGCAGGACTACCAGCTCACCATCGGCGCCATCATGCGCCACGGCGCCCGGGTGTACCCCGGCAGCGAGTGCGTGACCTGGACAGGGAGTGGCACCCGGCGGGCGAGTTACGCCCAGGTGGCGGAGAACGCGGCCCGGCTGGCGGGGGCCCTGACCAGGCTCGGGATCAGGCCGAACGACCCGGTGGCCACGTTCTGCTGGAACAACCAGGAGCACCTGGAGGCCTACTTCGCCGTGCCGTCGATGGGCGCGGTGCTGCACACGCTCAACATCCGGCTGCCCGGTGCCCAGGTGGCCCAGATCGCGGGCCACGCCGGGGACCGGGTCATCATCGTGGATGACTCGCTGGTCCCGCTGCTCGGCAAGGTCGCTGACGAGCTTTCCATGGTCGAGGCGTTCATCGTCAACGGGACCGGCGACGCCTCCGCGCTCGGCGACCGCGTCCCGGTGTACCGCTATCACGAGCTGCTGGCCGCCGAGGCGCCCGAGTTCAGCTGGCCCGAGCTGGACGAGCACGACGCGGCGCTGATGTGCTACACCAGCGGGACCACCGGCGACCCGAAGGGCGTGGTCTACTCCCACCGGTCCACGTACCTGCACGCGATGGCGGTCATGGCCGCGTCCGTGCACGGCAGCACCGAGGCCGACCGGGCCATGGCCATCGTGCCGATGTTCCACGCCAACGCTTGGGGCATGCCGTTCGCCGCGTTCCTGTCCGGCGCTACCTTGCAGATGCCAGGGCCTTTCCTGCAGCCCGAGCACCTGACCAGGTTCATGGCCACCGAGCGGACCACGGTCACCTCCGGGGTGCCGACCATCTGGAGCGCGATCCTGGCCTACGGCGAGGACCATGACATCGACCTGTCCTCGCTGCGGATCGCCAACTCCGGCGGCTCGGCCGCTCCCCGGATCCTGCTGGAGCGGTTCCAGCAGCGGTACGGACTGCGGATCATCCAGGGCTGGGGCATGACCGAGATGAGCCCGGTCGGCGGCCTGGCCTTGCCGCCCGCCGGCGTCGAGGAGGGCAGCACCGAGGACCTGGACTGGCGGATGCGGGCCGGGCGAGTCCTGCACGGAGTGGAGATGCGCATCATCGGCCAGGACGGCCGGGAGCAGCCGCGGGACGGGGTGGCCGAGGGCGAGATCGAGGTCCGCGGCCCGTGGGTCACCGCGTCTTACCACCAGGACCCGGCGCCGGATAAGTTCCACGACGGCTGGCTTCGCACCGGCGACGTAGGCACGCTGGACGAGCGCGGCTTCTTCACCATCACCGACCGGATCAAGGACGTGATCAAGTCCGGCGGTGAGTGGATCTCCTCGGTGGACCTGGAGAACGAGCTGATGGCACATCCGGCCGTGGCTGAGGCCGCGGTCGTCGGGATCCCGGACAAGCGCTGGGGCGAGCGGCCGCTGGCCTGTGTAGTGCTCCGCGCTGGGGCCTCGGCCGACGCCGCCGAGCTGGCCGCGTGGCTGGGCGAGAAGGTGGCACGCTGGCAGGTCCCGGAGAACTGGGCGTTCGTGCCGGAGATCCCCAAGACCGCGGTGGGCAAGTTCGACAAGAAGGTGCTCCGGGCCGCTGACGCCGCGGGCGGTCTTACCATCGAGCACCTGGACGGGTAGCTGGCTCAGGCGCACCCGCGGCCGGGGCGCTGGGTCACCGGCCCAGCACCCCGGGCGCTAGAGTCAGCGCTATGCGATTTGCGACCATCCGGACGGGCTACGGGACGACCGCGGCACGGCTCGAGAATGACGAGCTCATCCCGCTGGACGCGGCCGACGTCGGCGAGATGCTGGCCGGAGCCGGCGAGGGACTGGGACGCCCCCGGGACGGCGCGGCCCCGGTGCCAGTGGCCGCGGCGGACTTCGCGCCGCTCGTGCCGCGGCCGGGCAAGGTGCTGTGCGTGGGCCTGAACTACCGCTCGCACATCCTGGAGACCGGGCGGGATCTGCCCGAGTACCCCACGTTGTTCGCCAAGTATGCGGAGACGCTGATGGGGCCCAGGGACGATCTCGTGCTTCCCTCGGTCAGCGAGCGGGTCGACTGGGAGGCCGAGCTCGGGGTGGTCATCGGCAGCCCGGTCTACCGGGCCACGCCGCAGGAGGCGGCCGGCGCCATCGCGGGGTACACGGTCCTCAACGACGTGTCAATGCGGGACTGGCAGCGGCGCACCCTGCAGTGGCTGCAGGGCAAGATGTTCGAGCACTCGACCCCGGTTGGCCCCTACCTGGTCACCGCGGGCGACGTGGACCACGCCGCCGACCTGGAGATCGGCTGCGAGGTGGACGGCACGGTGATGCAGCAGTCACGGACCGCCGACCTGCTGTTCAAGCCGGCCGAGATCGTGTCCTACATCAGCCAGGCCATCACGTTGCGGCCCGGCGACCTGATCGCCACCGGGACGACCGGCGGGGTGGGCAACGCCCGCACGCCGCCGATATACCTGAAGCCGGGCAACGTGATGCGCACCTGGATCGAGGGCCTGGGCGAGTGCCTGAACCACTGCGTGCCTGAGAAGCCGGCGTAGCGCTACTCGCCGGTCGTGCCGGCGGCCAGTTCGGTCACCACATCCAGCTGGCCGACGTGCCGGGCGTACTCCTGGAGCAGGTGGAACAGGACCCGCTCGAGGGTGGCCGGGTCGGCGCCGTCCCAGCGCTCCCCGGGCTGGCCCACGTCGGCTAGGTCGTGGGCCTCGACGATGGCCCGCGTGCGTGCGGCCTGCTCGTGCAAGTCGGCCAGCAGGCTGGTGGCCGTCTCATCGGGCCCCACGGCCCAGCGGCCGTCCCGGGAATCGGCCCACGGGTCGCCCACGTCCCGGCCCTGGAAACCCCACTCCAGCCAGCGCCGCTCGACGTGACAGGTGCTTGACCAGCTCCAGCGGGGTCCAGCCCGAGGGCAGCCGGCTGCGGCGGAGTTCGGCGCCGGGCAGGGCTGCTATCTTGACCGCCACGCGGGACCTGAAGAAGTCCAGGTAGCGCAGGAAGACCTCGGCGCGCGAGCTGGCCGGATCGGTCGGCGAGGGAAACGGCTGGTCGGGAAACGGCTGGTGCACGCTCCGGATTATCCTCCGGCGCCGACCGGGACATCCTTCCAGAGCCCGCCGTTCAGGTTGATGTTGTTCCCGGCGTCCGAGCCCGGCGCCTTGTCACCGATGTAGGTGTACAAGGGCCGCCCGTCGTAGGTGGCTTGCGTGGTGCCGTCGGATCGCTTGATTGTGCCGATGTTCCCGGTGACGCCGGGCCCGGCCGCCTGATTGCCCGCCACCGGCGGCCAGTAGGCCGCGCATGCGCCGTAACACACCGACTTGCCCGGCCCGTCCGGTGCGAACGTGTACAGGGTCAGGCCCTTGGCGTCGGTCAGCAGCTGCTGGCCGTTGATCGGGCTGGCCTTCAGTACCTGGCCGCCGGTCGCCGCGGGTGCTGCCTTCGGCGTGGCCACGGCCGCACCCATCAGGCCCAGCGCCACGACCGACACGACCGCGGTCGCCCCGATAATGCGGCGCCCCTGGTCGATGGCCAGGGCCAGCACCGCGAAGGCGGCGACGTCGAGGATCGCGGCGACGATGCCTGCCGTGGTCCGCACCTCGGTAAAGCCGAACAGGCCCACCTTCAGCGACAGCAGATAACCGCCCAGGGTCCCGAGCGCAAACGCGGCCCCCGCCGCATACACCAGCGGGTGCCGGATGACCGCAATCGCGACCGCCAGCAGGTACGCCGAGATTACCTGCAGCAGGAACAGCCAGCCGATAGTCGGGATGGTCCGGTACCCGGTCAGGTAGAGGTCGAGGTGAATGGATCCCGAGGCGATAAGTAGTACCGCCCCGGCGATCCCGTACATCGATCGCCGGGGCAGTGACGCCCCCCTTGTGCTCCCCATAACACTGACCACGTGAACGCGGGCCCAGTGGTTCAGGCAGGGTGAAAAAATGTCGACCTGCCTGGCCGGGCGGCGCGCCTCACGCGCCGGCGTAGGCCCGCTCCAGTCCGGCGATGTCGAACTTGGTCATGCCGAACATGGCCTGCATCACCCGGGAGGCGCGCCCGGGGTCGGCGTCGGCGACCATGCCGAAGAACGCCGCGGGCACGATCTGCCAGCGCAGGCCGTACTTGTCCGAGAGCCACCCGCACACGTTCTCCTGGCCACCCCCGGCCAGGAGGCTGTCCCAGTAGTAGTCCACCTCGGCCTGGTCGGCGCAGGGCACCACGATCGAGACGGCCTCGTTGAACTCGTGCTGCGGGCCACCGTTCAGCGCGGAGAACTTCTGGCCGTTGAGCTCGAACTCCACCAGCATGACCGATCCGGCCGGTCCCGGGCCCGCATCGGTGTGCCGGTAGATCCGGCCCAGATGGGCATCTTTGAAGATGCCGGTGTAGAAGGTGGCGGCCTGTTCGGCCTCGGTGTCAAACCACAGGCAGGTGATCAGGGCGCTGTCGCTCATCGATCCTCCTTCGTCGTTGTCGTTGCTGGTGTAACGACGGGCGGCGGCAGAAGTCATCGCCGTCACGTGATACGACAGGCGGGTGGCATCCAGGCGGCAGATCCTCAAGGCAATGGCGGTCATCAGCAGGCCCCGGGACGGAGCGCTGCTGGTCTCGGAGTACACCGACCCGGCCTCACCGGACGAAGTCTTCCACCGGCCGCTCGGCGGTCACGTCGAGTTCGGCGAGTATGCGGCCGACACGGTGCGCCGGGAATTCGCCGAGGAGATCGGGCAGGAGCTGACGGACCTGACCCGGCTCGACGTGCTGGAGAACATCTTCAGCTGGCACGGGCACACCGAGCACGAGGTGGTCTTCATCTTCACGGCGGCCTTCGCGGATCCGGCGGCGTACGAGATCGCTGAGCAGCTGATCCTGGACAACGCCGGGCGGCGGGTGATCTGGCGACCCGCGGCCGCCACCAGCCCGCCGCTGTATCCAGCCGGGCTGACCGAGCTGATCGCGTCTGCGCACTAAGCGCGCTGGGGCTTCTGCGGCTCGGCTGTGGCGGGCTGCTGCTCGGCAGCCTGCCGGGCGGCGGTGCGACGGTCGATCCGGGTCAGGGCAGGCAGAGCCAGGATGCCGCAGATCAGCGTGGGCACGCCGCCGATGACCAGGGACCAGCGGGCGCCTATTTCCTGGCCGACCCAGCCCACGATGGGACCGCCGATGGGCGTTGACCCGAGCCAGGCCAGCGCCCACAGCGCCATCACCCGGCCGCGCATCTCGGGCTTGGCCGCCAGTTGCAGGGTGGTCTTGGCCAGCGAGTTGAACGTGATGCTGCCGTAGCCGACGAAGACCATCGCGGCCAGTTCGAGGCCGAGGTTCGGCGCGGCCGCCGCAGCCAGGATAGCGATGCCCCAGCCGATGGCGGCCAGGCACAGGGCCCGGGCCCGCGGCCGGGCCCGGGCTGCCGAGATCAGGCCGCCCACGACCGCACCGGCGCCCATGACCGAAGCCATCACGCCATAGGCTGCCGCTCCCCCGCCGAAGACCTTGCTGGCCATCAGCGGCAGCGTCACCTGGAACTCCCAGGCCAGCGTGCCGACCACCGCGATCATGATGAGCGGGATGAGCAGGTCTGGGGTACGGCGGACGTAGCTCAGGCCTTGCCGGACCTGGTGCTTCTTGCGGGCCAGTCGTTTGGCCGGGAACAGCTCGGAGCGGCGCATCACGGCCAGCGAGATCAGCACCGCGGCGAACGAGGCGGCATTGCAGGCAAAGCACAGGGCCAGCCCGATGGCCGCGGCGATCACACCACCCAGGGCGGCGCCGAAGACCCGCGCCATGTTCATGGCCACCGAGTTCAGCGTGACCGCGTTCGGCAGGTCCTTCGCCGGCACCATCTCGGGGATGAAGCTCTGCCGGGCGGGGTTGTCAAAGACGTTGACGAAGCCCAGCGCTATGGCGAGCACGTACACGATCCACAGTCTCATCGAGCCGGTGGCGATCAGGATCGAGAACGCCGCGGCCAGCAGCCCGGACGCCGATTGGGTGACGTACAGCACCCGCCGTTTGTCCAGCCGGTCGGCGAACACCCCGCCCAGCGGGCCGAACAGGAACATCGGCAGGAATCTGGCCGCCGTGGTCAGGCCGAGCTGAGTGCCGCTATGAGTGAGATCGAGAACCAGGAACGACTGCGCCACCGTCTGCATCCAGGTCCCGATGACCGAGACGAGCTGGCCGAAGAAGAACAGCCGGTAGTTGCGCTGCCGCAGCGACGAGATCATCTGTCTTGGCTGAAACCGCGGGCGGCCATCACGAGAGGCGAGGTGCACGAGGTTCCCATCGTCGATTCTGAGCTTCGCTGCTGAGCATATCATTAGCTCTGCTAAGGAGATGAATGGACGTGGGCGCGGTACGGTGCGGCGCGGGCGGACAGCCGACCGCACCGGATGGCGGGCGTGCCGAAGGGGCTGGTTACGGGCGTGGCACAGCCGCGCTGTGCCCGATATCATTAGATATCACTCAGGAGGCTGCGATGACAGACATACTGATCCGCGACGTGCCCGATGACGTCATCGCGGCACTAGAAGCCCATGCCCGCCGCCTAGGCCTGTCGCGCACCGAGTACATTCGGCGTCGGCTCGCCCAGGACGCGGCTCTCACGGACTCCCCCGTCAGCGCTGCAGACCTGGCCCGCTTCGCCGACACCTTCCGCGACCTAGCGGACCCAGACGTGATGTCCCGGGCCTGGCAATGACTAGTTGGCTGATCGACAAGTCGGCCCTGGTCCACCTCGCGGCCAGCCCGGATGCGGCGGAATGGGCCGGCCGGATCGAGCGCGGCCTAGTCCGGATCACTACCGTCACCCGGCTCGAGGTCGGCTATTCCGCCCGGTCCGGAGCCGACCTACGGGCCGGGCTACGCCAGCCGCCTGTTTCGGTGATGCCCGTGGAGTACCTCACCCCGGCGATCGAGGACCGGGCAGTGGAAGTTCTTACTCTGCTCGCCGACCGGGGCCATCACCGCGCTCCTTCAGTCCCTGACCTGATCATCGCGGCGACGGCTGAGCTCGCCGGGCTCACCGTGCTGCACGGCGATAAGGACTTCGACCTCATCGCCAGCGTGACCGGCCAGGGCGCCGAATGGCTCAGCGTCGCCTCAGCGCCTGAGGGTGCGTAAGCGGGTTGTTGCTCCTAGGCCAGGTCGAGGAGGGCCACCTCGGCCTGGGTCAGGGTCAGCTCGGTGGCCTGGGCGGAGTCGATGATGGATTGCGGGCGGCTGGCGCCGGGGATCGGGATGACGACCGGGGCCTTGGCCAGCATCCAGGCCAGCGCTACCTGCTGGGGTGAGACCTGGTGCGCGTCCGCGACCTGCTTGAACTCCTCGTAAGCGGTGCCGAGCTCCCCGGCCCGGCCAATGCCGCCGAGCGGGCTCCAGGGCAGGAAGGTGATGCCGAGCTCGGCGCAGTATGCCAGCTCATCTTCGCTGGACCGGAACGCCGGCGAGAACTGATTCTGCACGCTGGCCAGGTATCCCTCACCCAGGATCTGCTGGGCGATGCCGATCTGCTCGGTCGTGGCGTTGGAGATGCCGGCCAGCCGGATCTTGCCCTCGTCGAGCAGTTCCTTCAGCCCTCCGATCGACTCGGCGTAGGGGACCTTGGGGTCGGGGCGGTGGAACTGGTAGAGGCCGATGACGTTGACACCCAGCGCCTTGAGGGAGGCCTCCACGGCCTGGCGCAGGTGCGCCGGCGACCCGTCAACCTGCCAGGAGCCATCGCCAGGCCGGATGTGACCGCCCTTGGTCGCCACCAGCACATCGCTGGTGTCCCCCGGGTAGCTGGCCAGGGCCTTCGCGATGAGCCGCTCGTTATGACCCGTCTCGCCCGCCAGCATGTGGTAGGCGTCCGCGGTGTCGATGAGCGTGACACCCGCGTCCAGGGCGGCGTGGATCGTCCTGACCGAACGGTCCTCATCCGGCCGTCCCTCGATCGACATGGGCATCCCGCCCAGGCCGATGGCGCTGACGGTGATGCCGCCGATCGTCCGGTTCTGCATATATACCTATCCTCTGTCCTGGCGTCTGTAGTCCGGGAGTTCTCCCAGAGAGCTGCAACAGCGCGCCGGACGGTATCTTCCGGTCTGGTGATAGCGGACAGCGCTAACCGATATCGGCGGCAGCGATCACGCGCCGGGCTGAGCGTGAGAGAGCTCGGCCAGCAGGGCGCGGGCCGCGGCCGGGATCCGGCGGTTGGCCGGGACCGCCACGGAGATGACCCAGCTGAAGTCGTGATCGCGGACGTCGATGACGGCGAGGTCACCACTGGAGCTGGCGGCCACCGAGCCCGGCAGGAAGGCCAGGCCGAGACCGCCGCGGACCAGCTTGATGGCCACGCCGAATTCCGCGGCCTCGAACGGCACCTCACGTTCCAGGCCAGCCTCGGCGAAGACCCGGTCGGCCGATGCGCGGGTTCCCCAGCCGGGTGGGTAGTCGATGAACGGTTCGGCGGCCAGCTCGGCGATGGTGGCCGGGGCGCGAGCCAGCGCGTGACCGGGCCGGCCCACCAGCACCAGCGGCTCTTCAGCGACCGGATGCAGGATCAGCCCGGCGGGCGCCACACCGGGCAGCGACACCACGGCCAGGTCGAGTCCGCCGTCCAGCACCGCCCGGGCCAGCCCGGCCGAGCCACTATCCGACTGCCGCAGCTTGACCGTCACCCCCGGGTGTGAGCGATGAAAGCGCTCGAGCAGGCCGGGTAGGTCCAGCGGGCCGGTGGACAGCATCGTGCCCACCGTCACCGTGCCGCGAAGCCCGCCCTGCACCTCGCAAACCGCATCCCGGGCCGCCTGCACGGCCGCCAGCGTGGCCCGTGCCTCGGGCAGCAGCGCCTGCCCGGCCTCGGTCAGCATGACGCGGTGCCGGTCCCGGTCGAACAAGACCGCGCCCAGGTCACGTTCCAGGGACTTGACGGCGCTGGAGACACCCGACTGGACCAGGTGCAGCCGGTTCGAGGCCCGCGTGAAGGACAGCTCCTCCGCCACGGCGACGAACACCTCAAGCTGCCGCAGCTCCATGAGCCGACTATCTCATAGACAGATTCTCGTGAGCAGCATCCTTCGCCTGCTCAGATGACCGATCGGGGGCTGGCCGTTTACGCGGGGGGTGCGACCGAATCCGTTCGGTCAAAAAATGAATTGATGACCTGGTTGAACTCGTCCGGCTTTTCCGCGAAGCACAGGTGTGAGGCCTCCTCGATAATGTGCAGCTGCGATCCGCGGATGCGCGAGTGCATCTCCTCCAGGTGGCCCGGCGTGCACTCGTCATACCGGCCGCCGACCAGCAGCGACGGGACGCCGATCTCGGGTAGCCGGTCCATGATGTCCCAGGTCTTCAGCGTCCCGGTGACAGTGAACTCGCTCGGGCCGTTCATCGTGTTGTAGACGTCGTAACCGGCTTCGGCGAAGGAGCGCTCGAGGCCGGCGGGCCACGGGCTCATCCGGCAGACGTGCTTGCGGTAGAAGCCGAGGATGGCGGCCTGGTACTCCGGGCAGGCGGTGAATCCGGACGCCTCGTGCTCGCGGATGGTCTGGCGCACCTCGGCGGGTTCTTCGGCCAGCAGCTCGCTCACAGTCGGCGACCCAGCGGATCATGCTGGCCGGGCTGCCGCACAGGGTGAGGCTGACCAGCTCCGGCTGGCGGTCCAGGACGTACTGCATGGCCAGCATGCCACCCCAGGAGCTGCCGAACAGGTGCAGCCGGTCCAGGCCGAGAGATTCACGGACCTGCTGCAGTTCCTCGACGAACCGGTCGACGGTCCACAGGCCCAGATCGCCGGGCCGGTCGGAGCGGCCGCAGCCCAGCTGGTCGTAGAAAATGACCCGGCGGCGGTCGGCCAGCGATTCCAGCGCCTCGAGGTAGTAGTGCGTGAAGCCGGGGCCGCCGTGCAGGCACAGCAGCGGGGTGGCATCGGTGTGTTCGCCGCCGACCGCGCGGTAGAAGATCTTGCCGTCGGCGAGCTCAGGTAACCCTCGTCGGTACTCACGCCGCTCCTTCGCTGGCCACAGGTTCGGCTGGGGGCAGTGCGTCGTCGGAGAAGACCCTCTTCATCTCCGGCAGCCGTTCGGGGTGCCGCGTGTACAGGTAGGCCAGGACGATCAGGCCGACAACGTACCAGATCCCGATGGCCAGGCCGGCTTCGCTGGCCGGGTAGCTCAGCGGGGTCACGAACTTCAGGAAACTGGACCCGATACCCAGGGCGGTGAGCCAGGCGGGGACGAAGGCGCAGATGCCCAGGATCGGGATGACCAGCGTGCAGCAGCACGTTGAACTCGTTCCTGCGCCGCCGGAGGTAATACACGAGGCAGGACAGGTTGAAGACCATGTAGATGGCGATCATGATGCCGGTCAGGATGGTGGCCAGGAACACGAAGGCGGTGGTCGGGCCGTAGTGGATGCCGATCGGCAGGCCGATGGCCAGGGTCAGGACCAGCTGGACCAGGACACGCCGACGAGGGAGAGTTCCACTTGGGGTGCAGCCGGGCCAGTGGGGAGGGCAGCAGCCCGATCCTGGACATGGCGTACCAGGTGCGGGTGGTGGCCAGCGTGCCGGCGTTGCCGTTGGCGAAGGTGGAGTTCACGATGGCCAGGAACACCACCACCCAGCCCAGGCCCCAGGCGTCCCGGCCCAGCTGGATCCATGGGCTGCCGCCGCCGAGCGTGCCGAAGCTGACGAACTTGTCCGGGCCGGAGAACACGTCGCCAGCGTAGGTGGTGAAGACGTAGAAGAGGCCGATGACCAGGCACGATACAACCACGGCGATCTGGATGGTGCGTTTGGGGTCGCGGGCCTCCTCGGCCAACGGGGCCGAGGCCTCGAAGCCGATGAAGGCCAGGATGGTGTAGATGGAGCCGGCGGCGATGCCGGAGAAACCCTTATAGCCCTTGATCGTCGCGTAGTGCAGGGTGAAGACGCTGAAGGTGTTGGCCGAGCCGGCCTTGACGATGAGCCAGATGGCCAGGGCGACGAAGACGCGGATCTCGAACAGGCCCAGCAGCGTGCCGGCCCGCGCGCTGACCTGGATGCCGCGGTAGTTGAGCGCCGCGACCAGAAACGCCCCGACGATCATGAAGATGACCCAGGTGGTGGTGAACGGCCAGTGCCATTCGCTGTTGGCGATCGACCCGAAGAGGTAGCCGAACAGGACCATCGTGATCGGTCCGAGCAGCGCCTCGACCAGCGCGTAGCCCCAGCCGACGAGGAAGCCGAGCGCGGGGTGGAGGGCCTCGGCGGGATAGGTGTAGATGCTGCCTGCGCTCGGCAGGTGCTTGGCTAGCTGGCCGATCGAGCTCGCGACCAGCAGACACGCGACCAGCGCGAGCAGCACGGCCAGCGGCAGGGCGCCACCCGCGTAGGTGGCGCCGGCCGCGATCGACAGCGCCACCGCACCCGCGGGCGCCATCGAGGTGACCGACTGGAACAGGACTTCCCGCAGTCCGATGGCTCCTGCGGTAAGACCGGGCCCGGTGGCGGCCATGGCACCCTCCTTTGTCGGTACTTCTGGTGATAAACCAAGGCCCCGTGGTTTCGCAAGGGCGGCCTTTCGGCAGCGGATCAGATCCGGCGCGTACGGTGGTGTCATGTCTCTCTTCCAGCGGGCACACGACATCTTGCAGGCCAAGGCGAACAAGGCGCTCGACGCCGCGGAAAAGCCCGACGAGATGCTCGACCTGTCCTATGAGCAGATGCTCGACCAGATCACCAAGGTGCGCCAGGCGCTGGTCACCATCGCCGCCTCGCGCAAGCAGATTGAGCTGCAGGAGCAGCAGCTGCAGCACACGGTGGACCATCTCCAGGACCAGGCCAAGCAGGCGCTGGCGCTTGGCAAGGAGGACCTGGCCCGGGAGGCGCTGGCCCGCAAGGCCACCGCGCAGGCCCAGATCGACCCGATGGAGGCGCAGCACCAGCAGCTGGCCGAGCAAGAGGACAAGCTCAGCCAGACGCTGCAGACACTGCAGCAGCGGGTCAACAACTTCCGCAGTCAGAAGGAAGTACTCAAGGCGCAGTACACGGCGGCCAGCGCGTCGGCCGCGGTGAACGAGGACGCGGCCGGGATCTCCAGCACGCTGGGCGACTCGGGCGCCGCGCTGCAGCGGGCTCAGGACCAGGTCTCCACCATGCAGGCCCGGGCGGGCGCGCTGGACGAGCTGCTCCAGTCCGGAGTGCTGGAGGACGTGGGCGGCGACACCGACGACATCCAGAAGGAGCTCGACGAGGCAGGCACCTCAGCCGACGTTGACCGGGAGCTTGCGGCCCTGAAGGCGCAGGTCGGACCGGGTAGCGCACCGCCGGAGATCACTTCGGGAAGCTGAGTCGCAGTGGTGCGGCCGTGGGGCATCCTTGTGGTCATGCTGGTCCTCGCCATGGGCACAGCACTGCCCGCGACGGGCGCGTCGGCATCGGCTCCAAGCGCGGGCAGCACCCGACCGGGTGGGCCGATTCAGATTGTGACGACCAGGCAGGCCGCGCTGGGCGGCGGAATCACGCACCAGGCCGAGAGCACCAACTGGTCCGGTTATGCGGCGACCACCGGCACCTACACGAGTGTGTCTGCCAGCTGGAGCGAACCGGCCGGCGTCTGCACGAGCGGTGACCAGTGGTCCTCGTTCTGGGTCGGCCTCGACGGCTACAACAGCAACTCGGTGGAGCAGACGGGCAGCGATGTCGACTGTTCCGGCGCCACACCCAAGTACTACGCCTGGTACGAGGTGTACCCGAGCCCCGCCGAGAACTACTCCAGCACCGTCAAGCCCGGCGATCACCTCAACGCCTCGGTGACCTACACGGGCAGCAACAAGTTCAGCCTCTACATCGCCGACACAACCGGCGGCTGGAGCCACACCACCGTCGGGACCCTGGCCGGGGCGGCCCGCTCCTCCGCCGAGGTCATCGTGGAGGCACCGTGCTGCACCGCCAGCGGCGCCATCCTGCCGCTGGCCGACTTCGGCACGGTGAGCATTGCCGGCTCGCAAGCCAACGGAGCCGCCCTTGGCACCGCCGGCGGCCTGACCCAGGTCGTCATGATCGACGGTACCGGCCTCGGCAAGGACACGGTCTCCGCGCTCACCACCGGGGAGAACTTCACCGCGACGTGGCTGGGCCGCAACTAGCCCGGTTAGCCGGCGGGCGGCGCGAACCAGGGATTGTCCGGCGGGAGCAGATAGCGATCGGCGAGGTGGTTGAGCACCCGCCGCGCCTGCCGGAACCGGCCGGCCACGTCGCCGACCAGGGTGAGCCGCGCGGTCCGGACCGGTGCCAGCTCGAACGCGGCCCGGTACCAGCGGGCGCCGAGGTGCTCCAGCAGTTCGATGGCGGGCACACCGGACAGGCGGTCACGTTCGGGACCGGGCAGCCGGGCAGCGCGAAGCAGCCGGGCGGCGTCGAACGGCCCGAAGGCCCGGGTAGTGACGTAGCTGGGGAACACCCCGGTCAGGAACAGCGCCGCGTCGCCGAGCCTGCGGTACACGCCGGGCTGCTCAGCGGCCGGGACCGCGTCCAGCAGGCGGCCAGCCGGACCGGATCGAGCTCGCTGTAACGCCGGGTCCTGACCCGGCCGCCGGTGCGGACCTGGTAGCGGCCGCTGGTCACGCGGGTGAACGAGGCCAGCAGCTCGGTCAGGAACAGCCGCCGGGCCGGCTCCGCCAGGAACTCCCGCAGCGCGGGCGCGTCAAATAGCGGCACCCGCTGGCGCAGGCCCGTCGGCTCCAGGACGTAGTCCATCGAGGCCAGCTCGGCCGCGCCCCGCTGCACGAACACCGCGAACACCAGGAACGGCGAGGCTGGCACCACCCATCTGGAGCCCGGCCGGGTCGGGGCCAGTCACGGCGGCAAAAAGGCCGGGATGTTCCAGCAGCCGCAGCAGCGCGCCTGGATCGCTGCGCAGCCGTGAGGCGTCCACCTGCCCGGCAGCGACCGGAAGCGAGGCCAGCAGCCGGAGATCGGCGTCGGTCAGGTGGCTCGCATATTCGCGGCCGGCCAGCGAGGAGTCCACACCACCACGTTAAGCCGTGCTTATCATCCGCGCTCGGGCGAGGTCTCGGGGAAGACGGCGATGGACGCGGTGAAGGTGTGCAGGAAGTTCTGCCCACCCACGGGCCCGAGTTCACCGGCGCAGAAGAAGCCTGCCAGCGGGATCGGGCCCAGCAACTCGGCCAGCAGGCCGGCGTCGTGATGTGGCTCGGCGAACATCCGTGATCCGCGGCCATTGCAGGTGAACAGCAAGGCGCCCGCGGCTCGGCGGCCGCCGAGGGCACGGCGGCCCTGCTCCAGGGTGTGCCGCAGGTCCTCGTCGGCCGAGGTGGCGTCGCGCACGTGGAACTGCACGGTCTGGCCCACCTGGACCTCGTCGCCGACCGCGATGGCGCCCGAGGTGGGGTCGGCGCCGAGGATGCCGCGGATCAGGAAGTCCGTATGGCCAGGTTCGGCCTGGTACTCGTCGATGACCACACCGAGGTGCACGCCCTGGGCAAGCAGGGCCTGCTCCCGGGCGGACAGCGAGGCGGCCATCTCCTGCAGCCGCACGAGCGGTGGGCGCCCGCCGACCTGAAGGATCAGGCTCTCCTGCGCCGCGGTGATCGTGTAGGGGTCACCGATCGGGCGGCAGCCCTGGGCCACCAGCGGCTCGATGCCGGCTTCTGGCAGGTGAACCCCGACGGCGCCCCCGGAGAGTACCCGGCCGTCCAGGAACAGCCGGCTCTGCCGCGCCGCCGCCCCGCCGCTGGCCATCCCGCCCGTCACCACCGCGCCGGGGACGTTCACGTTCAGGTGGGCCAGCAGCACGTCGGCCGGGAACGTAAACGGGTCGCCGATCAGCAGGTGCGGGCCCGGACCGAAGCGGTAACCGCCGAAGGCACCCCCGCTGGGCGTGCGGACGAACTCCATGGCGAAGGTCTCAACTGGGCCGAGATCGGCCGCGAGCCAGAGCGACACGGCGGGCTCGGACTCGATTTCGCGGGCGCCTCCGGCCACGGCCTCGGCTACGCAGCCGATGAGCGGCGCCCCGCCGGTCTGCTCGTAGACCGCCGTGACCAGTGTCTGCGCCGAGCCCAGGAAGTGCGCCGAAGCGAACAAGACGGCCAGGCCGGGTGGCCGGTCGCCCAGCGCCGCCCGGGCCTCGGCCATGGCCCGGTTCGCCGCTTCGCGGGCGTCCGGGGCCAGCACGAGGGCTCCTCCCGCCTTCACAAGCCCAGATTACCCACCGGAATGCGCCGCTAGCGGCGCAGCCAGGCGGCGGTATCCGGTGGCAGCTGGCCGCCGGGCAGCCGGCCGCTGGCGAGCAGGATCTCGGTGTGCGCCGGCAGTCCGACGGGACTGGCGGATAGGTTGGCCACGCAGAGGACGCCGCCGCGGTCAAAGGCGAGGACGCGGTCCGGGGCAGGCAGCCAGGTCAGGTGCCCGTCGCCCAGGGCCGGCTCGGCCCGGCGGATACGCAGCGCGGTCCGGTAGAGCTCAAGCATCGAGTCCGGCGCGCCGGTCTCGGCCTCGACGGTGAGCTCACGCCAGGCGGGCGGCTGCGGTAGCCAGGGCGCCTTGGTCGCGTCCGGCGGCGAGAAGCCGAAGGGTGGCTCCGCGCCGGACCATGGCAACGGGACGCGGCTGCCGTCCCGGCCGGGGTCAGCCCCGCCGGTTCGGTGCCAGATGGGATCCTGACGGAGCCCGGCCGGGATGTCCTCGACCTCCCACAGGCCCAGCTCTTCGCCCTGGTAGACGTAGACCGCACCAGGCAGGGCCATGGTGAGCAGCGCCGCGGCCCGGGCCCGGCGGGTGCCCAGGGCCAGGTCGACGGGCTGGCTGTGATCCCGGTGGTCCAGGGCGAAGGAGGTGTCGGCCCGGCCGTAGCGGGACACGTGCCGGTCCACGTCATGGTTGGACAGCACCCAGGTGGCGGGGGCGCTGGCCCCAGCGTGCAGCTCGAGCGTCCCATCGATGACCGCGCGCAACCGGCCGGCGTCCCAGGGGCAGCACAGGTACGGAAAGTTGAACACGGTGTGCAGCTCGCTCAGGTAGCTGGCCAGGCGGGCGGCGTCGGGCAGCCAGATCTCGCCGATCAGCACCCGGCCGGGATACTGGTCGGCCACCGCACGCCAGGCCCGGTAGATGTCGTGCACATCGTCGCGGTCGGCATACGGTGACGGGTCCTGCGGGCCGAAATCGGGCAGCCGGGGGTCCTTGGTCAGCAGCGCGGCCGAGTCGATCCGGACGCCGTCCGCGCCGCGGTCGAACCAGAATCGCAGGATGTCCTCGAACTCCGCGCGGACCTCGGGGCTGGCCCAGTTGAAGTCGGGTTGCTCCGGCGCGAACAGGTGCAGGTACCACTCGCCGGGGGCACCATCTGCAGTGGTGGTCCGGGTCCAGGCGGGACCGCCGAAGATCGACCGCCAGTCGTTTGGCGGCTGGTCTCCGCCGGGGCCACGGCCCGGCCGGAACCAGAACCGGCCTCGTTCCGGTGACCCGGGCGGCGCCGACAGCGCGGCCTGGAACCACGGGTGCTGATCCGAGCAGTGGTTCGGGACGATGTCGATGATCGTCTTGATCCCGTGCCGGTGTCCCGCGGCGATCAGCGCGTCGGCGTCGGCCAGCGTGCCGAAGGCCGGGTCGATGGACCGGTAATCAGCCACGTCGTAGCCGGCGTCGGCGCGTGGGGACGGATACCACGGGGTGAACCAGATCGCGTCGATGCCGAGATCGGCCAGATGCGGCAGCCGGGCCCGGACGCCGGGCAGGTCGCCGATCCCGTCGCCGTCGGCGTCGGCGAAGCTCTGCACGTACAGCTCGTAGATGGCGGCGCCGCGCCACCAGTCCGGACGGTCGGAGTGGATCATGGGGTCCTTATCGGTCGTCAGCCTTTCAGGCTGCCTGCGGTCAGGCCAGACAGGATATTGCGCTGGAAGATCAGGAAGCAGACGAGTGTAGGCACCGCGCGGCGATCGTCACATCTAGGTTAAGCTGGGTGTTTTCCGGCCAACGGTGGCCGCTTACGCTCCCTTTCCCGGGCGATCCCCACTAATGTTGGAAGCAGTAAGCGGACGGCCGGTGAGAGCGGCTGTCTGGGGCCTGGCCGCAGCCATGATCTGCGGTATGCCTGATTTCTGCGATTGGTGCACGCTGCACAGCTGTAGGTGGGGGTGAATAGGTGGCGGCGCTACAGGCCGGCGATCCCCAGCGCATAGGACCTTATGTGCTGCTCGGACGGCTCGGCAGCGGTGGGATGGGCCGTGTCTACCTGGCACGTTCCCCCGGCGGCCGCATGGTGGCGGTCAAAGTCATCCGGGCCAACCTCGCCGAGGACGCTGGTTTCCGGGCCCGCTTCGCGCGTGAGGTCTCGGCCGCGCGCAAGGTCGGCGGCATGTTCACCGCGCAGGTGGTCGATGCCGACCTGGACGGGCAGATCCCCTGGCTAGTCACCGCCTACGTGCCGGGAACACCGCTATCCGACGCGGTGGAACGGCAGGGACCGCTGCCGGAGGCGTCGGTGCTGGCGCTGGCCGCGGGCCTGGCTGAGGGCCTGATCGCCATTCACGCGGCGGGGGTTATCCATCGCGATCTCAAGCCGTCCAACGTGCTGCTGGCCCCGGATGGCCCGCGGATCATCGACTTCGGCATCTCCTCGGCCGCCGAGGCGACCGCCCTGACCGGCACCGGCTTCATGATCGGCTCGCCCGGATTCATGTCCCCCGAGCAGGCTGAAGGCCTCACTGTGGGCCCATCCAGCGACATCTTCAGCCTGGCTGGTGTGCTGATCTACGCCGCGCGGGGCGAAGGGCCGTTCGGCGTCGGGGACACGGCAGCGCTGCTGTACCGCGTGGTGCACGGCAAGCCGAACATGGACCACACTCCGGACAAGCTCCGGAACCTGATTAAGCGCAGCCTGTCCCGCGATCCGAGGAAGCGGCCATCGGCGGCGCAGTTCCTGTCCGACCTGTCCGTGGCCTACCCATCGGCCGCCGACCTCACCGACTGGCTGCCGCCACGGCTGCTGGACCCGTCTATGCCGGGTGTCCCGTCACACGCCGGCCTGCCGATGCCGGACCCGAGCCGGCACTCGATCCCGCCGGGCTCGGGATCGATCCCGCCGGGCTCAGGGTCAATCCCGCCAGGCTCGTCTATCCCGCCCGGCGCTGGCTCCATCCCGCCCGGCGCTGGCTCCATCCCGTCCGGCTCTGGGTCAATCCCGCCAGGTTCGGGATCGATGGCGCCCGGGGGGACAGGCCACAGGTCCGGCGCGGACGAGCCGCATGCGATGCCGCCTGCGGCCGCCGCTGCGGGAGCGGCCCAGATCGGCAACCACGCCGAGACAGTCCTGAATCCGCAGACCCCGCCACCGCCGACCATGGGATCACAGGCCCCACCAGCCGGCACCCAGGAAAGCCAGTCCTACGGCGGCCAGCCGTACGGGGGCCAGTCTTACGGTGGCCAGTCCTACGGTGGCCAGTCCTACGGTGGCGAATCTTACGGGGAGCAGGGGGAGCACGGTCCGGACCAGTACGGCCCCGGACAGTACGGGTCGGGCCAGCACGGGTCGGGCCAGTACGGGTCGGGCCAGCACGGGTCGGGCCAGCACGGGTCGGGCCAGCACGCCGCGGGCCAGGGCGGCGCCGACCTCTACCCGCCCCAGCAGCAGGGCTACCAGCAGGGCTACCCCGGGGCGCAGGGATACACCGGCCAGCAGGGCTGGACCGGCCAGCAGCAGTACCCAGAGCCGCAGGGATACCTGACCAGCCGAGCGGACCCAGTCGCGCCGGGCGGCGAGGCGCAGGCTCCGCCGGGCGGCCCAGGATCGCAGGGCAACTCCTGGTGGGCCGGGCAGCAGCCCGGCGTGGGAGCGCCGGCCGGACCGCAGACGCCCGGCGGCGACCAGTGGCATACGCCCCCGCCGGCCTCCCCGCCGCGCAAGCGGCACAGGTGGCTGCTCCCTGCGATCGCGGCCGCCGTCATTCTGGTGGTCGTGGTGGTCCTGGTCCTGGTCCTCGGCTCGAACTCGGGTAAGACACCGACGGCGCAGCAGAGCGCGACCACGGGCGGCGGGGGGACCAGCGCCGCGCCGGCCGTCGGCGATCTGCTGCTCAAGCAGTACAAGGTCGGCGACTGCCTGACCGGCTCGAACCTGAACCTGAACGAGGAAACCCCGTGGCCGAAGGTCACCAAGGGGGTGGCGTGTAATCAGGCGCACCTGGCCGAGGTGACCTACGCCAACATGAGCTTCTTCGCCAAGAGCAGCAGCTACCCAGGCAGCGCCACCGTCACCGACGAGGCCCGGGCTGCGTGCGACAGCGCGTTCCAGTCGTACGTGGGGATCGCGTACTCGCAGTCGGAGTACACCTGGACCGACGTCGTGCCGTCCTCGGCCACCTGGCCCAGCGGCGACCGCGCCCTGCACTGCATCGCTTATCACGCGACGACGAGCCAGCCGGCGGGCGTGACGCTGTACCGCTCGATCAAGGGCAGCCGTCAGTAGGACGATCATGCGAGGGCTGGTGCCCGGCCCGTTCGGCCCTGTTTCTAGCAGGGAGCCGGCGCAGTCGCGCGCAGCCGGCCAGCCGGGCTCAGGTCGGGGGCGTCGCGGATGCCGAAGACGTCCCGCAGGGCGCTCATCGCGGCCAGCTCGCCGCAGCGGCCGTGCACGCCCGGGATGGGCGGGGTAGCCGAGGAGCACAGATAGACGCCGCGGATCGGGGTCCGGTACGGGTTCCACCGGGGAACCGGCCGCAGCAGCGTCTGCCGGATGGTCTGCATGCCCACGCCGATGTCGCCACCCACGTAGTTCGGGTTGTAGGCCTCCTCGCCGGCCGCGGTGCGCACCGCATGGGCGAGCACGAGGTCGCGGAAGCCCGGGGCGAACCGCTCGATCTGGGCCTGGATCCGGTCGGTCATGTCCACATCGGATCCGGACGGCACGTGGCAGTAGGCCCACAGCGTGTGCTGCCCCGCCGGGGCACGGCTCTCATCGGCGACGCCTGCCTGCACGATCAGCACGTAGGGATTCTGCGGGTGTTTTCCCGCGGCCACTTCGGCTTCGGCCGCGGCCAGTTCCTCGAACGTCCCGCCTAGGTGCAGTGTGCCGGCCCGGCGGCAGTCCGTATTAGTCCACGGCACCGGCCCGGACAAGGCGAAGTCGACCTTGCAGACCCCGGGACCGTAGCGGAACTTGTGCAGGGCCGCGCGGTACCGGCTCGGCAGCCGGTCGCCGGCCAGTTGCGACAAGCCGCGCGGCGAGACGTCCAGCAGGACGGCTTGGGCGGGCGGCAGCTCGCTGAGCGACCCGACCCAGCGCCCGGTCTCGATGGTGCCGCCCGCCGCGACCAGCGCGTCGGCCATCGCGTCGGTGATCCGGGCGCTGCCACCGGCAACCACCGGCCAGCCCACCCCGTGCGCGAGGGCGGCCAGCATCAGGCCGATGCCCGCGGTGGGAGCGTCGTCCAGCGGCATCATCGCGTGCGCCGAGGCCCCGGCCAGGATGGCGCGGGCCTCCTGGCCGTGCCAGCGCCGGGCCACCACAGTGGCCGGCAGAACGGCGCGGCGGCCGTACCCGGCGGCGGCGAAGGGATGAGCCGGGATGCCCCGGATCGGCGCCAGGATGGCCGGCAGGATCTCGTCCAGGTGCTCGGCCAGTGGGCCCATCAGGCGCCGGTAGGCACGGCCGTCGGCGCCCAGGCGCGCCGCGGTGCCGGCGACCGAGCGGGTCACCACCGCGGCGCGGCCGCCATCCAGGGGGTGCGCGAACTCGACTTCGCCCCAGCGCAACTGGACCCCGCGGGCGGCCAGGTCAAAGCGCTGGAAAAACGGGGATGCCACGGCGAGCGGGTGGCTGGCCGAGCAGACGTCGTGCCGGAAGCCGGGGAGGGTGAGTTCCTCGGTGCGGCAGCCGCCGCCGGTCGTTGGTGCCCCCTCGATGACCTGTACCCGCAGGCCGGCCGCCGCCATCGTGATGGCGGCGGCCAGGCCGTTCGGCCCACTGCCGACGACTACCGCGTCCAGTTCGCCCCGCATGGCTAGTGAGCTACCCGTCGGCTGGGCTCTTAACGCCCCTGGACCGGGTCAGCCGGCGCAGTCCGGTGACCGGGGCGGCGATGGTCTGCAGCATGCTGCGCACCATCGAGTTGTGCCAGATGTTCCGGGCGTGCCGCCACTGACGCTTGGAGTCCACGCAGGTGCTGTGGATCTGCACCTCTGGGTTCCGGATGCCCAGCCGCTGCCCGAGGGCGGTCAGCGTCGCGGCCCAGAACTTATCTTCCTTGCGGTGGCCGACTGCGATCATCGAGATCTCATACAGCGGGTCGTTGGCCCGCATCAGCACCTGCGCCTGCACCATGGTCGTGTCGCCGTCCCGTTCGGCCGAGAAGGTGATCCAGCCGGCGAACATGTGTCCCTGCGGGGTCATCAAGGTGAACGACTCGGCGTCGGCGTACAGGACGAACACGCCGGTGGACAGCTTGACCCCGCCCCCGATGGCCAGGTCGAGCAGGGCGACGTCACCCGGGTTGATGCCGGTAAGCGCGCCGGCGAACCGGTTGCCCTTCGGCCAGAACTCCGGGAAATGCTGCCGCCAGGTGGCGATGGCCTGCTCCGGGCTGATGTCTGGTCCGGCGCCCATCCGGTAGGTCTTCTGCCACATCTTGCCGAAGCCCTGGACCGGACCGGTGAGCCGGCGGCCCGCGACGTTGGTGCCACGCACCCCATCACGCCGGTCGACCTGGAGACGCTCCACCTTCCGCGCCCAGCTCACCGCGTCACGGGGCACCGGAGCCGCGTCGGGCGGCAGCGGCGCGACAGCCTCGCGGTGACTCAGCCCGATCTGGTCAGCCGATGCGACCTTGTCCGGTCCAGCGGTGGCCACCTGCTCTGGGCCTGATGTCCCTGCCCCTGTTAGCTCTGCCATGGCGACTTCCTTAACTCACGACGCCGTCGAGCGCCGATTCCTCGCTGTCGTAGATGGTGATGGCTTCGTCGAGCCGGGTCAGCTCGAAGATCTCCCGGTAGTGGTCGCTCAGGCCGTAGGCGGCGAGCTGCTGGTGCTGGCGGTTGGCCCGGACCAGCAGCGTGACGAGCATCCCGATGCCGCCGCTGTTCATGTACTCCAGGCCGGCGAAGTTGAGCATCAGCCTGCTGGTGCTCCCGCCCCCCGCGGCCTCGTAGGCCGACATCAGCACGGGCTCGCAGGCCGCGGTGACTTCGCCTTTGATGTCGATGACAGCGGTGGTCTCGCCGAGCCGGCGGACGTCCATCGTGATCGCTGGTGCGCCCATCTGGTTCCTCCCCTATGGTGGGCTGCGCCGCTAGGCGGCTGGTGGTGTTAGCTCGCTGACGGCACGGTCGAGGTCGGGAAAGAGCTCGATGAAGTCCGACAGCCGGGTGATATCGAAGATCTCGCGGTAGTGCGGGGACAGCCCGCTGGCCACGACCTTGCGGCACTCGGCCCGCGCGCGGGCCAGCACGCTGACGATGAGCGCGATGCCGGTGGAGTTGATGTAGTCCACCGCGGCGAAGTCGAGCACCACGGTGCTGACGTCGCCGTTGGCCTCTGCGCTGCTCACCGCCCGCTCGTACGCGGCGGTCAGCACCGCGGCGGCGGACCCGTCGACCTCGCCCGCCAGTTCGATGACGGCGGCTCCGGGGAGTTCCCGGGTCATGGCCTTACACATGCTCGTCATGTGCAGAACCTCCTGCTCGCATGGTCAGCGCGATGGTGTGCCGCTGGCCGTTGGTCGTTACGTTCATCGCGTCGACCATGTTGCGGATGAGGAACAGGCCCCAGCCTCGCGGGCTCTGGTCGCCGTCTAGCTTCTTGACCAGGTCGGGTTCGGTGTGCTCCCCGGTGTCGGCGTGCATCTGGCCGCCCTGGTCGGTGATGGTGACCACGATGTCCTCGCCGTTCAGGGTCACCTCGACCTCGACCGGGATCTCCGGCCGGTTCCCGTTGCCGTGCTCGATCGCGTTCATGGTGGCCTCGGCTACCGCGGTCTTGAGCCGCTCGAGCCTGGCCTCGGGCAGGCCGAGGCCTGCTACGGTCCCGGCCACCCGCGCTAGCGCGAGGCGTTCATTGCCTGGCTCGCTGGCCAAGGTGAACGTGTCCAGCCTGCGCGGCGTGGGCCGGGTTATCTGTGTCATCTCATGCCTCCCGTATCCCCCTGATGCCATGCTGACGACGAGCGCTGGAGCGATACCAGCGTGATGTCGTCCTCCTGCTCGTGATTGGGCCCGGTGAAGCTGCCGAGCTCAGTCAGGCACAGGTCAATAAGGGCCTCCCCCGATGGCCCCTTGCCCACAAGCGCGGACACCCGCGGGAAGCCGAACATCTCCCGGTCCGGTGCGTGGGCCTCGGCGAGCCCGTCACTGTGCAGCAGAGCGCAGTCACCGGGCTCGAATTGAAACGCCTTCTCCTCGTAGTCCATCCCGGGCATGAGCCCGAGCGGCATGCCGCGGGCCCGCAGCTCCTGGACACCATCGGCGGTCCGCACGTAGGGCACCTCGTGCCCCGCGTTAGCGAACTCGATCTTGCCGCTGACGGGGTCGAGCACCAGCGCCAGGCAGGTGACGAACATGTGCGCCGGGATGTCCACGCAGAGCATGTCGTTGACGTGGCCGAGGACCTTGCCGGGCGAGATGAGCCGGGGCGCGGCGTCACGGAGCAGCGCGTGCGTGCTCGCCATGACCAGCGCCGCCGGGATGCCCTTGTCGGTCACGTCACCGACCACGAACATGACCCGGCCGTCGGGCAGCGGGATGAAGTCGTAGAAGTCGCCGCCCACCGTGCGGGCCGGGCGGTAGAACGCGGCCACGTGCCAGCTGGGCAGGTCGGGCAGCTCCTTGGGCAGGAACTGTTGCTGGATGATCTGGGCGATCTTCAGCTCCTGCTCGATCCGCTCCCGCTGGCGGGCCTCGGCCTCCTGCTGGCGGACCAGCTGGCCGACCCGCATGGCCGGGGCCGCGTAACCGGCCAGAGAGTTCAGCAGCCTGAGGTCGTCGGTAGAATAGCCGCGTTCGGATCTTCTCGGCCCGAGGCTGAGCAGGCCGACCAGGCTGCCGGAGGAGATCAGCGGGACCACCAGGACCACACCGGCCTCCTGCAGGGCCGCCAGCGCTGGTGACTGGAGCTGCAGGTGAGTGATGTCCACCGCGCTGGCCGCGCTGAGCAGATAGCCGACCAGCGGGTCGTTGGAGGCCAGATCCAGTTCGGGTCCCGCCGCGACCACACTCGGGGCCTTGCTCGCGGTATCCACCGACGGGGCCGGCGAAGAGCGCCGCAGCCACCGGCGGGCACGGCGCGGCTGGACGACGTCCGCGGCCTGGTCCTCGCCGGCCCGCGCCACGACCTGCCCGGCCACGGCGTCCCCCGTCGCGGCGTCTGCTGTTGCCGCGTCCGCCGTCGCCGTGTCCTCCCGGGCTGGGACCGTCGCTCCCTGGTGGTCGGTCACGGTAGCCCCGGCTTGAGTGCTCTCACCGCCGGCCTCGGTCATCCCGGACGCCCCCCCGGGCGTTACTCCAGGCTCGCAGGCCGCCGGAGCGGTCCCGCTGCTACTCCCCACCTGCTGCGCCATGTCACTCTCCGGGTTCGGGCATCATTTCTGACGCGCTTTCAGCCTAGAAAGATTGCGATACGGGATCGTTACGGCAGTCAAGGCCCTTGGCTAGTTTTTTTACGATGGTGCGTTACGGTGACCGGGATGGCAACGATGGAACTCAGCCTGGCCCTGCTCGGAGCGCCCGTCGTACGGCGCGAGGGTATGCCGGTTACCTTCGATACCCGGAAGGCGACCGCGCTGCTCGCGCTGCTCGCGGTCACCGGCCGCGAGCACACCAGGGAGCAGCTGGCGGACCTGCTCTGGCCCGAGGCGGACAGCGCCAAGGGACGGGCATCGCTGCGCCGCACGCTGTCGGTGACCGCGGCCGCCATGGGCCAGGCGCTTGTCATCAGCCGGGCGGCGGTAGCGCTTGACCCGGGGGCCGTCTGGATCGACGTGCAGGAGTTCGAGGACATGATCGCCCGGGCTGACGCCGGCTCGCTCGAGCGCGCCGTCCGGCTGTACCGCGACGACTTCCTGGCCGGTTTCACCCTGCGCGGGTGCCCGGAATTCGAGGAATGGCAGGAATCGGTCGGCGAGGAGCTGCGGCAGTCGCTGGCCCGCGGGCTGCAGCGGCTGGTCACGACCTGTATCGCCGAAGGCGCGCTGGACCGGGCGGCCGGGCACGCCCGGCGGTGGCTGCAGCTCGACCCGCTGCACGAACCCGCCCATCAGGCCATCATCCGGCTGCACGGCTGGGCCGGGGAACGTTCGGCGGCAATGCGGCAGTACCGGTCGCTCGCGCGGGTACTCGACCGCGACCTGGCCGTCCGGCCGCTGCCCGAGACGACGCGGCTCTACGACGACGTGCGCGCCGGACGGCTTAAGCCCCCGCCGATGCCGGCTGTCCGTAGCCCAGCGCCGGCGGCCTCTCCCCCAGCAACCCCGGGCATACCGCAGGCGGCCCGGCCTCCGGAAGCCTTGGTCGCAGCATCGGCTGTGGTCCCACCGGCGGAGGCCTCAACGGCCGAGGCTTCGCCGGGGGCGGAGGCGGCGGACGGGGCGCTGACCTGGCCGCTGGTCGGGCGCTCGGCCGAACTGGAGGTGCTGCGCTCGGCATGGCGGGGCGCCGGGCGCAGAGGCCGGGTGGTGGCCATCGCGGGCCAGGCCGGCAGCGGCAAAACCCGGCTCACCGCCGAGCTGCGCACGCTGGCGGCGCAGGCCGGCGCGACCGTGCTAGCGGCGCGCTGCCACGACGGCGAGACGGCGCTCCCGTTCGTGCTGGCCGCGGACCTGCTGCGGACCGCTCTGGCCATCCGCCCCGAGCTGCCCGACGTGCTCCCCGCCCAGACCGCGGCGATGGCCGGGCGGCTGGTACCGGCACTGGCCGCCGCACAGCCCGACACGGCCGCTCCGGCGCTAGACAGCCCCGTCGCCGTCACCCGGCTCTACGTCGCGATCGCCGACATCCTGCGGGCGGCGGCCTCCCCGGATGGCGGATCGCGGGCGGTCGACGGATCGCTGGCCGCCGCTGGGGCCGGGCCGGCCGGGGTCGTGGTGGTAGAGGACGTGCACTGGGCCGACAGCTCCTCACTTGGTCTGCTGGCCTACCTGGTGCGACGGCTGGCCGACTGGCCGCTCCTGCTGGTGCTGAGCTGGCAAACCGAACAGAGCGGCAGGCTCGGTGTGCTGCGCACGGCGCTGAACGAGATCACGGGGCACGGTCTGGGCGAGACCATCGAGCCGGGTCCTCTCGACGCGGAGGCCATCGCCGCGCTGCTGGCCGAGGACGGGATGCCGCCGATCGACGTAGCCCGGCTGCTGGCCGAGACGCGCGGGCTTCCCATGCTGGTACATGAGTACGTCGAGGCGCTCCGTACGGCCGGGACTGGCGCTGGCGGTGACGAAACGGGCGACTGGTGGCCGCCGGCCAGCGTGCGGGACCTGTTGCATACCCGGCTGCAGGCGGTCGGCGAGCCGACCCGGCAGATGCTGACCGCGGCGGCGGTGCTCGGCAGCGACAACGATGCCGACCTGCTCCGGGCGGTAAGCGGGCGTGGCGAGGACGAGATCGTCGAAGCGATCGACGAGGCACTATCCCGCTCCCTGCTGACCGAAATCGCGCCACCGACGCCAGACGGGGCGCCGTCCTACGGTTTCCCCTACGATGCCCTGCGGCGCACCGCGTACGAGTCAGCCACCCTGGCCCGGCGTCGCCTCCTGCATGGCCGCGCGGCCGCCATCTTGACCCGCCGGTACGAGCGCGACCCGGCCGCAACCCGGGCCGCGACGGTCGCCGGGCACCTGCAGCTGGCCGGCCGCGACAGCGAGGCCGCGCAATGGTGGTGGCGCGCCGCCGAAGTGGCCAGGGAACTGTATGCGCATGCCGAGGCACAAGCACACCTGAGCCGGGCCCTGGCGCTGGGATACCCGCAGCTGCCGGGCCGGATCGCCCTGGGTGACGTGCTCGTCGTGCTGGGCCGGTACCGGGAGGCGCTGGCCGAATTCGAGACCGCCGCCGCCATCGCCGGCGGCAGCGACGACGCCAGTGCCGCAGAGGCAGGGCGCGCGACCCAGGCCGGAATCGAGCACAAGCTGGCCGACGTACACCACCGGCTCGGTGACTGGGACCTCGCCGAAGCGCACCTGGCCGTGGTGGCCGAGCTGGTCGAGGGCACCGGACGGGGCCGCCTGGCCCGGGCCGAGGCCGACCGGGCTGTGGTGGCCTACCGGCGTGGTGCCGCGGGACAGGCCGCCGAGTTCAGCCGGGCCGCGCTGGCCGACGCCCGGGCGGCCGCTGATCCAGGCGCGACGGCTCAGGCCCTCAACGTGCTAGGCATGCTCGCGGCCCGGGCGGGGGAGGTCGCCGCCGCCGAAACCTACCTGCGGGACAGCCTGGCCGAAGCCCGGCGCCTGCCAGAACCTGGGGCGGCCGTGGCGGCGCTGAACAACCTGGCCCGGCTGCTGGCCGAGACCGGTCGCGGCCCGGAGGCCCTGACCGTGGCGGCCGAGGCACTCGAGCTGGGCATCGAGCTCGGCGACCAGCACCGGCTGGCGGCGCTGCACACGAACATGGCCGATCTGCTGCACGCGGACGGCCAGCGCGAAGCCGCGATGGCCCACCTGAAGGAGGCGGCCCGGCGGTTCGCCTCGGTCGACGTCGGCGACGCCCCGCGACCGGAGATCTGGACCCTGGTCGAGTGGTGAGCCGTTCCAGGCTGACGCTGAGCCCCGCCGTGCTGGTGTGACCGCTCGGGTGTGGCTGCCCTGGCGGACCTCGGGCGCTAGCGGTTCAGGACCTTTTTCGGGTCATGCAGCACCACGGTGCCGGCGATGAAATCGTGCAGCGCCTTGTGCTCCCTGGTCGCCACCATGAGCACGAAGGACGTGATCAGGGTGATGATGCTGAGGATGCCCTCGACGATACGCCCGGCAATCTCGCGCAGTGCCATCCACCAGAAGCCGGCCACCCGGTTGTCCTCCGGACGCCAGACCCGCATGCCCAGCACCTGCAACGCGGGAGTCTGCCCGTTGCCCCAGACGATCAGGCCCCAGATGACGTAACCGATGCCCAGGGTGATGACGGCGAGCGGGAAGGCCAGAAACCAGGCACCGACGCGCCGGCCCACGCTGGCCAGCTCCGTGCCCTGCGGCAGCATCAGACCGGACTCCTGGTCGAAGAACATGCCCGGTGGCACCGCGCCCGGCTGGACCTGGTTGTAGCCATAGCCAGCCGGCACCGGCGGGGCCGCGGTGTACCCCTGGGCGGCCTGGCCGTACAGCTGGCCCGGGCCGTAGCTCTGGTCCTGGCCGTAACCCGGCTGGGCCTGCCCGTAGCCCGGCTGGCCTTGGCCATAGCTCTGGTCCTGGCCGTAACCCGGCTGGCCCTGGCCGTAACCCTGCTCTGACTGAGACTGGCTGTAGCCCTGACCAGGCTGCGGCTGACTCTGTCCCCGTCCAGCTCCGGCCGGGTTCGGATCTGGATAAGTCACGACAATCTCACTTCCCTGTATGAGTTATCTACGCCGGACTCTATGACAAAGATACGATCACGCAGTACCCCTGACCTGCGATCGTAGGTGAACCGTTACCAGCTGCTATAGCTGCCACGAAAGGCACTGGACGGCACACGGACTTGAGTATGGGCATTATCCCGGACAATTCATCTGCTTTTAAATTGGCCGAAAAATCGTCGCGGTAAGCTCCGCTCCTGTGCCCACTATTTCCGCCCACAGCCCGCGTACCGGCACGCTCGAGGCGTACGCGCACGCACTGACCACGGGCGCGGAATGGGTGGAGTTCGACCTCCGGCGGACCGGCGACGGAGAAGTCGTGGTCTTTCACGACGCGAGCACTCGCCGGGGCCAGGCGGTCGCCGCCATCAGCTACGCCCGGCTATGCGACCAATCCGGCTACGAGGTGCCGAGGGCCGCAGATGTCATGCGGCTCATCGCCGGGAGGGCGCTCGGGCACCTCGACCTGAAGGACACCGGTGGGGAGGAGGCGGTCGTCGAACTGGCGCAGGCCATCCTAGGCGCGGGCCAGTTCATAGTGACGACACTGGAGGATCCTTCGGTGGCGGTAATCAGGGCACGGTTCCCCGAGGTGCCCGCGGCGCTGTCGCTCGGCCGCGGCCTGAAGGCCGCGTCGTGGCCCCGGCAGGCAGCGGTTGCCGCAGCGAACTGTTCCCGGTGCCCCGGGTGCGTGCCTGCGGCGCCGACTGGGTGGCGGTCAACCGCCAGCTGGCCGGGCCGGCGTGGTGGCACGGTGCCACCGGGCCGGGATCAAGACGATGGTGTGGACGGTCGAGGACGACCGCGAGATCGGGCACTGGCTAGCCGATCCGCGGGTGGACGTGCTCGTCACCAACCGGCCGGAGTACGCGGTGCTGCTCCGGGCGGGGCAGGCTCGGGCGGGGCGCGCGGCGGGCGCCGTTATTTGAGTCCGGTGCCGGCCACGCTTTCCACGATCTGCCGCTGGGCCAGCAAGAACACGAATATCAGCGACAGCGCGCCTAGCACCGCCGAGGCCATCTGCAGCTCGTTGACGATGCCGACGCCGCTGACGACGGCGCCGATCCCGTCCGGGATCGTCATCATGGTCTGGCTGGTCGCGGCTAGGAATGGCCACAGAAAGCGGACGTGGAGGAAGTCACCTCCTGAAGCGAAATTGGTCGGTCGTTAGGCAGGCGGCAGTATCGCGGCGGAGCGCTAGCCGAGCCCGGATGAGGCGGGAAGGTGCCAGACGGCGGCCTCCTGGAGGATGACCTTCTCACCGGATAACCACTCCAGCCCGGCGATGAGCTGTCGTTTACGGCGGAGCGGTGTGATGCAGTCGTGCCAGTCCGGGCCGAGGCCGGTGAAGCTGGCCAGGAAGATCTTGGTCGGCAGGCGTCCAGGACGGCCTCACAAGCATGCCTGTCCCCCATGGACTGCCCTCCCGGTTTGTCCTTGCCCGCGGACT
>CAWAFD010000019.1:0-47072 GCA_963781225.1 uncultured Actinomycetota bacterium
ACCCGAGCTCGGCCACGGCCTGGTTGACGCGATCGGCGAGCGGCGTCCCGACCCGGCGGGCGCCCTCGTTCACCACCCGGGACGCCGTCGTCAGCGAGACCCCGGCCCGGTCGGCCACGTCCTGCAGCGTGACCCGCTCGCGCACCGGTCCTCCTCCCGGCAGACCCAGACCGGCCGCTTGACCCCGGCTTCGGGGCCGACCTAATCTGGGAAAGCACTTTCCCGAGGTGCTCAGGTTAGCACCGTAACGTCGCCGACCGAAGGCTTGAAGTCATGACGCGCAAGGTCATCCACGTCGCCCTTAATGGTGTCACCGGCCGGATGGGATACCGGCAGCACCTGGTGCGGTCACTGCTCAGCATCCGTGAGCAAGGCGGGGTGCAGCTGGAAGACGGCACCACCATCTTCCCCGAGCCGATTCTGGTCGGGCGGAACGAGGAGCGGCTGCGGGCCATCGCCGAACGGCACGGCCTGGAGCGCTGGACCACCAGCCTGGACGAGGTGCTCGGCGATCCCGAGGTCGACGTGTACTTCGACACCCAGGTGACCAGCGCGCGCGAGACCGCCCTGCTCCAGGCCATCGAGGCCGGCAAGCACGTCTACACAGAAAAGCCCCTCGCCGGCTCGCTCGAGGGCGCGCTCCGGCTGGCCCGGGCGGCCAAGGCGGCCGGCGTCACCAATGGGGTGGTACACGACAAGCTGTTCCTGCCGGGCGTGCTGAAGCTGCAGCGGCTCCTCCACGAGGACTTCTTCGGCCAGGTGCTGTCGGTGCGGCTGGAGTTCGGCTACTGGGTCTTCGAGGGGGACGAAATACCGTCCCAGCGGCCGTCGTGGAACTACCGGGCGGAAGAGGGCGGCGGCATCGTGCTGGACATGTTCCCGCACTGGCAGTACCTGCTCACCGACCTGTTCGGGCCGATCAGCGCGCTGTACGCGCGGAACACGACGCACATACCGCGGCGCTGGGACGAGGCCGGGCAGCCGTATGAGGCGACCGCGGACGACGCCGCCTACGCGGTGCTTGAGTTCGCCAGCGGCGCGTTCGCCTCGGTTAATTCCTCCTGGACGGTGCGGGTCAACCGCCGGGAACTGCTCGAGCTGCAGGTCGACGGCACGGTGGCCAGCGCGGTGGCCGGGCTGCGGGACTGCGCCGTGCAGCACCGGGTGTCCACCCCGATGCCAGTGTGGAACCCGGACCTGCCGGACCCGATCGACTACCAGGCGCTGTGGTCCGACATCCCGGACAACATGATCTTCGACAATGGATTCAAAGTGGAGTGGGAGCTGTTCCTGAAGTGCGCGTCGGAGGGACGGCCGTTTGCCTGGGACTTCGCCGAGGGCGCCAAGGGGCTGCAGCTGGCCGACCTGGCCGTGCAATCCTCGGCCGAAGGCCGGCGGCTCGACGTGCCTCCCCTGGCCCTCTGAGGTGAGCGCCAGCATCTGGCTGCCCGGCCGGGACGAGCCGCTCGTCATCGCCGAGCCCGGCTGGGCATCCGGCTACCCGCCGCCGGTCACGCGCCGGGTATTCGCCGCCGCGCACGTCGCCGCCTCCCCCGGCCCGGAAGCGGCCGGCGCGGGTGGCCTGCAGGCGGGCGCGGTCATCGACTGGGACTCCACGCTGGCCTTCCGCGAGCACCTGTGGGCGCACGGGTTCGGCATCGCCGAGGCCATGGACACCTCGCAGCGGGGCATGGGCCTGTCCTGGGAACAGGCCCGCGAGCTGATCGGCCGGTCGGCGGAGCGCGCCGCCGCGCGCCGCCGGGCCGGGGCGTTTCCGGCCTGGCCTGCGGAGCCGGGACCGACCAGCTGGCCGAGGGCCAGGCCTGGTCCCTTGGCGCGATCACCGCCGCCTACGCCGGCCAGCTGGCGTTCGTCGAGTCGGCCGGAGCCCAGGTGATCTTGATGGCGAGCCGGGTGCTGGCCGCCAGCGCCCGCGGGCCACGAGACTACCTGGAGGTATACGGCGAGCTGCTGCAGCAGGCCAGCCAGCCCGTGATCCTGCACTGGCTCGGCGAGGCGTTCGACCCGGCCCTGCGTGGCTACTGGGGCAGCGCCAGTTTCGAGGAGGCGGCGAGTACCGTCCTGGAGCTGATCAACCGGGCCGGTGGCCAGGTGGACGGGGTCAAGCTCTCGGTGCTGGACGCGGGCCAGGAAGAGTCGCTGCGGCACCGGCTGCCCGCCGGTGTCCGGCTCTACACCGGCGACGACTTCAACTACGCGGAGCTGATCCGCGGCCCAGGACCGCACAGTGACGCGCTGCTGGGCGTGTTCGCGGCGATCACCGCCCCGGCGGCGGCGGCACTGCAGGCCCTGGACGCCGGCGACCTGGCCGGATACGACGCAGCGATGGCGCCGACGGTACCGCTCGGCCGGACCATCTTCGAGGCGCCCACCTACTACTACAAGGCAGGAGTCGCGTTCCTGGCCTGGCTGAACGGTCTGCAGCCCCACTTTGTCATGCTGGACGGGCTGGAACGGCAGCGCCCGGCCAGCCACCTGATCCGGGTGTTCAAGCTGGCCGCGGCGGCGCGTGCGCTGACCAACCCGGGGCTGGCAGTCGAGCGGATGACCGAACTGCTGGGCCGGCTGGCCGCGGCGGAGCAACGATGACCGGTCCGGTGGTCACGGGGACCCGCGAGGTCGCGGGAGGTCCAGGCGTGGTCGGGCTGGAGCGGCTGTCGCTGAACCAGGCCACGGTCAAGCATCTCAGCCTGGACGAGGCCGTGGCACTGTGCCAGCGGCACGACATCCCGGCCATCGGGCTGTGGCGGGACAGGGTCGCGGAGGCCGGCGTGGCCGAGGCGGCCGCGGCCGTCCGCCGGGCCGGGCTGCGCGTGTCCAGCCTGTGCCGAGGAGGCTTCCTCACGCACGCCGATCCCGGCGCGCGGCAGGCCGCGCTGGCCGACAACCGGGCCGCCCTGGCGCAGGCGGCCGGGGTCGGCACGCAAACGCTGGTCCTGGTATGCGGGGGCCTGCCGCCCGGCCAGCGGGACCTCGGCCTGGCCCGGCGCATGGTGCACGACGCGCTCGGCGAGCTGGTGCCCGAGGCGCAGCGGCTCGGGGTCCGGCTGGGGATCGAGGCGCTGCACCCGATGTTCTGCGCCGACCGGTGCGTGATCTCCAGCCTCGGCGAGGCACTGGACCTGGCCCTGCATTTCCCGGCCGATGCCGTGGGCGTGGTGGTGGACACCTACCACGTCTGGTGGGACGCACGCCTCGTCGCCGAGATCGCACGGGCCGGATCACGGATCGTCAGCTACCAGGTAGGCGACTGGATTCTGCCGCTGCCGCAGGACACCCTGCTCGGCCGGGGTCATCTGGGCGACGGCGCGATCGACTTCGGGCCCATCTCGGCCGCCGTGGCCGCGGCCGGTTACCGCGGCGACGTGGAGGTCGAGATCTTCAACGCCGGTGTCTGGGCGGCGCCCGCCGACCAGACCGCGGCCACCGTGCGGGAACGCTTCGCCGCCGTGCTCGGCGGGCGCTGAGGCTGACGGCCGCCAGGCTGACGGCCGCCGTGGGCAACGGAGAGGACCCCCGTACCTCTCCGTTGCCCTGGTGGCCCCCAGCCAGGGCCGGGTCCGTCGCAAGCCCCGGCCCTGCCCTCCCCTTGCACATCTCGGAGGGGCGCAAGACCGCCCCTGATACATGCGCGCGGCAAAAGCTGGAGTTGAATCTTGGGATGGACAACGTGCCCCCACCGCAGGATGACGCCGGTGTCCCGGCGTTCTGCCAGGCGCTCGGCGTGCCCGGCCTGGCCGATATCCACGTGCACTTCCTGCCGCCACGCATGCTGCGCCGGGTGTGGGACTATTTCGAGTCGGCCGGCCCGCTGCTCGGCACGAGCTGGCCGATCCAGTACAAGTGGACCGACGACGAGCGGGTGGCGCACCTTCGGTCCATGGACGTGCGGATGTTCAGCGCGCTGGCCTATGCCCACCGGCCGGACATGGCCGCCGACCTCAACGCGTGGACGCTGGCGTTCGGTCAGGCCACTCCGGAGTGCCTGCCATCGGCCACCTTCTATCCCGAACCAGGCGTGGAGCGCTACGTGCGCGAGGCGCTGGACGCAGGCGCACGCATCTTCAAGATCCACTTGCAGGTGGGCGGCTTCCGGCCCGACGATCCGTTGCTCGACCCGGCGTGGGGGCTGGTGGCCGAGGCCGGGGTCCCGGTGGTGGTGCACGCCGGGCACGCCCCGGTGGGCACCGGCAACACCGGCCCCGGACCGTTCGGCGACCTGCTGGCGCGGCACCCGGACCTGACCGCCATCGTGGCGCACATGGGGGCGCCGGATTACGAGGCGTTCCTGCGGCTGGCCGCCGAGCATGAGCGGGTGGCCCTGGACACCACCATGATCTTCACCGAGTTCTTCGATGAGCTGGCGCCGTTCCCACCCGGGGCGCTGCCGCTGGCCCGTGAGCTCGGGCTGGCGGGCAAGATCCTGCTGGGCAGCGACTTCCCGAACATCCCGCACCCGTACGCCCAGCAGATCGCCGGGCTGACGCGGCTCGGCCTGGGTAACGACTGGCTGCGTGCGGTCTGCTGGGACAACCCGGTCGCCATGTTCGGCCTTCCGTGAGCACCGCCCGGGCCGCCGATTGGCGGGACGGGCCGGTCTGGTGGGACGGGCCCGCCAGGCGGACGCTCAGCCCAGCCGGCCGGCGTCGCGCAGCAGCCGGGTGAGGTGGTCGTGCGGCAGCGCCGGACTGCGGTGACCATCCCGGCCGGTCATGTCCTCGTTCGCCACCAGGGCGTTCACCACAGCCTCCTCGGTGGCCCGCACGACGGCCTCGAAGAACGGGTCCATCTCCTCCCACGGGAGGAACTCGAGCCGGCGCAGGGACTGCGGGCCGGGCTGGAACGCGCCGGCATTGGCCGTGGAGAAAGCGAGGAACAGGTCACCGGAGAAGTGCGAGCCGCTGGTCCCGGTGCGGGCCAGCCCGGCCGTGACCCGCCGGGCCAGGGCCTGGCACTGGTGCGGGAACAGCGGCGCGTCGGTGGCGACGACGGCGATGACCGACCCGGAACCCGGTGGGGCCAGGCGGAATCCGGCCATCGGGTTGTCCGCGGCGAGAGCCTGTCCCACCGGCACGCCAGCCAGCACCAGTTCCTGGCGGGCACCGAAGTTGGCCTGCACGAACACGCCGACGGTGAGGTCACGGCCGGCGACGGTGACGAGCCGGGAGGAGGTCCCGGATCCCCCCTTGAACTGGTAGCAGTTCATCCCGGTGCCGCCGCCGACCGATCCCTCCTCGACCGGTCCCGGTCGCGTGCCCTCCAGCGCGGCCACGACCGCGTCCTCGGTGACATGGCGGCCGTTGATGTCGTTCAGGTAGCCATCCCAGGTCTCGGCGGCCACCGGCAGCAGCCACACCTCCGCCACCTCGCGATGGTGCCGCAGCGTCCACGCCACGATCCCGGCGTGCGCGACCCCGACCGCGTGCGTGTTGGTGATGGCAACCGGCCCGCTGAACGTGCCTGACTCGTTGATCCAGGAGACGCCGGTCATCTCCCCGTTGCCGTTCTGGGAGTGGAATCCGGCCGCGACCGGGTCGCCGGTGCCCGCCGGGCCGCGGGGATGGATGCCGGTCACCCCGGTCCGGACCCGCTCGCCCTCGATCAGCGTGACGTACCCGACCTCCACGCCTGGTACGTCGGTGATGGAATTCCACGTCCCCGGGCGCCCCGCGAACGGGATCCCGAGTGCGCGGGCCCGCGGCTTGCCACCCGGGGTAAGCAGATGCGGGTCAGCGCTGCTTCCGGTACCGGCAGTCATGGCGGCGGGTGGCTCAGTCCGGCTTGGTGACGGTGTTGACTAGCTCGCCGATGCCGGTGATCTCGATGCTCACCGTGTCGCCGGGGACCAGCCACGGGGGTGGCGTCATACCCAGCGCCACCCCAGACGGCGTCCCGGTGGCGATGATGTCACCTGGCTCCAGCGTGATGGCCGCAGAGATGTAGGCGATCAGTTCCGGTACGCCGGTGATCATCTGACTGCAGCTGGCGTCCTGACGGACGTCGCCGTTGACCAGGGTACGCAGCCTCATCTCGGCGACGGGAGGCGCCGCGGCGGCGTCCAGGACGACCGGGCCAAGCGGGGCGAAGGTGTCCAGCGCCTTGCCGCGGATCCACTGTGGCTCGGTGCCCTGCAGGTCACGCGCTGACACGTCGTTGATGATCGTGTAGCCGCCCACGTAGCCAAGCGCGTCGGTCAGGGCGACGTGCCGGGCGCGCTGCCCGATGACCACAGCCAGCTCGCCCTCATAGTCGAGCTGGCTGGTGATGCCGGGATGCACGACCGGGTCGCCGTGCCCGACCAGGCAGGACGGGAACTTGGCGAACAGCACGATCTTGTCGGGCTTGACGGTCCGGCTCTCGGCGATGTGGTCCGCGTAGTTCAGGCCGACACAGATGATCTTGCCTGGGCGAACGACCGGCGGGGCATACCGCACGTCGGCCCCGGACACGCTGGCGGCAGCGTCCGCGGCCAGCTCCCGGAGGGCGGCGACGGTGTCCGGGCCGCGCGAGAACAGGTCGCCCACGTCGCGCAGCCCGGCCAGCTCGGGCCGGTGACCGCTGACGGCCAGGTCGTCCACGGCCGCGAAGCCGCCACCGGCGGCGACGTGCAGGGAAGCGGTCGGGGCATTGCCTCGGTACAGTGCTGCCAGTCTCACCGGCTGCTCCTCGCCTTCATCAACGAAATTATTATTCCGTCCAGTGAAATTTGCGACATATCTTATCAGCCGGGCTGCCGGGGCTCAGGAGGCGGGTCGGGCCGGTCACCGCCGCTCCGACGGCCCGCGAATGGCTCATGCGGTGCCGCCATGGCGGATGGCTCGCTGACGCGCCACCGACCGGGGCGGCGCAGTGGCGTGGCCGCCGGCTCTGGACCGCCACGAAGTGGCAGACCCTTCCCGAATGGGCGGCGCGACAACCGTGGCCGGATCTGCGGACGGAGACCGCCCGGTCGGCGCCCGATGCCACCGGCGGCCGCAGGGAGCCGGCCCGCGGCTAGGGTTACCAGGACGCCATGTTGCCGAGGCCACCGAGGCGGTCGGTGATGCGGGTGGCGGCTGCGATGACGAGCTTGCCCAGCCGTTCCTCCTCGGCCGCGTCGAGGTGCGGGCGGGAGACGGAGACGCTGACCGCGGCGGGCTGGGTCTGCCGGACGCCAAGGACGGGCGCGGCCACACACCACACGCCGGGATTGAGTTCCTGGCGGTCGACCGCGTATCCAAGGCGCTGGATCTCGGCGAGCTCGACGGCCAGGGCCTCATAGCTGGTGATCGAGTGCTCGGTGCGGCACGGGTACGGTCCAGCGCCGACAGCCGAACGCGGGTCGCGGACCACCGACAGCATGGCCTTGCCCATCCCGGTGCAGGTGGCGGGGGCCCGGCTGCCCGGCGTCTGGTTCAGCGCCAGCAGATCCTCGGTTTTGACCTGCTGGGCCAGGTACAGGACGTCGCCGTCCGCCAGCAGCCCCACGTTGGATGCCAGGCCGGATTGCTGGGCGAGGCGCTCGACTTCGAGGGCGGCCAGGTCGCGCAGGGTGGTCCGGCTCGCTACCCGGCTGCCGAGCTCGAACAGCTTCAAGGTGAGGCGGTACTCCTTGGATTCGGCCAGCTGCTCGACATACCCAGCCCGCTCAAGCGCGCGCAGCATCCGGTAGGCGGTGGGTACGGGTACGTCGAGGTGCCGGGCTAGCCGGGTCACCCCGATCCGGTCGAAGTTAGCCAGCTGCTCGACCAGGTACAGCAGGTCACCAGTGGTGGACCGGACCCGGGCGGGCGATTCGGCGGCAGCGGGACTGGCGTCTTGGGCGCCCACCGTCGGCCGCTTGGCTGCGGCTGTGGATTTGCGTCCCGCTTCGCGTCGTGTCCGCACGCTGCCCTCGCCTCGCCACTAGCTTTCGGTCCGGGCAGGCAACGCCACCGGCACGCTGGCCAGCACGCCACCGTCGACCCGCAGCTCCGCTCCGGTCACGAACGACGACAACGGGCTGGCCAGGAACAAAATCGCGTCCGCGATCTCGGCGGGCTGCCCGACCCGGCCGATCGGGTGCATGGCGCCCCACTGCGCGATGACCGCGTCCGGGTCCTCCGCCGAGACATTCCGGGCCGACTGGCGCAGCATGGGCGTGTCTACCGAGCCTGGGCTGACGGAATTGACCCGGATGCCATCCCCCGCGTGATCCACTGCCATGGCCCGGGTCATGGCCACGATCGCACCCTTGCTGGCGGTGTAGGCCACTACGTTCTGCTGGCTGGCAGTGGCCTGAGCCGAGGCCACGTTGACGATGGCGCCGCCGCCGCTGTGCCGCATCAGCGGCACGGCGTACTTGGCGGCCAGGAACATGCTGCGCACGTTGACGTTCAGCACCTCGTCCCACACCTCCACCGGGGTGGTCTCGGCGGTGCCGTAGCGCTGGATCCCGGCCGAATTGACCAGGGCCGACAGCCGCCCATGCCGGGTCTGCACCGCGGCCATGAACGCTTCGATCTGCTCCGGCCGCGCAACGTCGAGCACCGTGCCCCGCGCCTCGTTACCGTCGGCCGCGATGAGCTCGACCGCCCGCGCCACACCCGGCTCGTCGATGGCGGCCAGTTCGACCACGGACCCGTGCCTGGCCAGGCAGCGCGCCGCGGCCAGGCCGATGCCGGTGCTGCCACCCATGACCACGGAGACCGTGCCCGCCATGAGCGGGCCCGCCGGACTGCTCACGTCGATTCCTTTCAACCAAGGATCGTTGCGCGGGCCGATACTGCAGTGGACAGAAGTCGTTAGACGACAAACGACGCTAGCGGGCCGCCTTGGGCACTGTCAACGAAATTGCATCGGCGGACATACCGGCCGCATCCGCCTGGTGGGCCGTCAGGCGCTGACAGCGCTCTGAGCAGGCCGCTAGCCCGCCGCCTGCTCTGGACCTACGGAGCATTTCGCTGAACGAAAAAACCTGTTCGCTCAGCGACTCGCGATTTGCAGGCAACACGAGCGTGCCATCAGGCCAACCGGGCGGCGCCGGCCTGGGCGCGGCTAGGGCGGTGACGACGTGCGCGAAGCCGGAGCGGTGACGGCATGAGACTGGCCGGGATCACGATGGCAGGCCGGGAGCGGTCACCGGGTTTCACACGAAACGGCGGGCAAACGGCATCAGCTGTGCGGCGACCCCGTCCGGGTTGGTGCGGGTCAGGGCACGGTCACGGTGAAGGGCTGGGCCCGCGGGGGGACCAGGACGGTGGCGGGCGCGTCGGATTCGCGCATCACGGTCGTGAAGTGACCCGGGCTGCCGGTGTTGTGGGCGATGGCGTCGTAGTGCATGGGGATGGCGTAGACCGGGTCGACCTGGCCGCAGAGCCAGGCGGCCTCGGTCTCGTTCATGTTGCCGACGAGCCCGGCGGACTCGCGCATGTGATCCCGGCCGTTGATGGGAAGCATCAGCACGTCCGGGGAGAGCGCGGACACGGTAGCGGGCAGCTCGGGGTAGACCAGGCAGTCACCGGAATGGTAAAAGCGGACCCCGCCGACCTCCAGCACGTAGCCCAGGAACCGCACCGGGCCGCCATCGGTGCAGAACTCATAGACGACCGGCTCGTCGCCGCCGATCCCGTGCAGCGCGGGCACGGGATGGGCGGTCACATCGCCGTGCTGGACGTCCCGGCCGGGCGCCGCGCCGGTCAGCCGGTCCCGGTCGATCCCGCCGGCGGCCGCGATCTCGATGACCGGCTCCGGGACCACGATCGGCGCGGCCGTGTTGACGGCACAGAACTCGCGCAGGAACGGCAGGTCCAGGTGGTCGACATGCTCGTGGGTGCACAGCACCAGCGTGATGTCGGCGAAGTCTGTCGCGGTGGCAGGCGGACGGTACCGCCGGTCGGAGCGGTCGGTCAGAAACGGGTCGATCAAGACCCGGGACTCCCTCGCGGCGAGGCGAAACCCGGATTGCCCGTACCAGGTCAGGGAGACGGATCGGGCAGCCCGTTCGGCAGATTGGTTGGCCATAGACCTTCTATCGGTCGTCGCTCAGGATGGGCTCGGGCAAGGTGCCGGCGTTGTGCTCGAGCAGACGCCTGCGGCCATCTGTTCGCAGGCCGAGCACCGACCAGGAGCAGTTAGACAGCGGGCCGAGCACGCCGAACAGGTCCTCCGGCATGCCAAGCACGCGGGACATGCCGAGCCGCAGGGCGGCGCCGTGACTGACCACCACGGCCAGCCGGGACCCGGCCGCCGGCTCGGCCAGGTTCGCGGCGATGCGGAGCAGCGCGGCCGCGACCCGGTCGGCGACCACGGGCGACGGCTCGCCGTCGGGTGGGGCCCAGCTGGTGTACTCCTGCGGATACTGGGCCCGGATCTCGGCGTCGGTCAGGCCCTCCCAGCGGCCGCCGTGCCGTTCCCGCAGGTCCTTGTCCACGCTCACCTCCAGCCCGGTCAGCCGGGCCAGCGGCGCCGCGGTGCTGGCCGCCCGGGTAAGGTCCGATGAGACGATCATGTCCGGACGCAACGCGGCCAGCAGCCTGGCCGCCCGCTCCGCCTGGACCTGCCCTGTTTCGTCGAGCGGGATGTCGCTCTGCCCCTGAAATCGCCGCTCCGCGTTCCAGACCGTCTGGCCGTGCCGCCACAGCACGAGCCGTACGTGGTCGCTCAGCGAGGCCTCCCGGGGTTGGTCACCAGCTCGGGCAGCGGAATCGTCGGGCAGTCCTTCCAGATCCGCTCGAGCGCGTAGAACGAGCGCTCATCGGCGTGCTGGACGTGGACCACCACCTCGAGGTAGTCCAGGAGAACCCAGCGGCCCTCCCGCTCGCCCTCCCGGCGGACAAGTTCGGCGCCCGCCTGGCGCATCCGCAGCTCGATCTCGTCGACGACCGACTTGACCTGCCGGTCGTTGGACGCCGAGCACAGCAGGAAGGCGTCTGTGATGACGAGCTGATCGCTCACGTCGTAGGCGATGATGCCGTCTGCCAGCTTGTCCGCCGCGGCCAGCGCGGCCGTCTCGACAAGCTCGATGGCCCTCGGTGTGGCAGTCACGAGTACTTGCCGGCCTCCTTCAGTAGGCTCATTTACCCTCTTAGCGTCTCACGCCCGGGTGTCATTTCCATCAGCCGTGCCGGTGTCGTTACGGTGCGGCCGGATCCTCGCCGGTCTTGCCGTACAGCCCGCGCTTGACGATGTACTGCACCACCCCGTCCGGGACCAGGTACCAGACCGGCTGGCCCGCGTGGACCCGGACCCGGCACTCGGTCGAGGAGATGGCCAGCGCCGGGATCTCCACCAGGCTGACCTTCCCGTGCGGGAGTCCGGCCCCGGACAGCCGGTGTCCCGGCCTGGTACAGCCTACGAAATGCGCCAGGGTGAACAGTTCGTCCGCGTCGTGCCAGGTCAGTATCTCGGCCAGGGCGTCGGCACCGGTGATGAAGAAGAACTCATCGTCCGGGCCGGCCGCAGCGCGCAGCTCACGCAGCGTATCGATGGTGTAGGTCGGGCCTGCCCGGTCGATGTCCACCCGGCTGACGCTGAACTTAGGGTTCGACGCCGTCGCGATCACCGTCATCAGGTACCGGTCCTCGGCGGGCGAGACGTAGCGGTATTCCTTCTGGTACGGCTGCCCCGTCGGAACGAAGATGACCTCGTCCAGCGCGAAGTCGTGCCCGACCTCGCTGGCGGCGACCAGGTGGCCGTGATGGACCGGGTCGAAGGTGCCGCCCATCACTCCGATGCGTCGCATGGCGCTCACTGCCCCCTCATGACCGTCAATGTTACCGGGCTTGTCCGATCGCATCTGGTCCTGCACCCAACAGGCCGGCGCGGGCGTTACCATACGAGATATGACTTCAGTGCCAGATCGCGCGAGAGTCCGGCTCACCGGCATCTCTTCCCGCGCCTACGAGCATCCCGCCGACCGCTCCGCGCTGGTCGCGCTGCGCAAGCTCAGCGGCTTCGACACGCTGTTGCGCAGGCTCTTCGGCCTGTTCAACGAGCGGGCCTTCCGGCTGACCTACCTGGCCGGTGCGGTCCGCGCCTCGGAACGCCAGTTCCCGCAGATCTATGAGCTGGTCCGGGACGGTTCCTACGTCCTGGACCTGGACTCGGTGCCCGAGGTCTACGTGGCCCAGGACCCGACCGTGAACGCGATGGCGCTGGGCCGGGACAAGCCATTCATCGTGATCACGACCGGCATGGTCAACCTGTACGACCCCGAGGAGCTCCGGTTCGTCGTCGGGCACGAGCTCGGCCACATCCTGTCCGGGCACACGGTCTACCGCACCATGCTGCTGATCCTGCTGCAGCTGGCGACCCGGGTGGCGTGGCTGCCGATCACCATCGGCCTGGGCGCCATCATCTGGGGCCTGGAGGAGTGGTTCCGCAAGTCCGAGCTGTCCTGCGACCGTGCCGGGCTGCTGGCCGGCCAGGATCTGGACGCGACCCGGCGGGCGCTGATGAAGCTGGCCGGCGGCGCGCAGCTGTCCGAGCTGAACCCGGATGCGTTCCGCGAGCAGGCGCACGAGTACGACGCCGTTCCCGACCTGCGGGACAGCATCCTGAAGATCCTCCAGCTGCAGGGCAACACCCACCCGTTCGCGGTGGTCAGGTTCGCTGACCTGGACTACTGGGCCACGCACGGCGAGTACGAGCGCATCCTCGGCGGCGACTACCCACGCCGGGACGATGACAGCAGCGCGTCGGTCGGCGACGAGGTCCGGAACGCGGCCAAGGCCTACCAGGACTCCTGGAACCGGTCGCAGGACCCGCTGATCGGGATCTTCCGCGGGGTGGCAGGCAACGCGGCGCAGGCCGCGGGCGGTCTGTTCGACCGGTTCTCCAACCGCGGCGGCAACGGCGGCGAGGACAACTAGCGGTCAGCCCGGCTGGTTAGCTGGGTTCGGTTTCCCGCGCGGCGGGCTGGTCACCTTGGTGGCCGGCCCGCCGTTTGCGGTCCGGGATGCGGCCGCGTGGTGCTCCTACCTGGTGCTGCCGCTGCTCAGATGAGGACGAGGTCGTCGCGGTGCACGACCTCACGCTCGTATTCCTGGCCCATCTTGCTGGCCAGCCACCGCGTCGAGCGGCCCATTAGGCCGGGAATCTCGGCGGCGTCGTAGTTCACCAGGCCACGCGCGACGATGTTGTCGTTCTCGTCGCGCAGGTTCACCGGGTCGCCGGCGTCGAACGTGCCCTCCACGCCGGTGATGCCGGCCGGCAGCAGGCTGGCGTTCCTGGCGACCACGGCCTCGACCGCGCCGTGGTCCAGCCGCAGGCTGCCCCGGGCCACCGCGGCATGCTTGAGCCACAGCAGCCTGGTCGCGGTGCGGCGGCCGTTGGCGGCGAAGTAGGTGCCAGCCGGGCCCCCGGCCAGTGCGGCCGTGGCGCTGGCGGCGTCGGCGACCACGGTGGGGATGCCGGCCGCCGAGGCGATCATGGCCGCGTCGACCTTGGTGGCCATGCCGCCGACGCCCTGGCCCTGGCCGGCCCGGGCGCCCCCCTGGCCTGCCTTGGCGCCCCGGCCCAGCTGGATCCCGGCCAGGTCGGCCTGGTCACGGATCTCGGCGATCCGCTGGGCGGTGCCGCGCCGGGGGTCGCCGTCGTACAGGCCGTCCACGTCGGACAGCAAGATCAGCGCGGACGCCCGGGTGACGTGCGCGACCAGGGCGGCCAGCCGGTCGTTGTCGCCGAACCTGATCTCGTCGGTGGCCACGGTGTCGTTCTCGTTGACCACCGGCAGCACGCCGAGCTCGAGGAGCCGGTCCAGGGTGCGCTGGGCGTTGCGGTAGTGGGTCCGGCGCATCAGGTCGTCGGCGGACAGCAGCACCTGCCCGGTGCGGATGCCATAGGTGGCGAAGGCCGCGGTGTACCGGGCGATCAGCAGGCCCTGCCCGACGCTGGCGGCCGCCTGCTGGGTGGCCAGGTCACGCGGACGACGGGACAGCCCCAGCGGGACCAGGCCAGAGGCAATGGCGCCCGAGGACACCAGCACCACCTGACCGCCGCTTTGATGGCGGGCAGCCAGCGCCTCGGCCAGCGCCGCAATCCGCCCGTCGGCGATCTCGCCGGCTGCGGTGGTAAGCGAGGAGGAGCCGACCTTGACCACGACCCGGGAAGCGGCCGCCATATCGGGTCGCGCCGGGACCGCCGCCGGGCTCTCGGTCACGACAGGCTCCAGGTCACGGCAGGCTCTCGGTCCTCACAGGCGGGGGTCGGTGCCGCGGGGGCCCCGGTGCTGCTGGCTGCTCCCACGCCGGCCCCGGCCACCAAGGCCGGCGCCGAGATCGGCGTCGCCGGCATCGCTGCCGCTGGCCATCGCTTCGGCCGGCTCCCAGTCGAAGACCACGGCGTCGTCCGGGTCGCCGATAAGCACCTCGGCGCCGGGTTCGGCCCCGGCCTCGGCCAGCGCCTTCTCCACGCCCAGCCGGGCCAGCCGGTCGGCTAGGTAGCCGACGGCCTCGTCGTTGCTGAAGTCGGTCTGCCGGACCCAGCGTCTCGGCTTCTCGCCCTGGATGAAGAAACTGTCTCCCATCCGGACGACCTTAAAGCCGGGCTCGTCGGCCGCCTTGACCGCGACCCTGACCCGGACCCGCTCTGCGGGTTGCTCGGGCGGCCGGGCCGCGCGGTCCGCGGCGACCAGCGCCGCCATCGCGAAACCGAGCCGCCGCAGGCCCTCGCCGGTGGCGGCGGAGATCTCGAAGACCTGGTGCCCCTGGGCCTCGAGCCGCGGCTTCAGCTCATCTGCGCGCTCGCGGGCGGCCGGGACGTCGATCTTGTTCAGCGCGATCAGCCGGGGCCGGTTGATCAGCTCGGCCCCGGTGGCGTCGCCGTACGCGGCCAGTTCCTCCTCGATGGCAGCCAGGTCGGCGGCGGGGCTGCGCCCCGGCTCCTCGGTGGCGCAATCCAGCACGTGCACCAGGGTCGAGCAGCGCTCCACGTGACGCAGGAAATGGTGGCCCAGGCCCTTGCCCTGGCTGGCGCCAGGAATGAGGCCAGGCACATCGGCCACGACGAACTGGACGTCGCCGGCTTCCACCACGCCGAGGTTTGGGATAAGGGTGGTGAACGGGTAGTTGGCGATCTTGGGCCGGGCCGCGGACATGGCCGCGATGATCGAGGACTTCCCGGCGTTCGGGAAGCCCACCAGGCCGACGTCGGCCACCGTCTTCAGCTCGAGGATAAGGTCGCGCTGCTCCCCCGGCTCGCCCTTGAGCGCGAACCCAGGAGCCTTACGCCGCGGAGAGGACAGCGCCGCGTTGCCAAGGCCACCCCGGCCGCCCGCGGCGGCCACGAACTGGCTGCCCACGCCGATCAGGTCAGCCAGGACCTCGCCGTCCGCGGTCTTGACCTCGGTCCCGTTCGGGACCGCGATGACGAGATCGGCCCCATCCGCGCCGGTACGGTTGGAGCCCTCGCCCTGCCGGCCGTTCCCGGCCCGTCGCACCGGGCGGCGGTGGAAATCCAGCAGGGTCGCCGCGCTGGCGTCGACCTCGAGGATCACGTCGCCGCCGCGCCCGCCGTTGGCCCCGTCGGGGCCGCCGAGCGGCTTGAACTTCTCCCGGTGGACCGAGGCGCAGCCGTTACCGCCGTTACCGGCCTGCACCTTCAGCGCGGCCCGGTCGGCGAACTCCGCCACGATGTTCCTTCCTTTGCTGCATGAGAAAGGGCGGGCCAGGTGACCCGGCCCGCCCTTACCGTCTTACCTGCGCTTACTCCGGCGAGCCTAGGCTTCAGCCTCAGCCGGTACGATGCTCACGGCCCGGCGGCCGCGCCGGGTGCCGAACTGAACGGTTCCGGCGGCCAGCGCGAACAGTGTGTCGTCGCCGCCGCGGCCGACGTTGTCGCCCGGGTGGAAGTGGGTACCGCGCTGCCGGACGATGATCTCGCCCGCGTTCACGGCCTGGCCGCCGTACCGCTTGACGCCCAGTCGCTGGGCGTTAGAGTCGCGGCCGTTACGGCTGGATGACGCACCCTTTTTATGTGCCATCTCAGGCCTCCTCCGCCTTTGCCTTGGCCTTAGACCGCGTCTGGGACTTGGTCTCCGTGCCGATGCCGGTGATCCGCACCTGGGTGTAGTGCTGCCGGTGGCCGAGACGCCGCCGGTAGCCAGTCTTATTCCGGTAGTGGATCATGTTGATCTTGGGGCCTGCCGTGTCACCGACGATGTCCGCCGTGACCTCATATCGGCCGACCTCGGCGGGGTCGCTGATGACCCGGTCGCCGTCGACGACCAGCAGGGCGGTGAGCTTGATGCTCGATCCAGCCTCGCCAGCCAGCTTGTCGACGGTGACGACGTCATCCAGCGCGACCTTTTCCTGCCTGCCGCCACAGCGCACAATCGCGTACACCCGAGAACTCTCTCTTTCCTTGCGCTTTCCTAGCGTGCCTCGGCGCACCGTGTAATCAGGGCGGGCTCGCTTGAACTTGCACACGGGTTTCCGCTGCTTGGGCAGCGGGCAACTCCCGACCGCTAAGGTTACCAGACCGCGAGGGTTTCACGAACCGCGCCCGCGCGATCCCGCTAGGGCTGACCAATCCTTAAGCCTCGCCCTCCGGGTCTGAGGCGGCGGATGGCGGCTCGGCGACCGGCGGCGCGGCAGCCGCCGGTTCCTGCGCTGCCAGGGCCTGATCCGCCGGGAGTGGTGGGGCTGCTGAGGTGACAGCCTCGGTGTGCGCCGTGCTGGCGACCACCGGAACTTCGGCGGGGAGCGGCGTCGCGGGTGCGTAGGCCACCGGAGCCGGGGCCGTGTAGGGCTCTGACGGTGCGTAGGGCTGCTCCGGGGCCTCGGAGGTCGTTGCGTCCGCGGGGGCGGTCAGCGTGGTGACGCCTTCCGGGGATGCGAGCGAGGCCTGGTCAGCTGGGGCTGCGTCGGTTGAGGTCGGGTCCGTTCCCGGAGTGGAGGACTGGGAGGAGGACTTGCGGCGGCGACGGCGGCTGGAGCGGGTGGACTCGGACTGGCCATTACCGGACTGGCCATTACCGGGCTGGCCGTTCTCGGAGTGGGAGCCGACTCCAGCCGGGGCGTCCTCGGCCTGGCCGTTGGCGGAGACCTCGCCGTCGGCGGAAACCAGGCCGTCGGCCTCGGCGGCCGGGCTATCGGCCTGGCGGGCACGGGCGGCGATCGTGGCCGGAGTGGCCGGGCCGGAGCGGGAGCCCCGGGAGCCGCTGCCCCGGCCCCCACCCCCGTTGCCTCCGGTGTTGCCGTTGCCGCCGTTGCCGTGACCGCCGCCATTGCCGTTGCCGGCGCCCCGGCCATGGGAGTGAGTGTGCGGAGCCGGGGCGAGCTGGCCGTCGGCGTCAGGGTCGAAGTTGAGGATGACACCGCGGCCGTTGCAGCATTCGCACGGCGCGGAGAACGCCTCGAGCAAGCCGGCGCCAACGCGCTTCCTGGTCATCTGAACCAGGCCGAGCGACGTCACTTCGGCCACCTGGTGCTTGGTCCGGTCCCGGGCCAGGCACTCGAGCAGGCGGCGCAGGACCAGCTCGCGGTTGCTCTCCAGCACCATGTCGATGAAGTCGATGACCACGATGCCGCCGATGTCACGCAGCCGGAGCTGGCGGACGATTTCCTCGGCGGCTTCGAGGTTGTTCCGGGTGACGGTCTCCTCCAGGTTCCCGCCCTGCCCGGTGAACTTGCCCGTGTTGACGTCGATGACCGTCATGGCCTCGGTCTTATCGATGACCAGCGACCCACCGCTTGGCAGCCAGACCTTGCGCTCGAGGGCCTTGGCCAGCTGCTCGTCGATCCGGTACTCGGCGAACGCGTCCTTGCCGCCTTCCCAGCGGGTCAGCCGTTCGGCCAGGTGCGGGGCGACGTACGCGACGTAGTCGTCGACCACTTCCCAGGCCTCGTCACCGGACACGACCAGCTTGGCGAAGTCCTCGTTGAACACGTCCCGGATCACCCGGATGGTGAGGTCGGGCTCGCTGTAGAGCAGCGCGGGCGCGCTGGCCGTCTTGGACTTCTTCTCGATCGCCTCCCACTGGGCGGCGAGCCGGGAGACGTCGCGGGACAGCTCTTCCTCGGCCGCGCCCTCGGCCGCGGTACGGACGATGACGCCGGCGTTCTCGGGCATGACCTTCTTGAGGATCTGCTTGAGCCGACTGCGTTCGGTGTCCGGGAGCTTGCGGCTGATGCCGGTCATGGACGAGCCCGGCACATAGACCAGGTACCGGCCGGGCAAGCTGACCATGCTGGTGAGCCGGGCCCCCTTGTGACCGACCGGGTCCTTGGTGACCTGCACGATCACGGACTGGCCCGCCTTCAGCGCAGACTCGATCCGCTTGGGCTGGCCCTCCATGCCGCTGACGTCAAAATTAACCTCGCCGGCGTACAGGACCGCGTTGCGGCCCTTGCCGATGTCGACGAAGGCGGCCTCCATCGAGGGCAGCACGTTCTGGACCTTGCCCAGGTAGACGTTGCCCACGTAGGACTGGTGGCTGGACCGGTTCACGTAGTGCTCGACCAGCACGCCGTCTTCCATCACGGCGATCTGGGTGCGGTCGTTGCGCTGGCGGACCACCATGGACCGCTCGACCGACTCACGCCGGGCCAGGAACTCGGACTCGGTAATGATCGGCGGGCGCCGGCGGCCGGTCTCCCGGCCTTCGCGGCGGCGCTGCTTCTTGGCCTCGAGGCGGGTCGAGCCCTTGACCGACCGCACGTCATCATTGCCGTTTGGCTCGCGGACATGGACCACCGTGTCCGGCGGATCGTCCGAGCTGGAGGCGTCGGACCCGTCGGCCGAACCGCGGCGGCGCTTGCGCCGGCGGCGGCGGCCGCCGCTGCCCGCCGAGTCGCCGTCCTCCTCGCCGTCGGCAAAGCTGGCGTCGGCCTCGCCCGATCCGTCGGCCTCACCCGCGTCCGCGGCGGTCTCGCCGTCCGCGCCGGGGCCAGATCCGTCCTGGGCCGTGCCGTCTTTCGCCGCGCTGTCCTTCGCGGCGCTGTCCTTCGCGGCGCTGTCCCGGGACCGCCCGGCTGCGGGACCGGGGACGCTTGGCCTCGGCGGGGCCGTTCCCGCCGTCGGCCTGGCTGCTGCCGTCCGCGGGGGCGTCACCGTTCTGGGACTCGGGCTGGCCACCGTCGGCCTCGGCGGTGTCCTGGTCGCCACTGCGGCTCCGGGCCCGGCTCGGCCGGCGCCTGCTGCGGCGGCGACCTGAACTGCCCTCGTCATCGTCGCCGGGACCGGCGCCGTCACCCGGGCCACCGGCACCGTCCGCCGGGGCAGCGCCCTGCGACCGGCCCGCCTCAGACCGGCTGCCGTCAGAACGGCCGCGAATCGGCTGGCAGAGTCGGGCCGGCCAGAGTCGACCGGCCAGAATCGGACCGGCCAGAGTCAGACCGGCCAGAATCGGACCGGCCGGAATCAGACCGGCCAGAATCGGACCGGCCGGAATCAGACCGGGGCGGGTCGGAACGCACTGGCTCCGGCAACGGCGCTGGTGGCTGGAACAAGACCACAGGCGGCGGCTGGAACACCGCCGCGGGCACACTAGGGGCACTGCTGCCCCCAGGCGAACCGCCAGTTCCCGGGACACTGCTTGTCCCGGTGGCGCTTCCACCCGGGGCCCCGCCCCCCGAACTACTGACCCCGGGACCGCTGGCCCCGGTCACGCTGGAAGTCAGGTCGGCCGAACCGCGCCCACCTGCCGCGTGGTCATTGGAATCTCTGTCGTACAGCTCGCTCTCGAGCATCCGGGCAATCTCCAGTCAGGCTCCCGGGCGCGCGGTATCGCGGTCCACCGCAAACAGGCGATGGGCCGCGACGCACCCGCACGCCGCGCGGGAGCTCTTTGTCAACGTAGGACCGGGCCGGACCGCACTGGCGGTCCTGAGCTCGCGCGGTCATCGCGCAGGCTCGACAGCACCGGGCCTTGATCGGTGTCTTCACGGGTACGGCTCCCGGGCCCGACCGTGTTGCCGTCATGACGCAACCTTCCCGGCGAGCAGGGCCTGTGGGCCCTGGGCCAGGCGGGTGGTCACCGGCGGCAACGACGGATCGGTGCCATCCTGCTCGCGCAGCGCGGTCAAAATGTCCTCGGGCCGCACAGCAGGAACCGTATGTAGAACAACCATTCGAAGAATGGCACAATCTTCATGACCTGTCACGGCGGCGCGCTGGCCGCCATCAGGACTGGCCGGAACCGGCCCGGCTTCGCTCACGCTCATCCGGACCACGGCCGCGCGGGCGTCAAGCCGCCGGACGCCCTTGTCCGTGAGGCGCTCCACAGGCGCCTCCTCCCGGTCGAGGAACCGCGTGACGGCCGCGGCCGCCTGCGCTGGTCCCACGCCCGGCAAAACTACTTCCCACTCAGACGCTTCCAGGTGACCAAACGGGCTACCAGATCCCGCGGTTCCCTCAATAACGTCGATCACATCAATCCCATCAGGCAGTGCCGCGTCCAGCCGCTGGCACACCTGCGTCTCAGCCTGCCGGGCGGTCAGTCCGAGGCTCAGGTACTCGGCCTCGCTGGCCACCCCGGTCGGCGCGCCGCCCGCATAGGAAATCTTCGGATGCGGCGAAAAGCCGGCCGAGTAGGCGATCGGCAGCTCTGCCCTGCGCACCCCCCGCTCGAAGGCACGCGCCACGTCCCTGTGGCTGGCAAAACGCATCTTTCCGCGCTTAGCATACCGGACCACCAGATGCTGCACCGCAGGCAACTGAGGTGCCGGGACGCTACTCGCGGACCCTGGCACGCTACCTCCCGCTCACCACGGGAAGCAGCCGCCTCCCGTCGAGGCGTTCCCCGGTCGGACCGACCTGGATCTCGGTTCCCATGGCCGAACACACCCCACACTCATAACACGGAGTCCAGCGGCAATCTTCCACCTCGGCCGCGCCCTCGGGCGCGATGGAGTCCTGCCAGTCCTGCCACAGCCAGTCGCGGTCTATGCCCGCGTCCAGGTGATCCCAGGGAAGTATCTCGCTGTAATCACGTTCGCGCGTAGTGTACCATGCAAGATCCACTGGCTCCTGCGCCAGGGCATCGGCGGCGCACTGCTGCCAGCGCTCGAACGAGAAGTACTCGCTCCACCCGTCGAACCGCGCGCCGTCCTTCCAGGCGGCCAGGATGACCTGGCTGACGCGGCGGTCACCCCGGGACAGCAGCCCCTCGATCATGCCGGGCTTGCCGTCGTGGTAGCGGAACCCGATCGATTTTCCGTAGGCGCGGTCGGCGCGCAGGGCGCCGCCCAGGGCCTTCAGCCGCGCGTCGACCACCTCGGGCGGGAATTGCGCCGCCCACTGGAAAGGCGTCTGCGGCTTGGGTACGAACCCCCCGATGGACACCGTGCAGCGGATGTCCCGGCGCCCGCTCGCCTCCCGGCCCGCCGCGATAACCCGCTTGGCCAGCTGGGCGATGGCCAGCACGTCCTCGTCGGCCTCCGTCGGCAGGCCGCACATGAAGTACAGCTTCACCTGCCGCCAGCCACTGGCATAGGCCGTGGTCACCGTGCGGATCAGGTCCTCCTCGGTGACCATCTTGTTGATCACCTTACGCATCCGCTCGGATCCGCCTTCGGGCGCGAAGGTCAGCCCGGACCGGCGGCCGTTGCGGCTCAGCTCGTCGGCGAGGGTCACGTTGAACGCGTCCACCCGGGTCGAGGGCAGCGAGAGCCCGATGTTGCTGTCCTGATAGCAGTCGGCCAGGTCGACGGCGATCTCGTTGATCTCGCTATGGTCCGCACTGGACAGCGAGAGCAGCCCGACCTCGTCGAACCCGCTGGCCTTGATCCCGTTGGCCACCATCGCGCCGATCGTGGTGATGGACCGCTCCCGCACCGGACGGGTGATCATCCCGGCCTGGCAGAACCGGCAGCCGCGGGTGCAGCCGCGGAAGATCTCCACGCTGTACCGCTCGTGCACCGTCTCGGCCACCGGGACCACCGGCGCCTTCGGGTACGGCCAGGCGTCCAGGTCCATGACCGTGTGCTTGGATACCGTGGGCGGGACACCGGGACGGTTCGGGGTCACGGCGGCGATCTGGCCGTCGGCGCGATAGGACACGTCATAAAAGCGCGGCACGTATGCGATCGGGGCCAGCCGCAGCAGCAGGCCGTCCCGCCCGCCGGGCTGCCCGGCCGCCTTCCACTCACGGATCACGTCGGTGATGGCCAGCACGGCCTGCTCACCGTCGCCGAGCACGACCGCATCCAGGAAATCTGCCACCGGCTCGGGGTTGAAGGCCGCGTGGCCCCCGCCAATCACGAGGGGGTGGACCGCAGCCCGTTCGGAAGAAAAAGAGGGATACCGGCCAGGTCAAGCACGGTCAGGAGGTTCGTGTACGCCATCTCGGTCGCGAAGCTCAGGCCGAGCACGTCGAACGCGGCGACAGGCCGGTGGTTGTCGACCGTGAACTGCGGCACGCGGTGCTCGCGCATCAGCGCCTCGAGGTCAGGCCAGACCGTGTAGGTGCGCTCGGCGAGCACGCCGTCCCGCTCGTTGAGCACCTCGTAGAGAATCTGGATCCCCTGGTTGGGCAGGCCGACCTCGTATGCGTCCGGGTAACACAGCGCCCAGCGCACGTCGGCGCTGTCCCAGTCCTTGCTGACCGATCCGACCTCACCGCCGACGTACTGGATCGGCTTGCGCACCAGTGGCAGCAAGGGCTCCAGCATTGGGTAGACCGATTCGACAGGCATCAGACCAGAGTATCCGAACGGGCTGCGATCGAGCCCCGCCGCAGTGCGACGCGCCGCCGGGCCGCGGCGGGCGCGCCAGCCGGCGGGCTGACGGCCTACTCGAAGAGCCGGTGCCGGCGGTGCACCGACTGGAGCAGGCCGATCGCGATCATGTCCGCGAACATGGCCGAGCCGCCGTAGGACACGAACGGCAGCGGCAGGCCGGTGATGGGCATGATGCCGATGGTCATGCCGATGTTCACGAACGACTGGAACACGAACCATATGGCCACCCCGGACGCGACCAGCAGGCCGAACAGGTCGTCAGCGCGGGTCGCGATGCGCAGAGCCCGCACGATAACCACGCCGAGCAGGAACACGATGACGATGGTGCCGACGAAGCCCAGTTCCTCGCCGGCCACGGTGAAGATGAAGTCGGTCTGCTGGGAGGGCACGAAGTTGCCCGCCACCAGCTGGCCGTGGAACAGGCCCTGCCCGAACATTCCACCTGAGCCGACCGCGATCTTGGCCTGGGCCGCGTTGTAGCCGGCCCCGGCCAGGTCGGCGCTGGGGTGCAGGAACGAGGTGAACCGGGTGAGCTGGTAGGACTTCAGCAGGTTCAGGCCGCCCGCCACGGCGATGACCAGCGCCACCAGGGCGGCCAGCGCGGCCACGATGCGCAGCCGCAGCCCGGACAGCACGATCAAGGTGACGGTCACGGCCACCAGGACCAGGGCCACGCCCAGGGCCGGCTCGATCACCACCAGGCCGATGAGCGGTGCCGCGCAGAGCAGCGCCAGGCCGAGCGCGCGCAGGCCGGGCACGCCCTTATCGGTGCCGCGGACCCGGCTGAAGGTCATCGCCATCATGACGATGAGCGCGACCTTGGCGAACTCCGACGGCTCGACCTGGAAACCGCCGGGCAGCGAGATCCAGGCCTTGGCCCCGTTGACGCTGGACCCGAGCGGGGTGAGCACGGCCAGCAGGCCGAGGATCGTCGCCCCGTAGAACACCGGGGCCCAGGCACGCAGCTGCCGGGTGTCGGCGAAGCTGACCGCGAACATCAGCACCAGCCCGATGACCACGTTCAGCAGCTGCTTCTTCAGGTACGTACGCGGGTCCTGGCCGGCGGCCAGCAGCGAGGGCTGGGTGGCCGACCAGACCAGCAGGGTGCCGATCGCGCTCAGCGCGAGCACCACCACGGTCAGCAGCCAGTCCGTGTGCCGCAGGGCGGAGTTCCGGGCGAACGCGCGCGCCAGCAAGGACCGCGGCCGGCCGGCCATGGGCCGGGGCGTGGTCAGGCCGCGCGCGGTGTACCTGGTGGTGGTCCGGCCGAGCATCACTTCCCCTTAGTGGTGCTGGTAGTAGCGTATCCGGCCGGCGGCTTGATGGCCCCGGTGGAGGTGATCTGCGGGGACGAGGTCGGCACCTGGCCGCCCGGGACCGCCGCCTTCTGTCCTTCCAGCCCGTAGATGCCGTCCCAGATCTGCCGGACGGCGGGCGCGGCCACGTCGGCGCCGTAGCCGGAGTCCGGCACCATGACCAGCACCACGTACTGCGGGTGGTCGCACGGCGCGAACGAAGCGAACACCGAGGTCGCGTTCTTGCCGAACAGCTGGGCGGTACCGGTCTTGCCAGCCACGCAGACCTTGTTCAGCGGGAACCCACCAAAGGCACTGGCCGCGGTGCCCTGGGTCACCACCCCGGCCAGGGCGTTGCGGATGTAGGACAGCGTGTAGCTCGACACCGGCAGATGCCTGATGACCGGCGGGTCGATCTTCTGTACCACCTTGCCGGTGGTGGGCGAGACCAGCGCCTCGCCGATCCGCGGGCCGTACAAGGTGCCGCCGTTGGCCAGGGCCACGTACGCGTTGGCCAGCTGGATCGGGGTGGCGGTCACGTAGCCCTGACCGATCGCGGCGATGGCGGCCTGGCCCGGCTCCCACTGCCAGCCGTCCTGGCAGTCCTGCCACTCGATCTGCTGTACATAGCTGCCGTATTCCTTGCCGTACTTGCACCAGTTCTGGCCGGTGTGGGCGTTGTCCTTCCACAGGTAGTACAGCCACTGCCGGGTCGGGATGGTGCCGGTCGACTCGGCCGGCAGGTCGATGCCGCTGTCCTTGCCGAAGCCCCAGTCCAGCTCCATCTGCTGCATCTTCTGCACCGGGGCGTCTGGCGACTTCACCGAGTTGGCCTTGACGTCATCGCGCAGGTACATGTCGTAGCCGAGGGTGTAGTACACGGTGTCGCAGGACTGGATCAGGGCCTCGGAGAAGCTCATGTCGCCCAGGCTGGGCTCGCCGTCGTTCTTGAACGTCTGGCTGCCGATGCTGACCGAGGCGGGACAGCCGTACAGGCCGTTGATGGAGTACCCGTCGGCCACCGCGGCCGCGGTCGAGGTGACCTTGAAGGTGGAGCCCGGGGCGTACTGGCCCTGGGCGGCCCAGTTGATGATGGGCTCGCCGCCGGAGGTCCCGAACAGCTTGTTGAACTCCGATTGCGAGATGCCGCCGGTCCATACGCTCGGGTCGTAGTCGGGGTAGCTGGCCATCGCCACCACCCGGCCAGTGGTCGTCATCACGATCGCGGCACCCTGGTTGGTGCCGTTCCCGGACGCCCGTGAGCGGCCGATCGCGCCGTTCAGGGCGTTCTGGGCGTCGACCTGGATCTGGGAGTTGAGGCTGGTGACCAGGTCGTCCCCGTTGACCGGTGCCGTCTCCCCCTGGGTTCCGGTGACGTTCCCGGCGGCGTTTACCGACACCACCTGGGTGCCGCTCTTGCCGCGCAACTGGGTGTCGTACTCGGCCTCCAGGCCGGCCTGACCGACCAGGTCAACCCCGGAGAAACCGGTCACCGGCAAGTGCCGGGCCTTGATCTCCTGCGGGGTGATGGGCTGCAGGTAGCCGAGCACCTGCGCCGGGTTGGCCCCGTCCGGCATCGGGTATTCGATGACCGGCTGAACCTCCGCGGTCACCCCGGGGAACTGCTTCGGCTGCTCCATGACCTGCAGGGCCACCTGGTCAGTGACGTTCTGGTCGACCGGGATCGGCTGGTAGGGCGACCCGTTCCAGCAGGGCTGGGAGACACCCTTGGTGCACAGCCGGGTCTTCTCCGACAGCAGCTGGTAGGACATGCCCAGCAGCGGCGCGAGCCGGTGCAGCACCGGATTGGCCCCGCCGGGCTGCTGGGACAGCGTCATCATGTCCACCGAGACGACCAGGGCGGTCTTGTTGGTGACCATCCGGTTGCCGATGTCGTCCAGGATCTGGCCGCGGACCGCGGGCACGATCACGTTCCGGGTCTGGTTCTGCGCGGCGAGCTTGGTGAACGCGGTGTTGTTCATGACCTGCAGGTACCAGAGCCGGCCGCCCAGTGAGATCAGCATGGCGGCCGCGACCGCGTACAGCACCAGCAGCCGACGCCGCGACGCCGTGTTCATCGGTAACCCCCAGTCCGCCATCTGCGCTTGGCTCTCGGACGCGGCATCCGCAGCCGGGCCGGCCCGAGCGGCCGGTCCGCAGCCGGGACCCGCGGGTAGCCGTCCAGGTGCCGCGGCTCTTGCCAAAGGCCTTGCCGCTGATGCTGCGGCCGCTGTTAAGGCCACGGCCCCCCAGGCTCCCGCCGGCCACGCTCCGGCCGCGGCCGTACAGCTTGCGGCTCGGGGTGCCGCGCAGCCAGCCCCGGCCCGGTGACTTGGGCCCGGCGGAGCGGCCCAGTCCCCCGGTCAGCTTGCTGAACGCACCGCCCCGGGAGAAGCGCGGCGCCGAGGAGGCTGCGGGCAGCCCGGTCAGGCTGCCCCGGTGCCGGAACGGCGACGACCGGCCGAGCGGAGCGGCCCGGCCGAACGAGGGCGGCTTGCCGAAGCTAGACCGGCTGAACACCGAGCCGCCGAGCAGGGACCGGCCCATGGTCGAGCTGCTGAAGCGGAACATGGCCTGACCCGATCCGGCCAGCCCGGCACCACCTAGCCCTTTCCCGGCTAGCCCTTTGCCGGCTAGCCCTTTGCCGGCCAGCCCTTTGCCACCCAGCCCGGTGCCGCCCAGCACCCCTTCGCGCCGGCGGCCACCGAACTTCACTCTGGCCTGGCCGCCGGCTGGGAAGGCTGGCCGGTGGCCGGCGCCAAGGACGGCGGCCGGGTTCCGGCCGGATGCCCGGCCCAGGTTGAGCTGAGGCTCGCGCCTGGCGATGGTCCGTGTCCCGGCTCCGGCACCCTTGGGCCGGTCCCCCAGCCGCAGCCGCGGTGCGTTCGCCCCGCTCATCTGCCGGACGGTGCTCTGGCCCGCGCCCGGCGTCACGGTGCGGGTCGGGGTGGCCGACCAGGTGACCCGCTGCCCTTGGTCGCGCGACCCGGCCAGACGCAGCGCCGCCGCGACGGCGTAGAGCACGAACGGGCATAGCAGTACGTCGTATGCGATGGCCATGGGGAGCACGCGGGTGATGGCTGGCCAGGTGACCCGGGGGTCGCTCAGCATGACGCCGAGCAAGGCCAGCAGGGTCTCCCCGGTAATGGCACCCACCGCGGTGACCAGGATCTCGAACAGCGCCGTGTGCCCCTGATCGGGGGTGCCGTCACCGGAAGGCAGGTCGGCCAGCAGGCCGCACAGATAACCGATCAGGCAGAACACCAGCCCGTTCTCGCCGACGAAGTGGCTGCCGGGAGGGGCCACGTCCAGGGCCAGGCCGCCCCAGAAGCCAGTCAGCAGGCCGGACATCGGCCCGCTGGCCAGGGCCAGCGCGGCCACCGCGATCAGGACCACGTCGGGGCCGGAGCCACCGGGAAAAGCGATCCGGTCCACGACGGTCAGCTGGAAGACGACGGTGACCGCGACCACCACGAAGGAGATGACGGGGACGAGCGCGCGCACCTCAGCCCCCGCCCCGGGCACCGGCGTTCGTTTGCTTGGTCGCTGCCTTGGTGGCGGCTGCGCCAGTACTAGGTGAAGCAGTAGCGGGCGAACTGGTAGTGGGCGGGGCGTACGACGAGTACGTCGTGGGGGTAGACGACGGTTGTGGCGTGGCGGTTACGGTGACGGTCGCGGCCGGGCGCGGCAAGATCGAGACCCGCGGGTTGCGGTCCGGCACCTTGACCACGACACCCACCACACCCAGGGCGGTGAAGTTGGCGTACGGCCGGACCAGCGCGGTCTGGGTCAGGGCGCCGGAACTCCTGGTCACCGAGACGACCGTGCCGACCGGCACACCGGGCACCTCGGGCTGGTCGTTCAGCGACGCGTAGGTGACGACCTCCTGGCCCTTGGCCAGCACCGCGTTCGCGTCGAACAGGCTCAGGTGCAGCAGGTCCGAGCCGGACATGGACCGGCCGGTTCCGGTGACGTCACCGATCTCGCTGTTGCCGGCCATCTGCACGCCCACCACGGAGGACGCGTCGTTGGCCAGCAGGACGGTGGAGGTGTCCGCGCTGACCTGGGTGACGGTGCCGATGAAGCCGGATCCGTTGAGCACGGTCTCGTCGGTCTTGAGCCCGTCGTTGGAGCCGACGTCCAAGGTGACCGTGTCGGAGTAGCTGCCGCCCGCCGCGATGACGTTCGCGGCCACGATGTGATAGGCGCCCGCGTCCAGCTGCAGCAGCTGGGCCAGCTGTTTGCTAGCGGCCTGGCCGAGCTGGGCCGCGCTGAGCTCGGTGCGCAGCTGGGCGTTCTGCCGCTGCAGGCTGGCGACCTCGCTCTGGCCCGAGGGGCCGCCGGTGATGGAGTCGAAAACGTTGGCCACCGGGTTGGTCACATCGTGGGTGACCCGCTCGACCGGGCCGAAGACGTCCGCGCCGACGTTCCGGGCCGGGGACGTGCCCCCGCCCCGGAAATCCATCGTGATCAGGACGACGGCCACGATCAGGAGCACACCAAGAACCAGGCGGGTGCGCCGGTTGTCGTGCACAGCAGCTCCTCGTCCGCCCTGCGGCAATCAGGCGGGATTTCCTCCGGCGCGGCGCCGGGTTCAGCGCCTGGTGTCGGGCACCAGCACCTGACGCAGGGTCTCGAAGTCCTCGACGCACTTTCCGGTGCCGAGGACCACGGAATCAAGCGGGTTGTCCGCGACCTGCACGGGCATCCCGGTCTCCTCCCGGATACGTGACTCTAGTTCGCGCAGCAGGGCTCCGCCGCCGGTCAGCGCGATCCCCCGGTCCATCACGTCGCCTGCCAGCTCCGGCGGGCACTTGTCCAGGGTGTTCTTGACCGCGTCGACGACCAGGTTGACCGGCTCCTCGATGGCGCGGCGCACCTCGGCGGCGGAGATCACCACGGTCTTCGGCAGGCCGCTGACCAGGTCCCGGCCGCGGATCTCAGCGTGCGGCTCGTCCTCGGCCGGGAACGCCGACCCGAGAGCCATCTTGATCTCCTCGGCGGTCCGCTCGCCGAGCATCAGCGAGTACTCCTTCTTGGCGAAGGTGATGATGGCCTGGTCGAGCTCGTCGCCGCCGATGCGGATGGACTGAGAGGTGACGATGCCGCCCAGCGAGATTACCGCGACCTCGGTGGTGCCGCCGCCGATGTCGACCACCATGTTGCCGGTCGGCTCGTGGATGGGCAGGCCGGCGCCGATGGCCGCCGCCATCGGCTCTTCGATGATGTAGACCCGGCGCGCGCCGCCTGGTGGCCGGCCTTCTTTACCGCGCTCTGCTCCACACCGGTGATCCCGCTCGGGACGGCGATCACGATCCGGGGCTTGGCCAGATGGGTGCGGCGGTGGACCTTCTGGATGAAGTAACGGAGCATCCGCTCGGTCACGTCGAAGTCGGCGATCACGCCGTCCTTCAGGGGCCGGACCGCGACGATGTTGCCTGGCGTGCGGCCGATCATGCGTTTGGCTTCCGCGCCCACCGCGACGATCTGCCCGTTATTGGTATTGAGCGCCACCACTGACGGCTCATTCAGCACGATGCCGCGGCCACGCACATACACCAGCGTGTTCGCAGTCCCGAGATCGACCGCCATGTCACGGCCGAGGAACGTCAGCGCATTGCTCATCGGGAACGGGAACCTTCCGATCCGGGCTCTATCGGGAACTACAGAAAAGATGGGGTACCGCGCGGACTTCAGCGGCCTGGAGTATGGGGCTCTAAGTGAACAACGATGTCGGTGGCCGAACCGGTTCCGGCAGGAGGATGCCGATTTCCTCCCGGGCCTGTCTGCCTGGCAACCGCGACGCGTCGGGTCTTATCAGGACGGAACTATGTTCTGACAACGACGACGCTCCTTCACCGCGCGTAACCGGCCGCGGTCGATGCGATTCGCTACCCCGTCAGCTTACCCATGATCCCGGTGCGTGGCGGCCCGCCGGCCCGCGTGCCGGCCACGATCTCGCCTGTTTCCGCGCCTGGAGCGCGGTCTGCCTTCCGGCCGGGCCCGACTATAGCGCGCCAACGCGTGACAAAGGCCATGACCAGCGCGAATACGATGGCTGACCCGGCCGCGACCAGAACCCAGCGCCCAGCCGCGCTGATCAGCGCATGCTGCACGCCGGGCGCGGACCGGACCCCGGTCAGCGCCCGGACCTGCATGGCTCCCGCAGCCAGATATCCCGCGACCAGGCCCGTGAGCAGGAGGACTGCCCCGGCCATGGCGCCCGCCGTGCCGCTGGCCGCGCCCTTGGTCCCGCGCAGCGCGGCGGTCAGCGCGGCGGCCAGGCCGCCCGCCAGCGGCACGCATATCACCGCGAGCACGTGACTGCGCGGATCGGCCCATCCCCCGGCTAGCATCCCCGGCAGCGTCAGTGGAGTGTTCGGGCCAGCCAGGTACAGGGCGGCGAAGCCGGCCGCCGCCAGGAACAGGCCGGTCGCGGTCACGGCTCGTACCCGCCTGGTCGCCATGGCCAGGGCCGCCCCGCATAGCGCGCCGACCAGGACCGCGATCCCGGAATCCGCCCCGGGTGGGCTCAGCAAGGTCACCACCCCAGCCGCCGGGGCCAGGGTGAAGCCTGTCACCGCGCAGATCGCGGCGAAGCGGGCGGCGGTGCCGGCCCGGGCCGTGACGGCGGTGATCCCGATGAGCGCCACCGCGGCGGCGATGGCTGCCGCGACCACGGCCTTGTCCCCGCGGTAGGTGGCGGCGACGGCGATCGCGCAGATCCCGCCTACCGGGGCGGTGAGCAGGGCGAGCTGGCCCGCTCGGTCGCGGGGAAGGCTGTCCGGGACGCGGTCGTGGGTGCACCTTCGGCCACCAGCGCGTACACGGCGGCCAGAATCAGGGCGCCCCCGGTCAGCCACGGGTACGGGTGCAGCGCCGCATGCCAGTCCCCTGTGGCGAGCCGGCGCCGCATCAGCGCGGGCGTGGCCGCCAGCCCGGCCACCGTGAACGCGGCCCACCAGCCGGCCAGCGACCTGCGCGCCAGCCGGGGCTGGTCGGCCACGACGGCGGCCACGGCGGTCATCGCGATCCCGGCCCCCGCACCGTGCAGCGACCGGTCCGTTCCGATCAGCAAGATGCTGGGCCCGGCGTCCCCGAGCACGTCGGCGGCCGCGATGATCATCAGCCCGGCCAGCAGGACCGGGCCGGCTCGCAGCCAGCGCACGGCCAGTGCCGCGATGGAGGCCGCGACCGCCATCGCGGGCAGCGCCAAACCGGAGGCCCGCAGCACGCTGACCAGCGTGGCCGTGCCCACGTCGGCCAGCGGCGCCGGGACCGACCAGGCGATCGCGTCCGGGACCTGGAGTGCCACCAGCGGAATCACCGCCGCCACGAGCGCCACCGCGCACACTCCGGCCGCCGCGGAGCGGACCCGGGACGTGCGTGAGCGGGCCGGGGTGGTGCTGTCGTGCGCTGCTGGTTCGGCTGATTCGGCTGGAGCGCGGGGAATACTTCGGGTGCTGGGGTCGCCCGGGGGGCTGGGGGTGCGGACGGCTGGGATAGAGGTGGCGGTCTGGGGCGGGCGAGAGACTCGGGCCGGGGCGAGGGTGGCGGTCAGGCCTGTCCTGACGGCCGGGACCGACGGCTGGGTGTCCCCCGAGCGCGCCGCACTGGTTTGCCGGGGCCGGGGCACCTGATCGGAGGACTCCCCGGGCGGACCTGCTCGCGCAGGGCCGTCGCAGGGTCCTGGACAGCACGGCCAGGCGCGCGAGATCCAGGCGGCGTAGCGTCGGGCACTTCAGCACGGCGGGATACGGGCTCGCCGGCGGATCCGCTCTTGCGGCGGAAGCGGCCGTTCTTGGCGGCGGCATGCGCTCCGCCGCGCTGGCGCGGCACGGCATCGTCGGTTCGAGCCTGGCCCTTACCCAGATCCGTTGCCACCTCAGCCGCTCCGATTACCTAGCGCTAAGAATAAGTAACTTAAAGCTATCGGAAGGGTAGCGTGGCCGACCATGATCACGTTAGAAAAGGTTCCAGAACCAAGGCGTCATAAGGATCTGTCCATGGACAGACAGGACAAGCTTTTTCGGGCGGCCTCGCGATGGCCCGGCACCGCGCGATGGGCCGGCCCTGTGATGGCGCGATAGCGCGGCCGCCCGATAGCCCAGCCGCCCGATGGCCCCGATGGCGCGATGGCGCGATGGCGCGATTCAATGAATGTGGCGTTCTACAGAATCTATTGCTTAGAACGTCACATTCATTGAATCTTTGCTGGTGCCTAATTGGCGGATGGCGCCGGTGTGGTTTGCGGGAGCGGATCTGGCCGGTTGGGCTCGTTAGAGGGCGGATCTGGCCGGTTAGAGGGCGGATCTGGCCGGTTGGGCTGGTTAGACGGGGGATCTGGGCGTCAGGGGGTGGGGGCGTCTTGGCGGGGGGTGGGGGTGGCGCGGGTCTGGGGCGGGGGGATGTAGTGCTTGCGGGCTAGCCAGAGGCCGGTGACCCACAGGGCGGCGAAGATGATGCCCAGGGCGTACATGGCGTGGACCACGACGCCGGACGCGATCGCCAGCACCTGCAGGATGGTGCCGGCCCAGATGGCCCAGGCCATTCCGGGACGGCCGACTACCCCGCCGATCACCACGGCCGCTACGGCCAGGCCGCCGCCGACGCCGCCGGCGAGGGCGTGGTTCGCGTGTTCCAGGACGATGGCGACCGGGATGGCCAGGGCGATGACGACCGCCTCCATGACCAGGGTGGCACCGCAGAGCTGACGGATGCCTTTGCCATCGGCGGGGATGCCCCACGGCAGCCGGGACGCGCTCACGATAGCTCCGCCGCGGTGAAGGAGTGACGGGACGGCTGGCTGGCCGGCGCCTCGGCTGGGAGCTCGCCGCCCTCGGGCCCCAGCAGGCGGCGGGCGTCGCCCGCCGTGATGACCGAGCCGGTGATGAGGACCGCGCCGGTGCCGGGGACGCCGCCCTCGGCTATGGTCTCATCGGCCAGCGCCACCGCGGCCTCGATGGCGTCATCGAGCCGGTCGGCGGAACGCACCCGGTCCTCGCCGAAGATCTCGGTGGCCAGCTCGGCCACCTCGGGCGTGTCCATGGAGCGGTCGGAGGAGTTCCGGGTGACCACGATCTCGTCAAGCAGCGGCTCGAGCTCGGCCAGGATGCCGGGCACGTCCTTATCCCCGCTGGCGGCGAAGACGCCGGTCAGATGCGTGAAGTTGAACGTCTCCTCGATCGCCGCGACGGTCGCGGCCATGCCCGCCGGGTTGTGCGCGGCGTCGATGAGGATGGTCGGGCTGCGCCGGATGATCTCGAGCCGGCCCGGCGAGCTGACCTTCGAGAACGCCTCACGCACCAGGTCCGGGTCGATCCCGGCCTGTCCGTGGACATCCTCGCCACCCGATACCCCGGCGAAGGCCTCGACGGCGGCTAGCGCACAGGCCGCGTTGCCCGCCTGGTACTCGCCGAACAGGGGCAGGTAGACATCGTCGTAGGTGCCGCGCAGCCCGCGCAGGACGAGCTGCTGGCCTCCGACGGCCTGCTCGCGGCTCAGCACGCCGAACTCCACGCCCTCCCGGGCCACGGTCGCGCCGACCTCCACCGCGCGCCGGAGCAGCACCTCGGCCGCAGGCAGCGGCTGCTGGGCCAGCACCGCCACCGCGCCGGGCTTGATGATGCCGGCCTTCTCGGCCGCGATCTCCTCGATCGTGTCGCCGAGCAGCCGGGTGTGGTCGAGCGAGATCGGGGTGACCACGGCGACCACCCCGTCGGCCACGTTGGTGCAGTCGAGCCGGCCGCCCACGCCGACCTCGAGGACGGCCACGTCGACCGGGGTGTCGGCGAAGATCGCGAAGGCCATGCCGGTCAGTACTTCGAAGAAGGACATCGGCACGGGATGCCGCTCGTCCACCAGAGCGACGTACGGGAGGATCTCCTCATAGGTCTCGACGAACCGCTCGGGGTCGACGGGGGCGCCGTCGATCACGATCCGCTCCCGGATGGAGACCAGGTGCGGGCTGGTGAACCGGCCCGTCCGCAGCCCGCGGCTGCGCAGCAGCGCGTCGGTCATCCGGGCGGTCGAGGTCTTGCCGTTGGTCCCGGTCACATGGATGACCGGGCAGGCTCGCTGCGGGTCACCGAGCAGCCCGACAAGCTCGTTCATCCGGTCCAGGGCGAGATCCACGGAATGTTCGGGACGGCGCGAGATGATCTCCCGCTCGACCTCCTGCATCCGCGTTTCGATATCCACGGTGTAAGCCTACGTGCGGTTGCGGACGGCGTCAGATCGAGGCCAGGCGCTGTTCGAGCCGGGCGATGTCGGCTTCGGCGGTCGCCAGGCGCTGCCGGGTCTTGTCCACTACCGCGGCCGGGGCCTTGGCGGTGAAGTTGGCGTTGCCGAGCTTGCGGCCGGCCTGCTCGGCCTCGTTCCTGGCCGCCGCGAGATCCTTGGAGATCCGGCGGCGCTCGGCGGCGACGTCGATGACCCCGGCCACATCGAGCTGGACCGTGATGCCCTCGACCTCCAGCGCGGCCGACGCGATGAAATCGCCGGAGGCAGGGGTGAGCCGCAGCAGCGACCGGATCCGCTCCTCGTGCCCGGCCAGCGGCGTGCCGTCGATGCCGGACAGGCTGGCCGTCACGCGCTGGCTGGGCCGCAGGCCCTGGTCTGATCTGAACCGGCGCACCTCGGTCACCAGCCGCATCAGCGAGGAAATCTCCGCCTCGGCCGCTGGGTCGGCGAACGAGAAGGCCGGCCAGGACGCCACCATGACCGACTCCTCGCCGGTCAGCGCGGTCCACAGCTCCTCGGTGACGAACGGCATGACCGGGTGCAGCAGCCGCAGCAGCTGGTCGAGCACGTACCCGAGCACCTGGCGAGTGTTCTCGGCCGCCTCGGGGTCACCGGAGGCCAGCGGCACCTTGGCCAGTTCCAGGTACCAGTCGCAGACCTCGTCCCAGGCGAAGTGGTAGAGCGCGTCGCACACCTTGCCGAACTCGAAGGCCTCGAATAGCTCGTTGACCTCATCGGTCACGGCCGCGAGCCGGGACAGGATCCACCGGTCCGGCACCGCCAGCGCACTGGCATCAAGCGTCGCGGACGGGACATGCGCGCCGTTGAGCAGGGCGAACCGGACGGCGTTCCACAGCTTGTTGCAGAAGTTCCGCGACCCGGCCGCCCACTCCTCGCTGATGGCGATGTCGCCGCCGGGGTTGGCCCCGCGGGCCAGGGTGAACCTGGTCGCGTCGGCACCGAACCGGTCCACCCAGTCCAGCGGGTCCACGGTGTTGCCGCGGGACTTGGACATCTTCTTGCCGAACTGGTCGCGGACCAGCCCGTGCAGGTTCACCACGCGGAACGGCACCGCCTGCTCCGGCGCCTGGTCGCGCATGGCATACAGGCCGAACATCATCATCCGGACGACCCAGAAGAACAAGATGTCGTACCCGGTCACCAGCACGCTGTTCGGGTAAAAGGTCCGCAGTTCCGGAGTGTCCTGCGGCCAGCCCAGGGTGGAGAACGGCCACAGCGCAGAGGAGAACCAGGTATCCAGCACGTCGGAGTCCTGGCGCCAGCCCTCGGGAGGCTGCTCGTCTGGGCCGACGCAGACCACCTCGCCGTCCGGGCCGTAGTAGACCGGGATCCGGTGCCCCCACCACAGCTGGCGGCTGATGCACCAGTCGTGCATGTCGTCCACCCAGCCGAAGTAGCGCGCGTTCATCTCCGTGGGGTGCAACCGGACGCGGCCGTCGCGGACGGCGTCGCCCGCGGCCCTGGCCAGTGGGCCGACCCGCACAAACCACTGCAGCGACTGGCGCGGCTCGACCGTGGTGCCACAGCGGCTGCAGTGTCCCACCGAGTGGACGTAGGGGCGGACCTCGGAGACGATCCGGCCCTGCTCGCGCAGGGCCCGCACCACCGCGGGCCGGGCCTCGAACCGGTCCAGGCCCTGGAACGGGCCATGCGCGGTTACCACGCCATGCTCGTCCAGCACGGTGATGCTGGGCAGGTCGTGACGGCGGCCGATCTCGAAGTCGTTCGGGTCGTGTGCCGGGGTCACCTTGACCGCGCCGGTGCCGAAGGCCGGATCCACGTGCTCGTCGGCGACGACCGGGATGCTGCGGCCGGTCAGCGGCAGCTCGACCGTCCGGCCGACCAGGTGCCTATAGCGCTCGTCGTCGGGATGCACGGCCACCGCGGTGTCGCCGAGCATGGTCTCGGCCCGGGTGGTGGCGACCACGATGGAATCGCCATCCCCCGATGGGCTGGTATCGCCGTAGCGGATCGAGACAAGCTCGCCGTCGTCGTCGGTGTGGTCGACCTCGATATCGCTCAGCGCGGTAAGGCAGCGCGGGCACCAATTGATGATGCGCTCGGCCCGGTAGATCAGGCCGTCGTCGAAGAGCCGCTTGAAGATCGTCTGGACGGCGCGGGACAGGCCCTCGTCCATGGTGAACCGCTCGCGGGACCAGTCCACGCTGTCGCCCAGGCGGCGCATCTGGCCGAGAATCTTGCCGCCAGATTCGGCCTTCCACTGCCAGACCCGCTCGACAAAGGCCTCGCGGCCCAGGTCGTGCCGGCTCAGGCCCTCCTTGGCCAGCTCGCGCTCGACCACGTTCTGCGTCGCGATCCCGGCGTGGTCCATGCCCGGCAGCCACAAGGTGTTGTAACCCTGCATCCGGCGCCGCCTGATCAGCGAATCCATCAGGGTGTGGTCGAGGGCATGGCCGATGTGCAGGGAACCCGTTACGTTCGGCGGCGGGATGACGATGCAGTACGCAGGGGCGTCAGAGGTCGCGTCCGCGCTGAAGTAACCTGCCTTCTCCCAGCGTTCGTAGCGCGGCCCTTCCACCTCGGCGGGCGCGTACTGGGAGGGCAGCTCGATGGGTCCGGGTCTGCTCACGACAGGTGAGTCTATTGCCTGCCGGGGGTTTCACTGGCCTCGATGGCAGGGACCAGGCCCGTTCGGCCCCAAGATTTACGACTGAACCTCCACCGCGTTACGGACCTCAAGCGCGATCTTGGACGGATCCGGGTACGTCGCGGTGTACCCGGCCTTGATGAACTCGACCTGACCCAGCGTGGTCTTGGTGACGAACATGCACTCGCTGGCGTCCCGGCCGCTCGAGGTGTCGGTTCCGCAGACCATCTCGCCGCCGTGCGGGCCGGCGCTCACGACCTGAGGTGACGTCAGGTTCGAGCTCTCGAGCTTGATCACGGCGGCCGGGTCGAACGTGCCGTTGTAACCGACAAAGGCGATGCCCTGGTAGTCGCTGGCCAGCACGTTGGTCTCGGTGGTCATGTTGTAGTAGCCGACGATGGGCGTGCCGGGCTTGCCCGCCCCGCCCGCGGCGATCTTGTCCACGACGACCTTAGAGCGCGCCTCGGCTACCGAGCCGTACTGGTCGGTGGCCGTCTTGTTCAGGGAATACGAGCCCACGCTGTCCGCCTGAGCGATCTTGTAGCCGGCGGTGGCCGGGGCGGCCGAGGCCGTGGCCTTGGGACTGGCGGCCGCAGAGGACGAACTGGCGGCTGGGGTCTTGGTGCCGGTCTTGGTCAGGTGGATGACCAGGAACACGATCGCGACCACGCCGATGACGCTCGCCGCCAGATACAGCACCATCCGCATCCCGCCCAGCCGCGGGGTGGGCTTGCTGCCCGGGCGCGGACCCGAAGGCGGGCCGCCGCCCGGGTCGCCGCCGTAGCCCGGTGCGGGCGTGGGGTCGAAACCAGGCTGGGCGTAGGCGACGTCCTGGCCGGGCGCGGCCGGCGGGTAGGTTTCCTGCCGGGTCGCCGTCCCGAAACCGCCCTGGGCGTAGTCGCTGTGCGCGAACCCGTCCTGACCGTACGCGTCTTGCCGGTACGGATCTGCGGTGTAGGTGGCCTGAGCCCCGTCCGGGGCGACCGCGGCGGAGCTGACCGGAGCGAAGCCGTTCTGCTCGGCACCGCCGGTACCGCCGTGCTCGGCAGTATCGGTCTGGCCGAAGGGGTCACCCTGGCCGAAGCCCCCGGGTGCGTACGCCTCGGCCTGGTAGTCGTGGGGCGTAAAGCTGGGGTTGGTCGGGCCGGATCCGTCGGGCCGCGTGCCACCCGGCGCCTGCTGCTCGTAACCCTGGTCACCGTAGCCAGGCTGACCGAAGCCCTGCTGCCAGGAGGGGTCCTGGTCACCCGCCCCCGGCTCGAAGCCTGGATGGCCCGGGCCGTCATGGCCATAGCTTTCCTGGTCGTAGCCGTTCTGGCCGTAGCCATTCTGGTTATAGCCGTTCTGGCTGTGGCTGCCGGCGCCATAGCCGTTCTGGCCAGCGTCCTCTAGCCCGTAACCATTTTGGCCATAACCGTTCTGGCTGTAGCTGTCGGCGCCGTAGCCGTTCTGGCCATAGCCGGAAGAGTCGTATCCATTGGGCGGGTGGGCCTGGGTCCGGTCGGACAAATCCTCGGGGCCGCTGCCGGGAGAAAGGAAGCCGGACGGGCCCCCAGCCGGGGAGCCGTAGCCGGACTCGCGGTAGCCGCCGGACGAGCCGTAGCCGCGCTGGTCGTAATCCGCACCGGACGGCTGACCGTATTCCGGGCCGGAACCAGAGGACGGCGAGGGGGAGCCGAAACGCGAATCGCGGCCGTACCCCAGCGGGTCTGAACCACGCGGGTCCGGGCCGAGCGGGTCCGAGCCCAGCGGGTCTGAACCACGCGGGTCCGGGCCGAGCGGGTCCGAGCCGAGCGGGTCCGGCGCGCGGCGCGCGCCGGGCCGATCGCCGCCGGGCCAGCCGGCGTCGGGAAGGGAACCGTAACCCGGCTGCGCCTCATAGCCGGGCTGGCCACCGTAACCGGATTGACTGCCATAACCTGACTGACTGCTGTAGCCCGGCTGGCTGCCATAGCCCGGCTGGCTGTCCGAGTCGGGCCAGGCCGAACGCGGTTCGTCGGAGCCTTCGTAGCCGCCCCGGTAGGCAGTGGTCGGTTCCTGGTCGTAGCCGAATGCGTCCGCCGGCCCCGAGCCGGTGGTCCCCTGCGGAGCAGACGAAGATCCCGAACCGGACTCGATCGCCAGGCGCGGCCCGGACAGCGGGTCGGGATTACGTGGGCGGCTGATCCCGGCCGCGCCGAACGCGCCGGGCGGGGTGCTCGCGCCGGGAAAGTCCTGCGGCCCAGAGGCGCTGTGCGCTCCGGACGTGCTGTGCGCTCCGGACGTGCTGTGCGCTCCGGACGTGCTGTGCGGCCCGGACATACTCTGCGGGCCGGACGTGTCCTGAGGTTCGGCACCGAAGCCACGGTCGTCGGCGGGGTGCGGGGTGTAGCGGACCATGGCCCCCGCGTTCGGCGTGAAGGTGGGCTTGGGTCCGGTGTCGTTGGCGGCCTCGTAGCCGTAGGCCGGCTGGGAGCCGTAGCCGGGTTCCTCGTCATAGCCGGAAGCGCCCGATTCGTAACCCTGCGCCTGGTCGTAGCCGGGCAGACCCCTGCGACCCGCCCGGCCGCGGCCATCACCGGCTCTCACCGTGCGGTAGCCACCGCTAGGCTGACCCTGCTGGTACTCGTGCTCGCCGGAACCGCTGGTTTCCCCGCGCTCATCGCGCGAGTCCCAGCCGCCCGAAGGGGCGTCCCAACCACTCATCTGTGCTCAATTCCCCGTCGCTACGGAAGACGGCTGCCTTGTCAGCGTCCGAGATCCTGGCGTGAGCGGGATGCCCGCCAGATAACGGCAACATGGAGTGAGGCTACAGGCCAATCACGAAGATCATGGGCAATACACCCAAAGTCGACATCGGGTGGACTAGACCATTACGGTACGAATCCGCAAGCCGGATCTTAGTGCCCGAATGGCCGTACCCCCCGTGAACTGCGGCCTCTCGCACACAGAATACCGGCCCCCCGGAAAGATGTGGGGCCACCTGGAATTCTGCGTCGTATCAGGCCGACTTCTCGCGCGGAGTCCGCCGCGACACGTCACGCGGGACGATCGTCGGGTTGACGTTCTCGATCACGGCCTCGCGGGTGATCACAACCCTCTCGACATCCTTGCGGCTCGGCACCTCGTACATCACCGACTGCAGGACCTCTTCCAAGATCGCGCGCAGGCCGCGCGCGCCGGTGCCCCGCAAATTGGCCTGATCCGCGATGGCCTCCAGCGAGTCCGGCGTGAACTCGAGGTCCACACCGTCCAGCTCGAACAGCCGCCGGTACTGCTTTACCAGGGCGTTGCGCGGCTCGGTGAGGATCTGGATGAGCGCGTCCCGGTCGAGGTTGTGCACGCTGGTGATCACGGGCAAGCGGCCGACGAACTCAGGGATCATCCCGAACTTCAGCAGGTCTTCCGGCATCACGTCACCGAACTGGTCGGTGTTGTTGTTGTTCCGGACCCGCAGCACGGCGTTGAAGCCCATGCCGTTGTGGCCAGAGCGCTGCTCGATGATCTTCTCCAGGCCGGCGAACGCCCCACCGCAGATGAACAGGACATTCGTCGTGTCGATCTGGATGAACTCCTGGTGCGGATGCTTGCGCCCACCTTGGGGCGGCACCGAGGCGGTGGTGCCCTCGAGGATCTTCAGCAGCGCCTGCTGCACGCCCTCGCCGGACACATCCCGGGTAATCGACGGATTCTCGCTCTTGCGCGCGATCTTGTCGATCTCGTCGATGTAGATGATGCCGGTCTCGGCCTTCTTGACGTCGTAGTCGGCGGCCTGGATCAGCTTGAGCAGGATATTCTCGACGTCCTCGCCGACGTACCCGGCCTCGGTCAGGGCGGTCGCGTCGGCGATGGCGAACGGCACGTTGAGCAGCCGGGCCAGCGTCTGGGCGAGCAGCGTCTTGCCGGAGCCGGTCGGGCCAAGCAGCAAGATGTTGGACTTGGCCAGCTCCACACCCTCGTCACCGGGCCGGTCATCACCGGACTGGACACGCTTGTAGTGGTTGTACACGGCCACGGACAGGGCCTTCTTGGCCTTGTCCTGGCCGATCACGTACGCGTCGAGGAACTCGTAGATCTCCCGCGGCTTGGGCAGGCTGTCCCACTTGAACTCGGTGGGCTCGGCGAGCTCTTCCTCAATGATCTCGTTGCAGAGGTCAATGCACTCGTCGCATATGTACACACCCGGGCCGGCGATGAGTTTCTTGACCTGCTTCTGGCTCTTGCCGCAGAACGAGCATTTCAGCAGGTCCCCACCGTCACCGATGCGTGCCACCCAGATACTCCTTTACATGGTGCCGCCGCGACGGCCTTCCCGGCCGCCTCCAGTGGACATGTCCCGCGAGGCCGTCAAGAGCTTGCATTACCGACGGTACCGCCTACCGGGGCCCGATGGACACCATCAAACCCCTTCAGCGGCCCAGGAGGGAAGAGCTGAATCCTCCCGGTTAGGAAGACACTACCTCGGCAGCGCGCTCACTGCCCCTCTTGATCATGGTCAGCACGTCATCGATGATGCCGTACTCCTTGGCCTCTTCGGCGGTGAGGAACTTGTCCCGCTCGATGTCGCGGCGGATCGTCTCCTCATCCTTGCCGGTGTGCCGGGCCAAGATGACCTCCATGGACGCACGCATCCGCAGGATCTCCCGGGCCTGGATCTCCATGTCACTGGACTGGCCGTAGCCACCCTCGGTGGCCGGCTGGTGAATGAGGATCCTGGCGTTGGGCAGGGCCATCCGCTTGCCCTTGGTCCCGGCTGCGAGCAGCACGGCGGCCGCTGAGGCCGCCTGGCCGATGACGCAGATCTGGATGTCAGGCTGGATGAACTGCATGGTGTCGTAGATGGCCATCATCGACGTCATCGACCCGCCGGGCGAGTTGATGTACATGGTGATGTCGCGATCGGGGTCGATGGCCTCCAGCGTCAGCAGCTGGGCCATGACGTCGTTCGCCGAGGCGTCGTCGATTTGGACGCCGAGGAAGATGATCCGCTCCTCGAACAGCTTGTTGTACGGGTTCATCTCCTTGACCCCGTACGACGTGCGCTCCACGAAGGAGGGCAGCACGTACCGGGACTGCGGGACCAGCAGTCCCGACTGCGGGCTCCGCGCGCTGTACTCGCTCACGATGGGCTCCTTTGGGTTAATCATGACACGACGCCGGCGGTGGGAACCTCGACGGCGCTGCGGATCACCTGGTCGACGAAGCCGTACTCCTTGGCTTCCTCGGCGGTGAACCAGCGGTCGCGGTCTGCGTCCCGCTCGATCTGCTCGATCGGCTGCCCGGTGTGGAACGCGGTGCGCTCGAAGAGTGTCCGCTTGACGTACAGCATCTGCTCCGCCTGGATCCGGATGTCCGAGGCCGTTCCGCCGATTCCGCCGGACGGCTGGTGCATCAGGATCTGCGCGTGCGGGAGGGCGAACCGCTTGCCGGCCGCGCCCGCCGTCAGCAGGAACTGGCCCATCGACGCGGCCATTCCCATCGCGTACGTGGCCACGTCGTTCGGCACGTACTGCATCATGTCGTAGATGGCCATCCCGGCGTAGACCGAGCCACCTGGGGAGTTGATGTACAGGCTGATGTCGCGCTTGGCGTCCTCGGAGGCGAGAAGCGCGAGCTCGGCGCAGATGCGGTTGGCGATGTCGTCGTCAACCTGCTGGCCGAGGAAGATGATGCGGTGCCGCAGCAGCCGCTGGAACAGATTGTCCCCGAACGGCAGGACGGGGGGCTCCGCGGCGGCGTTGACGGCCGGCGGGGCCGGGGTCCACAGGGGCTCAGTCACGTTCTCACCTGCTCCTCTTGGAGGCATCGTCTGGTGTCTTTGACAGGACCATAACGCCGGCACGGAACCCGATCGTCCCGAGCAGCGCCCTTGTTCGCTCCTGGCGCACGGAGTTGCCGCTTGCGAACGGCGCGCGACCGCGAGGCCGGCACGGTATGGCGGGACAGCCGACGGCGTGTCACACTCGTCGGCTCGGGCTCGCAGCTGGCTGGTGCCGGCGTCGGTCAGGCCTTGGTGTCGGCCGTCTCGGCTTCGTCCTCGTCGTCCGGGACGGCGTCGGCGTCGGTTTCGGTGGCCGCCATGACCTCGGAGTCGCCCTCGGCGTCCTCGACGCCTTCGGCGGCTTCGGCGGGCTCGAGCGGCGCGTTGAGGGCCGCGGCGATGTCGACCGCGTTACCGGAATCGTCCGTCACCTTGACCCGCTCGGCGATCAGGTTCATCGCCTTGCCCCGCAGCACCTCGGCCGCCGCGAAGCTGAGCTGGTTATTGTCGACGAGCTGCTGGGCCAGGCGCTCGGCCGGCACACCCATCTGCTCGGCCTGGCGGGACACGTAGGCGGACAGCTCGTTCTGATCGACGCCCAGTTCCTCCTGGCGCGCCAGCTGATCCAGGACCAGGCTGACCTTGACCGAGCGGCGGGCACGCTCCTCGATTTCGGTCTCGAACTGTTCCTGGGTCTGGCCGGTCATCTCCAGGTAGCCATCCAGGTTCGCGCCGGCCCGGGTGAGCTGCTGCTCGATCGAGTCGCGGTTCTGCTTGATCTCCTCGGCCACGATCCCATCGGGCAGCGGGATGTCGATGTGGTCAAGCAGGGCGTCGAGCGCCAGGTCGCGGGCCTGCAGCACCTGCCGCATTTCCTTGTCCCGCTCCAGCTGGGTCCGGGTGTCGGCCCGCAGCTCACCGATCGTGTCGAATTCGCTCGCCATCTGAGCGAACTCGTCGTCGAGCTCGGGGACTTCCTTGGACTTGACGCTGTGCACGGTGACCGTGACGTCGGCCTCACGGCCAGCGTACTCACCGCCGGCCAGTTCGGTTTGGAAGGTCTTGGACTCCCCCGCCGACATGCCGATCAGCGCCTCGTCCAGGCCGTCCAGCAGGGACTCGCTGCCGACCGGGTAAGACAGGCCACTGGCCTGGGCGTCCTCCACCGGTTCGCCATCGGCCGAGGCGGACAGGTCGATGGAGACGTGGTCGTTCTCCTCGACCGGGCGCTGCACTCCCTTGAGGGAGCCGAACCGGTCCTGCAGCATGGCCAGGCGCTCGGCCACCTCGTCGGGGGTCACTATCGTGCCGTCCACGGTGACCGACAGGCTGGACAGGTCGGGCAGGTCGAACTTGGGCCGGATGTCGACCTCGGCGGTGAAGGTCATCTCCTTGCCGTCGTCCAGGCCGGTGATCTCCACTTCAGGCTGGCCGAGGGCGTAGACGTCGCTCTCGTCCACGGCCTTGGCGTACAGATCGGGGATCGCGTCGTTGACGGCCTGGCTGAGTACCACCTCCCGGCCGACCCGGCGGTCAATCACCGGCGGGGGCACGCGGCCCGGCCGGAAGCCCGGGATACGGACCTGGCGGCCCACCTCACGGTAGGCCTTGTCCAGGCTGGGCTTCAGCTCGTCGAACGGAACCTCGACGCTCAGCCGGACGCGAGTCGGGCTGAGCTCTTCGACGTCAGTCTTCACGTCGCGTCACTCCGGGATTGGGGATGGTAACTCAGCGATTGATCGCTGAGAAGTCTAAGCCGTCAGTCTAGGGGCTAACCAACCTTGACCACGCGCACTGGCGGAGGCTCGCCATCCTGGCGGCGGTTGTTGCCGACGATCAGGTTCAGCAGCCAGCTCACCAGCCCCACGATGATGGCACCCCAGAAGGCGGACCAGAACCCGGCCACGTGGAACGGCAGCGACAGATCCCCCACGATGACGCTGGTCAGCAACGGCAGCAGCCCGTGACGAACAACGCGGCCAGGCCCAGCGTCAGCACATAGAACACGCAGCCGACCACCTTGATCAGTGGCTTGAGCGTCGCGTTGATGAGACCGAAGATCACGGCGACCACCAGCAACGTGGCCGCCTGTGACCAGAACGCCCGGTCAGCTTGATTCCGGGCACCACCCCGCGGACATCGTAGACGTGCACCTGGCCCTGGCAGCAGCCGAGCGGGGGCACGCCGTCCTGCCTCGGACGACGCCGACATCGCCGGAGTCAATCCCGCATTGGTCCTGGTACACGTCTGACCAGGGCCGCCCAACCGGGGGCAGCAGGTGCGGGAGGCAGTACGCCGTGGGTGGGGAGGCCAGCATCCCCGGGGCGGGGCACGTTAGCACTCTTGCCGTGCACGACCCGCGAGCCGTCTACTAGACCCACAATCAACTGGAATCACAGGTCACGGCGGCCAGGATGCGTGGCCGACAAAAGTTGTGGGGAGTGGGGGGCGGCGTGCGTATTGTGCTGACCTGGCTGCGCCTGGAGGCGCGGCGGCGCTGGGTGTCGCTGCTGGTACTGGCGCTGCTGGTAGCGGTGGCCACCGCCACGGTGCTCACGGCGACCGCGGGGGCTCGCCGTGGCTCCACCGTGCTGGATCGCCTGCAGGCGCAGACCCTGCCCTCCACGGTGGCGGTGCTGGCCAACCAGCCGGGCTTCGACTGGAACAAGGTCCGGGCCCTGCCCGAAGTGGCCGCGATCACGAGATTCCCGGTCACGTTCAACTTCACGGCGCAGTGCTGTCAGAGCGCCAGCACCGACTTCGCCATGATGGACACGAGCTACGGCACGACGATGGAGCGGCCGCTGATCATCGCCGGGCGGGTGTTCAACCCCGCCCGGGCCGATGAGGTGGTGGTCACGCCGCAGTTCCTGGCGGTCTGGCACAAGCATCTGGGCGACACACTGACCCTGCACCTGCCGTCCGTGCAACAGACCAACCAGGGGTACGACGGCTCATCCGGCCCGCCGAGCGGGCCCCGGGTGGTGGCCCGCATCGTCGGCGTCGGCAACAACACCTGGGACACCGTCAACGGCGACGGCCCCGGTCAGCACGGCTCGATCATCGCCTCGCCCGGCCTGTATGCGCACTATCCGGCCAACATGACCGGAACCAACGGGCAGGACTACGTCAACGCGCTGATCCGGCTCAACGGCGGGGCAGCGGCCATTCCCGCATTCCGGGCCGGCCTGGCCCGGGTGACCGGGCGGTCGGACATCGACGTGTTCGACGTCACGGTCCACTGGGTGGACCCAATCCGCCGGATCGTGGAGTACGAGTCGGCCTGCGTGCTCGCGTTCGGGCTGGCCGCGCTGGTGGCCGCGCTGTTCCTGGTCGGCCAGTCGGTGGCCCGGTACACCTCGGCCACCGTGGCCGACCTGCAGGTTCTGCAGGCGGTCGGGGATGACGTCCCGGCAGGTCATCGGTGCCGCCGTGGCGCCGTCGTTCGTAGCCGCCGCGGCGGGGGGCACCCTCGGGGTGGCCGCAGCCATCGTGGCCTCACGCTGGACGCCGATCGGCATGGGGTCCTACTACGAGCCGCATCCGGGCATCAACGCGGACTGGCAGATCCTCGGGGCAGGCTGGGCCCTGGCCCTGGTCCTGGTGACGGCCGGCGCAGCGGCCGCGGCGGCCCTGACCTTGGCCGCCCAGCGGCGCCAGGCCGTAGCGCGCAGATCCAGCGTGGCGGCCGCCGCCGTCTCGGCCGGGTTCCCGGTGCCGGTAGTAGTCGGGACCAGGTTTGCCCTCGAGCCCGGGCGCGGCCGGACCGCGGTACCGGTCCGGCCCGCCCTGGTTGGCGTGATCGCGGGTGTGCTCGGTGTGCTGGCTGCCTTCACATTCTCCGCTGGCGTGTCCGACGCCGCCGCCAACCCGGCCCGGTTCGGCCAGACCTGGCAGCTGGACACCTACCTGGGCCAAGGCGGGCAGGACTTCAGCCCGGCCACGGCCAGGTGTTGCGGGCAGTGGCCGCCGACCACGACGTCACCGGCGTGGACGACGCACTGGTGGGCGCCGCGCAGTCCGGTCAGGTATCGGTGGAGAGCTTCACCTATGCCTCGGTGAGCGGCAAGAAGATCACGCCCGTGCTGACCGCCGGACGGATGCCGGCCTCGGCCAGCGAGATCGTGCTCGGCCCCACCACCGCCACGGAAATGCACGCGGCCGTCGGCAGCACGATCCGGCTGAGCGGCGGCCCGGTGCCGCGAGCCGTGACCGTGACCGGGATCGGCTTCGTGCCGACCGGACCGCATAATAACTACGACGACGGAGCGTGGCTCACTCCGGCCGGGTTCGCCCGGATCTTCCACGGCGCGAGGATCGCGTTCAAGTTCCACGTGGCCGCGGTGTCGCTGCGGCCAGGTGCGAATCCGGCCGTGATGGCTAAGCGCCTGACCGCCACGGCCGCCAGCATCAAGGGTGGCCAGGGCATCGCGTTCGAGGTGACGGCCCCGCCGCCGTTGATGGGCGCGATCAAAGACATCTCCGTGCTGCCGCTGGCGCTGAGC
>CAWAFD010000020.1:0-386379 GCA_963781225.1 uncultured Actinomycetota bacterium
CACAATTCCCTCTGGGGGCGATGGGAGCTCGGCCATCTGGGCACCTCCACTGTTGGGTCTCCATAACGATTGCACCCAAGGCGCACGATGGCCCCCGGGTGACCCCCTGGTCTGTGCCCTGGTCATCAGGAGCGGGTATCCCTGCACCCCGCGGTGTCGTTGCGTTGCCAATCTGGCTTTTGTGAATTTTCTTGATCCGGAAATTCACCGGCTTCGCGTTCAGGTCCCCTCGGACACGATATTTCCCATGAGCGCCTGCTCGCTGGCAGCCGGGATCGCCACCTGGGTCGCCTTCGGCCACGGTGGGCGCTCAGTGCGAGTCCTACCTCCTTCCCTGGCTGGTTACGCTGCACCGGCAACGTTGCAGCATGGGGTGCACAGGCCACTAGCGCGGCCACAGGCCAGCAACCGCCCCATCGACCGTGATCACCGATCCGGTGACGAAGCCGTTTCCCATCAGGAACAGAACGACCTCAGCGACCTCCTCCGGCTCCCCCATCTTCTTGACGAGTGTCCGCGCGGTCAGCGCCTTGAACAGGGGTTCCCGCTGCGGTTCGGGAATCCCGGTCAGCCTTGGCGTCAGAATCGTCCCCGGCCGGACGGCATAGCCGCCGCCGGCCCGCTACCACCGGCGGATCCGCGCCGAGGTCGCCCGGCTCGCCAGAATGGTGGACGACCTGTGGCCGACGTCCCGCTTATGGTCCGTGCCGATCCCGGCGAGATGTCACGTGTCCTGACCAACCTGCTGGTCAGCGCCATTCGTCACACCCCGGAGGAGGGCAGTGTGCACGTCGTGGCCGCGCCGGAAGCCGGAGGTGCGCTGCTGGCAGTGGCCGACGGCGGCGGCGGCATACCCGACGCGGACCTGGCGTGCGTGTTCGACATGGCCTGGCGCAGCACCCGGGATCGGGGACAGGACGCGGGCGGCGGTGCCGGGCTGGGACTGGCGATCGTGCGCAGCATCGTCGAGGCACACCACGGGCAGGTGAGCGTCGTCAACACGGCCGGGCGCCGCCGGTTCGAGGTGCGGCTGCCGACCTCAGCCACGGCACCCGGATCGCGGCCAGAAAGGCGCTGACACCCGAACCCGGCCCCTTCTATCGCGGCCTTGCGATATCCCCAGCCCGGGGAAGGGCCGGGGATCTGGATCCCGTACGCCTAGGTCGTGAGCTCATGGACAGCAGTTTTCAGCCCAGCCATGGCTGCGCGGTAGAAGCGGGGTCCGTAGGACACTCGCGCGACGCCCAGCTCCCGGAGCGTGGCCAGGTCCAGGTACTCGCCGGTGTTCCCGTTGACCGGGCCGGCTAGGCCAGTGACAAGGGCTGCGATGTCGTGCTTGTGGCGCACGCCGATCGGGTAGATGCAGTCGGCACCGGCGTCCTGGTAGAGACGGCCGCGCCGTATCGCTTCCGCCACCCGGTCCGGCTCAGGTATCCCGCTGGCCGGCAGGAAGGTGTCGACGCGGGCGTTGATGACGACGGGGACTCCGGCATCGGCGGCCGCGGAGCGGACGCCCGCGAGCCACTGCGCGTGCGCGCCGGCCTCGATTAGGCCGCCTGCCCGGTGGTCGGTGTCTTCCAGGTTGCAGCCGACCGCGCCAATGTCCAGCAGCCGCTCAACCAGCTCACCCGGCTGCATGCCGTATCCCGCCTCAGCGTCCACCGTGACCGGGACCGGCACCGCGCGGGCGACTCGTCCGGCCGCAGCGAACATCTCCTGCCATGGCGCACCCTCACCGTCGGGATAACCAAGCATCGCCGTGATGGCGGCGCTGGCGGTGGCGACGGCGGGAAACCCCGCTTCGGCCACGATCTTCGCGCTGGCCGCGTCCCATACGTTGGGCAATACGAGCATCTCCCCGTGGTGCAGCGCGCGGAACTGGTCGGCGCGAGCCTTCAGGTCTGCGATGTCAGTAGCCATGGTTGTCCTCCACATCAAGGGAATGAAGCCCGGCGTTCATGACACGACCTGCGGTGATGTCGTGCGGCGCACGACGCGGATTCGGGTCATGGCTATGTTGACCACTGCTGCGCCTGAAATTAACCGCCGGGCAACCGGCTAATCTGCGCCGCGAGGCCGGTCAGTACGGATGCACAGTCCGTCCAGGAGGTACTCGTGACCAGAACACAGAGGTGGGTACTGGCGCTGACGTCGGTCGCGGCGCTGATGGTGGCCCTCGACCAGCTCGTCGTGGCCACCGCGCTCAACACGATCCGGAGTGACCTGCATGCGTCGATCGCCACGCTCGAATGGACCGTCAATGCTTACAGCCTGAGTTTCGCCGTGCTGCTGATCACCGGTGCCGCTCTCGGCGACAGGTTCGGCCGCCGTCGTCTGCTCGTAGCCGGGCTCCTCGTCTTCACGCTTGCCTCGGCGGGGTGCGCACTCGCACCGGACACCGGGTTGCTCATAGCCGCACGCGCGATCCAGGGTGCGGGATCGGCACTGGTCATGCCGCTCGCCGTGGCGCTGCTAGCCAGCGCGTTCCCGCCGGAGAAGCGTGGCGGCGCCTTGGGCATCTTCACCGCGCTGACCGGCCTCGCGGTCGTCGGCGGCCCGCTCCTCGGTGGCGCGATCACCGAAGGCATCGCCTGGCAGTGGATCTTCTGGGTCAACGTCCCGGTCGGAGCGATCCTCATCCCGCTGGTGCTTGTTCGGATGACCGAGAGCCGCGGCCCCGCTGCCCGCCTTGACCTGGTCGGACTCCTCCTCATCTCGGCCGGCATGCTCGGGATCGTCTGGGGTCTCGTGCGCGCCAACACGGCCGGCTGGGGCAGCGGTGAGGTTGTGAGCATGCTCACCGCCGGCACCGCCGCCACGATTGCCTTCCTCGCCTGGGAAGCGCACGTGAACGAGCCGATGCTGCCGGTCGGGCTGTTCGCCGACCGCACCTTCTCAGCCGCCAGCATCGCGGCCTTCCTGCTCACGGCTGCACTGTTCGGCACCGTGTTCTTCTTCGCCCAGTACTTGCAGTTCAGCCTCGGCTACAGCCCCCTTGGAGCCGGATTCCGGTTCCTGCCGTGGACACTGGCCCTGTTCGTGATCGCCCCAGCCGCAGGCAGGCTCAGCGACCGGATCGGGAACAGGGCACTGCTCGGTGGCGGCCTCGCCCTCCAGGCCATCGGCCTGGCCTGGGTCGCGCTGAGCATCACCGACGATCATTCCTACGTTTCCGCCATCGCGGCTCTCGTTATCGCCGGCTGCGGCACCAGCATGGCCTTGCCGGCCGCGCAGAACGCTGTCATGAACGCCGTACCGCGGGCCGAGATCGGCAAGGCCTCCGGTATTTTCAACACCGCGCGCCAGCTCGGTGGCGCATTCGGCGTCGCTATCCTGGCCACCGTATTCGCGGCCAACGGCAGCTACACCGGACCCGGTGCGTTCCGCGACGGGGTCGGCCCGGCGATAGGCGTCGCCGCCGGGCTTTCAGCGCTCGGCGCGATAGCGGCGACGTTTATCCGCCGTCGCCCACCCGCGCCCCCGGCTACCGTCGCCCCACAGTCAGTCAAGGTTGACGTCGTTGCTGAGTGAACCGGACTTCGTGTCGCTCGTCGATCCGTACCGGCGCGAACTGCTCGCCCACTGCTACCGCATGCTCGGCTCGTACCATGACGCCGAGGATGCGCTGCAGGACACGCTGCTCCGGGCATGGCGCGGGTTCGGCCAGTTCGAGGGCCGCTCGTCCGTGCGGACCTGGCTCTACCGGATCGCGACCCGGGTGTGCCTCACTGCCAACGACAGCCGGGAGCGGCGCGTGCTGCCGTCCGGGATCGGCGACCCGCTTGAGGACGGTGCCGCGCCGCTGGCATCGCGGCGGCCTGAGGTGCCCTGGCTCGAGCCGATCCCGGACCGGGCGTTCGCACCGGACCCGGCCGACGTGGTGACCAGCCGCGAGATGACCCGGCTCGCGTTCGTCGCCGCCTTGCAGAACCTGCCGGCCCGCCAGCGCGCCGCGCTCCTCCTGCGCGATGCCGTCGGGCTCTCCGCCGCCGAGGTAGCCGCGTTGCTCGACCTGTCCACCACTGCCGTGAACAGCGCGCTGCAACGCGCACGCGCCCACATCCAAGACCAGCCACCCCTTGAGGAGGCCGTGGTGGACGAGATCGACCAGACCCTGCTCGAGCGGTATATGACTGCCTACGAGAACGCCGATCTGCCAGCACTGGCCGCGATCCTGCGCCGCGATGTCGAACTTGAGATGCCGCCGATCCCGACCTGGTTCACAGGCCGGGCCGCAGTCCTGGAGTTCTTCGCTACCCGCCCGCTGCGATCGCCCGGACGCCGTGTCCTCGCAACTCGCGCGAACGGCTGCCCGGCACTCGCGTCTTACGGACTCGAACCTGACGGAACGTACGCGGCGCACAGCATCCAGGTTCTCGAGACCATGGACGGCTCGATCACCCACATCTACTCGTTCCTCGACGTCTCCCTGTTCCCGGTCTTCGGCTTGCCGCTCTCGCTAGTGCGGTGCACCTGAAGTTCACGACATAAGTTCCTAGGTTTCCTTACGCCGCTTTCTGCCGGGCCGTCGACGTTTGTGGCTGAGACCGCAGTGCTATCGGTAACCCCGCTTGAGCAGGTACGTGGCTCCTGCCTCGGCGGCTTCGGGGGTGAGCAGTTCGAAGCCGAAGGCGTCGGCGAGCCGGTTGGTGATACTGAACGCTGCGCAGACCGCCAGCGCGTCCTGGATCTGCTGGGGTGAGACACCGGCGGCCAGCACGTCCCGGAGGTCCGCGGCGCCCATCGTTCCCTCCCGGGTCAGCTTCCCCAGCATCCGCAGCGTTGCCCGGAGCCCATCCTCGACCGGGGCCGATTCCAGATCAGCTAGCACCGCATGAACCTTCGCGCCGTCCTGGTACGCCTGGCCCGCGGTCGCAGTGTGCGCCCCGACGCAGAACGCGTTTTCGTTGACCTTGGACACGAAGGCCGCCATCAGCTCCCGGTCAGCGGTCGACCAGTCTGAAGGCCCGCGCATCGCCTCGTGGGTAAACATCTTCGCCCGGTTGCCGTAGAAGTCGGGCCGGTAGAAGACCAGCCTGGCGGCGTCCGGTAGCGGGTGGCCGGAGAACACCCGGATGAGCACGAACAGCGCCTTGGTCCCTGGGCCGTAACCGCGATTGAGGATGTCAAGCCGCATTATCTGGCCTCCCCACTGGCGGTTGCCTCGGCCAGGGCGGCCAATCCCGCGTCGTACAGCCGGGTGGACTCGCCAACCGCAGCCGATATCACCAGCTCGAAAAGCTGGTCCTCACTAAAGCCCGAGGCCTTGGCCGCAGCAAAGTCCGCGTCGGTGACCTTCGCTGGGCTCGTGACGACCTTTCCGATCAGCGCATCCAAAGGCGGCGCGATGCCGGCGTTGCTGAAGGCACTGGCTCGCTGCTCTGCAGATGCCCTGCCCTCTCCGTTCAGGACACGATCCACCAGGGCACGGTACGCTGCCCGCTTCCTGTCCTCATCCGGCACAGCCCCACCACCTTCTGATCCAGCCCGGCTATCTGCCCCATCTACCTAACGATAGGCGCGCGCCAGGAACCTGACCGATAGAAATGTGCCTGCAGACCCCGGCAGGAACGGGCGGACATTCTCCCAGCAGCCGTCTCACGGCACGCTCCGCCGATCGCCGTCCTGGCAGAGGACGGTAGCTGTCCCGGTGCACGAGCGGTCGCCGAGTACCGCCGCCATGCCGGTCCGCGCCTGGCTGCCGCGGTGTCCCCTGCCGGACGGCGCCCTGGCTAACTGGCTGGTTCAGTGTTGCGCCTGGCCGGGCTGCCAGCTGGAGCGCGGCCCGGTGAACAGGTCGCGGACCGAGGTGGTCAGGATGCGGACCGCCGCATGCTCATCGATCTGCCCGGCCCTGACCTGGGCTGAGCAGGCGTGCACCAGGGCAATGGACGCGGTCACCAGCCAGCCGACTGGCAGGTCGGTCCGGAAGGACCCATCTGCCTGCCCGCGCTCCAGCAGCGCGCCGATGGTGTGGTGCGCGGCCTGGTGGGTCCGGTCGATCGCCTCGGGACTGAGCCGCTCGGCCGCCGCCGCGGCCATGGCCTGGTACCGCGCCAGGTGCTGCCAGGCCGCAGCGAGCATCCGGTCCAGGGCCTGGACGGGCGGCCCGTCTTCAGGGTGCGCGGACTGCAGGGCGGCTACCGTCCGACGCACGGCCCGTTCGATGGCCGCCTCCAGGATCGCTGTCCAGGCCGGGAAGTGCGCGTAGACCGTGACCCGGGAGACCCCGGCTAGCGCGGCGACCGCAGAGATGCTTACCTGTCCCTGTTCCATCAGTTCCTCGGCCGCGTCCAGGATCGCGTCGACGTTCCGCTCGGCGACCTCGCGCTGGTACCCGGTCAGCCGCGGGGGCGTCCCCATCTCAGTGCACCGCCACGCGGCGCCGGCCACTGGCCGGACCGCCGGGACCAGCAGCGCCGCCACCACGGCCAGCCCGCCCGCCACGGCCGCCGCGACGGTAAAGCCGTGCCGGTAGCCGGCCGCGATCCCGCCGTCTGCCGCCACGGCCACCACCGAGAACATGGCCACTCCCAGCGCGGCACCGATCTCATGCGCGGCCGTCATCAGGCCCGAAGCCAGTCCCGCCCGGTCCTTGGCGATGTGGCTCATCGCGGTAATGGCGGTGGCCGGAAACACCAGGCCGGTACCCGTCCCGACCACGAGCAGGCCAGGCAGAAAGCCCGTCAGGTAGCCCGAGTGGGCGGACACGCTAGTCAGCAGGAGCGCTCCAGCGCACATCACGGCCAGGCCCGCGACGATCAGCACCCGGGACCCTGCCCGCGGAAGCAGCCGCGAGGCGAGGTGGGCGGCCACCCCGATCACCAGCGCGAGCGGGAGGAACTCCAGGCCCACCCGCAGCGCCGGGACACCTTGCACATCCTGAAGGTACAGCGAGTTCAGGAAGAACGTGCCGACCAGGATCCCGGTGGCGCCAAGCATGACCACCATGCCGGCGACCAGCGACCGGTCCCGCCACAGCCCCGTCGGCACCAGCGGCCAGCGCACCAACCGCTCGGCCGCACCGAACGCCACGAGCACGACGAACGCCGCCGCCAGCAGCAGCATAGTCCGGGCCGCCCCCCAGCCATGTGCGGGCACACCCGCCAGCGCGTAGGCGAGCGTCACCAGTCCCGCCACGGCCAGCGTCGCGCCGGCCAGGTCGAGCTCGCGGCCCGCACCGCGCCGGGGTTCGTCCCGCGCCACTAGATGGACACTCAGCAGGCCGGCTACCACCCCGACCGGCACGTTCACCAGGAACACCGACCGCCAGCCGAGCCAGGTCGTCAGTATCCCGCCGGCCAGCACGCCGACGGCGGCGCCGGCCCCGCCGAGCGCACCCCACACACCCAGCGCGGTCGTCCGCTGCGCACCCGCGTAGCTGGTGGTGATGATGGACAGTGCCGCGGGCGACAGCAACGCGGCGCCGAGCCCCTGCCCGGCGCGGGCGGCAATCAGCGCACCCGCTGCCGGTGCCAGGCCGCTGGCCAGCGACGCGGCCGTGAACAGGGCCAGGCCGGTGAGGAAGACCCGGCGTCTGCCCGCCACGTCGGCGGCCCGGCCGCCGACCAGCACCAGGCCCCCGCTGGCTAGCACGTAGGCAGTGACGACCCACTGCAGGTCCCCCGCGGCCAAGCTCAGCGACCTGGCGATTGACGGCAGCGCCACATTCACCACGGTGGCATCGAGGATCACCATGAACTGGGCCACGCTGAGCAGAACCATCACAGACCAGGGCCGGCGCTCGCGGGCCGCCGTCCGACCCGCCGCCGGATCCTGGTGCTCACCACTCATGGTGTATGGCCGCTGGTCATGTGTCTTGCGCATTCCGTGCATCTGGCTCTCCCGTGCTCCCCCGTCATGGTTAACAGTCATGTCAACCATCAGGTTGCAGCCGGCCAGAATGGTTGTCAACTGTGTAAACCCATGGCTCGCCATGGGCCGGGAGCGCCGCTGAGCCTGCCACTTGCTGGCGTCCGAGCCGGGAGCTCAGCTCAGGTTGCCGCCGGTCAGCGCCACCAAGTCTGGGCGGCCGATCACGCCGAGCGCGAGATGGCCCCCGTCAGGTCGGCCCAGAGCACCTCTGTGCCCAGCTTGCCTGCCAGGTCGGCCATACACAGCACAGGCTTTATTGGTGGCGCGAACAAGCCTCTGCCGACCGGCCGGTACAGAATCTGGGTGCCCACATCACGTAGAACTGATTCTGGTGCGTGAGCGTGAGTTCCGGTTTGCCCGGCTGGCTGAACGGACAGGACGCGCTGGTTTTCCCCGCGATAGCCTCGCTCGCCCTCGATTACCGTCCCCCACAGGTCCACTTCCAGGAGCCAGGCGTTCATCTCCAGCGGGCGGCGGGCCATACGGCTGTTGTAGGCCTGAACGCAGTCGCGCTTGTCTTTCATCGCATACCAGCCGCAGGAAGAGCCATCACCTACCGCTGGCTTGTGATGCGGCGCGCGCAGTACGGAAGGGAACTGAGCGTCCGGGCAATGGCAGGTGAACCGTTGCCGGCCTGCCGTGTAGAACGCGTGCCGGGTGATGGCCCGGAACATCACGTTCCGTGCGTCCTTGATGAGAAAGGCTAGCTTCCAGCCGTGGGCCGGCTCGTCCCGGCGCTGGACGCTAGCCGGGGACAGGCTCATGGCGATCTGGAACGTGTGCGGGCTCAGCATCGGGCTGTGCGTCGGGAACGTGGTCGGGAACGGTTTCGGGTTCTGGGATCTCATAGGTGCGCTGCGGCTCACCGATGTGCATTTTGCTCTCCTGCTCCTGGGCGGGTGATGCCCGCTGACGGGCTCTGTGCCCGCCGCGGCCGTGATAGGCAGGCGATGGTGGTGACCAGTCCTGTCTGGAGGTCGTAGACGTGTCCCGAGACGCTGATCTGCGATGGCACTTTGGCTGATGACAGCAGCCGCTCCACATCAGCGCGGACGGTGGCCGCCGGGTCGACGACCGCCTTGGCGGCGAGAGAAGCCTCGTCCAGGCCCGTGTGCACGGCCACGGCGGACCGGAATGCGGCGTCGGCGAGAAATCCTGTGCCGCAGCCGGTGTGATGGACGACGGCCACCTCGAATAGCGGCCCGTCGGGGATCATCGTACGGGCGAGGTAGCCGATGAACGCGATGTCGTTGATGACCGCCTCAGTTACCCGGCCGCCGGCGTTGCGGATCACGGGGGCGTCTCCGAGTTCGACCCCCAGGAAGGCGGCAGGGTCGACGCGCGGATCCAGGCAGGTGACAAGGAACACCTGCTGGCGGGGCATGATGGCCAGCCCGGCATGGGCGCCGGTGGCGGCGAAGGCGCGGTTGCGCTCGAGGAGTGGGCGAAGGTTAGACATGAGTGCCTCCGGTGGTGTGCTGCTTCTGAGTGTGCCGTCGATGGCATCTTCGTTGCTGGTCACGGCCGTGCTCTGCTGCTGAGGCGGGGTTACCGGGCTGCTGAGGCGGGGGCCGCTGTTTCGGTGATGTCCCTGGCTGGGTGGTTTGGTGGCTGGGCGGGCAGGAAGGTGATGGCGAGGAGGGCGCCGGCTGCGGCGACGGCCCCGGCGACGAGCGCCCCGGTGGTGAGGCCGCGCAGGAACGCGCTGGTGGCCGCGTGCTGGAGTGCCAGGCCGAGGGCGGGGTGGCCGAGCGCCGCGAGCTGGCCGGCGGCCGTGTAGGCGGCCCCCACGGACTGGTGCGCGATCGCCGCGACCCGGCCTGGTGTCGCGGCTGGCAGGGCAGCGGTGAGCCGCGCTCCGTAAACGGAGGCGTAGATGCTGCCGATCACGGCTACGCCGAGGGTGCCGCCGATGAGCCGGGTGGAGTCGTTCACGGCCGAGCCGACGCCGGCCTTGGCCCGGGTGATGGCACCCATGATGGACTCGGTGGCCGGTGCCGAGGTCAGGCCCATGCCGAGCCCGTACAGCACCATCTGGGCCGCGATGATCCCGTAGCTGAGCGTCGCGCTGGTGGTGGCCGCGACCCAGCCGTAGAACGCGGCCATCGCGACGAGCCCGGTGGTGACGATGACCTTGGTCCGGCCCGCACCGCGAGCTGGGTCCCGGCGACCGACCCGGCACCCACCGACAGTGCGACGGGGAGCAGCCGCACCCCGGTGGACAGCGGGCCGTAGCCGCGGACGAACTGGAAGTACTGGGTGATCAGGAAGATGAACCCGAACAAGGTGAAGAACGACACCGTGACCGCGCCGCTGGCCGCGCTGAACCGCAGGTTGCGGAACAGTTCCACGTCGAGCATCGGGTGCGCGGCGCTGCGCTCGCGCCAGACGAAGGCGGCCAGCAGCAGGGCGGCGGCGGCGAAGCCCGCCACGGTCCGCCCGGCGGTCCAGCCGTAGGCCGGTGCCTCGATGAGGGTGAACACACCCAGCCCCATGGCCGCCGCCGACAGGACCAGGCCAGGAATGTCAGGAGCTGCCGCGTCAGGGTCCTTGGACTCGGGGACGGCCAGCGCCGCGCCGGCCGCGGCGAGTGCCGCGACCGGTGCCATCGCGGTGAAGATGGCGGCCCAGCTGAAATGCTCGAGCAGCCAGCCGCCCACGATCGGGCCCATCGCGATGGCCACGCCCGCGATCGCGCCCCACAGGCCGATAGCGCGGGCCCGCTCCCTGCGCCCGGTGAACACGTTGGAGATCAGCGACAGCGTCGCCGGGAATGCCATCGCGGCGCCCAGTCCCATCACCGACCGGGCCGCGATGAGCTGCGCCGCGTTGGTGGTGAAGCCGCCAGCCAGGCTCGCGGCGCCGAACACGGTCAGCCCGGCCAGCAGCATGCGCTTGCGGCCGAACCGGTCGGACAGGCTGCCGAAGGTCAGCAGCAGCGCGGCGAAGACCAGGTTGAAAGAGTCGACCACCCACTGCAGCTCGGTCGTGGTGGCATGCAGCTGGCGCACCATCGCCGGCAGCGCCACATTCACCAGGGTCGTATCCAGATTCACCAGGAACGCCGCCAGCAGCAGCGCGGTGAGAACCACAGGCTTAGATCGCATAGTTCCGCCTCCAGGGCGAGTCGTTCTTGCCGCGGTCACCGGGCGTAACTGGGGCCGGTTCGGGGTCCCGCGGGTCGGGCGGCAGGACTTCATGCCAGGGGTGCCCTCGGGCTCCCGGCCTGCGGTAATGGATCTGCTGCACGTTTCTCATCTCCTCGGCCGGCACCCAGTCCGTGGGGCCGGTGGTGGGCAGCTGGGTCCCATGGAGGCCCGGCTCTTGGGGGAAACGGTAGGAATTCGCGCCGCCGTGAGGCATCACCCGAAGGTGGCTGCCGGGTGGAAGATCGCTGCCCATCGAGGCCTTACACCAAGGTGTTAGGTCCTGGGTCAGATTTGCATCTTGTTGCTTGTGCCTGTCTCTGGTTCATCAGGGCCCACCAGGCGCACCGAGCGGACCGGAGACGACGGTCTGGATGCACGCCCTTGGACCTGCAATCCGCCGACCAGATAGCTCATCGGCCGTCGAGGACGCCCTCGAGCGGATCTCGTAAGAGGCAGGCTCGCCGGGGTGCTCACGCCCGCTCCAGCCAGCATCCGGCTGAGCGGCTACCGCGTCAGCTGCGGGCCGCCTCGGCCCGTGCGCCGGTCATGACCGGCGCCCGGCGCTGGTGTCTGGGATGGGCAGGTGACTGCCGGTCAGCCGGGCCCCCTCCAGGCTGGGGGTCCAGGCCAGCGGACCGGTCCGATCCGCAGGGACCCGGCTGGCCTGCCAGGACAGCTCCCACATCAAGACCTGTTCGTCGTGGATCACCCGCAAGGCCGCCAGCACGTGGCGGACGGTCTGCCACACGGTCGCAGCGTGGCGCCGGGTAGGTTCGCTATCTGTCATCAAGATCACCTCATGGGTCGGGCGGCTCGCCACGATCCGGCCTGGCGGTGCCGGGCGGGCTCGGCGCCGGGCAGGCTGGTCGTGCAGCGGGCGGGCTTGAGGGGCCCCATTCCTGCTGGTTGCAGGTTTCCTCCACCAGACACGGTAGGAGCGGACGCGGGGGCAGGGCGTCACCCCGACGGTGGAATACAGGTGGAATCTTGCGGTGCTATGAGCGCCTCTCCGGGATCCGCCCGTCGACAGTCAGGCGAACGTTTCGAGCTGCCGCATGATCGTTCGGCCCGGCCGAAGAGTGCGTTCACGAGCTGCCTCTTTTTTGGCTGCGGGCACTGTGCCAGACTCGCAGCAGCAGTGGCGGAAACCTGGCCGCCGCTGAGCCGCGTGGAGGCAGCCGATGACGCACAGCGGCGCGCTTCCGCACGATAAGCCTGTTGGGCTGAGCGGCGGATCGCCAGTGGTCGAACCGCTTGCGCCGTCTGCGGCTGGGGCTGTCATGTCCGGCCAGGGCGTCCTACTGACCACAAAACTGCATCTGCCCCGGCCGCAGCCCGGATTCGTGCCGCGCCCGCGTTTGGTGCAGGCGCTCAGCGATGGCCTGGCGGGGGGGCGGGCGCTGATTTGCGCTCCGGCCGGGTTTGGCAAGACGGCACTGCTGGCCGACTGGGCCCGCGGCAATGCCCGGCCGGTGGCGTGGCTGGGCCTAGATGCGGGTGACAACGACCCCGCGCGGTTCTGGCGCTACGTGGTCGCCGCGCTGGACCGGGTACAACCCGGAATTGCCGAGCGGGTCGGGCCGCTGCTCGGCCCGCCGCCCCCGCGTTCGTTTGCAGGGCTGGTGACGGCCCTCATTAACGAGCTGGTCGCCCAGCCCCGTGGCGGTGAGGTGGTCCTGGTCCTGGACGACTACCATCTGGTCGACTCTCAGACCGTGCACGAGTCGGTGGCGTTTCTGCTGGAGAACATGCCGTCAGGCTTGCACCTGGTGATGTCCAGCCGAGCTGACCCGCCGCTGCCGCTCCCGCTGGCGCGGCTGCGAGCCCGCGGCCAGCTGGCCGAGCTGCGCGCTGCCGAGCTGCAATTCGACCCTGAGGAGGCGGCGGCGCTGCTGGGTGAGGCGATAGGACGGGGCCTGCCCGGCACGGCGGTAGCGGCCCTGACGGCCCGCACTGAGGGGTGGGCGGCGGGGCTGCGGCTGGCCGCGTTGTCGCTGCGGGGGCAGATGGATCCGGCCGGGTTTGTGGCGGCGTTCAGCGGCAGCCATCGCTTCGTGCTGGACTATCTGACTGATGAGGTCCTTGACGGCCAGGACGGGCAGGTACGCGCGTTCCTGCTGGACACCTCGGTCCTGGAGCGGCTGTCAGGGGAGCTGTGTGATGCGGTCACAGGCCGGTCCGGCAGCCAGGCGCTGCTGCAGGAAATCGAGCGGGCGGGCCTGTTCTTGGTGCCGCTGGATGAGGTGCGTGGCTGGTGGCGTTATCACCACCTTTTTGCCGATCTGCTCCGCGCCCGGCTGCAGGCCGAGCAGCCCGGCCGGGTTCAGGCACTGCACCAGGCCGCGGCCGCCTGGTCCGAGGAGCATGATCTGGCCGATGACGCGGTGCGGCACGCACTGGCGGCCGGTGACACCGCCTGGGTGGCGCGGCTGATCGAGCGGCATGTCGAGACTTTGCTTGGCCGTAGCGAGGGCGCGACCCTGGGCCGCTGGCTTTCGGCGCTGCCAGCGGAGTCGGTGCGCGACCGTCAGCGGCTGTGCCTGGCCCAGGCGTATGGCGCCGCCATGGGCTTCCAGCTGGACGCTCTGGAGACCCTGCTCGATGACGCCGGCCGCGCCCATGCGGCTTATGGCGACGAACCGTACGAGCGCCCACCAGGATCGCCGCAGCGCAATAGCGTGTTGGCCAACGTCCCCGCGGGGATCGCCTTTCTGCGCGCCACGCTCGCGCGACTGCGCGGCAATGCCGTCCTCGCGGCCGCCTGCAACCGGCAGGCCCTGGCCGAACTGGGTGAGGGCGACTGGCTGATGCGCTCCTTCGTGCGCTGGAATCAGGCGGAGGTGGACTGGCTGCGCGGCTGGCTCGTGCCCGCCGAGCGCGGCCTGGCCGAGGTGCTCACCGAACGGCATGCGCCTGGCGAGTTCTTCGGGGGTTTTCTCCCCATGCGCGCTGGCTACGACCTGGGCGAGGTCCAGCGCGCCCGGGGCAACCTTGACACGGCACTGGCGACCTACCGACAAGCGTTCGAGGCGGCGGGGGAGAGCCACCAGACGGCTATTACGGGTCCGGCGCACGTGGGCCTGGCCCAGGTCTTGTACGAGCGGGACGAGCTGACCGCGGCCTTGGACCACGCCACCCGGGGGGTCACGCTGTGCCGACAGCTGACCTTCACTCAGTCGCTGGCCACTGGCCTGGCTGTCGTGGCCCGGATCCGGCAGGTGCAGGGCGCGGTGACGGCGGCCCTGGAGGCGATGGACGAGGCCGGGCAGGTTGAGCTGAGCCCGCAGGTGGTCGCCCTGCTCAACCCGGTGCCGTCGCAACGGGCGCGGTTGCTGCTGGCCCAGGGCAATGTCGGCGCGGCCGCCCAGTGGGCCAAGGCGTCTGGCCTTGGCCCGGACGATGAGCCGGATTACCCCCGCGAGCCGGCGTATCTGGTGCTGGCCCGGGTGCTGCTCGCCCAGGACCGTCCCGGCCCGGCGCTCGCGCTCCTGCAGCGGCTGCTCGCCGCCGCGGTCAGCCAGGGCCGGACCGGCAGCATCATCGAGATCCAGGCGCTGCGGGCGCTGGCGCTGGCCGCCCGGGGTGATCATGCCGGTGCGGCCGGCACGCTCGCGGAGGCACTGACCCTGGCCAGCCGGCAACGCTATGTCCGGGTCTTTGCGGACGAGGGCGCGCCGATGCACGCGCTGCTGGCCCGGCTATCAGCCGCCCTGCGAGATCAGCGAGCCCCAACGTGCGGCATCCCCGCCGGCTACCTGGCCGCGCTCTTGCGGGCCTGTGGCGAGGCGGGCGCCGTGCCGCTGCGGAAGCGGAGCGCGGCCGCGCCGCTGGGCATGGCCGAGCCACTGACCGGCCGCGAGCTTGAGGTGCTGCGGCTGCTCGCCGCGGGCAGCTCAAACCAGCGGATCGCCCGCGAACTGTTTGTGACGCTGGACACGGTCAAGAAGCATGTGACGCACGTCCTGGCCAAGCTCGGCGCCGCCAACCGCACCGAGGCCGCGGCGCGGGCCCGGCAGCTTGGCCTGATTCCCTGAGGACACGCTCTCGGCCGGCCGTTAGCACCTTGGTGTGAGGGCCCGCCGCGCAGTGATCTTCCACCCGGCCGCCACCTTCGGGTGATGCCCTACGGCGCCGCGGATTCCTACCGTTTCCCCAGGAGCCGGGCCACCACGGGCCCAGCTGCCCCCGCGGGGGCCGGTCACCGGCCATGGAGATGACGAACGTGCAGCAGACCCCGAGTCGCGACCACGCCCAGACAAGAACAGCTACACCCCTCGCCGAGCTACCGCTGAAGGAGACGTCGTGACGACTCCCGCTGCCCCCCACGCTTCCGCCGTTCCCAGCCCGGCCGGCACCAGGTTCCACCGGGTGCCCTCCCCCGGCGTGACCGGACGCCTCGCCGCCGCCAGCGCCCGGCGGCCACGCCTGACGCTGGTCGCCTGGGGGCTGCTCGTCCTGGCGTCCCTCGGCCTGGCCGCCACCTGTCTTCACGGCCTGACGACCACCTCCCAGGTCGTCGGCGCCACCCCGTCCAGCCGAGCCGAGGCCCTCTACAGCCAGGCGACCAGGGGTGAGGCCGGCCGGCAGCCGACCGACGTCATCGTGGTCAGCTCGAGGACCGCCACCGCGAGCAGCAATGCCTTCCGGTCGACCGTCGCCGGCCTCGTCGCCCGGCTGCGCCCGGACCGCGGAATCAGCGACGTCCGGGCCAGCCTTGGCCCCGGTAGTCCCCTCGTATCGGCCGGGGGGCACGCCGCCCTCATCGAGTTGCGGGCGGCAAGCGACTCCGACATCAAGCCGGTCGTCGCTGCCGTGCAGGCCGCGAACGGCACCGGCGGCTTCGCTGCCGCAATCACCGGGGACCACACCATCGGCAGCGACTTCACGACGCTGTCCTCGAGCGACCTCCGCAGGGGCGAGGTCGACTTCGGGCTGCCCATCTCCATCGTGGTCCTCATGCTCGTGTTCGGTGCCGTGGTCGCCGGGCTCATGCCGTTCCTCATGGCCGTGACGTCGATCACCGTGGGTCTCGGGATCGCCACCGTCGTGGCCCAGGAGTTCAGCTTCTCGGTCTTCATCATCAACATGATGACCGGCATGGGCCTCGCCCTGGGGATCGACTATTCCCTGTTCGTCATCTCCCGCTTCCGGGAGGAACGCGCCGGGGGACTCGGCAAGGAAGCCGCCATCGCCATGACCGCCGCGACCGCCAGCCGGGCCGTGCTCTTCAGCGGGACGACGTTCGTGATCGCGCTCCTCGGGCTGTTCCTCGTGCCGACGAACGTCCTGCGCAGCCTCGCCGCGGGAGCCGTAATCGTCGGCGTGGTGTCGGTCGCCGCAGCGCTGACCCTGCTGCCCGCCATGATCAGCCTGATCGGAGACCGCATCAACGCGCTGCGGATTCCGTTCATCGGCTCTAGCCTGGACCGCGCCGACGCCGCCGGAGGCCGCATGTGGCGATCCGTGATCGGCAGGGTCATGCGCGCGCCGCTCGCCAGCCTCGTGATCGCCGGCGGCCTCATGGTCCTCGCTGCCGTCCCGGCGCTCGGCCTGCACATCGGCCAGAGCGGCGTCGCCACCCTGCCGGACACCCTGCCGTCCAAGCAGGGCTACATCGCGGTCGCGAAATATTTCCCTGGCCAAGACCCCCAGCCGGTCGAGATCGTCGCCGCCGGAGGAGGCCCCGCCGGCCGAGCGGACCTGGCCAGGTTGCAGGCGGCTCTAGCCGCCGACCCCGGTTCGGGCCCGGCCCGATCCTGGCGTCGCCCGGCAGTAGCGTGCTGGCCCTGACCGTCCCCATCCAGGGCGACGCCGTCTCTAGTCGCGACATTGCCGCGGTAGCCGACCTGCGCCAGCACCTGATCCCGGCCGCTTTTGCCGGATCAGCCGCCAAGGTCTACGTCGGCGGGAAGAGCGCTGAGACCGCCGACTACTTCCACGCCGTCGGTGCACCGACCCCCTATGTGCTGGTCTTCGTGCTCGGCCTCAGCTTCCTGCTCCTCATGCTCGCCTTCCGGTCCCTGGTCGTCGCCGCCCTGTCGGTCCTGCTCAACCTGCTCTCGGCCGGCGCCGCCTACGGGCTCCTGACGCTGGTGTTCCTGCACGGGATCGGTGCGAGCTTGTTCGGGTTCCAGCGTGTGACCGCCATCGACGCGTGGGTGCCGCTGTTCCTCTTCTCGGTCCTGTTCGCCTTGTCCATGGACTACCAGGTACTCCTGATGAGCCGCATCAAGGAGCGCTACGACCAGGCCGGCTCCACCCGCGAAGCGGCCGCCGGCGGGGTCGCGTCCACCGCCAGGATCATCACCGGAGCCGCCCTCATCATCATCGTCGTCTTCAGCGGCTTCGCGCGAGGGCAGCTCGTCATGTTCCAGGAAATGGGATTCGGCGTCGCCATCGCGCTGCTCCTCGACGCCACCCTCATCCGGATCGTCGTTCTCCCCAGCGCGCTTGCCCTCCTCGACCAGCGCAGCTGGTACCTGCCCGGCTGGCTCTCGTGGTTGCCCCGCATCGACATCGAGGCACCCGCCCCCCGGCCCACCCGCGCCATCCAGCGGGTGTCCCGAGGGCTGGGTCGGTAGCCTGGCCACGTGGAGCACGTCCTGACCACCGAACACCTGGTCCTACGTCCGGTGACCGAGCAAGACCACGCTGGACTGCTGGCCCACTGGACGACGCCGGAGGTGCGGCGCTTCCTGTTCGACGGGACGATTCACACCCCCGGCGGACGTCACATCGGCCATCGAGGACAGCACGAGGAACTTCGCCGCAGCCGGGTACGGCCTCTGGCTGATCCAGGAGACTGGCGCGACTGAACTGGCCGGGACTGCTGGGCTGCGACCGCTCGAGGATCTCGGGCTCGAGATCATCTACAGCCTGGCACCCGGCGTGTGGGGCAACGGCTACGCTACCGAGGCCGCCCGGGCCCTGGTCCGGTACGCCCTTGGGCCACTCGGCCTGCCGGACGTGCTGGCCGAGGTCGACGAGGGGAATTCCGCGTCGGTCGCCGTGGTCGAGCGGCTCGGCATGACCCCGTTCGCAGTGGTGCCCGGACTGCTCGGCCAGATGACCCGCTACCGCAAAACCCGGCCAGGAAAAGCCACTCCCGGTCACTGAACATCGGCGGCGGAGCATCACTACGCGGCCGTCATCCTATTGCGCCGTACTGCGGTGCGGCTACATACGGTAATACCCGGTAATACTCTTTAGTGTGAAGACTGCGATCTCTGTCCCGGATGACATCTTCGAGCAGGCATCCGGCCAAGCCGCCAAGCTGGGCATCAGCAGGTCAGAATTCTTCGCTCAGGCAGCTCGCCGGTACCTGGACGAACTGGCCGCTCAGTCGCTCACCAGCCAGATCGACCAGGCATTGCAGGCGGCCGGAGACGACGAGTCAGCCGCTGCGGCAGTCACAGCGGGCCGCCGCCTGCTGGCCGCCCAGGACGAGACTGGTGACGCAGCGCGGCGATGTCTGCTGGGCAGACCTAGGCGAACCGCACGGCAGCAAGGCCGCCAAGCGCCGGCCGGTCCTGGTCATCCAGGCCAATCCTTATAACATCAGCAGGCTGAATACAACGCTGGTCGCAGTCATCACATCTAACACAGGCCTGGCGGCGGTGCCCGGCAACATCTTCGTCCCCGCGGCCATGAGCGGGCTGCCCGGAGATTCCGTGGTCAACATCACCGCACTAGTCACCCTCGGCAAGACCGACCTCGACCCCGCCGTAGGCCAGCTTCCCGTGTCACTCATGCACGAAGTCGACCGCGGCCTGCGCCGGGTCCTCGGCCTTTAGGCCATGCGTTCCGGTGCCGCCGGCCTCAGGCTACGAGGCGGTCCTGCCATCGCCGGAAGCTGCCGGCCAGCCGGAAGCAGTTGATGGCTTGCAGGCGCGCGATGTGATCTTCCAGGTACTGGACATACAGCGGAATCAGCTCCCGGCTCAGCAGTCCGGTCGCCTCATCGTCAGCTGGCCACTCGCGGCGCCAGGCCAGAGCCGCGGCAACCAGAGCGCCGGCGGGCGGGTCCACGCTGGCCAGGTAGTGCTCGGCCGCGAGAGCGTTGGCGCCCACTCGGCCTGTGTCGGCCGTGAAGAGAAAGCGGACAGGAAAGAGCACGATCTTGGTCACCCGCCGGGGTCCGCGGGCGACCAGTTGCGAAGGGGTGCGGATCTCGTCCAGCGCGTTGCCGTCCGGGGACCGGAGCCGGGCCCAGGCCCGGAACAGGTCTGGCAGTCCCATGCGCTTGGCGCCCAGGTAACCGAGGGCGAACTCGGCGCCTGCCACCAGCAGTTCGGCGTCGCTGGGGCGGACCGCGGCGGCACGCACGTCCCGGCCCGTGAGAAGCCGGCCGTAGTCGATCAGGTCCAGCCGGTCCAGTGGAGGGAACCGCCCGCCGGGGCGCTGGCCCCGCAAGGTGCTGGGTGTCCCCCAGAACACCGACAGCCGCTGGTCAAGCGCCGAACCTCCGGCCTTCACGGAACGGGCCACCGCGCGGATGGTCAGGCGGTCTTTCGCCCGCAACGGGTCATCCAGGATGAGCCCGAGATCGACGTCGCTCACCAGCGGACTGAAGCCCCCGTGGGCAAGGCTGCCGAGCGCATACCCGGCGATCAGGCGTGAGCCCAGGGCAGCCCGATAGGCAGCTACCGCCCGGGCCAGCACGATCTCACCCAGCTGGGTATCTGCAAGCTGGGTCCCGGCGTCCTCAGGGTCCCGGCCAGCAGGTGCCTGCGTCGGGGCTCCGCCCGGACGGGGCGCTGAACTGTCCGCCACGTCATTCCCTTCATTTTCCGGGCTGCGCCATGCTGGCGCACTAGCCCGAACCTGCTGCCTGGGCGCGGTACTGCGCGACGGCGGCCTCGCAGACGGCCCGCACCGGCCAGCCCAAGGCCTGGGCGGCGACTTCGGCCTCGGCCAGCTCGGCCGTGGCCGTCCCGAAGCCGGCGAGGCCGTCTGTGGTGCCGGCCACCTTGACCGTGACGACCTGGCTGCTGCCCGGCGGTCCCACTTCCACTTGCACCGACGTCCGGGAGGCGGTCAGCCGGTTCATCCTGGTCCAGCGGACGCCGAGCGACCCGGTGTGGGAGAAAATCGCCTCGGCCACGGCGCGACGGACCGGTTCAGCGCACAGGGCGGTGATGACCTGCCCCGGGCGGCCGTGCCGGCCGACGATCGGGGTACACCAGCAGTCCCAGGCGCCGGCCGCCCGGACCGCCTGGAGGACTGAAGGCCACAGCCGGGGATCGAGGTCATCGACTGTGCTCTCGACGACGGTCACGTCGCCGTCGCGCAGGTCCTGCTCCGCGCTGGACGTCCCGATGACCACGCGGGTGATGTTGGGCCGGTCCGGGGTGTCCCGGCCACCGCCGCCGGTGCCCACCGCGCGTACCGTCATGGCGGGAAAGCCACCTGGTGTGGCGACCGCCGCGAGCAGGGCCGCACCGGTCGGGGTGGTGCGCTCACCGGTCAGGTCGCCGCTGGCCAGGTCCAGGCCGGCCGCGGCGGCGATCGCCAGGACGGCGAGAAGCCGGCACGGGAACCGGCCGTGCTGGCTGGTGGCGAATCCGCTTCCGGCGGCCAGAGCCGAGCAGCACACCACCGCGCCGGGCCGCAGCAGCCCGAGATCCTCCAGCGCGGCCGCCGATCCCACCACATCGGCCAGTGCGTCGAACGCACCCACCTCGTGGAAGTGCACATCTTCGGGTGGCTCGCCGTGCACCGCCCCCTCCGCCCCGGCCAGCAGCCGGAAGACCCGTGCCGCGAGTTCCTTCCCGGCCGGGCCGAGGTCACTGTCGCCGACGAGCCCAAGCACGTCGGCGAGGTGCCGTTGGCGGTCGGCCACCGCCGGCGTCGTGATCACCGCCCGCAGGCACGCGAGGCCGCCCCGGCGGGCGGTCTCGGTCCGCAGCCCGAGACCGGGCACGCCGAGCGAGGCGATGGCGCCGCGTACCTGCTCCACGTCGGCGCCCGCATCGAGCAGCGCGGCCAGCAGCATGTCGCCCGCCACGCCCGCGGTCGCGTCGATGTAGGCGGCGCCCGGCGGCCCGTCACCGGTGAACCGCGTGAATAATCTTGGCGGCGTGCGCGGCCGCCCCGAACCCGTTGTCGATGTTGACGACGACCAGGCCCGGGCTGCACGAGGCGAGCATGGTGGCCGCGGCGGCCAGGCCGCCCGCCGCGACGCCGTAGCCGACGCTGGTCGGCACGCCGATCACCGGCGCGCTGACCAGACCGGAGACCACACTCGGCAAGGCACCGTCCATCCCGGCCACGACCACCACGCATTCGGCGGCACGCAGGTCGTCTAGCCGGGACAGCAGCCGCCCGAGGCCGGCCACGCCCACGTCGGCCAGGACATCCGCGCGGACGCCCAGCACGGCCAGCGTCGCCGCGCATTCCCGGGCCACCTTCAGGTCCGTGGTGCCGGCCGTCACGACCAGCACGTTGCCGCGCGCGGGCGGCAGGGTCCCGATCGCGACCGTTCCGGCCACGTGATCGGTGTGTACCGCATCGCCGGGGAAACGGGCGGCCGCCCCGTCCAGGACGCCGGCCGGGCAGCGGGTGGCCAGGGCCGGTGCCTCCGGGTCGCGGGCCCGCAACTCGGTCAGCAGCGCGAAGATCTGCTCGGGCGTCTTGCCCTCGCCGAAAACCACTTCCGGGACACCGGTCCGCCGCCGGCGATCCACGTCCAGCAGGGCGAACTCACCCACCGGGACGCCCGCCGGACCGGGCTCTGGGATGGGCGGGACGGCAGGTGCCCACCCGTTCGGCATTATTGGCGCTCCATTCGGCAGGCGGCTGCCTGGTTCGGCCGGCCGGGACCCTCAGCGGGCACGGCTGACCGGAGTGATGTCGAGGTTCAGCGAACCGGACCGCAACGGCCGCTCATCGACCTCCGCGCGCTGATATCCAGCCGCCAGGACGCAGGCCAGCACCGCCGCGTGCTCGCCGGGGTCCGCGGCCCGCGGCAGGTCCGCCGCGCCGAGCTGCACCAGTCCGAGATCACCGAAGTGCCGCACCCGCAGTTCCCGGTAGCCGCGCTGCTTCAGGCTCAGCTCCGCCCGGTCTACCTGCGACAGCACACCGGCGCTGACCGGGGTGCCGTAAGGCAGCCGCGATGCCAGGCACGGCGACGCGGGCTTGTCCGCGCTCGGAACTCCCAGGTGCTGCGCCAGCGCCCGCACCTGTGCCTTGCCCACGGACGCCTCCAGCAGGGGATGCCGGACACCGTGCTCGGCCGCCGCGCGCAGCCCCGGCCGCCAGTCACCCGTATCGTCCGCGTTGGCGCCGGACAGCACGGCAGCGAACCCGCGGCGCTGGGCCAGCTCGGCCAGCCGCTCATAGAGCTCGGATTTGCAGTAGTAGCAGCGGAACCGGTCGTTGCGCCGGTAGTCCGCACGCTCCAGCTCGGCCGTGCTGATCAGCTCGTGCCGGACGCCTACAGCCTCGGCCACCGACCTGGCGCCGTCCAGCTCACCGGACGCGAGGGCCGGCGAGACGGCGGTGATGGCGAGGGCTTTCCCCCCGAGCGCCCGGGCGGCCAGGGCGGCGACCAGCGAGGAGTCCACCCCGCCGGAGAACGCGACCAGCGCACTGCCCAGTCCGGCCACGCTCGCGGTCAGCGCGCCGGCCAGCGCATCAAGCTCGTCAGTACCAGTCACGTCAGGGTCAAGCTCATCAGCGCCAGTCTCGTTGGGGGCACGCCGTTCAGCCATCGGTGTCACCTCGCACGCCGGACGCATGGCACGCCGTTGCCCACTGCCCGTTCATCCATGGCCAGGCAGCCAATTTCATCCCTGGCCGATCGCCCTCTTGCCACAGCTGATCATACGATCTGGACTGTGGGCCCCGGCGGTCACACTGACTTGCCGCCGCGATCCGCTGTACTGTCAGATTCAGTCGTCGGCCCTTCGGGAGGTCTCGTGCCCATCGAGCAAGCAGAGTTCGGCCGCACCGGCCACCAGAGCAGCCGGGTGATCTTCGGCGGGGCGGCGCTGGGCCAGGTCTCCCAGCGGGTCGCGGACGAGACCCTGGACCTGCTGCTCGCCCACGGGGTGAACCATCTGGATGTGGCCTCGTCCTACGGCGAGGCGGAGGTGCGCATCCGGCCGTGGCTGCAGCGCGAACCGGGCCGGTTCTTCCTGGCCACCAAGGGCGACGAGCGCACCGCGGCCGAGGCCCGCGAGGAACTGCACCGGTCCCTGGACCGCCTGGGCGTCGACCACATCGACCTCTGGCAGCTGCACGCCCTGGCCGATCCGATCGAATGGGACATCGCCCTGAGCCCGGGCGGGGCGATCGAGGCCGCCATAGAAGCCCGCGAGCAGGGCCTCATCCGCTGGATCGGGGTGACCGGCCACGGCAGCCAGATCGCCGCGACGCACCGCCGCAGCCTCGAGCGGTTCGACTTCGACTCGGTGCTGCTCCCGTACAACTTCGTCACCATGGCGAACCCGTACTACGCCGAGAACTTCAACGCCTTGTACGAGACCTGCCGCGAGCGGAACGTCGCGGTGCAGACGATCAAGTCGATCGCGCTGCGTCCCTGGGCGGGCCGGCCGCACACCCGGTCGACCTGGTACGAGCCGCTCGAGCAGCAGGACGACATCGATCTCGCGGTGTGGTGGGCGCTGAGCCGCCCCGGGGTTTTCCTCGACAGCGTGGGGGACGTGGACCTGCTCCCGAAGGTGCTCGACGCGGCCGGCCGGTTCGCCGAGGCGCCGGACGACGCGGCGATGAGCGCGCTGGCGGACCGGACGGCGGCCGAGCCGCTGTTCGTCTGACCGGGGACCCACTGCCTCCTAGTGGGCCGGGGTGAGATAGGGAATCGTCTGCGGTCCTTCGGGCAGGACGCATAGCCGCGCGCTCGGGCCCGCGGCGGCCAGCGCGTCTGCGACGGTGGCGGAAATATCCGGGGTTTGCTCCAGGTGCGCGGCCGCCAGGTCGGCGTCGCTGAGATAGGAGGTGTGCATCACGACCCGGTGTGCCACCTGAATCTGCGCCTGGATCTGCACCTGCCACTGATCGGGCACCGTCTGGTCCCGGGCCCGGATGTCATCGAGCAGGGCTTGCGGTGACGGCGCTGAGGCGAGAACCTGCCGGTAGGAGCCATGATCGGGGAACCCGTCGCGGCACTCGGCGGCGCACACGATGAGGCCGCCGGGACGGGTGATCTGATGGGCGGCGGACATACCCTTGACCGACTGGTACAGGTTCTGGTCGAGCGGGAACCCGGAGTTGGTCGTGACCACGACGTCGAACGGCCCGCAGACCGGCCGCATCGCCGCGGACCGCGCCGCCGCGCAGGCCGCGGCGTGCATGGCGGGGAGGTCCCCGCCGAAGGCGGCGACGATCTCCTTGGCCTTGTTCAGCACGACGTCGAAGGCGAACGTGACCCCGGTGCCCGCGGCGATCGCGCGCACATCGTCGTGGACGGGATTGCCTTGCGTGACGCCCCAGGTGGCGCGCGGATCGCCGATGCGGGCGGCGTCATGCAGCACGAGGACCGTCTCCAGGCCGGCCAGGCCCGGCGCCACCAGTTTCGGCCCGCCCGAGTACCCGGCGAAAAAGTGCGGCTCGACGAACCCGGTCGTGATCCGGATATCGGCGGCCAGCCAGGCGCGGTTCAGCCACACCGGCACCCCCTGGCCGAATACCCCGGCGAAGGCCAGCTGAGCGGGGTCACGCGCGTCATGGTTGACGACCCGGATCTGGTCCACAACCTCGCCGCCGAGCATCTGGCGCAGCTCGCTGTCGTCATTACCACGGTGGGTGCCGGTGGCCACCAGGATCACGATGTCCTCGCGGCGGATGATCCCGTCGAGTTCGTCCAGGATCATGGGGATCATCAGGTGCCGCGGCTGGGGGCGAGTGCCGTCGCACACCGAGATGGCCACGGACTGTCCCGGCCGTACCCGATTCCGCAGCGGCGGGCCCGCGACCGGATGACGCAAGGCCGCGCGCAGGACCGCGAGCGAATCGGCGGCCCCGCGGCGATGCTCGGGTTCCACCACTGTGGTCACCGCCGGGTCCACGTCGATGTCCACCCCAGTGACGCCATACGCCAGCCGCACTCGCGTGGACGCCTCCGATCGCTCGCGTGCTGATGGGCATTCCCTGGCCGTGCCACAGCCGTCTGACGTGGCTCTTTCCGTCCGGTCTCCGGGGGGAACCTGGTCACCCGGCGAGCGCCAGGGGAGCCAGGATCGGCACTACGGACGTAGATTACTTTCCCCGGCTCCCGTCACGGCCATGCAGCCGGGTACCCGCCAGCCGGCCTCCCGCCGATTCTCTGGCCGGTTGGGCTTCTCTGCGGCCAGGACCGGAGTCAGAATGATGCCGGATCCAAAGACGGGCCGCCTGCAGGCAACACACCGGGCGGGCCAGGAGGGCGGGTGGGTTGCGGTGCCGTGGTTTCCGGACTTCGTCAGTGCCGCGGAGCTCGCACGCAGCGAGACCCGTGCGGCAGGCCAGGCCGATCCGGTCGGGCAGTACCTCACCGCCCTCAATCAGGGTGACGCGCACGTCCTGGACACGGCGTGGCCCGGTGAGGTGGTCATCTACGACCCCCGGGCCGGCGAGGTCCGCGGTCACCGGCACGTGCGGCAGTTCATCAGCCGCAACTTGTCCTGGCTGGCCGGCCTCCACGCCCGTACCGAAACGGTGGCCTCCACCGTGGACGGCGGGCGCGCCGTCGTGGAACTCCTGGCCCACCTGGACCATGCCGGGCGGGAGCTGGCCTGGCCGGTGGCAGTAGTCGCCGAATCACCCGACGACCGGTCGGTGGTGTTCCGTACGTACTGCAGCCAATGGCCCGTCGACGAGCAGCGTCACGTCCGGCCGCCGATCTTCGGGCCGGGCCACGTCCACCCCGGTGATGTCGTCGGCCGGTACCACGTCGCGCTGGCCGACGGTGACACCGAGGCCATCGTGAGCACGTTTACGCCGGACGGGTACTACCGTGGCCCGTTCGGCCGGCGCGATGTCCACCGTGGCAGCGCCGCGCTGGATGACTATTTCCGCTCGTGTTTCAGCGGCGGAGGCGGCATCGGGCTGGAGTATTGCGCCATGACTGACGACGGCGTGCGTTGCGCGCTGGAGTACAACTGCGTCCGCTGGGGCAGTCACGATCTGCCGCCGCAGGCGGGAATCGGCGTCTATGAGCGCGGCCCGGACGGCCTGCTGACCGCCGCCCGCATCTACGACGATGTCCGGCCGCCCGTAGCAGATCGCGTATTTCCTTAAGCTCGCGGCCGCGCTAATCCCCTCACGTCCGCGACTCCCCCACGTCCGCGACGTGCAGGCTGACTTGACGTTCTCTGGCGGTTTCATCAGGTTTTTGTGGACTTAGGCGTGAGGCGGGATGAGAGTAGAACTCAGGGGCGTCATCGGTGGCACATAAGCGACGGCATCCGGTAATACCCGCGCGGATGTCAAGCCTACGGATAGCAAGGGAGAGGAACCGGCGTGGACGAGCTGCTGGAGGTGGTCGTCATCCCGGTCTCGGATGTCGACCGCGCCAAGGATTTCTACACCAGACTCGGGTGGCGGCTGGACGCTGACTTCCCGTTCGACAACGGCTTCCGGGTCGTTCAGTTCACGCCGCCCGGCTCGGCCTGCTCGGTCCAGTTCGGCACGAACATAACCTCGGCCGCGCCTGGCGCGGCCCAGGGCCTGTACCTGGTCGTCTCCGACATCGAGGCCGCCCGCACCGAGCTGGCCGCCCACGGGGCCGAGGTCAGCGAGGTGTTCCACCCCGGATCGCCCGGCGCGCAGTTCCAGCCCGACGGCGTCAGCGGCCGGGAGCCCGGTCGCGCGCCCGACGACGCCAGCTACGGCTCGTTCGCCACGTTCCGCGACCCGGACGGCAACAGCTGGCTGATCCAGGAGATCACCACCCGGCTGCCCGGCCGCGTCGACGCCGCCGGCAACGCGATTCCCCTCCGTCGCGGAACTGGCGGGCGCGCTCCGAAGGGCTGCAGCCGCGCACGGCGAGCACGAGAAGCGCATCGGGCAGGCCGACGCGAACTGGCCCGACTGGTATGCCGCCTACATGGTGGCCGAGCGGGCCGGGACGGAGCTGCCGACATGACCGACTACGACGTGATCGTCCTCGGCGGCGGGGCGCCGGGCGAGCACTGCGCCGCGGCGCTGGCCGCCCGCGGACTGCGCGTCGCCGTCGTCGAGCGGGAGCTGGTCGGCGGGGAGTGCTCCTACTGGGCGTGCATCCCCTCGAAATCGCTGCTGCGCCCCGGCGAGGCCGTGCAGGGCGCGCGCGATGCGGGCGCGACCGCGCAGGTCGACGTGGCCGCCGCGCTGGCCTGGCGTGACTTCATGGTGTCGGACTACTCCGACGCGGGTCAGGAGCGCTGGCTGGCGAGCCGGGGCATCGCCCTGCTGCGCGGTACCGGCGTGCTGGCCGGGCACCGGCGCGGTCGACGTGGACGGCGTCCGGCACACCGCTGAGCACGTCGTCGTGGCGACCGGCTCCGACCCGGTCGTGCCCCCGATTCCGGGCCTGCGCGAGCTGGACGGCGTCTGGGGCACCCGCGAGGCGACCAGCATGAAGGAAGTCCCGCGCCGCCTGCTCGTGCTGGGCGGCGGGTCCGCGGGCGTGGAGCTGGCGCAGGTCGTGCGGCGGCTGGGCGGCGAGGCGGTGATCATCGAGGGCGCCGACCGCCTGCTGCCCCGCGAACCCGCGCCGCTCGGCCAGGCGTCTCGGCGAGGCCCTGCGCCGGGACGGGATCGAGGTGGTGCTCGGGAGGCACGCCATCGCGGCGCGGCGGGACGGCGAGGAGTACGTCCTGGACCTCGACGACGGCACACAGCTGCGGGGCACCGGCTGCTGGTGGCGACCGGCCGGCGCCCGCGCGTCGAGGGTATCGGCCTGGAAACAGCCGGGGCCAGGTCGACGCCCACGGCGATTCAGGTCGACGATCACCTGCGCGCCGGCGAGCGGCTGTGGGCCATCGGCGATGTCAACGGCATCTGGCCGCTGACCCACGTGGGCGAGTACGAAGGCGACGTCGTCGCCGCGAACATCGCCGGCGAGGACCACCCCGCGAACTACGAGGCGGTGCCGCGGGTCACCTACACCGATCCGCAGGCCGCCGCAGTGGGCGCGGGCGAGGCTGCCTACAGCGGCACCGCGCTGGTCTCGGAGGTGCCGAAGACCGCCACATACACCCACGCCTACGCCGAGTCCAACGGGTTCCTCACCCTGCTGTCCGACGGCCAGCGGCTGACCGGCGCCTACGCCCTCGGGCCTGAAGCCGGGGAGTGGATGCAGCAGGCCACCCTGGCCATCCGGGCGCACGTCCCGCTCGACGTGCTGGGCGACACGATCCAGCCCTTCCCGAGCTTCTCCGGGATCTACGACACCGCGGTGATGACGCTACGCATGCAGATCGCCGACTGGCCCGTCCCATCCGGCCGATGGACGCGCAGATGGCACCCCTGACAGCGCTAACGGAACCAGGGAGGAATCATGACCGACGCCGACCACTGCCGCGGCCACGCGGGAATCTGCCAGGACCCGCCGACCCGCCGAGCGCGACCGGACCTGGCTGGCCAGACCGTCGTCGTGATCGGCGGCAGCGCCGGCATCGGGCTCGAGACGGCCCGGCGGGCGCGCGGCCCAGGGCGCCGGCATCATCCTCGCCGGGCGCAATGCCGAGCCGCTTGCAGCGCGCCGCCCGCGAGCTCGGCGCGCGTGAGTACCGCGGCCTTTGACGCCACCGACTGGGCTGCCCTGGACGCGGTTCTTCGCCGGCTTGCCCGGCCGATCGACCACGTGCTGGTCACCGGCCCGGGCCCGTACTACGCGCCGCTGGCCGAGCTGGACCGCGACCGGGCACACCGCGATTTCGACGACCACAATGGCTAGCCGTGGCCGTCGCGCAGCACGCCATCGCCAAGGTACGGCCCGGCGGCACGCTGCTGTTCATGGGCGGCACCGGCGGCCGCAGCCGCGGGCCCGGACTGTCGCTCATCGCCGCGGCCACTGCCGCGATGCGCGCCCTGATCGCCAACCTCGCGCGTGGAGGTGGCGCCCGTCCGGGTCAACCTCATCGCCGCCGGGTTCGTCGACACGCCGCTGTCCGCGTCGCTGCTCGGCGATGAGCTCGACGCGCGCCGCGAGCAGCTCCGGGCCACGCTGCCGATCCGCCGGGTCGTCGGCCCGGCCGACGTCGCCGCGCTGGCGGTCCACCTCATGACCAACACCGCGCTGACCGGCGCCACCTACGACATCGACGGCGGTCAGCAGCTGCTGGCCGCCGGAGGCTGAGCTCAGCCGCCCGTCCGCTACCGTTGCCCTGATAGACCGTCACCGGGGAGGGTGCATGCCGTACGTCGTCGACTTCGTCAACGTGTCCACGACCGGGCTGGAATCGTCCCCGGTCGCGCAGGCTCTGGCTGGACTGCGCGCCAACGAGGCGCGCTACTTCAAGAACAAGTACGATCACGTCTTCACCGTGAGCCCGGCCAGCGAGGCGCCGAAGGCGCTCGACTGGGTGAACGGCATCCTTGCTGGCGAGCGCGATCTCGTCATCTCCGCCCGCCCGCTGGAGGTGACTTCCTTCGAGGTCGACGGTATCCGGATGGCGTACGTGTTCTACGAATCCGGCCTGTCCATCAACGTGATGTACACCATCGAAGACAAGGGCAAGCGCGCGGTCGGGTTCAAGCTCTCGGAGGGCATGGAAGTTCCCGAGGAACTGGCGGCGGCCGGCTTCAAGTTCGCGCGCCAGAAGTCAAAGCTGGCCGGCGTGATTCGCGGCTCCTTCTTCGTGATCAAAGGCGACCACTGAACCGGGTCCGCGGGCTGGTGATCGCGGGGGTAAGTGCCGCTGGTGTGTGTGTGTGTGTGTGTGGGGGGGGGGAAAAGGTGATTGTGGGGCGGTACTCCTGCCGCGCTACTTCTCGACGTAAAACAGGCGCTTGTTGACGAATTCGTCGATGCCCAGGGGGCCGAGCTCGCGGCCGAAGCCGGAGCGCTTGGTGCCGCCGAACGGCAGGTCCGCGCCCTCGCCTGCCGGGGTGTTGACGTTGGCCATGCCGACCTCCAGCTGCTCGGCGACCTTGATCGCCCGCTCCTCGTCGGTCGCCCAGACCGCTCCGCCAAGGCCGAAGTCCACCACGTTGGCGAGCTGGACCGCCTCGTCGTCGGCGCTGACCTTGTAGACGACGGCGACCGGGCCGAACAGCTCCTCGCGGTAGGCCCGCATCTCCGGGGTCACGCCAGTGAGCACGGCAGGGGCGAAGTACGCGCCCTTGCCGTCATCGAGCGTGCCGCCGACATGCAGCGTCGCGCCCTTCGAGACCGCGTCCTGCACCTGGGCCAGCAGGTTCTCGGCCGCCTTGCGGGAAACCATCGGGCTGTAGGCCTCATCGGAGTCGTCGCCCGCCGGGCGCGGCGTCATCGCGGCGGCCCGCTTGACCAGGGCGGCCACGAAGTCGTCGTAGACGTCGTCCATGACGATCAGCCGCTTGTTGGAGTTGCAGGCCTGGCCCACGTTCTCCATCCGGGTGGTCCACGCGGTCTCCGCCGCCGCCTCGACGTCGGGGGTGTCCAGGATGATGTACGGGTCGGACCCGCCGAGTTCGAGGACGACCTTCTTCAGGTTGCGGCCGGCCGTCTCGGCGACCACGGTGCCGGCCCGCTCGGAGCCGGTCAGCGACACGCCACGCAGCCGCGGGTCGGCGATCATCGAGGCGACCTGCTCGTGGGTCGCGAAGAGGTTGATGTACACGCCGTCCGGCACGCCCGCGTCCTTCATGATCTGCGCGATCGCCAGCGCCGAGGTCGGGCAGTTTTCCGCGTGCTTGAGGATGACGGTGTTGCCGACGATCAGGTTGGGCGCGGCGAACCTGGCTACCTGGTAGTACGGGTAGTTCCACGGCATCACGCCGAGAATCGGGCCGACGGGCCGGTACTCCACGCGCGCGGTGTCATGGCCGGGCAGCGGCTTGTCGGCGATGAGCGCAGGGCCGTTGTCGGCGTAGTAACCGAAGATGTCGGTGCAGAACCCGGCCTCGCCGACGGCCTGCGCGGGCCGCTTGCCCATCTCCTTGGTGATCAGCGCGGCCAGGTCGGTGGCGCGCTCGGTGAAAAGCTCGGCGATCCGCTTCACGACCGCGGCGCGCTCGGCGACCGGGCGCAGCCTCCATGCCGCAAAGGCCTCGGTCGTGGCGGCGAGCGCTTCGGTTACCTCCGCGTCGGTGGTGAAGGGGAAAGTCTCGGTCACCTCGCCGGTCGCCGGGTCGGTTACCTGATACGGAGGGGTCTGCGTCATTGCCTGCTCCCGGTGTCACTGCGGTAAGGGTCCAGTGAGACAACGCTACGGGAGCAAGCCACCCAGCCCAAGACCCCCTCCCTGGTCAGACTCCCTGGTCCGGACCCGGACCGGACCCGCGCGCCGGCTGCTCAGCGAGCAGCCGCCGGCCCAGCTTGCAGCGCGTCCGTCAGCAACGCGACGAGCGCATCGAGCTGCACGTCGGCCGACGAGACCTCTTCGCCCGACCCGTCCAGCGCCCGGGCGGCAAGTCCCGCCTTGCTGTCGATCAGCTCGGCGATCCGGGCGTCGATGGTCTGCGCGGCGATGATGCGCCAGGCGGTGACCGGTTCAGCCTGCCCGATGCGGTGGCTTCGGTCGATGGCCTGGGTCTGCTCCGCGTCGGTCCAGGACAGCTCGGCCAGCACGATGTTCGAGGCGACCTGCAGATTGATGCCCACGCCCGCTGCGGTCAGCGAGCACACCGCGATCGCGACGTCCGGGTCGTTGGTGAAGGCGTCGATGTTCGCCTGCCGGGCCGTGGGCGTCTGGTCGCCACGGATCGAGGAGAAGCGCACCCCCTGCTTGGCGAAGGTTTCCTCGGCGGCGTCCATCACGTCGATGTGCTTGGCGAAGAAGACCACCTTGCCGGCGCTGCGGGCCAGCTGCGCCGCGTAGTCCGCGGCCAGTTCGGCCTTGGCCTGGCCGATGCGCCGCATCATGGTGAACACGTTCTCGCCGGACTGCTTCTTCACATCCTTCAGCTCCGACCGGGCGACCCGGCGGACGAGGTCGTGGTCGATGCTTCCGGCCCCGGCGTGGGAGGACCGGTTCGCCAGCGCGGTCTCGTACTGCGCCACCATCCGGCCGGCGAGGTCCCGCTCGGCCGCCCGGATCGACCGGCCGGCCGGACCGTCCAGCTCGACGGGGAGGTCGGCGATGCGGCGGGCGGGAATGTCGGCGGCCACATCGAGCTTGCGGCGGCGCACGATGCCGAGGTCGATCACGCACTGGCGGGCCGCGGGGTAGAAGCCCCGGTCGGCGGGCGTCAGGCCGGTGTCCTCGAGCGCGTCCACCAGCTCGCCGAGGGGGTTGGCCTCGTCGATCCAGCCCAGGAACTGCCAGATCGCCCGGAAATCGTCGATGTCGTTGATCAGCGGGGTACCGGTCAGCGCCATCAGCAGGGGCCGCGCCGGATAGGACCGGATGCGCTCGGAGAGCGCGAGGACATGCTGCGAGCGCTGCGAGGACTTGTTCTTGATGAAGTGGGCCTCGTCCACGACCATGCCGCGGAAGCCGAAGTCACGGAGCCAGCCCAGGTGGCGGTCGAGCACCTCGTAGTTGATCACGACGATGTCGGCGAAGCCGTCGGCGGTGTCCCCGTCGCCCTGCACCACGGTGGCCCGGCGGTGCGGCGTCCAGCGATCCGCCTCACGGGCCCAGTTGGTCTTGACGACATTCGGCACGACGACGAGCAGGGGGTGGGCATTTGCCGCTTCGGCGGCGAGCAGCGCCTCGGCCGTCTTGCCCAGACCAGGCTCGTCGGCGAGCAGGAACGTCCGGTGACCGGCCGCGGCCTCGGCGACCACCTGTCCCTGGTGCGGCATCAGCTCCAGGCCCGGCGGGGTGAACCGTGCCGTCGGCGCCGGGAGCTCCATGCACGCCGGGGCTCCCGCAGCGGCGCGCTCGAAGGAACTCAGCAGCGGGTTGAGCAGTTCCCAGCTGGCCAGGCGGCGCGGCCGGGAGGCGGGTTGCGGAGCGGCGGCGAAGCCGGAGGCCAGGAAGGGGTTTGCCAGCTGCCGGGAGATCACCGACTGCGGCACGACCCGCCGTTCCGGCTCGGCTGGGGCGGCCGGGGTCTCCGGCGGCGCGATCTGTTCGGGCGCCGGCTCGATACCGAGGTCCCGCACCATGTTCAGCTTGAGTGACCGGGCCGCGTCGGAGACGCTGGAGTCCTCGGCCAGCAGCGCCAGCAGCCCGGCGTCCCGGACGGCCGTCGTCGCGAGGATGGTCGCGATGCCGTCCAGGCGCCTGAGCTGCTCATCCCGGCGGCTATCGGATAGGTCCGCCGCCCGGACGCGGGCGCGTTCGTCCCGCAGCAGCAGGGCAACGGCCTGGAACTTGGTCCGCACGGCAGCCGTCACGCGGCCGCGCTGGGCCGCCTCCTCGACCTCACGGGCGGTTCGGGCGAGCGCCGCGACGGCGTCGTCGCGGTGGCGGGCACGTTGCTGCTTCCGTGGGGCGGTACGGCGAGCGCCCGTCTGGCGCTGGCCTGGTCGGGCCACAGACTCCTCCTCTGGAATCCCGGGGCACAGTGGCTACGGCAGCATGCCGGACACTCCCGCGGACGGGGCGAGGAACGTCCCGAACACAGGGCCTGGTACTTCTAACGCGGAGCCGACTTGCGGATCTGGAGGATCAACGCTGCGGGCCTCGACAAGGCTCTTACGCGACCCCGAGCCACCAGCGGGTGCTGGTGACCACGGCACGGCCAAGGTTGTCGTCGGACCACCGGTTCGGTTCCCAGGTGCCTCGACCATCTTAACGCGTGCGAGGGCGCATAATTCCCGGCCCTCGGCCCGCCCGGCCCGGGACGGCCGGCTGGGGCGGTGCCAGAGAGTGCTTGCAAGAGCTCGGGGTAGCAGATCCGGCCAGAATCCCGGCCGGCCGGGACCAGTAGCTCTGCCGGCCGGGACGTCCCGCCAGCGACTCTGAGGTCAGTTCACACCGGTGACTTCAGAGGAGTTCGCGATGAATGTTCGTGCCGTATCCCGCTGGTTCGGGGCCGCGGCCCTGGTGATCGGGCCGCTGAGCCTGGTACTGGGCGCGCTGTTCCAGGTGATGAGTGACGACGATTCGGTTCCGGCCAGCCTGGCCAAGATCGCGGCCCACCCCTCCGGTGAGCGCGCGGTGGTCCTGGTTGACCTGCTGGCCGCGTTCATGCTTCCGGCGGTGCTGTACCTCATGCGGCTGGCCGGGCCGAAGGCTCCGCGGCTGACCTTGACCGGCGGGGCGGTGGCGTTCGCGGGCTGGCTGGCCGGCCTGGTCAGCCTGGGCGCGTCCGACCTGCTGTACGATCACGCGGCCCAGCTGGCGGACCGGGCCAGCGCGGTCACCCTGGTGCACGCGGTCACCAGCGACGCCGCCTTCGCGGTCCCGGAGGCGCTGTTCATCATCGGGCACGTGGCCGGCATGCTGCTGCTGGGCATCGCGCTGTGGCGCAGCCGCGCGGTGCCGCGGTGGGCGGCGGCCCTGGTCGGCCTGGCGCCGGTGGTGCAGGTGCCGGTGCATGACTCGGCCGCCGGCAGCGCCGCCGCCTTCGGGCTGTTCGGAATCGGCATGGCCGCCTGCGCGGTGACGCTGCTGCGCACCCCGTCCGAGCCGGCCCTGGCGCCTGCGGCCTCCGAAGATTCACTGGTCACAACCGCACCGTCGACCCGATAATCGGGTGATGGAGCGTCTCGCCCGGCTGAGCAGCCCGGTGGCCCTGGCCGTCGGGCTCCTCAGCGCGGCCGCGGCCGCGGCCCTGGCGGCGCGCGGGCCGATCAGCGGGCTCGACCTGGCGCTAACGGTGACCGCGGTGGCCTTCGTGTCCACCACGCTGGTGGGCATGGCGGTGCTGCGCACCAGCCCCCGCAACCCCGTCGGCTGGATCCTGCTGGTCGCCGGGGCCGCGCTGCCGGTGTCAGTATTCGGCCAGGTGGTCAGCGACGCCACGTACGTCTTCGGCCGGCCCGCTATTCCCGGCCTGGTGGCGATCAGCCTGATCACCGGGTTCGTGGGCGTCTTCGCGGTGCCGCTGATCGCCCTGTTCGGGTTGCTGCTGTTCCCCGACGGCCGCCTGGCCGCCGCGGGGGCCCTCCCCCGCCGCCGGACCCGCTGGCTCGCCCGCACCTGCTGGGTCATGCTGGCCGGGCTGATCGCCTACGCCCTGGTGTCACCCTCGCTCCCCAATACCACGAGCAATACCGCCATACCGAACCCGATCGGCGTCCCGCCCGGCGGCATCTTCCTCATCTTCGTCCTGGCGATCGGGCCGGTCTCGGCGATGACCTGGGCGCACCTGTTTGGCCGGGCCCGCGCCGCGGACACCCCGGATCAGCGCCGCGCCCTGACCCTGGCGGCCGCCGCGGGCGCGTTCATCCCGGCGGCCTTCCTGGCCTGCCTGGGCATCGGCGTTGCGGGCGGCGACACCGCGCAGATCGGCGTCGTCGAGAACCTGGCCGCCGTAGCCGTGGCCGCCGCCTGCTGGTACGGGATCATCCGCTACGGGCTGTTCGACAGCCGCGCCGTGCTCAGCCGGACCCTGCTGTACGGTTCGCTGACGGTGGTGGTCGTGGCCATCTACCTAGCCGCGGACGCGCTGCTGCGCCAGTTGTTCGCCGGCACCGTGCCGGCTGTAGTCGCGGCTGGCCTGGGCGCGCTGGCCGTGCTGCCGCTGCGCGACCTGCTCCAGCGCCGGGTCAACCGGCTGGTCTTCGGGCTGCGGAACGATCCGGTGGCGGCGTTCGGCCTGCTGGGCGTGCGACTGGATGCCGCCGCCGCGCCCGAGGAGGTGCTGCCGGCCGTGGTCCGCACGGTGGGGGAAGCGCTGCGGCTACGCTGCGTGGCCATCGAGGTCGGCGGGGAGGAGATGGCCCGCTCGGGACAGTGGGTAGACGGCACCCGGCTCGAGCTGGACCTGCCGTTCGCGGGCGAATCCATCGGCGGGCTGACCGTCCAGGCCCGCGATCCGGGCCAGCCGTTCAGCGCCGCGGACCGCTCGCTGCTGGAGAGCCTGGCCAGCCAGGTCAGCGTGGCGGCCCGGGCGGTGGCGTTGACTGCGGCCCTGCAGGCGTCCCGCGAACGGCTGGTGGCCACGCTGGAGGACGAACGCCGACGGCTGCGCCGCGACCTGCACGACGGCCTGGGCCCCACCCTGGCCGGCATCGCCCTGGGCATCGACACCGTACGCCGGGCCCTGCCGGACGAGAGCCCGGGCGCAACGGCGGACCTGCTGGTGTCACTGCGGGAGGAAGCGGAGCGGGCCGTCACCGACATCCGCCGCATCGCCTACAACCTGAGGCCACCGGTGCTGGACGAGCTGGGCCTGGTCGGCGCGATCCGCGATCACGCCTCCCGGCTCGGTGCTGCCACCGTAACCGTCCCGGCGCCGCTGCCGCCGCTGCCCGCGGCGGTCGAGGTGGCCGCCTACCGCATCGCGGTCGAGGCGATGACCAACGCCTGCCGGCACGCTCCGGGCTCCGCCATCGAGGTGAGCCTGAGCGTGAACGGCCGCCTGGAGCTTCAGGTGGCCGACGCGGGCACGGGCCTGCCGCCCGGCTTCCGGGCCGGGGTCGGCCTGCGATCGATGCGCGAGCGCGCGGCCGAACTCGGCGGCGAATGCGTGCTGAACCCGCGCGACCCGCACGGCACCGTGGTGCGGGCCAGCCTGCCGCTGGAACCGGTGCCGTCGTGACCGCGGCCGACGCCGTCCGCGTGGTCGTGGTCGACGACCACCCCCTGTTCCGGCAGGGCATCGGCGCGCTGATCCGGGACTCGCCGGAGACCGAGCTGGCCGGGGAGGGAGCCAGCGGGGAGGAGGCGGTGGCCCTGTGCGCGCAGCTGGAACCGGACGTGGTGGTCATGGACGTGCACATGCCCGGCCTGGGCGGGGTAGAGGCGACCCGGCAGATCCTGCAAGCACGGCCGCAGACCGCGGTCGTGATGCTGACCATGATGGACGAGGACGACTCGGTGTTCGCCGCCCTGCGCGCGGGCGCCCGGGGCTATGTGCTGAAGGGCTCCCAGCCCGCCGAGATCCTGCGGGCGGTGGTCGCGGCGGCCAGCGGCCAGGCCATCTTCGGCCGGGACGTGGCTGAGCGTATGGCCGGGTACTTCGCCGAGGCAGGCCAGGCTGGAACGGTCAAACCGTTCGGCCAGCTGACAACGCGGGAGCGGGAGATCCTGGAGCTGCTGGCGGCCGGGGCGGGCAATGGCGCGATCGCCACCCGCCTGGGGCTGACCGAGAAGACCATCAGGAACAACGTCTCGGCCATCTTCGTCAAGCTCGGCGTCTCCGACCGGGCGGCCGCGGTCGCCCGGGCCCGCGACGCCGGTATCCGCCCGCGTTCCTGACCGAGCCGCCAAGCTCAAACCCGGCGACCTCACCGCTCGGGGGATCTGGAAGATTTCCGGCGCGCCTGAAGTACGCCGGCGGTGAGGCTGGCCACCGTGGAGTGGGGCTGGTACCCGGCCCGTTCGGTCATTCACCGGGTCCGAACGGGCGGGGTATCTCTTTCCTCCCGCACCTCGTGCCCAGCCCGCCTGCGGTCATCGCCGGGCCGAGGCGTGGGGCGTGCACGAGACCGGATGGTTAGGCAGGCACCACCATCAAGACACCAGCTAGGCCCATCGCGGGAGGACCGGCAGGTCCATAGCGTCGAGTACATGACAGCACTACTGCTGGCTGCACTGTCCGCCGTGCTGTACGGGGCGGGTGTCGCGGTCGAACACCGGCAGGCCGCACGCATGCCAGCCAAGGCGGCGGGCCTGCCGCGGATGCTGACCCGGCTCGCCCGGCAGCCGTTGTGGCTGGCCGGGGCGGCCCTGGAAGCCGGCGGCTTCGCCGCGCACGCCACGGCGCTGCGGACCGGATCGCTGGCCGCGGTGCAGATGATTCTCGGCTGCTCGCTGCTGGTCAGCATCGCCGTTGGCAGCGGCCTGGCCCGGCGGATGCCGCCCCGCCGCTGCTGGCCAGCGATCATCGCGATCGTGGCGGCGGTCGGCACCATCTTGTTCCTGCTCGGGCCGGATGACCATGCGGTCACGCAGGCGCCGGGACGGCTCGGATTGGCTGCGCTCGTCACCGGCGTGATCACCGCCCCGATCGCGGCGGCCGGCCTGCTGACCACCAGAGGGGCCGCCCGGGCCCTGCTGCTGGCCGTGGCGGCCGGGCTCGCCGACACCTGTGGCGCCGTGGTGACAATGGCGTTCACGCACAGCTTCGCGCACGGGCCCGGCGCGGCCTTCACCTCCTGGCCGCCCTACGCGCTCATCGTCGCCGAGCTGGCCTCGCTCACGCTGGCCCAGACCGCTTACCAGACCGACGCTCCGCTGATCACCCTGCCGACGATCACGGCCGTCATGCCGCTCGCCAGCCTGGCCGTCGGCGTCGTCGCGCTGCGCGAAACCGCGCACCTGGATGGCGCCCGCATTGCCCTCATGATGGCCTGCCTCGCGATCGCCGTCACGGCACTGGCCGTGCTGGCCCGGGCGGGCGCGGCCGTGATGGACGCGGGCCAGGGCCATGGCCGCGGGTCCCGGGATCACATTCCCGCCCGCCGCGTGACCAAGCTAGCTGGCCGCCCGGTGGGGGAAGGCGCGGGTGACGGCCGCGGTGCGGCTGGATACCTGCAGCCTGGTGTAGATGTTTTCCAGGTGCTTGCGCACGGTTCCCTCGGACAGGGCGAGCCTGCGGGCTATCTGGGCGTTGGTGTGCCCGGCGGCCAGCAGATGCAGCAGGTCCCAGTGCCGGGCGGTGAGCTGGGGCACGCCGAGGCGGCGCTGCTCGGCGTCGGTGTAGGCCTGATGCAGGTGCGGGCGCAGGAGCACCAGCAGCGCGCGGTCCCGGTCGGAGAAGTCCGGGCCGGGTCCGCGGAGCAAGAACAGGCGGACGCTGCGGCGCGGGCCGGCCAGATGCCGCGGGGCCGGCAGGGACAGGGCAAGGTCGTGCTCGATACCCAGCGGCCGGTAGAAATCGCCGTACATGCCGGTGCTGTGCCACTGCCGGGCTGAGTAGAAGTCCGAGATCTTTGTGATCTGGCCCAGATCGCCGCTGCGGTCGAGGTAACTGCACGAGGCGCAGTCCCAGTAATGCTCCCAGTGCGCCTGGTCCAGGGCCTGGGTTCACCCAGGTATCACCACCCGGGAGATTCTGCCCGAACCACGCCATCCGGGCCTGGCCATCAAAGCCGGTAAATGACAGCGCGTCGCAGCGGATCTGTTCCATGAGATCGGCGAGCAGAGATGGTGGCAGTCCCTCGGCCGGGAGATCGGTCCGGTGATCGCTGACGATTCCCGCCAGGGCGCACAGATCCTCTTCGGCGGGCGCGGCTGAGCTCATGACTGTATTCCTCTCCAGGGCCCAGGCTACCCCGCTGGCTGTGACCTGCCCATACGCAGAACGTCGGATAGCGGTCCGGCCGTGTGGCTGCGCACTGTGGGATCTGACCGGAAGTGAGGGCGAAGCTGGCCAGAGCATCACGGCGTGAGCAGCGAGCCGGGCGGCGCATGTGCCGGGCGAAGAGCAGGATGCTGCGGCTACGTTCGGGACCCGGATTCTGAGATTGCGCTCCGGCAGCTACCGGATAAGGCCGTCACCGGCGTCCGGCAGCAAGCACGAAACAGTGAATTAACACAGTGAAGAATTAGCACAGTGAAGAATTAGCACAGTGAAAAAGACGGGAAATGCCTAGGTTCATGGATTACCACGATGACCTGAAGCTTCCGCGCGAGGCTATTGACGAGATAGCCGAGGGAACGCGGGACGGTGTCACCGATGAGTTCGGCGTCCGGCAGATCGAGCTTTACCACAATGACGAGGGCAAGGTTTAGCCCCTGCTGGAAGGCCCGGATGAGGAGGCCATCCGCAAGCATCATGCGGCGCTGCATGTCCCGTGCGGTGACGTGCACCAGGTAAACGGCCTGCTCGACGGCCACCGCCCACTGCGGTGATCCCCAGCCGGGCACTCCGCGGGCCCTTGCGAAAGCCGCAGGGCCCGCGGAGCCGCAGCTACTCGCACTGCAGCCCGAACCAGGGCAGCACGCTGCCCTCGAAGCGAGTCATGGCGCAGATCCGATCGCCGGCCAGGGTGAGGACGTAGAGGCCGGTCCCGTGGCGGATGCCGTCAGGGGCGCGTACGTAGGCTCCGAACGCCGGCTGGCCGTTGGCTCGCGTCGGCACGAGGTCGAACCTGCGGCCCGAACCGAGCAGGATGGCGCAGAAACGGGCCACGACGTCCCGGCCCTCGTATTCGAAGGGCATCGGCGGCATCGACATGAAGACGTCGTCGGTGAGCAGGCTAACCAGCGCCCCGAGATCGGCGGACTCCCATGCCCGGACGAACTTCGCCACGATCGCCTCCTCGGCGGGTGAGCCGGCGGCGGGCGGCGGTTCGCGGCCGGCAGCCGACGCCGGCTGGCGCGGCAGGCTGGCGCGGGCCCGTTTCAGCGCGCTGGTGACCGATTCGACGGTCGAGTCCAGCATGCCTGCCACCTCGCTAGCGTGGAATCCAAGGACATCGCGCAAGATAAGCACGGCGAGCTGGCGAGGCGGCAGAACCTGCAGGGCGGTCACGAAGGCCAGGGAGATGGATTCGGTCTGCTCGTAGCGGGCCTCGGGACCGAGCGGCGCCTCGATCGCACCCGCGAGGAGGACGTCAGGAAACGGCTGCAGCCACACGATCTCGCCGAGCCGGGTCGGCTCGGGCGGTTCAACCCCGGGCACATCCCACTCCTTGGCTGGCCGCCGGCTGGCCGCCCGGCGCGCGTCGAGGCACCGGTTGGTGGCGATCCGGTACAGCCAGGTGCGCAGCGACGCGCGTCCCTCGAACCCGCCAAGGCTTTGCCACGCGGTCAGCAGCGTGTTCTGGAGGGCGTCTTCGGCGTCGGCGAAGGATCCGAGCATCCGGTAGCAGTGCACCTGCAGCTCCCGGAGGTGCGGCTGGGTAAGCTCCCGGAACGCATCCCCATCTCCAGCCCGCGCCCTCCGGATCAAGTCGGCTGCCACTTCCGCCACCCTCGAGTCACCTTCTTCTCGCACCTGGTCGCCTCTCCCCGTCTTGTGCAGGCCTTGTACAGGCCATCTTGTACAGGTCTTACAGGGCCGGCCGAGCGGCGAACTGGGCGGTCGGCGGCCGCCCACTTTCCCGGCGCCGCGGCGCCTGCATCGGTGGCAGCTCAACACGGCACAGGGAGAACCGATGGGAAAGATCGTGATCAGCACGAACGTCTCGCTCGATGGAGTGGTCCAGGATCCCGACGGTGCGGAGGGCTTCAGGCTGGGCGGCTGGTTCGCCGAGTCTGGGGGCAAGGACCTCGAAGAGTGGGGCAAGGTCGAGTACGACGAGGCGCTCGGCACCGCGGCCCTGCTGCTAGGACGGCGCAGCGACGAGTGGTTCGGGGCCCGGTGGGCATCCCGGCCTGGCGAGTGGGCCGACCGGCTGAACAGCCTGCCCAAGTACGTCGTGTCCTCGACCCTGGAAGACCCGAGATGGACCAACGTGACGATCCTGAAGGGCAACGTGGTCGACGAGGTCACGAGACTGAAGCGGGAGGTGGACGGGGACATCGTCGTCTACGCCAGCTACCAGCTCGGGCGCACGCTGATCGAGTACGACCTCGTGGATGAGCTGCGGCTGTTCATCTTCCCGGTCATACTCGGGGCCGGCGAACGCCTCTTCGGCCAGACCAGCGACAAGAAGCCGATCCGCCTGATCGGCAGCCGGATCGTCGGTGACGGCCTCACCTTCGTCACCTACGAGATCACCCGGGACGCTTAGCTGACCCGCGTCAACACCGGCCGCCGCCCCGCTGGGCGGCGGCCGGTCTTGCGCTGGGGTCCACACGTTCCCGGCACAGCTGCCACGGGCTTACCCGGCCGTGCTGCGAGCAGGATCGCTGCTGGTCAGAGTGACGTGGAACGTGAAGACAGCTGGCCGGTAGCTGTGCAGGCCGTGCGCGACCGTCCTGCCGTGCTCGTCGTAAACGCTGCGCTGCATGGTGAGCAGCGCAGCGCCGGGAGATTCTGCCAGCATCCGCGCCTCGCCCACCGTCGCTGCCCGGGCGCCGATCGTCTCGCTGGTAGCCCGGGGTTCGGCGTCATGGCTGCGCAGGATCTCATACAGGCCCCGCTGTTCCAGGTCCTCCCGGGTGAACGAGGCGACGGAGGCGGGAACTTCGTGGCGCATCACGGCGACCGGGACGTGACGCTCATAGCGCAGCCGTTCGATGGCGTAGACGGTGGCGCCCGGGAGGATGCCGAGGACGCGCGCGATGCTGCCGGAGGCCGGCACGACGGCGAATGACAGCAGGCCCGTGCGCCACCCGCGTCCGGCGCCGTTCAGATCCTCGCGCAGGCTGACCAGTTCTGCGGCTGGTTGCCCGGGACGGCGCAGGACCATAGTTCCCTCCCCGGTTACCGCGCCAGCGACGAATGCGTCAGCTCGGCTTCGCCGCCGCTCGGAGCCCACGCAAAGGCGCCGGAAGCAAAGAGCCGGGTTTCGGCACCGACATTGCCGTCGACGCCCTGCTTCTGGAGCCATTTCGACAGGAAATTGACCATTTCCAGCGCGAACGACTCAATCTGCCCGTCGCGGCGCCCTTCCGGATCGGGCAGCGCGTTGATCTCCACATCGAGCGTCCGGTGGCCGAGGCTGTAGCGGCTCTGCTCGAACAGCTCAACGACCACCTTCTCTGGGGTCGTGAAGTACTGCCTGGCTCCCATCCCGGCCAGCTCGGCCATGAGCGTGGCGAGGTCTGCTCCGTCGACGAGGCTCGAGTCGTAACGAATGTTTATCCGGGGCACGTGTGTCTCCTTGTCACTGGCCGGGCAGCGTTGCGATGGATTCCTGCGCCGTGCGAATCGTCGCGACGCTCGCGGCGAGATCGTCCAGGGGCGACCCAGCTCCTGGAACACGGTCCTGCTCGATGGTTGCGTACCCGTCGTATCCGATCGTCGCCAGCGCCTGAAGAACGGCACCGATGTCGACGACGCCGTGACCGACGGGACAGAAGATGGGCCGCGCGAGAGCATCCCAGAACCCGATGCGTTCGGCGATCACCGCTGCATGCACGTCCGCGAAGATGTCCTTGAAGTGGACGTGCGCGACGCGGCCGGCGTAGGACCGGATCGCCTCGGCCGGATCGACGCCGGCATAGGCCAGGTGACCGGTGTCGAGGCAGAGATTCAGGGAGGTGTTCTCGACCACCCAGTCGATCTCGTCGGCGAACTCGATGAAGCCCCCGGCATGCGGGTGAACCGCCGGTTCCAGGCCGGCCTGGAGGGCGACGCCGGCGACCGCCTGCAAGGTGGCCTTCATGTCGGCTTGCTCCGCACGGTCGAGCCTTACCGCGTCCCGCGACCGGCCCGCGGTCGGAGTGCGGCGCTGCCCGGGCCTGTCGATCATGACCAGGATCGACCCGCCAGCGGCGGAGATGGCTCTGCACGCGCGCCTGGCCTCCTCGATGACCCGGTCCCGCTCCGCGGCATCGTGCATGTTGTCGAAGATGAAAGACCCGACCGCTATCAGCTCACGGGAACCGAGCGCTTCGCGCAGTTCGTGTTCCGCCTCGGGGAGATAGCCGACCGGCCCGAGTTCGAGAGCTCCGAGTCCTGAGCGCTGGATCTCATCGAGGACCGTCGTCCACGGCGGGTTGCCGGGCGAGTCGGCGAAGTCGACGCCCCAGGTGACGGGTCCGGTAGCAAGTGCGACCCCCATGGGCCCACTCCTTTCTTGCGATGGTGTCACCGCTGCGAGCACGCAGTCGCGGTCAGGCCGATGCCGGCTCGATGGTGACGGCCAGACCGCTGCGGCGGCTCGTGTCACACGCTTCGGCGAGCTGGATGCTGACCAGGCTGTCGCGGACCGGAGAAGGATTCTGCACCCGGCCGGCGGCGATGTGGGCAAACTCCATAATTTCGGCGACGTAGGCGGCGCGGAAGCGGTCGGCGAAGCCCGCGAAGGGCGTGTCCGGGAACGGGTACCCGTCTGGCTCCAGAGAACGGATCGGGGTGCGCGCCCCCAGTCCCTGGATGACGGAGCCCTTGCTCGCGAGCACTTCGATGCGGTGGTCGTATCCCGCCGGGTTGCGGCGTCCAGCCACCATGAGAGCAAGCGCACCGCTGGCGAACCTCAAGGTGACGGCGGCGAAGTCAACGTCACCGATCTCGGCGTAGACCGGGTCGACCAGGACCGAGCCCCACGAGGTCACCTCGAGGACCGGCTGGCCGACCAGCCACGGCACGGCATCCAGGTCATGGATCATCAGATCCCGGTAGATACCGTCCGAGGCGCGGATGATCTGCGGAGGGGCGGGAAAATCGTCGTACGCATTGGACCGCACGACGTAGATGTCGCCCAGCTCGCCGCTGACGATCTTCGACTTGATCGCGCGCAGAGCGGGGTCGAACCGGCGCTGAAACCCCACGACGACGGGCGTGGAGTGCGATTCGACCATGTCGACGACGTGACGCATCGTCGGCAGGTCAGAGGCGACCGGCTTCTCACAGAGGGTGGGCACACCGGCCTCGACGCATTGCTGCAGCAACGCGGGATGCGACGGGGTCGGTGTAGCGAGCACGACCGCGTCGACACTGCCGAGAAGGGCGGCCAGGCTGCTGGCCGCGGATGCCGTGACCGGGCCGATCTCCTTGGCCGCGCGCTGCGCTGCGTCCCGGACCTCGTCGAACAGGACGATCCCGGTGACCCCGCATGCCGCCGCGTTGGCGGCAAGGTTGTGCACGTGCATCAGGCCGATCCGGCCGAGGCCGACGAATCCTACTTTCATCTGGACATCCTTCCCGGGAAGTTGAGGGAGAGCCGCACGCGCACGCCGACGACCTCGCCGGATCCGCGCCGAGCGGCGTGCCAGTCAGCTCAGGACCGGCGCGGTGGGACCTGGGGCCACGGCGACATCCGCACCGGCCAGGCCGGTGATCGTGCGCAACTGGCCGGCCATGATGGCGGTCGAGCTGAACAGGACGATGCGGGCTCCGCGCTGCCGCCAGGCGGCGGCCTGCTCAGCGGAGTCGACGAGTACGCACAGGGCGCAGTGCGAGGACGCTGTGACCTCCGCGGCGATGTGGTCGATGGCGCCGGCGACGGTGGGGTGGCTGAGCTGGCCTGGCAGTCCCAGGGAGAGGGAAAGGTCACTCGGGCCGATCCAGACGGCGTTGAGCCCGGGGATGGCTGCGATCTGGGCGCTGCGCGGGACCGCGTGCTTGTCCTCGACTTGGGCGACGACCATCGTGCTCTCCGCGGCGTTGGCGAGGTGCTCGTGCAGCGGCAGGGTCCCGTAGCGCCCAGCGCGGGTGCTGAGCGCGAGGCCGCGGCTCCCGGTGGGCGGATAGTGCGCCGCCCGGATCGCGGCCTGGGCGTCTCCGGGATCTGACACGTGCGGCACGATGACTCCGGCAGCGCCGGCATCGAGGGCGCGGAGGATAAGCAGCGGGTCATTGCTGCCGACCCGGACCAGCGCGGGAATGCCGGCGCTGTCGGCGGCGCGGAGGTGGTGTTCGAGTTCGGTGTCGTCGGCGCTGCCGTGTTCGGTGTCGATGACGACGAGGTCGAAGCCGGTGTGCCCGGCCAGCTCGACGAGGGCGGGCGCGGGCATCTTGACGATCACGCCGTAGGCGGTGTCGCCGCCAGCGATACGCGTGGCAAGGAAGGGCCTCATGGCGGTCACGGCTGCCCGCTTTCGTTGTCGTGTCTGGTGCTGTTGACGTCGGTGGTTGCGTGCCCGCTTTTCCTCAGCTGCACGGCACGGCCCCGGTGAGCGTAGTGAGGACCTGGGCGAGGGAGCCGTCGTGGCCGACATTGCCGGGGAATACCACGTACGGCAGCCCAGGACGAGGCGTCTCGGCGCCGAGGCGCAGCACGGACACCTGGCCGGGGAACATCTGGCCAAGGACGGTGGCCTGCCGCATCCCCAGGCCGCGCGCGGCGACCTCGTGAGAGGTGATCCCGCCCTTGGCGACGACGTAGCCCAGCGGCAGATCGGCCGGGAGCTGGCTGACGACCGTGCAGACCTCCTGCGAAACGAGCCGGGCGATGGCCAGGCTGCCGGGCCGGTCATCGGCCGCGGTCCGGACGGCGCGGGAGGTGACGAGGGCGGCGTGACCTCGTCGCAGTGCGCCTTGAAGATGGTCGATGACCTGACGCCGGGCGCTGACCCGCCGCCTGGTGTCCAGCACCGCGTCGACGTCGAGCTCGATCACGCTCAGCGGATGCTGCCGCGCCGCGGCGTCGAGCTGGCGGGTGGTGAGCGCGGTGTGCGAACCGACGACCGTCAGGCCGTATCCGGGCCCGGCGTCCAGACCCGGCCCGGCCAGGTCGGCTGCGGCCAGGGAGGCTCTGGGTGGCTGCCCGGCGAGGACGCGCACCAGGGACGGACCGGTGCGGTAGAGGAGATGACGCCCGGCCCGCTCGGCGCTCTGGCAGGCCAGCACCAGGATCTCCAGGTCGGTGGCGGTGGCGGCGTTGGCGACGGCGACGTCCCCGTCGCGTAGCGACAGCAGGATCTTCCCGGCAGCGGCGGCGCCGGGGGTACGCAGAGCGTCGAGCGGAATGGAGGTGATCTTCTCCGCAGGTCTGGACGTCCGGGCGGCCACCCAGTCTCGCAGGTTCACTTCGCGGTAGCCGAACGTGGCGTCGTTGGCGAACTCGGTGTGAGCCGCGGGCACGGCCTGCCCGTCGGCCTTGATCACCCACTGGATGTCATCGGCGGTGACCCGGCCGGCCTCGAGAAAGGCCGGGGCGAACACGACGCCATCGACGGGCCGCCCGGCCTCCCGGCACGCGCCGGCAACCGCAGCGACCTCGGCGGCGAAGTGGCCGCGCAGGGTCGAGTCGCTCCGGCTGATGAACACCGGGCGAGCGCCCGCGAGCGTGGCCGCCTCGATGGCCGAGCGCACCAGGGCCCGGTTGACGTCGGCGGCCTGGGCCTCGGGCAGGGCGCGCGTGTTGGTCCACACGAACGTGGCGCGCCGCTCCCGCCCGGCGCGGGCCAGCTCATCGGTGGCCGGGTCGATGAGCACGGTGGCGTCGTACATCGCCTGGCATCCCGTCGGGTCATCGTCGAGGATGATCATCCAGCAGCGGGTTGCGGCGTTGTGGGCCCGGATCTTGCGCAGCGCATCCGGCTCGGTCACCTGGTGCCGGCCTGGTTCCAGCCCCGGCCGGTGTCGCCAGGGGCCTCCCAGCCGTCGCCGGTGACGATGAGGGTGTCCTCGAGCTTGATGAACCCCACCTCCCGGTCCTCCACCCAGGTCTCGATGGAGAGCACCATGCCCGCTTCCAGAGGCGCGCCTGCGTGGTCTGCGGGGTAGGGCACCGGGCCGGTGCCGGTCAGCCGGGGCACCTCGTGGGTGATCAGGCCCATTCCGTGGGCGACGAAGAACATCTCATCGTGGTGCGCGCAGCTGGCGAGCGCCTTCTCCGCGACGGTAAAGATGTCGCCGCCGCGATGGCCGGCGGCTACCACTGTGCGGGCAGCCTGCTGGACAGACTCGATCTCATCCATCAGGTCGTTCATCAGCGCGGTCGGCTCGCCCGCCACCGCCATCCTGGCCAGGTCGCCGATATAGCCCTGGTACATCCCGCCGGAGTCCAGCGACAGCACGTCACCCGCGCGCAAGACGCGATCGGACGGCGCCCGGTTGGATTCCGGGCCTGCCGCCACCAGGCAGTAGTCGAAGGCCATCCCCCGGTCCGTCTGCTCCCGGCGGAACCGCTCGACGATCTCGGCCTTGGTCTGGCCCGGGTCGGTGCCTGCGAAGGTGGCCAGCATCGAGTCGATGATGCCCATCGAGGCGGTGCGGACGAGGTCGAGCTCGGCCGCAGACTTGATCGCCCGCATCGCCTCCAGCAGCTTCTGCGCCTCGACGAAGGTCGCCCCGGGCAGCTCGGCCCGCAGGACGTCCCAGGCATCTGCGGGTAGGAACGCCTTCTCCACCGCGATCGTCCCCGCGGCGAGGCCCCGGTCCCGCAGGCCCGCGGCGACCGCCCGGGCGGTGTCCACGCTCGACCAGGAAACCAGGCGGAGGTCGGGCACCCAGAGCGGGAACACGTCGGTGCCCCAGGCCTCGTTGCCGCAGCCGACGTAGAACGCGTCGGCCGGTGCGCCCTTCCGGTACACCAGCGCCGGCAGATAGCGGGACAGCCCGATGGCGTCCATGTTGGCGAAGAAGAAGTAACGGTAACCGCCGAGCATGTACTGCACGTTGAAACGGGTGACGGCGATGACCGCGTCTACACCGAGGTCGTCCATCAGCGTGTCGAGGCGGGCTGCATCAAAAGGCGGCGTCATCTTTGGTCTCCGGTCGATCGGATGCGAGCTGGTCGTCGGGACCCGGACTCGGGCGCTTCCGTCCGGGCGTCCTGCGGAAGGTCACATAACGGTAACCTATCAAAGGTCGACCGGTCAACCATAGGCAATGTGCGGCGCCTCAGCCCGGTCGTCCCGATGGGCAGAGGCGCTTATGCCACACTGTTGGTTCACCGGTTCACCAGCACTCAGGGAGGCCGCATGGCGACGATGCTGCCGCAGGGCCCCGTGACTCGCCAGGCAGGCCCGACGGTCGAGATCACCCGCCGGCTGCTCGACTACCTGCTGTCGGGACAGCTGAGGCCCGGGCAGAAGATCCCCTCCGAGCGCCAGCTGGCCGAAGCGCTGGCCGTAGGCCGGGGCGCGCTGCGGGAGGCCATCAAATCGCTGAGCCTGCTCGGCCTGCTCGAGCAGCGAATCGGCGACGGCACCTACCTGAGCCGCTCGAGCTCTGACCTGCTCCCGCAGGTGATCGAGTGGGGCCTGCTGCTCGGTGAGAAACGGCTCGACGACCTGCTCGAGGCTCGCTACCACCTCGAGGTACTGCTGAGCGGGCTGGCCGCGGAGCGCCGCACCGAAGAGCAACTTGCCCGGCTGCGTGAGCTTCTCGCGCAGATGCACGCCGCCGGGAGCGATGACCTGGACGGCTACGTCCGGGCCGACATCGCATTCCATCTGCAGGTGGCCGCCTGCAGCGGCAACACCGTGCTGGCCGGCGTGCTGACCAATATTCAGTCGTTGTTGCAGGCCTGGGCTTCTCGCGTCATCCACGCGGCAGGCGAGACCCACACCTCCCTGGCCATGCACCAGCCGGTCCTTGACGCTATCGAGGATGGCGATCCCGAGGCTGCCCGCCGGGCGATGACCCTGCACATGGATCGCGCCATCCGCCGGCTGCGTGAGAGTATGCCCCAGCCCTGCGACCCCGTTCAGCTGCCTGGTTAACGGGCACGCCCATCGTTATCTCCTCACCATTATTGAGGTCGCCGCCCCCCTGTACTCCTGCACGTGGGGCGCTCGCATCCTGTCAGGCAGGCGTGGCCTCCCCGCCGGACCCCGGGATCCCCATGAACGTATTGGTCGACCGGTTTGCCAATATTGCCGTGGCGGCGATACGCTGCCAACGGCCTGCCCGCGCACGAAGCGCAGCGGCGTATGCGAGCTGCGCCCAAGCGCACATCAGCGCCACCCTTCCGGCGACTCGCAGGCCGGAGGGCCGGCCACGGGAGACCGCGTGCGCGCATCCGCAGTCGGGATGCCCGGACATTCAGGAGGTAGATAGATGAAGATCGGCGACCTCGGCGACATCACCGGCTCGGCTTATCTGGAGACCGGTGTCCGGATGCACTACTTCGATGCTGGTGCGGGAACGGCCGCGCTTGTCCTCCTGCATGGATTTCCGCAGACATCGTGGCAGTGGCGGCACGTGATCGAGCCGTTCGCCGAGGCGGGTTACCGTGTCATAGCGCCCGATTACCGGGGCGCTGGTAACTCCTCGCGGCCGAGAAGCGACCCCGGCCAGCCGGCGGATCTCCGGGGAGAGACCAAGCTGGCCAGAGGTGGCTACACGAAGTGGGAGATGGCCGAGGACATCCACCTCCTGCTCCACGATCATCTCGGGCTGACCGAACCAGCCTTCGTCCTCGGACTCGACATCGGCTCGATGGTGGCGACCGCCTACGCGTTCCGCTACCGCGAGGAAATCCGGGCCCTGGGCTACGGGGAGGCGTCGCAGCCGGGAACAAGCTTCTACGACCGGATGAAGCACAGCCCGACCGAGTGGCACTTCTTGTTCCATCAGGTGCTGGACCTTCCCGAGGCGCTGGTCGCAGGCCGGGAGCGGTTGTACCTGCAGTATTTTTACGACCGGCTCGGCGCCCGGCCGACGGCAGTCGACACCGATGCGTTCGTCCGGGCATACGAGCAGCCCGGCGCGATGCGTGCGGGCTTCGACCTGTACCGGGCCTTCGATCAGGACGCGCAGGACATCCGCGCCGCGCTTGAATCGGGGGGGAAGCTGCAGATCCCCTGTCTCGGGCTGTACGGCGACGCCAGTCTCGCCCACCGCAGCGCTGTCGAGGAAGTGGGGCACGAGATCGCCGACGTCGTGACCGTGGCGGGAATTGCCGGCGCAGGGCACTGGATGGCCGACGAGAACCCCAAGGGGCTGGTGGAGAGCGTACTTCGTTTCGAGAACAAGACGACCTGAGCGTGGTGCCTGGCTGCGTGGAGCGACAGCGCCCGGGGTGCAACGCGGGCGGCGCGGTCTACGACGCGCTGGTGGCCCTCGCCGCCAAGGAGCACAGGGCAGCCCTTGCTACCCGGGACGCGCGCGCCCGTGGCACCTACGACGTGGTAGGCGTCGAGGTCATCGTCGTAACCAGCTTATGAATGCGGTCAGATCGTAGCTGGCTGGCGCCATCCGGCGACGAAGGTCCGCAGCTGCTTCCGGCCGCGCATACCGAACTTGGCGTAGATGTTGCCGAGGTGGTACTCCACTGCTTTGCGGCTGATGAACAACTCGGCCGCGATCTCGGGATTCGACATTCCCTTGCCGACCAGATGGGCAACTTCGGTCTCACGGCTGGTCAGTGCCGCGGCGCCCTGCTGGTGGCTTACCGGGTCAGCGGGAAGGTCGCATGCCGCCAGCTCTTCGTCGGCCTGACCGATGAACGGCACCGCGCGCAGCGCCACAAGCAGGTCCTTCGCCCGCCGCAGGCGCTCGATGGCGAGCCGCCGCTGGCCCACCCGCCGCAGCAGCCGGCCGTGGGCCAGCAGCAACCGGGCCATATAGAACGGGCTCTGCGTGCTCGCCGTGTCCTCGCCGCTCTGGTAGATCCGGTGGGCTTCTTCGGGGCGGCCCTGAAGTTCGGCCAGCCCCCCTTCCAGCCAGGCGAGGGCCGGCTGCAGGTAGCCGACCTGCCCGTTGTCGGACCGCAGCTGAGCCATTACGGCGACGGCCGACTCGGTTTGGCCCGAGCCGATCAGGCCCTCGGCCAGCAGCGGCCGCCACAGCGCCGAGTCGCGGCGGCTGCGGCCGTCCAGCGCCGAAGCGTCGCGCCAGTACCCCAGCGCGTCGGCCATACCCAGGTAGTCACCGGCCGCCTGGCAGATCAGGGCCCGGGCCATGGCCGCATACGGTCGCTCCTGCGCGTAGTCCAGGCTGGCCGCGATCTCTTCCGCGAGCCGGGCGTGCCGCTCCGCCTCGGCGACGCCCCGTCCAGCCGGCACGCAGCCCAGGGCCAGATGCAGCAGCGGCAGCTCGTGGCGGTAGGAGTGGATCGCGGCGGCTGAGAGCGCCTGCTCGGCGGCGAGCAGGGCGTCGTCCCACTGGCCGGCCAGGTACTGCGCCAGCACCAGGTAGCTGTGAGGGCGCTGGCCAAGGGCGAGGGCGGCGCCCCGGCGGACGACCTTCAGGCTGGCGGTCAGATCGGTTACGGCCTGCCCCAGGTCGCCGGCCAGCATGGAGAAAAGCCCGCGCCAGGCCAGGCGATCCACGTCGCTCGGCCTGACCCGGTGCGGGTCAGCATCGGGACGGCCCAGCTCAGCCAGCGCCTTGCGCGGGCCGCCCGTCTGCGAAACGCCGATGGCGACCCGGCTGCGCGTCTGGCTGGCTGCCGCCGGGTCCAGGCAACCGGTGTCCAGCGCCCACTGCCCGAGCGCGACCGTCTTGTCTCCTTCGCCCCGCAACGTGTAGGTGCCCGCCTGGCGCGCGGCGATCCTGGCGGCCAGCGGCAGGCTGTCCGGATCGTCCCGGGCCTCGGCCAGCGCTTCGCTGTAGCACCGCTCCGCCTCCGTAAGCTGGCCGTCGGCTTCCATGATCGCGCCGAGCACAAAGCCGCGCAGCGGCGACGGCGTGGCCGCCTCTACCGCCGGGCGCAGGGCCGCCGCCTGGGCATCGTCGGCCAGGTACAGCGCCGCTGTCAGTAGCCGCCGTTCCCGGTTAACCCGCTCCGGGGAGATGTCCGAAGCCCACCGCAAATGGGTGGCGGCCAGCGCCACGTGATCGTCGTTGGCCTCCTCCCCCGCCAGCCGCTCCAGCTCAGCGGCCAGGGCCTCGTCCGGCCGGTCCAGGGCAGCCACCCGGTGTTCCCAGGACGCCGCCTGGCTGACCATGACGGCGGCGCGGGCGTGCAGCACGCGACGCTGGGAAGCGCTTATCCCGGCGTAGATAGCGTCGCGGACCAGCTGGTGCCGGATTTCAACCGGGCATGTCGGCTCGTCCGGCCACCAGCCCACCAGCCAGGCGGCCACCGCCGGCTCGATGAGCGCGCCAGGCGAGTCGACCTGTGCTACCTGACCCAACTGGGCCAGCGGTGTCCGCACATTCAGCACCGACAGCAACTCCAGGATGCTCCGGGTCTCCGAGGGCAGCGCACGCAGGTGACCACCGACGACGGCGGCCAGCGACCGGGGCAGCGCCCGCCGCCCCGGAGCCCGCAGATCGAGGCCCACCGGGTCGCCCAGCACCGTCCGCAGGTACAGCGGGTGCCCCCCGGTGCCCTGGTACAGCCACTCCACCGCGTCACTGTCCAGCGACCCCACATCGAGCGAAGCGGCCAGCGTAGCCACCTCGTCCCGGCCCAGGCCGCCGAGCGGCACCATCGCCCGGTTCTCTGCGCTTTGCAGCAGACGCTGGGCCGCCTCATCCAGGCGGCTGCTGGGCCCGCGGTAGGTCACCACGGCCAGCACGGGGTCAACCAACAGCAGGCGCAGCATGAACGTGAGAGCCTCCGCCGACCGGCGATCTGCCCATTGCAGGTCATCGATCACGAGCGCCACGGCTCCCGTGGTCTGCTGTGCGCCCACGATCTCCAGCATGTGCGCGCCCACTGCGAACGACGAGGCGGCCGGAGCGGTCCCGTCGGCCGACGGGATTGTCGGCACAGCCTCTCCGATGCCCCGGAGCAACTGATCGACAACGCCGAAGTTCAGGGCGGTCTCGTACTGATCGGCGCGAGCCGACAGTATCTTCAGGCCACTGGCCTGGGCCAGGAAACGCCGCGCCAGGGTTGACTTCCCCACTCCCGGCTCGCCTTCAATGGCCACTAGCCAGGGCTGCCCGGCCTCCACCCGGGCAAGGATGTCCGCCATCTGTGCAAGCTCAGCTGCCCGGCCGACGAAAACGTCGAGTGGCATCTGCCGGTCCCGCACGCGGCCCACACCTCGATCCCTCGTGACGCTGCAACCGGAGTAATGAGAGCACAACTGCCGGCGGCTGGCGTGGCAGTGATTTGGTGGCCCAAAATGCATGGTAATTGCGTGGCGGCGCAGTTTAAAGATCACAAAGGATATGTTTGGCTGCTCGGGATGGGGTCCGGCCCTGCGCCCCGCACTGAAATTGGCCAGGCGCCGCGGTCAAGCTGCCGTGGCTGGCCTGCACCAACATCGGGGACAGGCAGGCGGGCGAGCGAGCCCGGCGCCAGGAGGAACTTTCGGCAAACGCCACGGCAATTCGGCACGGCTTACGAACGGCAACGCATCATGAGCTGGCGCGAAACGCCCAACGAACTCGACGCGGCCCATCTCGGGCATTCGCCAGCCTGGGCCACAAGAATCCCATTGAAATCAACTTGAACACTGGAAACTAGCCTACGCCGGATGACTCTCATCCGAAACGCGGTGTGGCCAGGTGCGGAGATGCCACCGCCGCCGACGGCCTGGCGGGGCTGGGATGCGGTCCTGCGCCGGTGAGCCGACGCCGTTGGGGTGTCACCCTAAATCTGTCACTACTGACATCTTTGCTCTAAGCTGTCATCCCTGACAGGATCTCGGCACGATTCCCCGAGCGCAAAGGAAGCCCATGCAGAATGCGGACAGCCCGCCAGCGGTGCGCACCGCGCTCGGCCCGGCCCCAGTCGGCCGCCGCGAGGCTAACAAGATCGCGACGCGGCAGGCCCTGCAACAGGCCGCGGACCGGCTGTTCGCTGAGCGCGGTGTAGCGCAGACGACAGTGCGGGACATCGCCGACGAGGCCGGGGTAACGGAGCGCACGTTCTTCCGGTACTTCGGCTCCAAGGAAGACCTGATCATCCGTGACGCCTTCGACTGGATACCCGTCCTGCAGCAGGTCATCCTCGATCGGCCAGCCACCGAGCCGCCGCTGGTTGCGGTGCGCCGGGCACTGGAGACCCTGATCGGCTCGATCACCCGGTCCGACACGGCCAGCCCGCTGACGCTTTTCGCAGGCGGCCCGCCCGGCGAGCGTGTCAGCCCGTCTGCACTGAGAATCATGCGCAAAGTCGAAATTGACGTCGCCGACGTCCTGGAGCAACGGCTCCGGGCGTCCGCCGCCGCAAGCACCGTGAGATCGACCCGCGTTTTGAGGCCGAAGTGCTGGCCCGGACCGCAGCCGCCGCGTTCCGCAGCGCCATGCTGTGGGACGCCGAGCTACGCCGCGATGACGATCCTGACCGTCCCGCCCTCCTCGAGTTGCTCGGGCAGGCATTCGACGCACTGACCTGACCACGCCCTACGCCCGATTACCTCCTGATTCGCCAGCTACCGGGCAACACCGCCGCGCAACCACCCCTGCGGCGCTAGACCAGCGGCCGCCAGCCGACGTGCCACCGCCTGGGAGGCCAGCGCGAGGATGCGCAGCGCCACGACGCAGAAATGATCCGCCGGGGTGTGAACTCCGTCACCCCGGCGACACTAAGCCGGTCCGGCGAGACATCGACGACATGTCGCAAGAACTGCAGGTCGGCGCGCCCGCGAGCCGGGCCACCAGGAACATCAACTGCCTGCCTCACCGGCAGACCGGGACCCGGGAGCCGCGGATCCCGGAAAAATCTCACCTCAACATCTTGTCAGTACTGACAGTTTGGGTAAAACTGTCAGTACTGACAAATGACATGGCTGACAGATTTTCAGCCATCCTGAGGCTGCTGGATGCGGCCGGGACCCGAGGGATTGCGATGAGGTTCATAAGCAGGGCCAGGGAGACCACCGTGACGCCGGCGGGCGGCACCGCAGCCACCCGCCGGGCCGGACGTGCTGGCCGTGGCCGCCAGCCGGAGGCGGCCACGAGCGCGAAGAAGGCCGCTATCGCGGGGATCGCCTTTGCCGCCCTGTTCACGGCCGGGCTGATCCTGGTCAACCAGATCCCCCGGCTCGGCTCGCCAGACAGCACCTACACGGCCTTCTATTCGGCCGGATCCGGCGGGGTGCTGGTCACCGTCGGGCTCTACCTGGTGCCCTTCGCTGGCATCGCTTTCCTGTGGTTCACGATGGCGTTCCGCGCACTGCTTGACCGCCCGGCCAGCCTGACCGAGAGCCTGCAAATAGCGTCTGGGGTGGCCTTCATCTGCATGCTGTTCGCAGGCACCGCGGCGGCTGGGGCGGTGGCGCTGATGCTGCACTTCACGGACGTCACACCCCCGCCGGCCAGCGTAGACCGGGCGCTGTCCAGCGTCGGCTACGGGCTGGTGTTCGTCTACGGCGTCCGCATGGCGGGCATGTTCGCGATCACGACCACGACACTGGCCCGCCGGGCGGGCCTGATACCGGGCTGGCTGGCCGTGCTCAGCTACCTGATGGCCGTGTTCCTGCTCGTCACCACCACCACGCAGCCGGCCACCCTGCTGGTGTTCCCGGCCTGGGTGCTGCTCATGAGCGTAGCCCTGCTCCGCAGCACCCGCGTCCAGTCCCAGCTAGCACCGGCTGAGTCCCAGCACGTCCGCACCCACACCTTGATGGAGGAACTGTCATGACCACGCCACCCAGCGCCCGGCCGTCGGCCGGTGCCATCCCAGGACCGCGTCCGCGGCCGCTGATCGGCAACGCCCTCGACGTCGACCGGGAGAACGCCATCGGGGGCGCGATGAAGCTAGCCCGCCAGTACGGGCCGATCTACCAGCTGGTCGTGCCGGGCGGCGGCATCCGGTACATCGTGTCCGGGGCCGACCTGACCGAGGAGGTGTGTGACGAGCGGCGGTTCGACAAGCTGATCACCGGCGGGCTGGCCGAGGTCCGCCGGGACCCGGTGAACGCAGGCCTGTTCTCGGCGGAAACTGCCAACCCGCTGTGGCGGCGGGCGCACAACATCCTGCTGCCGAACTTCAGCCAGCAGGCCATGCTGGGCTACCACCCGCTGATGCTGGACGTGGCCGACCAGCTGATGCTGAAATGGGAGCGGCTCAACCACGACGACGAGGTGGACGTCGCCGACGACATGACCCGCCTGACGCTGGACACGATCGCGCTGTGCGGTTTCGGCTATCGCTTCAACTCCTTCTACCGGGAGACACCGCACCCGTTCGTGGCGGCCATGGTCCGCGTGCTGGCAGAGTCCCAGACGCGCTCGCGGCAGCTGGCGGTGCAGCAACGGCTGCGGGTACGCGCCGCCCGGCGGCTCGAAGCCGACCAGGCCTACATGGACCAGATGGTGGACGACGTCATCCGCGAGCGGAAAGAGTCCGGCAGCACCGACGGCCAGCGGGACCTGCTCAGCTGCATGCTCGAAGGTGTCGACAAGCAGTCGGGGCAACGGCTGCCGGATGCCAACATCCGGGCGCAGTGCATCACGTTCCTGATCGCCGGGCACGAGACCACCAGCGGCTTGCTGTCGTTCGCCCTGTACTACCTGCTCAAGTACCCGGAGGTGATGGCGCGGGCCCAGGCCGAGGTGGACAGCGTGCTGGGCACCGACACTGGCGTGTTCCCCGACTACGCACAGGTACGCAAGCTCAGTTACGTCACCCGGATCCTGGAGGAGACGCTGCGGCTGTGGCCCACCGCGCCCGGCTTCACCCGGTACCCCCTCCAGGACACGACCATCGGCGGCCAGTACCACCTGCCACAAGGAGCCCCCGTTGTCGTGCTGACCCCGATGCTGCACCGCGACCCGCAGATCTGGGGCCCGGACGCGGAAGAGTTCAACCCCGAGCACATGGCGCCGGAGCGCCGGGCGGCGCTGCCACCCAACGCATTCAAGCCGTTCGGCTCTGGGCAGCGGGCCTGCATCGGACGGCAGTTCGCCCTGCAGGAAGCCACGCTCGTGCTGGGCATGGTGCTGCAGCGGTTCGATCTCATCGGCGACCGGAATTACGAGCTCAAGATCAAGGAGACGCTGACCATCAAGCCGGATGGGCTGCGGATCAAGGTCCGGCCCCGGCCCGGGCGGACGACCAGCGGCGGGCACCGGCCACTGGCACTCAGCGCCGCCGCTTCGGGAGCGCCGGAGCCGGAGCCCGCGATGACACAGCCCCGGCCCGGCGCGCACAACACCCCGCTGCTGGTCCTGTTCGGCTCCAACCTAGGCACCGCGGAGGGAATCGCTACCCGGCTGGCCCGCGAGGGCACCGCGCGCGGCTTCGCGGTCACGGCTGGCCCGCTGGACGAGCACACCGGCGACCTGCCGCACGACGGCGCCGCCATCATCGTGACCGCCTCCTACAACGGCACGCCACCGGACAACGCGGCCGGGTTCTGCACCTGGCTGCAGGACCCCGGTACCGCGGCGGACACCTGCGCCGGGCTCCGGTATACGGTGTTCGGCTGCGGGAACACCGACTGGGCCGCGACTTACCAGGCGATCCCGCAGCTGATCGATACCGGACTGGAGGCACACGGCGCCGCCCGGATCTACCGGCGCGGCGAGGGCAATGCCGCTGCCGACTTTGACGGCCAGTACGCGGACTGGCACGCGGGGCTGTGGCCGGCGCTGGCTACCGCGCTGTCGCTGGACGAGGATCAGATATCCCCGGCCCCGGCCGGACGGCGGCTGAGCATCGCGCTGACCAACCGGCAGGCGGCCAATCCGGTGGTCCGTTCCTACCAGGCACACGCCGCGCTGGTCACAGTCAACACCGAACTCCAGCAGGCCAGCGGCGGTGGGCCGCCGGCACAGTCCACCCGGCACCTGGAGATCGCGCTGCCCGCCGGGGTCACGTACGGCACCGGTGACCACCTCGGCGTGCTCCCCCGCAACGATGCCGCCCTCATCCAGCGGGTCATGCGCCGCTTCACCCTCGACGCCGGCATGAACATGGTGATCACCGCCGATGGCGCTACGCCCACCCACCTGCCGGCCGGGGAGCCCGCACCGCTGCTCGGGGTGCTCGCGTGCTGCGTGGAACTGCAGGAGGTGGCCAGCCGCGAGGACATCGCGGCGATGGCCCGGTACACCAACGACCCCACCCAGCACCAGGAACTGCAGGCCATGGCCGCGGACGGCCACCCGGGCTACCGGGAGCGGGTGCTGCTCCCACACAGGTCGCTGATCGACCTGCTCGAGCAGTTCCCGGACTGCACCATGCCGTTCGAGGTCTACCTGGACCGGCTGCCGCCGCTGCATCCCCGGTACTACTCGATCTCCTCCTCACCCCAGGTCTCACCCAGCACCTGCAGCGTCACGGTCGGCGTGCTGGCCGGGCCTGCCCGGTCCGGCGACGGGCCGTTCACCGGGGTCTGCTCCGGCTACCTGGACCGTAACCCGGAGCAGAGCACGATCTTCACGTTCGTGCGCAAGCCCAGCATCCCGTTCCGGCCGCCGGAGAACCCGCACGTGCCCATGATCATGGTGGGTTGTGGCACCGGCGTGGCTCCCTTCCGCGGGTTCCTGCAGGAAAGGGCCACCCTGAAAGCAGGCGGCGTCCCGGTCGGCGAGTCGCTGCTGTTCTTCGGCTTCCGTCACCCCGAGCAGGACTATCTCTACCGGGACGAGCTGGAAGGTTTCGAGAAGCTGGGCATCGTCCAGCTCGAGGCGGTCCCATCACGGGTGCCGGGCCAGCCGAAGACCTACGTCCAGGACCGCATCCGCAGTCAGCGGGCCCGGGTGTGGCAGCTGCTCCAGGAGGGCGCGGTGATCTTCGTCTGCGGGAACGCCAGCACCATGGCGCCCGCGGTGCGCCAAGCCTTCACCGGAATCTGTCAGCAGCAGACCGGGCGGTCACCAGCCGACGCCGAAGCCTGGCTGGCCGGCCTGCGGGCCGAGCACCGGTACCTCGAAGACATCTGGGGAGGGTCCGCGATGCCCACCGCCCCGGTCTCCGGCTGAGGCCTGGGAAAGAGGGCATCGGGCCGGCGAAATGGTCAGCTGGCTGCGGGAGGGGCGGTGCTGCTGCGCACGACCAGGCGCGGCTCGACCGCGATGTGCTGTGGTGGCAGGCCGGGCTGCTCGATGCGCCGGATGGCGGCCTCGACGGCTCGCTGGCCCAGCGCGGTAGTGTCCTGGCTGGCAGTGGTGAGGTCGACCGCAGACAGCCGGGCGAACCGGGTGTCGTCGTAGCCGGTCACCGACAGCTGTCCTGGCATGGAGACACCCGCTCGTGCGAACACCCACATGGCACCGACCGCTTGCTGGTCGTTCCCGGCGACCAGCGCGGTTGGCAGGGCTGCCCCGGCCAGCAGTCTGCGTGCCGCTTCGCTGCCCGCCTCCTCGGTATAGCCGAGCTCGCCCACCTCGACCACGCGGCCGTGCAGTCCCGCGCGGGCCGTGGCGGTGGTGAAGCCCCGGAGCCGTTCGGCGGCGCTGGGCAGCGCGGGGCAGTGCAGGTACGCCACGTGCTCGTGCCCGAGGCCGGCTAGGTGCCCCACCACCTGGGCGATCCCGCGCTTGCCGTCGGAGTGGACGACGTCGTAGCTGGCGTTGCGATGTCCCGGCCCGACGAGCACAGTGGGCACCCCGGCCCGGGCGGCGAGTGCCTTCAGCTGAGCGTGGGTCAGCTCGGAGCCGAACGCGAGGACGGCAGCGCAGCGGTAGCTGAGCAGTTCCTCGACGGTCTGGCGCTGGTTCCGTTCCGGGGTCTGGGCGCTCAGCAGGACCTGATAGCCATGCTCGGCTGCGGTCGCGTACACCGACTCGGTGATCTCGGGCTCGCTGGCATTGGCCGGGACGAAGGTGACGCCCAGGTGCCGGGACCGGGTCTGGCGCAGGCTGCGGGCGCCCTGGTGCGGGGTGTACCCCAGCTCGTGAGCGGCCTGCAGCACGCGCTGCCGGGTCTGCTCGCTCGCGCCGGGAGCGTTGCGCAGCACGATCGAGACCAGCGGCCGTGAGATGCCGAGGTGGTCGGCGATGTCGGCCATCGTCGGCTGTGTCACCCGGACCATCTCCTCCGCAGATCGCCTCCGGCTTGCTACCGGAGGAAATACAGCTTGCCCGCTGAACAATCGTGCCGTCAGGGGTGGACAAGAACGTGCCACCCGGGTGATACTAGCACGTGCTAGTAACTAGCACGTGCTAGTCAATGCCAGTAACTAAGCCCGACAGTAACCAGGAAGGACTCCCAATCGTGAACTCGGTCAAAGAGGGTGCCGGAGCTCAGACGCAGCTCCGGCTGGGCACCTGTCCCGATTCGTGGGGGGTGTGGTTCGCTGATGATCCGCTGCAGACTCCGTGGTACCGGTTCCTGGATGAGGTGGCGGAGGTGGGATACGGCTGGCTCGAGCTGGGCCCGTTCGGTTATCTGCCGTCTGACCCGGCCCGGCTGGGTGATGAGCTGGCCCGGCGGCACCTGTCGGTGGCGGGCGGTACCGTGCACGGCTACTCCGGCCTGCACCGTCCCGGTGACTGGGCGGAAATCGAGCGGGTTACCCGGGGGGTGTGTGAACTGACCGCGGCGGTCGGCGGCAAGCATGTGATCTTCGTGCCGGTGCCGGGGTACCGCGATGACAGCACCGGCGCTTACCTAGAGCCGGCCGAGCTGGATGGTGAGCAGTGGCGGGCGATGATCCGGGCCGCCAATGACCTGGGGCGGCTGACCGCTGAGGAGTATGGGCTGCGGCTGGAGTTCCACCCCCACGCGGACAGCCATGTGGAGACCGGGGCTCAGACGGGGCGGTTCCTGGAGGATACTGATCCGGCGTTTGTGTCGCTGTGCCTGGATACCGGGCATCTGGCGTACCGGCATGCGGACAACGCGGCGATCATCAGGACCTATCCGGACCGGATCGGGTACGTGCATATCAAGCAGATGGATCCGGTCATCGTGGCCAAGGCCGACGCGGAGAACCTGGCCTTCGGCCAAGCCGTGGCCATGGGCGCCAGCTGCGAGCCGCCGGAGGGGGAGCCGGTGGTGGTGGACGTGGTGGCGGCCCTGCGAGACCTGAACCGCGACCTGTTCGTCGTGGTCGAGCAGGACATGTACCCGGCCCCGTTCGACAAGCCCATGCCGATCGCCCAGCGCACCCACGACTACCTCCGCGGCATCGGCGTCGGGGTCGGCGAGGAGTAACGAAGGATTACCGGGCCGGTCACGACGGCGCCGCGAGACCTGAGTGGGCCTTGTCAGCTGCCGGGACTGGTGGTTGATTGGGCGGGTGGCTGAGCGCTTCACCGATGCCCGGGTTCCGGATCCTGGCGTACGGGTGCTGTTCGCGAAGGAGTTCCGCTGGCAGTGCTGGCTGTATGTGGAGGCTGCGCTGGCCGCGGCCGAGGCGGAATACGGGGTCATCCCGGCTGCGGCGGCGCCCGCGATCGCCTCGGCCGCCAGGCTGGCGGGCCTGGATGTGGGACGCATCGAGCGTGGCATCGCCGAGACCAGTCACCCGCTGATGGCTCTGATCACCGAGCTGAGCATGGCTGCTGGTGAGTATGGCGGATGGGTGCACTGGGGAGCGACCACGCAGAACATCACGCAGACCGGCGACGTCCTGGTCCTGCGTGAGGCCCACCACAGGATCCTGCGGCTGCTCGCCGGGGTACTGTCGGGCGCCGCCGACCTGGCCGAACGCACCGCCGGCATGCTGGCCGCTGGCCGTACCCACGGTCAGCAAGCGGTCCCGATCACCTTCGGGTTCAAGCCGGCCGGGTGGATCGACGAACTGGATCGGCACGTCACGCGGCTGAGGTCGGTAGAAGGGCGGGTGTTCACCGCGATGACTGGTGGCGCGGCCGGCACCTTCGCCTCACTGGGCCGGGCCGGTCCCGGCGTGCAGGACGCCGTCGCGGCCTGCCTGGGGCTGGAGCCGGTGGCGGTGCCGTCCCGCGCGATAGCCGACAGCTTCGCCGAGTACGTCTGTATCCTCGGCCTGCTCGGCGCGACCGGAACGCGTATCGCCCACGAGGTCTATGAGCTTATGAAGACCGAACTGGCAGAGGCGAGCGAACCAGCACCGCCGGGAACTGTGGGCAGTTCCACGATGCCGCACAAACGCAACCCGCAGCTGTCCGACGACTGCATCACCATCGGCGCCCAGCTCCGGGCGCTGGTGCCCTTGGCGCTGGAGGGAATGCTGCAGGACCATGAAAACGACGGCGCGCATTCCGCGATGATCGACGACGCTGTGCAGCGTGCCTGCGAACTGACCGGTGACCTGCTCGTCCGGCTCGAGGTCATCGTGTCCGGGCTCGAGGTGGACCCGGCCCGGATGCGTGCCAACCTCGGCCTGTCCGGCGGCATGATCAGCTCCGAGGCGGTCATGCTCGGGCTGGGCCGGGCGATCGGCCGGCAAGTCGCGCACGAGGTCGTCTACGACGCCGCCCGGGCCGACGGCACCACCTTTACCGACGCCATCAAACGCGATCCGCGGGTCACCGCCCACCTCGACGCCGCGACCATGGACCGCCTCCTGGACGCGGCTAACCACACTGGCCTGTCGGCCGACATCGCCCGCGCGGCGGCCCAGCGGGCACGCGCAACGGCTGACGGCATCATGGCGGCCCGGCAGCCGCATCAGGACGTGATGCGCGGGTCGGGAGTGATGAGCCCGGCGCATACGGCGGCTGGCGGGGCCACGCTGCCTGGCCGAAACAGCCAGCTGTTACCGTGCGCCCTTAAGAGCCCGCGACTCCCGGGCGGCCTGCCATGACAGGAAAGGGAACGAGGATGCCGTCGATTGCGGGCGAGCTCATTACCGAGACCCTCGGGTACGACGGCGGCCGGCAGGTCACGGTGTATGTCCCGCCGGTTCCGGCCGAGGCAGTCGTGTTCGCTGGGGACGGCCAGCTGATCCCGCAATGGGGCGAATCCTTCGAGGCGGCCGGCGTGCCGCCGACGATGATCGCCGGTGCCCACCGGCTGCCCGATGAGATGCAGCGGATCCACGAGTACTCCCCCGGCTTTGAGCCGGAGCGGTTCGCGGCCCACGAGAAATTCTTCGTCGAGGACGTCCGGGCATGGGTGCAAGCGCGGTTCGGGATCGGGATGCCCCCCGGGCGCACCGCGGTGTTCGGTGTCTCGGCGGGTGGGGAGCTGGCCCTGGCCATCGGGCTCCGGCATCCGGACGTCTACGGCGCGATTTTCTGCGGCTCGCCTGGCGGCGGCTACAAGCCGCCTGGCGTCATGCCAAGTCCGCTTCCGCGCGCGTACCTCGTCGCAGGCACCCGGGAGCCGTTCTTCCGTGAGAACGCCACCCGGTGGGCGACCGCGCTGCGCGATGCCGGCGCCGACGTCGTGATGACCGAGCGCGCCGGATCGCACGGTGGCGCGTTCTGGCGGGAAGAGCTGCCGCTGATGGTGGCGTGGGCGTTTGGCGAACCCGACGCGAGCCGACCGGGCTAGCACCTCGCCGGCCAGCCCGGCAGAAGCGCCTGAGGGGGATTTCCTCAGGGCGCGGCCGCGGCACGGGATGCGGCGAAGAGGCGCCCGGCGTTTTCTTCGGAGAAGAAGTCCGCCGGTGACGTCACGCCGGCGTTGGTCCGTGCGAAGCCGTCCATGGCCTCCTGGTTGCCGTGAATGGCGGTGAGGAACTGACGGAGTTCTTCTGGTGGAGGCTGGAGGGTGGCGAGCTGGGTGGTGAACTCGTACATCGGCAGGACGTGCTGGTCCCGGGCCGCCTGGTAGCCGCTCATCGATTCCCCGAAGGGGCGGCTGCCGGACAGCGCGTGGTCCAGCGCGGTGGCGCACAGTTCGGCGTCCCGGAAGGCGTCCGAGATACCCTGCGCGGTGATGGGGTCCTTGTTGTAGCCGGCATCGCCCACCAGGGCCCAGCCGGGACCGTAGGGCTGGCGGAAGTAGTTGGGAACGGTGGTGCCGACGATGCGCGTCTCGCGGCGGGCGGCACGGATCCGCTCGGCGAACTCTGGCGCCAGATCGAAGGCCTTCAGGTAGTTGCCTTCGACGTCGGTCTTGTTCGCGGCGAACTCGGCGTGCGGCCAGCCGACTACCACGACGGTGAGGCCGTCATGGGTGGGACAGACCCCCCAGCCGCGAGAGGGCCGGATGTAGTTCTCGAATCGCCCGGCCATCGGCAGGCCGCTCCAGTACGCGTAATAGCCACACAGCAGTGGCGGCTTGTCGTGGTAGTGCTGTGGTCTGGTGGCGGCCGCCACGGCCGAGTGCAGGCCGTCCGCCCCGATCACCACCCGCGCGTGCTCACAGACGGCCCGGCCGCCCTGGCCGTGACCGCGGATGCCGGTAACCCGGCCGCCGTCGGTGAGGACTTCGTCGACGGTGAATCCCTCGCGCACCTCGGCTCCCGCCTCGGCGGCGGCGCCGACCAGCAGGTTGTCCAGGACGGTGCGGCGTGGCGCGTAGGCGACCGGCGAGTCGTCGGTACCGGGCGCACCCGCGATGGTGACGGGGCCGAAGTCGAACGCGTAGGTGCCGACCGGCGGGCACTGGGTCGCCAGGAGCTGGCCGAGAAGTCCCCACCGGTTCAGCGCGGCGATCCCGGTCGGCTGGATGACGTGAGTCGAGATCGTGTCGCTGGGGAAGGTGGCCCGGTCGAGGAGAAGGACCCGGTAACCCTGGCGGGCCAGCAGCATTGCTGTCGGGGATCCGGCACACCGGGCTCCCACGACGATGACGTCATAGTGATGGGTGGTGGTCATGGCTGGCTCCCGCCGGTGCTAAAAGGGGACTTCGGTGCTCATGAGTTCGGTGAAGTCGGCCGGGCCAGGGCGTTTCGCGATCACCCGGCAGAAACCGGCGGCGTCGAGTTCGATGCGCGGGCCTGCGGTGCCGACCGCCCAGGTGCCGCAGGCCGGCCCGGTCAGGCGCATGGTGAAGTCCTTGCCGTGCCGGTCCGCCCACTCGCTGACCACGTCCGCGACGATGACCTTGTCGTGATCGGCCGTCAGGCGCGGTGGCCGGTTCAGGGCGGTACAGATGTCTAGCCGGTGCATCCAGGGGTCACGGGTCAAGATGACGTCGATGAGGTATCCCAGCGTCCATGGCTCCTCGACGCCGTTGATCACTCCGCCGATCATCGTCCGGCGCCGGATGAACCCCGGCGTCAGCCGGCGTCCGGTGACCGCCTTGGCGGCACGCGCGGCGAACCGGTCGCTGATCGCCGGCCCGGACCAGCTCGCGCGCTCATTGACCTGCAGCGCGGTCAGGCGGTCGACGTCGATGTTCCCGCTGACGGTGGCCGCGCGCCGTTGCCGGCCGCCTTCGCGGATCGAGGCCGCCATCTCCACCATGCCGAGCATGTGCGCCGCCATCTGGCGGACGTCCCACGCGGGGCAGGCCGTCGGCACCGCCCACGCCTGGGTATCGAGTGATTGCAGCAATTCCGCGCAGCGCTGATACTCCGTGGCGGCCAGCCGCATCGCGGTCCTGCGGTCCAGGGCCGGGGTCCGGGGCTTCATGTCTTCCTCCTAGGCGAGAGTGGCTGGGCGGGCAGGCCCAGGTCGTCGGCCAACAGGGCCAGCGCCCGCGGCAGCAGGACCCGCCAGCGATTGCCCGTGGGGTCATTGGCCAGCTGCTGGTTAACGAAGCCGCCGGCCAGGGCGGTGTACATGTCGAGGTCCGCCTGGCTGCTGATACCGATGTCGGCCAGGACCGACCGCATGATCTCGTAGCACTCCACCGCGGGCCGGTAGGCCTCCTGGCTCGGCGTGAAGTCACGCAGCAGCGGCATGTCCATCAGCTGATGCCGTTCCAGGTCGGCGACGGCGAAGTCGAAGTACGTCGTCGCCAGCGCCAGCAGCCGCCCGCGCGGATCGGCGGGAAACGATGGCGTGTGCCGGTCCAGCACCACACGGAAGTCCCGCCACGCCTGCCCGAACATCGCGTCGTAGATGGCGTTCTTGGACGCGAAGTGTGAGTACAGCGAAGGCGACTGCATCCCGATCCGGGCCGCGATCTCCCGCAGCGTGACGCTGAGCAGCCCGTTCTCGTGGGCAATCTCCCACGCCGCCGCGAGGATCTCCCGCCGAGTTGCCTCACGGCGTTCGGCTTTCCTATCGCGATTAGGCGAACCAACCATGGTTAGGACTATGCGGCACCGGGGGCCGCCTCGTCAAGGGCCTCTGCTCGGTGGCCCGAGCCGGTGCGCCCACGTTTCACCCGGCCGTCAGCAACAACCGGATGCCGAACGGGCTCCGGTGCCCGCTTCCGCCGCAGGTAACGAGCGCCTACTCGGCCAGTCGCCGGTGATACCGCCGTGTAGCCGCGGTGAAGCCGGGGCACCTTACCGTTCTCGGCATGACAGCTACAGCAGCCGTTGACGCCGCCGGCCTGGTCAAGACCTTCGGTCAGCTCCGCGCGGTCGACGGAATCGACCTTCAGGTAGGCCAGGGCGAGATCTTCGGCGTCCTTGGCCCCAATGGCGCGGGGAAGACCACGGCCCTGCGCATGCTCGCCACCCTGCTGCCGATCGACGCCGGGCAGGCCCGGATCTTCGGCGTGGACGTTACCCGCGAGCCGCACCGCATCCGCCAGCTGATCGGCATCACCGGCCAGTACGCATCGGTGGACGAGGATCTGACGGCGACCGAGAACCTGTGGATGTTCGGCCGGCTGCAGGGCTTGCGGTCGTCCGACTCGCGCGCCGCCGCGAAGCGCCTGCTGGCGCAGTTCGGCCTGACCGAAGCGGCGGACAAGCCGATCGCGCAGTTCTCCGGCGGGATGCGCCGCCGCCTGGACCTCGCGGCGAGCCTGATCACCCGGCCGCCACTGATCTTCCTGGACGAGCCGACCACGGGCCTTGACCCGCGCACCCGCGGGCAGATGTGGGACACAATCCGCGGCCTGGTCACCGAGGGCTGCACGGTCCTGCTCACCACCCAGTACCTCGACGAGGCCGATCAGCTCGCCGGGCGGATCGCGGTCATCGACCGGGGCCGCAAGGTAGCAGAGGGCACACCCGACGAGCTCAAAGCCTCGGTCGGGAACTCGGCGTTGCAAGTGCAGCTGGCCAAAGGGGCCGATCAGGAACTGGCCCGGCAGATCGTCCGGGAGATCGCGGGCACGGACCCCGTCCTGACACCCGAGTCGGGGCGGATGAACGTGCCGCTCGACACCGCCGACCGGGCCGCCGACGTGCTGATCGGGTTCCGCCAGTCGGGGGTGGCGATCACCTCGGTGAGCGTGGACAAACCGACCCTCGACGAGGTCTTCTTCGCGATCACCGGTCACGGCGCCGACGCCGACGACGGCCCGGATCCAGCCGTAACCCACCGTTCCGGAGCCGAGGCCGGCCACGAGACCGTTCTGGAGGTCCAGTGAGTACCATCACCACCGCAGACCCGGTGTCCGCCGACCCTGCCCCGCTGCGCACCGTTGACCCGGCCGCCGCGGTAGCCCGCACCCGCCCGCACACCACGATCATCGACACGGTCAGCCAGACGCTGATCATGGCCTGGCGCGCACTGAAGAAGATGCGGCGCAACCCGGAGCAGTTCTTCGATGTCACGCTGCAGCCGCTGCTGTTCACCGCGATGTTCGCCTACATCTTCGGCGGCGCGATTGCCGGCGGCGTGCACAGCTACCTGCCGCTGCTGATTCCCGGCATCGTCGCCCAGACCGTGCTGACCACCTGCATGTCCACTGGCGTGCAGCTGCGCGAGGACATGGAAAAGGGGGTCTTCGACCGGTTCAAGGCGCTGCCGATGGCCCGGATCGCCCCGCTGGCCGGCCCGATGGTCGCGGACCTGGTGCGCTACCTGATCGCCGCCGGGCTGACGTTCGTGATGGGCGTGGTCATCGGCTACCGCCCCGGCGGGGGCGTGCTCGGAGTGCTCGGCGCGATCGTGCTGGCGATCTTCACCGGCTGGGCACTGGCCTGGATCTTCACTTACATCGGCACCATCGCCAAGAGCGCCCGGGCCGTGCAGGGGATCTCGTTCCTGTTCCTGTTCCCGCTGACCTTCCTGTCCAACGCGTTCGTGCCGGTGACCACCCTGCCGGGCTGGCTGCAGGCCTTCGTAAAGGTCAACCCGGTCTCACACCTGGTGTCGGCTACCCGCGCCCTGGCTAACCAGGGCATCGTCACCAGCGAGGCGGGCTGGACGCTGCTCGCGGGCCTGGTGGTGATCGCGATCTTCGCGCCGCTCTCGGTGCGGAGCTACCGCAAGCACATGTAGCGGCCCAGATCCGGCGGGCCGGCGATCCGCGGGGGCGCGCCGGCCTAAGCCGGGAAGCCGCTCCACCGCCAGCCGGGCCTGCGTCAGCAGGTCCGGCTGCGGGCAGTCCCGGTACTCCGCCTGCAACCGGACGAGCAGGCCGGGCGCGGCTTCCTCGGCGGCGGGCGTGATCCGCTCCCATCGCATCGTGGGGACCATGCGGTTATAGGCGAACCGGTCGGCCAGGGCGAGCAGCCGCAGCGCATCGGAGGCCGGGGCGGCCGCGCGCAGCAGGCTCCACGCACCCAGGGCGAACAGCACCAGCCCGGAGGCCGGGTAGTCCAGGTGCGGGTTATCGAGGCTCATGAGCCGCAGCGCGCCGGCCCGGCTGGCGCCGAACAGCTCCTCCCCGTGCGCGACGTCCTCACCGGCCGCGTAGCGGGCGTGTGCGCTCAGCGCCATCGCCTCACCAAACAGCGCCCACGGTTCCATTCCGGTGCGGGTGATTCCGGGCAGCTGCATCTCGCGCATCCGGATCGTGCGCTCCCGGTATATCTCCAGGCCGGTACTGAGGTCGCCGGAGACGAGCGCCAGTTCGGCCCGGCCCACCTCCTGGAAGGCGGCCCCGCCGAACGCCGTCGCGCTCTGGCTGACCTGATCCATCCGGCCGAGCTCGTCCGCCGCGTCCGCGAGCCGTCCCTCGCCGATCGCACAGAACACCAGCAGGGTGCGCAGCTGCAGCTCGTCATCACTGGCACCGATCCGCTGCATCACCGGCAGGGCGGTCAGGGCATGCTCGACCGCCGCCGGGTAATCCCCGACGTGCATGGTCAGCTCGGCCAGCAGGCCATGCGGCATCGCGCGAGACCACGGGCCGTCCTCGTCGCGGGTCAGGGCCAGGACGCGCTGGGCGGCCTCGATCGCGCCGGCCGGATCGCCGGCGTTCTCACGCTCGTGACCCAGCCACTGGCTGGCGACGACCGCGGTGTGCCGGTCGGGGTCGGCGGCGAGCACCGCCAGCCGCTCAAGAAACCGGGGGGTGCCGGCCCAGTCGGTGGCGCCGGCCGCCAGCCGGCGCGGGAAGCTGCCGGCCTCGACCGACCCGTACTCGAGCAGCACCCGGACCAGGCCCGAGAGGTACACGTTGCCGCCGGGGCCGGGGCCGAGCTGGCGCAGCAGGTCCATCATCGGGCCGTCAGCCTCGCCGCCGCCGATCATCATCGAGTTGTTCACGGTGACCGCGACCGCAGCCCGGGCGGCGTTCGCCAGGTCCGGCGGGGGCAGCCACTCACGGATCGCCTCGGCGACCGCCCCGGCCAGGGCGATCAGCCGAAGGTGCTCGCCGCGCATCGTCCAGAACAGCCCGAGCGCGGCGAGCAGCTGCACGAGAGAGTCGCGGTCCCCGTCGGCGATCGCGCCGCGCAGCTCGTCGGCCAGGTTGGTCTCCTCGGCGGCGAGCGCGTCGATGGCCGCGAACTGGGCGGGACCCGTGATGGCCGCCTGATGGACGGACGCGTAACCGGCGGCCCAGCCGCGCTGGGCGGCGCGGGCACTGGCGTCCTCACCGGCCCGCGCGAGCTGTATCCGGCCGAACTCGCGCACCGTCTCCAGCATCCGGTAGCGGATCCCGGCCGGAGCCTCCGTGACGCTCAGCAGCGACTGGTCGACCAGGCCGCGGACCGCGTCGAAGGCGCCGGCGCCCAGCACGGTCTCCGCCGCCTCGAGCGTGAAACCGTCATGGAACAGCGCCAGCCGCCGCAGCGCGCGCTCCTCGCCGGCGTCCAGCAGGTTCCAGGACCACTCGATGACCGCGAGCAGGGTCTGATGCCGGTCGGGAGCACTGCGGTCGCCGCCGCGCAGCAGCGCGAACCGGTCCTCGAGCCGGCGGTCGATCTCCTCGACCGACATGGCGCGCACCCGGGCCGCGGCGAGCTCGATCGCCAGCGGCAGGCCGTCAAGCCGGCTGACGATGCCGGCCACGGTCTGCTCGGTGAGACGGACGCTCGGCCGCGCGGCGACGGCCCGCTCGCGGAACAGCTGCGCCGCGTCGCCCGTCTGGAGTTCACCCAGCAGGTAGACGCGCTCGGCGGCGATCGCGAGCGGAGCACGGCTGGTAGTGAGCACCCGCAGGTCGGGCGCCGCCGAGATCAGGAAGGCGGTGAGCTCCGCGGCTGCCTCGATCAGGTGCTCGCAGTTGTCCAGGACCAGCAGGCTCGGGGACTGCGCGAGCCGCTGCGCGATCCGCGCCCTGATGTCAGCCCGCTGCTCGGCGGTCAGGGCCCGGCGGCCGCTGACCGAGTCGCGGACACCGAGCACGGACCCGACCTCGACTGCGACGTCCTCGGCCGCGGTGACGCCGGCCAGCTCGACGAAGTGGACAACCGGCTGCGTCGCGTCCCGGGCGAGCGCATGCGCCAGCCGTGTCTTGCCCAGCCCCCCGGCGCCGACGATGGATACCACCCGCGCACTGGCCATCAGGGCCCGCAGCTGGGCCAGGTCGGCATCCCGGCCGATCAGCTCGGTCGCCTCGTAACGCACTCCCCGGCGGACCGGGCGGTCCAGCGCGAGCAGGCTCCGGTGCGTGCGCTGCAGCAGCTCGCCGGGATCCGCGCCGAGCCGCTCCCGCAGGTCCACGCGGTACCGCTCGAAACGCTCGAGCGCTGCCGCCGGGCCGATTACCGCGGCCTCGCTACACAGCAGGTCCGCCAGCAGCGGCTCGTCCTGGGGCCACTGCGCATGCGCCGCCGCGAGCACCGGGAGCGCGGCCGCGTGCCCACCCGCCCGGCTGGACGCCCGGGCCAGGATCACCCGCGCCGCGGCCGCATCCGCGGCGGCGGCCCGCCGGACCTCCGCGAGCGGGCCGTCGCCGGAGTCAGCTGTCCCGGGCAGGCCGGAGGTCAGCGCCAGGGCCTCGGTCGCCAGCTCCCCGGCGGCGGCCGGGTCCCGGTCGAGCACGGCCGAGGCGGCGCGCACGAGTTCCGCGAGCCGGGCGCTGTCGACCTCACCCGGCCCGGCGCCCAACCGGTACCCGGCCCCGTCGCGGACGATCACGTCCGCACCGCACGCGTTCCTGGCCCGCGACACCAGCACCTGCAGGCTCTTCAGGCCGTTGCTCGGCGCGTCTTCTCCCCAGACAAGCTCGATCAGCTCGGCTGACCGCACCGGACGGGAGTCACGGGCCGCGAGAGCTGCGAGCAGCGCCTGCGGGCGATCGCCCGCGACCGGTCTCCCCCGCCAGCGCACGTCGGCGAGCAGGGTCAGGGCGATGCTCACCTGGCCAGTCTAGAAGCGCGTCCGCACCGGCCAGAATCCCTGCGCGCCCTCGTCGTGGCTACCGGCCCGTGGGTCAGAGCCTGGCTTCGAGCACGTCGACTGTGTCGAATGACGGAGCCTCAGCGAACACGGCGAATGCGCCGTAGGTCGTCTCGCTCAGCCGGAAGGCGAACCAGACGGTGGTACTGGGCTGCGCCTCCGACGGTGACCATGAGCGATCCCTTTTCCGGGTGTTGCTTAACGGCGAAACCCCGTTTCCGAGTTCCACTGCCGCGACGACTCCAACCTGTACCCAGCCTACGGCGGGGGCTCAGGCCACGAGCAGGCGAAGGCCGAGCTCCGCTGCATCGAGGCCGGCGAGATCGCGGTTGCGTTCGGCCCACCGGCCGGATGCAAGGTCCTGATGGAGGCGGCGCACGGCCCGCTGCTCGGCCTGCGGCCCAACCCTTGCCCAGACCGATACCCCGCGGCGCACGCGATCGTCGGTGTACGCCTCGGGCCGACGCCAGTAGGCCTCGAAGAATCCGTCGGCACAGTCCCACGGAACCAGCACCGGCTCTGTCCGGGCTCCGATCGTGTGGGCCATCTCGGCCAGCGACGGGCGGCCGGCGAGGAGGCCGGCGACCTCGGGCAGGTAGTCGCGAGTAAGCCAGAACCGGCGGCACCATCCGGCCTGGGTGGTGTCGTGTGTGAAGACCACCACGCGGCGAGCCACCCGCCGCATCTCGCGCAGCCCGGCGATCGGGTCCTGCCAGTGATGGACGGTGGAAAACGCCATCGCGGCGTCAAAGGACTGGTCCCCGAACGGGAGGCTTTCCGCGGCCGCGGCCACGCACGGTGCTGCGCCTGGGGGGCGCTGCGCACGCATGAGTGCTGATGGCTCCACCGCGGTGACGTCGCGGCCGGGAGGCTCGTAGGAGCCGGTGCCAGCTCCGACGTTCAGTACGGTCCGCGCATCGCCGAGCGCAGCCCAGCCCCTGGCGGCGATCCGTGGCTCGGTGCGCCGCGTCGCGGTGTAAGTGGCCCCGATGGTGTCATACAGCTGCTCACCGGCCATGTCGCTGCCTCCCTGGCACTACCCCGTCATATATCGCTGCGATATATCGACACGATAAACCGTGTGGTGCCCTGCCGCAAGGCGGCCACAACGGCCAGGTTTGGTCCAGATTCTGCGGATCTCGCGGCTGGCGGATGCCGAAGACTGCGGTCGCACCGTGTGCCGGGCGGCGATGCCGGCGTTGTCCCCGGTGGCGCGGCGGCTTAGGTTTTGGAGGGCAGCCAGGAGAGGAAGCGCGTTGAAGAGCACAGCCGCCGTAGTCCCCAGCCGCGGAGCAGCGCTGAGGATCGAGCAGTTCGACCTTGACGAGCCCGCCCCCAACGAGATTGCGGTCCGCGTCGCGGCCACCGGCATCTGCCGCACCGATCTCCATATCCGCGACGGCGGATACCCGGTTCCAGACTTCCCGGTCATCCCGGGACACGAAGGCGCCGGGGTGGTCACCGCCGTCGGCCGCGCGGTTGCCGACGTAAGCATCGGTGACCACGTCTTGCTGACGTACCCGTTCTGCGGGCAGTGCCCGAATTGCGTGCGCGGGTCGATGGCCTACTGCGAGCACGGCTTCGCATTGTCCTTCGGCGGGGCACGTCTCGACGGTTCCTCGGGATGGCGACGGGGTAATGACGGGACGCGGGTCAGCGGTCACATCTTCCAGCAGTCCTCGTTCGCCTCACACACGCTGGCCACCGCCAACTCAGCCGTAATTCTCGACCGCGAGTTGCCGTTGCCGCTCGCGCCCGCCTTCGGCTGCGGGGTGTCGACCGGCGCAGGATCTGTCCTGAACGTCATGGACCTGAGGCCCGGCTCGCGCGTGGCGGTCCTGGGGGCCGGGACCGTCGGGCTGGCCGCCGTGATGATGGCGTCTCATCTGGGCGCGGAACAGATCATCGCGGTCGACACGAACCCCGAGCGGCTGGAAACGGCATCCGGGCTCGGCGCGACACACACGGCCGATGCCTGCGATCCCGGGGCCCGGGACGCCATCGCGCGGCTCACCGGAACCGGTGCCGATTACATCTTTGACACCACGGGGCATCCGGACGTCGTCGCCGCCGCGCTGGACTCGCTCGCCATGACGGGGACCGTCGTGATCGCGGGCGCCGCCCGGGCCGGCACCCGGACCAGCCTGGACATGACCGCTCTGCTCAACGGCCGGGCCGTCCGCGGGACGATCCAGGGCGACGCCGAAGCACACAAGCTCGTTCCGCACCTGATCGAGCTGTACCGGCAGGGACGATTTCCGGTCGACAAGCTCGTGCGCCACTACCGGTTCGCCGAGATCCAGCGCGCCATCGCCGACATGGAAGGCGGTCGGGTCATCAAGCCGATCCTGTCGATGACGGACGACGAACTGCCGTGAACCCGAGGCCGGCGAAAGGACAGCGGATGCACCCGGCAGATGGTGACGTAACCACGGTGGCCGCCAAGCGCGTCCACGATCCCCTGGTCATGCCGTTCGCCAACGTCCGCCACCTCGATTTCCGCGGCAAAATCCACGCCACGAAGCTGGCCGGTTTCGGTCAGCTGTCACTGCATCCGCACGAGACACGAGACACAATCCAGGCTGGGCTCCGGCCCGCGGACATGCTCGAGATCGCCGCGGAGAACGACGTGGCCATCACCCGCCTGGATCCCCTCAGCAACTGGAACCCGCGGTGGCTCCCGACCAACATGGACGCCTCCTACATCGACAACTTCGACATCGGGGCCACTGAGTTCTTCGATCTGTGCACCCAGCTCGGCATCACCTACTGCAGCCTGAACGCCACCTTCGCCGACGGCATCTACCCGGCGGACGAGGTCATCGAGCATTACGCATCCACCTGCGACCTTGCGGCCCGGCACGGCGTCACGTGCGATCTGGAAAACCTTCCCATGTGGGGCGTCAAGACGCTCCGCCAGGCGTGGTCGATTGTCTCTTCCGCGGGCCGGCCGAACGGCGGGATCGTTTTCGACATCCTGCACTACGTTCGCAGCGGATCGACCCTGGACATGCTCACGGAGATCCCGGGAGAACGGATTCACTGCGTGCAACTCAACGATGGCCCCCTGCGGCTGCCGGCCTGCGTGACCTTGGAAGAGAACTGCTTCGACCGGGGCTGGCCGGGCACCGGTGAGTTCCCGCTGACCGAGATCGTGCAGGCCCTGGCCGGCATGGACGCGCTGCGTCAGGTAAGTCCGGAGGTGTTCTCGCCGCGCAACGTCGCTCGCAGCGCGGCGGAGATCGCCGCGCTGTCTGCCGGGTCGCTGCACGCGCTGCTCGACGCCGCGAACGTCGCTTACTGACGTCCCCGGCCATCGCCCCGGCCTGGTGCCTGCGGCGGGAAGGAGGGTCCGGTGACGCAGGAAGGCGGCCCGATGCCGGCAAGTAGCCACTTCGACGAGATAGCTCCGCTGGACGTCATGACGTTCAATCTCCGCTACGCCAGTGCGAGCGCCCCGCATTCCTGGGCCGAGCGCCGCCCTGTCATCCGCAAGCTGCTGCGCGGCGAGGCCCCGCACCTCATCGGCACCCAAGAGGGCCTCTACCACCAGCTGCGCGACATCGAGCAGGACCTAGGCGCGGGATACGCGTGGATCGGCACGGGCCGCGAAGGAGGCAGCCGCGGTGAATTCGCGGCCATCTTCTATGACACGGCCCGGCTCACCCCGCTTGAATACGACCATTTCTGGCTTTCCGAGACCCCCAGCACGATCGGATCCACGGACAACTTCAGGAGGAAGAAGGAACGTGCCGGCTCGCCGCGCATGGTGACCTGCGTGCGGTTCGGCGTCCAGGGCACCGCCAGCATGTTCTATGCCCTTAACACGCACCTGGACAACCGGAGCGAGGTCGCGCGCCGGCGCGCCGCGACTCAGCTCACCAGGTATCTGACCAGCCGGCTCGACCCAGCGCTGCCGCGCATCGTCACCGGCGACTTCAACGCGCCCGCGACGCCGGGCACGAGTGTCTACGACACGATGCTCAACGCGGGACACCTGGTCGATTCGTGGACCCACGCCACGCAGCGAGGTGAGCACTACGCCACCTGGCACGGCTACCAGCCGCCAGTCCCAGGCGGCGTGCGCATCGACTGGATCCTCACCTCACCCGATGTCAGCACCAGGTACGCCGCCATCAACACCTACCGCGACCAGGGCCAGTACCCCAGCGACCACCTGCCAGTGCAGGCCGTCATCACCCTCCCGCAACCGGGCAGTTCTGGCGACCCAAGGTCCCGGGCCGGTCTCCGGTGGCCGCGCAAGCGGCGGAAGGTAGGGTCGCAACGACGGCCGTAGGCCGGCATCGGTGATGTGCCAGGTCAGGGAGACACAGGTGAGCAAGTCCCATCCCGAGCAGTGGGCGATCCACCAGGTCGCGGAACGGCCGGAGAGATCGCTGGTGACCGCGCTGCGGGAATTCGCCACGACGCAGATCGCCGACTGCGGAGGTCCCGTCGGGATCGTCTCCCCGCCGCTGTCTCACCTGGCCGGCGGCACGCAGCTGTGCGGCCCGGCGGTGACCGTGTGGACCAAGCCAGGCGACATCTTGTACGTGCTGAAGGCGGCGGACCTGATCCAGGCGGGTGACGTGCTGGTGGTCGACGGCGGTGGCCGGCCGGATGCGGCGGTGATCGGTGACATCGCCGGCCAGGCTCTGGCCGACCTCGGCTGCGACGGGCTGGTCGTTGACGGTGCCGTCCGCGACCTCGACGGTCTCGACGAGGTGGGGTTGCCGACATTCGCCGTGGGCGCTCACCCCGCGACGGGATCGAACCAGGGACCGGGGGCGATCAACGTCGTCGTGCAGTGCGGCGGGGTGACCGTCCGGCCCGGGGATGTGATCCGCGGCGACGCCAGCGGCCTCGTCGTGGTGCCAAAGGAGCACCTCGCGACAGTCCTGGCCATGACAAAACTCGTCGCCGACACCGAACAGACCTGGCGGCAGGCCATCGCCCGCGGCACGAGCATGCCCGCGGCGACCGGCATCGACGACCTGATTAGCGAACTCGCCCCGGACCGCGGCCCAGCGCAGCACTGACCGCGGCGACGGCCGCCGCCCGCCGACGTCCGTGACGGGCCGGGGCTTGCCTTACGCCGGGGCCTGCTGATTCCGCTCGCGCAACGCCGCGAGCAGCTCCTCCAGCGCCGACATCAGTTCGGGGCGCCGGGGGCCGGGCACGCCGTCGAGCAGGTCGTCGGCGAGCCGGCGCTCGATACCCTGCTGGAACTCCTGGGAGCGGGCCAGGATCTGCTCGGGGACGACCACGACGGTCCGCCTGCCATCGGACGGGTCCGCTTCGGTCCGCACCCACCCCCGGCCGGCCAGGCTGGCCACGGCGGCCGACACCCGGCTCTGCACGTAGCCGGTCCGCTGGACGATGTCCGTGATCGTGCTGGGCGCGTTCTCGATCAGATCGGACATCACCACCAGCTCGTGCCGGGGGACACCGGGGGCATTGGCCTGCAGCTGCCGGCGCCTGACCTCAGTGATCTGCTGCCCGAGCCAGATCAACTCCACCACCTTCACAAGATGCCACGGTACCGCTGCGGCCGGGTGGCGAAATACATCTATTAAGGTGCAGCTTTAAAGATAGATCTTCAGAGCTGCATAGCGAAACGATCTGTGCTGCTGCACTCAAGGCCAGGAAGGGTCCGCGATGCTCCTGCAGGCTGTGCTCATCAATGTTGTTGTCCTGGCGGTGGTGCTCGAATCGGACCTCGGCCGGCACCGCAAGATCACCAAGTTCCGCCTGCTGCGGCCCTTGATCACCTCCCTGATCATCATCCCGTTCTTCATCAAGGGCACCGCCACCGCCGGGGCCTGCCTGGCCCTGGAGGTGCTGCTCACCGTGGCCGGGCTGCTGATCGCCCTGCTCGCGATGGGGCTGATGCAGGTGTATCTGAGCCCGCAGACCGGCAGGCCCGCCACCCGGGCCGGCCTGGGCTACGCCCTGGTATGGGCCGCGGTCATGGCGGCGAGGACCGTCTTCACCTACGGCTCGTCGCACTGGTTCGCCGCGCCGCTCGGGCGGTGGATGGCCAGCCATCACGTCACCTCCAACGCCCTCACCGACGCCCTCATCTTCATGGCCCTGGCCATGGTGCTGACCCGGGTCGCCGTGATGGCGATCCGGAGCCGGGCCGCCCGGCCGCGGGCCGTGGCCGGGCGGCCGCGGGACCGGTCCCGGCGTCGCTGCCGCCGGAAGCGGACGGCGCAAGGCTGCCCACCCGCAGCCCGGGACCGTCCAGGGCGGCCGAAGCCGGCCACGCGGCCGCCGATGCCGCCGGGGCCCTGGCCGGCGCTCTGCTGGACCGGCGGGCCGGCCGGGAACGCCGGCGGGCCAGCCACCGCGGCCGGCGCGACTTGCGCTGACCGAGATGACGGCCGCTGTCCCAGCTACGGGCAGGCAGCTTCAGCCTCCCGGAGAAGGCGGAGCCGCTGACATCGCCGTTCGCGACCCCGCCGCGGTCCATAGGTCGGCGATGACCACAGCCGCGAGGCGGCGCTGCACGCTGACGACGTGATCGGCGATATCCGGTACACCGCCGAGGACGGCCAGCTCGACGACCGCGGTGTGCGGGGTGCGGCGGCGCAGCCGCTCGGCGTACGGGTAGTCCTCGATCGCGGCGAAGGTGAGCGGCCCGCGCGCGGGCGCTCCCGGGAACAGCGTGGCGCCGGAGTTGACGGCGGACAGCCGGATGCGGTCGTGGTAGCGGCCAACGAGGCTGGCGGTATCGACGGTGAGGACGTCATGCGGCCGGCCCGGTTGCGCCGGGCGGCCAGAAGCTGATTCAGGCGCTGGGGATGCAGCCAGAAGAACACGCGCTCGTTGAGCGTGCCGAGCCATTGCTCCGTGGTCATGCCGTGCAGGACCTTCTCCAGGATGTGTGCCCGCAGCGGCGTCTGGTCGCGGATCACCACCGGGCCAAGCAGCGGATGATCAATCGGCAGCCGGCGGCGCGCGGACGGCTCAGGATCGCGTGCTGCTCAGCCGGGCCAAGACCCGAGGTCGAGACGATCTCGGCGGCTGGGAGCAGGCCGTGCGCCGCGATCGCCGGCCACGACCCGGCCTCGGCGAGGTGAAACAGGCGAGGGTACCGCTCGATGAGCTCCTCGGTCTTCATGCATCCCCTCGGGGTAATGGGCAGGCTCGGCAGAGTCCAGTTTCCACTGCATCACGAGGTGGGTGCTCAGGTGCCGTGCAGGCTGGCGACCTCGGCCAGCGACCGGCCGGCGGCCGCAGAAACCGCGTACTGCAGCGCCTGCGCAGACGCGCCCGCGGCAGTAGCCCAGGCCGCAGCGGGTCACCTCGCTGACCGCGCGCACGTCCCGCGAGCCACCCGCCACCGCCGCGCCAATCTGCGGCCAGGGGGTCTCCTCGCAGCGGCAGACGATGGTGCCGGCGTTGGGCCATTCGAGCCAGCCGGGCCGCAGCGGGTAGGCCTCGTCGAGCCGCGCTGCGAGCCGCCGGGCATCCTCCAGCTGGGCCTGCAGCGTCCTGCTGCGGGCCGCGTATGCATCCGGGTCAGCCGGCCCAGGTAGCGCGCGGCGGACGTGCCCGCCAGGTCCCCCTCCAGCTCGGCGACGTGCGCACCGCCGGTCCCGGTCAACTCACCGGCGGCGAATACCCCGGGCACCGACGTGGCCAGGCTGGCGTCGCATACCACCGCCGCGGCCGGCCGCGACGCGTGCTGGATCGTGGCGCAGCCCAGCGCGCGGGGCAGTTCCAGCGACGGCGAGTAGCCGAAGCTCACGTGCACGGCGTCCACTGTTTCCTCCCGCCGCGAGCCAGGTACCGGCCGCCAGTCCCGATCCAGCTGGGCGATCACGGCCCGCTCGACCCGTTCGGCGCCCTGGCAGGCGACCACCGCGTACCCGGCGTGTACCGGCACACCGTGGCCAGCCAGCGTCGCGGCGTGGCCAGTGGCCTCCGGCAGCTGCCCGGGGAACGCGGCCAGCCCCGCCGCCTGGGGCAGGCCGGCGGATGCGGCCGTCGCCTCGAGCACGGCGACCACGCGGACTCCCGCCTCGGCCAGGCTGGCCGCGACCGGGAGCAGCAGCGGGCCGGATCCTGCCACCAGGACCCGCCGGCCGACGGCCACACCCTGGCTCTTCAGCAGGGCCTGGGCCGCGCCGGCGGTGGTCACGCCCGGCAGGTCCCAGCCGGGAAACGGCAGCACGAGCTCGGCCGCACCGGTGGCCAGCACCACTGCCCGGACCTCTACCGTGGTCTCGGCGCCGCCCTCCGGGCCGGCTACCCACAGGGTCACCACGCCGGCGTGGTCCCGCGCGGCCCGCGAGACCGAGGTCGCGGCGAGGTGGCGGACCTGCCTGGCCTGCCGGATACGGGCGAGACTGGGCGGCAAATGTTCCGCGCCCGTGCGGCGCGCCTGGCCGTTGCCGGGGAACAGCATGCCGTGGTGGTACATCTGGCCGCCGGGCCCGCTCCCGGCGTCGATCAGCGTGACCTCACAGCCCAGGCTGCCAGCGGTCAGCGCGGCGGCCAGGCCCGCGGGGCCGGCCCCGACCACGGCCACATCGATGACGCCGCTCAATCTGCGGCCCGCCGCGACGTGCTGGTGTGCACCTTGTCACCGTCCCGCACCAGGACCAGGCAGGCCCGCAGCGCACGCCGGTCATCCACGTCCACCAGGCAATCGAAGCAGATCCCGGTGCCGCAGAAGACGCCCCGCGGCCGGCCGTCAGCTCCGCTCCGGCGCCAGGACACGATCCCGTTGGCCAGCAGCGCACCGGCGATGGTCATGCCACGTGACGCCTCCAGCGGGGTGCCATCGAAGCTGAAGCGCACCTGGTGCGGACCCATCCGGTCAGGTCCCATCGTGTCCTCCTCGCCTGACCAGCCTGGCCGGGGCAGCGAACCGTCCCTCGTGACCGGTTGGGTGGTGGTTCAGGCCGGGGTTCCCTGACGGCCCGCGGGCGGATTGCGCGGACCGGAGGGGAGGGTCAGGTCAGCGCACTTCGGTGTACTCGCTGCGATCGAGCTGCACGACGTTGGTGTAATCAGCGGCCGGTGGCTCGGCGGCGGCCCCGGTGTACTGGTTGCCGTCCAGCCGCACGGTACCGAAACCGCTCTTCGCGATCAGCTTGCGCAGGTGCCGCATCCCGCTCATGCCCGCAAGCGGGACAGCTACGGCGGCAGCCAGGACTGAGCCGCCGAACAGCGCGAACCCGCCGACGACGTGTCCCAGGATCATCATGATCACGGCGGCCAGCAGGGCCACCGGCACGGCCGCCACCAGCAGCAGCGCGAGCAGCGTCACGGCGATCACGCCCCTGGCTGACCTGTCGGGCCTGCGCTCCGCATACCAGCCGGTCATTACGCTCACCTCTCACGGCTCGGGGCCTGGTCAACGCCCCAGGCTCACCCACACAACACGACATGTCGTGTCTTTGACATGAACGCGCTTCCCGCTCAAAATCATCGCGTGATCGCGTGATCGCGTGATCGCGTGATCGGATGCCGGATTACCCCTTGCCATGTTCGTGCTCGCCGTCGTCGTCTTCCGGCTCGCCAGCGCCTGCCGGGATCACTGTCCCGGCGTCTCCGGCTAGCAGCTGCTGCGGAATCTGGCCGAAGGTGTACCGGACCGGATCGGAGTCCGGGACGAGAGTAAACGACCAGATGACGTCATACCGGTGGCCCGGCCACTTTCGCGGGATGGCGGTTCCGTCGACGGTCGGCAGCGCGGACGCGATCACCGGAATGTGCTTGTGCTCCCAGCAGATGAGCACGACTCCGGATTGGCTGCACACCAGGCTGTCGACCAGCTGCTGTTCCTGCCCCTGGGCGAACTGTGATGTGATCGGCAAATCCAGGTGCTCACTCAGGCCCTGGATGGTCTGGTACGACCTATGCGCGGCTGTCTTGCCTGGATGCCCCCAGGAGGGGGCCACCAGCAGATCCGGTGTCCGCAAGCCGGCTCGCGCCGGTCCGAATTCTGGATGGAACAGGGCCGCGAGAGCACCGGAGCGCTGCCATCCGCGCGGCAGCAGCGAATGCTCGTTCTTGCTGCCCTGATAGTCAACGCCGGACAGCGGCGGCTTCAGTGGCTTCTCCGCGTGCCGGATGATGTAGATGACTTCAGGCGACACATCCATGCCGTAAACGTAAGCCATGATGCCCGGCCTGATCGGTATCGGCTAGCCAGGTGAGCGCCCCGCACACTGAAGGCATGACCACACAGATCTTGGGTGCCTGCCCGTTCACCATTGACCGGCCGGTCATGCGGCAGCGCTGGGAACGGCTGACGTTCCTGCACTGGCCGTTCCTGGCCGCCGACGTGCAGCGGTTGCTGCCCGCCGGGCTGGACGTCGAGACCTGCGATGGTGCGGCGTGGGTTGGCCTCGTGCCGTTCTACATGCGGGTGGCTACGCCAGGCGGCCAGCGGGTGCCCTGGGTATCCAATTTCTGTGAGACGAACGTGCGCACTTACGTCTGCGACCAGGCGGGCAGGTCCGGCATCTGGTTCTTCTCCCTCGACGCCTCCCGCCTGGGCGCGGTCCTCACCGCGCGGGCCGCGCCCTACCGGCTGCCGTACTTCTGGTCATCGATGCGGCTGAGCGAACGCGGCAACCAGATCGCCTACCTGTCCCGCCGCCGCTGGCCTGCCCCGCGCCCAGCCATCAGCCGCCTGCGTATCGGCATCGGCGCGCCGGTCGCCGCCACGGACATCACCGCGCTCGAGCACTTCCTGACCGCCCGCTGGAGGCTGTTCAGCGGCACCGGCAGCCGCCTGCTGTCCGCTCGCGCCTGCCACCAGCCCTGGCCCCTGTACCGCGCCCACGCCCAGGTCCTGGAGGACCACCTGCTCACCGCCGCCGGCCTGCCCGCCCCCGGAGGCGAGCCACTGGTGCACTACTCGCCCGGCGTCGACGTCACCATCGGCCGCCCCGAACCCTGAGCCCAAATTTCTGCCCGCCGGCGTATGAGCCCTCTTATTTGCTTGATTTTTTAAAGTTATAAGTAGAGAATCTAAAGCATGAAATCTAAGCCTGTGGTTCTCGCCGCGCTGCTGCTGGCGGCGTTCCTGGTGAATCTGGATACGACCCTGGTGAACGTGGCGCTGCCGGCGATGGTGCGCCAGCTGCACGCCACCACCACCCAGCTGCAGTGGGTGGTCGACTCCTTCAACCTGGTCTTCGCCGCGCTGCTGCTGACCTTCGGCAGCCTGTCCGACCGGTTCGGCCGCAAGCGCATGCTGCTGGCCGGGCTGACCGTATTCGGCGCCGCCAGCCTGGCTGGCGGCTTCACCACCAACGCGGCGCAGCTCATCGCGGCCCGGTCGGTGATGGGACTGGGCGCGGCGATCACCTTCCCGGCGACGCTGTCGCTGATCTCCAACGTGTTCACCGGGCGCAGGGAGCGGGCTCGCGCTATCGGACTGTGGGGCGCGATCGCGGGCGTGGCCATCGCGATGGGCCCGATCGTGGGCGGCTGGCTGCTCGAGCATTTCAGCTGGGCCGCCATCTTCACCGCGATGGCACCGGTCGCGGCACTCGCCGCGGCCGGCGCGGCGCTGGCCGTCCCCGAGTCCAAGGACCCTGACGCGGCAGCTCCTGACATTCCTGGCCTGGTCCTGTCGGCGGCGGCCATGGGGCTGGGTGTGTTCACCCTCATCGAGGCACCGGCCTACGGCTGGACCGCCGGGCGGACCGTGGCGGGCTTCGCCGCCGCCGCCCTGCTGCTCGCCGCCTTCGTCTGGCGCGAGCGCAGCGCCGCGCACCCGATGCTCGATGTGCGGCTGTTCCGCAACCTGCGGTTCAGCGCGGCCAGCGGCGCGGTCACGGTGTCGTTCTTCACCTTGTTCGGGTTCATCTTCCTGATCACCCAGTACTTCCAGTTCGTCCGCGGCTACGGCCCGCTGTCCACCGGGGTGCGGCTGCTCCCGGTCGCACTGTCGGTGGGTGCCGGGTCGGTCGCCGGGACCCAGCTCGCGGTGCGGGCCGGCACCAAGGTCATCGTCACCACCGGGCTCGTCGCGATGGCCGCGTTCTACGGCTGGGTCGCGGCCACCACCAGCGCGACGCTCAGTTACGGGATCATCGCGGCCCAGATGGTGCTGTACGGGCTCGGCATGGGCCTGACCTCGGCACCGGCCACCGAATCCATCATGGGTGCCATCACCCGGGCCAAGGCCGGCGTCGGCTCGGCCGTGAACGACTCCACCCGGCTCATCGGCGGCACCCTCGGCGTAGCCGTGATCGGCAGCATCTACGCCTCCGTTTACGGAGCGCGGCTCACCGCTGCCCTGCCAGCCGCGACACCAGGCCGGGTCGCGGCGATCGCGCACCAGTCCGTGGGGGCCGCCTACACGGCCGCCGGCCAGCTCGCGGCGCTCGGCCACCCCGCCCTCGGCCTGGCACTCCAGCACGCAGCCACCAGCGCGTTCCTGCGCGGCCTCACCACCGGGGCGCTCGTCGCCGGGGCCGTCGCCGCAGCCGGCGCCCTCCTCGCCATCACCTTCCTGCCCGCCCAGCCACCAAACCACCCAGCCAGGGACATCACCGAAACGGCGGCCGAATCCGAAATGCTGGGGGCATGAAGACCTACAGCCAGTACTGCACGGTGGCGCGGTCACTCGACCTGGTGGGCGACCGCTGGGTGCTGCTGATCGTCCGCGAGCTGCTCAGCCAGGGACCGTGCCGGTTCACCGACCTGCGCGACGGCCTGCCCGGGATCGCCACCAACCTGCTGACCGCCCGCCTGAAGGACATAGAAGAAAACGGGCTGATCACCCGCGTCGACGCCCCGCCACCGGTCGCCACCGGCCTGTATCAGCTCACCGAGCAAGGCCGGCAGCTCCAGCCGGTCATCGCCGCACTCGTCGCATGGGGGCTGCCCACGATGCCCGTCGTGACCGAAGGCGAGGAGGTGCGCGGGAACTGGCTCGGCCTGCTCGGCCAGCTGTACCTCCGGGACACCGAGCCGGCGCTGGGCCCGCTGACGATCGCCATCGACACCGACGAAACACCGGTCCACCTGGTCAGCCACGGCCACAGGTTCGAGATACGGCGCGGCCGTCCCGCCGCCGCCGACGTGCGGCTATCCGGCCAGGCCCGGCTCATCGGCGGCTACCTGGGCGGCCTGCTCTCCCTGGCGGACGCCCGCCGCCTGGGACTGGCCGCGCACGGCGATGAGGCGGTCTTCCGCCGCCTTGACATCAGCCCACCACGGGAGGCACAGCCATGAACGACATCGGCACCCAGTACGCCACGGGCCTGTCCCGGCAGCACATCGAGCAGGCCCTGATCGACGCCGGGAAGGATCCCGGCCACCTCCAGCCCGCCGATCTCGGCGCGCTCGAGGACTTCCACACCATGGGCCGGATCGCCACCAGCCAGCTCGCCGAACTGGCCTCGATCACGCCCGCGGATCACGTGCTCGACGCCGGCAGCGGGATCGGCGGCACCGCCCGTTTCCTGGCCGGCCGGTACGGCTGCCGGGTCAGCGCCATCGACCTGACCGCGGAGTACTGCGAGGTGGCCCGCTGGCTCAACGAGCTCACCGGGCTGGACGAGCTGATCTCGGTCCGGCAGGCAGACGTCACCGCCCTGCCCTTCGCCGACGCCACCTTCGGAGCGGTCCTGAGCCAGCACGTGCAGATGAACGTGGCCGATAAACGCCGCCTGTACGCGGAGGCCCGCCGGGTGCTCGTCCCCGGCGGGCGGCTCGCCATCTGGGACATCACGGCAGGCACGCCGGGAGAGCTCAGCTATCCGCTGCCCTGGGCCGACCAGCCAGAGCTGAGCCACCTCGCCTCCCCGGGCCAGCTGCGCGCCGCCATCGAGTCGGCCGGCTTCACCGTCGAGCTCTGGAACGACCTCACCGGGCAGGCGGCCGAGCTGATGACGGCGGTCCTGTCCCGCCCCGCCGGCCCACTGGGGCTGCACACCTTCGTGAGCGACTTCGCCGCCAAGGCCGCGAACCTCACCCGGGCCCTGTCAACCGGCCGGCTCCGCGCCATTCAGGGCGTCGCGCTCGCGGCGGCCTGAGCCGCGTGACGACCTGACGCCCCTGGAAGATGGCGCGCGGCGGCACTAGGTATCCGCGCTGCGCCTGGACACCCGCCGCGACCTCATCGAAGCCCGGCGGCGGTACGCCCGGCACGGCTAACCGGAAGGTGGCCCCGTTCCGCCGCGGCCCGTACGCCGATCACTGGTTCGAGAAGACCCTCTCGTGACGGCCCAGGGCACCGGAACGGCTCAGTAGCTGGCCCAGTCCCGGCCGAACCATCGCCGGATGCGGCTGGTCCCGAACTCGGCTTTATCGGCCAGCAGCACAGCGGACGGCTCGTCGTACTGCCCGTCCGGGCGTTCGCCGCTGCGGAAGGTGACCTCGACGCGGCCACCCGGTCGTGACCGAACTCGCTATAGCAGATTCCCTTGCCGTCGTATGTCGACCCGCCGTCGGCCCGTCCGTGCCGGGCGATCAGCTCATCGGCGACGACAGATGCCTGCCGCTCGGAGAAGACCCCCGCCTTCGGCGTGCCGACGCTGGTCACGTCGCCGACCGCGTAGACACCGGGGTAGCGGTTTGCAGGGTAAGCGGGTCGACCGGGATCCAGCCGTCGGCACACATCCCGGACTCCGCCACGACCTCGGGCACCCGGTGGACTGGCACGCCAAGGAACAGGTCGAACGGCATCTCGTCGCCGCGGGCAAGGTTCGCGACCCGGCGCTGGGGATCCAGGCTGCGCACCAATTGCTCGGGGTACCAGCTGATTCCTCGCTCGGCGAATGCCGCAAGCAGTGCCTGCGACGCCGCCGGGGAGGGCGGGATCGGTGCGCCCAGCGGCATCACCAGCGAGATCTCGCTGGCATCGCGCAGGCCCCGGCCGACCAGGAAGTCGTGCAGCATCAGCGCCGTCTCGCTCGGGGCGGGTGGGCACTTGAACGGCGTCGAGGTGACACCGATGACGACCCGGCCGCCGCCGAAGGAGTCCAGCACATCGCCGCTGGCGAACGCGCCGTCGACGGTATAGAACTCACGGCCCGCTTCGATCAGCCCCGGCGTCGCCGCCGGGTCAAGGTCGGCACCCAGGGCCACCACCATCACGTCGGCCTCGAACGCCCCGGCGTCCGTCTCGACCCGGCGCTGCACCGGGTCGATGACCCTGATCGTGGTCTGGACGAACTGGACACCAGGCTTGACCAGGTCGCGGTACGGATGCCGCACCGCCGCCGCCGTGGTCCGGCCGAACATCACGTCGAGCTTGGAGAAGCCGAACACGAATCCGTCGGCCTGGTCGATCAGCACGATGTCGACGTCGTCGCCAAGTTCGTCCGAGAGCCGGGTGGTCAGCTCCAAGCCGCCAAAGCCGGCGCCAAGCACGAGAATTCGCATCACTCTCTGCACTTCTTTCGGGCACTTCTGTCGGGCACTTCTTTCGGTGATTGCCTGGTGGCTAGTGGTCGTCTTGGCGGGGCGCGGTTTGGTCACGACGACGAGCGACGATCCTGATGCAGGGCCGGGCTCAGTGCGGCCGCCGAAGATGACCTTGGCCTGCGCGTCGCGGTCTTATCAGGACTCGAGCTGACGGGTGGGGTCATCGGGATCGGTGCGGGGGCTGGCGGGCAGCGCCGTCCGGTCGGCGACGGCGCTCTCCGGCGGCTTGGCAGTGTCTGTCTGCAGCTGCGGGGCGGCCTTCTGCAGCTGCAGGGCAATCGGCGGGTAGATGATGACCGACAGCAGCCCGGCGGCCACGAAGGCGGTGGCGGTGGAGGGCCGCAGCTGGCCGGTGTCCACCCCGATGATGGTGGCTACCACGATGAACGTCAGGGACGTGGCCTGCATGAAACCGGCGGACACGGCATAAGCACGTCCCATCATCCGGATGTACAGCAGCGCCGGCAGTCCCCGCGTCACCAGCAGGGCGATCAGGAAGACCGGCACCAGGACCTCGGCCCGGGTGCTCCGGAACAACGCGTCTATGTTGAGCCCCGCACCGGTGCTGACGAAGAATATGGGGATCAGGAAACCGAAGCCGATTGCTTCCAGCTTGCTTTTGAGCACCTCATGGGAGACTGGCGATTCGCCGGTCCGGCGGACGATGATCCCGGCCAGGAAGGCGCCCAGGATGGTAGCCAGCCCGAAATGCTCGGCCGCGACCGCGAAGGCCAGGGAGAAGGTAATAGCCATCCGGACCCGCAGCTGGGAGCTGGTGTTTTCCAGTCGCTGCACGGCCCGCCGCAACGGTCCCCACTCCCGGATGTGCTGGGCGGCCACCACGACGGCGGCGGTAAAGGCGGCGAAGGCGGCCAGCAGTCCCAGCTCCACCGGCCGGTCTCCCGACGATGCCGAGAAGAACACCGACAGCAGGACGAGCGGGCCGAGCTCGGCCAGCGATCCCGCGGCCATGACCAGCTGACCGAACACGGTCTCGGTGTGCTCGGCATCTTTGAGGATCGGCACCAGGATCCCGAGCGAGGTCGCCATCAGCGTGATCCCCACCAGCAGGCCATCATTGACCTCGCCGGCCCACTGCAGCCCGTACGCGACGACCAGGGCCGCAGCCATGGAGACCACGAAGGCCTGGCCGGCCAGTGTGAGGACCCGGTGGCTGAAACGGCGCAGGTCGATCTCATAGCCGGCCATGAACAGCAGGAAACCCAGGCCGAGGTCGGAGGTCACCCGGACAGCCGCGTCGAGATGCACCCACCCCAGAACGGCCGGCCCGACCAGGACACCGCCGAGGATCTCCAGCACCACCGCCGGCACCTTAACCGCCGGCGCGAGCCCGAGCAACAGCGGCATCGCGATGGCCACCCCGCCGATGATCAGCAGGCTGTTAAACGAGATCATCGTGGTTCCCGGAGCCAACCCGAAGACGCCGGCCAGCAGTGATCGCAGCCTGAACGTGCCGACCCATGACATCCAGGTTGACATCTCACCTCGTCTCCTGAACGACAGGGGTGAGCACCGGAGCCATCCGCCGGGCTGGCGTCCATGCATGAGCGGGCGTTCCCCGGGCAGTACAACGACGGCTACGGGCAGCGATCTGGAGGGGATGTCGTGGCGGCTAGGTGGAAGTGAGCGCCATGGCCTCTGCGTCCAGGCTGGTGGGCCGGATGTCGGGAATGCGCCCGCAGGTGACCGGCGCGGTGCCGGCCCGCCCGGGCAAAGCGGCGGACCGGGTGCCGGCGGTCGTCGTGGCGGGCGGCGGCATCGCCGGGGTTTCCGCCGCCGTGGTGCTCGCCGAACGCGGCATCCCTGTCGTGATATATGAGGCCGCCGACTGGCTGGGCGGCAGGCTCGGCGCGCATCCGCACACCCTGCCTGATGGCACCGTGCAGGAGGTCGACCACGGGTTCCATGGCTTCTTCCGGCAGTACTACAACTGGCGGCGGATCCTGCGCCGGATTGGCGCCGGGACGGAGCCGCTGCTGCATCCGCTGGGCAGCTACCCGGTCATCTCGGCCAGCTGGCCGGCTGAGGAATTCGACCGGCTCCCGCCAACGCCACCGCTGAGCATCATCGCGCTCGCCCTGCGCTCGAAAAGCCTGCGGCTGCGCGACGTGGCCCGTGCCGACTACACCCGCGGCCTGGCCCTGCTCAGATTCGACCCCGAACAGACCTACGCGGACCTGGACCAGATCAGCGCCGAGCAGTTCCTGGCTGACCTGCGCGTGTCCCAGCGAGCCCGGGTGATGCTGTTCAACGTCTTCGCCCACTCGTTCTTCAACGACGCCGCTGCCATGTCCGCCGCCGAACTGGTGGCGATGTTCCACTTTTTCTTCATGGGCAACCCCGAGGGCCTGGGCATGGACGCACCGCACGCCGCCTACTCCAGCGCCATCTGGGCGCCACTGCGCCGCTACCTGGAACAGCGGGGCACGCGCATCGTGACCGGCACGCCGGTCATCAGGGTCGACCGCGACACTGCCGGGCCCTGGCGGGTCCACACCGGCGACGGCGAGGCACTGATCGCTGACGGGGTCATACTGGCCACCGACGCGGGCGCGGCCGCGCGGATCTTGCGTGCCTCGCCCGCGGCCACGTCGGCTGACCCGCGCCTGGCCGCGGTGGCGGCCGAGCCACGCACCGGGCCGCCGTACGCGGTCGCGCGGTACTGGCTGGACGGTGACGTCGGCCCGGGCCGCGCGCAGTTCACCAGCATCGCCGATCCCGGCCTGCTCGATTCGGTCACGCTCTACCACCGCTTCGAGGCGGGTGCGCGGCATTGGCATGAGCGCACCGGAGGGTCAGTGGCCGAACTGCACGCCTACGCCTGCCCGTCCGGCGCCGGCGCGGCCGACCTCGGGGCTGAGATGCTGTCCGAGCTGCGGGTTCTGTGGCCGGAGGTGTCCCGCCTGAACCCGGTTGATCAGCATTGCCGGGTCGGCACCGACGCCGCCGGATTCCCGGTCGGCGCCCACGGCACCACACCGGGCGTGCGCACCGGACTCCCCGGGCTGACGCTGGCGGGCGACTGGGTAGCGGCCCCGTTTCCCAGCGCGCTCATGGAACGCTCCGCCGCCACCGGGATCATCGCCGCGAACACCATCCTCGGCGCCCACGGGTACGCCACCGAGCCCGTGTGGTCCGTCCCGCGGCGGGGCATGCTGGCCGGCCGGCGGGTCCCGTCGCCGCGGGGGACGGCTGCCGCCGGGCCCGGTTAGCAGGCTCTCTCGCGGATGAGACGGTCGCGGATGAGACGGTGCAGCGCCGGCCAGGCGGCCCGCAGTCCTGGGTGCAGGCCGGGATGAGCGGCCACCTCATCGGCCGGCACCCAGGCCAGCCCGGCTGTTTCCCAAGCGGCGTGCCCGGAGGTGACCCGGGCCTGCGGCAGGTCACCCGTCCCGGGGTCCCGCACCCGCACGGCGAAGGTGGTGTAGGACCATCCGCAGCCGTGCCGGCACGGGGCTTGGTGACCGGGGGCCGCGGCGTGCGGGCGGACGTCGATCCCCTCGATCTCTTCGCCGATCTCGCGGATTGCCGCGTGCCATGGCGTCTCACCCGCGTCGATGGCGCCGCCGAACGTCGACCAGGTGCCACCCGCCTGCACATGCGGGGAACGGTGGCTCAGCAGCACCCAGGCACGCCCGTCCGGCGTCACCGCCCACGGCAGGATGCCCGCGGCGCCTCTCGGGCCCCAGTGCCGCCCGCCCGGGCAGGGGTGATAGCGGGCCTGCGGCGCCGTGAACACGGTCAGCGGCCGGCCGTGCGGGTCGCCAGACCAGCGGCGACTGCGGGGGATGCCGGGGAGGCGGGTGTGGCGTTCATAGCGTCAACGCTAACCCGGGCGCCAGAGCGGGCGACCAGCAGCCAGCGTGGGCTGGCCGCCGTCAGGTTAGGGAGGCCGGCGAAGCCGAACTAGGGAGTTCCTCCAGGGACGGCAGGCCCCCCGGCGGGCGATCGTGGACCTATCGCACAGTGACCGACCAGCCCGGAAGCAGGATCCCGTGATGAGCTCCCTAGTCGTGGACCATGGACCAGCCCAAGAATCAGCACTCGCCTGCGGCGGAGCCGGCACAGACCCCGCTGACGGCGGCCAGCGCCCGGCCGGTGATGGCGCGACCACCCCGCGCGGCGTCCGCCGCGGGACCAATCTGGCCGAGCGGGGCTATGAGCGGGCTCGCTTCGGCGACGTACCCGTGCTCGTCAGCCCTGATTTTGCCGCCCAGATCAGGGCCATGCGGCGAGAGCACCCCTGACCATCACAAGATCCCAGCGCCGCAGGCGCCTGGCGGGCCGCTCTGGGTGGGCCGCTCTGGGCGGCGGCATGTCCCCCGACTTCTTTGACCTCATCGCAGGAGCTGGCAGTGAACACCTCATCGATACTCGAAGCTGAGCCGAGGCTGGCACCGGCGGTCACCGTCGGCAGCGAGGAGGGCAGGCTCTCCGCGCTGGCGCCTTCCTTCTCGGCCGCCGCCGCTGTCTTCGGCACGCCGCTGTACGTGACCGACCTGCAGACGCTGGACCGGTGCGCGGCCGCCGTCGAGTCCGCGTTCCCCGAGCCGTGGCTGAGGCAGTACTCGCTGAAGGCAAATTTCCTGCCTGCGCTGGTGCACCGGCTAGCCGTCCGGGGATGGGGCGCGAACATCGTCTCGGCGGGAGAATGGCGGCTGGCCCGGAAGGCTGGGCTGCCCAATGCGGCGATCTCCTTCGAAGGGATCGGGAAGACAGACCAGGAGCTCAGGACGGTCGTCCGCGCCGCGCTGAATGGCCAGCCGTTGCGCTGGCTGTCGATCGAGTCGGCCGACGAATTGACGGCCCTGACCCGGCTATGCCGGACCCTCGGGGCCGGGCGGCACGGCCAGCCCCCGGTTGACGTCCTGGTCCGGCTCAACCCGCAGGTCGAGCCCGAGACTTCTGACGGGCTGGCGGTCGGGAGGATGACCAGCAAGTTCGGGCTGTCAGCCGCCGAGGTGCGCCAGTTGTCCCGGGCCGGGGTGTTCGGCGACCCGGGTATTTGCCTGCGTGGCGTGCATGTCCACGTCGGCTCCCAGCTGGGCGGTGTCCAGGCCTGGACCGACGGGGCCCGGGCTGCGCTGCGGCTGTGGGCACAGCTGCGGCAGCAATGGGGAGACCACGTCGATACCGTCGATCTTGGCGGCGGCTTCCCGTCGGGCGTAGCGACGGTACCGGCCCCGGCTGCCTTCTGCCAGGCGGTGCAGGACCTGACCGAGACCGATGATCTGGCTGTGCCGCCGCGGATGGCAATCGAGCCGGGACGCTACGTCGTGGCTGAGGCCGGCTGGATTCTCGCTCGTGTTCTGCACGTGCGCTGCCGCGGCAACCGGCAGCAGGCGGTGATTGACGCAGGCATGACCGAGCTGATCCGCCCGGCGCTCTACGGCGCCAGGCACCCCGTCCATTTCGTCGCCAGCGGCGGTACGCACCAGGAGTTGCTCGAGACGGCCGTAGAGGGTCCGGTCTGTGAGTCCTCGGACACCTTCGGCGTGCACCGGCTGCCGGCTCTGCAGCGCGGCGATCTGGTGGCCATCTCCAGCACCGGCGCCTATGGATCCTCCCTCGGCAGCCGGTACAACGGCCGTCCCTGTCCCGCCGAGGTGTTCATTCATCCAGGCGGCGACCTCGAGCTCGCCCGTCCTCGCGAGCAGGTCAGCTGATCCCGGCCGCTGATTCAGTCACCGATCCGCAGGCCGCTGCCGGTATCGAACAGGTGCAGATGGTCGGTGTCGACGGCCACGTTGACCAGCTCGCCGGGGCGCGGATGCTGGCGGCCGGACCTGACGATGACACTGTCCTCCGGGTTGTCGGCTAGCTGCCCGTAGATGTAGGAGTCGCTGCCCAGATCCTCCACGAGCGCGACCTTGACGGCCAGCGGGCCGTCGCCGATGGACAGGTGCTCGGGCCTGATCCCGGCGGTGAGCTTGGCGTGGCCCTGCGCGGCGCGGAGCTGCGCGTCCGGTGGCCGGAGCAGAGCGCCGCCCACCCGGATGCCCTCGCGGTCGGCGGTGGCATCGAACCGGTTCATCGAGGGTGAGCCGATGAACGAGGCCACGAAGATGTTGGCCGGACGATCGTAAAGCTCGGTGGGCGAGGCGAACTGCTGGAGCTCCCCCAGCCGCATGACCGCCACCCGGTCGCCCATGGTCATGGCCTCGACCTGGTCGTGGGTGACGTATACGGTGGTGACCTGCAGCCGGCGCTGGAGCTCGGCGATCTGGGTGCGGGTCTGCACCCGCAGCTGCGCATCCAGGTTCGACAGTGGCTCGTCCATGCAGAACACCTTGGGCTCGCGGACGATGGCCCGGCCCATAGCCACCCGCTGGCGCTGCCCGCCGGACAGATTACGGGGCTTGCGGTCCAGCATTTCCTCCAGGTCCAGGAGCTTGGCGGCTTCCCGTACCCGGCGCGCACGTTCATCCTTCGGCACGCCATGCATCTTCAGCGAGAAGCCCATGTTCTCACCCACGGTCTTGCTGGGGTACAGGGCGTAGTTCTGGAACACCATCGCGATGTCGCGGTCCCGGGACGGCACGCCGGTCATGTCCTTGCCGTCGATGCGGATCGCACCGCCGTCGATCTCCTCCAGACCGGCCAGCATCCGCAGCGCCGTGGTCTTGCCGCACCCGGACGGGCCAACCATGACCACGAACTCGCCATCGGCGATGGCCAGCTCGAGCCGGTCCACGGCGGGCCGGTCGGCGCCCGGGTAGATGCACGTCGCCTGGTCGTAGGTGACCTCAGCCATGATCGACTCTCCTGTTAACGTGACGGCTCACTTGATGGCCCCGAAGGACAGGCCGCGGACGAGCTGGCGCTGGGCGATCCACCCGGCGATGATGACGGGCAGCGTCGCCACCGTGGCCGCGGCGGCGAGCTGGGCGAAGTACAGGCCCTCCGACGAGATGAACCCGACCAGGAACACCGGCACCGTCGCGGCCTGGGTGGCGGTGAGGTTGACCGCGAAGAAGAACTCGTTCCAGGAGAAGATGCAGCAGATCAGCGCGGTGGCGGCCAGCCCGGGCGCGACCACCGGCAGGATCACCTCGGTCACCGTGCGGCGCAGCGGCGCGCCGTCCATCTCGGCCGCCTCCAGCAGCTCGCCGGGCACCTCGAGGAAGAACGACCGCATCATCCACACCGCGATCGGCAGGTTCATCGCGGTGTACAAGATGACCAGGGTGAAAATGTTGTCCAGCATGTGCAGGTCACGCGCCGCGATGTAGATCGGGATGATCGCGGCCACCACCGGCAGCATCTTGGTGCTGATGAAGAAGAACAGCACGTCGCGGGTCTTGCGCACCGGGCGCAGCGACAGCGCGAAGGCGCACGGGGTGGCCAGCAGCAGGACCAGCAGCGTGGACACGATGGTGGCGAACGCGGAGTTCGCCACGTACGGCCACAGGCCGCTGTCGAACACCGACTTGAACTCGGACAGCGTGGGCGAGAAGAAAATATGCGGGACGTTGGTGTAGGCCTGCGCCTCGGTCTTGAACCCGGTGAGCACCATCCACAGCACCGGGAAGAAGAAGATGATGCCGACGATCCAGGCCACCACACCCACCGTGGTGTGGTTGCCCCGCTTCTTGCGTGGTGTGACGACCGGGGGCGCCGCGGTCAGGCCCGGTCCGGTGGTGACGTCTGCGCTTGCCATCATGCCGCCTGCTCTGTTCCGGAGAACGTCTTGAAGATCAGCCGGAGGGCGAAGGTCGAGATGATGATCGTGGCCACCACCACCACGACGCCCATCGCGGCCGCCTGACCGACCTGGAAGCCGAGGAAGGCCCGCTGGTAGATGTAGAAGGGCAGGTTGGCGCTGGAGATGCCCGGGCCGCCCTGGGTCATCATGTAGACCGCGTCAAACTCGTTGACGATATAGATCGCGCCCAGCACGATGCCCAGCTCGATGTAGCGGCGCAGGTGCGGCAGGGTCAGCTCACGGAAGATGGCGAACGGCCTGGCCCCGTCCGTCCCGGCGGCCTCCAGAATGTCCTTGGGCTGGCTCTGCAGCCCGGCCAGGACCAGCAGCATCATGAACGGGGTCCACTGCCAGATCATCTCGAGCATCACCGCGCCGAGCGGGAACTCACTTATCCAGTCGAAGTGCCCGATGCCGAAGGGGCGGAGCACGAAGTTCACGATCCCGAACGTCGGGTCCAGCATCACCGTCTTCCAGATCAGCGCCCCCGCGACCGGCATGACCAGGAACGGCGTGATCAGCAGAGTGCGCACGATGCCGCGGCCGATGAACTTGCGGTCCAGCAGCAGCGCCAGTGCCACGCCGATGACCATCGCGATCAGCACGGTGCCCGCGGTCATCACGACGGTATTGATCGCTGCGGTGCGGAACTGGCTGTCCTGGAACACGTCCACGTAGTTGGACAGGCCGGTGAAGTGCTGGGACCCGGGCCGGACCAGGCTCCACGACTGCAGCGAGTACCACAGGGTCAGCAGGAACGGCAGCTGGGTGATGATGATCGTGTAGACCAGTGCGGGCAGCAACGGCGCCCGGCGGATCCATCCGTTCCGGCCGCGGCCGGGCCGGGCACGGACCTGCTGCGCGGTGGCGATGGTCGGGGCAATCGTGGTCATCGGTGCCTCCGGTTGCGGTGCGGTGCCATGGTCAGGCCGGGCTCAGCGGTAGGTATCCCCGACGGCCTGCGCGTAATGCTGTGCCTGGCCGAGGGAGGATGCCACTGACTGGGAGCCGGCGATAGCCGCGCTGAACTGCTCGCTGACGTTCGTGCCCAGGTCCTGGAACTCGGGAATGTCCAGGAACTGGACGCCGGTGTAGGGCACCGGCTGAACGGTGGGGTGGGCCGAGTTGGTGGCGTTGATCGACTGGAGCGTCAGCGGCCCGTAGACCGCGGACATCTTCTTGTACTGGGGAATCTGGTAGCTGGAGAACCGGCTGCCGGGCGGGACGTGGGACCAGCCGAGCTTGCTGCCGACGGTCTTGATGTAGGACTTGGACGTCATCCAGGAGATGAAGTCCCAGGCCTCCTGCTTGTTTGGGCAGGTGGACGGGATGGCCAGGGACCAGGTGTAGAGCCAGCCGGACGGCCGGCCGTCCTGGCTGGGCGCCCAGGCGTAGCCGTTCTTGCCGGCCACCTTGCTGCTGGCTGGGTCCTCGATGGTGCTGACCGCGGACGTCGCGTCGTACCACATCGCGGCGTCGCCCTGGCTGTACAAGGTGGCGCACTCGGAGAAGCCGGCCTCGGGTGCGCCGGGCTCGCCGTACTTCTGCACCAGCGACACGTAGAGGCTGACCGCCTGGGTCACCTCGGGGCTGGTCAGCTGCGCCTGCCAGGCCGGGTTGTACCAGCGGCCGCCGAAAGAGTTGATCACCGTGTTCATCGGGGCCAGGTTCTCGCCCCAGCCTGGGTCGCCGCGCAGGCAGATCCCGATCAGGCCCTTGCTGTGCACCTGGGCCGCGATCTGCTCCACCTGATGCCAGGTCGGGCGGGTTGGCATGGTGATGCCGTACTTGGTCATCAGGTCCTTGCGGTACATCAGGAACGAGGACTCGCCGTAGAACGGCACCGAGTACAGGTCACCCTTGTAGGACAAGGTGGCCCGCAGCTGGGGCAGGAAGTCCTGGGCGTCGTAGCCCGGCGTGGCGTTGATGTAGGGCTGGAGGTTGACCAGCCAGCCGTTCTTGGACCACATCGGCGTCTCGTAGTTACTGATCATCACCACGTCGAACTCGCCGCCCTGGGTCGACACGTCGGCGGTGATCTTGGCCCGGGCCTCGTTCTCCGGCAGCGAGACGAAGTCGAGGTGAACCCCCGGGTGCTCACTTTCGAACAGGTGGGACAGGCTGATGGCGTCTTCCATCTGGGAATTGGACACGATCGCCACCGTGACGGTCTTGCCCGAGGTGCCACCGCTGAACAGCTGGTCGGTACCGGTGGCGCAGCCGGTCAGCGCGAGCGCAGCACCCCCGGCCGCACCGGCCAGGAAAGCGCGGCGGGACAGCTGGGTGCCGGGTGAGCGGCGGGCGGCCGGATTGGCTCCTCGTCCTATGGTCATCGCACGTCCCATAGTTGGTATGGCCCTTCTGGGCAGGGACTCATAGCGTGCTCATCTGAGCGCCTACCGTGCTCAGATCGACAAGGGCGGATGCCAACCACATTCCGCTTCCGCTCGGGCAAAGTCAAGACGGCACTGAGAATTTTCAGCGGCGCCAGCGGTCCCGGCGAGTTCATTCACCGGTGCGCGCCACGGTTCTTTACCCGGGTCATCACCGTGAATGAGGCCGTCAATTCTGGTGTAACAATTGGATAGCGAGGTCGCTCAGATGAGCAGTCGGGAGTGGTGGATGGACTTCTCAGCCAGGCCGGCGCAGCTTGTCCTGACGGCTTCGGTTGCCCGCCGCTATTACCTCGACGGCAAGTCCAAGACCGATATCGCCGACGAGCTCGGCCTGAGCCGCTTCCGGGTGGCCCGGCTGCTGGAGGCCGCCCGCCTGGGCGGCCTGGTGCGCATAGAGATCATTGACCCTGGAGCGATCAACATCGACCTATCGGCAGATCTCCAGAGTGCCTTCGGTCTGCGGCACGCCGTGGTTGTCGATGCCCCCGGCGGCGACCCGGGCACGCTGCGCCAAGCGCTGGGCAAGGCGGCTGCCACTTTGCTGACCGAGATCGCCGACGACGACGACATCCTCGGACTGGCGTGGTCCCGCGCGGTCAGTGTGATGACCAATGCGCTCGTCCGGCTGCCTGCCATCCCCGTGGTTCAGCTCACCGGCGCCCTGGTCCAGCCTGATGGTGCCGACAGCTCGGTCGATCTGGTGCGGCACGCTGCGCGTGTTTCCGGCAGCGCCGCCCATTTCTTTTACGCACCCACGATCGTGCCGGACCCGGCCACGGCGCGCGCCCTGTACGAGCAGCCCGAGATCGCACGCACATGTGCCATGTTCAGCTCCGTCACCAAGGCCGTCGTCGGCATCGGCCTATGGGCAGCGGGTGAGTCAGCCGTCTACGACGCCACACAGCCGGAGGCGCGACGCGACCTGCACCGGCGCGGTGTATGTGGCGAGATCTGCGGGGTGCTTGTCGATGCCACTGGCCGCCCGGTCGAATCCGACCTCAGCCAGCGGATGATCGGCGTCAGCGCCGCTCAGCTGCGGGCGATACCCGAGGTCATCGCCCTCGCCTACAGCACCGCCAGGAGCCCGGCAGTCCAGGCCGCCATCCGCGGCGGACTCATCGACAGCGTCGTCACCCACTCATCCCTGGCCACGGCCCTGCTCGCAAAGCTGTGACGGCTTCGCGCGGCCGCCGCGGCCGTGGCGGCACCTGATGACCTGCATCCAGGACAGCCCATGTCCCGGCCGGGGGCCATCCGGCCGGGACATGGGCGCCTTCGCGGGGGAAGGCGTGGCCGGTCAGAGTTCGGCGCGCCGGTCGAACAGCCAGCGCGAGGCCACGTACCCGACCACGGCCAGCGCCACGCACCAGCCCACCGCGGAAATCCACTGGCTCCCGATGTGTGTGCCCAGCAGCAGGCCGCGCAGCGTCTCGGTGATCGGCGTGAATGGCTGGTACTCGGCGAACTGCCGCAGTCCCGGGCTCATCGACGCGGCCGGCACGAACGCGCTGCTCAGGAACGGGAGCAGGATGATCGGCATCGGCAGGTTGCTCGCGCCTTCTGGGGCCTTGGCGGACAGGCCCATGGCCATCGCCACCCACGTCATCGCCCAGGCGAGCAGCGCGGCGATGCCGAGGACGCCCAGCCACTGCAGCGCGCCCGCGTGCGGCCGGAAGCCAATGGCCACCGCGACACCGAGCAGCACGGCCATGCTCGCCAGGGTCTGGACGACGTTGCCCAGGACGTGCCCGGCGAGCAACGCGAACCGCGAGATGGACATGGTCCGGAGGCGGTCCACCAGGCCTTCGGTCATGTCTGTGCACACCGCCACGGCCGTGCCCACCATGCTCGCGGTCCCGGTCATGACCAGCAGGCCCGGGGTCAGATAGTCGATGTAGCTCCCGCCGATACCAGCACCGAGCGTGTTGCCGAAGGCGTACCTGAACAGCAGCAGGAAGATCAGCGGCATCAGCAGGGTGCTCAGGGACATGGCGGGATAGCGCAGGGCGTGCAGCAGGTTGCGGTGCAGCAGCGTGCGGGTGTCGGAGAGGGTGTAAGCGGCGGTGGTCATCGGTCTGCTCCGTCTTTGGTGATCGAGGTGGCGTGAGGGCGGGTCGGGTGGTCGGTCAGGGCGAGGAAGACGTCGTCCAGATCGGGGGTGTGCACGGTGAGCTCGGCCGGTTCGAGGTCCGCCCGGCTGAGCTGGTCCAGCAGGGAGTACAGCGACCGGACACCGCCGTCGCTGGGCACCTGGAGGGTCAGCTCTTCCTCGTCGCGGCTGGTCGTGCCGAGTACCCGGGCGGCGGTGTCGAGTTCGGCCATGCCGGTGAAGCGCAGGCTCACGTGGCCGCCGGGAACCAGCTGCTTCAGTTCGGCCGGGGTGCCCTCGGCGACGAGCCGGCCCTGGTCCAGCACGGCGATCCGGTCGGCGAGCTGGTCGGCCTCCTCCAGGTACTGCGTGGTGAGGAAGACCGTGGCGCCGTCCTGGCCGACCAGGTCGTGGACGATCTGCCACATGGTGCGCCTGCTGCGCGGGTCGAGGCCGGCGGTCGGCTCGTCCAGGAAGATGATCCTGGGCTTGCCGACCAGCGTCATGGCCAGATCCAGCCTGCGCCGCATGCCGCCGGAATAGGTGGCCAGCGATTTGCCGGCGGCCTCGGTCAGATCGAATTTCTCCAGCAGTTCCGTGGCGCGCTGCCGCGATTCGCGCTTACCCAGGTGATGCAGGCTGCCCATCAGCATCAGGTTCTCCGAACCGGTGAGCAATCCGTCCACCGCGGCGAACTGCCCGGTGACGCCGATCGCGGCGCGCACCGCGTCCGGCTCCCTGGCCAGCCCCTTCCCGGCGATCCAGGCCTGGCCGGTGTCCGGTTTGATCAGCGTGGACAAGATGCGCACGGTCGTCGTCTTCCCGGCCCCATTCGGGCCGAGCAACGAGAAGATCGTGCCTTGGCTGATGTCCAGGTCGATGCTGTCGAGCACGAGCTTGTCCTTGAATGATTTCCGCAATCCGCGCACGGTGATAGCAGAAGACGGCATACTCATGCCATTCATCCCTTTCAGAAGGTCGGTGAATTCTTTTCCGCGGCTCGGAATCTGGGCGCGCGTCATCGCGCGGCGAATTCCCTCGCCTGCGGATTTCCTGGATCCCCGAGATCGGCAGCCCGTACCTGCCTGATGGGGTGGGCCCTGCTGCCGGCGGCTCAGTGCGATGACGGGCGTCGTGGGGCGGGCCGTTCAGCGGCGCCCGATGGAGAGTGGACTCGCGGCGCCGCTCGTGTGGTGTGTGCTGGCGGTCTTGCTGGTGCTGGCGGAGCTGTGGGTGTGCTAGACGGCGGCGGCGTGCCGGATGATGATGTTGCCGAACGAGCTGCGCGCGTACACCTGCACGGTTTCCTCGCTCTGCACCGGCTGGTCAGCGACTTCCATCAGGTTCTGGAAGATGCCGGCCTTGGTGTGGACGTCCAGGTACGCGGCGCTGCCCGGGTGGATGCCGACCTCCAGCTCGCCAGCCGACGTCTCCATCCGCAGGGTGCCGCGGGACGCGTCGCCGATGCGGATGTTGCCGTTGGCGGTCTTCGCGGTCACCGAACCGCGCGGGCGCTCGACCGTGATGTTGCCGTTGGCGGCGTTCACCTGGAGATCGCCGGCGACCTCGCGGATCGTGCTGTCACCGTTGGAGTTCTTCACGACCGCGCTGCCGTCGATCTCCCGGATTCGTACCAGACCGGTGCCGGTGGTGATGGTCGCCCTGCTCACCACCTAGTCGACGGTGATGTTGCCGCCGGTGGTGTGCAACTCCAGCGGGCCTGCCTTCTCCAGCTGCAGGTCGCCGACGGAGGTCTTCAGTTCACACGGGCCGACCTCGCCGGCGACCACGAACCGGCACATGTGGGCGGTGCCATACAGCCGGGAGCCGGTGGGCACCTCGATGGTCACGTCGACCGACGGGGTACGCCAGGCGTTGGGCGGAAGATACATCCTCCAGCCTGACGGCGCCTTCACGGTCAGGTGGCCGGCGGCGAAGTCGACCTCGGTCTCCTGGGCGGCCCGCACATCCTCCTTCTTGGCCGCATTGGAGGGCCGGACCTCGACGAGGGTGTCGGTACGGTCCGAGGCGATGATGGCGACGTGCCCGACGAACATCTCGACGGAGGCGGTGATGGGCTGCGGCGTTTCGAATTCAGGCATGACTGTTCCCTTGAGTGAGCTAGTGGGTGGGTGACATGGTGGCTGGGTCAGCGGACCCAGCCGGTGAACTGCTGGTTGCCGACGTGGGCCCGGCTGGCGGACTGGGGGGTAGCAGTGCTGTCCAGGGCGGCCGAGGCGGCACGCACCAGCCAGACGTTGACGGAAATCTTCTCCCTGGCCGCGGCTTCCTCGATGCGCACCTTCAGCTGCTCGGGCAGGCGCACGTTGATCCGGGCCATCGCGCCGTCGTCCGCGTCGATGACGGGCGGCGGAGCAACGGGGGCAGGCGGGACCGAGCCGGTGAAGGAATCGCCGGTGGGCGGCGAGGTGACGATGAAGCCGGGTTCACGGCCGCGCAGCCGCAGCTCCACCGAGCCGGGAGCGAGGTCCCTGGTGATCTCGTCGGCCGCGGCGGACAGGGCCTCCAGCAGGGTGAGCCGCACGGCCGAGTCGAGCGGCGCGATGAGGCGCTCGGCAAGCGCGCGGGCTTCGTCGCCACCTGCTTCGGCGGCTACCGCCAGTTCGGCGCTGAGGTTGGATACGTAGGGCGTCAGGTCCATGGCACAAATATGGCACACATTTGGCACACATGCAAGCCAGGACGGTGCCACTTTGTGCCAGACGGCGCTTTCATGGCTCAGGCGGGTCCCGGATCAGTGAGGTGGTCCACGCCGGCGGCGAAGCGGGAAACGTCGTCGTCCGTCGTCGCGAAGCTGGTCATCCAGCGGACCGTGCCAGCCGATGAGTCCCAGGTCCAGAAGAACGACCAGTCCTGCAACGGGGTAATGCTCCAGGCCGGGACACGCGCGAATACGCTGTTGGCTTGCGGGGGGTGCAGCACTTCGGCGGCTGGCACGTGGCCGAGGGCGGCTGCGAGCTTGGCCGCCATGGCGTTGGCGTGCCGGGCGTTGTCCAGCCAGAGATCACCGGCGAGCAGGGCATCGAACTGCGCCGCGATGAACCGCATTTTGGACGCGAGCTGACCGGCCTGTTTGCGGGCGTACCTGGCCCGGCGAGCCAGGTCAGGGCGAAGCAGCACGACGGCATCTCCGTACAGCAGCCCGTTCTTGGTGCCGCCGAGGGTGAGCAGGTCAACTCCGGCATGGGTGGCCAGCTGGGCCGGGGAGCAGCCGAGGTGCGCGGCCGCGTTGGCCAGCCTGGCGCCATCGGCGAACAGCGCGAGGCCGTGCGCATGCGCCAGCTCGGCGAGCGCGGCGATCTCATCGAGTGTGTAGACCGTGCCGAGCTCGGTGACCTGGCTGATCGCGACGACGGCGGGGCGTACGTTGTGTTCGCCGCGGGCCGGGTCGAGCAGCGGGGCGATCAGGTCCGGCGTGAGCTTGCCGTCGGCCGTCACGACGTCGAGCAGTTTCGCGCCGGTGAACCGCTCCGTGGCGCCGCATTCATCGGTGTTGATGTGAGCCGTCGCGGGACAGATGACCGCCTCGTAGGGTGCCAGCACCGCCTGGAGAGCGACGACGTTGGCTCCCGTCCCGCCGTAGGTGAACAGCACCTCGGCCGCGGGCGCGCCGAAGAGCTCGCGCACCCGCGCCACGGCCCGCGCCGTCCATGGGTCGGCGCCGTATGGCGCGGCAGATCCGGTGTTGGCGGCCGCAATCGCTTCCAGGACCGCGGGGTGGGCGCCCGCAACGTTGTCGCTGGCGAACGAGTGGACAGGGGGTGGGAGTGGCATAACGTCACGATCGCCGCGCCAGCAGACCAAAGTCAAGGTAGGGATACTTGACTAGACCAAAGGAATTGTATGGTCAGGTCATGGACCTCCTGCGACTGCGATCGTTCGCCGAGTCCGCGCGTCTAGGGTCTTTCGCCGCCGCGGCCGAGGCGCTCGGTTACACCGCTCCCGCAGTGTCCCAGCACATCGCGCACCTGGAGAACGAGCTGGGTTGTGAGCTCTTGCTGCGCGGTGCGCGCGGCGTCCAGCTGACCACGCCTGGCACCGTGCTTCTCGAGCGTGCCGAACGGCTCCTGGCGCAGGCGCATATAGCCGCGCTGGCCGTGCGTGAGTCCGCGGGCCAGTTGCGCAGCCTGCGCGTGGGTGCCTTCCCCAGCGCCGCCCAGCGCCTGGTGCCCGACGCGCTGGCGAGCCTGCGCGCCGAACACCTCGACCTCGAGCTGGCGCTGATGCACTTCGAACCGCCCGACGGCCTGACCCAGCTGGCCGCCGGGCAGGTCGACGCCGTCGTCGGCCACCGCTACCCTGGCGTGTCCTGGCGCTGCCCGACCGGGGTCCGCACGACAAGGCTGGCCACCGACCCGCTCATGCTCATGGTCCCAGACCACCATCAGCTCGCTTCGCGTTCCCGGGTCGAGATCAGCCAGCTGCGGAACGAGATCTTCATCTCGGGGACATCCGATGACCCGAACCGGATAGCGCTGGCCACCGCGTGCGCGGGCGCCGGATTCGCGCCCCAGGTGGCCTTCGAGACGGCCGACTACGCGGCCACCGCCAGCCTCGTCAGGCACGGCTTCGCCATCGCCATGGTGCCGCGGCTGGCCTGGCCATCCGATACCAGTGGCGTGACCCGATTGTCCCTGCATGTGCAGGACGGTGGCGTCCTGGCCCGGCACATTCTGCTCGCTCAGCGAACGGGCAGAACCCCGGCCCTGATCGCCGAGCTACGCCGCCACCTGATCCGGTCCTGGCCTCATCAGTTATGACGACACGGGGATGACGGCACCGGCCGGCGATCAGCGCAGGCCGCTAGGACGCAGGCTCCGGGATTCGCACGGCCAGCAGGACAATGTCGTCCGTGGTAGTCCCGGCCACAGCGCCGCTGAGCTCGCTGAGCAGGTCGGGGAGCGGCTGCCCCGCCGGCGCCGTGGACAGCAGCGCCGCGATGTGGCTAATGGCAACGTCCAGGCCGTGGGCGCGGCGTTCGACCAGCCCATCGGTGTACAGCAAGAGCGTGTCGCCCGGGACCAGGACGCGCTGCCGGTCCGTGCGGCAGCTGTCCGGCATGCCGGGCCACAGCAGCAGGTCGTGCTCGCCAAGCTGCTCGACCGAGCCGCCGGCATGACTGAGCAGCAGCGGCGGATGCCCGGCGTTAGTCCAGGTCAGAAGCCAGGACGCGGCATCGGCGCAGGGGCGGAGGTGCCCATGGACCAGGGTGCCGGTGGCCGCCAGGGACAACCGGTCGCAGGCCTGCTCCACCGCGGTGACAGCAGCAGCGGGCCCCAGGCCGTCGTGCAGGTCGGCTTGACGCAGCATGCTGCGGACCTGCCCCATGATCGCGGCGGCGCGCATGTCGTGCCCGGTGATGTCGCCGACCGTTATCGCCAGCGGCGCCGCAGCTGCCGCCCGGCGGGCTTGCGGACTGCCGGAGCGAGCGGCCAGCGGGTAGGCGTCGTACCAGTCGCCGCCGACCAGCTCGCCGGCCGCGGCTGGATAGTAAGAGGCGGCAAGCTGCAGCCCTTGTACGGCGGGCAGGTCGGTCAGCATGGCTTGCTGGAGCTGGCGGGCCACGGTGATCCGCTCGTCGAGCTGCTGGGCACGCTCGACGGCGCGGGCCGTGTACCCCGCGACCGCGATCAGCACGGCCCGCTCGGTGAGGTCGACCTGGTGCGGGGCGGCCCAGCCGAGGATCAGGGCACCGAGGATGCGCCTGGTTCCGGGCAACGGCACGCACACCGCCGCCTGCAGTCCGGCCGCGTCGAATTCGGCGGCAGCGACCGGGCCGTATCCGCTTAGCAGCGCATCGCGATCGCTGACGATGACAATGTCCCCGGTCCGGGCGGCGTGCGCGCTCGGCAACGGGCTGTCCAGCGGGAAGACCGGGCTGCGGGTCTCGGTGACGTAGCTGATGTCGGGGTCGGGGATCCGGCGCAGCTGCTGCCCGTCGGAAAGCGCCAGCCCTACGTAGGACGGCCTGAGGTCGCCGCTGACCAGGTTCCGCACCTTCCGCCGCACGTCGATCAGGCCAGCGGTACCGGCCAGATCCGCCGCCGCCTGGAGCACCAGCTGCGCGCGGTCCAGGGCCACCGTTACCTGGGCCGCGTAGGCCCGCGTCTGGACGTCAGACCGCTCCGCCGCCTGCCGGGCCTGCTCGGCGTCATCGTGGGCCTGCCGCGCAAGCTCGGTCATGATCCGGAGCCGGATCTCCCCGCTGCACGCCGCGGCCAGGTCTTCGAGGTTGGCGAGGTCCTGGCGCGACCAGATCCGGGGACGCTCGTCGATGGCGCACAACGATCCCAGCACGCTCCCCGCGCCGTCGGTCAGCGGCATCCCGGCATAGGCGACGACGCCAAGGTCATCGATGGCCAGGCTGGTGCAGGTCCGCTCATCCAGCCTGGCGTCGGGCAGCACCAGCGGGCGGCCGCTGGCCGCGACGTATTGGCACAGCGAGTGCGACAGCGGGGTCTGGCGGCTTGTCGCCCACGGCTCAGCCAGCCCGACCATGCCGGGGAAAACCTGCCGGTCCGCCTCCACCAGCGCCACCAGCGCCACGGGCACGGCCAGCACGCTCGCCACCAGCCGCGCGAAACGTTCCATCCCCGCATCGGGCGCCGCGGACAGCCCCGCCTTCCGCAGTGCCGCGAGCCGCGTCGCCGAGGTCAGAGCCTCCTCATGCGCCGTGGCTGGCGACCGCTCCTCCCCGGTTCTGCTCACCCGACCGTCCGTCCGCAAGGCCGCCGGCGCAACGCCGCCGCGATGGGCCAATGCTAATCGCCCCAGCAGGTAGTCCGGCTCGTAGGCGTCCGCGTCAGGCCCGTCGCCGGTTTCATGCCTGCGCCGCAGGGTAGACGCCCGGTCTCAGAAGGAGCCATCGGGTCCAGACCCTGCCCTCGGCTGTTGCGGTAGAGGGCGGTGTTTCTTGCGGGATGTAAGCCGGGCGGCAGCGCCCGAGGCGGCGATCACGGCCCCAGGGGTACGGCGCCGGTGTCTGGTCATCGGCATGCCGGCGCTGAAATTCACTGACCGCAGCTCGCCACCCGCACCGCAAACATCCGCGAACGCAAGGAGACACGATGCCACAATCGCGCCGGTACGCCCGCAACGGCAGTGAACTGCCGGCCACGCTGCGGCGATCCTGCCAGTCAGCGCAGGACACCTTCACCGCAGCACGCGACAGCGCGGTGCAGGCCTATGGCGAGGGAGATCAGGCCGAGCTGGCCGCGTTTACGTCGCTGAAGAAGCAATTCGAGAAGTGCGGCGACCACTGGATCGCCCGGACAGAGCCCGCAGGCTGATGTGCGGGAGGCTGACCTGCGGGCTGGGCCACTCGCGTGCGACCACGCGGCCCGGTTCGAAGGGGCGCGCCGTGCTTGTTCGGAAGACAAGGCGGCCAAAGGTAATGCAGTACGGCCGCCGGCCGGACCGCGTCAACCACCCTCGGCAGCCGGCTCTTGCCCGTGCTTTCGCGGCAGGTCGGCTGTTAGTGGTGACGCCGATCCGGCTGGCTTCCCCGGCGTTTAGCCGGGCCCGCTCAGGTCAGCGGTTCGCGATTAGCGGCGGCGCAGCATCAAGACGACGAGGACGATGATCACAATCAGGACGATCGTTCCAATGCCGATATACATGGCGTTTCCTTCCTCGGGGTGACGCTCGCTCATGCTGACGTCTTCGGTGCGACTGCCCACCCCGCTCCGGATTAACCTCAAGCCGGCCGACGCGTGCCGGCGCTTTTCCTGCGGTCAGGACGACGGCCCTGGCTTTCCGTCCTCGCCTGGCCCATGAGCAGCAGGAATCTCACTGGTCCGGTCAGGCCCGGCCGCGGGCCAGGGTGCCGGCCAGGGCCGTCAAGGGCGCGAGCGGCTCGTCCCAAGCGCGACCCTGAGCGGGGTACCAGCGCAGGTGAAACCACCACCTGCCAGGAATCATCGCGAAGGAGCCACCGATGCCGGATCCCGGCTCCCGCACCGTGACGAGCGCGGCGGATGGGCAGCCGCGATCCCCGGCCGGACCGAGGCGGCCATACAGAGCCTGTCTCCCGGCTATTTCCCCTTCGTGATGGCCACGAGCGTCATCTCGACAGGAATGTTCGCCGCCCGGATCCCGGGATGGAACGACGGCGGCCAAGAGGGGAATCCTGACCACCCGGCCGGGTGATCACGGGACGGCCGGTGATCACGGGATGGTGAGTACCGGGTAGGGCGACTCGTGCAGCAGCCGGACCGGGACCGAGCCGATGACGCGGTGCGGGACATGGTGAGAGCGGCCGGTGACGATGATGGGCGTGCTGCCGGGCTCGGCCGCGGCGTGCAGGCCGGCGGCGTCAAGAATCGCGTCCGCGGGCGATTCCTGGCGGCGCTCGAACGTGTACGGCGTGCCCGCCGCGGCGGCGATCTCCTTCGCGGCCTCGGCCACACCGGCGGCCTTCGTGTCGCGGCCCTCGTCCATCTCGGTGCGGCCGAATCCGGACAGGTCACTGTCGATGAGCACGTGGTCGGCATAGATGACGTGCAACACGCCGGGGCGCGTCCGCAGGATGTCCGCACCCCAGCTGAGCGCCCGCCGGGCCGGCTCGGAGTCATCGAAGCCGACGACCAGGGTGACGGCCCCGGCCGCGCGAGAGTCACCGATGACGGGGACGGCAGCCTGCCCGGGCAAGGCGGACACCGGTCCGGCCAGCCCCGGGGTTGCCGTGACGGGTCCGGCCAGCGCGAGGGCGGGGCGGCGCAGCGCCGTGAGCAGGAGCAGGCCGGCGATGCCGGCCAGCGCCCAGGCGGCCAGGGTCCAGATGTAGGCGTCGATGGCATGGCCGCCGAAATAGACGACATTGCGGATGCTGCTGGCCGCTATCCCGAGCGGCAGGACAGGAGCCAGGACACCCAGGAAACCGGGCGTGAAGCTCGCCAGGTTGGCCGGCCCGCCACTGACCGGGATCCCGAACACGATGAACACCAGGACAGCCAGGGCGACCAGCGGCGGCCGGATCCGGGCCAGCACGGCCGTGGGGGCCGCCACGGCCAGTGAGAACAGCGCAACGATGCCGGCGATCGCGGCGTAGTTGCCCAGGCCGGCGATGCCATCCGCGATCGCCGCGGCGACCAGCCCGCTGACGACGGCCGCGGCCACCGGCGCGGCCACGGCCCAGGCGCGCGGGGCACGGCGGAATGCCAGCGCCGACGCCGAGCCCGCGGCCAGGCTGGGGATCAGCACGGCCAGGACGACGAACCAGGACGACAGGGCCTGGGAGTCGGTGGCCCGGGGCGGGACAACGTCGGACACGATGAGGTGACGTCCGGACCGCGCCGCCACGGCGGTGAAGGCCCCGGTGAGCGCCTGCTCGGGGCCGGTGCCCCCCGCCTGCGTGACTAGCAGCCGCAGGCTGGACACGGAAACGACCAGCGCGCCGTCGACCTCACGCTGCGCGATCCCGGTCGTTGCGCTGGCCCGCTGGGGTAGCTGCGGAAGCGGAAAGCCCCGGGGGCGGCGCCGTCCAGGGCGTGCTCGATCTGGCCGGTTGCCGCGGCGGGGCCGGCGATACCGACCGGAAGGCCGTGTGGTGCCGGCTTATGGAAGGCGCTGAGGGTCAGCGCGACGAAGACCGCGACGAACGCGGCACTGGCCACGATGAAGCCTGCGAACGCGCGGTACCGAGCCGGGTACCTGCGGCCGTCACCCTGGCCGGTGCCCTCGGCTGGCTTGCGATGCCGGGGAGCCGCGATGCCAGCCGCCCTGCTCATCGCCGGCCATCGGCGGGCCTTGGGCACTGCGGCGGAACTTCCAGTTGCTTGACCATCGGGCAGGTCCTTGGTCGTGCGGCGGTGCTGGTGTCTACGCTCGCGCCGCGGGCCGCCCGTCGCGCCAGTAGGAGACCCTGGTCCGCACCGGGCACGCGGCCCCGGGCCGGGCTCGGGGATCCGGGGCTTCGGCACAGGTCTGCTAGCTGGACATGGTCGGCCGTCCGGTATCGGACAGCGCACCGCGGAGCTGCCGGCGCGAGCTGATGCCGAGCTTGACGAAGACCTTGCGCAGATGCCACTCGATGGTGCGCGGGCTGAGGAACAGCTGGTTGCTGATCTCCGGGTTCGACAGCCCGTCCCGGGCGAGCCGGGCGATCTGCGACTCCTGCGCGGTGAGATCGCTTGTCGTCTCCACGCTCCGCTTGCGCACGTTCTCCCCCGTGGCCAGCAGCTCACGGCGCGCACGCCCGGCGAACCCGGCGGCCCCCATCGCGGTCAGCATCTCGTAGGCCTCGCGAAGCCGCTCGCGCGCGTCCGTGCGCCTGCCCGCACGGCGCAGCCACTCGCCGTAGAGCAGATGCGCCCGGGCAAGTTCCGGGCGGAGCTGGGTACGTCCGAGCCGGCCGATCGCCTCGCGATAGAGCCCATCGGCGGCCGCGCCCTCGCTGACCAGGGCACGTGAGCGGGCCTCGATACCCAGGCCGAAGTCGGTGCCGCCGGGCCGGGTGGATTCCGTCAGCCGCTCCAGGGCCTCGGCGGCAAGCTGGTCGCTGCCGCAGCGCACCGCGGCCTCGATCAGCTCGGGAAGGGCCCACATGGAAATATAGAGCGCCGGCGTCTCCCGGCTGGCGTCCTGGGCCGCCACCAGCGCGGCGGGGTAGCGGCCCAGGCCATTGTTCAAGATCGCGGACGCCCAGTGCGCGTACGTCGCCGCGATGCCCTGGCCGGTCGCGGCCGCCGCGACGATGGTGGCGTCGATCAGCGGGGTGGCCTCGGCATGATCGCCCCGCCACGACGCCATCAGCATCGCGACCAGGGGCGCACGGTGAGCCCCGGTCGCCGCACAGACCGCATCGGTCTCCGCGATCAGGGCCGCGGCTGCCGCGAAATCCCCGCGCCAGACGGCGTCTGTGCCCAGCGAACTCAGGTCGATTGGCAGCTGATCGAGCGCGCCGGCGTCACGGGCGAGCTGGACCTGCCGGACCAGGATCGCGCGCCAGCGGACGTCGTCCCACAACGCGCTGGCGGCCGCCTGCCCGAGCCAGCCCCACCGGATCCCTTCTTCGGCGGAGATGTCTGCGCTGGCAAAGGCGCTTGTGGCTCGCTGCAAGGCCGGTGCGGCCACGGCCGGTCCCTCGGTGACCAGCAGCGCCAGGCCGTCGAGTACCAGGTCGGACAGACGCGGCGGCCGCGCCGGGCGGGGCAGGGCCCGCGCGGCCCGGGAGACCTCAGCCAGATCGCCGGCCCCGCGAAACGCCCGGCCAAAAGCGCGGCCATCCACGCGCTGCAGTACGCCTCGCGGGCCATGTCGAGGTCGAGTGACTCGAGCCGCTTAGCGGCTTTGAGCAGCAGCGTAGGAGCGTCGGCGGCCAGGCCCGAGGAGAACGCGACCTGCCCGCGGAGCAGATCCATCCGGGCGCCGGAGAACTCATCCAGCGGCCCAGTCTCCGGCCTGACCAGCAGGTCGAGAGCCTTATCGAACGCACCGGCCTGGAGGCTGGCCTGCGCCGCCGCGAGCGTGCGCTCGGCGCGGCGCCCTGGTTCGGCGGTCAGCACCACCGAGCGCTCCAGGAACGCGGCCGCGGCGGCTAGCCCCCCGCGCGCCTGCGCGCGCCCAGCCGACCGCTCGAGCTCCGCCGCGACCTCCTCGTCAGGACCAGACATCGCCTGGCCCAGGTGCCAGGCCCGCCGGTCGGGATCGATCCGGGGGTCGGTCACCTCCGCCAGCGCGGCGTGCACCCTCCGGCGATCGCCGGCTGAGACGGCCCGGTAGGCTGCCGAGCGCATCAGCGGATGACGGAATACGACCTGTCCCGCGATATCGAGAAGCTCGGTGTCCTGCGCCTGCTCAGTCACCTCGATCCCCAGTCCCACGCGCCCGGCGGCCCTGCGCACCAGCGCTGGGTCGCCGGTGGGATCGGCCGCCGCGATCGCGAGGAGCAGCCGGGTCTGTTCGGGCAGTGTCCCGACCCGGCTGGCGAAGTTCTCCCGGATCCGGCCGGGCACAGGCTCTTGCGCTGGTACCCCAAAGCCACCCGCCAGCTCGGCCGGTGAACGTCCGCGCGGCAGCTCGAGCAGCGCCAGCGGGTTCCCTCGCGTCTCGGCCACGATCCGGTCAGCCACCCGCTCATCCAGTGGCCACCGGATCACCGACCCCAGGAGCTCCCGCGCGTCGGTATGGCGCAGGCCCTCCAGCGTCAGCTCGGGCAGCCCGCGCAACTCAGGGACCGTCTCCGGAGCGGCGAAGATCACCAGCACCGCCTCGGCCAGCAGCCGGCGCGCCGTGAACGCCAGGACCTGTACCGAAGTCCGGTCCAGCCACTGCACGTCATCCACCACGCACACCAGTGGCCGGTCCCCGGCCACCTCCGAGAGCAGGCTCAGCACCGCCAGGCCAATCAGGAAACGATCCGGTGCAGGACCTGCCTCCAGGCCGAACGCGATCCCGAGGGCATCCCGCTGCGGGCCGGGCAGACGCCCGAGCCGGTCCAGCATGGTCCCGCACAGCTGATGCAGCCCAGCGAACGCGAGCTCCATCTCCGGTTCGGCCCCGGCCGCGCGTACGACCCTCAGATCCCGTGCCGACTCGACCACATAATCCAGCAGCGCCGTCTTGCCCACCCCGGTCTCACCTCGCACCACGAGCACGGCGCTGCGCCCGCCACGCACCCCTTCGAGCAGGCCGTCCAGCACGCCGCATTCGGCACCACGTCCGCGCAGCGGGGTCAGCCGGCCCGGGACGCTACGGTGGCGCCCGGCCTGAATCGGGTCATCGCACAGGTCCGTGTCTGCCATGGTGCCGACAACTCCCTTGCAGATCGCGCATAACCGGTCTGGGGCTCACGCCACCGCGGCACCGCCAGCGGACAGCGGGTGAGGCGGCGAACGAACTCCAGCAAGGCCAGCCTGGCCTGGATGTACCCGCGAACCAATGGGGCGCTCTTCAGCGGCTGGGCTCGGGAGCTCCCGCAGAACGTGTCGGGTTTGCCCCACACTGGGAATTCCGATGTGGGGTTCACCCGATTGCCGGCGCCGTTGTCAGCCGCCAACATCGGAATGTGGGGTACCTGATCCTGATCGTCGACGACAGCCCGCGCTTCCGCGCGGCGGCGGCAGAATTGCTCGCTGCCTGGGGCTTCGAACTGTTCGACGTGGCCGCGGATGGGCCGCAGGCACTGGCCGCCGCGGCCAGGAGATGCCCGGACGGGATCCTGCTGGATGTCGGCCTGCCCGGGCCGGATGGCTTTGCGGTGGCCGCATCGCTGGCCGCTGCCTGCCCGGTGGCGAAGATCGTGCTGACCTCAGCCGATGCCGACTGTGCTCCGCCCCAGGTCGTGGCCTCCTCGGCGGTGGTGGCGTTCGTGCCCAAGCAGGAGCTTGCCGCCACCGACCTCCGGGTGCTCTTCGCCGCCTGAACCGGGCCGTAGGGTAAGCGGGTGATCGTCTGGATTGCATCGTTCCCGCGGTCCGGTAATACCTTCCTGCGGATCGTCCTGAACCGGCTGTACGGCGTCCGGACGTCGGTGGTCTATGACGTCGATGGAGTCGCTGACCGGCTGGGACCGTCGCTGGTCGGGTTCGAGGAGCGGCCAGGAACCTTCGCGGCCATGCGCGAGTCACCACAGCTGCATCTGGTCAAGACGCACCGGCCACGCGATGAGCTGGTCCTGGCTGGCGACAAAGCGATCTGCCTGGTCCGGGACGGCCGGGACTGCCTGGTCTCCTGGGCGCGTCAGCAAAGCGAGGACGGCGTGCGGTGCTTCGCCGATGTGCTGCGCGACCTGGTCGTCGCCCCCGCCGGGCGCGGCGCTGGCCAATGGGGCCGCAATGTCCTGAGCTGGCTGCAGCCGGCCCATCCGGGGCGCGTCGTGCTCAGGTACGAGGAGCTCATCGACGACCCCCGTGCCGCGGTCCGGCGGGTCACGGGTGCGCTGGATCTGGGCCTGGCGCCCGCTGCCAGTGCGGTCATCCCGGGGTTTGCGGAACTGCATCGCGTTGATGGCCGGTTCTTCCGCCGCGGATTGGCCGGAACCTACCGCGACGAGCTGCCCGGGGACCTGCACCAGGCCTTCTGGGACCAGCCCGGTAACGCGGCCGCCATGGCGCTGCTCGGCTGGAAGTAAAGCGCCGTGGGTCAGCCGGAGATACCTGTCGTGTTGCGCGGGTCGTCGTTGGGGTCCAGGTATTCGAGGCTGATCGGCCCGATCGCGGTCACCTGGGTGACGTACTCACCGGATTTGGCCCAGTGGAAATGAGCGGTACCGGCGGGCAGGACGATGACGGCCCCCGGCGGGTAGGCCTGCAGTTTCCCGTCGTCGAACTCTTCCCCCAGGCCGATATAGAACACGCCGGATATGACCGTGTAGACCCGGTCCTCGTGGTGGCTGTGGGGCATCAGCTTGACGCCGGCCGGCAGCTTGACCCGGACCACGTACGGGGCAGGCTCTGACGGCTGGCCCACAACGACAGCCAGCCGGGCCGACGGCGGGAACGCCGGGAACGGCTGCCAGTCGATGGCCTCGGGCAGGGTCGCCCTGAAGTCGGCCTGATCTGGCAGATGGGTGCTCATGGTTGTGGACCTCCCCGACTCCGTGCCGGGCTGATGGTGGTACCGGCCCGGCCGGCCAGGATGCCGGCGGCATCGGTCAGCGCGCCGATGGCGGCCGCCTGGCCGGTTGCCCGGACGAAGCGGATGCACGCTTCCACCTTGGGTCCCATCGATCCGGCCGGGAACGTCATGGCCGACAGCGCGAGGGCGTCGATGGCCTGGATTGGCTGCGCGCCCGGCGTGCCGTAACCGCGGATGATCGCCGGCACGTCGGTGAGCACGAGCAGGCGATCGGCTTTGAGCGTGATCGCGAGCTCGGCCGCGGTCAGGTCCTTGTCGACGACGGCTTCCACTCCGGTGAGCTCACCAGTGTCCGACCGGGCCACCGGTACCCCACCGCCCCCGCCGTAGATTACCAGCGCGCCGGCGTCGGCCAGGGAGCGCACGGTCTCGATCTCCACCAGCCCCAGCGGCCTGGGCGAGGCCACCACGCGACGCCAGTGGGGCCCATCGGCCGCGACGGTCCAGCCCAGGCGCGCGGCCAGGGCCTGTGCCTCGCCCTGGCCGTAGCTGGCCCCAATGAACTTGCTGGGGTGGCCGAACGCGGGGTCGGCCGGGTCGACGACCGTCTGGCTCAGCACGCAGACCGCCGGCTGGGCAACGCCCGCGTTACGGAGCTCCTGGACGAGCCAGTACCCGATCATGCCCTGGGTCTGGGCGACCAGCACGTCGAGCGGGTACGGCCGGGACAGGCTGGTATCCGCCTGGCTTTCCAGCGCGAGCACCCCCACCTGCGGCCCGTTGCCGTGACACAGCACGAGCTGGTGATCGGCGGCCAGCGGGGCGAGGGCCGCGGCCGCCTGCCGGACATGCCGCCGCTGGATCACGGCGTCCGGCCGCTCGTCCCGCTCGAGCAGGGCGTTCCCGCCGAGAGCCACCACGACGCGCATCGCTCAGCCCGCCCGCGGCCCGGTGGGCTGGACCGTCATGACCGCGAGCCGAGCGTGGCGATCATGAGGGCCTTGATCGTGTGCATGCGGTTCTCCGCCTGGTCGAATACCACGGAGGCGGGTGAGGTGAAGACCTCGTCGGTGACCTCCAGGGCGTCCAGCCCGCGTCTGGCGTATATCCGCTGGCCGATTTCGGTGTCGCGGTTGTGCAGGGCGGGCAGGCAGTGCAGGAACTTGACCGCCGGATTGCCGGTGGCCTTCAGTACGGCCGAGTTCACCTGGTAGGGAAGAAGCTGGTCGATCCGGGCATCCCACTGATCCTCGGGTTCCCCCAGGGACAGCCATACGTCGGTATAGACGAAGTCCACCCCGGCCACGCCCGCCTCAACGTCCTCGGTCACCAGGAGCCGGGCCCCTGATCCGGCGGCCAGGCCGTCGGCGATCCCGCGTATCTCCGCCGCGGGCTGCAGCGCGGCCGGGGCGCAGATCCGGGCGTCCATGCCGAGCGTGGCCCCGGTCACCAGCAGCGAGTTCGCCGTGTTGTTCCGGCCATCCCCCAGGTAGCAGAAGGACATCTCCGCCAGCGGCTTGCGGCAGTGGTCGGTCATGGTCAAGATGTCGGCCAGCATCTGGGTCGGGTGCCAGGTGTCGGTGAGCCCGTTCCAGACCGGCACTCCGGCGAACTCGCCGAGGGTGTCCATGGATTCCTGGGTGAATCCGCGGTATTCGATGCCGTCGAACATGCGGCCCAGCACCCGGGCGGTGTCTTTCACCGACTCCTTGTGACCCAGCTGGCTTTCACCCGGGCCGAGGTAGGTGACGTGGCCGCCCTCGTCGTGGGCGGCGACCTCGAACGCGGACCGGGTCCGGGTGGAGGTCTTCTCGAAGATCAGGGCGATGTTGCGTCCGGCCAGCCGCCGCCCGGTCACCCCCCGGCGCTTGTCCGCCCGCAGCTGTCTGGCCTGCTCCACGAGGAATCCGAACTCGCCGGCGGACAGGTCGGTTTCCTTCAGCAGACTGCGCCCGTACAGGTCCATCTGGGGTTCCTTACTCGCGTGGCTAGGCCGGATCGCGCTCGATCGGGCAGGTCATGCAGCGGGGACCGCCGCGGCCGCGGCCGAGTTCGCTGCCGGGCACCTCGATTACCTCGATGCCATGCTTGCGCAGCATGGTGTTGGTGGCGACGTTGCGGTCGTAGCCGAGGATCACGCCGGGCGTGACGGCCAGGTAGTTGTTCCCGTCGTCCCACTGCTCCCGTTCGGCGGCCCGGATGTCCTCGTCGGTGACCAGCACCGTGACCGTCTCCACACCCAGCGCCGCCGCGAGGGCGTCCCACAGGCTGCGGTTGCGGGACACTTTCAGGTCCGCTCCGTCCGGGGTGATGGTCCACGATCGCGGATGACGGTCAATGAAGGGATATAGCACGAACGTCGCGCGGTCGATCATCGTCATCACCGTGTCGAGGTGCATCATCGCGTGCGACCTGGGCAGCTCGATAGCGATCACGGTGTGGGCCTGCGCCGGCGGCGAACAGGGGCCGGGAGAGGATCTCCGCCGCCATCGGCGTGGTCCGCTCGCCCATGCCGATCAGGACCGTACCGTGGCCCAAGACGTGCACGCCGCCGCCTTCCACGCTGGCCGGGAGGTGACTGGCATCGTCGCCGCCGTAGTAGGTGACGAAATCGGCGCCGGCGAACATGGGATGGTAGCCGTAGACCGCGCGGATGTGCAGATGTTCCCGCTGCCGGGCAGGCTTGGCCACCGGGTTCATCGAGACCCCGCCGTAGGCCCAGCAGGAGTTGTCCCGGGTGAACAGGTGATTGGGCAGCGGCGGGAGCAGGAAGTCATCGGCCCGCAGCATGTCCCATTTCAGGCTCTTGGCCCGCAGCGGCCGCAGGTCGGCCTTGAGACGATGGCGGCGTTGCCCGCCCAGGCCCGGATCCAGTAACACCAGCCGGTCAGGTAGCCGGCGAAGTCGCCGAACTCGTGCCGGGCGTAGGCGTAGAGCCCGCCGTCGGAGTTCGGGATCCGCCTGGTCAGCTGGCCGAACAAGACGGCCAGCACCATCGCGCCCACGGCGATCACCGCGAGCACGACGAGTGAGACGGTGCCCGCGCCGGCGAGCACCGCCGGCATCGTGAACACCCCGGCCCCGACGATAGTGCCGACGACCAGACCGGTCGCTGACGTCAGGCCCAGCGCACGGGCCTTTTGCTGATCCTTCGCCGGCACCGGCTCCGGGTCTTGATGCAGCCCGCCCGGCGGGTGGGCGCTGACTGCGCTCGACATGGTTCCTCCTCCCGGGCAGCCGGCAGGCTTGTCCCGCGGTGCACCCACGACTGAGTGCTGGCATCCACCGTCGCGCCCCAGGAGGCCCTTCACACCCGGGCAGACCCTGGTCACCACACTGGCTCCGCGGCAGGGCGGCCCTGGCCAGGGCGCCCGGGCCGTCCGGCTCGTTACCCTGTGCTGGTGGACTCTGTGCTGGTGGAATCTGTGCTGGTGGAATCTGCCCGCGTGGATAGCCGCGCAGCGAGCTGGACTCGCGGTCTGCTGTACTGCGGTCTGGCCGCCGGCCCGGTCTTCGTCACCACATTCCTCGCGGAGGGCGCCCGCCGGGAGCACTACCGCCCCTCGCGCCATCCGGTCAGTTCGCTCGCGCTCGGGTCTCGCGGCCGCGTCCAGACCGCGAACTTCGCCGTGACCGGGACGCTGGTCCTGGCCGGCGCGGCCGGCCTGGCGCGCGCCGCTGACCCCGTGCTCGCCAGCCGGGCCGGACAGGCCCTGATCGGCGCGGCGGGTGCCGGCCTCATCGGCTCAGCCGTCTTCGCCACCGACCCGGTGAGCGGCTACCCGCCGGGAACACCCGACGCGCTCACCCAGCCCAGCCGGACCGGCACGCTGCACAACCTCGCGGCAGTCCCGATATTCGCGGGCCTGCCCGCCGCCGCGTTCACCTGCGGCTGGCAGTCCGCCGGGCCGGCCACCACGGATTCGGCTGGTATAGCGCTGCCACCGCCACGACCATGCTGGCCACCACGGCGCTGTTCGGCGCCGGCTTTGGCCAAGCACCCCGGCTGGTCAATCTCGCCGGGCTGTTCCAGCGAGCCAGCATCGTGACCGGCTTCGGCTGGCTCACCGCCCTGTCCGCGCGAGCGCTCACGCGCGGGCCTGCCGCCTCGGCCCGCCGCGCACCACGGCCGGGTAACCGGTTACCAGCGGGCGGGCGACGCCAGCCAGCCAGCCAGGGTACCGGCCAGTGATGTTCACGGGCGCGACGGGACGGGATGCGGTGCGATCATGAGCGCATGCGTCCTGACATCAGACCTGGCGGCACCTTCCCTGATTACGCCCTCCCGGATCACACCGGCACGGTGCGGACCCTCAGCGAGCTTCAGGGCCGCGACCCGCTGATCCTCACCCTGGCGCGCGGCAACTACTGCCCGAAAGAGCATCAGCAGCACCTCGAGCTGGCGGCCAACTACCCGAAGATCACGGTGGCCTACACCCAGGTCGCCACCATCACCACCGACGACCATCACACCCTGCAGGAGTTCCGCGCCTCGGTGGGCGCCCAGTGGACCTTCCTGTCCGATCCCGGCCGGACCGTCCAGCAGGACCTCGACATCGCCGAGTACACCGACCCCGAGCACAACCCCATGATCCCGCACACCCTGGTGCTCAAGCCGGGGCTGGTCATTCACAGTGTCTATAACGGCTACTGGTTCTGGGGCCGCCCGTCGTTCTACGACCTGTGGCGTGACCTGCGCACCGCCACCAGCGAGATCCGCCCGGACTGGGATCTGAGCACCCCGGGGCTCCGCGAGGCCTGGGACGCCGGCGACTACTCCAAGTTCCACGGCTGGGACCGGCGGTCCCCCGGGTCGGTACCGACCTCGTACACGTGACAGGAGCGAAGGCAGTGACCACGCCGGTATGCGACATGCTCGGGATCGAGCGACCGATCGTGCAGGCACCCATGGCCGCCATCCCCCAGCTGGCCGCGGCGGTCTCGAATGCCGGCGCACTCGGCATGGTGACGCTCACCTGGTCCGACGATGCCGGAGCGGTCGTCCGGGAGACGGCGGGGCTGACCGCGAGGCCGTTCGGCGGCAATCTCGTTCTCACCGAGGATCAGCACCGTCGCCTTGAGGCGGCCCTCGAGGCCGGCCTGCGGATCGTCTCCTTTATGTGGGGGGATCCCAGCGGCTACATCGCGGCCGTGCACGACGCCGGTGGCATTGTCCTGCACACGGTCCGCAGCGCCGAAGAAGCCCGGCGGGCGGTGGCCTGCGGTGTGGATGTGATTGTCGCGCAGGGCTGGGAGGCCGGCGGGCACGTGTGGGGTACCGTCGCGACGCTGCCGCTGGTGCCCGCCGTCGTGGACGCGGTGGCGCCGGTGCCCGTGATCGCGGCGGGCGGCATCGGTGACGGCCGCGGAGTCGCCGCGGTGCTCGCCCTGGGAGCCCAGGCCGCGTGGCTGGGCACGCGGTTCCTGCTGGCGCGGGAGATGCCCATCCACGAGGAGTACCGGCGAGCGCTGATAGCCGCCACCGAGACCGACCCGCAGTTGTACCCGAACCTGTACGAGGTCGGGTGGCCCGACTCCCCCCACCGTGCGCTCCGCAACTCAACGGCGAACGCGTGGGAGGCCGCGGGCCGCCCCCCACTCGCGCAGCGGCCCGGGCAGGGCGAGGTGATCGCGCACTTCGCCTCCGGCGAGGCCATCGTCCGGTACGAGCCGGCGCCACCGATGGCCGGGACCACCGGTGATATCGAAGCGCTCTCGATGTGGGCCGGGCAGGGCGTCGCACTCGCGCGGGAGCCACAGCCAGCGGCGGACATCGTGGCCGAGCTCACGTCCCGCCTGTAACCGGACGGAGGCGCCAGCCACGCCGGAACAGACAGGCAGCCCAGGTGAAAGGAGATGCGCACATGGTCAGCCAGCCAATGCAGGACATCATGGATGCGCTGCGGGACCAGCGTCAGGCCAGTGCCAGCCAGCCCCCGCCGACCCTGGCCGAGCTCCGCGCCACCTTCGCTCCCGCGGGCCGTCCACATCCGGTGCCCGCCGACGTGGACGTGCGGGAGGTGACCGCGGGCGGGGTACCCGCCCACTGGCTCGCCGCCCCGGGAACGGACCCCGGCCGGGTCCTGCTGTTCCTGCACGACGGAGGTTACGAGCTCGGGTCGGTGCACAGCGACGGCGAGCTGGCGGCCCGGCTGGGCGGGGCCAGCGGGATGCGGGTGCTGTTCCCCGAATATCGCCTGGCTCCCGAGCACCCGTTCCCCGCCGCCATCGACGACGTCCTGGCCGCCTGGCGCTGGCTTCGCACCGAGGCGGGCCTGGACGCAGGCTCGATAGCCGTGGCCGGCGCCTCGGCCGGCGGAGGGCTCGCCGTGGCCCTGCTCGTGGCCGCGCGCGACGCCGGGGAGGCGTTGCCCGCGGCCGTCGCGCTGATGTCCCCGACGGTGGATCTGACCAGCTCCGGGGCCTCGATGACCGAGCGCGCCGATCAGGATCCGATCTCCACCCCGGCCATGCTCGCCCAGTTCGCCGCCGGCTACCTGGCCGGGGCCGACCCCCGGACGCCGCTGGCATCACCGCTGTTCGCCTCGCTGTCCGGGCTCCCGCCGCTGCTGATCCAGGTCGGCACGGCCGATCTGCTGCTCAGCGATTCCGAGCGCCTGGCCGCGGCGGCAGCCGAAGCCGGGGTCGACGTCACCCTGGAGATCGGCCAGGGCCTGCCTCACGTCTACCAGCTCATGCTCGGCACCCCGGAGGCGGCCGAATCCACCGAGCACATCGGGAAGTTCCTGCGGGCCCAGGTTCGCTGACCACCGGCGTCCAGCAGACTGCAGCTTCCCGGCGCCCCGGGCCGTCACGCAGCTGGCGATGGTGGGTGATTTCCGGCACACCCAGGCGGCAGCCGCGGATAATGTCCCGCGTACCGCAGGCGGACGCAGGGAGACCCCATGCTGATGGCTGACGTGACCAGCCCGCAGGAGGCGATGGCCCGGTTCAAGAGCCTGCCTGCTGCGCAGAAGATGCAGATCATGGCCATGCTCATGCGCGTGCAGGACGACGGCCGGAGGCGCAGACCCGACGATCAGTACTGCAGTACTGCAGTACTGCATGACGTTGTCCAGGAGCAACAGCAAGGTCTGGCCTGCTGGCGGGTGGCGGAGCGTTGCTAGCATCTGGGCTCAGCAGCGGGCCCGTCCGGCAGAGGTCACGCTGATGGCTCGCAATGCGGGCTCTGCGCGGTTGTGGAGCGTGTATGCACGACAGGTTGTTCCGGTCTGCGGAATTCCGGACTTCTGCGCAGAGCACAGCCACGGTCATGTTCGTCTGCCCGTACGGTGCCCCGATCGAGAAGGTCCGCTTCGCGATACGGCGGCTCCTTCGAAGGGGCTATCACGTTGTCGCGTACGAGACAACTACGGCCGTCTTTGGCGAGGCCAACCCGATGATCCTTCCGGAGCTTATCCGTCAGGTACGGGAGGACATCAGGTCGCAGATAGCGAGGCTGACGGCTGAGGGGGTAACCGATTTTGGTTTCTTCGGCAGCAGCATCGGCTCCTTCATCCTCTACAACTGCATAGGCGATGAAGTACCCGAGCTGCGCTGGGGCGTATTCAACACCGGCGGAAACATAGCGCGAGGCCTGTGGAATTACCCTGACCTCAGGCAACTGCATGTCGCACAGGGATGGTCGCTGCCACGGCTTGAACAAGCGTGGGCCAAGCTGCAATGGCCAGACTTCGGCCGGCTCGATGGCTGCCGGTTCGTATTCGCCAGCTCGCGGCGGGACAGCATTGCCCCGTTGCAGGACATCGCCCAGTACCTCGGCCCATTGCTCCGGGCCGGCGCCGACGTTCGCGTGTGCGAGGTGCCAGCAATCAGCCATCGGACGACCGTTATCGCCGGCCTGTGGCGGGGGCCGCGCCTCGTCCGGATGGTACGGCCCGCCTGATCCCGCGCGTAGCCGCAGCCGCCCCGGACGCGGTGACTGGAAACCGGACAGCTGGACCTAAATTAACGATCTGCACCTGATCAGTACGGGATTGTGCTGTGATGGCCTGTGCTGGAAGTTCAGCCGGTACAAAATGATGCTCGGCAGGTGGGTGGGCACTGCCCGCAGGCACCGCCCTTGGGTCGGGCACTGGTGCGCAAGCAGGGGACGAATCGGGGTCACGCTGCGAACGCGGTGATACGCCGCCATCTGCGGACGCGTGGGTGGCGCGGAACGGACACGAGGAGAAGAAGGCGTTGAGTAAGCGCGCGGGATCGGACGGCATGCGCGAGGCCCCGTCCGCCCCGGCTCGGGCGCCGTCGGTCCTGCCGGACGCACAGCTCGCCGGCTACCGGGCCGCAGTGGACGACCTTGTACGGGAAGCGGCTGGGCGGCCCGGCGACCTGGTCAGGGCTGACCTGGTCAGGGCCGAGAGGCTCGTGACCGAGCGCCTGGGAGAGCCAGAGTTTGCGGCCGTGCTTTCGGGCCTGGACGGAGGCGCGGACGCTGTGGCCGCGCGGCTGGCGGATGAGATCCGCAACTACCGTCCCAGCACGCGAAGCTCCGCGAGTGACTTGCCGACCTTCATCCGGATTCTCCTGCTTTCCCAGATCGACTCGGTGTGGTGGAGCGGAACGCCAGCCTTCGCCTCGGACGCTGAGGTGATGGGCTCGCCCGAACTCGTGGACCTCATGCCGCTCAGGACGGCGAAGATGCTGCAGTTCCAGTACCGCACACAGCCAGCCGGGCTGCCGGGCCGGGCCCGGGACTGGGCCCAGCGGCAGGCGCTGCCGACCATCCGCCCCCGGACCGCCGGGTTGAGCTTCACACGTTCGCGGCCAGCGTTGATCGCCGTGGTCAACCAGATCGCCGAGGAGCTCGCTGCCGCGCTCCCGCCGCGCTCGCCGCGCCTCTGGGTGACCAGCATGGTGCGCAGCGTTGAGCATCAGCACAGGCTCCGGGCCCTGGGCTACGCCGCGGTGCTGCCCAGTTCCCACTGCGTCGGATACGCCTGCGACGTCGAGATGGAATGGTTCCGGCGGTTCGATCACGGCAACGTGCTCGCCCGGTTGCTCCTGGAACGGCAAGAAGCAGGCCAGCTCAATGTCATCGACGAAGGCCAGGCGTGGCATCTGTGCGTCAACCCGCTCGCGCACGACGAGCTGGAGGCGGCTTACCGCGACCAGCCTGCGGACCGGTAGGCCAGACAGGGAGAGGCTTCAACATGTGTGGTATCGCCTTGGCCGTGGGGCCAAACCCGAGCGCAGCGGTGTTCGGCCAGATGCTGGACGCGATCGCACCGCGGGGAGATGTGCGCGAGGAGGTGCGGGATGACCGGCATTACCTCGGTACGCAGCGGCTGAAGATAGTGGACCGGGAGCGGGCCATCCAGCCGTGGAGCTCACCCGACGGCCGGTGGGCGGTCTGTTACAACGGCGAGGTTTACAACTTCCGCTCGTTGCGGTCGGAGCTGGCCGCCCTCGGCCACCAGCTGCGAAGCGACAGTGATACCGAGGTAGTCCTGGAAGCCTTCGCCGAGTGGGGGGAACAGGCGGTTCACCACCTGCGGGGTGAGTTCGCGTTCGCGATCGCCGACCGGGCCACGGACCAGGTCTACCTGGCCCGTGACCCGCTCGGGGTCAAACCGCTCTACTGGTCGCGCTGCGGCGGTCACCTGTACGTGGCCTCGGAGCTGAAGGCGCTCGTCCCCGTGGGCGGTGCTGTCACCGAGGTTCCCCCGGGCCATCACGGGTGGGCCAGCTCCACCCAGGACGCAGCGGTCATCCCGTACGTGGATCTGCTCACCATGGGGGACGGCGACGAGCCGATCACCGACGTCGGTGAGGCCGCGCGGCTGGTGCGGGCCACCTTGGAGGACAGCATCCGGGTCCGGCTCGACACCGACCTGACCGTCGGCGTCATCTTGTCCGGCGGCCTGGACAGTACCCTGACCCTCCTGCATGCGCGGGAGATGCACCCCGATTGCGTGGCGTTCACCGTGGGGACCCCGGGCAGCGACGACGTCGCCTACGCCCGCCGGGTGACCCGCGATCTCGGCGTCCCGCACGAGGTCATCGAGCTGGCTCCGGGCGACATCCGCCTCCCGGAGATCCGCGAGGCCATCCGGCTGTCCGAACTCACCGAATACGGCGACGTCATCAACGCGGTCATCTCCAGGCTGCTGTTCGCCCGGGTCCGCAGCCACGGCGTCAAGGTGGTGCTGTGCGGGGACGGCTCCGATGAGCTCTTCGGCGGCTATGAGATGTACCGGCAGCCCGATCCCGGCCTGCGGCAGCGGCTGTTCCAGCACAAGCTGCACAACCTCGGGCGGACCGAGCTGCAGCGCGTCGACCGCACCAGCATGGGACAAGGCGTGGAGACACGCGTGCCGTTCCTTGATCTGGAACTTGTCCGGCTGGCGATGCGGCTGCCCATTGAGCTCAAACTCCGCGACGGCCAGGACAAGTGGATCTTGCGCCACGCCTTCGCCGACGTGCTGCCGGATTACGTCCGCCAGCGCCCGAAGAACCCGCTGTCCCACTCCTCCGGGCTGCACGAGCGCGTCCGCCTGTACCGGTCGCTGTTTCCCCGGATCTACCGGTCGTTCGGATACGACGCGCTCGGCCCGATGCGGCGGGATTTCTCGATCGTGCTCGAGCAGCACGGCCTGGACCTGGACCGGGCGCTGCGGGACGTCGGCGCCCAGCCGGACTACTCGCTCACCGAGCATGCCCGTGACCTGGCCGGGGCCCTTCGCTGGAACGCCGCCGGCGCGCTACGGCGGCGCAGCAGCACCCCGGCCGGGCAGCGCTGATACCGCCGCCCGTTCGGCAGTTCAGGACCGAACGGGCGCTGTTATCTCAGGGCGGCGGGCGCAGGCCTAGGTGCCGAGGTATCTGAGCACAGCCAGCACCCGGCGGTGGTCGGTGCCGGCGGCCGGCGGCCGGCAGATCGAGCTTGGCGAAGATGTTCGTCACGTACTTCTCCACCGCGCCGGGACTGACCTTCAGCGCGCCACGATGCCGTTGTTGGACCGGCCCTCGGCCATCAGCTGCAGCACCTGCAGTTCCCGTGGGGTGAGGCGGCCCATCGGGTCGTCGCGGCGGCGGACCAGGAGCTGAGCGACGACTTCAGGGTCCAGGGCGGTGCCGCCGGCCGCCACCCGGCGCACCGCATCCAGAAAGTCCCGCACGTGCGCGACGCGGTCCTTGAGCAGGTAACCGACCGAGCTCGTCGCCTCGGAGAGCAGGTCGGTGGCGTAGCTCTCCTCGACGTACTGGGACAGCTAAGCTATGCCGGGAACATCCGGAATAGGCAGTGCCCGCAGTGGAGCGCTGGAGGAGCGTGCCGTGCCGCAGGATTCAGCGGAGTCCGCGAAGGGCAACGGCAGGATGCCGGGGTTCGACACGGGCGTCGCGAACGCTGCCCGCATGTGGAATTACTGGATCGGCGGCAAGGACAATTTCCGCGCTGACCGTGAAGCGGGCGATCAGGTGCTGGCGGCGATGCCGGCGCTGCCGGTCGTCGCCCGGATGCTGCGGCGCTTCCTGACCACCACGGTGGACGAGCTGGCGGCCGCGGGCGTCCGCCAGTTCCTGGACATCGGAAGCGGGCTGCCTACCGCCGACAACACCCATGACGTGGCCCAGCGTGCCGCACCCGAGTCACGGATCGTCTACGTGGATCATGACCCGGTAGTGATCAGCCATGCCCAGGCACTGCTCACCAGCAGCGCGGCGGGAAAGACGGACTACATCCAGGCCGACCTGCGGGACTGGCCGGCCATCTCGGCCGGCGCCCAGCGGACGCTGGACTTCAGCCGCCCGGTCGCCGTCTTGCTCATCGCGGTGCTGCATTTCATTCCCGACGCGGAGGACCCGCACCAGATGATCTCCCAGCTGGTCGCCGACCTGGCACCGGGGAGCTATCTGGTCATCGCGCACGCCGCCAGCGACATCCAGGCCAGTACCGCCGCGGCGATGGCCCACAGCTACAACGCCACATCATCGCTGGCGATCACACCTCGGGACCGGGCCACGGTGGCCCGGTTCTTCGATGGCATGGACATGACCGGCCGGGGACTGATGCCGCTCGCCGAGTGGTGGGCATCCAGCCAGGCCACCACGGCCGGCTCCGACCTGAGCTGTTACTGCGGTATCGCCAGGAAGCCATAGCCAAGCCGCCGCTCCGGCGGCAGCGCGAACCGCACAGCCCGGCTATGGGCTGGCCCCGGACTCACCGGGGCGCCTGCCAGGTGTCCTGGCGGTTCCTTAACCGAGCTTGAGCGGCACGGCGGCGTACGGGTCAAGCGCGTAGGCGAGGGAGACGCGGTGGTAGCCGTCCGCGATATCCCCCTGCGAGATGAGAACCGGGGACAGCTTCTCCCCGGCCAGCACCTTCTGCAGATCCCTCAGCACGCCCGGGTCCGATAGTGGCAGCGGGGCGCGCTGGGTAGCCCGCAGGATGTCGTTGGCGCGCCGCTCGATGACCGGGAGCTTCCGCAGCTTCTCCGACACCTCCTGCGCCCTGCTCTCCCCAAAGCGGATGCTGAGGTAGCTGGAGGCGGCAGCGTAGTCGTGGTCGGCCACGTCCTTCCGCCACCGCAGATACTGGACGGCTCCTCCGGCTGTGGTCATTCGTCCTTACCTCCTCCGTCCCAGGCCGACGGACTCCCGGCTGGCGTGCCTGGCCCCGCTTCTTGTGCACGCAGGAGCCTGTGGCGGCCAGACACCACGGCCCGGAAATGACGTACTTTCACCAAGGCCGTTCAGGTCATCTCCACCATACGACCGGTGCCGCGTCAAACCTAGCTCATCGCCACTGACCTGGCACATTGCCCCATTACCACGTTGCGGCTCGGCCTGCTCGCTTCTGATTCGATGGGCCGACGACGTGCCGGAATGGTTTGCGTGCGGGCCGTGATGGATCCTCAGATCCAGATGCTGTCGTGGTGCAGCGCGAATTCCGTGTGTTCCGCCTCGGTCATGGTCACTTCGCCCGCGGCCAGCTGCCAGCGTCTCGAAGTATTCTTCGCGAAAGGCGCCCGGAGTGTCCCACGCTTGACTGACGAGACGCCACAAAAGGCGTAACGAGTTCACAACTTATCGTTGTCACCTGTTGATCTGTGTGTGGTAGATGCGGCACGTTTGAGGCGAGATTCCCGTTTCATAGGGCATCGAGGACCCGTTCCAGTGATGGACCGTATCCACAGTGGCAGGGGGATCGCTATGCGGAAGATCACCGCAGTGCTGGCGGCGACCGTGATGGCAGCCGGGCTCGGGTTCACTGCGCCAGCCATGGCGGCCGCGGCGACAGCCCAGGAGCGCACCGCCGCCGCACCGGGCGCGAGTGACGCGACGGCCTCCATCACCTGGGGCACCTGCAGCGAAAAGGCCCTGGCCCAGGCCGGTGCCAAGTGCGCGCTCCTGCCGGTGCCGCTGAACTACAGCCACCCGTCAGGCCCGAAGATCAAGATCGCCGTGTCGAGGATCGGTCATACCTCGAGCGCCAAGGACTACCGGGGCATCATCCTGACCAACCCCGGCGGACCGGGCGGCTCCGGCCTCGACCTCAACACGTACCTGATCACGCAGCTCAAGACGGACAAGCTGAGCGCGGCGGCGGCCGACTACGACTGGATCGGCTTCGACCCACGCGGCGTCGGCAGCAGCGTCCCGGCGCTCTCGTGCGAGCCGAACTACTTCTCCAGGGACCGGAAAAGCTACGACCCGACGACCCAGTCGGTCCTGAGCTACTGGCTGGACCGCACCAAAGCCTACGACCATGCATGCGAGACCAAGAGCGCCGCGCAGGCCTCGCTGCTGGACAACATGACCACCATCGACTCCGCCCGGGACATGAACAGCATCAGGCAGGCGCTGGTCGGCCCGCAGGGAAAGATGAGCTATTACGGATTCTCCTACGGCACCTACCTCGGCCAGGTCTACGCGACGCTGTACCCGCACACGCTGAACCAGCTGATCCTGGACAGCAACGTCGATCCGCGGGGTGTCTGGTACAAGAACAACCTGGACCAGGACGTGGCGTTCAACCGGAACATCAACATCTGGTTCGGCTGGCTGGCGAAATACAACAGCAGCTATCACCTCGGCGCCACCGCGGCGGCGGTGAGCAAGCGCTGGTACGCCGAGCAGGCGACCCTCGCCAAGCACCCGATCAGCGGCGTGGTGGGCCCGGATGAGTGGACCGATATCTTCCTCGAGGCCGGCTACTACCAGCAGACCTGGGTGCAGCTCGGCAGCGCGTTCGCCAACTGGGAGAACACCCACAGCGCGGCCGCGGGCAAGGCGCTGGTAACGCTCTACCAGCAGACCGACACGCCAGGAAACGACAACGAGTTCGCGGTGTACAACGCGGTTCAGTGCACCGATGTGCAGTGGCCGACGAGCTGGGCGGTCTGGGATACGGACAATAGCGCGGTCGACAAGGTCGCGCCGTTTGAGACCTGGGCCAACGCCTGGTTCAACGCGCCCTGCCTGGACTGGCCAGCGCCGGCCCAGCGACCGGTGCAGATCGGCTCGGACGGTAGCGGCCACGCGATTCACAGCGCCCTGCTGATCGACGAGACGCTGGACGCGGCGACACCGTTCCCGGGCAGCCTCGAGGTCCGCAACCTGTTCCCGCATTCGGTGCTGCTGGCCGAACCGGGCGGCACCACGCATGCCGACTCCCTCAGCGGCAACATCTGCGTCGACGGCACGATCGCCAGTTACCTGACGACAGGCAAGCTGCCGCCGCGCAAGACCAATGCCGAGTGGGATATCACGTGCAAACCGCTGCCAGTCCCGAAGCCGGCCGCCTAGACGGTGGCCGCGGCCGGATCTGGCTCACCGACGTTCTCCCCTGAGGTCATGCAGTATCCGCACCCGGACCGCTGGGGCAGCGGCGTCCTCGGCGGATGGGGCCGACCACGGTTCTCGCGGCAGGCCAGGGTGCACGCCAGGGGTTCCACGGGCGCGACCGTAGGCCTCGTGTGCGATCGTGATCGTCATGGCATAAGAAGGAGCCGCCGGGCACAGCATTCCCCGGTCCCGCGAGCCGCTCGTTGCCTGCAGAAGGGACAATGCGATGGATCCTGGTACCCGGACCCGGGCCGCGATCGAGGAACACTGGCAGGCATCCGAACGCGGGGATAACGAAACCGAGCACGCCGTCTACGCGGCGGACGCGATCCTGGATTACCCCCAGTCAGGCGAGCGATTCCGGGGACGTGCGACGATTTCGGCGCAACGCGGCGGCCACCCGGCCAGCCGGCACTTCACGGTCATCCGGATCTCCGGCGGCGGGAACCTGTGGGTGAGCGAATGCATCATCACCTACGACGGCGTGCCCACCTACTCGGTGAGCATCATGGAATTTGCCGAGGAGCACGTGGTGCACGAGACACAGTATTTCGCTGACCCCTTCAGTGCGCCCGGCTGGCGGGCCGACCTCGCGGAGCCGATGCCGGGCCGGACCATCACCAGAGCCTGACACCGGCCCGGGGCGGCCCACCCATCGTCGTCACAGGGTTGCTGGCTACATGTTCAGCACGATGTCGGTGACAGGCCGGGCGCAGCAGATGAGCACCTGACCGTCGGCCGGGAGTTCCAGCGGATCGGGAGCGTAGGCGATGTCGCCGGACAGCAGCGCCGTGACGCAGGTGTGGCAGACGCCCGTGCGGCAACTCCAGCGGGTGGGCACGTCGCAGGCGTCGGCGAGGTCGAGCACATTGCGCCAGTCAGCGCCGAACGGCACGGAGATCCCGCTGCGGGTGAAGGTGACAAGTGGCCCGGATCCTGGCGGCCCGGGCGGCTGGTGCGGCGGCCTGGTTACCTGCCCGGTGATCCCCGGGTTGACCGAGGGCAGCGCCCCGAACAGTTCGGTGTGGATCGCGGTCTGGCCGAGGCCGGTCGCGGTCAGCGCGTCCCGCATGTCGGCCATGAACGACGCCGGCCCGCAGATGTAGGCGCTGGCACCGGCCGGGATGGCCAAGCCGGCCAGTGACTCCTTGGTGAGGCGCCCGGCGGCGGCGTGGGCCTGGCTCCGCTCGGAGGGCGTCGCCGCGCTGTAGAAGATGTGGGTGCGGGCGTGCGGCAGCAAGGCGAGCAAGGCGTCCGCCTCGGCCGCGAAGGGATGCTCGCTGGGTCCCCGTGCCCCGTACAGCCACCAGATGTCGCGCTGGCTCTGGCCCGCCGCCAGCTGGTGCAGCATGGCCAGGACCGGTGTGACGCCGATGCCGGCGGAGATGAGCAGCACCGGGCCGCCGCCGTCGCCGAGGGTGAAGTCACCGCGAGGTGCGGCCACGTCCAGGACCGCTCCCGGCTGCACACTGTGGTTCAGGTAGCTGCTTGCGACGCCGTGCGGCTCCTGCTTGACGCTGATCCGGTACGTGCCGTCACCGGTCGCCGCGGACAGCGAGTAGCTGCGGACCGGAGCAGGCGACCCGGCGCCGCTCACCCGCAGGGTGAGGTACTGGCCCGCGCGAGCGGGCGGGAGAGGCGTGCCGTCGGTGGCGGCGAGGTAGATGGAAGCTACCGTGGCGCTTTCAGAGATCACGCTGGTAACCCGCAATGTCCGGAAGCCGGGCCAGGCAGGCTCGGCAGCCGGGTCAGGGGCCGTGCCGTCGCCTTCCGGCGCGGCCAGCAGGTCGCGGAACGATCCCTGCCAGCCCGGGCTGAGGGCCGGGATCGTCAAGGCGACCTGCAGCTTGGTGCGGTCGCGGCCCGGGAGATAGAGCAGCGCGTCGGTGTCGGCCACCGACAGCGCGCCAGGCCCGGTCCTGGTCTTGACGATCGGATCGCCGGCCCGGATATGCCCTTCGGAGATGACCCGCATATAGAAGCCGGGACGGTGCTCACCCACCAGCAGCGCGGGCAGCTCAGGGGTGTTGAGACGCATTCCGACCCGGTAGCAGGTGACCCGGGGCTGGGTAACTTCGAACTCGGCCTCGCCGATGCGGTACCAGTCGCCGACGCAGACTTCGTCATCGGGCAGGCCGTCGACGGTGAGGTTCTCGCCAAAGCTGCCGTAGTCCAGGTCGTCACGTCCGAGCCGCCGGCGCCAGTACTCATATGACTGGATCTGGTAGACGAGCACCGCCCGCTGCTCGCCACCGTGCCCTTGGGTGTCGCCCTGGCCGTCGCCGTCGATGTTGAGACGGCGGACCATCTGCGGTCCGCTCACCGGCTGCTTCCAGACTCCGGTGTAGACGGTCTTGCCGTGCCAGGACACGTCCTTGGGCATCCCGACGTTGACCGACAGCAGCACCGGCGCCTGGCGCTGCCCTGCCGTGACGGGACCCGCCACCGCCGATCCGGCCGCGCCGCTCATACCCGCTTCCCCCGGGTGCCCTCATCGGCGGGAAAACCAGGCGGCTCGCTGGTGGACAAGCTGCGCTCCCCTCGGTGATGGCTGGGGTGGCCGACCATCATCAGCATCGCGCCGGATCCTGGCATGTCGCGCCCGTGAAGACCACTGGGAGCACCCTGGTCCTGCGGACGGTCACCATCCCCGCAGGTCCACCGGCCACGTCTCCATGACCCGGTCGTCCTGGACCAGGTACAGGTGCTCGTGGTAGGCCACGGTCGGGTCGACGTGGGCCGGCAGCACCCGGACCTGGTCACCCACCTTGGGCAGCGACCCGCCTTCGGGCGGCGCGAAGACGACGTGCTCATCGGAGCAGTACCACACGGCCGAGCCGTCGGACAGTGACGGTTTGCCATGGTCCATGCCGAGTGCCTTCAGCCCGCAGTCGGCCACCGCCCAGCCGCCCGGGTTGACCGACACGACCGTGGCCAGGATGCTCAGGGCCTGCCCGAAGGGCAGGCCGATGGCGGTGTAGGCGGTGTCCATCAGGACGTAGGACCCGGCTTGCAGCTCGGTAGCCGAGACGTTGAGGTCCCAGCTGCCGGTCCCCCCGGCCGAGCGCACCGGGCCTCCCACCGCGCCATGGGCCCGCTCGAGCAGCGCCATGCTCTCCGCTACCTGGCGGGCCCGGTCGGCCCGGGCCGCTATGAGCATGGTGTGGCCCTCATAGCCCATCACCCCCCGGACCTCCAGGCCGGCGGCGCGGGCCAGGCCGGCCAGCGATCCGGCGTCGTCCGGGGAACAACCGCAGCGGGGCAGGCCGACATTGACATCGATCAGCACCTCGCGCAGCCCGGCCCGCTGGGCTGCGTGCACGGTGGCCGGTGAGTCCACCGCCACCGTCACCCGGGCGCCGGCCGCCACCAAGCCGCCCAGACGGGACGCGTCGAGCACCTCGTTGGCCAGCAGGAGGTCCTGGCCCAGGCCAGCCGCGGCCATCCCCTCCACCTCCCGGATGGTGGCGCAGGTAAATCCGGGATGACCGCTGCTGCGCTGGTGGCGGGCCAGTTCAGTGCACTTGTGGGCCTTGACGTGGGGCCGCAGGCGCTCGCCGGGCCTGGCTTCGGCCATCAGGGCCAGGTTGGCTGCCAGGATGGCGGCGTCCACCAGGGGCGCGGGGGTCTGCAGCTCGGCCAGGTTGCGGGGAACAGACGCGGTAGTCATGGCGTCAGCATGTCCGGTCCGTGCGCGGCGGCGCTACCCATAACCCGCCGTCTGTCCCGGACCCCGCGGGGGCAACCAGGCAACTTACAGTGGACCTGGCTGAGTTCGCCGCGGTGACCGAGTGACCGGTAGCGGCGCTCCAGCAAAGGCGGGTCGTCACCCTCGCCGCGCGAGTGCCCGCACCACTTCCCGCTTCCGGCTCAGGATGCCGTGCCGCGCTGCGCTTGATGCGCGCCCCGGTCGTGATCAGGGGACACGGAGTACCGTCGCCGGGGCCGCATACCTCACCACTGCGGCATCATCGCCTGCGGGTAGCGGCTGCCGTAGGCTCCGCCGGGCAGGATCTCGTCGATTCGCGCCAGCTCGGACGCGGAGAGCTCGACGTCGGCCGCGGCAGCGTTCTCGGCCAGCCGCTCGGGCCTGCGGGTGCCGGGGATGGGGACGATGTCGCTGCCCTGGGCCAGCAGCCAGGCGAGCGCGAGCTGGGTGACCGTGATGCCCTTGCCGGCGGCCAGTTCGGCCAGCTGGCCGATCGCCTCGGCATTGCGCTCATAGTTGCCGGGCTGCCAGCGCTCGTCCCAGCTGCGCATGTCGTCCTTTGGGTACTCACTCGCGGGTTTGACCGCGGAGGTGAGGAAGCCCCGGCCGAGCGGGGAGTAGGCGACGAAGCCGATCCCGAGCTCGCGGATCGCCGGCAGGACCTCCGCTTCCACCGCCCGCTCGAAGATCGAGTACTCGGTCTGGAGCACCGAGACCGGCTGGACGGCGTGGGCCCGGCGGATGACATCCGGTCCGGCTTCGCTCAGACCGAAGAAGCGGACCTTGCCTTCCTCGATGAGCCCCTTCACCGCGCCGGCCACATCCTCGACCGGGACGTCGGGGTCCACGCGGTGCTGATACAGCACGTCGATGTGGTCGGTGCCCAGGTAGCGGAGGCTGTTCTCGGTCACCTCGCGGATATGCGCGGGCCTGCTGTCGAATGCCCGCGACCCGTCCTGCGGGCGGGGGAGCACGAAGCCGAACTTCGTGGCCAGCACCATGTCGTCGCGGAAGCCGTCCACGGCGCGTCCGACGAGCTTCTCGTTGGAGCCGGTGCCGCCGCCGTACAGCTCGGCCGTGTCGATGAAGGTCACGCCGAGATCGTGGGCCCGGCGTATCGTCGCGATACCGCCCTCCTCGTCGCCGGCGCCGTAGGCCATCGTCATCCCCATCGTTCCCAGGCCGATCGCCGAGGTGACCAGTCCCTGCCCGCCTATGGGCTTCCCTAGAGTGCGCTGGTACATCCGGTTCCTCTCGTCAGATCTCTGAACTAAATAGTTCGATCGCTCTATCTTACCCCATTTCGAACCATCTGGTTCGTTCGGTAGCATGGCGCCATGCCCTACGACGCTACGGCCACCCGTTCGCGCCTGACCGAGGCCGCGGTGCAGGAGTTTGCGGCCTATGGGCTGGCAGGGGCGCGGGTCGACCGGATCGCGGCGTGCGCCGCGGCCAATAAGCGCGCCATCTACGATTACTTCCGCAGCAAGGAGGGGCTGTTCGACGCCGCGCTGGACAAGGTGATCGGGGACCTGATCGACGCGGTCCCGCTGCGGGACGACGATCTGCCCGGCTACGCGGGTGAGCTGTTCGACTATCTCCAGCAGCACCCCGAAGCGGTCCGGATGCTCGGCTGGCGACGGCTCGAGCGACCGCAGGCCGGCCCGCGTATCTCCGGCTCGTTCACCGACCGGATGACCGCGGTCCGCGACCAGCCCGGGACCGGCCCTCGCAAGCAGGCCATCGACCCGGTGGACCTGGTCATCTTGACCATCGGCCTGGCCAACGCGTGGGAACTGAGCGCACCCGACCTGCTCGCCAGCGACGGGCAGGACCCCACGGACCCCGATCGCGTCGCCCGCCATCGCGCCGCCGTCATCGAGGCCACCCGGCGCATCAGCGTCTCCGCCTGACCTCATCCGCGGAAACGACGCAGGTCACGGCGGGACGTTACATTCCGGGCCGGAGGTTCTTTACCGGAACAGCTCCGTAACGATCCGCTGCGCCTTGCCCGGCCCGTCGACCTCCCAGCGGGTGCGCCACCGGTCTGGCCCGGTGATGGTGATGAGGCCGCGGTAGGAATCCTCGCGGCATGGGTGGTGCACCCACTGGCCCGGAATCCAGGCGTGGAACGGCCGGCCGTCGGGGAAGTGCAGCCACCACCCGTCCTCGGCGCGCGACAGGCGGTAGGCCCGGGATACCGCCAGGCGGGCTCCGTTCCAGAGCAGGGTGCCTTGCCCGGTCCACGCGATCTGATCGCGCTCGCTGCGCAGCGTGAGCGAGCCGGACACCGTCCCGGACCGCCCGGTGCTCCGGTCGGCTAGCCAGCGCTCCAGCCGCCAGTCCCCGAGCAGGACAGTGGGGTCGAGCGCAGCACTGCCGACCGCTGCACCATTGCTGCCGGCCATCGCTGGGCGATCAGGCGGGGACGGCCTGCATGGCTTCGGCCAGCAGGGTCACCGACCGCAGCCGGCCCTCCAGGGTCGGTGCCTGGTGGGCGACGATCAGCTCGTCGGCGTCGGTACGGCGGATGAAGCCGTCGAGGTAGTCGCTTACCTGGTCCGCCGTGCCGACCGCGGAGTACGTGAGCATCTGGTCCACGTGGGCGCCGACGCCAGCGGCCAGCAGGTGGTCGGCCTGCTCGTCGGTGAAGTTCTCCGTGTTCTGGCCGGGCCGCCCGCGCCCGTACAGGCTGACGGCCCGCACGCGCCGGATGGCCTGGAACTGCTCCTGGGCGGCGCTCTGGGTGTCGGCGGCGATCACGTTGACGCCCGCGATCGCGTACGGCTTCTCCAGCTGCTCGGACGGCTTGAACTCACGCCGGTACAGGGCCAGGGCGTCTTCGAGCGCCGACGGCGCGAAGTGCGAGGCGAACGCGTAGGGCAGGCCGAGCGCGGCGGCCAGGCTCGCCCCGAACAACGACGAGCCGAGGATGTAGAACGGGACGTTCGAGCCCTTGCCGGGAACCGCGTCGACCCCCGGCACCCGGGTGTTGCCGGTGAGATACCCCTGCAGCTCCACCACCTCCTGCGGGAAGGTGTCCGCCGAGGTCGGGTCGCGGCGCAGCGCGTACATCGTGTTCTGGTCTGAGCCCGGCGCCCGGCCCAGGCCAAGGTCGATCCGTCCCGGGTACATGGCGGCGAGGGTGCCGAACTGCTCGGCGATCAGCAGCGGCGCATGGTTCGGCAGCATCACCCCGCCCGCGCCGAGCCGGATCGACCGGGTCTGGGCACCGACGTGCGCGATCACCACGCTGGTGGCCGAGGAGGCGATGCTGGCCATGTTGTGGTGCTCGGCGTACCAGACCCGCAGGTATCCCAGCTCCTCGGCCCGCTGGGCCAGCGCCACGCTGTTCGCGAAACTGTCGCTAGCGCTCTGACCCCGCGCGATCGGCGCCAGGTCGAGAATCGACAACGGGACACGCATCTAGAACTCCTCACTGAAAACAGCGTTCACGCCGCAGGCAGGCCTGACAGGTAGTTTTCGAGATCCGCCTTGATATCGGCAGGCAGCACGCTCGGCTCGTAGCGCTTGATGACCTGGCCGTCGCGGCCGATCAGGAACTTGGTGAAGTTCCACTTGACCTCGTCAGTGCCCTCGGCGCCCGGCCGGATCTTGGAGATGGCTTCGTAGAAGCCGCCGTACTGCGGGCCGAAGTCGCCGGGCGCCTGCGCGCGGAGCCACTGGTACAGCGGGTCGGCGCCCGGGCCGTTGACCTCGATCTTGGCCAGTACCGGGAAGGTCACGTCATAGCTGGACTTGCAGAAGTCCTGGATCTCCTCGTCGGTCCCTGGTTCTTGTTCCTTGAACTGGTTGCAGGGAAATCCGACGATCTCCAGGCCGCGATCCTTGTCGTCGCGGTACAGCGACTCCAGGCCCTCGTACTGCGGCGTCAGCCCGCATTTGCTGGCCACGTTGACGATCAGCAGCACCTTGCCCGCATAGTCCTGCAGCGCAGCCGGCTTGCCGTCCGCGGTGGTCCCCTCGAAGTCGTACGCCGTGGTCATGCCTGCTCCTGTTCGCCGGGACAGCGGACTCCGTTGCGCCCGCACCCACACAGGGCCAGAACACGCAGCCCCGTTGATCGATTCCGCGCAAAACGGGCGACCCGGGTCCTGGCGCAGGAGGGATGATTCTGGCGGGCCCGCCTGGGCAGAGGAGCTGCGTATCCGAAGGGAAGGCCGAGGGGAAGGACAGATCGGCGTGACGATCGCTGTGACCACTCCGACCGGGCATGTCGGATCGCACGTCGCCCGGCTACTGTGCCAGGCCGGCGTGCGCCCTCGCCTGCTGGTGCGCAACCCGGACCGGCTGGATGCCGGGCTGCGGGATCTGGCCGAGCTGGCCGTCGGCGACCAGCGCGACGCCGGTTACGTAGCCGAGGCGACCCGCGGCGCCGAGGCGGTGTTCTGGGTGCACCCGGACGACTGGTCGCGGCCCGACCCGGACGCCGACGCCGAACGTGCCGGGGAAGGCCTGGCCGCGGCGATGCGGCAGAACCGGATTCCGCGGGTGGTGTTCCAGAGCAGCGTCGGTGCCGAGCTGCGGCAGGGCGCGGGCTTCATCGATGGCCTGGCCCGCATCGAGCAGCGGCTCGACGCGGCCCGGCACGAGACCGGCGCCGCGCTGCTCCACCTGCGCTGTGGCATGTTCATGACCAACCTGCTCATGGACCTCGACGGGCTGCGCGCCGGGCGGCTGACCACCACCCGGCCACTGGAGGATCCGATGCCCTGGGTCGATCCGTACGACATCGCCACCGTCGCCACCGGGCGCCTGCTCGCAAGTGGCTGGGCCGCCGGCATGTCCAGGCCGTACACGGGCCGACCGACCTGACCTGGCCTGAGGCCGCCGCGGCGCTGTCGACCGCGACCGGCGTGCCGATAACGGCGCAGCAGCTCACCGATGACGAGCAGCGCGCCGTCTTCCGCGAGGCTGGGATGAGCGAGGTCGCCGTCGAGGGGATTCTCGGCATGGCCGCGGGCAAACGCGAGGGGTTCACCCCGGAACAGCCACGGTCCGCGCTCACCACCACCCCCACCAGCCTGGCCGGCTGGGCGATCACCCACCTGCGCCCGGTCCTGTGACCGCACGGTCGTGGCACGCGGTCTCCGTGGCCCGAGGTATCAGGGCCGGTGCCGACCGGGAACGCTGGGCCGGGCGACGCCTTCCCGGCTCACTTGATCTTGACGTCGATATCAGGTTGCAGTTGAATCGGGTCACCCGAGCCGCGACTTACCCGCCAGACGGATGGGGACCAGATGCCGACCATTTCCAGCTGGCCTAGCGATACCAGCGAACCGCTCGACCACGTCACGGTGGGTGATCTGCTGCGGCGGGTGGCCCGCCAGGCACCGGACCGGACCGCCCTGGTCGACGGCCAGCCGGAGGCCCCTGCCCGGCGCCGGTGGAGCTACGCCGAGCTGCTCGCCATCGCCGAGGACGTGGCCGCGGCTTTGCTGGCCAGGTTCACCCCGGGTGAGCGGGTGGCGGTGTGGGAGGCCAACCGGCCAGAGTGGGTCATGCTGCAGCTCGGGGCGGCGCTGGCCGGGACCGTGCTGGTCACGGTCAACCCGCAGTACCGGTCGGCCGAGCTGCGGTACGTGCTCGAGCAGTCCGGCGTGGCCGGGCTGGTCCACGGCACGAGCCACCGCGGCGTCTCCATGACCGAGGTGGTCCGCGACCTGCAGCCGGACCTGCCCACCCTGCGGGAGACGATCTGCTTCGCGGACTGGGCCGGATTCGCGGCCAGCGGCAAACCAGGGACCCGGCTGCCGGAGCTGGACCCGGCCGACCCTGTCATGATCATCTACACCTCCGGCACGACCGGGTTCGCCAAGGGTGCCCTGCTGCATCACCTCGGCGTGGTCAATGCGGCCGGGCTGTCCGCCCGGCGGGCCGGCTTCGCCGACGGTGACTGCTGGATCAACCCGATCCCGCTGTTCCACACCGGCGGTGGGGTGCTGGCCTCGATCGGCAGCCTGGCCCGGCGGGGCACCCACGTCGTGGTGCCACGGTTCGAGCCGGGGCTGGTGCTGGACCTGATCGAGGCCGAGCACGGCAGCATGGTGCTCACCGTGCCCACCATCTTGCTGGCCATGCTGGACCAGCACGACCAGGCGCCGCGGGATGTGTCCTCGCTGCGCACGGTCATGTCCGGTGGCGCCAAGGTGCCCGACACGCTGGTCCGCCGGACCACCGCGACGTTCGGCTGTGGGTTCTCGATCTTGTTCGGGCAGGCCGAGCTGCACGGCGTCCTCACCCAGACCAGAACCTCGGACAGCCCGCAGGACCAGGCCGGGACCCTCGGCCAGCCGATGCCGCACGTCGAGGTGAAGATAGCCGACCTGGCTACCGGGGAGCCGGTGGCGATCGGAGCCGAGGGGGAAATCTGCGCCCGCGGCTACCAGAACATGATCGGCTACTTCGACATGCCCGAGGCCACAGCGGCCACCATCGACCCGGATGGGTGGCTGCACACCGGCGACGCGGGCACCATGGACGACCGGGGCTACCTGTGCATCGCTGGCCGGCTGAAGGACATCATCATCCGCGGCGGAGAGAATATCCACGCGCTGGAGATCGAGCAGCTGCTGGCCGAGCACCCGGGCGTGCTGGAGGTCGCCGTCATCGGTGTCCCCGACCCGGTCTGGGGGGAGCAGGTGGCCGCGCTGATCCGCCCGGCCGACCCAGCGGCTCCGCCCGCCCAGGACGAGCTGGCCGCGTTCTGCCGGGCCCGGGCGGCCCAGTTCAAGACGCCCCGGCTGTGGTTCTTCGTCGAGGAGTTCCCCATGACGCCGTCGGGCAAGATCCGCAAGTTCGAGCTGCGGGAGCGCTACGCGACGCGGCCCGGACCTGCGAGCCGGCCCAAAATCTGAAGTTGACGTCGACATCGACATCGGGTCTGGGCTCTTGTACTGTGGCGGACATGCCGGATGCTGACCAGACGGCGCCGCCGGGGGTGCTGCCCGGCCCGCTGACCGACTGGTTCGCCGGCACGCTCGGCGCCCATCCCCCGCTGACGTTCGGCCGGCTGGCTGGCGGCTACTCCAACCTCACCTTCGCCGTCGGCGACGCGGCCGGGAGCCGCTGGGTGCTGCGCCGGCCGCCACTCGGCCACGTGCTGGCCACCGCGCACGACATGGGCCGCGAGGGCCGGATCATGGCCGCGCTGGCCGGAACCGGAGTGCCCGTCCCCGACGTGCTCGGGCACACCGACGACCCCAAGTGGAACGGCGCGCCGTTCTTCGTGATGACCTACGTCGCCGGGCAGGCGCTGCACTCCCCCGCCGACGCCGCCACGCTGCCGGAGGGGCAGCGGGCCAGCCTCGGCCACGCCCTGTTCGGCGTGCTGGCCCGGATTCACGCGGTGGACCTGGCCGCGGCCGGCCTGGACGACCTGACCCGCCCTGGATCCTACGCCGGGCGGCAGCTGCGCCGCTGGCAGCGGCAGTGGCAAGACATCCGCACCCGCGACCTGCCGATCATGGACGAGCTGTACGCCGACCTGTCCGCGCGCATGCCGGCGCAGGCCGAGGTCACACTGATCCACGGGGACTACCGGCTGGACAACGTGATCGTCGGTGCCGGGCTGCGGATCGACGCGGTGGTGGACTGGGAGCTGGCCACCGCGGGCGACCCGCTGGCGGACCTCGGGCTGGCCCTTGCGCACTGGACCGAGCCGGCCGAGGTTGGCCTGCTGCCGCCCGCGCCGACCGACACGCCGGGCTTCGGTTCGCGCCGTGAGGTAGCCGGCCAGTACCTGACACAGACCGGGCGGTCCGGTGACGACCTCGGCTTCTACGTGGCCCTGGCGCACTGGAAGATCGCCTGCATGGCCGAGGGCGTCTACACCCGTCACCTGTCGGGTGACATGGGTGCCTCCGGGGCGGACATGGACCTGCTCCGGCGCCAGACCGAGATGCGTGCCCGGGCGGCCCGGCGGGTCCTGGACGGCGGGCTGTGACGATACGGCAGGAGGAGGAGGACTGATGACCGAGACGGTCCGTTACGAGGTGGCCGGGCCGGTCGCCACGATCACGCTGAACCGGCCGGACCGGCTCAACGCAATGACCGGCGAACTGATCGAAGGCGTACTGGCTCACCTGGAACAGGCGGCCGCCGACGACGCCGTCGGGGCGGTCGTGCTGACCGGGGCCGGACGCGGCTTCTGCGCCGGCGGCGACCTCGCCCAGACCAGCACGTTCGCTGACGCGCAGCCGGAATCCGGTGCCGTGGCCGAACTGCGGCGGCTGCACCAGACCACCATCCTCCTGCACGAAATGCCCAAGCCGACGATCGCCGCGGTCAACGGGCCGTGCGCCGGCGCGGGACTGTCCTGGGCGTGCGCCTGCGACCTGCGGATCGCCGCCGAATCTGCGGTGTTCCGCACCGCTTTCCTGTCCGCCGGGCTGACCGGCGACTTCGGTGGCACCTGGACGCTGACCAGGCTGATCGGTGCGGCCCGGGCGCGGCACCTGTACCTGCTGAACGAGAAGATCGACGCGGCCACGGCGCTGACCATCGGGCTGGTCGGCGAGGTGGTACCCGATGCCGGCCTGGCCGATCGGGTAGCCACCATCGCCAGCGGCCTGGCCAGCGCCCGCCCGGGTGTCGTCGCCGGGATCAAGGCCAACCTGAACGAGGCCCTGGACACCACCCTGGCGGCCACTCTGGACGCCGAGGCCGTTCGCCAGGTCGCCGCCTCCCTCCGCTTGTCATGACAGGGGGCCTGCCGTCATGACCGCCAACTGGCACCCCAGAGGCGACCGGGTTCTGCCCACGCAGCTGAGACGCCAGGCCCGCGACCACCCCGACGATCCTTTCCTGCGGGTCGAAGACGGCCCCACCCAGACCTTCGCCGAGGTCGCCGCGGCTGCCGACCAGATCGCCGCGACCCTGACCAGCCTGGGGGTACGCCCCGGTGACATGGTCCCCCTGCTGGCCGGCACGTCCGCCGTCGCCGTGGCCGCCTGGTTTGCGATCAACATCGCCGGCGGCGTCGACGTCCCGCTGAACACCGCCTACCGGGGCGCCACCCTGGCCCACGGCCTCAACCTGCCCGCCGCCCGCCTGCTGATCACCGAGGCGGCCTTCCTGCCCCGCCTCGCCGAAGTCGCCGCCGACCTCCCCAAGCTGCAAACGGTCCTGCTGCTCGACAGCGACGGCGCCCCCGAGATCACCATCGGTGGCCTGCGCATCCTCCGCCTAGCCGACGCCCCCATCGGCCAGGCGCCAACCGTCCAGCCCCGTTACCACGATCTCGCCACGGTCCTGTTCACATCGGGCACCACCGGACCGGCCAAGGGCGTCACGCTGGCCCACGCACAGAGCTACGCGATTGCCGCAGAGATCATCGACGGCCTGCGCATCGGTGCCGGCGACGTCTTCTACTGCTTCCATCCGATGTTCCACATGACCAGGTTCGGGTCGGTGTATGTGGCCTTGCTGGTCGGCTGCCCGGTGATCCTGGACCGCCGGTTCGACCCGGCCGCGTTCCTGGACCAGGTGCGCAAGTACCAGGCCACCGTCATGATCGGTCATGGCCCGATGCTCGAGGCCATCTTCCGGCAGCCCGAACGGCCCAACGACGCCGGCAACCCGCTGCGTACCATCCTGGCCGCCCCGCTGCCGGCCCGGATCGCGGAGGACTTCGAGCGGCGGTTCGCAGTGCGGGCCATCGACACCTGGGGCATGACCGAGGTGACCTGCGCGACCATGCGGCCCTACGACGAGGAGCTGCGCCCCGGCAGCTGCGGCCGGCCCCGCGCCGACCTGTTCGACGTCGCGATCATCGACCCGGAGACCGACGAGGTGCTGCCGCCCGGCCAGACCGGTGAGATCACCGTCCGCCCGCTCGAGCCCTGGGTGGTGACCCAGGGCTACCTGGCCATGCCCGAACTGACCGTGGCGGCCTGGCGGAACTTCCGGTTCCACTCCGGCGACTATGGCTACCTCACCGACGACGGGTACCTGTATTTCGCCGAACGATCTGCTGATCGCATCCGCCGCCGGGCCGAGAACGTGTCCGCGGCCGACATCGAATCCGCGGCGCTGCGCTTCCCGGCGGTGCTGGACTGCGCCGCGGTTGGCGTCCCCTCGGAGTTCGACAGCGACGACGACATCAAGCTGTCCGTGGTGCCGGCGCCCGGCACCACGCTGGACGAGACCGACCTGATCAGGCACCTCGTCCGCACCCTGCCGCACTACATGGTGCCGCGGTATATCGAGGTCCTGGCCGACCTGCCCCGCACCCCCACCAACAAGATCCAGCGGCAGGTCCTGCGCGCGGCGGGCGCCGGGCCCGGCGTGTGGGACCGCGTCACGGCCGGTGTATCGATCCGTTCCCTGCTGGAGGAAGCATGACCGCACCAGGCCCGCTCGCCGGGATCCGGGTCATCGACCTGAGCCGGCTCGCGCCCGGACCCTACGGCAGCGTGCTGCTGGCCGACCTGGGCGCCGAGGTGATCGCGGTTACCGGCGGCCGGGCCGGGCAGGTGCCGGCTGATCTCAGCCGGGGCAAGCGGTTCGTGCACCTGAACCTGAAGCAGCCGGCCAGCCGGGCCGCGCTGCACAAGCTGGCGGCCACGGCCGACGTGCTGCTCGAGGGGTTCCGCCCGGGGGTGGCCGACCGGCTCGGCGCGGGCTACGAGGAGCTCAGCGGCATCAACCCGGGGCTGATCTACTGCTCGGTGACCGGCTACGCGCCCGGCGGCCCGCAGCAACTCGAGGCCGGGCACGACATCAACTACCTGGCCGTGACCGGCCTGCTCGGCGTGATGGGCCCGGCGGACGGGCCGCCGGTGCCGCCGCTCAACCTGGTCGCCGACTTCGCCGGCGGCGGCATGCTGGCCGCGTTCGGCATCTGCGCCGCCCTGGTCGAACGGCAGCGCTCCGGGCGCGGCCAGCGGATCGACGCGGCCATGACCGACGGTGTGCTGTCCATGATGGAGATGTGGTTCAACGCCTGGCGGACCCCGCTGCTGCCCGAACGCGGCCTGGGTTTCACCACCGGCGCCGCGCCGTTCTACCGCTGCTACGAGTGTGCCGACGGCCGGTACGTGGCGGTCGGCGCGGTCGAGGACGGTTTCTTCCGGGCCCTGTGGGATGGGCTCGGCCTGCCCCAGCCCTACCCCGGGAAGCGCTTCGAGCCGGCCGGCTGGCCGGAGCTCGCCCGCGTCATCGGGGCGCGGTTCGCCACCGCGACCCGGGACGAGTGGGCCGCCAGGTTCGCCGGGAAGGACGCCTGCGTCACCCCGGTCCTGGACCCGGACGAAGTCGACAAGTCGCAGCTCGGGCCGGTGCCGCGGTTCTCCCGGACTCCGGGCGGCCGCGGTCCCGACCAGGGGCAGCCGGACGCGACCGCCGAGCTTTTGACCGCGGCTGGCCTGACCGAGGACGAGCTCAAGGCGGTCGAAGCCGAGGCTGGACAGGACAGCCCGTTCGGCATTACATGGCCGCCAGGCTGAGGCGCCCGATGAGAACCGGCGGTCAGCCGCGGGTGGCGATCAGGCAGGCGTCCTGCCCGCCGAAGCCGAACCCGTTGACCTGCAGCACGTCGATGTCGGCCTTGGCCGGCGCGCCGGTGACGACATGGAACCTGGCCTCCGGCAGTACCTGGGTGGTGCCGGCGGTGGGTGCCAGCGTGCCGGCCCGCATGCCGTAGAGCCCGGCCAGCAGGCCCATCGCGCCGCTGGCGGAGCCGGTGTGCCCGACGTGGCCCTTGATCGACATGACCGGGAGCTCGGCGGCGTGCGCCCCGAACACCTCGTTCAGCGCCTGTGCCTCGGCCAGGTCACCGGCCGGGGTCGCGGTGGCGTGCGCGATCACCGCGTCCACCGCCTCCGGGCCGGGCAGGCCTGCGTCGCGCTGGGCCCGGCGCATGGTCTCGGCCTCCCACCGGCCCGACGGATCGGGCGAGGACGGGTGAAAGCCCTCGGAGAGCGCGGCGTAGCCAGCCACCCGGCCGTAGATGTGGGCGCCGCGCGCGGCGGCCCGCTCGGCGTTCTCCAGCACCACCACGGCCGCCCCGGCCCCTTCGACCACCCCGCAGCGGTGCACGTCGAAGGGCAGGCTGGCCCGGTCGGCCCGGTCCGGCGGGGCGGACATCCCGTAGCTGCGCTGGCTGTAGGCCAGCGCCGGGGACAGGCCATGCTCGGTGCCGCCCGCGATGATGACGTCGGCTTCCCCGCTGGAGATCATCCGGGCACCGGCGCCGATGGCGTCGAGCGAGGAGGCGCAGGCGGTCGAGACGGTCAGCAGCGGGCCGTGCAGTTTGTAACCAATAGCGACCTGGGCGGCGGCCATGTTCGGCCAGACCTGGATGTTCAGCTTGCGCGGGACCGCGTCCGGGCCTTGAGTGTCGAGCAGGTGCTGCGCGTCGAGCAGGGCGTGCGCCCCGGCCATGGTCACGCCGAGCACCACCCCGGTGCGGACCGGGTCGAAGTCCTCGCCGGAGTCCCGCACCGCCTGGGCGGCGGCGGCCAGTGCGTAGTGGGTGAAGGTGGCCGAGCCGTCCGCCACCCGCTGGTCCATCCAGGCGGCCGGATCGAAGTCTGGCACCGGCGCGATCCAGGCGATCCGGCCGTTCTCCGGCTCGGACCAGGGCGCCTCGGTTACCCCGTGCCGGCCCGCGTCCAGGTTGCGGAAGTAGTCCTCGGCGCACTGCCCGATGCAGGAGATGACACCGATGCCGGTGATGGCCACATCGCGCATGCGCTGCTCCTGCTTGGTCACTGATCGGCGCTGGTCACTGACCGGCCGCTGCTCATTGACAGTAGTTGAATCCGACGTCAGAATCAATCTGTCATGCCGCGCGACGCGGGCCGGAGGCTGCCGTGAAGTTCACCCTTGCCGATTTCATCGCCATGAACGTCAGGTCGTTCCCGGACCGTCCCGCCATCGAGGTGCTCGGGGACGTCCCGGAGAGCTACACCTTCCGCGAGATGTGGCTGCGCGTCTCGGCCCTGGCCGACACACTGCGCGAGGTGCCGCCGGGCCCGCACGGGCCGGTCGCGGCCACCCTGCTGGCCAACGGGACCGACGCCCTGCTGCTCTACCTGGCCGGGCAGGTGGCCGGCTGCGCGATCGTGCCGGTGAACACCCGGCTGGCCGAGCCGGAGATCGCGCACATCGTGGGCGACTCCGGGGCGGCCCTGATCTGCTCGGGCGGTGACCTGCTGGCCACGGCCCGGGCGGTGGCCGGCGCCGCGGACCACCCGGCGACGGTCATCGACACCGCGACCCTGCCAACCCCCGGCGAGCTGCGTGACCCGGCGGTGTCCGATCCGGCCGCGGGCGACCGGCTGGCCGCCGTGTTTTACACCTCTGGCACCACCGGCACGCCCAAGGGCGCGGCCATGAGCAACGACACCTGGCTGATCAACGCCATGCGCTGGGGCTGGCAGCTGGGCCTGCGCTGGGACGACGTGATGCTGGTGCCCGGCCCGCTGTTTCACATGTCCTACTGCAGCTTCGCCTTTGGCACTCTAATGATCGGCGGCCACGTGCGGGTCATGCCCAGCTTCGACGCGGGCCAGGCCTGCGACGAGTTCGCCGGGACGTGCACGACCGCGTTCCTGGTCCCGTCGATGACGGCGATGATGATCGAGGAGTGGGAGCGGCGCGGGCGGCCGCCGCTGGCGAGCATGCGGGCCATGATGACCGCCGCCGCGTCGGTGACACCGGAGGCGCTGGGCGCGGCGTTCGAGATGTTCCCGAACGCGCGGATCACCGAGACCTACGGGTGGACCGAGGGCGGGTTCGCCACCGACGAGCTCAAGCACCCGGACACCGTGGCCGACGGCACCGTCGGCTACTCCACGCTGGGCTGCGAGATCGCCATCCTGGACGCTGACGGCCGCCCGGTCCCGCCCGGGCAGCAGGGCGAGGTCGCGGTCAAGACCGTGGCGCAGTTCTCCGGCTACCTGAACCGGCCCGAGGCCACGGCGGCCGCGTGGACCGGGGACTTCCTGCGCTCGGACGACATCGGGATGCTGGAGAAGGACGGCAGGCTGCGGATCATCGACCGGAAGAACGGCCTGATCATCAGCGGCGGCGAGAACGTGTACGCGGCCGAGGTCGAGCGGGTGGTGATCAGTCACCCGCAGGTGCGGGATGTGACCGTGGTCGGCAAGCCGGATGCGCGCTGGGGCGAGGTGGTGGTCGCCGTGGTGGTGCCCGAGCCCGGCGCGAGCCTGGACCCGGCCGAGGTCACCGCGTACTGCCGGGCGCGGCTGGCCGGGTACAAGTGCCCGCGTGAGGTCCAGATCTGGGACGACCTGCCGCGCAACTCGATGGGCAAGATCCAGCGCTTCGTGATCAAGGACCAGGTGACGGCAGGCGGCGCCTAATTTCCGCCGTCACCCCCGCGAACCGCTCGCCGCCCGCCCACATACGGCACCGCCGCTCCCGAGCCGGGTCTGTCGCCCGCCATACCAATCCGGGCCAGCGCCGTGACAGTCACACCAGCAACTCCACTAACGTCGCAGCCGATCGTTCGTCGGTTGGGGCCGTCATAGCGGCCCCAATCGACGAAGGATCACGCGCCGTGTTACTGATGTGATACCTGGGACTGTCACTCGCCGATACGGGCGTCCAGCACCGCCTGGCCGCCGTCAGTGGGCCACGACGGGACGGCCCCACATGTCGCAGGGGGGAGCCGCCTGGGCCACCAGGTCTGGCACGACCGCGCCCAGCTCAGCGGGCTGCCAGGTGCCGGCATGCTGCACCCCCGGGCCAGCGCGCCAGCCGTCGGCCACACTGAGTTCGCTGCCCCAGACGTTGAAGACCCGCCCGGTGATGTCCCGGGACTGATCGCTGCCCAGCCACACCACCAGCGGCGAGACCCGGCCGGGGTCCAGATCGTCGGCGCCCGGGCCGGCGGCCGCGTCCAGCACCTGGAGTCCGGCGGTCATCCGGGTGAACGCGCCCGGGGCGATCGCGTTGACCGTCACCCCGTACCGGCCGAGCTCGGTCGCGGTGATCATCGCGAACGCGGCGATGCCGGCCTTGGCCGCGCCGTAGTTGGACTGGCCGGGGTTCCCGTACAGGCCGGACGGGGATGAGGTGCAGATGACCCGGGCGTCATTAGTCTCCCCGGCCTTGACCCGGTCCCGCCAGTACGCGGCGGCGTGCCGCGTGGGGGCGAACAGCCCGCGCAGGTGCGTGTGGATGACCCCGTCCCACTCGTCCTCGGTCATGTTGACCAGCATCCGGTCGCGCAGGATGCCGGCGTTATTGACCAGCACGTCGAGCCCGCCGAAGCAGTCCACGGCCGTCTTGACCAGGGCGGCCGCGCCGTCCCAGCTGGCCACGTCCGCGTAGTTCGCCACTGCTGCGCCGCCCGCGGACACGATCTCGGCGGTCACCTCGTCGGCCGGCCCGTGATCACCGCCGGTGCCATCCCGCTCGACGCCGCTGTCGTTGACGACCACGTGGGCGCCCTCACGGGCGAAGCACAGCGCGTGCGCCCGGCCAAGGCCGCGGCCGGCGCCGGTGATGATCACGACCCGGCCGGCGCAGATCCCGCTCATCCGGTGCTCCTGTCTGCTGATCTAGGGAGTCCCTGCCGGGTTCTGAGGTACTCCAAGAGCCCTGGCCCACAGGCCGGTCAGCTCATCGACCGCCTTGTCCAGCTCGAAGTCCTCACCCTGGGCGCACCAGGTGTAGGCGAACCGGCTGACCATGCCGGTCAGCGCGTGCGCCGCGTAGCGCGGATCCAGGCCCGGCTCGGCCAGGCCCGCCTCCTGCAGCCCGCGGATCGACTTCTCCGCCCGGTCGACGAACGCCGTCTTGGCCTGGCGCAGCAGGTCCCCCATCTCCGGGACCAGGCTCGCTACGTTCTCCCAGATCACCATCAGCTTGCTGTTGGCCTGATAGGTCGTCAGGTAGCGCCGGTTGGCCTCGCGGAGCGCGGCCACCGGGTCACGGTCGTCGCGGCTGCCGGTATAGCGAGCGGCACCGGAGCCGAGCAGCTCGGCCTCCAGCTGCAAGATCACCGCCTGCAGCGCCGCTTCCTTGGAGTCGAAGTAGGTATAGAAGGTACCGTGAGCCGTCTCGGCTTCCTCGGCGATGTCGGTGATGCGCGCGTTGATGAAGCCGTCCCGCTCGAACACCCGGCGGGCGGCGGCGATGAGAGCCTGCCTGGTGCGCCGCCCGCGCTCGCTCAGCTGATCTGGCGGCCGGGGTGACGAGGCGGCCGGGACTGGCCCCTCGGACCGGGTGCGAGCCATGGTTCCTGACCATAGTCGAACTTGACGTCGGAATCAAGTTTCGGTTAGATGGTCTGCAGGGCGGGGAATCCCAGCCGGCCGGCGCGTGCGTGAGGAGCCTGATGGATTTCGAGTTCTCCGCACGGTCCCGGGAGCTCACCGGCGAGGTGGCGGCCTTCCTGGACAGCCACGTCTATCCGGCTGAGTCCGTCTATGCCAGCCAGCTCGCCGCCGCCGGTGACCCGCATAGCCAGCCGCCGGTCATGGAGGAGCTGAAGGCGGCGGCCCGGTCGCGCGGCCTGTGGAACCTGTTCATGCCCGATCCGGCCTACGGCGCCGGGCTGACCAACCTGGACTACGCGCCGGTGGCCGAACTCCTGGGCCGCTCGATGATCGCGCCGGAGGCGCTGAACTGCTCGGCCCCGGACACCGGCAACATGGAGCTGCTCGCGCTCTTCGGCACCGGCGAGCAGCGCGACCAGTGGCTCACGCCGCTGCTCGAGGGCACGATCAGGTCCTGCTTCGCGATGACCGAACCCGCCGTGGCCAGCTCGGACGCGAGCAACATCACCGCGACCATCACCCGGGACGGCGACAGCTACGTGCTCAACGGCCGCAAGTGGTGGACCTCAGGCATCCTGAACAAGGCCTGCAAGCTCATGATCTTCATGGGCCGCACCGGCTCCGCCGGGCCCCCGCACCGCCGCCAGAGCATGATCTTGGTGCCGGCCGACAGCCCGGGCATCACCGTGCTGCGCAACCTGCCCGTGTTCGGCTACACCGACCAGCTCGGCCACGGTGAGGTGCAGTTCACCGACGTCCGGGTCCCCGCGGCCGCCCTGCTCGGCGAGGAGGGCGGCGGCTTCGCCATGGCCCAGGCCCGGCTCGGCCCGGGCCGGGTGCATCACGCCATGCGGGCCATCGGGATGGCCGAACGGGCACTGGAGGCGATGTGCCGCCGGGTGGTGTCCCGGGTGGCCTTCGGCGGCCCGCTGGCCGACCAGGGCGTGATCAGGGAGTGGATCGCCCGGAGCCGGATCGAGATCGAGCAGGCCCGGCTGCTGGTGCTGCGGGCCGCCTGGCTGATGGACACCCGGGGGAACAAGGCGGCCAGGACCGAGGTCGCCGCGATCAAGGTCGCCGCGCTCGAGGTGGCCCACCGGGTGGCCGACCGGGCTCTGCAGGCGCACGGCGCGGCCGGGGTGAGCGACGACTTCCCGCTGGCCCGGATGTACACCGTCGCCCGTGCCCTGCGGATTGCCGACGGCCCTGACGAGGTGCACCTGCGCACGGTGGCCCGGCACGAGCTGGCGAAATACCGGGAGAGCTGACCGCGATCATGACGCACGACACGCTAGCAGGGCGGAACGCGCTGGTCACCGGGGCGTCCCGGGGCATCGGCCGGGCCATCGCCGAGGCGTTCGCCGCCGCCGGAGCCCAGGTGATGATCTCCTCGCGGAAGGCGGACCAGCTGCGGCGGGTGGCGGAGGAGGCCGCGGAGCAGGGCCTGCCAGGCCGGATCGAGTGGCAGGTCGCGCACGCCGGCAAGCCGGAGGACGCGCAGGCCTGCGTGGCCGAGACCGTGCGCCGGCTCGGCTCGGTGGACATCCTGGTCAACAACGCCGCCACCAACCCGTACTTCGGCGACCTGGCCGGCCTGGACCTGCCCCGGGCCCAGAAGACCATCGAGGTCAACCAGCTGGGCGCGCTCACCTGGGCCCAGCAGGCCTGGCACGCGTCGATGCGCGAGCACGGCGGCGCGATCATCAACATCGTCTCGGTCGGCGGCATGATGGCCGAGCCGGGAATCGGCTTCTACAACGTGACCAAGGCCGCGGTGATCCACCTGACCCGCCAGCTGGCCTACGAGATGGCCCCCGGAGTGCGGGTCAATGCGATCGCGCCCGGGCTGATCAAGACCGACATGGCGCGCGAGCTCTGGGAGGGCCGGGAGACCGAGCAGGCCCGGCGGATCCCGTTGCGGCGCCTCGGGGAGACCGCCGACATCGCCAGCGCCGCGGTGTTCCTGGCCTCTGACGCGGCGTCCTGGATCACCGGGCACACACTCGTCGTGGATGGTGGCGCCATGGTCGCGCCGAGCGTGCCGCCCCAGGAGTAGGACGCAGGACTAGCCGAACGAGGGACGTCATGGACTACGAAGAGATCCAGTACGGGCCGGCCGAAGACGCCAAGCCCGGCGTCGTCCAGGTCACGCTGGACCGCCCGGCCGCGCTGAACGCATACACGTCGCGGATGTGCGACGAGCTGACCGACGCGCTGCTGCGCTACGCGCGGGACGAGGACGCCCGCGTGCTGGTGCTGACCGGGGCTGGCCGGGCTTTCTGCGCAGGCGGCGACGTGGCCAGCCAGGTGGAGGTCGAAGAGGCGGCCCGGCGTCAGCTCGGGCACGGCGTGGTGATGCGGGAGCACATGCACACGTTGGCCCAGGCGCTGTACAAGATGGACAAACCGCTGGTCGCGATGATCAACGGCCCTGCTGTGGCGGGTGGGCTGACGCTGGCCCTGCTGTGCGACTTCCGGGTGGCCGCGGCCAGCGCCCGGCTCGGTGACACCAGCGGCCGGGCCGGCCTGCTGCCGGACGAGGGCGGCGCCTGGCTGTTCCCGCGGATCATGGGCATCGCCGCGGCAACCAGGATGACGCTGCTCAGCGAGCTCTACGACGCGGCCACGGCCCACGAGCTCGGGCTGGTGACCGAAGTGGTCCCGGACACCCAACTGCGGGCGCGCACGATGGAGCTCGCGGGCGAGCTGGCCCAGCGGGCCCCGCTCGCGGTCCGGATGGCCAAGCGGATGATGCGCCGGTCGCTGGAGCTGACCTTCGAGCAGTCCCTGGGCGACGCCGAGTTCGCGGTCAGCATCGTCAACGACAGCGAGGACGTCGCCGAAGGCGTGGCCGCATTCCTGGAGAAGCGGCCGCCCGTGTTCCGGGGCCGCTGAGATGACCGCGGACCCGGCTGGCCTGCCGCCCGTAGCGAAGGGCCTGTTCACCTGGCAGGATGGCCTGCCGCACCTGATCGGCTCGCGGTGCCGCCCGTGCGGCACGCTGAGCTTCCCGCAGCAGGCGTCCTGCCCGCGGTGCTCCGGCGAGGACACCGAGGTGACGCTGCTGCCGCGGGAGGGCTCGCTGTGGTCCTGGACCGTGCAGCGGTTCGCGCCCAAGTCGCCGCCCTACGCGGGCGGGGAGACGGAGTTCCGGCCTTTCGCCGTCGGCTATGTGGCCCTGGACGGCGGGATCGCGGTGGAGAGCCGGCTCACCGGCGCGGCCGGGCCGGACGGCTACCAGATCGGGATGCCCATGCGGCTGGTGATCGAGCCGTTCCCGCGTTCGGACGGGACGACCGTGGCCGTGTATGCGTTCGCGCCGCAGGCCACCGGGCCCGGCCCAGCCGGGACGGAGGCTCAGGTATGAGCAGCGGAAGCGGCGTGGCCGTGGCCGGGATCGGCATCCACCCGTTCGGCCGTCACGAGGGCCTCTCGGGGCTGGACCTGGGGGTGATCGCGGCCCGGGCCGCGCTGGCGGACGCCGGCGCCGGCTGGGCCGACATGGATTTCGCGGTGGGCGGGTCCGACGCCGCGGGCAAGCCGGACACGATGGTCGCCCGGCTCGGCCTGACCGGCGTCCCGTTCACCAACGTGATCAACGGCTGCGCGACCGGGGGCGCCGCGCTGCGCACCGCGCGCGACGCCATCGTGTCGGGGACCTGCGACATCGGCCTGGTGGTCGGGTTCGACAAGCACCCGCGCGGCGCGTTCGACCCGCGGCCGCAGGACTGGGGCCTGGGTGAGTGGTACGGCGACCTGGGCCTGATGCTGACCACGCAGTACTTCGGGGTCAAGATCCAGCGTTACATGCACGAGCACGGCGTGTCCGCCGCGTCGCTGGCCAAGGTAGCGGCCAAGGCGTTCCGCAACGGCGAGCGCAACCCGGCCGCCTGGCGGCGCAAGCCGCTGACCGAGGCGGAGATCCTGGCCTCGCCGCTGGTCGCCGACCCGCTGACCCAGTACATGTTCTGCTCGCCGTCGGCCGGCGCCGTCGCGCTGGTGCTCTGCCGGGCTGACCTGGCCGCCCGGTTCACCGCGCCGCCGGTCTACCTGCGGGCAGTGTCCATGCGGTCCCGGCGCTTCGGCTCGTTCGAGGTGTTCAGTCCTAGCCTGCCGACCGACCGGGGGCCTTCGCCGACCCAGGAGGCCTCCCGGGCTGCCTATGAGGAGTCAGGCCTCGGGCCGGGCGACTTCGACGTGGTCCAGGTGCAGGACACCGAGTCCGGCGCGGAGCTGATGCACCTGGCCGAATGCGGGCTGTGCCAGCACGGCGAGCAGGAGCAGCTGATGGCGACGGGCGCCACCGAGATCGGCGGGCGGCTGCCGGTCAACACCGACGGCGGCTGCATCGCCAGCGGCGAGCCGATCGGCGCGTCCGGCCTGCGCCAGGTGTATGAGACCGTGCTGCAGCTGCGCGGCCACGCCGGGGACCGCCAGGTGGCCGGGGCCAGGACCGGGTTCACCCACGTCTACGGCGCGCCCGGGATCAGCGCGTGCGCCGTGCTGAGCCGGTAGTCGCGTGCCGAACGGCTTCACCGCTGACGGCTCCCCGCCGGACGGCACCGGGCTCCGACTGTCCAACGGGGGGAACGGATGTCCTTTGCCTGTGCGACCCGGACATCCGGCCCATCGGGTGAGCGCGGCTAGGGCCGCAGGCCGGTGAGCATGCGGTCCAGGACCATGCCGAGCTCGCCGCGGGTCTGCGTGGGGGTCTGCGAGCGGGCGATGGCCAGGCTGGCCTCGGTCAGCATGGCGATGAGCAGCCGGGCCAGGGCCCGCACCGGCACGGCTTCCAGGTCCCCGGCCTCCACGCACCGGTTCAGCCACTCTTCCAGGATGCCCCGCCCGTAACGGTCGACGAGTTCCTCCCATGCGTCCGAGCCGAGCACCCGCGGCCCGTCGACCAGGACGATCCGCTGGAAGTCGCCGCCGACGCACACGTCCAGGTACGCGGAGATGCCGTCCCGGATCTCGGCGAGCGGAGACGGCGCCTCGGACGCCAGCTGCTCGTCGATCAGCCGCTGGGCGACCGACCCGGCGGCTTCGGCCATGACCGCGCGGAACAGGTCTGCCTTGTCCCGGAAGTGGTGGTAAAGCGCGCCGCGGGTGACTCGCGCGTCAGCCACGATCTGCTCGGTACCGGTGCCGTCAAAGCCGTGAGCTGCGAAGAGGCGGCGCGCGGAGGCAACCAGCGCGGTCCGGGTGTCAGAGGCGTGCTCGGCACGGCGCGGTTGCGGTTTCGCTGCCATACGGCCATCATGGGACATACAGCGTGTATGTTCCAGACAACTTGCATGAGACAGGCACTTTGCATGACACAGCATCTTGGCTGACACCGGCACGCTGCATGACACGGGCATATCGCACCACACAGCTTGCATGACAGTGCGCCGTGGCGCCGGTGCGGGGATACGGAGGCAGCAACTCATGGCCATGCCACTCCACCTGACGGTGAAGCTCGGAACGTACCTGATGAAGCAGAAGATCAAACGGGTCGAGAAGTACCCGCTGATCATGGAGCTGGAGCCGCTGTTCGCCTGCAACCTCAAGTGCGCGGGCTGCGGCAAGATCCAGCATCCGGCGTCGGTGCTGAAGCAGCGCATGCCGGTCGACAAGGCGGTCGCCGCCGTCGAGGAGTGCGGCGCGCCGATGGTCTCGATCGCCGGCGGCGAGCCCCTCATGCACCCGCAGATCCACGTGATCACCGAGGAACTGCTCAAGCGCAAGAAGTTCGTGGTCCTGTGCACCAACGCGATCCTGCTGCCCAAGCACATCGACAAGTTCAAGCCGAACAAGAACTTCGCCTGGATGGTGCACCTGGACGGCATCGGCGAGAAGCACGACGAGGCCGTCTCCAAGGAAGGCGTCTTCGAGCAGGCCGTCACTGCGATCAAGCTAGCCAAGGCCAAAGGCTTCCAGGTCTACACGAACACGACCGTGTTCAACACCGACACCCCGCAGGACCTGATCGCCACCCTGGACTACATCAACAACGAGCTCGGCGTCGACCGGCTGGAGATCGCGCCGGGGTACGCGTACGGCAAGGCGCCCGACCAGGACCGGTTCCTGGGCGTCACGCAGACGCGTGAGCTGTTCAGCAAGGCGTTCGCGGACGGCCGCCGCAAGAAGTGGCGCTTCAACCACTCCCAGCTCTACTTGGACTTCCTCGAGGGCAAGGCCGACTTCGAGTGCACGCCGTGGGGCGTCCCGCTGTACTGCCTGAAGGGCTGGCAGAAGCCCTGCTACCTGCTCGACGACGGCTACGCCGAGACCTGGCAGGAGCTCCTGGAGACCACCGAGTGGGACAAGTTCGGCCGGGGCAAGGACCCGCGCTGCGACAACTGCATGGCCCACTGCGGCTATGAGCCCACCGCGGTCCTGGCCACCATGGGTTCGCTCAAGGAGAGCCTGCGCGCCTTTGCCGGCTGAGCCGGGTAGACCTGCGGGCCGCGCTGATACCCCGCCCGTTCGGCACATGTGCTGACCGAACGGGCGGCGCTCAGGCGCGGCCCGGCTCGCGCAGCAGCAAGCCGCACGCCATGGCGAGCGGGGGGATGACGAGCAGGGCGAGCACGGCGCCCCGTGGGCCGTGCGCGGTGGCGATCAGGGCGAGCAGTGGTGCGGCCAGGCCGCCGACGCTGACGCCGAGCCCGAGCGTGACACCGGCCGCGGTTCCGGGCCGGGAGGGCAGGTAGTCCTGGCCGAGCTTGACGAGCACGGCGAACGGTACGTTCAGCGCGAGACCGGTGGCCAGCGCGAACGGCAGCGGCGCGAGCGCGCCGGGGACCAGCAGCAGCCCGGCGAGCGCGGGCAGGATCACCGCGGTGCCGAGCTGCACGGTGCGGACCGCACCGATACGGTCCGCGATCCGGCCACCGAGCAAGGTCCCGGCTACTCCGCCGGCCAGGAAGCAGGTCAGCGCCGTGCCCGCCAGGGCGCGGGAACCGTGCAGGTAACGGATCCAGTACAGCTCGATGAACGTGTTCAGCCCGAAAAATGCCACCGAGCGCAGGATCTCGATTCCGGTCAGCGCCGCGAACGGGCCCCACCGGTCGCGGCCGGACCGCCGCGCCGCGGTGCCGTGGGCGGCCTCGCGGCGATGCTTGCGCAGCAGCACGAAGCAGATGAGCGCCGCGGGCGGCAGGAACAGCCCGGTGGCGGGCACGCCCAGCGCGATCAGTGCCGAGGTGGCCAGCGCCGGTGCCAGGAAGAAACCGACGCTGCCGCCCGCCGCGAACAGGCTCATCGCGGTGGCGCTGTCCCCGGCGTCCTGGCGGGCGGCCTTGCCCGCCGCCGGGTGGAACATGGCCACGCCGAGCCCGGACGCCAAGATCGCACACCAGACCGCCGCGTAGCCGGGCAGCAGGCCCGCGACGCTCAGCCCGAGCCCGGCCAGCCCGACTCCGGCCCCGGCCATCCAGCCCGCGTTCCGGCGGTCGGCGATGATCCCGAGGAACGGCTGCGGGATGGAACTGCCGAGCGTCGCGGCGAGCGTCAGCCCGGACGCGGCGACGTAGCTGTAATGCCGGTCCAGGACGAAGTACGGCACGACGGACGGCACCAGCCCCTGGTACAAGTCGTCGACCGCGTGCGCGAGGGCCCACAGCCGCATGCGCCGCCAGGCGGACGGCGCGGCGGTGCCGGTTCGCTGCTGCGTGATGGTCATGCCCTCCAGCCTGCGGCCGGGCCGCCTGGTCGGGCCACCGGTAAACTGCCGCATTATGCTCCAAACCCGCCATGACTCACGTCTGGACGCACAGTGGCGTGAGCTGACCGGGCCTACGTACGCGGAGCTGGGGCACCGGGAGCGGATCGACTGGCACTACCACGACGTGCAGCAGCTCGTGTACCCGAGCAGCGGGGTGCTGCTCATCTCGGCCGCCGCCGGGACCTGGGCCGTCCCGCCGCAGCGCGCGGTGTGGATCCCGCCGGGTGTGCCGCACGCCCATCGGGCGCATGGCCAGGTGCAGATGCGGACGCTGGCCTTCCCGCCCGCGGCGGACGCTGATCCGCCGCTGTTCGCCAGCCCGGCCGTGCTGGCGGTCAGCCCGTTGCTGCGCGAGATCATCGTCGCGCTGACCTCCGGCGACGGCACGCCCTACACCACACGGCAGCGCGCGTCCATGGAGCAGGTCGCGCTTGATCAGCTCCGCCGGGTCGGCCAGCTGCCGGTCCGGCTGCCAGCGCTCGCCGACGACCGGCTGCGTGCCATCGCCGCCTTGCTGCAGGCCAATCCGGCCGACGAGCGGACCCTGTCCGGACTCGGGATGGCGGTCGGCGCGTCCGAGCGGACCCTGAGCCGCCTGTTCCGGCAGGAGGCGGGGATGAGCTTCCCGCAGTGGCGCACCCAGTTCCGGCTGCAGCATGCCCTGGTGCTGCTCGCGGACGGGACGCCGGTGACGACCACCGCGCTGGCCTGCGGCTGGTCCAACCCGAGCGCGTTCATCGAGACCTTCCGGCGTTCCTTCGGCGCCACGCCAGGCAAGTTCTACGCCCGGACGGGGCCGCCCGGGTAGGGACGCCGGGCAGCGGCTCCGGCCCGAAACACAGATGACCCCGAAACGCAGATGACGCCGAAACGCAGATGACGGTGCCCAGCGCCGGCTGCTACATGTTCTGTACCTGATCCCGGCGCGGGCCAGGACCACGGGGTGACATCTGGACCATCGACAGGAGGGTTGTCCTATGCCGGATTGGGCCGAGCAGGTGACGGCGATCGCGACGGCGGTCAACGCCATCGGCTTGCTGAGCGCGATCGGTGCGGTGATCTTCGCGAGCCAGCAGGCCCGCGAGGCCCGGATCGGCCGTAATGCCGAGACGGCCGTGGAATTCTTCAGGCGCTGGAGCGAAGGCCCGATGGTGGAGACGCGCCGCCTTCTCGCCCAGTTCGGGACGCCGGAGGCGCTGCGGGACGCCCTGACGGTGTTCGTGGCCGAGAACCGTACTGAGGCGTACATCTTGTACCGGGAGCTCGACTACTTCGAGCAGCTCGGCGCCCTGGAGAGGTACGGCGGCGTTGATTTCGACCTCATCAGGACCCTGCTCGGGCACCGGCTGATCGACCGGTGGGAGATGTGGCAGCCCTCGATCGAGGCGATTGGCGGCAGCGCCACTTACCCGATGTTCGCCGGGCTCGTGACGAAAATGCGCGCCGCCGAGCAGTCCCGGCCGGCCTCTGCGGGAGGTGGTGACGCCGCGCCCGTTCGGTAATTGATGGCCCGACGGGCGGGGTTGGTCAGGGACCTGAGCCGGCGGCATCGCTGGTGCCGGTTCGCCGCTCCCGGCCGCGGCGCACGGCCCCCAGCAGGATCCGCACGCCGGCGCCGAGCAAGGCGACGTCGCCGAGCATCTGCACGATGAGCACGATCCGGGTGACCTCAGATCGGGGGACGATGTCGCCGAAACCCACGGTGGAGAAGACGGTGACGGTGAAGTACAAGGCGTCTGTCCTGGTCAGGGGCTGATTGAAGGTCGCTGCGGAGGCTCGTTCCATCGCGTAATACGTCGAGGCGAACACCAGCAGGTAGAGCGGGAGAACCAGGCCCAGGACCTGGGCCGCTTTCAGTACCGGATAGCGCGAGGCGGCGATGGTCCTGACCTGCCACGTGGTGATGCCGGCGAAGATTACCAGGCCGGCCAGCAGGCGCAGCGCCGCATCGCTATCCCACCGGAAGGGCAGCGCGTAATACAGGACCACCAGCACGGTCGTGGTCAGCAGACCGCGTAGCGCCGCCCCGAAGACCAGCCGCCGCCGCTTAGCCGGCGGCAGCCCCCCGTAAGGATCACTCGCGCTCGTCATCCTCAGCTGACCAGCAGGTAGATGCTCTTGCCTGGCCAGCCAGCAGCCCAGCAGCAGCAGGACCAGGACGATGACCTGGTCCTGATGGGTGTCCAGCCAGGCTCGCATCCGCTCGAGCCGGGAGGTGGCCGCGGCCGGGGCGAAGACCGCGTACAACTCCAGGTACAGGAAGCTGGAGGTGGCCAGCAGGCAGAAGAGCACCAGCGTCACGTAGTCCCCGGCCGTGGACAGCTTGGCCTGCACGACTGTCGCGGCGCCTGCCGCTACCAGCGCCCAGGGCTGCAGGAACGCGGCGAGGCCGGCGGCGGTCCACGGCGAGAGCCGGTCGAGCCTGGCCATCCAGCCCGGCTGCTTGCGCGGGCGGCCTATCCGGCGCCGCTGCCGCTCGGCGAACAGGATGAGCGCCACGCCGAGGGCCAGCTTGACGGCCAGGACGGCAGTCGATGGGCTGGTGTCCGGCTTGGGCGGCTTGCCCTCGGTCGTGGCGAGCACGGCGGCGATCACGGCGACCAGGCAGGCCAGCCAGCCCAGGACGAACGCCAGGCCCTTCCAGATGCCTTTCTCGGCGCTCAGGACCAGGATGAAGGCGGTGAGGGGGAACGGCTCGAGGGTGATCGCGAGCCCGATGAGCATCAGGTCAAGTACCATGCTGCCTCCATCGCCTGGGCCCTGGCCCAGCTGGACGTCACAGGTCGGGCTCGGCGGCGATCCGCCCCGATTTGACCGCGGCAACAAGTGCGGAGTGGTCACGTTCGTTCTGGTCGGCGTAGGTGGCGGCGAACTGGGCGATGGCCCGGTCGAACACGTCCGCGCCGCCCAGGTAGGCAGCGATGGCGATCCGGTCGCCGGAGCGGGCGTGCGCCCGCGCCAGCGTCCATCCGCATAGCTCGCCGTACAGACTCAGGCCGCGGGGGACCATAGTCTCGATGACGGCGGAGAATTTCCAGTCCCGCAGCTGGCGGACGTAGAAGTCGCGTTGCCGCCCGTCCAGTCCTACCTCGTTCCGCTGCCAGCCCAGGAAGATGTCGCTGGAGGCCTGCATCAGCCGCTGGCCCGCTACTACCCGCTGACCTTGGTTGGTGTACTTACTGGCCCCGACGAAGCGGCTGAGCACGGACGCCTCAGCCTCTTTCACCTGCAGGAACAGCGGATCGGCGTTGTCGCGGCCGAGCATCAGGACGATCCAGCAGCGCGTCCCGACGCTGCCCACACCCACAACCTTGCGGGCCAGGTCAGCGAACCGGAATTGCCCGAGCAGGAACCTGCGGTCGGTCGACAGCGTGCGCCGGTACTTGGCGACCAGGCCGTCGAACTGCTCCTCCAGGGAGGCGCGGTCTGCCTGCCCCGGTATCAGGTCATCGATCGGGACGAGCAGCGGCGGGTCGGCGATGATCGCTTGCTTGCCGTCCACGACCCGGGTCAGCTTGGCCAGTTCCTGCATGCTGTCCCTGGTCCGCGCTTTGGCCAGTCCTTTCTGGACCACCTTGCGCTGCCGCGCCCGGAGCTGCGCGTCGAACCGGGCCTGCATCTGGTCCATGTCCACGTGGGCGTACCAGACGTCCAGGTCGGTCATCGTGGCGAAGCTGCGCATCGCCTGCCGGTAGCGGGCGACCGCGGCCGTGACGATCCCGCGGCGCTGCTTGCCGGTGAACTCGTTGCCACGCGCGGCCACCTCCAGGCTGGCCGCGAGCCGTTTGACGTCCCATTCCCACGGGCCAGGCAGGGTCTCGTCGAAGTCGTTGACGTCGAACATCAGGCGGCGTTCGGCCGAGCCGAACAGGCCGAAGTTCGACAGGTGCGCATCGCCGCACGCCTGCACGGCCAGCCCAGAGACCGGCGTGGTGGCCAGGTCACTGGCCATGGGCAGCGCCGCACCCCGGAAATACGTGAACGGGGACACCATCATCCGGCCATGCCTGACCGGAACCAGCTCCGGAACCCGCGACTTGGCCTGCTCCTCCAGCAGCCCAATCGGGTCGGGCCGGTCCGGCGGCGGCTCGAACACCGCATGGCTGTCGCGCGGAACCTGCGCCCGCGCGGTCTTCCCGCGAGCAGCGCGCTCCGCCGGGGTCAGCCGGCCCAGCTCGGTGTCGAGCTGGTACCGCCGCATACCCCGGGGTGAAGCTTTAGCCGTCGGTACGCTCATGGCCGACTCCTCTCTTCCGGCGACCGGCCGGGCGACACAGCAGGCGCCGGGTGGCGGACAGCATGCCGCCCATCCACGATCGCGCACCGGGCGGCTCGCCTGCCTCATCCCGGTGGGATGAAAAACCGGGCGGCCACGCCGCGGCTGGCGCAGGTCGCCGGGAACATTTGGGTGGCTCTCCCTGTTGCATGCCGTGTAACCTTACTTTGGCTGCAAATTTACACATGATGCAAAACACCTGTGAGCGCATGATGACAACGGTTAGCACGACGGCTCCCACCCTTGAACCGCACGCCTCGCTGCGCGAGCGCAAGAAGCTAGCGACCCGCCGCTCGCTGCGCCGGGCGGCGCTCGAGCTGGTTGCCGAACGCGGCTTCGCGCACGTCACCGTCGAGGACATCGCCGAGGCGGCGGACGTGTCGCCGCGCACGTTCTTCAACTACTTCCCGTCGAAGGAAGCCGCGCTGTCTGGCGGCGATCCGGAGCGGATCCCGGCGCTGCGCGAGCGCATCATTCACCAGGCCCCGGGCGAGCCCGCGCTGGAGGCGCTGCGCACGATCATGGTCAGCGACGCCCAGACGGTCGCCGATGAGCTCGGCGAGCTCGGCGGTGACCCGGCGGGATGGCTGCGCCGGATGAAGGGCGCCCACACCGATCCGCAGCTGCGGGCGGCCCGCGCGGCGCAGATGGCGATGGTCGAGCGGGCCATCGCCGAGGGACTCGCCGAGCGGCTCGGCACCGATCCCGAGCGAGATCCCTATCCGAGCCTGCTGGCGGCCACCGCGGCCGCCGCGTTCCGCGCCAGCATCTCGTTCTGGGCTAGCTCTGGCGGCACGGCACCGCTCGCGCATCTTGTTGACCAAGCGTTCCGGGCCCTCGCTGACGGGCTACCCGAGCGCCGCGAACTACCGAACATCACGGGGAAGGACAACACCTGATGGCTTCAGGCACTCCCGCACCGGCCGGCGGCCCCCAGCCGCCGGTTGCGGACATCACCGGGAACGGCGCCCTGCCCGGGCTCAGCCGCGCCGGATCCTGCTTATCATCGGCGCGCTCATGCTCGGCATGCTGCTCGCCGCGCTCGATCAGACGATCGTGTCCACGGCGCTGCCGACGATCGTCGGTGACCTGAAGGGCGGTTCCCACATCGCCTGGGTCATCACCGCCTACCTGCTCGCCACCACCGTGTCCACCCCGCTCTGGGGCAAGCTGGGCGACCAGTATGGCCGGAAGATCTTCTTCCAGGCCGCCATCGTCATCTTCCTGGCGGGCTCGATCCTGTCCGGGCTCAGCTCCTCCATGATCGAGCTCATCGCGTTCCGCGCCGTGCAGGGTCTGGGCAGCGGCGGCCTGATGGTCGGCGCGCAGTCCATCGTCGGCGACATCGTCTCGCCGCGCGAGCGCGGCCGCTACGTCGGGCTGTTCGGGGCGGTCTTCGGCCTGGCCAGCGTGGTCGGCCCGCTGCTCGGCGGCGTGTTCGTGGACGACCTGTCATGGCGCTGGATCTTCTACATCAACGTGCCAATCGGCGCGGTCGCGCTGGTCGTGGTGGCCAGCCAGGTGCCGGGCACGCTGCGGCGGGTGCACCACGTCATCGACTACCTGGGCACGCTCGTGCTGTCGGCGGCCGTGACCTCGCTGATCCTGCTGACCAGCCTGGGCGGCACCACCTACCCATGGCGGTCGACACCGATCTACATCCTGGGCGTGGCCGGCGTGGTGCTGATCGGCGTGTTCGTCTTCGTCGAGCGGCGGGCCGCCGAGCCGGTGCTGCCGCTGCACCTGTTCCGGCTGCGTATCTTCTGGGTGACCAGCCTGGTCGGTTTCATCGTCGGCTTCGCGATGTTCGGCGCCATCACCTACCTGCCCGCCTTCTTCCAGGTCGTGCGGGGTATCTCGCCGACCATCTCCGGGGTGTACCTGCTCCCCTTGATGGCCGGGCTGCTCCTGGTCTCCATCTCGTCCGGCCAGATCATCTCCAAGACCGGCAAGTACCGGTTCTTCCCGATCGCCGGCTCGGGGCTGATGACCATCGGCCTGTTCCTGCTGCACCTGATGGGGGTGCACACGTCGACAGCCCTGGACGCCCTGTACATGCTGGTGCTTGGCATGGGCATCGGCGGGGTCATGCAGGTGCTGGTCATCATCGTGCAGAACGGTGTGCCGCACAGCGAGCTCGGCGTCGCGACCTCAGGTGCCACGTTCTTCCGCTCGATCGGCGGGTCGTTCGGCACCGCGATCTTCGGCGCCATCTTCGCCAACGTGCTGGTCGGGAACCTGGCCAGCCATCTGCACGGAGTGACCCTGCCGACGAGCTTCAGCAGCGCGGACGTCACCCCGGCGATCCTGTCTCACCTGCCCGCCGCGGTGCATCAGGGCTTCGTGGCCGGTTACGCCGAGTCGATCCAGACCGTCTTCCTGGTGGCCGTGCCGATCGCCTTCCTGGCCTTCCTGGCCACCTGGCTGATCCCCCAGGTGGAGCTCAGGCAGTGGCCCGAGGCCGGAGCGGCATCACCCGAGGCTGGCGCGACGTCACCCGGGGCGGAGGCGGCCGCGGCCGGCGCCACCGTGGCGTCCGGGGCATCGCCCGCCGATGCCCGGCAGACCGTCCCGACGTCGCCCGGAACCGACGACCACCTGCGCACACTCGAATAAGGGGCCGGAGACGTGCCGCCGCGGACAACCCGCGGCGGCACGCTGCTCCCGGCACCCGGGGCCGGGCCGGGCGGCTGCCGCCGGCGTCGGTGACGTCGGCTCAGCCGCCTGAGGCGGCTGAAGATCACAGCGGTAGGCTCCGCACGTGACGGAGCACTCCCAGCGCCAGGGCCTGCGCCAATCGGCGACGCGGGGAACCCCTTGACCACGCCCGCCCGGCACGGCCCGCCGTCGTCGGCCGCGTCGCCGGGACTCACGGTCGTGGTCATCGCTCCATCTCTTGGGCCCGATCTCGGATGGCTGCGAGAGGTTGACCCCAGGATTACCGTGGTCGACGGCAACACCCTCGCGGCTGGTGTCGAAGGCGGCGAGGACCTCCTGCAGTCCGCCGATGTTGTTCTCCTCGGCTATCCCGTCCCGCCTGGCATAGCCGGGCATGCGCCGCGGCTGCAGTGGGTGCATCACACCCAGGCCGGCGTGTCGAACCTGCACGGCACCGACCTGTGGAAGTCCCGGGTGATCCTCACCTCAAGCCGCGGTGCCGTCGGGGCGACAGGCATCGCCGAGTATGTCCTGGCCGGCGCCTACTACTTCGGCCGCGGACTCCACGAGGCGACGATGCAGAAGGCAGCCGCGCAGCTCGACCGCTCCCCCTACCGGCTCACGTCCCTGACGGGCGCGACCATCGGCGTGGTCGGGCTCGGCGGGATCGGCCGCGAGGTGGCCAGGCTCGCGCGAGCGGTGGGGATGAGGGTCCTCGCGACGCGCCGGTCAGTGGCCAGCCGGGAGCACGACACGGACGGCGCCGACGTGCTGCTGCCTGCCGGGGACTTGACCGGGCTGGCGGCAGCGAGCGATTACGTCGCGGTCTGCGCGCAGCTGACCCCCGAGACACGCGGAATGATCGGCGCCGATGTGCTCGCCGCGATGCGGCCGGATAGCGTCCTGATCAACGTGGCCCGGGGCGAGCTCGTCGATGAGGACGCTCTGGTGGCCGCGCTCCGGGAGCGCCGGATCCGCGGGGCGCTCCTCGACGTCTACGACGGAGAGCTGGACGGCCAGCCACCGCGACCCGACCTGGTCGAGCTGCCCCAGGTGGTCCTCACCCCGCACATCTCGACGCGCGGTGATCCGGAGGGCTCTGAGCCGGTCAAGCGGCTATTCGCCGAGAACCTCAGCCGCTATCTGGATGGCTTGCCCCTGCTGAACCGGGTTGACCGGGACCGGGGCTATTAGCGAGACTCGTTGTGGCCAGAGACAAGACCGTGATTGGGCTGGTCATCGTTCCCGCCATCCCTGCCGTTAACGGGCCAGCAGAAAGCGCGAGCTAGAGGCAGCTCTGTGCCATCGATATGGGAGAAACGGGCGCATAGGCGTCACACCGCGCGCCGCCAGACGGGCGTACCTTCGTATGGAGGTCAGCGGGCCTGGCATCAGCTCCCGGCAGCAAGGCCACCTGCTAAGTCTGCTGCGAGCCTGCCCCCGGAGGGCTACCAGATACCTGCCGGGTCAAGGCCGAGCGCCATCGCGCCGCCGCGTGCGAAGTGCATGTAACTGGCATAGAGCCACTTGCGTACCTTGCCGCCGTGCATCTGGGTCTCGAAATGGGCCGCATAGGCCTTGGCGCTGAACTCGCTGCCGGCGTGCCGCGGAAGGGGCCATGCGAGTGCGCGGGCCGGTTACTTGGCGGGCGCGGGGGCGGATCCCGGGGCGGGCGCCGGGATGGGTCCCGCGGCGCCCGGGACGGGTGCGCGGGCCGCGGCTTGGTTCCTCAGCTCCTCGAGCCGGTTGCGGGACGGCAGCAGGGTGATCGCCAGGATCACGCCGAGCCCGAACAGGCACGCCGATACCGTGAAGGCCACCGTGTAGCCGTGGACGGCCGCGGTCGCCTGGGCCAGCGGGCCGGCGTGGTGCGCCACCAGGTAGCTGGTCGTGGCCGTCAGCGCGATCGTGCTGAGGGCGGATGTCCCGATCGAGCCGCCGACCTGCTGCATCGTGTTCACCAGCGCCGAGGCCACGCCCGAGTCCTCACGCTGGACCCCGGCCGTGGCCGTGTTGATGCCGGGGGCAAAGATCAGGCCGAATCCCAGGCCCATGACGAGCAGGGCCGGCAGAACGCTGCCGAGGTAGCTGGAGCTTGTGAGGAGCCGGGTCAGATAGGTCATCCCGATCGCCCCCAGCAGCATTCCCGACGCGATCAGGACGCGCGGGCCGAACCTGGGCAGCAGCACGATGCTGGAAAGGTTGGAGCTGATCAGGATGCACCCGATCAGCGGCAGGAACAGCAGCCCGGTGCTCAGCGGGCTGTCCCCCTTGATCTGCTGCATGTAGTAGGTCAGGAACAAGAAGACACCGAAGAGCGCGATGCCCGACAGGAAGACGGTGACGTACGCGCCGCCCCGGGTGCGATCCAGGATGACGTGCAGCGGCAGCAGCGGGTGGCTGACCCGCCGCTCGACCAGCACGAACCCGGCCAGGATCAGCACGCCGGCGATCAGGGCGCCGATCGTCAGCGCGGCCGTCCAGCCGGCCGTCTCGGCGTGGGAGAAGCCGAAGACGATTCCGAACAGCCCGGCGCAGGCCAGAATCGCCCCGGGCCAGTCCATCCGCGGCCGGGTGGCCGGCCGGGTGCTGCGGATGTACACCAGCGCCCCGGTTATGGCGATGACAGCGAACACCAGGTTGACGTACAGGGTGTAGCGCCACGAGAGGTACTGAGTGAGAGCCCCGCCGAGGATCAAGCCCACCGCGCCACCCCCGGCGGCTACCGAGCCGAAGACCCCGAAGGCCTTGCCTCGCTCGCGCGGATCGGTGAAGGTGCTGACCAGGGTGCCGAGGGCGGACGGCGCCAGGATGGCCCCGAATGCCCCCTGCAGGGCCCGGGCCGCGACCAGCATCGCGAACGAGATAGCGGCGCCGCCGAGTGCCGAGGCGAGCGCAAAACCGGCCAGGCCGGCGATGAAGACCCACTTGCGGCTGAACATGTCACCGAGGCGGCCGCCCACCAGCAGCAGGCTGCCGAAGGCCAGGGCGTAGGCCGTCACCACCCACTGCCGTTCGCTGTTGGCAAACCCGAGTGCATGCTGAGCCGATGGCAGGGCGATATTCACGATGGTCGAGTCCAGGACCACCATGAGCTGGGCAACAGCCACCACGACCAGGACGAGCCATCGCCGGTCAACGGGAGCTGGCGGGCGGTTTTCGGCGGCGGGTGCCCTACTTGGATCCGGCGAATTAACTGGCGATGCCACGAGACCTCCCAGTAAGCGACGTCCGTCGGGTGGGCGCCGCTGCCCCGGGCTTGGACTAACGAACTAACGATAAGCCTGCCGATACCGCCTTGCCCTAACGGGCCCCTGCCACCATAGGCACACGGGAAACGCCGCGTCCATCGCTGGGGAATGCCGCCGCACCGGCCGCATTCCCCTGTGCTGTATCGAAAGGCTCCAGAAGCAGGCCTCCCGATCATTGCCGCGGGCATGGCCGGCACCGCCGGGACAATGCGCCAGTGGCGGGGCTAAAGTTTATGCCGATGAGCACCGACACGCCGCCTCCCGCGAACCTGTACCTCGTCGTGGGGTATGACGGTTCCTCTCCCGCCAGCCGGGCACTGGACGCCGCCGTCAACCTGCTGCACGGCCGGGCCGGCAGTATCGCGGTGGTGTACGTCGCCCACCTGCCCGCCGTCGACACCCTGTCGGCCGACGCTGTCGGCCAGATGGAAGTCGACTTTGACGAGATTGCGCGGGACCTCGACACCACGATCGGCGAACAGCTGCGCGGCCGCGAGGAGCGCTGGGAGTTCGTGCGACGTCAGGGCCCGATCGCGGACGAGCTGATGGCGCACGCCACCCGCATCCGCGACGATCATCCCGGGGACACCGCGGTCATCGTGGTCGGCAGCTCGTCGCAGGCCATGCACCGCATCGTCGGCTCGGTTGCCGTGACCCTGGCCCGCCGCTCACCGGTGCCCATCGTGGTCGTGCCCTAGCGCGCCAGTACGGCTGTACCCCTGCCCAGTCGCCAGACCTGTGCGCTGGCAGGCTTCACGCCCGGCGGGCAGTTAACCCGCACAAGCCGGAACCTTCCGCGTCCGTTCGGCATGAACCCGGACTACCAGCCATTTCGCACGTGCACCCGGTGAAATTTCGCGGACAGCCCGACCGTCGCTCATTTACAGCATAGAATCACATAAGTACCCTACGTGTTCATACGTCGGCAGCGAACGAAGCGGATGACAAGACAAGGGACAACGATGCCTAGCCGCGATCAATCGGGCGAGCACCCCGTCAGCGCCCAGCCGCAGTCGGTGGTCATCACCGGGGCCTGGCGGGTCGCAGAGTGAGCTCGACGGAAACCGCGCAGAGCCGCCGCCGGGGTTTAGTAGGTCCCTGGTGGCGAGTCCGTACCTGGAGCAGGGATCTGGACACGCTGATCCGGCTGCACAGAGGCCTGCAGCTCCTGGATGTCAACCCCGACGCCGATGCTGAGCACCTCCCCGCCCCCACGCTGCTGGCGGAGCCGGCCGAGCTGACTGCGTACGAGGACGGCCCGGCACCGCAGGAACTGCCGGCCCGGCCGCAGCTGACACCGCGCCGCTACGTCCTGGAGCTCGCGACGGCAGCCGATCACGTCCGCGAGCAAGTCCGTGAGCCAGCGGCAGAAGACCGGCAGCAGACGGCGGAGCCGCCGGACGCTTCAGCTGAGGAGGCAGAGCCATCCCTGACTGCGCAGGCTCCCCCCATGGGCGAGGATGCGGAACCAGACGGCGATGAGCCAGAGCGCGAGCCGGAGCGCCAGGAACCAGCGGGCGACGGGCCCGGGCCAGACCCGCGGGCCGATGCCGTTGATGGCCAGCCGGCCGCCGTTCCCGAGCAGGCATCAGATGCGCCCGATCCGGCGATCGCGGCGATCAAGGCGACCTTCTCCTACGTCGCTGAGGCCGGCGACAAGGCGGTGGGCTTCTTCTACGGCCAGTTGTTCCTGCGTCAGCCGCACCTGCGTGAACTGTTCCCGCCCGCCATGGACGAGCAGCGGGACCGGCTGTTCTGCGCCCTGGGCCGGATCGTGGAGAGCCTGTCCGCACCGGAGGACATGGCCGCCTATCTCTCCCAGCTGGGCCGGGATCACCGCAAGTACCAGGTTCAGCCGGAGATGTACGAGGCGGTGGGCGCGGCGCTGCTGGCGACGCTGCGGGCGTGCGCCCGGGACGCCTTCACCAGCGAGGCGGAAGAGGCCTGGACTCAGGTCTACCAGGCCGGCTCGTCGTTGATGATCAACGCAGCCGAGGAGGATGCGGCCAATGGCCCCGCCTCCTGGACCGCCGAGGTGGTCGCGGTGGACCACCGGGCGCCCGACATCGCCGTGATCACCATCGCGCCGGATCAGCCGCTGCAGTTCGCGGCGGGACAGCACATCAGTGTGCAGACCCCGCGCTGGCCCCGGGTCTGGCGGCCGTACTCGATCGCGTGCATGCCACGTGACGACGGCCTCCTGTCGCTGCATGTGAAGGCGGTCTCCGGCGGGTGGGTCAGCACGGCGCTGGTGCGCTATACCTCGCCTGGCTCCCAGCTCGTGGTGGGGCCGCCGCTCGGCACGATGACGCTCGACCGGGCCGGGGACCGTGACCTGCTGTGCGTGGCCGGCGGTACCGGGCTGTCGCCGATCAAGGCGGTCATCGAGCAAGCGGTGCGCGAATCGTCGGCGACACCACGGCGGATTCACCTGTACTACGGCGCACGGCGGCGGGAAGAACTCTACGACCTGCCTGATCTGTGGCGGCTGGAGGATGCCTACAGCGGGTTCGAGGTGATCCCGGTGACCTCGGATGATCCCGCCTTTGACGGGATGCAGGGCAATGTCGGCCGGGTTGCCGCCCGGTACATGCCGCATACCGACTGCGAGGCATTCGTTGCTGGGCCGCCGGAGATGGTGCGTGAGACCATCCGGGTCCTGGGCCGGGCCGGGCTCGAACGCGAGCGGATTCACTTCGACGACGCCCTGCTCGCACGCAAGAGGGTGGGCACCGGCACCTGAACCGGGTGCGCGCCGTCAGCCTGGTGGGTCAGTACAGCTGGCTCAGCGCAGCTAGCTGGCGTGCCGGAAGAAGTTCGGCGACGCGTCGAAGTCTTCGTAGTAGCGGTGGAACACCGGCGTGGTTGACCCGGCCGTGGGCGGCACGATCCAGGACCAGTCGGCGGGGCACCCCCGGCCGTGCCGCTGCTCTTTGGCGAGATGGGCCAGGAAGCGCTCTGACTCGGTGTGATGGTCGGCGATCCGCACCCCGGACGCCTCGTAGGAATACAGCACGGCGGCGTTCAGTTCGGTGACCGCACGGTCCTTCCAAAGCGTCCGGGGAGTGTCGGTGCGCAGGCCCATCCGGGCGGCGATTTCCGGCAGCTGGTTGTACCGGTTCTCGTCGCCGAGATCACGAGAGCCGATCTCCGTGCACATGTACCAGCCGTTGAACGGGGCCGCCGGGTAGCGGATCCCGCCCGCCTCCAGGTACATGTCACTGATGACCGGGATCGCATACCAGCGCAGCCGCAGCTCACGGAACCAGGCCAGGTCCGGATGGCGAAGCGGGACCTCGAACACGGCGTCCCTGGGCACGTCAAACCAGGCCGGTGGTAATCCCGACGACTCGATGATCAGTGGCAGCGGGTCGAACCGCCCGGGCTCACCGGCGGGCTGCCAGCCGAGCTTGGCGGCCAGCTGGGTGATCTCCAGGTGTGCTGGATCGCCGACGACGGCCCCGCCAGCCTCGTGGCCGGCGTAGCTGACCACCTGCCCGTTCAGTATGCGCGGCCCGGGCTGGCCCGGGGCGTCCGGCGCGAATACGGTGATCATCGGCAGGATCCGCCCGCCATTGGCCGCCGCACGCAGATGAGTGAAACACTCAGCGGCGATCTGACCGGGTTCCCGTACCTGGCGCCGGTCCCTGACCCGCAACGTCCGCCAGTACAGCCGGCCGATGCAGCGCGAGCTGTTCCGCCACGCGATGCGGGCAGCGAACGTGAGCTCCGCAGAGGTATGCCGGTAGGTCCCGTGCGCGTTAACCTCGTCACGGACCTGGCTCATCCGGTCGGCTGGCGCACCTGCTCCCGGGTTCTCGGCATGAAACTGCGTGATGAAGCGCTCAGCTGCCGCCAGCAGCACCGCCGTGTCCGATGGCGGTGTGCCCGGCAACGCTGCGTCCGGCTGCGCGTCACCGTCATCCTTTACTGCGGCGTTTAACGGAACCGCCTGCGGTGGGTGTGCCTCCGCTGACGTCCGGCGGACCAGCCAGCGCATCCCAGATCACCGCCATCAGACATACAGATCAATCGGTTCTCTCTCAACGTGACGCCAGCTGTACATTCTGTCAAGACATACCTGCAGATTAGGCTAATGACGGCAAGTATCCGGCTGCGATGTCTGCGGGAGCACGGACCTTGTCGCCGCTGTTGGCCCTCGGGGCGATGATCACGGGCAGTTCACGCTACATAGTGGTCTTGGGCCCACGATCATGGTCGGGTCTGGCCGAGCGGGCCTGTTGCGGGGTGGGGGTTGGGCAGGCGGGGCGGGGCGTGGATCTGTGCGCGTGCGACTGCCAGGTGCGGTGGCGCCTGGCTGCTGAGCGAACGGGCTGGGGTGGCATTCATGATCGTGGCCAGAAGCGGCCGCTATGTGGTCAGAACTGGCCCTGATCATGGTCGACCCAGGGGCGGGAGGCGCTCGAACCACCGGGCGGGGCGCGCACCCCGCCCGTTCGGCCGCTGGTTTATCCGCGTCCGTGGCCGGCCTTGCTATCCGGCGGCCCGCCGGTGCCGGTTCCTGCTCGGTGACCTACGCGTCGGTGGCTTATGCCTGCAGGCATAAGCCACCGCACAAGGTGTGGTCCGGAGATAGATGACCCCGGGCGGCGCGGTACGTAGCGTCCCTTTCATCAAGTGAGAGGGACACCCATGATCGAGATTGATGGCCTGACAAACGGCACGGGGAAAGGCTGCGAGGATACCTGTATGTCCTTCTGGACACCGGTCGAGGACCTGGGAACGCGCTCACCGCGCTCCTGGGCCTTCGACATCGGCTGTGCGCTGCTCGCCGGGGTGGCGTCCTTCGGGAGCTTTTCCTTCGCCCAGACGGCGCACCCCACGCATCCGCCGCTGGCCGTCAGCCTGGCCGTCGCGGTCCTGACCGTCCTGGTGCTGTCGGTGCGCCGGGTCTGGCCCGGCCCGGTGTTCTGCGTCGTGGTGGTGATGGCGGCGGTGCTGGCCCAGTGGCCGGTCCGGGGCGAGCTGTTCCCGGTCGCGCTGGCGATCGCCCTGTATACGGTCGCGGCCACGATGAGCCGGGCCGCGGCGATCGTCGCGGGCGCCCTCGCCGTGGCGGCCGAGGTCCCCGCGGCCGGCCAGGGTGGCTGGCACGACGGCTGGCTGGCCGTCGTCTACGAGGTGCTCGTGATCGGGTCGGTCGTGATCGCGGGCCTGTACGCCAGCACCCGCCGGGCCTACCTGGCCGAGCTGCGGGACCGGGCCCAGCGCCTCGAACGCGAGCACGACCAGACCAGCGCCCTGGCCGCGGCGGTGGAACGGGCCCGCATCGCCCGTGAGATGCACGACAGCGTGGCGCACCACCTCACCGTCATCGTGGCGCTTTCCGACGGTGCCCTGGCCGCGGTCACCCGCTCTCCTGCCCAGGCCGCCGACGCGATCCGGGGGGTGTCCAGCACCGCCCGCGAGGCGCTCGCGGAGACCCGCCGCCTGCTCGGCATCCTGCGGGCCGAGGGCGGCGGTCTGGAGCTCCGGCAGCCGCTTCCGGGCCTGTCCGACCTCGACGGCCTGTTCACCCGGGTCCGGGCGGCCGGGCTGCCGGTCCGCTACGAACGCAGCGGCCCGCCCGGGGACACGCCGCCCGGCGTTCAGCTGGTCGTCTTCCGCCTCGTCCAGGAAGCCCTGACCAACACGATGAAGCACGCGGGACCGGGCGCGAGCGCGGCCGTCCGGCTGCGGCTCGAACCGGGCGAGATACGCGTCGAGATCACCGACGACGGTGTCGGCAGCGCCGGGGTACCCCGCGCCCCCGGCGGCGGCCTGACCGGGATGGCTGAACGCGTCGGCGCGTTCGGCGGCGAGCTGACCTGCGGCCCGTCTCAGCCACGCGGCTGGCGGGTGACGGCTCTGCTCCATCCCGGTGTGCCGGTGCCGCCATGATCAGCGTGCTCCTGGTCGACGACCACCCCCTCATCCGGATGGGCTTCCGCCTGGTGCTCGACGCCGAAGAGGACATCGAGGTGATCGGCGAGGCGGCCGACGGGACCGCCGCCGTGACCATGTGCTCCGCGCTGCGTCCGGACGTGGTGCTCATGGACGTCCGGATGCCCGGCCACGACGGCATCGAGGCCACCCGCGACATCGTGGCCGCCGGGCTGCCGTCCAGGGTGCTGATCCTGACCACCTTCGACCTGGACGATTACGTCTACGCCGGGCTGCGGGCCGGCGCCAGCGGCTTCCTGCTCAAGGACACCCAGCCCGCCAGCCTGGTCGCCGCCATCCACACCATCGCGGCCGGCGACGCCGTCCTGGCACCGACCGCCACCACCCGCCTGGTCCACCAGTTCGCGGTCAGCCCGGGGCCCGCAGCACCCGACAGCCACCGCGCCGCCGAGCTGCGGCAGGCCCTCACCAGCCGCGAGCAGGACGTCTTCGCCCGGATCGCGGCGGGCATGTCCAACGGCGAGATCGCGGCCAGCTTGTACCTGTCCGAGGGCACCGTGAAGATCCACGTCGGCCGGATCCTGGCCAAGCTCGGCCTGCGCGACCGCGTCCAGGCCGTCGTGCTCGCCTACGAATCCCGGCTGATCACCCCTGGAACCCCTCCCGAGGATCCCGGCCAGCCACACTGACCCGGCCGGCCGTGCCTATGCCTGCAGGCCTAGGCACGAGGCGAACACTGGCCCAGGGATAGATGTAGCGGGACAGTCGCCCCCGTAGCGTTCGGATCCTCAGCCTCTTCCGGTCATCTGGACCTGAACGGAGAATTCGGATGGATAAGTCTTCCCGGGCCCGCCTGCGCTTGCTGGCCCTTTTCCTGCCGCTTACCGCCGTGCTTTATATCGGTGCCGAGGCGCTGAACCCCCAGGGCACCGACCGGGTGGTCGACACCACGGCGGCCGCGTTCGCGGTGCTGCCCATCGCGGCCAGGCACTCGGCTCAGCTCTATGGCTCGGGCTCGCTGACGATCGTGGCACTCGGGGCGCTGGCCGTCTCGTACGCGGCGATCGCCGCGCTGGTGCGGGGCCGCGGGTGGGTGATAGCCACCGCCGCGGCGGCCCTCGGGGGCCTGGGTGCCTTCTGCGGCGCGATCGTCAACGTCCTGGGCGGCGTCAATCTGGCCGCCGCCGCATCCGCGCACATGACGCACGAGGCGGCCGGGCAATTCCTGATGACCTCCTTTAACTCAGCGCCCACCCAGGCGTTCGCGCTCGTCTATTTCCTGTCCGAATTCACCGCGCCGGTCCTCATGGGATTTGCCCTGTGGCGGAGCCGGGCCGTGCCACGCTGGCTGGCGGTCCTGTTCACCGCCGGCCTGGGGATCGCCGAGATGCAGTCGTCCAAGGGACCCATCGTCATCTTGTTCATGCTGCCGTTCGCGGTCGCGATGGTCTTGCTCGCGGCGCGGATCTGGCAGGCCGCTGCCCGGCCGGCCAGTCATGTCACAGCACCGGCCGGCGGACCGGCCACCGGCGCGCTCACGAGCACCGGCGCAGGCAGAGCTGACATGACATCCCCGGTGACCTGATCGTTCCGCCGCAGGGATAGTGGAGTTAGCATGGCGGCGCCGGTCGCGAGCGTTACGGAGCCTTCATAAGGAGCTGCAGGAACATGGCCATCCTCGTCGTAGGGGCAGGTGCCACCGGTGGCTATTTCGGGGCCAGGCTGGCCCAGGCCGGACGGGAGGTGACCTTCCTGGTCCGTCCCCGGCGTGCCGGGCAGCTCCGCGAACGCGGGCTCCGGATAGTGGGGCAAGGCGCCGATCAGGTGGTGACTCCGCGCCTGGTGACGGCCGATCGGCTCGACGGGCCCGCCGACGTCGTGCTGGTGACCGTCAAGGCGAGTGCGCTCGCCGCGGCCGTCGCCGACTTCGCGCCCGCGGTCGGGCCGCGAACACAGGTCATCCCGTTCCTGAACGGGATGAGCCACCTGGCGGTGCTCAACGAGCGGTTCGGCGAGCAGGCGGTGCTTGGCGGCGTCGTGGTGGTGGCCACGCAGCTCAATGCGGACGGCGACATCGTCCAGCTCGGGCCGGCGGCCAGCCTCCAGATCGGCACCCAGGACGGCAGCCGGACCGAGCCGCTGGAGGCCACCTACAAGCGGCTTTCCGGGGCAGGCTTCGACCTCAGCCTCAGCGACCACATCGTGGGCGACATGTGGCACAAGTGGGTGTTCATCGCGACGGTTGGCGCGCTGACATGCCTGATGAGAGGGACGGTCGGGGACATCGTCGCGGTACCGGGAGGCCCCGGGCTCGGCCCCGCGATCCTCGCCGAGGCCAGCGCCGTCTCCGCCGCGGCGGGTTATCCGGTCGCTGCCGCCAGGATCGCGTCCATCACCCAGACCGTCACCCAGGGCGGGTCACCAGTGACATCGTCGATGTCCCGCGACCTGGCCGATGGCCTGGCCGAGGTCGAGTCGGTACTCGCGGATCTGGCCAGCCGCGGGTCCGCACTCGCCGTGCCGACTCCCCTGCTGGACCTGGCGACGATGCACCTTCGCGTGTACAACGAAAGACTCGCCAGGCACTAGGCGAGCGCTACCAGTCGATCTTGGCGACCAGGAAGGGCTCGTCCTCCGGAGCCTGCTTGCGAGCCTGCAGGGCCCGCTCGGCGGGCAGGCCGACCGGCACACGCAGCGCGGGCTCGGGTTGCTCGATCGTGTCCGCCACCGTCGCGGCCACGTGCTGCGGGGTGACGGACTCGCCCCGCAGCCCGTGCAGGGCCTCGTACAGCGGGGTGTAGGGATCGTCCTGGGCCAGGAACACCCTGGCCCGCTCGGCGCCGCCGGAGGAGACTACACCCGGCTGCAGGATGCTCACCGTGACGCCGAAGTGGCGGACCTCGATGGCGAGCGTCTCGGCGAGTGCTTCCAGCGCCCACTTGCTGGCGCCGTAAGCGCCGATCATCGGCAGCACCAGCCGCCCCTGGATGCTGGAGACGAAGACGAGGCGGCCCGCTCCTCGTTCGCGCATCGCCGGGAGCACGCCCTGCGCCACCCGCAGCGCGCCCAGGGTGTTGAGGCCGAAGAGCCGTTCGACCTCCGCGAGCGGGATGGTCTCCAGCGGGGCGCGCACGGTCTCACCGGCGTTGCTGACCAGCACGTCGATGTCGCCGGCGTCCGCGATGGCCGCATCGACGCTGTCCTGGTCAGTGACGTCCAGGCGCAGCCGCTGGTCGACGGGGAGATCGGCGAGGGTTTCCGGCCGGCGCGCGGTGGCGATCACCCGGTGGCCTCGGCGTGCCAGCTCGATGGCGATGGCCCGGCCGATGCCTCTCGATGCGCCGGTGACGAGTACAGACGACATAAGGCGGGCTCCTCGGATTCGCGGCGATGCCAGTTCACTGACTGAACCACTCTCACTGAACAACGTAGCACATATCAGTTCAGTGATTGAACTCCTCCGGTAGAATCGGGATGTGACCCTGCCCAGCACCTACGCGGACCGCAACTGCTCCCTGGCGCGATCGCTGGAGATCGTCGGAGAGCGGTGGACGCTGCTCATCATCCGCGACGCGTTCTACGGGATACGCCGCTTCGGCGACTTCGCCGCTCAGCTCAAGATCCCCCGCGCCGTCCTGACCGCGCGGCTGAAGTCCCTGGTGCGCGACGGCGTGCTCACCCGGGCCGACGACGGGGCCGGGAACGTCGAGTACCGGCTCACTCCCAAGGGCGTCGCCCTGTGGCCGGCCGTGCATGCCCTGATGAACTGGGGGGATGCGCACTACTCTCCGGCCGGCCCGAGGCGCACCTTGCGCCACGACAAGGACGGGGGCCTGATCGACCATGAGGGACACTGCCAGGAGTGCGGCCTGATCGTTCCGGTGCCGGAAATCCGGATCGAACCCGGACCGGGCTACGAGCCGCCGGACCCGGGCGATGATCCCTGCGCCAGCGCGGCCGCCGCGCCACGGCGACTGCTCGAACCGATCAGCAAACCACGAGCGGCCCTGACTGACGAGGGCTGACGTCGCACGCTGAATCTGGCGGGCACGCACCCCTGCCCGTTCGGTCAAAGATCTTTCATCCGAACGGGCGGGGTTTCACTCCCGGCTCAGTGCCTGGCAGCCCCGGGGCGTCCGCGCCGCGGTGCCCGGAAATGGTTAGCCGGGGACACGGCGGGTAGCGCGGGGAGCTTCCGGGGGACGACGAAGGGATCCTGACCATGTGGGCATTTTTCTCCAGGCGCCTGCGGATGTGGCTGCTGCTGGCCATCGCGCTGCCGCTGATCCGCGCCCTCGTCCACCGGCTGGCGCTGGCCGCTGAGCGCCGCGATGCGTCCACCCGGTCGGCGCGGGCACTGCACCAGGCCGACTCCGCGGTGACCGCCGTATCCCGGCGGGCCGCCAGCCGGGCAGAGCGGCGGAAGGCGAAGCGCTAACCCGCCGCCACCGGTGTGCCGCTGCCTCCGGTGTAAGTCCACCGTGACGAGGACGGCCCATGCAGGGGCCCCCTACTCCGGTCCCGAGGGCTGGTCCCTGGCCGTCACATTCGTGCTCGTGGCCACCAATATCGCCTGGAGCGCAACACAGCTCGTCCCGCCGTGCCGCCGCGCGCCGGACAGATGAGGCGCGTGGCGGCCGGGCAGGTCAAGCGGCACGGTCAGGCCGATCAGGATTGCACGAAGGCCAGCAGGTCGGCGTTGATGGTGGCGGCCTCGGTGGTGGGCATGCCGTGCGGGAAGCCCGCATAGGTCTTCAGCGTGCCGTGCTGGACGAGCTTGGCGGACAGCGGCCCGGAGTCGGCGTAGGGGACGACCTGATCGTCGTCGCCGTGCATCACCAGCACCGGCACGCTGATCCCCTTGAGATCCTCGGTGAAGTCGGTCTCGGAGAAGGCCGCGATGCCGTCGTAGTGGGCCTTCGCCCCGCCGGTCATCCCCTGCCGCCACCAGTTCTCGATGATTGCTTCGGAGGCTTGCACGCCGGGCCGGTTGTAGCCGTAGAAGGGTCCTGACGCGAAGTCCCGGAAGTACTGGGACCGGCCCGTCGCCACCCCTTCCCTGATGCCGTCGAAGACGCTCTTGGGCAGGCCGCCGGGGTTGGCCTCGGTCTGCAGCATCAGCGGTGGCACCGAGCTGATTAGCACCGCCTTGGCCACCCGGCTCTCCCCGTGCCGGGCGATGTACCGCACCACCTCCCCGCCCCCGGTGGAGTGCCCGATGTGCACCGCGTCGTGCAGATCCAGATGCTCCACCACCGCGGCCAGGTCATCGGCGTAGTGGTCCATGTCATGACCACCATCCACCTGGGCGGAGCGGCCGTGACCACGCCGGTCATGAGCCACGACCCGGTACCCTTGCAGCAGGAAGAACATCATCTGGGTGTCCCAGTCATCACTGGACAGCGGCCACCCATGACTGAACACGAGCGGCTGCCCCGAGCCCCAGTCCTTGTAGAAGATCTCCGTGCCGTCGCCGGTCGTGATTGTCCCCATACGCTGGCCTCCTTGTCGTCCAGGACGCGAAATGCCCCCTTTCTGCCAGCGTAGAGGGTCTGGATCGTCCCGCTCCGGGCAGGTGGATGAACCGGTGGTGAACACGACGGTGCTGGCAGGCTCAGGGGGCGTGCCTTCACCGGGGCGGAGCTCGCCACCCGGGACAAGGCCGGGGCAATCCGGGATCACGCAGGTCAGCCGGGCTATGCGATGATGACGGGGTGCCGAGGGGGACGGCCAGCAGGTGGAAGACGCGCTATTCGGTCCGGCTCACCGTGCCGCGCCGCGCAGGCTGGCGCGCCTGGGGAAGTGTCCGCGCGGAGTTCGAGCATGCCCTAGCCGATCCGGCCGACCCGGCTGTCACGCAAGCCGAGGTCGCCTCGGAACTCCGGCGCGGCGCCGATTACGTCCGGGTCGTCATCGCACTGGCCGTCATGGGCGCCGACGTGGCCGACGCGCTCGCCGTCGCCTGGCAGGCCTTCCGCGACGCCGCGGGCGAGGACCTGCCGGGCTGGGAGGTCACCGCCGCGGCGGCGGAGGTGCGGCCTGAGCCCGGCTAAAAAGGAACCACCGTCCGTCCCGGCAAACGAAGATTTCCCCGGACGAACGGTGGCACTACTTACTGAGTGATCTGAGTCAGAGCGTGCGTACGTGCTCGGCCTGCGGACCCTTCTGGCCCTGCGTGATCTCGAATTCGACCCGCTGGTTTTCGTCCAGGCTGCGGTAGCCACTGGACTCGATCGCGGAGAAGTGGACGAAGACGTCCTGGCCTCCGCCGTCGACACTGATGAACCCGAAGCCCTTGTCCGAGTTAAACCACTTGACTGTTCCCTGCGCCACGCGCATTTCTCCTTGCCTACGGTGAGCCCCCGCACCGCGCGGGAGCCCGGCAGTAAATCCGCGAGCGCGTCATGAAGCACGTACACAGAAACTGCAACCGGCAGTCTACAGGCACCCAGGGGCCGGGTCACCTCCGATGGCAAACATGTTCGCCCCGAGCATGGTGGCCAGCGCGTTTCCCGACCGCGCGTGGCGCCGGATCAGACAGCCGGCTGCCAGCCGAGCGCCGGGCCCAGCTTGGTGGCGATGTCGGTGAGGATCTGGACGTAATCCTCGGGCTCGAAGGTGAAGGGCAAGGCGAACGCCACCTCGTCAACCTCACGGAAGGCGGGGTGCGCATAGAGCCGTTCGGCGATCTGTGCGGAGGTCCCGACCAGATCGGGCGCGAACATCATCCGCGCGGGCCCTTGCGGCGTGGCTGTGCGCGGCATCCGCTTGCTGGCGAATTCCTCGTACTTGCGGCGCTGCTCCGGCGAGGCGGTGTCGGTGGGGATGACGACGAGGCCCTGGGAGACCCGGGCCCCGTTACCGCCGCGATGGTGGGCGCGGAAGGCCTGGATGTGCGCGAGCTGGATCTCCGCGAAGTCCTCGGACTCCTCCGCCCTCACTACGCTGCTGGTCAGGAAGTTCATCCCGTTCTGGCCGGCCCACTGGGCCGATCGCAGGCTGGCCCCGCCGTACCACATCCGGTCGCCCAGGCCTGCGGCGTGCGGCTCGACCCGCTCGGAGAACACCTCGAAGCCCTGGGCGCCGCCGAAGTCGCTGGCCGGCTCGCCGCGGATGAAGCCGAGCAGGCGCCGCACCCGCTCGTAACTGAAATCCTCCTCCGCTGCCGTGTTGGGGTACAGCGCGCGGGAGACGTTGTCCCAGTGCATGGGCGGGCCGACGCTGACCCCCGGGTTGAGGCGCCCGCCGGACAAGATGTCGACCGTGGCCAGGTCTTCGGCCAGCCGGAGCGGGTTTTCCCATCCCAGCGGGATGACCGCCGTACCCAGGCCGATGCGGCTGGTGCGCTGTGAGGCCGCGGCCAGGACGGCGACCGGAGAGGAGATACCGAACTGCAGATGCCGGTGCCGTACCCACGCGCTGTCGAAGCCCAGCTGCTCGCCCAGCTCGATGATCTCGAGCGTCGACTCATGCCCCGGGCCCGGGTTGGCCCCGTCGAACAGCCCGATGGTCAAGAAGCCCAGCTTCCGCAACGGCTCCGAGGTCAGCGGCACAGGTCCCTCCACGTCCGCGGCGTTCTTGGTCGCGCTCCGGGGCTGACATCAGCCGCCGGGAGCGGAAACCCAGGATAGGTCCCGCAGCCGGGGGCCCCGGGGAGGGTGGGGGTCAGGCCGGCCGGAACAAAAGGCCGCCGCCCGTCGCTGACCCCAGTAGCTATTGGTCCGGAGGGGGCCTTGTATGTTCAAGCTCAGCCAGCAGACCGCCGCCCGCCCGGCACCGCCGTTCGAGGGAGGCGGCCCGGAGGGTGCCGAGCGCGCGACGTTCGCGGCGGGATGCTTCTGGGGTGTGGAGGCGGCCTTCCGCGAGATCCCCGGGGTGCTGCAGACCGCCGCGGGTTACACCGGCGGCCACGTCCCTGATCCGACCTACCGGCAGGTCTGCGGTCACCGCACCGGCCATGCCGAGGCGGTGGAGGTCTGGTTCGACCCGGCTCAGGTCAGTTACGGCCAGCTGCTCGAGACGTTCTGGCGCATCCACAACCCGACCAGCCGCAATCGTCAGGGCCTGGACTTCGGCAGCCAGTACCGCTCGGCGATCTTCTGCCACGGAGCGGACCAGCAGGAGATAGCGACCCGGTCTCGCGACACCGAGCAGCAGTCGCGAAAGCGGCAGATCGTCACGCAGATCACCCCGGCGTCGGCGTTCTACCGGGCCGAGGAGTACCACCAGCGCTTTCGCGAGAAGCACGGCCATGCGAGCTGTGCCGTCACCATCGAGGAGCAGGCAAGCGGCTGAGGCCGGAGCCGCCGCACCGATCCGGCCTCAGCCACGGCCGGGAACAGGTCTCACCGGTCGATGAGCCGCTCCAGCGCCTCGGGGTAGCGGGCGCCCTGCACCGTGCTCATCCCGTTCATCGGATACCCCCGGACCCTGAACGCGCTGCGGGTACTCGACGAGGTCGCGCCGGCTGACCGCACCGTGGCGTTGTGATCGCAGCCGTCAGGTAGCGGGAGGCGGGTGGGGGCGGAACATGGGGTTGAAGCCATGGTGGACCACCGCCATCGCGAGCTCGGTGAGCTTGACGTTGTGGTCCCGGGCGTACAGCCGCAGCAGGTCGAATGCTTCCTCCATGGACATCTGGTTGCGCTCGGCCAGCACGCCTTTCGCCTGCTCGAGAACGATCCGGCTGTTGAGCGCGCGCTGCAGATGCTCCGCCAGCAGGCTGCTGCGCTGAGCGGAGCGTTGCTGCAGGATGCCGATCGTGGCCACGTCCGCCAGTGCCTGCGCCAGCCGCTGATCTTGCGGGGACACCGGGCCGGGGCGCCCGCCGAACAGGTTAAGGCCGCCGATGGTCTGCTCGCGCAGCCGCATCGGGAGCGCCGCGACGGACCGGTATCCGGCGCTGAGCGCGAAGGTGGCGAACTGCGGCCAGCGCACGCGGTCAATGCTGAGGTCTGCGCTGATGACCGCGGCCCCGGTACGGATGCACTCCAGGCACGGTCCCTGATCGTTCTGCAGCTGGAAAATCTCCAGCAGCCGGGTTTCTTCGCTCGAGGACGCGACGACGGTGAGGTGCCCCTGCTGGTCGTTGAGCAGCAGGCCGGCGGCCGCGACGCCCAGCAGCCGGACACAGGCCGCAGCCAGCCGGTCGAGCAAGTCGACGATGTCGTAGTCCTCGACGAGGTTGTCCGCGAGCATGACGAAGGTGTCGGCCAGTTCCTGCTCGCGGCCAGGGACGGCACCCGGCGGGCCGGACGGTTCGTCAGCCGTGCTCATTGCCCCTCCACTGGAAATCGCAGGCGACGCTCGACCACGTCCCGGGCAACATCTGCCAGCGGCCGGCCGACGGCGAAGGCGTGCGCACGCAGCAACAAGAGGGCCTCCTCGATCGTCACGCCAGCCTGGATCTGCACCATGCCGCTGGCCTGGTGCACCTGCATCTGGTAGGCAGCCCCGTCCGCCGCGCTGTCGGCAAACGAGCCGGTCGAGGCGGTATCCAGTTGCAGCAGCGCGGTCGCGGCTGCGCTGGCGGCCGTCAGTGCCGCGGCGAGCTGACCGGCGGTCAGGGTTCCGGGAGCGTCCCGGTAGAGATCCAGAGCACCGACGCTGATCATGCCGACGCGCAGCGGCAACGCGAATACCGCCCGGACCCCGGCGGCCGTGATGCCCTCGGTGAAGGCCGGCCAGCGCTGCGCCGCCATGCTTCCGCGCCCGTGCAGGTCAGCGACCATGACTGGCGCGCCCTTCGTGACCGCCTCTACGCACACGCCCTCGCCGAGGGTGAACTGAAGATCCTCGATCCGGGCGGACACCTCATCGGTGGCGCAGACGACTCCCCGGTTCCCGGTGGCCGTCACCATCGAGATGCCGGCGCCGTTAACTCCCAGCAGCTCCGAACACAGCTCGCAGATGTGCCGCGATCGCTCGGCGCCCTCCAGCGGTCCCTCCGCCAGCATGCGCGCCCAGTCTGCCACGCTCACCGCGACGGGTCCTGGCTGGCGTTCTCGTCATGCGAGGACCAGACAGGAGCTAGCGGGAGCGGGCAGTCGGCTAGAGCTTTCAACACGAGCCACTTCCCCGCTTTGGCCTACGTTTCGTCGGACCAGCATGTACCTCTGGCCGCCCGAAGGCGAATCTGGTGGCTAGCCGGGCGTGCCTGAGCCTCTTTCGCCGCACCTTCATCACCCGCGACGGCGACGTCGCGGAGCCGTCTGCGGGTGCGCATCACCGCGACTGCGACTGCGCAGGTGCGGGGACCGGATCCGGCTGAGGTTGTGGCGCGGCGGGCGGCGGCCAGCAGCCGCAGCTGGGCGAGCACCATGAGCAGTCCGTAGCCCAAGTACCCGGGATGGACCTTGTCGACCTCTAGCGGCCCGTAGATCCACGGGCCGGTGAAGAAAGCGGCGATGAATTCGTCTCCAGGCGAGCAGGCCATCGGCCCGTGGATCTGCAGGTCCGGTGGATCTGCGGGACTGCGGGCGCATCCCGACGGCAGGACTGACAGGGGTACGGTCAGCAGGTGGAGCTGCGCCAGCTGGAAGCCTTCGTCGCGGTGGCCGAGGAACTGCACTTCGGCCGGGCCGCGGAGCGGCTCAGCCTGAGCCCGCCCACGCTCAGCGAGCTGATCCGCCGCCTGGAGCGGGAGCTGGGAACACCCCTGTTCACCAGGACCACCCGCCGGGTCGTGATCACCAGCGCCGGCGCGGAGCTGCTCGCCCGGTCGAAGGTCATCCTGGACGAGGTGGCGGCCGCGGGCGCCGCGGTCCGCCGGATCGCGGGCGGCGACGCGGGCACGGTCCGGCTGGGCGTCACCCCACCCGCCGCCCCAGTCCTGGTTCCCCACCTGGTGGGGCGTTTCGCGGCCGAAGCCCCGCGGGTCAGCGTGCAGGTTCACCGGCTGTGGCTGCCGAGCCTGCAGGAGGCCCTGGCGGCCGGGACCATCGACGTCGCCATCACCTGCGGACTCATTCCCGAGCCGGCGGGGATGGCGACGGAGGTGTTCTGCGCCGAGGAGCTCCTGGTCGGGTTGCGGCCGGGCCACCGCCTGGCGGGTCAGGACGAGGTCGCGCTGGCCGATCTCGCCAGCGACGTCATCGGGATGACCCCGGACACATTGTTTCCGGCGTGGGCGCTGAGCCAGCGGCAGGCGCTCAGCCAGGCCCGGATCACCCCGCCCCAGGCTGACCTGCGCGACACTGACCTGGCCGCCACCCGCTGGGCCGACCAGCCCGAGGTCGACTGGATCCTGCTCATCTCCTCCCTGGCTCGGGCCCACACGCAGACCGTCATCCGTCCCGTCACGCCCCGGCAGCTGGTCCCGTTTGTGCTGCAGTGGAATCCTGACCGGGCCAGCAGCGCGGCGGTGGCCCGGTTCGTCCAGCTGGCCCTGACGGCCGGCCTGCCGCAGGGCTGGCACACGCAGCCCGGTCACCTGCGCCACCGGTCAGATCCTGACTAAAGAGCCCTCGCGGCAGTGGCCGTGACCGGCCCTGAACGACGGGTCATTCGCTCCAGAACGGGCGCACCTCGATCGCGTGGTACCGGGCGATCGGATGCGCGGCCGCGAGCCGGATCGCCTGCTGGCGATCGGCGCAGCTGACCACGTCGATGCCGGCGATGAACTCCTTGGTCTCGGCGAACGGCCCGTCGCTGAGCAGCGTCTGACCGTCCCGCACGCGGACCGTCGTGGCCGTCTCCGGCCCCTGCAGGGCATTCCCCAGCACTTGCTGGCCCCGCGCCTCCAGGTCCTGCCGCCAGGCTTCGCCCTCATCCAGCACGGCCTGGCCGTCGAACGGCGCCGCCGGCGTTCCGCCCATCCACATGGTCAGCAGATACGGGCGGGCGTCGCCGTCTTCGCCGCGCCCGAAGGCGAACGCTTCGTCACCCAGCCGCAGTCCGGGGGCGAACGGCCGGATCTCGAGCGCCTGGAACCACGAGATCGGGCACGTGGCTGCCGCCTCAACCGCCTCATCGAGGCGGGCGCATTCGATCAGGTCGAAGCCCGCGATGAACTCCTTGGTCTCCGCGAACGGGCCGTCGCTCACCAGCGTCTGGCCGTCGCGCACACGCACCGTCACCGCCGTCTCCGGCAGGTCCAGCTCCCGGCCGAACAACCGCACGCCGCGGCGGTCCATCTCCTGCACCCACCGGGGGATCTCGCGCTGCAGGACCGCCAGTTCCTCCGGCGCCGGCATGCCCTCAGCCCAGATCAAGGTCAGGTACTTCATCTCATCCTCGCTTCCCGCAGACGTGACGCAGGATCGCCTGCTTGACGCTTGTCACCAGACGACGAACGGGAACCGCCCCCCGGGACACACGCAGTTTCAGCGGCATTGGCCTGGCCTCTAGGGTGGCGGCATGGCTTCATGGTGGCACCGCGCGATAATCGCGCCCGGCAAGCTGCCGCTGATGCTGTGCTTCCTGGCTTTCGTCGTCACGTTCGTGCTGACCCGGATGATCACGCGGATGATCCGCGACGGCCGGGGGCCGTTCCGGAACAACGTGACGGCGAGCGGGACTCATATCCATCACTCTGTTCCCGGCATCATCTTGCTGATTATCGGCGCCTTCACCGCGGTCGGCGGTCCCGATTCGCTCGCCTGGCACTCGTTCGCCGCCATCGCGGTCGGTACCGGCACCTCGCTGGTCCTGGATGAGTTCGCGCTCATCTTGCACCTGCAGGACGTCTACTGGAGCGGCGAGGGGCAGCTCTCCGTCGAGGCGGTCAGCCTGACAGCGGCCTGCCTCGGGCTGGCCCTGGCCGGGTTCAGCCCGTTCGGCATGACAGACGTCGGCAATATCGAGCTGACCCTGCGCCTGACCGCCACCGGTATCCTCGTCGCCGACGGCATGCTCGCCTTCATCTGCGCGCTCAAGGGCAAGTACCGCACGGCGCTGTTCGGGCTCTTTCTGCCCGGGGTGGGGGTGATCGGCGCGCTGCGCCTCGCGCGTCCGGCATCGATCTGGGCCCGGCTTCGCTACCGGGGCAAGCGCCTGGAACGCGCGACCCGGCGCGCCGCCGACTTCGACCGCCACTGGGCCCCCGTCCTGGTCGACTGGGAGGATTTCATTGGCGGCAGGCCGTCCAAGCCCAACCCGTCGGCCAGCGACAACGCCCATCCCGCAGCCCTGCCGCCGGGCCAGCCGCCAAAACCCGCCGATCAGTCCTGACCGGCCGTCAGATGGTGACGACGACCTTGCCTTTCGCGGTGCCGGTTTCGACGGCCTGGTGCGCCTGGTTCACCGAATCGAGCTGATACTTCCCTGGATCCAGCCGGGGCGTCAGCTGGCCGCCCTGGACCAGGGCCGTGGCTTGCGTGAGGATCTGCCCGTGGTGGGCGCGGCCGCGCCCGGTCAGCAACGGCAGCAGGGTGAAGACACCCGAGTAGCTGGCGCCCCGGAAACTGAGCGGCGCCAGGCTGTGCGTCCCCCAGCCGAGGATGGACACGACATGGCCCGTGTACGGCCGCACCGACTGGAATGCCTGGTCCAGGGTGGCCCCGCCGACAGTGTCAAAGATGATGTCGAACCCCTCCCCCGACGGACTCACCGCGAGGTAATCCTCCACCGATGCGGTCTTGTAGCTCATCGGCTGCGCGCCGAGGCCACGGATCGTCCGGAAACTCGCCGGCCCCGTCGCCCACACCGTCGCGCCACGCGCGACAGCGAGCTGGACGGCGACGTGGCCGACCCCGCCGGCGCCGCCATGCACCAGGACGGCATGGCCGGGCCCGACCGCCCCGCGGTCTACGAGCCCTTCCCACGCTGTGATAACCGACAGCGGGAGCGCGGCTGCCTCGGCCATCGACAGGCGGGCGGGCTTGATGGCGAGAAGGTCGGCGTCGACGGCCGCGTACTCGGCGAGCGAACCCTGGCTGTCCCCGACGCCACCGGTCATGCCGTAGACCTCGTCACCGGCCTTGAAGCGGGACACGCCGGGCCCGGCCTCGGTCACGACACCGGCCAGATCCATGCCGAGGATCGCGGGCACGCGCACGCGGGCATGCTGAGCGCCACCGGCCCGGATCTTCGTGTCCAGCGGGTTGACCCCGCTGGCCGCGACGCGAACGAGCACCTCGCCGGGCTGGGGCACGGGCCGGCTGATGGTCTGCGGCTCGAGCGGGGCGCCGAACTCCCCGAGCACGAGCGCTCGCATCGTCGGTGCATCTGCCGTAGGTGCATCTGTCGTCGGCGCATCTGGCGGACCGGTAGCAGTCATCGCTCGCTCCAGGGGCCGCCGGCGGCGGCAGGTAGGCAATCTGACCCAGTGCTTCATGGTGCCAGGGCGGAAGAGCCAGCGACGGGCTCGCGGGAAACCGGGAGGGCTAATGGGGGGCCGTTCGGCAAAAAGGGATCAATGAGCCGAACGGGCGGGGTGCAACGGCCCGCACCACCATCGGGCCCGGATTGGCTGGGCACTACCCTCGATCGTGGGGGGCACCACTGGCGCCGCGGCCGCGGATGGGCAGAGAGGCACGTGAGAGTTCGCTATGCCCACACCGCCCGGTGAGATCGGCCAAGTCCGCAACGAGGAACTTCCCGCTATCCGGGTGATCGTTGCGCCCGACCCCACGGGCCGCTTGTTCGCCGATGACCTGGATCCCGGCGACGTCGTCTTCGACGGCAACCTGACACCGATGCTCGTCTGGCACGAGCGTTACCGGATCGGCCGCGGGTGGCGATCCGGCTGGGTGCTGAGCTTCGACACCGACGGCAAGGGGAATCCGGACGACTACATCGTCGGCCTCAGCCTGGGTGACCTCGATGTCGCCGTGCGGCGGGCCCGGGAGTACCTGCGCGCCACGGGCTATCCGGCCGGCGGCTGGCCGCGGTCCTGACCGCGACTGGTCACCGCTCCTCCAGCAGGCCGAGGTCACGCAGGCTCTCGGCCGACTCGACGATCGTCGTCTCGACGCCGCGCGGGCGCAGGCCCAGCACCTCGCGGGCCCGGTCGTTGTGGATGACCAGCGGCGGCGGGTCCTCTCCCGGTGCCTCCTGCACGGCCACCCGCTCACCCAGCGGGCCGAGCCGGCGCCGCAGGGTCTCGGCCACCGCCAGGAAGCTGATCGTCGGGCCGTCGGCGAGCACCAGGAAGCGCTGGCCCGCAGCCTCGGGCACGATCATCGCGCGGATGTGCGCGTCGGCCACGTCCCGGACGTCGGCGACACCGAAACGCTGGCGCCGCACGACGGTCAGCGTCCCGTCGAGCATCATCTTCACCACCTGCATCGAGGAGCGCAGCTCGGAGGTCAGGGTGGGCCCGAGGATGAACGTCGGGTTGACCACGACCAGCTCGGTCTGTCCGCCGTCCTGGCGCATCAGGTCCCACGCGGCACGTTCGGCGACCGCCTTGGAGCGCGGGTAGGGCGGCAGACCCGGCGTGTCAGGATCGGTCCAGTCGTCCTCGTTGTAGTTGGCGTCCGGCTTTGGCGTGTAACCGATCGCGGCGAACGACGAGGTGAGCACGACACGACGGGCGCCCGCGTCGCGCGCGGCCCGCAGCACACGCAGCGTGCCCTCGCGGGCGGGGACGATCAGCTCGTCGGGGTCCTCCGGCTGGGCGACCGGGATGGGCGAGGCGACGTGATAGACCTCCTCGCACCCGGCCATGGCGGCCTTCCAGCCGTCATCGGCCATCAGGTCCGCGGTGACCACCTCCAGGCCGGCGTCGTCGGCATCGCCGCGGCGCACCGCCGCCCGCAGGCCGGCCTCGCGGGCTGCCGAGCGCACCGTGGTGCGGACCGGTTGCCCGGCGCGCAGCAGCGCCGCGATCAGCTGCGTCCCCACATAGCCGGATCCGCCGGTGACCAGAGGCTGGCTCATCGTGCTACCTCCATCTTGGTGTCCATGCCGTAGAAGGCGTCCACGACCTGCTGCTGCGCCTGCGCCTCCGCGGCGGCGTCGCCGCGGGCGCGGGCGTCCCACAGCGCCGCCTTGGCGCGCAGGTAACCCAGCCGGGTGTGCTGGGCGGCGATCTCGGCTTCGATGCGCTCGGCGTGCCGGAGCAGCAGATCGCGCTGCTCCGCCGCTGCCGCGTGCCCGCGGGCGCGGTTGGCCTGGTAAATGCGCATGTCCTCGATGCCCACGCCGACCGCGCGCATGCAGGCCAGCGCCAGGAGCTCGTCGAGGTCCTCGTCGTGGTAGCGGCGGTGCCCACTCCTGGCGTCGCGGTCGACCGGGCCGATCAGCCCGATCTCCTCGTAGTACCGCAGCGTCGGCTCGCTCAGCCCGCTGCGCCGGGACACTTCCTGGATCGTGAGAACTGCCATGCGGCCAGGAAAACATACTTCAAGCGCTTGAAGTCAAACGCGGCCGATCGGCGAATGTGGCAGCGCCACCGCACAGCGGGGACGAACCAGTAGTTGGCGGTGGGGCTGGGGTGCGGTGGCACCTGGCTGCCGCCGGCAAACTCGACGAGGTTGAACCGGATGGCCGGGTCGGCGTGGACGTGCAGCACGGCCTTGCGCACCCCGGGCAGGCCTGGATAGTCCTGGCCGGCGTCCAGCCACCGGGACTCGGCCCGGTCGGGTCCTGGAGGATAAGCGCCGCGGGGCGGCGGGCCGTCCTGGCTGCGCCCGGCCAGCTAGCTGGGCGCCGTCCCGGCCAGCGGCGTCTTGTCGTGGTACCGGATCTCGTACACGCGCTCGGAAAATTTCCAGCCGTCGCTGGTGCGCTGGTAGCGGTCGTGGTAGATGGCGTAGTTCAGCTCGGACCGGCCGTCACGGGTACGGATGAGCTCCTGCATATAGGTGCGGCCGGAGGCGGTGTCGCCGTTTAGCTGGATCGTGCCCAGGTGCGAGGTCTGCACCAGGAAGTCGACGAAATCCGGTACCCGCCTGCCCCAGGCGCGGATCTAGTCCGGCCCGGCGAGTTCAACGGGGACATTGGGCATCCGCAGCGCACCATCGGCCGTGAACAGCGACGCGACTCGGTCGTAGTCGCGCATCATGACCGCGTCGGTGAATTCGCCCCGCAGCGCCTCGATCTCGACCCGGTCAGCAACGGCCTGAAGGTCGCTACTCATAGTTACCCCTGCCTCTCATGTCAGCGTCTTTCATGTCAGCGTCTTTCACGTCAGTGCCTTTCACATCAGTGCCGGGTGAAGACGGCATGGATGGTGAGGGTGCTGGTCACGGCGGCCAGGCCCAAGACGTTCCAGGTGAGGCCGAAGTCGGCCCGGTTGATCTGGACAGCGGCGTCGAGCAGGACCTCGCCGTCACCCCGGACGGATACCGCGGCGTCGACGGACAGCGGCCGGGTCTGACCGCGGACGGTCAGCGCGCCGGTCACGACGGCGCCCGCTCCAGCAGACCGGATGTCATCAGCGGTAAAGGTGATGTCCGGATGGTTGCCGCTGTCGAAGAAGCCGGCCGACCGCAGGTGCGTGTCGCGCCGGGCGTTCCCGGTGTCGATCGATGCCGCGGTCACCGTGACGGTGCCGCTGATCTCACCGTCCGGCCGGACGGTGCCGGCTCCGGTGATCTCACGGAAGACGCCGTTGACCGGGATCAGGCCCATGACCTTGCTTTTCAGCCGGATGCTGGACTCACGCGGGTCCAGCACCCAGTCCCCGGTCAGGGTCCGGCCCCGCAGCAGCGCCTGCAGCGCGGGTGTACTCACTTGCCCCGACGGTGCCTGCATGATTGTCTCCTCCTCGTGTGCTTGTCTGCCTCTACGACGAAGTGGCCGCGCGGACTGTGAGGTGCGGATTTGCGGCACGGGCTTTCAGGCATGGTGCCGGCCTGACACTCCGGGGCGGTGTTTCGTCGGACTGGTAGTCAGAGGCGACCACGAAAGGCCGGGGAACCATGAGCACCCAATCCGGGCCCCCACACGACGCACCCGATCCGGGCTTGAGCGCGATCATGAGCGAGCGGCGTCAGCTGCTCAATCTCGCCTATAGGCTCCTCGGGTCCCTGGCCGACGCCGAGGACGCCGTGCAGGAGACCTATGCCCGCTGGTACGCCATGTCCCGGGAGCAGCAGGACGCGATCGAGTCCCCTGGCGCCTGGCTGACCAGGGTGGCCAGCCGGATCTGCCTGGACGTGCTGGGCTCGGCCCGGGTCCGGCGGGAGCGGTACGTCGGCGAGTGGATCCCCGAGCCGCTGCCCGCGCCCGGCGAGTGGATGGGCGGGCGGACCAGCGGCACCACCGCCGACCCAGCCGACCGGGTCACTCTGGATGAGTCGGTCAGCATGGCGTTCCTCGTCGTGCTGGAGTCCATGACCCCGGCCGAGCGGGTGGCATTCGTGCTGCACGACGTCTTCGGCTACCCCTTCCCAGAGGTCGCCGTGATCACCGGCCGCACCCCAGCGGCCTGCCGCCAGCTGGCCTCCTCAGCCCGCCGCCGGATCCGCGCCGCACAGCCGCCAGCGCCGCCCGCGCCTCAGCACGCCGGCATCGTCAGAGAATTCAGGCAAGCCTGGGAAGCCAAGGACATCGGGACCCTCATCGGCCTCCTCGACCCGAGCGCCACGGCCATCGCCGATGGCGGCGGTGTGGTCGCCGCCGCGCTCGATCCGATCCACGGTGGTGAGCAGATCGCGAGCTACCTGGTCCACATCTCCAGCCTGGCCCCGGACATGACCATCCTGGAGCGCACGGTCAATGGCCAGCCAGGCCTGGTGGCACAGCAGGACGGCCGGATCATCGCGGTATTCGCGTTCGAGCTCGCTGACGACCGGATCACCCGCATCTGGGCGGTACGCAATCCTGACAAACTGCGGCCCTGGACGGCGAGCTGAATCACCTGCTAGCGGTCGCCGCAGCTGGCCCGGTCGGCTTATCAAACGCGCGGCCAGGGCCGCCGCTCGACGTTTTGCCGGCGTCGATGGAGGGCAGCCGCAGCACCTGAGCTGGGAAGGGGATGAGCTGGGGTGACCGGACGGAGCCGTGAAGCCGACGCGTTCATCGCGACGATCGATCAGACCGCACCGCAGGCTGTCAGCGCCTGTGAGGGCTGGACGACACACGAGATCGCTGCCCACGTCACCGGCATCGCGGTCGAGGTCATCCGGCACCTCGAGCCTTATCTGCAGGGCGATCCTGTCCCGGAGACCAGGAACTTCGAGGAACGTGAAGCTCCGTTGCAGGCGATGGAACACTCCGCGCTGCTGCGGCGGCTGGACGCCGAGGAAACGCGGATGCGCGGTCTGGTTGACGATGTACTGGACAGCGAGCCGGACGCGGTGATCCCGTGGACCGGCCGGCACATGGCCGTCGCGAAGTTCATCCCGCACCTGCGCAACGAGCATGCAATGCATCGCTGGGACATCGCCGGCGACGACGATGTCAGTGGTGTCCTGCTCGGCGACATGGATCTGGTCGACCACTCGGTCGGCGAGCTCGGCGCGATCCTGCTCGCCGCCGGCCGCGAGCACGACCCGGATCCCGAAGCCGACTTCGGCGTGCGACTGCGGGTGCCCGGTCAGCCGGATCTGCGGGTCGTGGTGAACAGCGGCACCGCGACCCTGGCCTGGGCTCAGGATGAGACCGGTGAACCCGCGGTCGAGATGGATGCTGGGGCCCGGCAGCTGTTCATCTGGGGACGGCGGCCCGATCATCGTGACCGGATGCGGAGTCAGCTGACGCAGCCGCAACTGGCCCGGCTTCAGGCACTCCTGTCCGGTTACTGAGTTACTGCGTTACGGCAAGGAGGCGCATGCTCAAGGCCCGAGACCACTACGCGCTATCTGGCGACAGCCCAGCGTCGCCTCCGGAATCCCCGCTAGCCTAGCGGGGTCACCGGGTGCGAAGGGGGCGACGGGCATGACGGTGAAGCTGCCGGATGTCAGCGAGTTCCAGATAGGCAGCAGCGCCCCCAACTGGGCGGGGATCAAGTCCCAGAACGGCGGGGCCGCGATCATCCGCGTCGGGTACGGCCACGCCCACCTGGACGAGATGCTGGTGCCGAACCGCGCGGCGCTCAGTTCGCACGCCTTCGGCTTCCGCGGCCTGTATCAGTACCTGGTCGCGAGCCAGGATGCTGCCTCCCAGGCCAGGGCATTCATCAACTGGATCGGCCCGGCCCTGAAAGAGGGCGAGATCCCCATGCTCGACCTGGAAGAGGGATCGGGAAACCAGGAAGCCCGGGCCAGCCAGTGGTTCGGCATCATCGACGCCCGAATCCACCGGTTCCTGGTCGCTTGGGCGCTCATACCGGCAGACTCGTTTGAGCCGCTGCGCCCGGGTAGGGATCTGCTGTGCGGGTGCTGCTGACCGGGTGGTTCAGCTTCCGGGAAGGCGAGGTCACCGCGGGTGACGTACTGGCCCTGGAGGCGGTCAGCGCGGCACTTGACAATGCCGCTTTGGGCTACGACACCGCGTGGAGCGAGGTGTTCCGGCCCGGCGCGCTCCGGCTGGACGAAACGCGCCCGGGGCGTTACAGCCACCTGATCTTTGTCTGCGGGCCGGTACACGGTGAGCTGATCGCCGCCCTCCACCGCAGGTTCGCGGGTTGCCGGCGGATCGCGGTCGGTGTCACCGTCATCGACCCGGCCGACCCCGCTGTCACCGGATTCGATCTCGTGCTAGCCCGCGACGGCGACCGCTCGGCGCCGGTGCGCGACCTGGCCACGGTGACGGCTGTGTCCCCTGCCCGTCCGGCCATACCGGTCGCCGGTGTCATCCTGACCGGCGGCCAGGGCGAGTACGGCGAGCGCCGCCGGCACGGCCTGGCGACTGAGCGGATCACCGGCTGGCTAGGCACGAAGGCATGTGCTCCGGTGCCGCTCGAGACCCGGCTGGACAGCCGGGACTGGCGGCTGTGTTCCACCGCGGAAGCTTTCATGTCCGTGCTGGCACGGCTCGACCTCGTCGTGACTACCAGGCTGCACGGCCTGGCACTGGCCCTGTCCTGCGGGGTGCCGGCCATTGCCATCGACCCCGTGGCCGGCGGCGGCAAGGTCACTGCGCAAGCGAGCGCCTGGCGCTGGCCCGGCCTGGTGCCCGTCGAGCTGACCGCGGATCCAGGGCGGCTTGACGGGCTGTGGGACTGGTGCCTGTCCGCGCCTGGCCGCCTAGCGGCCCAGGAGGCATCGGCCCAGCCGGGTGACGACGTGCATGCTGTGCTGACCGCTCTGCTCGCTTTCGTCGGCGCACCGTAATGCCGGTCTGCCTCTCGGGGTTCTCATCTTCGGCGATGACCGTCTTATCCTGCATACCTCCTGGCACACGCCGTCTTAATCATCCGCCGTCCCTCCGCCTGATCTCCGCTCGATCTCGGGCCGCCGTTACCGGTTTCGCCGCCGGCCGGCCGGGCAGAGGCGCGCCCCGGCAACTACTGGAGGCAAGACTGATGGCGGACACAACGGGCACGCGCCTCGCGATCTGGTGGCTCGGGAAGGCTTCGAGGCGCTGATGGCCGGTAAAGATCGCGTTGTCGCCGGATCGGTGAAGAAGACCCAGGAAGCGGCGGACCGGGTCATCGCCGGGACGGTCAAGGCTGCGGCCCAGGCGCGCCAGACCGAGCCGGACAGCGGCGGCCAGCCGGGGCCGGCCCGGTGGGCCTCATGAACGAGGCAGCTGCCGAGCTGACCCTGTCGGAACGGCTACGACCCTGCTGGAGATCGGGCCGTTCATGATCCTCACCGATCCGAACTTCCTGCACCGCGGAGAACGCGCCTACCTGGGTTACGGGTTGTGGTCGAAACGGCTGACCGAGCCTGCCCTAGCTCCAGCCCAACTGCCGCCCATCGACGTGATCGTGCTGTCCCATCTGCATGGCGATCACTGGGACCGGCGATCCCGCAACGAGCTCGATCGCGGCCTCCCGGTCGTCACCGAGCCCCAGGGCGCCCGGCGGCTACGGGGGCGGCCAGGATTCTCGGCGGCGGTCGGACTGCGGACGTGGCAGCAGCACGTGCTGTCCAAGGACAGCTGCACGCTGAAAGATCACCGCCGTTCCGGGCGAGCACTCGGCCAACTCGGTGGTCAGGACGCTGCGGCCGCCGGTGATGGGCTCGATCCTGGAGGTGGCGGATCAGGACAGGCACCTGATCCGGCGGATCTACATCAGTGGCGACACCATGGTTTCGGTGGGCTCGATGCCATTGCCGAGCGGCACGGGCCGGTGGACGCGGCCGTGGTGCACGTGGGGGGCACGACCCTGCCCGGCGGATTTGTGGTCACGATGATCGGTGCCGAGGCGGTCGAATGCCTGCAGCGGATCCGCCCCAGGGTGGCCGTGCCCGTGCACTACGACGACTACGGCGTCTTCAAGTCGGGCCTGGACGACGTGCGTAAGGCCGTCGGGAGCGCCGGGCGCGAGGTCGAGATGCGTTATGTCCGGCGGGGCGAATCCACGGCGTTGTGAGGAGACCATATGCATGCGCTCGATCCCGGATGGCGCGCCGGCTGGACCTGCCTCGCCCTGGCCCGGTCCTGATGGCGGCACCCCTCACACGGGACCGGGTCACGGTGGTGATCGCGACCCGGGACCGGCGCCCGGAGCTGCTGCGCACTCTGGACAGGCTGCAGCACCTCCCGGACCGGCCACCGGTGATCGTGGTGGACAACGCCTCGGCGGACGGTAGCGCGGCCGCGGTGCGCGAGTGCTTCCCAGGCGTCACGCTGCGGGTACTGCCGCGCAACGCAGGCGCGGCGGCGCGCAACGTCGGCGTCGCGCTCGCGGCCACGCCCTACGTCGCATTCAGTGACGACGATTCCTGGTGGGAACCTGGCGCGCTGGCCCGGGCGGCGACGGCGCTCGACGCTGATCCGCGGCTCGGCCTCGTCGCCGCACGCACGCTGACCGGGGAGGCCCGCGAACCGGACCCGGTCAATGCGCTGATGGCCGGCTCGCCGCTGCGCGACGGCGGAGCGGCAGAGGTACTCGGCTTCCTTGCCTGCTCCTGCGTGGTGCGGAAGGAGGCGTTCTTGCGGGCCGGCGGGTTCAGCCCGCTGCTGTTCTTCATCGGCGAAGAGCGGCTGCTCAGCTACGACCTGGCGAGCGCGGGATGGGCGCGGCGCTACCTTCCAGAGGTGGTCGCGGTGCACGAGCCATCAGCAGCCCGTCCGGCCTCACATCTACGGTGCCGGGTCGAACGCCGCAACTTGCTGCTCACCGCGTGGCTGCGCCGTCCCGTGCCGGTGGCGCTGGCCGAGACGCTGCGCCTGGTGCGGGACGCCGCCCGTGATCGCGATGACCGCGCCGCGCTGGCGGCCGCGGCCCGGAAGCTGCCCGCGGCGTTGCGGTCCCGGCGCAGGCTCCCCCCAGAGGTCGAGCGCAAGGTGCGGGTGCTGACCGCGGCGCAGGGCGGCACCTGGTGAGCCTGGCCCGGCCCGAGGAACGGGTCACCGTGGTGATCATCACCAGGAACCGGCGTCCCGAACTGGTGCGCACACTGCAGCGGATGACCACGCTGCCGGAGCGGCCGCCGGTCATCGTGGTGGACAACGCCTCGGGCGACGGTACGGCCCAGGCGGCCCGAGCCTTTCCCGGCGTCACGGTGATCGAGGCCGCGGGCAACCTGGGCGCGGTCGGCCGTAATGTCGCGGTGCAGCAGGTGAGGTCGCCGTACGTCGCGTTCTGCGACGACGACACGTGGTGGGAACCGGGTGCACTGGCCCGGGCGGCCGACCTGCTCGATGCCTGCCCGGGGCTCGCGTCGGTGACCGGCCGGATCCTGGTCCAGCCGGGCGGTACCGAGGACCCGATCACCCCCGAGCTGCGCCACTCCCCCGTAACCGGTCCGCCGTGGCTACCCGGGCCTGCCTTGCTCAGCATCATGGCCGGCGCATCAATGCTGCGTGTGACCGCGTTCCGGCAGGCAGGCGGGTTCTCGCCGCGACTGTGGCTGGGCGGGGAGGAGGAACTGCTCAGTCTGGACCTGGCCGCGGCCGGCTGGTGGATGTGCTGGGCCGAGGACGTCATCGTCCATCACGCCGCGTCCGCCGCCCGTGACCCCCGGCAGCGCCGCATCCTGGGGATCCGCAACACGCTCTGGACCGCCTGGCTGCGCCGCCCGCCCCTCGGGGCGCTGCGCCGGACGGCCGCCGTGCTCAGGTCGGTGCCGAAGGACCCGGCCAGCGCGGCCGCGGTGGGCCAGGCGGTGGCGGGCCTGCCGTGGGTGCTGCGGGACCGCCGGGGCCGGGTGGTGCCGGCTGAGGTGGAGGCCGGGCTGCGGCGGCTCGAGGAGCCGCAGCGCCGGTCGGTCGCCCGCCGTTACGTGGGATAAGCCGGCTGGCGGCTTCGAGCACCTCGCCGACCTCGATCCGCAGCAGGCGCGGATCAGGCTGTGTCCCGTGAGCATCTCCGGGCCGGCCCCCGCTGCCCTTCCACAGGACCTGATGACGTGATGAGCCCCGCGGCGGCCCCCACAGAGCCGGCGAGACCGGCCCGAACAAGGTGACGGAGGGCGTGCCGTAGGCCACCGCCAGGTGCGCGACACCGGTGTCGTTGCTGATGACCACCGACGCTGCTGCCACTGTCGCGGCCAGGTCGGCCAGTCCGGTCTGGCCGGCCAGCACCGACTCGGGGCTCAAACCTGCGGCCTGTGCGACCTGTTCGGCCAGCACCCGTTCGGCGGCGTTACCGCTGATGAGCACCGGCAGCCCCCAGGCCGCCAGCGCGCGCGCCACCGCAGCGAACCGTTCCGCGGGCCAGCGCCGGCTGCCGCTGGCCGCACCGGGATGGACCACCGCGGCGGCATGGACCCGTGGCGGTTCCCCGGGCCGGGACAGCAGCAGGGCGCTGGGGTCAGCCGCTATCCCCCACCAGGTGAGCAGCCGGCACCAGCGGGTCACCTCGTGTTCCTCCTCCGACCACCAGGGCCCATCCACCCCAGGGTCGGCGGGTGAGGCGTACATCATGGTGACCGGCGCTCCCACCGCGCGGACCAGGTCGTGACTAGCCGGCCCGTTGCCATGGAGATCGGCCGCGACCGCGGGCGGCGGTCCGCACCACGGCACCGGCTGCAGTTCCGCAACGGGCAGCACCCGGTCGACCGCGCCCGTCAGCGCGGCCAGGGAGGCAAGCTGTGACGGCGCGGCCAGCACGATCTCGTGCCCCGGATAGGCGGTCCGCAGGGCCCGATAGGCGGGTACGCCGGTGAGGAAGTCCCCGAGTCCGAGCGCCCGCACCATGAGCACCGTCGGCCGCTCGTTCACCTGGCCACCTCAGCCAGCAGCCGGTCCCAGTCGGCCAGGAACCGCGGCAAGCCGTAGCGGATGAGTGCCGCTTCCCGCGCCAGCTTGCCCATCCCGGCGGCGGCTTGCGGGTCAGCAAGCAGCGCTCGCACCACCTCACGCAGGTACTCCCTTCGGGTGGACACCACGCCCGCCCCAGGCGGGATCGCCTCGGCCGCCTCGGTAGCGGCCAGCGCGACGACGGGCATGCCGAGCTGCATGGCCTCGATCAGGGCCAGGCCCAGCGATGTCCAACGGAACGGGTGCAGGTAAACCCGGCGGCGGCCCAGCTCGGCATGCATCTGGCCCTGGGGCAGGTCTTCGTAGGCAGTAACGCCGCTCACGCCCAGGGCGCGGGGCAGCTCACGTACGCCCATGCCGAATACGTCGAGCGGCGCGGTCTGGGCGAAGTAGGGCAGCAGGTCGGTGCCGGTGTAGCGACCGCGCCGCAGTGGCTCGTTGACAACCACCGCGGCATGCGGCAGCTCACCGGTCCACCGCAGTCCGGGATCCACGATGCCGTGCTCGATGACGCTGACTTCAGTGCCGCCGCAGTCCCAGAACAGCTCATTGAAATGGGTCACATGCACGAGGTGCAAGTCGGCCCGGTCGGCCATCGGGTGGCGGGTGAGCGGCACGTTCCCGCTGGGGGTGTCGTGCTCCAGGTAAATCGCGGGCAGGTCACGGCCGGGACGGCGGCCGGTGAGCTGGCGGGTGAGTTCTTCCTCGCCGGGCCGCTGCAGGATTACCGCGTCGATGTGCTCCTCGCGGAGCCGGGCCGGCACCTCGACCGCGGCCGCGGGCCAGTCCCAGGTCCGGGCCCGCCCCCGGCCGTCGGGGCCGCGGCCGGGCACCAGCGGCAGCAGGTAGGTATGCCGGCCCTGGACGAACGCGGTGGTCCACGATCCGTGCACATGCCATATCAGCAGCCTCATGCGGCCACCCTGGCCCGCAGCTGGTCAAGCGCATGGCAGGCCGCCTCCGCGCTGACCCCGGCCAGGCACGGATGACCGGGCACCGGGCAGCGCACGGCACGGCTGTCCCGGCAGGGCGCGTGCTGGTCGCCGAGCAGCGTGACTGGGACGCCATAGGGAGCCCACCGGACCGCGGGCACGACCGGCGCGAAGAGCGAGACGACGGGCGTCCCGACGGCGGCGGCCAGATGGGCGGCACCAGTGTTGGCGACCAGGACCGCGTCCGCGCCGGCCAGGACGGCGGCGAGCTCGGCCAGGCTGGTGCGCCCGCCCAGGTTGATCACGTGGCCGCCACGGATCTCGTGGCCGGCCGCTGCGGTCAGCTCCCGCTCGGCGGGACCGCCGGTCAGGATCACGTGCTGCCCGCGGGCCGCGAGCAGCCCGACGGCCTCCCGCCAGTGCCCGGGCGGCCAGCAGCGAGCGGGCGCAGACGCCCCCGGGTGCAGGACCACATAGGGACGACCGGGCCCGGTGAGCGCGCTGACCTCAGGCAGCGGCCGCCGGACGGCGAGCTTGCCGTCGTCCCCCGGAACCGGCTGGTCGCCGGCCGCCTGGGCCAGGCCCAGCGCCCGTTCGGCCTCGGGGATATCAGCGTCACCACGGTGCCGGACGTCAAGCAGGGATCCCGGGTAGTCCTCGCTGATCGCGGCGATCCGGGGGATGCCGGCCTGCCGCAGCACCAGCGCGGTCGGCAGCGGTGACTGGTGGAAAGAGGTGAAGATGACCGCCTCGGTGAAGCCCGGCGCGGCCAGCTGGGCAATCAGCCGGGTCAGCGCGCCGGGCCGGACCGGGGGCGGCTCAAGGTCCACCCACGGGGCACGCCAGACCATTACCTCGTCCACACCGGGCAGCAGCCGGGCCGCGGCCGCGCCGTGCGGGCCGGCCAGCATGGTTACCCGGTCGCAGGCCGCGGCGATGGCACGCACGGCCGGCCCGGCCAGCAGGACGTCCCCGGTGTTGTCGAGCCGGACGGCCAGGCAGTGCCGGGACGGCGCGAGCCCGGACGGCGGAAGCTGGGACGGCGTGGGCCCGGAGAGCGAGGCCGGCAGGCCGGGGCGGGACTAGTCACCGCGCTCGTTCGGCCATACCGGGGCCAGGGGAAGCTCGCCGGCGGCCATGAGCACGGCCTCAGCCAGGTCACCGGCGACCCGGACCCCCGCTAGCTCCGCCGGCTTGGTCTGCAGCGCCGGCACCAGCAGGCCGCGGGCGCCTCCTGCGCGCGCCGCCGCAACGTCGGCGCCGATGTCGCCGACCACCACGCACTCGTGCGGGGCCACGCCGAGCTCGGCCGCCGCGGCCAGCACCATGCCCGGCGCGGGCTTGCGGCAGCCGCACCCGTCGGCCTCACCATGCGGGCACAACCACATCGCGTCGAACGGGCCGAGCAGCTGCCCGACCCGGGCGTTCACCGCCTCGGCGTCGGCCTGGCTGAACAATCCGCGGCCGATGCCGGACTGGTTGGTGATAATCGCCACGGCGAGGCCATGGCGCCGGGCAGTACGAACTGCCACGGCGGCCGTCGGCACTGGCTCGACCCGGTCTGGGTCCGCGTTGTACGGCACGTCGCGGATCAGCGTGCCATCACGGTCGAACAGCACGGCCCGGACGCGCGGCCAGGGCCGGGCGCCGCGGGCCCGGATCCGGCCACGCAGCCAGTGCCAGCAGGCCAGTTCGGGGATGACCAGGCTGGTCACGGTCATGGTGGCGATCTCCCGGACGGTCCTGGGGCCTGGGCTGATACGCGTCACCGCGAACTGCGCGGTGCCGCCCAGCGCCACCGCAGCCGCGGCCCGGGCGGTCCTGGTCCGCCGGGTGGCGGCCAGGACGAGCGCGGCCAGCAGCGCGGTGGTGATTACCACGTGGGACGGCCTGCCCCGGGGCGCCCCGGCACGGTCATGCCAATCCCGTCCGTGCAGCACCCGCATGAGCGCGTCGTCGGCGTTGCCCGCCTGGCTGCGCAGGCTGACCCACGGCGAGGCGTTCCGCACCGGATGCACGGTGCGCCAGCGCCCCCGCCGCAGCTGCCAGCCGTCGGCCTGCAGCCGCAGCGCCAGATCGGCGTCCTCGCGGAACGCCCGGGGGAACCGCTCGTCGAAGCCGCCTGCCTCAGCCAGGGCGTCCCGCCGGTACGCCATGTCGGCAGTGATCCAGTGCGCGCTGGCCAGGCCCAGCGTGTTCCGCTCCCAGTCGGTCGGCAGGCGGCCGCTGGGGACAGGCACGATGATCTGGCCCTGCACCCCCGCCACCTGAGGCGGCAAGCCGTCCAGATCCTCGGCAAGCCGGGACCGCCAGTCATGGCTCACCCGCACGTCGTCGTCCAGGAACGCCACCCAGGGAGTGTCAGTGACCCGCCAGCCGGCGTTACGCGCCGCGGCCGGACCCAGACCGCCGCTGGTGAGTATCTGCAGCGGCAGCGCACCTGGGCTGGACCCCACCGCGACATCCAGCGGCCCCGAGCGCACGGGGCGGTCGTCGATGACCACCACCTGCTCGGGTGCCGGGCGGCCGCGGCACCCAGCGCGGCCAGGCAGTCGCGCAAGCAGGGCCGCCCGATGGTGGGAATGACCACCGAGTAACGGATCACTGCCGCCTGACCAGGAACGACCCGATGGCCAGCGCGTCCACCGGCGTAGAGCCGAAACACTCCAGGGCATCCCGGATATCGTCGACCATCGGCCGGCCCGCGGTATTAAGGCTGGTGTTGACCAGAACCGGCAGCCCGGTTCGCGCCTCGAAGGCGGCCAGCAGGGCGGCGACCAGGGGCTGCGTACGCGGCTCGACGGTCTGCACGCGAGCGGTCCCGTCCACGTGCACCACGGCCGGAATCCGGTCCCGCCAGGCCGGGGCCACGTCGTGGACGAATAGCATGTATGGGCTGGGCAAGGGCCCGCGGGAGAAGATCCCGGCGGCCCGGTCGGCCAGCACCATGGGAGCGACCGGGCGGAATTTCTCCCGGCCCTTCACGTCGTTGAGCCGATCCAGGTTGGCGCGCCGCCCTGGGTGGGCCAGCAGGGACCGGTGCCCGAGGGCGCGGGGCCCGTACTCGCTGCGACCCTGGAACCAGGCCACGACGCCGTCACCGGCCAGCACGTCGGCCACGGCGCAGGCCAGATCCGGCGGGCGCTCGAACGGCACCCGGGCGGTGCGCAGCGCAGCCTCGATATCCCCGTCGGTGAAACCCCGGCCCAGCCCGGCACCGGTCATCGACCAGGATGGCTCGCCCTTGTCCGCGGCGATTTGCAGCGCCGCGCCCAGCGCGGTGCCCGCGTCGCCGGCCGCAGGCTGCACCCAGATCCGCTCGAACGGACCGCGCTCGTGCAGCACGGTGTTGGCCACGCAGTTCAGCGCGGTACCGCCGGCCAGCGCCAGCACGCGGTCGCCGGTGCGGGCGTGCAGCTCGGTGGCCAGCGCCAGCAGTACCTCCTCCAGCCGGCGCTGCACGCTGGCGGCCAAGTCGGCGTGGGCGCTGGTCAGCTCACCGTCCGGCGGCCGGGCCGGAGCGAGCTGACCCCAGTCCACCGGGTCGGTGCGAAAACCACCGGGTACCGGCCTGACCTTCTCCCGGATCTGATCGAGGAAACGCGGCCGCCCGTAGGAGGCCAGCGCCATCACCTTGTACTCGTCGCTGGAGCGCAGGAAACCGAGGTGTGCGGTCAGATCCTCATACAGAAGGCCCAGCGAGTGCGGCAACGGCTGGGTGGCCAGGATCTCCAGCTGGCCACCGGCGTACCGGCCGCCCAGGAAGGAGTCCTGTTCGCCGCGGCCGTCGCTGACTAGCACGGTGCACTCCGGCGGTCCCGCGGCCAGGCCGGCCGAGGCAGCGTGCGCGACGTGGTGGCGCACGAACCGGGCCCGCGCCGGATCCAGGCCGGGAAGTTCGGTGGCGAGGAACTCCGGTGCCCGGGTGGCATAGCCAGTGCGCAGGTGATCCCACGGGTCATCCAGTCCCATGTCCGCGGCCGGGCGGACGAGGGCCGGATCGTAGGAAAAACCGATCAGGTCGACGTCCGCGGGGGCCAAGCCGGCCTGCTCCAGGCACCAGCGGGCGGCCGCGGCCGGCTGTTCCCAGGCCGAAAAGGGCACTGGCCGCTTTCCGTGCTTGCGGCGGCTGAACCGCTCCTCCTCGGCGGCGGCCACCACCGTGCCGTCGACCACCAGCGCGGCTGCCGGGTCGTGGAACACGGAGTTGATGCCGAGAACGCGCATGCTGCCTCCCTTCGCTAGCCAGCCTCAAGATGGGGCGGCAGCCTGCCCCGGCCAGCGGGCTCCAAACCTGGCTGCTGAGCCCCGCGAACGTCACAGTGACTGCGATGTTTCAGCAACTGCGAATTGGCAAGAGTGGGCGCTCCTGAACCGAGGAGGTGACCCCATGAGAATCGACATGGTCTCGGAGCACGCAAGCCCGCTGGCCACGTTGGGCGGCTCCGATGCGGGCGGGCAGAACGTGCACGTGGCGGCGCTGGCTACCGCGCTCGGACGGCGCGGCCATGAGGTCAGCGTCTTCACCCGCCGTGACTCGCCTGAGCCGCCGGACGCGGTGCCGTTCGCGCCCGGGGTGACGGTGTGTCACGTGCCCGCCGGACCGCCTCGGCCGCTGCCCAAGGACAGCCTGCTGCCCTACATGCCCGCCTTCGCGAGCTGGCTGGCCGCGCGCTGGCGCGAGCAGCCGCCAGACGTGGCACATGCTCACTTCTGGATGAGCGGCCTCGCGGCCATCTGGGCGGCCGCTCGCAGGCCGGTGCCGGTGGTCCAGACATTCCATGCGCTGGGCAGCGTGAAACGCCGCTGGCAGGCCGACGCCGATACCAGCCCGCCGCAGCGTCTCGGCGTCGAGGCGACCATCGCCCAGCAAGCCACCGCTATCATCGCCACCTGCACCGACGAGGTAGCCGAACTCGCCGGCTACGGAAGCCGGCCCGAATCCTTGTATGTCGTGCCGTGCGGGGTTGACTGCGGCCGCTTCCGGCCCCGGCCCGGCGCAGGCGCCGCCGCGCAAGGTTCCCCGGTGCGCGTGCTGACGCTGGGCCGGCTCGTCCCTCGCAAGGGCAACGACACCGTAATAGCGGCCATCGCTGGGGCGCCGGGCACCGAACTGGTCATCGCCGGCGGTCCTGATCCCAGCCAGCTCGACCGTGATCCCGAGGTTGCCCGGCTGCGCCGGACCGCCGAGGCGTGCGGTGTGGCCCACCGGGTCCGCTTCACCGGCCGGGTGCCGCACGAGGATGTGCCCACGCTGCTGAAATCGGCGGACATCGTGGTGTCGGATCCCTGGTACGAGCCGTTCGGCATCGTGCCGGTGGAGGCCATGGCTTGCGGGACGGCCGTGGTGGCCTCGGCGGTGGGCGGTCACCTGGATACCGTGACCGATGGGGTCACCGGTCGCCTGGTGCCGCCCCAGGACTGCGCCGCCCTGACTGCCGCGCTGAGGCAGCTGGTGGCCGAGCCCGGCCTTCGCCAGCAGCTGGGTATGGCGGCCGCGGCCCGCGCGGCCGCCCGGTATTCCTGGGACACGATAGCAGCCGAAACCGAAGCCATTTACGCCTGCGTGCGGCAGGAACCGAAGGTGGGAGCACGATGACCAGCGAGTGCACGGCAGTGAGCGGTTCACACCTGGCCAGGCTGGAAGCTGCGCTGCGCGCATTCGAACCGCAGGTGCCGCGGCTGGAGTCCTGGGGACGGCAGGCCGCCCGGGTGCTCACCAGTGGTGGCCGGCTGCTGGCTTGCGGCAACGGCGGCAGTGCGGAGCAGGCTCAGCACCTCACCGCCGAGCTGGTCGGCCGCTACCAAGATGAGCGGCAGCCGCTGGCCGCGCTCGCGCTGACGCGCGACATGGCCACCGTTACCGCCATCGGCAACGACTACGGAAGCGGGCAGATATTCGCCCGGCAGGTACGGGCGCACGGCCGAGCAGGCGACCTGCTGGTCTGCTTGTCCACTAGCGGGCGGAGCCCGAACGTGATCGCGGCCGCCGAGACCGCCGCCGCGATCGGCATGACCGTCTGGGCATTTACCGGACCCGGGCCCAACGCGCTGGCCGACGCGTGCGAGGAGGCCATCACGGTGGACGCGCCCGTGACATCTACCGTGCAGGAGGTGCACCTGGCCGCCATCCACATTATGTGTGCCGCGGTCGACGCGACCCTGCGGGAGGGTATCGCGGTCGTGCTGGAGGCAGCCCGATGAAGGGCGGCCCGCTCGTCGTCGTAGGGGACAGCCTCCTCGACGTCGATCTGCACGGGACCGTAAGCCGGGTCGCCCCCGACGCCCCGGTACCGGTGGTGGACTGCGAGCGCGAACGGCATCGCGCGGGCGGTGCAGGCCTGGCCGCCGTGCTGGCCGCCGGCCTGGCCGGGTCCGATGTGGTCCTGATCACCGCACTCGGCCAGGACCGTCCCGGAGCCGGCTCCGTGATCTGATCAGCCCGCATGTGCAGGTAATGGCGCTGCCGCTGGACGGGGGCACGCCGTGCAAGATCCGGGTGCAGGCCTCTGGCCAGCCCGTGGTCCGGCTGGACGCCGGTGACGGCCGGGCCCGCCCGGGACGGGTCGGCCCCTCTGTAGAACGTGTGCTGCGGCAGGCCGGCGCCGTGCTGGTGGCCGACTACGGCCGCGGTATGGCGGCGCACCCCGCACTCGCGGCCATGCTGTCCCGGCTGACCGCTGGGACACCGCTGGTGTGGGATCCGCACCCAGCCGGCGGGCGGCCGCTGCCCGGTACCAGGCTCGTCACTCCGAGCCAGCGCGAGGCGCGCAGGTTCGCCGCGGCCCTGGACCGCGACCAGAACGGTCCCGTCGGGTCCGGCTCGGCGCTGGGCAGCGCGGCCCGCGACGCCGCAGCGCTGAGCCGGGACTGGGGCAGCGCGGTCGCCGTCACCCTGGGCGAGGGCGGTGCGCTGCTGTCCACCGGGGAAACTGTGCCCTTTCTCGCCCCGGCCCAAGCCGTCGTCGGACCGCACGACCCTTGCGGGGCCGGTGACTGCTTCGCCGCCGCGGCGGCTCAGGTGCTGCGGTCCGGCGGCCTGCTCACCGAGGCGGTGACCGAGGCGGTGCGCGTGGCCACTGATTTCGTGAGACAGGGTGGGGCAAGCGCCGCTCCAGGTTCCACTATCCCCTCCGGTCCCGCTCCAGTCCGGCCCACTGCGCCGCCCGGCCCGCGCGGGCATCAGGAGGACAGCGACGCCTGGTGTGTGGTGGCGGAGGTCAGGGCGCGCGGCGGCCGGATCGTGGCGACCGGTGGCTGTTTCGACCTGCTGCACGCCGGGCATGTGGGATTGCTGCGGCAGGCCCGCAGGCTGGGCGATTGCCTGGTGGTGTGCCTGAACTCCGACTCCTCGGTGCGCGCGCTGAAGGGATTGGGGCGGCCGCTAGTGGGAGCCGAGGACCGGGCCCGGGTCCTGACTGCGCTTGAGTGCGTGGACGCGGTGGTGGTCTTCGACGAGCCGACCCCGGCAGCCGTACTGGAGCGGCTGCGTCCAGACATTTGGGTCAAGGGCGGCGACTACGCGTCGGGCGACCTCACTGAGACACCGGTAGTGCGCCGGCACGGCGGTGAGGTGATGGTGCTGCCCTACCTGGCCCGTCATTCCACCACCGCCCTGGTAGCCGCGGCCCGGGGAAAGGTGGCGCCATGAACGCATCCGCGCGCCGGGTGGTCCTCACCGGTGGGGCCGGCTTCCTCGGGTCTCATCTGTGCGAGCGGCTGCTCGGAAGCTACGCCGGAGTGGTCTGCCTCGACAACTTTGTCACAAGCTCGGCCGGGAACGTGGCGCATCTGCTCGGCAGGCCTGGCTTCCAGCTGATGGAGTGCGACGTGACCCGGCCCTTGCACGTGTCCGGCGAGGTCGACCTGGTCATGCACTTTGCCTCCGCGGCTTCGCCCGCAGACTACCTGCGGTGGCCGGTGGAGACACTCGAGGTCGGCGCGGTGGGCACCCAACACGCGCTCGACCTGGCCCGGGACAAGGGTGCCCGCTTCGTGCTCGCGTCTACCAGCGAGGTCTACGGTGATCCCCAGCAGCACCCTCAATCCGAGGACTACTGGGGGAACGTCAACCCGGTCGGCCCGCGCAGCGTCTACGACGAGGCCAAGCGTTACGCTGAGGCGCTGACCACCGCCTACCGGAACAGCCGGAAGGTCAATACAGCGATCGTGCGCATCTTCAACACGTACGGCCCACGGATGCGCCCGCACGACGGGCGGGCGATCCCGACCTTTATCCGGCAGGCCCTGGCCGGGAAGCCGCTGACCGTGGCCGGAGACGGCAGCCAGACCCGTTCGGTCTGTTACGTAGACGACACTGTCACCGGGATCCTGGCCCTGGCGGCCAGCGACGCCGCGGGCCCAGTCAATATCGGCAGCTCGCAGGAGCTGACCGTTCTGCAGCTAGCCGGGACGATCAGGGACCTGACCGGCAGCACCTCGCCGGTCGAATTCGTCGCACGGCCGGTGGACGACCCGGCCGTACGGCGGCCGGACACCACTCTCGCCTACCGTCGCCTGGGCTGGCGCACCACGGTCACGCTCGAGGAAGGACTGCGCCGCACCATCGACTGGTTCGCGACCCGGTCCGGTTCTCAGGCGCCCGCCTTGCTGGTGCCGGAGTAATACAGCTGCCTGCCCAGGCCGGGCAACCGCCGGACCGGTGGGTAAGACTGCCTCTTCCAGCCGGGAGCCTTGTCAGCGTATGAGACCGCCGGGCGTCTCCCGCGGCGTCTCGCAGGCTGGGACGAGCCGTCCGGGCGGATAAGGCTGTTCGAGTTGCACTGACCGGGCCGGGCGGGTACTACTCACTTCGCGGGCTGCCGTCATCCAGGATCCAGCCCGGCGATTGCGACCGGGTGCGAAGGGGGCGACGGGCATGACGGTGAAGCTGCCGGATGTCAGCGAGTTCCAGATAGGCAGCAGCGCCCCCAACTGGGCGGGGATCAAGTCCCAGAACGGCGGGGCCGCGATCATCCGCGTCGGGTACGGCAACGCCCACCTGGACGAGATGCTGGTGCCGAACCGCGCGGCGCTCAGTTCGCACGCCTTCGGCTTCCGCGGCCTGTATCAGTACCTGGTCGCGAGCCAGGATGCTGCCTCCCAGGCCAGGGCATTCATCAACTGGATCGGCCCGGCCCTGAAAGAGGGCGAGATCCCCATGCTCGACCTGGAAGAGGGATCGGGAAACCAGGAAGCCCGGGCCAGCCAGTGGTTCGGCATCATCGACGCCGAGTACCACCTCACGTCCTTGCCGCTCAGCCAGCGTTCGTGGCTGTACAGCGACCAGAGTTTCGCCATCAGCTCGGGTCTTGCACCCATCTTCAACTCGGCCCGCCGTACCTGGGTCGCGGCGTACCAGGCTTCCGCCGCCGGGCTGCTGCCGCACACCCTGTGGCAGAGCACCAACGGCCAGGTCGGCGCCAACAGGACGGACTGGAGCGGCTGCGGCTACTGCGATACGTCAATCTACGGTGGCAATCTCGCCAGCCTGTCGAGCCTGGGCTGGCACCCCTCGACCAAACAGAGTCTGGCCCTCCCGGAGGAAGATATGCAGATCCAGAACAACAACAGGTACGGTGCCGTTTCCTTTGCCGAAGGCCAGTACACCTGGATCGCCTTCTTCTGCGACCCCGGCGGCGAAGGCAAGACCCCGAACAAGCTGCGGGTGGCCCCGTTCTCTGGTGCCAGCCACGAGTTCAGCGGCATCGAGACCGTGACCATCGGCCCGAACACCGAGAAGGTCACCGTCAACTTGCCGAAAGGCTGCAGCGGCATCTCGTTCCAGCGGCAGGACGCTGAGACCAACTGGGCAACGATCGCCTACAACCTGGGCTGATGCTTAGGAGTTGCTGATGTAGCCCTGGTCCTGGCGGGCAGGCGTCGCGGGTTGGGCGATGGCTCCGGGCATGAGCACCTCGTCGAGCCAGTCGAAGGCACGTGAGTGGAACAGGGGGCGAGCACCGCTCTCGCAGTGCTGCCCGGCGCCGTCCGCGGACCGGAACTGAACGTAGGTCTTGACGCAGGTGAGCGCGTCATACAGCTTGCTGGCGCCGGTGCTCAGGTCGTCGTCTTCGGCCGAGCAGACGAAGGTCGGGCACTGGATCAGCTGCTCGATGCCCTTCAGCGAGTACTGCGGGGCCGCCCGGAAGTACTCGAGCGGGTCGCTCAGGCCGTGCACCATGAGGTTGCGCCGCAGCGCCCACCCCGCGGTCGGTTTTTTCATCACGGCGCGCACCAGGCGGTCCAGCAATCTCAGCAGGGCCGGGTTGCCGGCCGGCAGCTGCCGGGCGAGGAAACCGGGAAGGCGGCGGGCCGTCGCGTCGAAGAGATCGTAGGGACCGCAGTCGGAGATGCACGCGGCCAGGCGATGCTCCACCGTGGCGGCGCGGGGCGCCAGGTAGCCGCCAAAGCTGAGCCCGATCAGCGCGATCCGCTCCGGATCGACATCTGGCCGGTTCAGCAGGTAGTCGACCACGGGGGTGATGACGTTCTCCCAATCGGGACGGAACGGCACCTCGCGATCGATGATCATCGCCCCCTGACCGGGGCCCTCGAACGCCAGCACGTTGTAGCCGCGTTGCAGGGCGGCGGCACCGTTGGTGAAGTACAGCTCTTCCGCCGTGCCGTCGTAGCCGTTGGTCAGGATCACCGTCGCGCGCGCGGTATGGTCAGCCGCGGGGCGGAAGAAGTAAGCCGGCAGGAACGAATCCTCGTACGGGATCTGCACGATCTCCGGCGGCACCTCCAGCAGCGCCGCACCGCGGCGGAAGTTCTCCACCTCCTGCCGGTGAGCTTCGGCCAGACGCGGATCGGCCGGCGCTCCCAGCGCGAACAGCCATGCGGTCCGGAAGTAGTTGGCGGCGCGGAAGAACCCGCTCCGGGCGCTCGCGATGTGGCCGGCCGCGGCACTCGCCTCCGCCTGCCCGGCCACCCGCGCTGCCGTCGCGGCCCAGACGTCATGCCAGGAATCCAGGCTGGTCCCGGTGATCCGCCCGGCCGCGGCCAGGCACTCGCCGGCGTCGGCGCCCCCGTACGGGGCATAGCCGATGGCGCGCAGCAACTGCGCCTGGAACAGCTCGTCTTTCATCAGACCCGCCGCCACCGGATGCCTCCCGACCCTAGCTATACGCGTGTTTAGTGACGAGTACCACGATAGACGCTCAATAAACAGCTGTAAAGTCAGAGCGTGGCACACTCGGCACGCACCCGGAATCCGCGCGGCAGCGGCGGGCACCTGGCTGACGAGATCATCGCCGCCGCCATCGCCCTCGTCGACGAGTCAGGCGACCCGGCCGCGCTCACCCTGCGGGGCATCGCCCGCCGGGCGGCCATCACCGCGCCAGCGATCTACCCGCACTTCGCTGATCTGGCGGCGGTCGTGGCCGGGCTGCTGGCCACGAGCTTCGGGGAACTACGCGACGCCGTCCAGGCAGCGGCCGGTGGCCAGGACGATCCGGCGGCCGCGCTCATCGCCGCCGGGCGCGCCTACGTGGAATTCGGCTGGCGCCATCCGGCACGCTACCGGCTCATGTTCGCCGCCGGCGGCTACGCTCCCGACGCGGTCGCCACGTTCGCGCTCGTCGAAGAGGCGATCACCAGTTGCGTCCGGGCGGGCGCCAGCGAGAGCGACAACCCTCACACCGATACCTGGCTCCTGTGGGCTGCCCTGCACGGCGTGGCTACGCTGGAAAGGCCTGCCCGGCCGGACTACCTACGCCTCGGCCCGCTGGACCGCCCGGCCATGCTCGAAACGCTCATCCGCCGAATCGCCCGCCTGCGCTGAGCGTTCTCCGATGATGGGGCGGGCGCCCCGCCGGGCGGCCCGGGCAGCATTGCCCGGCCCGCCCGGCCGGCAGCGTTACTTCTTGATCTGGTCCGCGCTGGCGTAGATGGACTTGTACTCCAGGTAGGGGTTGATGGCCTCGGGGCCGAGTTCGCGGCCGATGCCGCTGTCCTTCATGCCACCGAATGGCGCGCCGAGGTCGAGGTTGTAGTAGTTGATCCCGATGGTGCCGGTGCGGACCTGGCGGGCGATGCCCAGGGCACGCTCCTCGTCAGCGCTCCAGACCGAACCGCCCAGGCCATAGTTGCTGTCGTTGGCGATCCGCACGGCGCCGTCGTCGTCGTCGAACGGGATCACGGCCATGACCGGCCCGAATACCTCTTCGCGGGCCAGCTGGTCGTCATTGTCCACGTCGGCGAAGACCGTCGGCTCGACGAACCAGCCGCGGTCCTGGTCCGCCGGGCGGCCGCCGCCGCTGACCAGCCGCGCGTTGCTGTTCCGGCCGATGTCGATGTAGCCGAGCACCCGCTGGAGGTGCTTCTCGCTGGCCATCGGGCCCATCGTGACCGCGGGGTCGAGGGGGTTGCCGATGACCTGCTGATTGGTCCAGCCGGCCAGCGCGTCCACGACCTCGTCGTAACGCGAGCGCGGGGCCAGGATCCGCGACTGCGTGGTGCAGGTCTGCGAGTTGTTCATGAACGACGCCATCCCGATGCCGGCCAGGAACGTCTCGATGTCACCGTCGTCGAGGAAGATCGCGGCGGACTTGCCGCCGAGCTCGAGCGTGACCCGGCGGATCAGCCGGCCGCACTCCGCGCCGATGATCCGGCCGGTCGCGGTCGACCCGGTGAAGGCGATCTTGTCGACGTCGGGGTGCGAGACCAGGGACGCACCGGCGTCGCGGTCGGCCAGGACGATGTTGAGCACGCCCGGGGGCAGCCCGGCTTCCTGCGCGGCGTCACCCATGATGTAGGAGTCCAAGGCGGTCTCGGGCGAGGGCTTGAGCACGATCGTGCAGCCCGCCGCCAGCGCCGGCGCGATCTTCATCATCGCGAGCACCTGCGGGTAGTTCCACGGCGCGATCGCCCCGACCACGCCCACCGGCTCGCGGCGCACGATCGTGGCCCCGGAGGCACTGGGACGGACCTCTTCCAGGGCCATCGTCTTGACCAGCTCGGCGTACATCTGGAGCAGACCGGCCGGGGCCAGGCCGTTGAAGGCGTTCGACAGCCCGATCGGCATGCCGTTTTCCTGGGTGACCAGCTTGCTGGTGCCCTCGGCCCGGGCGGACAGGGCCGCGGCGAACTTGTGCATGACCTCCGCCCGCTCGGCGGCCGTCGTCTTGCCCCAGGGACCCTGGTCCAGCGCCCGGCGGGCGGCCTTCACGGCCCGGTCGATGTCGGCGTCGGTGCCCAGCGACGCGACCCCGAGCGGCTCGCCGGTGGCGGCTTCGAGGGCCCGGTGCGTATCGGAGCCGAGCGGGTCGACCCACTGGCCATCGATGAAGAACCTCGTGCGATCCAGGTCGGTTTGCGTGTCAGCGGTGACGGTCACAGTGCTCCTAGGGTCTTCGGGTGACCGGCCCTTCGGTACTCCGGCACGAGGGCGGTGGCGCCTCCCGGGCTGGCCGGCCGTTACGCAGGCGTTTCGCTCGCGTGAAGCCGCAGTACGGGCCAGTAGTCCCCATGAGACAACGAAAGGGCAGGAGGACACAAGGCCCAGGTGTCGCTTGCTTACCGGCCTTCTCACAATGAGGCGGGGCCGAAGACGAAAGCCTCGATGATCGCGGCGAGCTCCAGCGGCGTGTCGCCCTGCAGGCTGTGACCGGCATCGGTCACGTGAACGACCTGAGCGGACGGCAGGCGGGAACGCAGTTCCCGCTCATCGGCGTCGTCCAGGACGGAGTCCGCCCGCATGCCCCGGGCGAGCAGCACCGGCACGGTGACGCAGGCCAGCGCCTCCCACAGCGAGTCGTAGCGGGTGCCAGTTTCCGGGCTGGCCAGATCTGGGCTGCCCTGATCTGGGTTGGCCAGGGCCGCGGGACGGCGGTGCCGGGCCCACCGCCAGACCCAGGTGCCGTCGGGCTGCTGTTCGGCGTTGTGCAAGATGCCGCGGCGCAGCGAGGACCGGGACCTGGCCGGGTTGAATGCGGCCGTCCGCTCCAGCAGCTCGTCCAGGCTGGCGAAGCTGGCCGGGCCGTTGACGAAATCGGTAATGTGCCGGGCCCGCTGCGCCTTGATCCCCGGCAGCACATCGACCAGGACGAGCTTGCGGACCAGTTCCGGCGCTCGCGCGGCCAGGGCGATCGCGGTGAGCCCGCCGAGCGACATGCCGACCACCGCCTGGGCGGCGGGGGCGAGCTGGCGGATGGCCGCCGCGACGTCGGCCGCGTTGCCGTCCGGGTCCAGCTGGCCTTCGGGACGGTCCCCGGGGCCATCGGAGTGGCCGTGTCCGGGGAGGTCGATGGCGGCCAGGGGACGGTCCAGGGCCATCGCGACCGTGTCCCAGGTATGGGCGTTCTGCGATCCGCCATGCAACAGGACCAGTTCCGGGTCCGCCTGCTGCCAGACCAGCGCGCTCAGCCGCCGGCCGGGTGCCACCCCGGCGAACGCCCGCCGCACGACCGGGGGCCGGTCAAAGGGCAGGCCGTACTCGGCGGCGTTCTGGCCGAACAGCCCGAACTCGTCGTAGCTGACCTGGCCGGTCACGACTGCTCCTGGTGAGCCCCGCTGCGAGGAGGCAGGGAGAACATGGCGTCACGGAGATCCACGGGCTAAGTATGGCCGGCCGGTGCCACCGGGCACCCAGCTGCCTACCTTTTCAACCTGTTTAATTGGCAAAGATAGGATCAGGCCGTGAGCATGATCGGATCGCAGCCCCGGCCGCCGGTCCAGGGCTGGCCGCCGATCCGGATCGGCGTCATCGGAGCCACCCCCGGCCGGGGCTGGGGAACCGCCGCCCATCTCCCCGCGCTGCATGCCCTCGGGGAATTCGAGGTCACCGCCGTGTCCACCACGCGGCTGGACACGGCCAGGGCGACCGCGAAGGCGTTCGGGATTCCGCTGGCCTTCGCCGACGACGCCGACCTGGTGTCCAGCTCCGAGGTGGAAGCCGTGGCGGTCACGGTCAAGGTCCCCGAGCACGACCAGCTGATCCGGGCGGCGCTCGCGGCCGGCAAGCACGTGTTCTCGGAATGGCCGCTCGGGGTGGACCTCGGCCAGGCGGCCGCCCTGGCCGAGCTGGCCCGCGCCAGCGGCGTACGGCACATCGTCGGGCTGCAGGGATACCAGGCCCCGGGGGCGCTATACGTCCGGGAGCTGATCGAGAACGGCGCCATCGGGCAGCCACTGACGGTCAGCGTGGTGTCGGCCGGAGGCCCGGCGGGACGCCAGACCCCGCAGGCCAACGTCTACGCCACCGACGTGAAGTCCGGCGCCACGGTGCTCAGCATCTCCACCGGCCACATCCTGGCCACCCTGGCCCGGGCGGTCGGGGAGTTCCGCCAGGTGTCCGGCGTCGTCGCCCTGGTCAACAAGGAAACCACCGTCATCGAGACCGGGCAGGTCGTGCCGGTGACCGCGCCGGATCAGGTCGTCCTGGCCGGGCGGCTCGAAGGTGGCGTGGTGGCCTCCGTCGCGGTGCAGGGCGGATCGGCGGGTACCCCCGGCTTCGAGCTCCGCGTGGTGGGCACCGAGGCCACCCTGATGGTCAGGCCGGCCGCTCCGGGTGGCATCCACATCACCGACTGGGCCGTCTCGGTCGCCAAGCCCGACGGCTCGGTCACCGCCCGGCCGGTACCGGCCCGCTTCAGCGGCGTACCCGCGGCGGTGCCGGCCGGGCCGCCGCGGAACGTCGCCGTGCTGTACCGCGAGTTCGCCGGGGCGATCAGGGACGGCCGCCCGGCCGTACCGGACTTCACCACCGCCGTCCGGTTCCACCGGCTGCTGGAGAACATCCAGCGGGCCTCGGACACCGGGGCCCGCCAGGAAGCCGCCGGCTAGACGCAATGCCGGGGAGTTAAGGGCCGGGTGCGGGGGTCAAGTACTGGTTTCGGCGTGTCGTAGTGTCGTGGCAACGGAGGTCCGGTTAGACCGGAATCTGCCAAGATAACCCGTCGGTGAGGACCTCCGTTGCGCGTTCAGTCTGCCATCAGCACTGCTGTCATGACCATTACCAGGACGATTACGGTCGCGGCGGGGGTGTTCGCGCCGGGGCACCTGGGTGAGCTGACGCAGGTGATCCCGTTTGAGCTGGTGGACGGGGTGCTGGCTGATACCCGGGCTACTCAGCGGCGGCTGCGGCTGCTGCCGTCGCGGGTGGGGGTCTACTTCGTGCTGGCGCTCGGGCTGTTCCCGCGGAAGGGCTACCGGGGCGTGTGGGCGGAGCTGACCGCGGCCCTGGACGGGCTGGGACTTGCCGTGCCCTCGGCCAAGGCGCTGCGGGACCTGCGGCGGCGCCTGGGTGCGGCGCCGCTGAAGGCGCTGTTCGAGGCGCTGGCCGGCCCGGTGGCCTGGCCGCGCATGCCCGGGGTGCGCTGTGGCCGGTACCGCACCGTTTCCTTCGACGGGTGCAGGACGATCAAGGTCCCCGACACGCCGCGCAACCGCGGCTGGCTGGGCAAGATGAACGCAGCGCTCGGCGAGACCGGCTACCCGGTTATGTTGCTGATGACGCTGGTGGAGACCGGCACCCGCACGCTGCTCGGCGCGGTATTCGGGTCCACCTCCGTCAGTGAGCTGGACTGGGCGCGCCAGCTGCTGCACCTGCTGGATGAGTCCATGCTGGTACTGGCCGACCGCGGCTTTGACGCCGGGACGTTCCTGGCTGAGCTCGCCGCGACCAGAGCCCAGTTCCTGGTCCGGCTGACCGCGTGCCGCCGCCCGCCGGTCCTGCGCCACCTGCCCGACGGATCCTTCCTCTCGCTGATCGGCGGGGTGAAGGTCCGGATCATCACCGCCGAGGTGAGGGTCACCTGTCATGACGGCACCACCTACGGCGGCACCTGGCGGCTGGCTACCACCCTGCTCGATCACCGCGCCTACCCCGCCGGGGCGCTGATGGGGCTGTATCACGAGCGGTGGCAGCACGAGATCGCCTACCTCGCGCTGCGCCACACCCTGCTGGCCGGCCGGGTGCTGCGCTCATGTGACCCCGAAGGCCTCAAGCAGGAAATGTGGGCCCTGCTGGCCCTGTATCAGGCACTGCGGATCGCCGCCACCGACGCCATCGCCACCGTGCCAGGGACCGATCCCGACCGGGCCAGCTACCAGGTCGCCGTTGAGACCGCCCAGATACTGGTCGCCAGCGCCTGCCACGTCATGACCGGCGCAGCGGACCTGGCCGGCGGCATCGGCCGCGCCATCCTGGACAGCCTGCACCCGCCGCGCCGCCCGCGCGTCTGCGCCCGGCGGGTCAAATCTCCGCTGTCCCGCTGGAACAAGCATCCACCCGGCAAACCACGCACCTGCCTGCGGATCACCCAGATCACCACCACGATCCATGCAGGGAATCCCCAACAAGCGACACGCCGCCAGCAGCACGTGACAACCGTCAGAAGCCCTTAACTTCCCGGCATTGCGGCTAGACGGCCATGACCGATCCCGGCCTGCTGTCCATCGTCGAATGCGGCGACCCGGTCCTGCGCCGCCCGGCCCAGCCGGTCGACCCCTCCGATCTGGGCACCAGCGAGCTGCGGCGCCTCATCGCCTCGATGCGGGCCACCATGGAAGCCGCGCCGGGCGTCGGGCTGGCCGCACCCCAGGTCGGCGTGCCCCTCCAGCTCGCGGTGCTGGAGGACGGTCCGGAGCGCTGGGGTCAGCTGACGCAGGACGAGCGGGCGGCCAGGGAGCGCAGCGGCCTGCCGTTCACCGTCCTGGTCAACCCCGTGCTCCGCCCGGTGAACGACGGCGATCACGTCAGCTTCTACGAAGGCTGCCTGAGCGTTCCCGGGCTCACCGGGGTAGTGGCCCGGCACCGCGCCGTGCGCGTGGCGGCGCTCGACGAATACGGCCAGCCCGTCGACCGGGTGTTCTCGGGGTGGGCGGCCCGTATCGTCCAGCATGAAACCGACCACCTCGGCGGCCGCCTGTACCTGGACCGGGTCGAGTCGAGATCGCTGTCCACCACCGCTAACTACGCACAGCTGTGGGCGGGACGGCCGCCGGAAGAGGCGGCCGGCGCCCTCGGGTTCTCGCTGCGGTAGAGATCATCGCCAGGGGCAGCCGGGGCTGGGGCGAGGCGCGGGGCGGGCACCGGGGGCGTTCGGCCTGAAGGTCTTTATTCTGAACGGGCCGAGTAGCAGCCCCGCCAGGTCAGTAATGGATGACGCCCGGCGTTCCCCCGCCGCAGGCGATCGACTCGCCGGTGATCGAGACCGACAGCGGCGACGCCAGGAAGGCGATCACCGCGGCGACCTCGCTCGCGTCGATGAGCGTGCCGGTCAGGGTGCGGCCGGCCAGCCGCCGCTCGATCTCGGCGGGCTCGACGCCGGCCGCCGCGGCCTGGGCCGCGATGACGCCCGGCGTGGCTTCGGTACGGGTCAGCCCCGGATGGACGCAGTTCACGTTGACACCGCCCGGGCCCAGTTCGTCGGCCAGGTTCTTGGTCATCGCCGAGACCGCCACGTTGCGGATGGATCCGACGATCGAGCCGGTGGACCGGGCGGCCAGGCCGCTGACATTGATGATCCGGCCCCAGCCGGCCGCCACCATGCCCGGCGCCAGCGCCTGGACGCACCGCAGGTAGCCGAGCACCTTGACGTTCACATCGGACCAGAACGCGTCGCCGGTGATCTCGGGCAGGGACAGCGGCGGCGCCTGCCCGGCCGGCCGTGCAGCGCAGTTGACCAGGATGTCGACGCCGCCGAGCCGGTCCCGCGCGGCTGCGGCCAGCCGCCGCACCGCGGCGTCGTCGCCGGTGTCGACGGCGAAGGCGGCTACGGCCCGGCCCGCGGCGGCGCCTAGTTCGGCAGCGGCCTGGTCCAGCCGGTCCTGGTCACGGGCGGCGATCGCGACCTCGGCGCCCTCGGCCAGCAGCGCGGCCGCGGTCGCCTTGCCGATGCCGCGGCTCCCGCCGGTCACGAGCGCACGCCGCCCGGTTAGCTGCAGATCCACCTGTCACCATCCGTTCTCAGTGAATTCTCGGTAGCTGCCAATGCTGCCAGGCGGCCAGCACGCGCAGGACAAAGCACGCGGTGCCGCCGGCCAGCATCACCATGGTCCTCGGCAGGCCGCGTCTGATGCCGATGACCACGATCGTCGCGCCGAGCAGTGCGGCCACCGCGTAGACGTCGACCCGCAGCACGGCCGGAATCCGGTTCAGGAGCACGTCGCGCAGGACCCCTCCTCCCACCGCGGTGAGGGTACCCATGAAGGCCGCGCTGACCGGTATCAGCTCACGGTCCAGAGCCTTCAGCGCTCCCGCGGCGCAAAAGAGCCCGAGCCCCGCGGCGTCCAGGCCGGTCCGGAGCCAGCTGGGGATCTGCCCGGCTGGCTGGTGCAGCACAAAGGTGGCGATACCGGCCGTTACGGCTACCGGGATGTAGAGCGGATCGGTGAAGGCGGCCGGCGGTGTCGCCCCGATGAGCACGTCACGGATGACCCCGCCACCCATCGCGGTCACGCAGGCCAGCACCGCGACCCCGAAAATGTCGAGCCGGGCCGCGGTACCGACCGCTGCCCCCTCGATGGCGAAGACGAGCGTGGCGGCCAGATCGAATCCGCGCAGCAGCCGTCCGTCGCCGCCGTGCGTCGTCGCGATAGGTACCTGGCTGGCCATGCCTCAGCATAGGGCCGGGGATCTTTGCTGCCCGGGCCGACCTGCGTATATGTGGTGCATGGTCTGGTGTATGAAGCGGACCAACATCTACCTCGCCGAAGGCCAGGCTGCCGCGCTGGACGGGGTAGCGCAGGCAGCGGGTGTTTCCCGGGCAGAACTGATCCGCGAATTGATCGACCGGGCGATCGGCGGCCACCCCGGCGCGGACCTCGCCGCCGACCTTGCCGCCATTGACGAGTCCTTTCATGCAGCGATTCGACGTCAGCGAGCAAGTGGCATGGCGGGAAGCGATCCTCATGCGCGAGTACCGCCGGCCCCGCAGCGGGATCGGCTGGGCGACTACCTCATTGCCGCGACCGCGCTCACCTAAGGATTGGAACTCGCCACGCTGAACGTCCGCCGCTATCCCATGCTTCCGGGACTTGCCCGGCCGTTCCCGGCCTGATGCCGGTCAGCCTCGGCCGTGGGCGTTGAACAGGTGCTGCCCGGCCGCTCCGGGCAGCCATTCCAGCGTCTTCTCGAAGTGAACGACCGTGCCCTGACGTCCATTGCCCGTGAGCTGCAGGTTGTCGGTTACCGCATCGATGATCTTCAGGCCGCGGCCGTGCTCGGCGGTGGCGGGCACGGGATCGCGGGCGACGGAGAAGCCGTTGGCTTGGTCCTCGCCGGCGCCGCTGCCTGACGTGGGCTCCCCGTTCTCGCTGCTGGTATTGACGACCTCGATGGCGCACCTGTGGTTCCCGGCTCGCACCTGCACCTCGTACTCTTCACCGGGCCCGGCGTGCTGAATGACGTTCGCGCAGGCTTCGGTGAGCGCCAGGGCGATGTCGTCGCGCGTATCCGGCGTGACTCCGAGAGTCTTCAGGCAGCCGTCGAGAACCTGGCGGCTGACCGGCACGCTGGAGACATCACGGGGCAAATAGAGCACCAGCTGGATTTCCACGTCATCCACCTCCGAAGCACCGGCGACATCGACAGGGCATTTAACCTGCCCGATCTCTTGTGCCCACTCAAGGCATCCCAAACCCGGCGCCCCGCCGCATGTCATCAGCCGCACTGGCAATGACGTCTGCCTATGACGCAGTCCTAGCGCCACCTCGGCCGCCTGCACCCCGTCGCGGGCCGGGCGCTCGGCCGCGGTGCCCCGCACGGCCCGGACCTCCCGCCGGGACCGTCGCCCAGGACCAGCGCAGCAGCACCTTCCCCTACATCGTTCCAGCCTGAGGGGGACGAAGTGCGCCCGGGGCCGGCGGCTAGCCTGGGCGTCATGACCCTGCTCAACCTGGACCCGGACCAGTTGCTGTCCACCACCCGCGCGGTGCGCAAGCGCCTGGACTTCTCCCGCCCGGTGCCCGATGACCTGATCCGCGAGTGCGTGGCGATGGCCCTGCAGGCACCGTCCGGAGGCAACGTGGTGACCATGCGGTTCGTCGTCGTGCGGGACGAGAAAAAACGGCAGGCGATCGGGGAGATATACCGTCAGGTCTACGCCGGGTACAAGGCGTCGCCGGGCTACCCGGGTAACCCGACCGGGGATCCCGGGCGGGACGGCGTGCAGCGCCGGGTGGCTAGCTCGGCCGACTATCTCGGCGAGCATATGGGGGACGCGCCCGTGCTGGTGTTCGGCTGCAACGAGGGCCACGACCGGACCGCGGCGCTCGCCGGGCTGGGCAACATCCTCCCGGGTATGTGGAGCTTCATGCTGGCCGCCCGCGCCCGCGGACTCGGCACCGCCTGGACGTCCATGCACCGGGCCCGCGAGCAGGATGTGGCCGGCATCCTCGGCATTCCGTACGAGCGGGTGGCGCAGGCGGTGCTGACCCCGCTGGCTTATACCAGGGGGACGGACTTCTCCCCGGCCGCCCGGCCGGACCCGGACACGGTAATCCACCGCGACGGCTGGTAGAACGCCTCTCGTAACGCCGTACCGTAGGACATAGCGCTCAGAACGAGCTTGGCGTGGCCGCCAGCAGGAGGTTGCGGCGTGACGCTGGTCTTGATCGGCCTGGTCGGCGGGATCATCACGGGCCTGTCCCCATGTGTCCTGCCGGTGCTTCCGGTGGTCTTCCTCGGCGGCGCCAGCACGGAACCGGGCGCAGAGCCAGACGCGGAGCCGGCGCGGCGGCGGCCCTATCTCGTCGTCCTCGGCCTGACGCTGAGCTTCGCGGTCTTTACCCTGTTCGGCACCCTCATCCTGGTCAGCCTGCACTTGCCCGCCGACGCCATCCGCTGGCTGGGCCTGGCCCTGCTGGTACTGGTCGGGCTCGGGCTGCTGGTACCGCCGCTCGGTCACCTGATCGAGCGGCCCTTCTACCGGTTCCCCCAGCGCGCCCTCGGCTCCGGCCGCAATGGCTTTCTCCTCGGTGTCGCCCTGGGTGCGGTCTTCGTGCCGTGCGCGGGGCCGGTCCTGGCGGCCATCACCGTAGCCGGAGCGACCGGCCACATCGGCCTGCGTACGGTCGGCCTCACGCTGGGCTTCGCCGCCGGCACCGCGATCCCCTTGCTCGCCTTCGCGCTGGCGGGCCGGGGCATGATCCAGCGGCTTGGATCCTTCCGGCGCCATCAGGGTGCCTTCCGTGCGGTCAGCGGCGCGTTGATGATCGTCCTGGCCGTCGCGCTGACGTTCAACCTCTCCGACATCATCCAGCGCGACATCCCGAACTACACCCAAGCCCTGGGGAACTCCCTGGAGAAGGGCGCCGCGGCGGCACCCAAGGGGGGCAGCGGTGCCGTATCGCTGCAGGACTGCCAGACGGCGGCCATGTACGGCGGCTCCGGCCTTGAGAAGTGCGGGGCCGCGCCCGCGTTCAGCGGGATCCAGCAGTGGCTGAACACCCCCGGCGGTAAGCCGGTAAGCGTGGCCTCGCTCAAGGGCAAAGTCATCCTCGTTGACTTCTGGGCTTACTCCTGCATCAACTGCCAGCGCGAGCTTCCCCATGTCGAGGCCTGGGCCAAGAACTACGCCGCCGACGGGCTCGAGGTCGTCGGCGTGCACACGCCCGAGTACGCCTTCGAGCATGTGCCATCCAACGTCGCCGCCGGCGTGCGCAGGCTCGGCCTCACCTTCCCCGTCGCGCTCGACAACTCCTACGACACCTGGAACGCCTACGACAACCAGTCGTGGCCCGCGGCGTACCTCATCGACGCCAGCGGCCAGATCCGGCACGTCTCCATTGGGGAAGGTGACTACAGCGGCGAGGAGCAGCTCATCCGCCAGCTGCTCAGCGCCGCCCACCCCGGGGTCGCCCTGCCGAAGGCGACTGACATCCCCGACACCACCCCCGACGACCCCGCGCAGACACCGGAGACCTATCTCGGCGCCGAGCACGAACGGGGGTTCCACGGCGATGGCACCCCTTACAAGAGTGGCCAGTTCATAGCGCCCGCCACCCTCCCGGTGGACACCTTCGCCCTGGCCGGCACCTGGACCATCGGCCAGGAGTCGATCACCGCAGGTGACGGCGCCGGGATCACGCTCTCCTTCCACGCTTCGGACGTCTATCTCGACGTCGGGGGCACCGGCACGCTCACCGTCTCCGACGGCGGCACGAGCACGGTCATCCACGTCTCCGGCGCCCCCGACATCTACACCGTCGCCAGCGGCCAGCTCGCGCGGAACGGCACCGTGACCATCAGGCTCTCACCGGAGCTGGCGGCCTACTCGTTCACCTTCGGATAACCGCGATCCGGCTGACGGATCGATCAGGGGATCACGACGAGGCGCTTGCCCCCAAAATCGCTTCGCTGCCAGGCGGCCTCGATGTCGCCCAGCGGGACGGTTTCCAGGTCGAAGGTGAGCTCACCGGACTGCGCCCAGCTCACGACCTGGCCATAGACCTGACCCATGGTCTCCGCGTCAAGACCTTTGGCGGCACCATAGATCTCCACGCCCGAGGTACGCAGGCTGGCCGCGGCCACGGTCAGGGTGGCGGCCGCCGACTCCCCGACCTGAATCAGGCGGGTCGGCTTCGGGAAGGCAAAAGCCTGCGGGATCAGCGTGCCCAGCAGGACCTGCGTAGGCCGGCCCCACAAGAAGTCGACAACCACGTCGTACCCGTCCCCGCGGGCATCGCGGTAGGCCTGGGCCAGTTCCTCATCCGGCACTGCGGTGCTGATCACGGCGTCCGCGCCGAGGGCACGCACATCATCCAGCTTCCCGCCGTCCCGTCCGGTAGCCACGATGCGCCCGGCTCCCAGCAGCCGGGCGATCTTGACCGCCAGCCGTCCCGCCACGCCGGTCGCGCCCTGGACCAGGACGGTCTCGCCAGGGACAAACCCGGCCGCGGTCGTGATGGACATACCGGTGATGGCGGTGCCGAGCACGGTCGCGACGGCCGGATCGAGACCCTGGGGAACCGGGGCGACGGCGCCGGCGCGAATGACCGTCTTCTCGGCGAGCGCGCCGTAGGGCGGCCGCGGCAGGCCGAAGCCGACAACAGTGCCGTCCGGCAGCGCGCCGACACCGTCGAAGCCGGGGATCGCGGGGAGCCCGGTGATCAGGCTCTGGTTCGCGTAGTGCGTTCCGGCCGCGACCATCTTGTCGACGTTCTCGACCGCGACCGCCTTCACGTCGATGATCACTTCACCGTCGCCTGCCACCGGGTCGGGAAAGTCCTCATACCGCGGGACACCGCCGAGCTCATGCAACACCGCTGCCTTCACCGCGCACCTCCAGGCCGGAATCCGCACCCTATCGACGATAGGGACTCTATCACCGATAGAGCCGTCCGTGCGGCACACTGGTTCCGTGACCGTGGACCGGCAGCAGATCGTGCGCGAGGCCGTCGCGCTACTGGACGCCGAGGGCCTGGAGGGCGTTACCTTGCGTAAGCTCGCGGCGCGCCTCGGCATCGCCCAGCCGACCTTGTACTGGCATCTGCCCAACAAGGCGGCCCTGGTCACCGCCATCGCCGACGCCATCTTGTCTCAGGGACTGCCCGACCTGGCTCCCCCCGGTCCGGGACAGTCCTGGCAAGACTGGCTCACCAGCTTCGCCGGCCAGCTTCGCCGCGCGCTGCTGGCGCATCCCGACGGCGCCCGGGTGGTCTCCAGTTCTCAGGCCTCGCACGCGATGGCGGCCCTGTCCGAACTGGCGGTCACCAGCCTGGCGGCCCGCGGCGTGGCCTTGCGCCAGGCCCGCCTGATCGTCCTCACCGTCGAGCGCTTCACCCTCGGGCACGTCCTGGAAGAGCAGGCACCCCGGCCTGACGCCCACGACGTTGATCTGGCCAGCTACACGCGGCAGTACCCCAATCTCGTGGCCAGCATCACGGACTACTTCCAGCCCGGCCGCACCGTCGATGACCTCTTCCGCGACTGCCTGGACATCGTCATCGCCGGAGCCGTCGCCGCTGACCGCCAGCCCTAGCGCGGAGCCGCTATTCCGGCTTTGACCTGCGGCAGGCGCGTCTGGACATGCAGCCCGGGCCACCTTGCCGTGGTCGCTGAAGCGCGGTCGCGGCCGGTGAGCGGATCGCCTCACCGGTAACGCCTTCAGCGGCTCAGGCGCCGGTAGCGGTGCAGGGATAGCGGGAAGAAGACGGCGACGAGCAGCAGCGGCCAGGCGACGGCCATGGGGACCGCGTGGTCTGTGATCCAGGAAGGGCGGGCCCCGACGGGGTCGCCGAAGAGCTGGCGAGCGGCCGAGACGGTTGACGAGAGCGGGTTCCACAGGGCGATGGCGGCAAGCCATGCGGGCATGGTGGAGACAGCGACGAACGGGTTCCCGAGGAATCCGATCGGGAACTCGATGGTGCGTACAGCGGTGACGGCCTCGGGGTTGGGGTAGAACGTCAGCCCCAGGTAGACGCCTATCCACACGAACGCGAACCGCAGCAGCAGGAGCAGGCCGAGTGCGGCGAGTGCGCGGGCAGCGCCGCGGTGCGGGTGCCAGCCCACGAGGAATCCGCATCCAGTGAGCACGGCTAGCGCGGCTGCCGAGTTGAGCATGTCCGCGGCGGCCCGCCCGGCGATGACGGCCGGAGGGGTCATGGGCATGGAGCGGAACCGGTCGGTGACCCCGCGGGCGGCGTCGGCGCTGACGGCGGTCAGGGTGGCCCCAATGCCGAACACCATCGTCATCGCGAACATGCCGGGCATGAGGAAGTCGCGGTAGTCACCCCCGCCGGGCACCGTCATCGCCCCGCCCAGCAGGTAGCCGAACATCAGCACGATCATGATGGGGAATAGCAGGGTATTGGCGATCACCGCGCCGGGCTGCCGCGCCCAGTACGCCAGGTCACGGCGGGTGATGACCCAGACATCGGCGATCGCCCACGCCAGCCGGGAGCGGAGTGTCCGCGGGAGCACTGGCGTGAGAGTCATTGCGTGTGCACCTCGGCGGCCTGGCAGGAGGGGGAAGCGGTGCCGTCAGATGATGGCTGCTGACCGGTCAGGTTCAGGAACGCTTCGTCCAGGGTCGGCCTGCGCACGGCGATGTCTTCTGCCGTGATGCCTTCCTCCTGCAGTGAGCGGATGATCTCGGTCAGGGCGGCGAGCCGGTCGGTGACCGGCACGCTGAGCTCCCGGCAGTCCTGATCGAGGCGCACGTCAGCGCGGAGCCGGGCCTGCAGGAGCCTGGCGGCGGGAAGCAGGTCGCCGGCGGCGCGCAGGACGATGTCGATCCGGTCGCCCCCGGCCAGCGACTTCAGCTCACCTGGGGTGCCTTCGGCGATGACGCGGCCCCCGGCGATCACTGCGATGGCGTCGGCGAGCTGGTCGGCCTCTTGCAGGTACTGGGTGGTGAGCAGCACTGTGGTGCCGCTTCTGGCCACCGTGCGGACCAGCTGCCAGACCTCGTTGCGGCCGTGCGGGTCGAGCCCTGCGGTGGGCTCGTCGAGGAACAGCACACGGGGAGCCACGATGAAGCTCGCGGCCAGGTCGAGCTTGCGGCGCATGCCACCCGAGTACTGCCGGACGGGCTTGTCGCCGGCCTCGTTCAGGGCGAACTGGGCGAGCAGTTCGTCGGCCCGGCGCCGCGCAGTACTGACGGGCAGGTGGCAGAGCCGCCCGAACATCACCAGGTTCTGCCGGCCGGACAGGATCTCATCCAGGGCGGCGTTCTGCCCGGCTAGCCCGATGCGAGCACGCACCTGGGCTGCCTGACGAGCCACGTCGAAGCCAGCAACCAGGGCACGCCCGGAATCTGGGCCCAGCAGGGTCGCCAGGACCCGGACAGCGGTTGTCTTGCCCGCCCCGTTAGGCCCCAGCAAGCCATAGACACCGCCCTCCGGCACGGTCAGGTCCAGGCCATCGAGCGCCACAGTTGCCCCGAAACGCTTGCTTAGGCCCTCGCATGCTATAGCGGAGATACCCAAGAGCCGCCCTCAACTCTCTACACTGTAGGAAGTTTAATTACCATACGGTGTATGGAGTCATAACGCAAGAACGGATCAGGACGTGCCAACCGAGTACAGCGGCGGCGGAGACCCCCAGCGCACCATCGACCTGCTCTGGGGGGTGCAGCGTCGGCGTCGGGGGCCTAAGCCCAGCCTGAGCGGCGAGCATGTCCTGACCACGGCGATCCAGATCGCCGACCGGGATGGGCTCGGCGGGTTGTCCATGCGCCGGCTCGCCGACGAGCTGGGTATCACCGCCATGTCTCTCTACGGCTACGTCCCCAGCAAAGCCGAGCTCCTTGACGTCATGGCCGACCGCGCTTACCGCGGGATCGCCGTTCCCGGCGATCCCGGCATGCCATGGCAGGCACGACTCGCCACACTCGCGGAACAGCACTGGACGCTTCTGCTGTCCCATCCATGGCTCCTGCAGATCGCCGCCAGCCGGCCGCTGCTAGGCCCGAACATGACAGCGTTCTATGACGCCGAACTCGCCGCCGCGGACGGGCTCGGCCTCACCGACATCGACATGGACCTCATCACCAGCCTCCTCGACGACTACGTCCGCGGCACTGCCCGGGGCGCCGTCGACGCCGCCGAGGCCCAGGCCCGCACCGGCATCTCCGATCAGCAGTGGTGGCAGACCTACGGCCCGCTGCTCACCGACGTCCTCGACCCGGCCCGCTACCCCACGGCAGTGCGCGTCGGCGCCGCAGCCGGCGCCGAGTACGGCGCCGCCCACGACCCGGCCCGCTCCTTCAGATTCGGTCTGCAGCGCATCATCGACGGCATCGCGATCTTCGTCGGCCAAGCATCCCGGTGAGCACGACCCAGGCGCCCTCCAGCACGGCCTACCCAGCCCCGGCAGGCATCGGCGGCATCAACCCGGACCTTTCGTCATTACCGGAATAATCGATTCTGTGTATTTCCGGACATTTATTGATGCCCAACCGGAACCGGCAAGTGGCGCAGATAATGAGAAAGCCCCAGGCCCGTGGGTCCCAGCTTTTTGAGTGCGCGTGAGGTAGCTTTTACGACGACCTGCTGTGCGCGGGCGGCGGCTGATTGCTGCAAGCTTTCAGAAATGGGTAATTGGCGGGAATTGATGACGGCTGGAAACCCCCGGCGCCCCAGGAGCCATCCCCCCGTTGGCATCTCACGGCGGCTGTTCCTCCGCACCGCGGCTGGTGGGGCAACGGAAACGATGACGTGGTCGCTGCTCAATGCCCGCGGGCGGGCCGGTGCCGCGGACACGCGGACGGCCATCAACGATGCTGCCCTTCAGGCCGCGCAGCCGGGCCAGACCACGGGGCCAGCCGCGAGGATCGAGCCGTTCGGCACCGGCTGGCTGTTCGGGCCGGCAGCGGCAGGCAGCGACCAGCCGGGGTTCGACGATGGCACGCTGGCGACGGTGACGCTGCCGCACACGGTGGTCCCGCTGTCCTGGCAGGACTGGGCCCCCTCCAGGTGGGAGCGGATATGGGTCTACCGCAAGCACTTCGACGCGCCGGCCGGCCTGGGCGGCATGTGGGTCTTCCTGGACTTCGCGGCGGCCCTGACTCACGCGACGGTCACTGTTAACGGCACGCAGGTAGCCGACCACCTCGGCGGCTACCTGCCGTTCAGCGCCGAGGTCACCGGCCATCTGCGGCCGAAAGGCAACGTGCTTGCCGTGACGCTGGACTCCACCTTCAACCTCGACGTGCCCCCGGACCGGGCGGCCCCCTACATCAGCACGTCGGTCGACTTCTGGCAGCCCGGCGGGATCTACCGCGACGTGAGCCTGCGCGCCGTTCCGCAGATCTTCCTCGCCGACGTGTTCGCCAAGCCGGTGAACGTGCTGGACGCCAGCACCCGGCAGGTCGTCGTGCAAGCCACGGTCGACGCCGCTGTCGTCCCCGCGGGCAGCGTCGGCCTGACCGTGGACCTGATGGATGGCAGCCGGACCGTGGTCTCGGCCACGGTACCGGTGACGATCACGGCGACAGGCCGGGTGACGGTGACCGCCACGCTCACCGGCCTGCCGGACATCATGCTGTGGGACACGGGCAATCCCAGGCTCTACACCGTGGTGGCCACGCTGGTGGCAGATGGCAGCCCGCTGCACGACTATCAGGTCAGGACCGGATTCCGCGAGGCCGCCTTCACGACCGGCGGGTTCTATCTCAACGGCAACCGGGTCAAGCTGTTTGGGCTCAGCCGGCACCAGTTGTTCCCGTGGGCGGGCGGCGCGATGCCCGCCCGCGTCCAGGCGAAAGACGCCGCGGTACTCCGCAACGAGCTCAATTGCAACATGGTGCGCTGCTCGCACTACCCGCAGTCGGAAGCCTTCTACGATGCCTGCAACGAGCTGGGGCTCATGGTGTGGGAGGAGATCCCGGGCTGGGACTACTTCGGCGACGCCGCGTGGCAGGTGGCGGCCTACCAGGGCCTGCACGACATGATCGTCCGGGACCGGAGCCACCCGTGCGTCATCGTGTGGGGCGCGATGCCGAACGAAGCGGGCGAGCATGCCCCGGAGTACGCCTTGTACAACGACCTGGCGCACTCCCTGGACGACTCCCGGCCGACCGGCGGGGACGGCTCGGTGACCGACGCCAGCTTCGTGTTCGACGTCTACACCAACCACGACTACAGCAGTGTGACCGGCCCCGACGGGCTGCGGAAGCCGACCCTGGCTCCTCCGGTCGACGCGGCCGGCAAGCCGTATCTGGTCGGCGAGGCCGTCGGCGCCTTGTCCGGCCCGGCATCTATTACCGGCGCACCGACCCGCAGGCCGTCCAGCAGGGCGAGGCCGTGGCGCACGCGACCGTGCACGACATCGCGGCATCCGACGACCGCTACTGCGGCTTGCTCGCCTGGTCTGGGTTCGACTACCCGTCCGGTAACGGCAACCAGTACCAGGGGATCAAGTACACCGGAGTGCACGACGTGTTCCGGATCCCCAAGCCCGCTGCCGCCATCTACCAGGCGCAGGCCGACCCGGCGGGCACACCGGTCATTGCGCCCGCCTTCTACTGGGACTTCGGTCCCACGTCGCCGGTGACCAGCCTGGAGCTCGCGATGATCTGCTCCAACCTGGACGAGCTCCGGGTGTACGTCGGCGGCTGGCTGCTCGCGACCGTGACGCCGGATACCGCCGGCTACCCGCACCTGAAATACCCGCCGTCCTTCGTGGACTTTCGCGGGGTAGATGGCTCGGCCCGGCCGGAACTGCGCATCGACGGCTACCTCGGCGGGGTCAAGGTCGCGTCGCGGTCCCTGGCCGGCCGACCCGTCCGGCGACCGGCTGGAGCTGACGGCCGACGACGCCGAGATCGACGGGGACGGCGTGGACGCGACGAGGCTGGCGTTCCGGGCGGTGGACAAGTACGGCGCGCCCCGCCCGTACGTGACCGGGCCGGTCACCCTGACCGTCGACGGGCCCGCGCTCCTGGTCGGCGACAACCCCGTCGACTTCGCCGCCACGGGCGGCGCGGCCGCGGCCTGGATTCGCTCGCTGCCCGGTTCGCCGGGCGCGGTAACGGTGCAGGCCAGCCACTCGGCTCTCGGCAACGCGGTCGCGCGGATCAAGGTCCGCGAAGTGCCGTCGGCCGGCACCCCCATCCCCTAAGGATCGCTGACCGCCGCGGCCGCGCCCGCTCTCGTCGCGCCCGGCAGCACCACGACGGTGTCCGCCACGCTGGCTAACAACGGTCTCCTGGCCCTGGACCAGGTCACCTTTTCTGTCACCCTCCCCGGCGGCTGGCGGGCCAGCCCGGCCACACCGGTCACGGTGACCAGTGTGCGCAGCGGCCGCAGCGCCCGGGCCAGCTGGCGGGTCACGGTCCCGGCCAGCGCCAACCCTGGCCAGGCGCCGATCACCGTGCGGGCGGTCTACACCGCCGGGCGGCAGCGCGGCGTCACGTATTCCAGCGTGAGCGTGCTGCGCGCCTACGCCACCTTGGCCGACGCGTCCGCCAACACCGGGATCGGCGACGACTCCGCCTTGGGGGCCGCGAGCTTCGACGGCACCGGAAACAGCTACTCCGCGCAGGCGCTCACCGCGGCGGGCCTCGCACCAGGAGCGGCGGTCACCCACGACGGCATCACGTTCACCTGGCCAGACGTCCCGGCCGGGCAGCCGGACAACGTGGTCGCCCAAGGGCAGACGATCCTGCTGTCCGGATCGGGCACCAGGCTCGGTTTCCTCGGCGCCGCAAGCGCCGGTGCCGGGAAAGGCACCGGGACCGCGTACTACACCGACGGCAGCACCAGCAGCTTCACCATCACGCTGGACGGTTACTCCAGTGCGCCGGCCGCCGGCAACGATGTCATCGCGACGCTGCCATACCTCAACGACTCCCAGCCCGGCATCCCCGGCGGTATGGCCGGGAAACGGAACCAGACGGCCTATGTGTTCTACACCTCGGCCGCCATCACGCCGGGCAAGACGGTTCAAGCCGTGACACTGCCAGCCGGGGGCAGCATCCCGGCGGCCGGTGAGCAGATCGGCGGGCTGCACATCTTCGCGCTCGGCGTCGGCCCGCTGTCGGCGCAGGGAGTGCCGCTGAGCGGCGATGACAGCTGACGGCGGGTAGCGCGGTCAGCCAGCGTCGTGGTGCGGCCGCCAGGCCGCCGCCGGGGGCGGCGCGGCCTCGACAGCGGCTGCGAGCTCCGCGGCGTGGTCGCCGCCGACGACCGGGCTGAGCCAGGCCTGGAGCCGGGCGGCGTCCGGCTCGGCAAACCGCTGGGTGCCGTACAGGTCCTGGGTGCCGCCATCGCCGGGCAGCAGGATCTTCCAGGTGGTGGGCTCATCGGGATCGGCGGTGTAAGTCAGCAGGCACGACATCCCGGTCTCGGCGCGGATCTCGTACCTGGTCTGGTGGCCGACGTGAGTTCTCTCGACACTCATCTGTGCCTCCGTTGCCCTCGTCTGACGGTACTGGGGCGGGCTGGCGCTGGGGACGCACCCAGGCCGGGTCCGATCGTCCCAGCAGGTGGCTGACGGCGGCGCCGGCGATGACGGTGGCCAGGGCCACGGCAAGCGGGTCATAGGCGTGGGCGTGCCGGATCAGCACGGCGCCGAGGAGGGCGCCGCCGAGCATGGAGATGACCGGCACCAGGCGGCGGCCGATCCTGGATCCGGAGCCGCCGGCCAGGGTGCTGTCGGCGGCGATACCGGTGATGGTGAGGGTAAGCACCGTGGTGGTGAGGTCGGGGACCGCGATGGTGCGGGCGGCGGCGTTCTGGATTCCCATGGCCACGCCGAGCACCGCGATGAGCATGTACCGGTACCCGGCCGCGGGGACGCCGCCGCTAGCGATCGCGAGGATGACCGCGGCCGCGACGAACACAGCCTGAGCCGCGGCCGCGGAGCGGTGCAGCCGGGCCCGGTGGTCACGGTGCCGCGCGGCGAGCCTGCCGCCGAGCAGGGCCCCGAGGGCGAACGCGGCCAGGGCAGCCAGGGACGCGGTGATCGAGAATCCGGGCGCGCCGGCCAGGGCGAAGGCGAGGAACACGATGTTCCCGGTCATGTTGGCCACGAACACGTGCCCGAGGACCAGGTAACTGAACGCGTCGACCAGGCCGGTCACCAGCGTCATGCTGACCAGCACGGGTGGCAGCGGGCCATGCGGGCCGGAGCGCCCGGACGCTACCGTGTCGCGGATGCCGGCGAGGAAAGCCGACCCCGGGTGGCTGCCGGGCCGCTGCTGCGGCGGGCTCAGCGTCATGCTCATCGTGTTCTCCCGTTTGTCATCTCCTCCAGGGTCGCCCGGCTAGATCATCGTGTCCAACGATCAATTTTGCTCATAACCATCACTTTTGTTGATGGCAGCCGTAGCCGCGGATTACCCTGGCCGGGTGGAAGTTCGCGACCTGGAGTACTTCCTGGCCTGCTGCCGGGCCGGGAGCTTCACGGCCGCGGCCCGCGACGTTCACATCGTCCAGTCGGCCATGTCCGCCGCCGTCGCCCGCCTGGAGCACGAGCTCGGAGTGTCGTTGTTCGACCGGTCGGTTACCCCGGTCACCGTCACCGAGCACGGCGCCGCGTTGCGGGCCAGCGCCCGGCGGATCCTCGAGGCGGTACAGGCCGCTCGCGACGAGGTCGCGGCGGTGTCCGGCCGGGTTCACGGCACCGTCGTCCTGGGCTGCACGCTCAGCACCGGGCCGCTTGACCTGGCCGCCACCCTGGCCGCGCTGCGTGACCGGCACCCCGGCGTCATCGTCCAGCTCCGCCAGTCGGCCACCGGGTCCGCGGGCAACCTGCAGGCGGTCAGGGACGGCTCGATGGACATCGCGCTGACCGCCAGCCCGGCCGACCCTGCCTCAGGACGCCCGCCGCGCGGTATCACTCTCAGCCCTCTGGTCAGCGAGCCGCTGGTCTTCGTCTGCCCGCCGGGCCACCCGCTCGCCCGGCAGTCCCGGATCAGCGTGGTGGACCTGGCCAGCGAGACGATCCTGCGGTTCCCGCCCGGCTGGGGAGTCCGCGCCGCTGTCGACGCGGTCCTGGGCCCCGACCCGTCGGCCATCGAGATCGCCAGCTACACCCTGATGCTCGAGCTCGTCCGGGACCGCTTCGGCACCACCTTGCTGCCCGCGTCCGCCGTCGCGGGCAGCCATCCGGGCGTAGTGGCCGTCCAGGTGGGCGACCCCCGGCTGCACTGGCGGCTGTCCGCCGCCATCAGCGCCAGCCGCCAGCCGACCGCCGCCGCCACCGCGCTGCTCAGTGTTCTCACTGATGGGGCTCTCACCGACGAGGCTCTTGCTCGCAGGAAATGACGGTGGCGGCCGATATCGTCCGCGGCATGCGGGAAATCGTGACCTTCGAGTTCGACCTTTTCACCCTGCGCCGGGCCATCGGCGGAGGCAGCTACGCACGCGGCACGGAGTACGCGGCCCAGGGGGCAGTGCTCCAGGCCAGCTGGGATCCTGAGCGGACCGCACTGCATGGCGCGGTCCGCGGGCGCGGCGACCGCACCTATCAGGTGACGGCATACCTTTCGCTAGCCGCCGGATGTCCCGCCCAGTTCGAGATGGGCGAGTGCAGCTGCCCGGTCGAATTCAACTGCAAGCACGTCGTGGCGCTGGTCCTGTCGGCGCTGCCGGCCCGGTCACGCAGATCCGTGCCGCCACAGACTGCGCTCCCCGCGGCCTGGGAACGGTCGCTGGACACGCTGCTCGAGCCAGGCCGGGCCACCAGCCAGGGCACGACACCGCTGGCGATCGAGCTCATGCTGACTCGCGGCACCGGGGCGGCAGCACGGGCGCCGCTGAGGCTGCTGGCGCGACTAGTCAGGCCCGGTAAGCACGGCGCCTGGGTGGCCGGCGGACTGCGCTGGACCGCCCTGGAAGTCCTCCGGCATTCGGGTGAGTACAACGAACAGCAGGTGCGGCTGCTGAAGGAGCTGTGGGTCCTGTATCAGGCTTCCCGTGGCCACGACGGTTACTACGGTTACCAGTACGGCGGTGACACCTGGCTGGAGTTCTCGATGCTGGAATCACGCCAGCTCTGGTCGCTGCTGGCCGAGGCCGAGCTGGCCGGCCTGGCACTGGTGTACGCGGGCCGGCGAGGCGCGTTGCCGCCTTACGCGAAGGGCGAGTTCTGTCTCGACGTGACCCGCGGCCCTGGTGGTGGCCTTCGCATGACCCCGGTGATCCGTGACGTGACCGGGGAAATCGGCGTACCAGTCGCCTTCATCGGGTCCGAAGGGCACGGGGCGGTCTGCGTCGATCGCGGCCAGGCGGCGGAGGCCGAGCCAGGCGGGTGGCCGTTCCGGCTGGTCAAGCTGGCCCGGAGGGTTCCCCTGGCGCTGCAGAAGATGACGCTGGGGACGGAGCCGCTGGAGGTACCCGCGGCCGGGCAAGGCCGGTTCCTGGAGCAGTACTATCCACGCCTGAGCCGGGCAACGCCGCTGACCTCGTCGGACGGCTCATTCACCCCGCCGGTTATCAGCGGGCCGGAGCTTGTCTGTCACGCCCGCTACGGCGACAGCCATGAGCTGGAAGTGAGCTGGGAATGGGCCTACGAGGTCGGGGACACGGCGGTCCGGACGCCGCCGTCGCCCGCCGCGCCGGCCGACTGGTACCGGGACACGGCCGCTGAGCAGGCGCTGCTAGCCGGCCTGGGTGATCTGCCGCTGGACCGTTTCGGGCTGCTCCAGCCCGGCGCCGGTGGCCCCACGCTCACACCGGCAACCCGGCTGAGCGGCATTGACACGATGCGATTCAGCACCGGGCTGCTGCCGCTGCTGGCCGGCCGCCTGGGCTGATCGTCGAGGTGAGTGGCGAGCCCGCCGATTACCGGGAGGCCGGGGAGTCGCTACGGATCGCGATCTCCACCGACGAGGTGGACGGGGACACAGACTGGTTCGACCTCGATGTGACCATCACCGTGGAGGGGCGCCCAGTGCCGTTCCGCGACGTATTCGTGGCCCTCAGCCGCGGCGAGCAGCACCTGCTGCTGCCCGACGGGGCCTGGTTTTCCCTCGACCGGCCCGACCTGGAAGTGCTCGCCAGGCTGATCGAGGAGGCCCGCGCGCTGCAGGACGCCCCCGCTGACACACTGCGGATCAGCCGCTACCAGGCCGGATTCTGGGAGGAACTGACCGGGCTGGGCGTGATCGGTCACCAGGCGGCAGCATGGCGGGAACAGGTCCAGGGTCTGCTGTCGGCGGGCGTGGCGGGCCCAGTCGGGGAACCGGCCGGGCTGCGGGCCTGCCTGCGCCCGTACCAGCACGACGGGTTCGGCTGGCTGGCGTTCCTGTGGGAGCACCGGCTGGGCGGGATCCTGGCCGACGACATGGGGCTGGGCAAGACGCTGCAATGCCTCGCCCTGATCAGCCACGCCAGGCAGCGTGACCCGGCCGGCGGCCCGTTCCTGATCGTGGCGCCGACCAGCGTGGTCGCGAACTGGACCGCTGAGGCGGCCCGTTTCACCCCGGACCTGACGGTAGTGCCGGTCTCGCAGACCACCGCCCGGCGCGGGCAGAGTCTCGGCGAGCTCGCCGCTGGCGCCGACGCCGTCGTCACGTCTTATGCCCTGCTGCGCCTGGACTTCGACGCCTTCGCCGGGCTGGACTGGGCGGGGCTCCTGCTGGACGAGGCGCAGCAGGCCAAGAACCGCCAGTCCAAGGTGTACCAATGCGCCCGGCGCCTCCGCGCTCCGGTGAAGATCGCCATCACCGGTACTCCGCTGGAGAACAACCTGATGGAGCTGTGGTCACTGCTGTCGATCACGGCTCCCGGCTTGTTTCCCGACCCCGAGCGGTTCCGCGACTACTACGCCCGGCCGGTCGAACGGCAGGCCAACCAGGCCCGCCTCGGCCAGCTCCAGCGGCGGATCAGGCCGCTGGTCCGGCGCCGCACCAAGGAACAGGTCGCCCCGGAGCTGCCCGCCAAGCAGGAACAAGTTCTGGAAATCGAGCTGCACCCGCAGCACCGCAAGATCTACCAGACCCGCTTGCAACGAGAGCGGCAGAAGGTCCTGGGCCTGCTCGGCGACCTGGACGCCAACCGGTTCGCCATCTTCCGGTCGCTGACCGTGCTGCGTCAGCTGAGCCTGCACGCGGGACTGGTTGACGAGGCCCACGCCGGCCTGGCCTCGGCGAAAATCGACGTCCTGATGGCCAAGCTGCGCGAGGCGACCAGCGGCGGGCATCGCGCCCTGATCTTCAGCCAGTTCACCGGGTTCCTCGGTAAAGTCCGCGAGCAGCTGGAAGCAGAAGGCATGCCGTACTGCTATCTCGACGGCAGCACCCGCTACCGGGCCGAAGAGATACGTAATTTCAAGGACGGCACCGCACCGGTCTTCCTGATCAGCCTGAAGGCCGGCGGTTTCGGGCTCAACCTGACCGAGGCCGACTACTGCTTCCTGCTCGATCCGTGGTGGAACCCCGCGACCGAGGCCCAGGCCGTCGACCGCACCCACCGGATCGGGCAGACCCGGAATGTCATGGTCTACCGCCTGGTGGCCAAGGGCACCATCGAGGAAAAGGTCATGGCGCTGAAAGCCAGGAAGGCCCGGCTGTTCTCCAGCGTCCTGGACGACGGCAGCTTCCACCGCACATCGCTGGACCCCGACGACATCCGGGACCTGCTGAGCTAGGACCCGTCGCCGTTGTCCGTCTCGTGGTCCCGCCGGAGCAGGTAGGTGTCCATGATCCAGCCGTGCTGCTCGCGCAGCGCTGCGCGGGTCTCGGTGATCCGGGTGGCGACGGCGGCCAGCGGCCCGGCGATCAGGACCTCGTCCGGGGTACTCAGGTAGGCCCCCCAGAAGACCGACAGGTCCGCGTCACCGAAGCCCGCGGGGGTGAACCCGCTGTCCAGCATGACCACGGCGCTGTCCAGCCCGTCCGGCAGGCCGTCGGCGATCCGCCGGGCCGGGGTGATGTGGACCGGTTCGCCGACCCGGTTCAGCGGGATGCGGTGCGCCGCCGCCAGGGCCTGGACGCTGGTCACCCCGGGGATCACGGCCCAGCTGAAGGCGACGGTTCCGAGCGCGCGGACGCGGTCGACGATCCGCAGCATCGAGTCATACAGCGAGGGATCCCCCCAGACCAGGAAGGCGCCGACCCCGTCCGGCCCGAGCTCGGCGCCGATCGCCTGCGCGATGAGCTCCGCGCGGGCCTGGTGCCAGTCCTGCACGGCGCCCTCGTAGCCGTCCCCGGTGAGGTCCGGCGACCGGTCACGGAACGGCTCCCGGATATCGACCACACGGTATCCGGGCCGGGTGACGTGCCGGCGCAGGATCTCGTCCCGGGCCTGGTTCAGCCCCGACCGGACGTCGCCCTTGTCGATGCGGAAGAACACCTGCACCCGGTTCAGGGCGTTCACGGCCTGGACCGTGAGCTGGTCAGGGTGACCGGGACCCATGCCGATGATCAGCAGCTCGCGCATCAGCCCAGTGTTCCCTAGTGCAGCGTTCCCTAGTGCAGCGTTCTCTAGCGCAGAGTTCCGCGCTACGCGGTGTCCCGCACTAGCCTGTTGGAGTGCGCGTCCTCATCCTCGGCGGGACTGGCGAGGCGCGCGAACTGGCCACCGGGCTGCTGGCGGCGGGCACGGATGTGCTGTCGTCGCTGGCGGGCCGGGTCGGCCAGCCGCGGCTTCCGGACGGCCCGGTCCGCGTTGGCGGGTTCGGCGGCGCGGCCGGGCTGGCCGCCTTCCTGCGCGGCGAGGGCATCACGCACCTCATCGACGCGACGCACCCGTTTGCCGATGGCATCACCGCGAACGCGGCCCTGGCCGCCCACCAGGCCGACGTGCCGCGGCTGGTGCTGCGCCGGCCCGCTTGGCAGGCCGACCCGTCCTGGGACATGTTCGCGGACATCGGGGCGGCCGCCGAGGCCGTCCGGGCGTGGTCCGGCGAGAGTGTGTTCCTCAGCACAGGCCGCGGTGAGCTGGCCGCCTTCGCGGGCGACGACCGGCACCGGTTCCTCGTCCGGGCCGTCGACCCGCCTGCCGGGGCGGTGCCACCCGCCATGACCGTGGTCCTCGATCGCGGCCCGTACACCGTCGAGGCGGAGGCCGCGTTGCTGCGCGAGCACGGGATTGGCCTGCTGGTGACCAGGAACAGCGGCGGCGCCATGACGGCGGCCAAGCTGCGGGCCGCCCGGGATCTCGGCGTCCTGGTGTTCATGGTCCGGCGGCCGCCGGTGCCGCCGGGGAGCACCGTCGTGACCTCGGTCCCCGAGGCGCTGAGCTGGATCAGCCGGGACACCTGACCAGGCAGCACGTGCCGCCGGCGGCAGGTGTACGAGGGCCAGCCCCGGGTAAGGCGCGGAGATGGCACTCATCAACAGTTCCGGTTTCGCGCACGTCCGGCTGACCGTCACCGACATCGGCCGCTCGAAGGCGTTTTATGACCAGGTCTTCGGCTGGCCCGTGGCGGTGGACGCGTCCGCGTCGGCCGACGAGCCGGGAGTCCGGGAGTCGGCGGAGCAGTTCTACGGCGGGGTCGTCTACCAGACCCCGCAGGGCACGCTTTTCGGGCTTCGGCCGGTCGGCGGCACGAGGTTCGATTCCGGGCACACCGGGCTCGACCACGTCAGCTTCGCCGTGGATTCCCGCGCCGATCTCGAGCGGGCCGTCTCGGCCCTGGACGGTGCGGGCGTCGAGCACGGCGAGGTCCGGGATCTCGCCGGTGCCGGGATCGCGATCTTGTCGTTCCAGGATCCCGATGACATCAATGTGGAGCTGACCGCGGCGATCGGCTGAGCCGCGACACGGTTAGATCACCCGGCTACCGGCGGGCGCGGCCCGGCCGGAACTTGACCCAGGCCACGATGGCGACGGCTCAGCCAGGGCGAGAACAGAACGTGGATGACGAAGCCGAAGACCATCAGGGCCACAAGGGCGGCGATGGCCAGGACGATGATGGCGAACATGATGGTCGGTCTCCTTGATGCGTGCGGTTTGCCTGCTTCAAGGTTGCCGCCACAGGTGGCCTGCGTCGATCGGGATCATCCCCGATTCGCCCCTGGTCCGCGGCCGCCCGGCATCGGGGTTATCCCTGACCGCGGCCGGGGAGGCCGGCCGCCAGACTGGCCGGGTAACCCCAGAGCTGGCAGGATCGAGGTGACATCACGCGGTCCGGAGCGTGTCATCACTACCGGAGCGGCCGAGGGGAGCACGTCACCATGACCGAGCACGCGCCGCCATGGCCGAAGCAGGGACCCGCCTCCTACTTCCCGTCCATCGAGAAGAAGTACGGGCGCCCGATCAGCGAGTGGCAGCAGGTCATCGCGGACTGCGGCCTCGACAAGCACATGGCCATCGTCGGATACCTGAAGTCCGAGCATGGGATGGGGCACGGTCACGCCAACGCGCTGGTCGGCTGGACGCTGGCGGGCAACGTCGCCCGGCCGTGAGGGCCGGGTTTACGCGAGGGCTTGATCGCCGCCCGTTCGGCTTAATTCCCGGACCGGACGCCGGTGGCAGGTGGTCCCCGGCCGGGCAAGCGGGGTGTCCCGGTATCGCTGCGGCGAGCACGGGACGAGGGTGACAATGTCGCCTATGTCGTGGACGGGTTCCGGCGGGGGCAGTAACACCGGTGCAGCCGGCATGGGCGCGCATCCCGAGGTCGGCGCCGCCGTACGGCTGCTGCACCGGCGCCGCGGCTGGGGCTGGACGGGCGGGGGCAGCCTGCTGGCCCTGGTGGTGTTCTCGATCATCGGCTCCCACCTGTGGGCCAACGCCAGCGGGGCACTCGGCTTGATCAGCGGGCTAGTGGTCCTGGTGCTGCTGGCGCTGGCCGTGACCGGCCTGGTCATGGCGCTGGTGGACACCATCCGGCTGCACCGCCGCCACGGCACGGTCGCCGCCGAGGCCCGGCTGCGGACTTCTCATCATCCGTTGATCGCGCACGCCTACCGGTACCCGCCGCGGCACCACGTCAGCGCCTGGTTTGGCCGGCTGCTGCTGCTCGGCTGCCTGGTCCTGGCCATCGGCTACCTGCCGTCCCAGGTCAACGGGGTCGCCTACCTGGTGGGGGCAGGCCCGACGGCCACGTTCTTCCCCACGTCGTACGGTCAGAATTGCGGCCGCGGCGGCTGTTCCACGATCACCAACGGCACTCTGGTCCAGGACGGCCACGCCGCCCGCGCCAGCTGGCCGGGCACGGCCTCGCTCGGCCTGCCGATGACCGTCCGGGCCCCGGTGTGGCAAGCCTGGGGCAGCACGGTGTCGCTGACCGGCGACACCGCGAACGCGATCATCGCGATCATCGTCGGCCTGTTCATGGATGCGGTCGGCGTTCTCGGGGGGGTGGGGCTGATCGTGATGGTGCAGCACTGGCGGAAGCGCCGCGTGAGCCTGCTCTGCTGGGTCGCGGCCAGATCAGGGTGAGCCGTACAGGCCAGGCCCGGTGATGTCCAGCTCGTCCAGGAAAGCCCGGGCCGCCTCGTAAGCGGTCTCGATCAGCGCCCCGGTATGGCGAAAGTCCAGCGGCGAGACCCGGAGCGGCTCGGGTCCGTTCAGGTAGACGACCGGTACGTCCGCGGCGACCAGCGGGGCCTCCAGGATGGCCTGCGTCCGCATGGTCACCGTCACCGTGTAGAACAGCACCTCGGCCATGGACCCGGACACCTCGGGGATGTTGCCCGGGAAGTTGCAGTCCAGCACGACCAGTGACCGCGCGCCCATGGCGACCGCCTGCCGCATCGGGACGTTGGCGACCAGGCCGCCGTCGTACAGGCGCAGCGGCCCGAGCTGGGCCGGCGCGAAGATGCCCGGGATGGCCGCGCTGGCCAGCAGGGCCGGCAGCAGCGGGCCGTCGCGCAGCACGTGCGGGCGGGCGGTGGCAATGTCGGTGGTGACCACCGCGAACGGGAGGTTCAGCTCGGCGAAGGTGCGTTCGGCACCGATGAAGTCGGCGATGACGGCGGCCAGCCCAGTGCTGGGGAACAGGTGGGTCCGGGTGTGCTGCAAGGTGCGCGCCTGGGCCAGCAGCCCGCCGGGGAAGACCTGATCGCGGGTCAGCCGGGCCCACAGATGAGACAGCCGGTGCTCCGCCCCTCGAGGGTCGGCGGCCAGCACCGCTCCGTTGAGCGAGCCGACCGAGCTGCCGGCCACCACATCCGGCGGCACGTCCCATTCGGCCAGCGCCTGCAGCATCCCGACCTGTACGGCGCCCAGGCTGCCGCCACCGCCGAGCACATACCCCACCGGCCGTGGAAGGTCCGTGATGCGCATCGCCACCTCCGTCGCCGCGCCCGCCGTATACCTACCGATCATCGCGCTGAGGCCCGGGCCGCCGGGCCACCAGGGGCGCTTAGCGGCCGGTCGCCTCGGCTATCGCGGTCCGCAGCAGCTCAGGCAGCGAGATCCCGGCGGCCCGGGCCATGGTGGCGATGACGCTTTTCTCGGCGAAGGAGCAGTACAGGCCGGCCTCGAGGAACCAGGGCTGCCCGGCTGGGTCGATCCGGAAGTCGAACAGGCTGTAGTGCCGGCAGCCCAGCGCCGTATGACACCGCCGGGCAGCGGCGTGCACCCGCTTGGTCAGCGGGTCGCCGGGATCGACGATCCACGCTCGCGTGCTGTCCTTGGCCACGAGGCTGAGCTCACCATCAGTGTTCCGGCTGATCTTGTCGGCGTAGTCCCGGATGGGCCTGGTCGCGGAATCGACGTTGTACTCCTCCAACGGCAGGCAGAGAAGCTGACCGTCCCGGACGATGACGCCGCACCGGACTTCCCGGCCGAGCTCGATATAGGACTCCACGAGCGCCGCGCCGGAGTGGGCCAGGGCCGCCTCCAGAGCGGCGGGGTAGCCGCTGCGATCGCGGACCAGGGTGGTCCCCAGCGAGTTGTCCCCGTCCACCGGCTTGACCACGACCGGTGGGGCCAGGGAGGACTGCTGGCCCCGCCGGAGCACCTCGCCGGCTGGGACCCGGACCCCCGCCGCGGCCACAATCGCTTTCGCGTTCGCCTTGTGCGCGGCCAGGGCCATGACGCCGGGCGGGCTGCCGACGTAGGGCAGCGCCAGCACGTCGAGCAGCGCGCGGTAGGAGGTCATGCCGGGCAGGCAGAACATCTGCGGGAGCGCAACGTGGAGGTCCAGTGCCGCCAGCTGCCGCACCGCGCCGGCCAGCGGCACCGGCGGCGCCGCCCCGATCGCGTCGCGGCTCAGGCTGGCTGGGAACCGCCACTGACCGTCTGGGGTGACGTAGGCGACGTGGAATTCATACCGCGCGGGGTCCGCGGTGTGCTCCAGGCAGTCGCGGGCGTACAGCCGGGACAGGTCGCCCAGGAACTCGCTGACCGCGGAGCCGGCCAGCTGCAGAACGCGGAGGGGCACCGGTCAGTCCCCGGCCGGCTCGACGAGCTTGCCGATGTTGAAGTCGATACGGATCCAGTCCTGGCCTCGCATCAGGTTCTGCAGCAGCAGCCACGGTATCTGCAGGTGATGCACCATCAGGAAGGGCAGCGGGTCGGCCCGGTCGAAGATGGCGTCCTTGCCGCGAGCGATGATCCGCAGCCGGGCGACCCGGCCGGGCTGTGTGATCAGCCGCCAGATCTCGTGGTAGATCCAGTACGTCGGCCGGCTGCCGGTGGCGGGCTCGATGACGGGCACGTCCCGGTCCAGGTACGCACGGGCCAGGCCCGGGTGGTTGTAGAACATCGTGATGGCCGAGTGCGTGCGCGGGTTGCACTCGATCGCGTACACGCCCCCGGCCTCGTCCTCGATGAAGTCGAAGCTGACCTGGCCGGTCAGCTTCAGCGGCGCCACGAACCGCCGCACCCACGCCTCGATCTCGGGCTTGTCGGCCATCTCGTAGTTGACCTGGAACGCGGAGGATTCGCAGCAGCAGTACACCTGGACCTGGCCGTCCCGCACGGTGCTGTGGGTGCAGTACTCCCGCCCGCGGACCAGGCCCTGCATGATCCACGGCGTGTCCGCCGCGATCGGCTTGGACCGGGCGAAGGCCGCCGTCTCCCGCGGCGAGGGCCGCGGCAGCGGGGTCAGGTCCAGCCGGTGCAGCGGATCGTAGGGGATGCTTTTGAGAATGTAGGAGCGCCCGGCCCGGGCGAAGTCGAAGTCCTCCACCTGGCCGGGCGAGCAGATGCGGTGCGCGTCCGGCACCGGCAGGCCCAGGGACCTGGCCAGGGCCGAGAACTCGTACTTGTCGTCGAGCATGCGGACCAGGTCCGCGTCTTCGTGCAGGACCTCGCAATAGGGCGCGAGCACCGGCTTGGCCAGGGCGTCGTAGTAGCTGGATACCGGGCTGCAGACGGGCACGTACACATCGACGTTCTCCGCGCGCACGATGGTGAGCAGCGCGGTGGCGTAATCGGGCGACTGCGGCCTCGGGACCGTGCGGAAACGGTCGACGGCCCGGGAGAACCGGTGCCCGGTGAACCGGTATTTGGCCGACTCGACCAGGATCACCCGGTGGCCGGCCGCGTGGAACGACCGCGCCAGCTGCAGGGCCTTGGTCATCTTCCCGCCGCTGATCATGATCGTCTTCGGCTCGGTGGCCGGCTCCGGGACCGGTCCGGTGGCCGCGCCGGGAGCACGGCGCCGCCGTGTCCGCTCGAACGGCGACGTGAGCAGGGCGACGGCCGTGATCACGAGGTTCAGCGGCAGCACCAGCAGCAAAAGCAGCAGGACGGCCGCGGTCTTGCCCGCCACCAGCGCGGCGGGCCGACGGCCCGCTCCGGGTCTCACCGGGCGGCGCCCGCGTAGCCGGTGACCATGCCGCGGTGCATCACCCGGTCCCCGACGACGCCCGCATGGTCGGCGCGGTGCAGCACGCACCCGTTGTCCCACATCACCACGTCGCCCGGTGACCAGGTGTGCCGGTAGGTGTTATGCGCCGCAGTCGAGTGCGCGTAGAGGAACTCGATCAGCGTCCTGGCCTCGGCGTCGGGCAGGCCGCTGATCGCCACGCAGCGTTCGGGCGTGGACAGGTACAGGGCGGTGCGGCCGGAGATCGGGTGGCGGCGGAAGACCGGATGGGCTGCCGAGGTTTCCGCGCCATCGCCGGGGGCCACGGCCGTCACCACATGCCTGATCGTCCGTCCGGCCAGCCGGGCGCGCATGCCGGGCGGCAGGGTGTCGAAGGCACGGTACTGGTTCGTGAACAGGGTCTCGCCGCCGTGCGCGGGGATCGTCACCGCGCGCAGCGCGGTGTAGGCCGGCGGGCGGTGCACGTAGCTGGTGTCCACGTGAAACACGCTGCGCGGTGGCGTAACCCGCCCGACATTGCTGACCACGTTGAGGTCCGGGTGCCCGGGGACCGGCGTCTCCCCCTGGGTGAAGGCCAGGTCGCCGAAGTTCGCCAGGAAGGCCACGAACCCGTCGTCGTCCAGCCGCTGGCCGGGCAGCACCAGCACGCCGTGGGCGGCCAGCAGCTGGCGCAGTTCCGCGGCGGTGGCGGCGTCCACGCCGGCCAGCGGCAGGCCGGTCAGAATCAGGCCCACCGGGGACAGCGCGGTCTGCTGCGCGGCACCGGTCACAGCTCGCCTACCTGGTCCGCGTCCACCTGGCGGATCAGGGTCAGGCCGTCGCGCAGCGGGAGGATGACCTGCTCCACCCGCGGATCGGCCGCTACCTGCTGGTTGAACGCGGCTACGGCGGCACCGTTGGCCGTGGGCTGGCCCGGGAGCCACGGCTCGCCCTGCAGCAGCGTGTTGTCCACGCAGATCAGGCCGTGCGGCGCGACCAGTCCCGTGCCGAGCAGCGTGTCCAGGTAGCGGCCGTAGCCTGGCTTGTCGGCGTCGATGAACACCAGGTCGAAGACGTGTCCCGCGCTGGCCAGCTCGGTCAGCGTCTCCTGCGCGGGCCCAACCTTGACAGTGATCTTGCGGCCGCTCGCGGAATCGGCAAAACACACCTGCGCCAGGGCGGCGACCTCCGCGTCGAGCTCACAGCTGATCAGCTGGCCGTCCGCGGGCAGCGCCTCGGCCATGGCCAGGGCGGAGTATCCGGTGAACATGCCGATCTCCAGCACCCGCCGGGCCCGGGTCGCGTGCACGAGCATCTTCAGGGTCTGGCCCTCGACGTGCCCGGACAGCATCTCCTGCTCCAGCGGAGCGGGAAGGCCGGCGGCAGGATGCCGGGTCCAGTCCTCGGCATGAGTGCGCTGCGATAGCCGCCGCAGTGCCGCCGACTCGGGCGTCGTCCACCGGCTCAGGTAGGGATCCAGCCCGCGGGCCAGCTCGCAGGCGTCGCGCAGCTCAGCTGCGAAGGACGGATCGGCGCCGGGGACGTCCCCAGCTCGCTGGGCGAGCTGATCCAGCCGGGTCGCCAGGATGGTCAGCGGGGTCACCGGCCGCGGCGCCCCGGGCCGGGAGACGGCTGTGGTCATCGGATGAACATCTCCTCGCCATCCCCGCCGCGCGGGTAGCCGCGGCACACCTGCTGATGGGCAGCCAGCGCCTGGTCGAGCTCGTCCGCGGCCAGGTCGTTGACGAAGTAACAGGTCCCGATCGGCCGCGGCACGGCGGCCCGGAGCAGGCCGCCGCGGGTCTGGACGATCGACTTGGTCGCCTCTTGCAGCAGCCCCACGGTGAGGTAGGGGCTGTTGAGGGCGAGGCCCAGGCGGCTCATCAGCCAGAAAAGCCGGTCCCGGTCGCTGACCGGGATGTAACCGCGCTGCTCGGCGATGGTGGCCGAGAAGGCCATGTCGATGCTGATCGCCTGGCCATGGAAGAACGGGACCTTGGGCACCAGCTCCAGCACTGGACTCCAGGTGTGGCCGTAAGCGATGACCCGGTCCAGGTCCAGCTCGTGCAGGTTGGGGACCTCCAGGCCGAGCATGGTCGCGATGGCGTCGTAGGTCACCCGGTGCGCGATGTCCCGCAGCTCCGGTGTGCCGTCCAGGTGCCCGAACCGGGTATGGAGCAGGTCGGCGCCATACTTCTCCAGCAGCTCGAAGATGCCGCTGTGCGCCACAGCCGAGATCTTGATCAGCTCGGCCATGCCGTTGCGGACGTCCCGCTCCGGCAGCGTGGCCAGGAACGAGAAGTCCAGGATGACCTGCTGCGACGGGTGGAACGCGCCGAGCCGGTTCTTGGCCTTGCCGTGGTTGACCGCCACCTTGATTGCGACGCTGGCGTCGACGAGCCCGATCAGTGTGGTGGGCACGCGGATGTAGTTCGTGGACCGCCGGAAGACGGCGCAGGCGAAGCCGGCCACATCTGTGGTCAGGCCGCCTCCCACTACCAGCACCGGCTCGGTGCGGACCAGCCCAAACTCCCCGAACGCGTCGATGATGCGCTCGACCGTACGCAAGGTCTTGCCGGTCTCGGCGATGGCCAGCGGAAAGACGGTCAGGTGCAGGCGGTGGTGATCGAAGTAGGCGTGCATCTGCGCGCCGTACAGGCGATATACGTTCTCGTCGACGATCATCAGGCAGCGGCCGAACGGGCGGTAGCAATCGGCGATCTGCGGGTTCTGGGGCGCGAAGGCCCCGTCCACGTAGCGCAGCGAGTAGTCGATCCTTTCCTGCGCCTCGACATGGAAAGCGGCGGGAGTGGCGGTGAGCGCCGCCCCGGCGTAGGCCGCCGTCATGCCGTCTCCCGCTGGGCGCGGGCCACCCGCTGCAGATCGGCGAGATCAAGCTGGCTGACCAGCCCCGCGGTCCCGGTGAAATCGTGCTGGCTGGTGTTCTGGTTGGGGAAGGCGGCACAGGGTACGCCGGCCGCGACGGCGGCTTGCACTCCACCCACGTTGTCCTCGACGGCGATGCAATTTCCCGCGCTCTCCCCGAGGGTCTGCAGCGCGTGCGCGTACACGGCCGGGTCCGGCTTGGGCTGGCCGACGTCGGAGACGTCGGTAATGAGATCGAAGTCCCCGGCCTGAACCTGCGGGCTCAGCGCCTCGAGCAGCGCTGTCACGTTGCCGCGGGACGTGGTGGTGATGAAGCCGACCTTCCAGCCGGCCGACTTGGCGTCCCTGATGGTGGCGACCACACCAGGACGCGGCGCCAGCCCGGCCGTGGCCAGCGAGTCCCGGAAGATCTTCGACTTGGTCTCGTGGATGGCCTTCGCGTCGACGTCCTGCCCGCGCGAGCCCGCGTAGTCGGCAATCCTGGACTGGCCGCCGCTGCTGGCGAGCAGCGTGCGGTAGTCGCCGACGTCCCATCGCCAGTCGAGACCATGCTCGGCGAAGGCCTGGTTGAACGCCTGCCTTTGCAGTTCGGATGTGTCGGTGACGGTGCTGATCGACCCAAGCAGCAGAGCTGACATCGTGAAGTCCTCGTTAGGTGTTGGGGCCAGGAACCAATTACGGTCGAGTGTCTGGCCAGGAACGGTCTAATAGACGATCTGCTAACTAGTTGACAATAAGTATTTTACTGGACGACCTGTCCAGCAGAGAGGCAGGTGTGCCCTTCATGTCACCCACTCCAGAGGAGGCCCCTGGGCCGCCCGTCGACGCGCGTGTGGTCCGGACGCGCAACGACATCCTGCGGACCGCGGTGGACGTGCTGGTCGAGCAGGGTCTGGACGCGGTCACCCACCCCCACCTGGCTCAGGCGGCCGGGTACTCCCGGGCCACCCTCTATAACCACTGGCCGAGTCGTAACGCCCTGCTGCGGGACGCTTTTCTGCTCCGCGGTTCCGGGGAGCACAGCACGCCGGCCGGGGACCTGCGCACGGACCTGATCGCGGAGCTGACGAAGTTCCGCAGCGAGATGGAGCAGCACCGGATCCACCGGGCGCTGGCCGTCCTGGTCACGCTCACCGCGACGACTCCGGACCTGGCCGATGTCCGGGACAAGCTGGTGGCCGACGGCGAGCATGTCCTGCGTGAGCTGCTCGCGCCGGTGCTGGCCGGACCCGAGCTGGAAGCCGCGGTCCTGGCGCTGTCCGGGACCGTCCTGAACGCGGCGCTCTTCCACGGGCAGCTGCCCAGCGACGCCGTGATCGCGGCCACGGTCGACTTCGTGCTGTGCACCGTGGACCGCAAGCGCCCCTGAGGGAGCCGGAAGCCGTTTTACTGGCCTCCAGGCCAGCCGTTGCGGGTCAGCGGCGAGTGCGGCCCGTCATGGCGCGTGCTGTGCTTGCGGCACGCGGGTCACCGAGAACACAACGGGCCGGCGAAGCCGGAAACCGAGTTCGGTGTACAGCCTGATCGCGCTGACGTTGCTGGCCAGGGCGTGCAGGAAGGGGATCTCACCGCGCGCCCGGATCCCGGCGGCTACCGCCAGGACCAGCCGTGTCGCGAGCCCATGTCCCCGCCAGGCATCGTCGGTGCACACCGCGCTGATCTCGGTCCAGCCGGGCGGGTGCAGCCGCTCCCCGGCCATCGCCACCAGCGCGCCGCCGCGTCGGATGCCGAGATAGGTACCCATCTCGACGGTGCGGGATAGGAAGGGGCCCGGCTTGGTGCGGCCGGTCAGGGCGAGCATCTCCGGCACGTCGGCCGGCCCGAGCGGCACCGCCTCGGGATCGGCCAGGCCCGCTACGCTCTCGGCGGTCAGCTGCACGCCCTCGCCCCGCATCTCGACCGCCCAGCCCGTGGGGGGCGCAACCTGGACGGCCAGCGGGAGCACGCCGCCGGGGCCGACGAGGCTGGCCGCGTCCGCCCAGTCAGCGGCGTCCGGCTCGGCCGGCAGCGCCATAAACGGGCAGACGCCGGGCCGGTAGCGCAGCACGTTGCCCCGCCGCTCCGCGAAGCGGGCGTGCGGGCCGGTCAGCGAGGAACGTACCGGGTTGTCGAGCGGATGCGATGCCGCCACCGTGCAAGACCCCATTTCTTTCACTTATCCGCCCGCATAGGCTACTAGATCTATAGGAAATGCAGGCTGCGGGGGCGGCGGGTGTGATCACGATGTCCGCACGGACACTCCGGCGGCGTGGATCGCGTTCTCGCGGCCATCGACCCGCCGGACCGCCCGGCCACATGCTGAGAGGGCAGCCCCAGCACCCCCATGAGATATGAGGTAAACCATGGCTCAGCAGGCCAAACCCGTCATCGTCCTGGTCCACGGAGCATTCGCCGACGCCTCCGGTTGGTCCGACGTCTTTCACTCGCTCAGCGCCACCGGTTACCAGGTCTACGCCCCGGCTAACCCGTTGCGCGGGGTCGCCAGCGACGGCGAGTACATCCGCTCGTTCATCTCGACCATCGAGGGTCCTGTCGTGCTCGCCGGGCACTCCTACGGCGGTTGCGTCATCACCAACGCCAGCGCCGGATTGCCGATGGTCAAGTCGCTTGTCTATATCGCGGCCTACGCCCCGGACGAAGGTGAGACGCTCACCGACGCCGGCACCCTCGGGGGCGGTTCGACCGACCTGACCAAGCACCTCGTCCTGCTCCCGTACCCCGGTGCTCCCGAGGGCGACGCAGACGGCTACATCGACCCCGAGTATTTCCATGAGCTGTTTTGCGCCGACGTCGATGCCGGACTCGCCAGGTTCATGGCGGCCGGCCAGCGCGGCGTGGCCGTATCCGGACTGGTCACCCCGTCTGGCGTGCCGGGCTGGCGGACGATCCCCAGCTGGTACATGGTCGCGGTGAACGATGCAACGATCCCGCCCGAAGCCGAGCGCGCGATGGCGTCCCGGGCTGGTGCCCGCACGGTGGAGGTCGCCAGTTCCCACGCCGCCATGATCAGCCATCCGCGCGACGTGACAGAGCTCATCGTGGCCGCCGCAGAGGCCTGAGGCACTGCTGCCGCGGGCGCTCTTGCTGGCTCGGGCGCCCGCGGCGAAACTCCGGCATCCTAGGCTGATCGCGTGGACAACCGAGGCGCGGTCCCGCTACATGATCCCGAGCTGGTCACCCTGGCCGGGCAACTGCTCGAGACGATAGAGGAATTCAGCGCGGACATCGCCGGGCAGATCCAGGCCCGGGTCGACTTCTACACCAACGCCAGCGACGTGAGCACCGAGGATCTGCGTCGCTCGTGCCGGGCGAACGCGGAATTCGTCCTGCGGTCTATACGGGATGATGACCTGCAGGCCGACGTGAGCGCAGCGCAGGAAACGGGCCGCAGGCGCGCCGAGCAGGGAGTGCCGCTTCCCTACGTGATGGCCGCGTTCCGGGTTGGCTTCAGCCGGATATGGAAGCGCCTGGTCGATCAGGCGCGCGCCGCCGGCCAGGTGTCCAGTGATGTCCTCGTCGACGCCGCATCGGATATCTGGGCTGTTCATGACACATTCGCCGAGGCGATGGCGGCGGCGTACCGCGACGCCGCCATGGCCCAGGTCCTGCGGGACGAGCGCGAGCGTTCGGCTCTGGTCGCCGCGCTGCTCGAAGGGCGACTGCTGCAGGACGCGACCGTCTGGGACATCGCCGACCTGCTCCGGTTGCCCCGGCAAGGGCCGTACGCGGTGGTCGCGGCCGAATCGCCGCACCTAGCCCAGGAGGCACTTCCGTATGCTGAGACCCGACTGCGCCTGCAAGGCATCGGGTCAGCATGGCGGCTGTTGCCGGAGCTGCATGTCGGGATCGTCCGCCTGCCCGACGGGGGGCAGGTTCGCCGGCTCGCCGACGTGCTGGCCGGATCGGCCCCAGCACGGGTCGGCATCAGCCCGGCCTACGCTGCGCTGACCGAGACCGCCGCCGCACTGCGGTTCGCGCGCATCGCCATGGCCAGCACGATGCCCGGTGCCTCGCACGTCACCCTCTTCGACGACTACCCGCTCGCCGTCGCGGCCGTGAGCGCTCCGGATGCCATGCAGCGGATCGGGCAGACCGTCCTCGGCGGCGTCCTCGATCTCCCGCCTGAGCAGTCCGGCCTGCTGCTCCAAACGTTGGCTACCTGGCGTGACAACGGGGGATCAGCGACGGCGACGGCCAGGAAACTGTTCTGTCATCCCAATACCGTTCGGCAGCGGCTGCGTAAACTGGAGTCCCGCACGGGCCGTTCACTTACCGATCCGCACGCGACCGCCGAGCTGTTCCTCGCGCTTCAGGCCGTCCAACTCCTCCCGCGGGGCCCGGACTAAACCCGCAGCCACGGCACCTCGTCCGGGGTGTACCGGTACGCACGGAAGATGGCGTTGGTCGCGTGGGGAAAGAGCCTGGCCGCTTCCTTGTCGTCGTAGGCCGAGAAGTACGGGACAACGTACTCCCAGCACACCTGGCCGCCGCGGTCCACTTCGAAGATCCGGCCGAACGCGGACTCGGTGACGAGGGTGTTGCCGTTGCATAGCCGCTGGGCGCTGCCCATGAACGGCGTGAAGAGTTCTCCGGCGGGCAGTCACGGTACTGCCAGGTGATCGCCCGGGTGCGGCGGTCCACCTCGATGACGCGCGAGTAGTGACGCTCTCCCCGGTGCGGAGGTGCCGTTGTCGAATAGCAGGAGCGAGCCGCCCGGCAACTCGCTGGGACAGTGCTGCTGGGCGAGGATGTCCGGGCCGAGCCGCCAGCTGATCTCGCCGCTCGCCCGGTCGATGATGATCACGGCGGAGACGCTGCGCAGGCTGGCCGCGACGGTCCCGTCCGCCAGCGGGCAGACGCCGTTGATCAGCGGCCAGTGCTCGCGCCGGTAGTGCGGCTGCAGCGGGTACAGCGCCGGGTCGAGGTGCTCCGCTGCGTGCCAGGACCAGGTGACGTCGCCGCTGGCGTCGATTTCCTTGATGACGTCGGCGTAGACGATGCCATCTGGGCCCGCCGAGCCAACCCCGGCTGCCTCGCTGACCGGGACGCCGCCGGGCACGGCCAAGGAAGACGCGAAGCTGCACGCCGAGCTGCCCGCCAGCGTGCGCAGCAGCGGCAAGCTGATCCTCGGTACCACGCTCCAGCCGGGAATCTCCGGCCTGCCGCACGCCGGCGTGATCAACGGGCAGAACGTCGGGCTCGACGTGGATCTCCGCAACGCCGTGGCCAAGGTCCTGGGCGTCAGCTGGAACGTCCAGAACGGCACGTTCGCGACCATCATCCCCGGCGTCCAGAACGGCAAGTACCAGGTCGGCCAGGACAACTTCGGCGCGACCAGCGCGCGCGAGAAGGTCGTCGACTTCGCCACCTACCTCAACGACGGGCAGGGCTTCCTGGGCGCCTCGAGCGTGAGCGTCAACAGCATCTCGGCGATCACCGGCGCCTGCGGCTACACCATCGCCACTGCTCCCGGCTCGACCTTCCAGACCCTGCTGACATTCTAGCGCATCGAAATGCGCCGCGGCGGGCAAGAAGCCGTGGACGGTGCAGTACTTCTCCGACTCGGCGCCGATCTTCCTCGGCCTGGCCAACGGCAAGGTCGACCTGTATTTCGGCCCGACGCTGAGCCTGAAGTACGACGCGGTCCACGTGGCCAACACGAAGTTCCTGGGCCAGATCAGCTCGACCCCGGTCGGGTTCGTCACGGCCAAGGGCTCACCGATCGCCAAGGCGCTGTCGGATGCGGTCAACGAGCTGATCGCCAACGGCGACTACACGAAGATCTTCACCAAGTGGAGCGTGCCGGGCACCCAGATCACCAGGTCTGTGCTCAACCCGTCCACCACCTTCTGACCCGGCGCATGGCCGGCCTACCGCGGCGGGTAGGCGGCGGCGATGACTACCATCGGCAACGGCATTATCCGGGGCGTGACGGCCGGCGCCGCCGGCACCACGGCGCTGAACACCGTCAGCGGGCTCGACGCGCTGGTCCGGGGGCGGCCGCCCTCGGACGCCCCGGAGCAGCTCGTCAGCGCCGTCGCGGACCGCGCTGGCGTACCGGTCCCGGGCGACCGCACCACCCGCAAGCATCGCGTCGCCGCGGCCGGGCCGCTGTCGGGGACGGCGGGCGGGCTCGCCGTCGGGGCCGTCGCGGGGGCACTGCGCGCCACGGGGCTGCGGCTGCCCACCGCGCTCGGCGGCCCGCTGCTCGGCGCCGCGGCCATGCTCGCCGCGAACGGGCCGCTGGCCCTGACCGGCGTCTCGGACCCCAGGAGCTGGAGCACCGCCGACTGGGCCGCCGATGTCGTGCCGCACCTGGCCTATGGCATCACCACGCACCGCACGCTGGTCGCGCTCGATGGCGACCAGGATGCGCCGGCGATGCGGCCCGTGACGCTCGCGCGTGCGGTCGCGCTCGGCGCGGCCACCGGTGCCCGCAGCTCGGCCGCGATCACCGCGCTGGCTCTTACCTCGCGGCGCGGCGACCGCGGCGCCATCGCCTCGCGGTGCGGCACACCGGCGGGCCGGGTCGTGACCGCGCTGGTTGCCGCCGGCGAGCTTGTCACCGACAAGCTTCCCGCCACGCCGAGCCGGCTTGCACCGCCCGGGACGTGCCCCGCATCGCGCTGGCCGCCGCGGCCGCGGCCGGTGTGGCTACGCGCGACGGGGAGCGGCCCGAGCCGGCTGCCGCCGTCGCGGCCGCGGCCGCGCTCGGCAGCGCCGCGCTGGGCGTCCGGCTGCGCACGGCCGCCGCCCGTCACTTCGGCACGGACCAGCCGGGCGCGTTCATCGAGGACGCGATCGCCGGGACGCTCGCCTGGCTGGGTACCCGCCGCGCCGCGCTCGGCTGATAACACCCCGCCGGAAGACACCAGGCCCCGCCTGGCCCTGGGCGCTGATCCCGGGGCCAGGCAGGGCCTGGCGTTTGTTCTTGCGCTGCTAGAGCTGCGTGTTCTCGTAGCCCTTAGGGCGGCCCTGCGAGGATCACGGTCTTGGTCTCCAGGAACGGCAGCAGGCCTTCCTTGATGCCCTCACGGCCGATACCGGACTGCTTGAACCCGCCGAACGCGATGCCGAAGTCGGTGCGGAAGGCGTTGTGCCCGACGGTGCCGGAGCGCAGCTGCCCCGCCACCTGCCGGGCCCGGTCGACGTCGTTGGTGAACACCGAGGCGTTCAGGCCGTAGATCGTGTCGTTGGCGACCCTGATCGCGTCCTGCTCGTTCTCGGCCGGGATCACCGACAGCACCGGCCCGAAGATCTCCTCCTGGGCGATCACCGAGTGGTTGTCCACGTTGCCGAACACGGTGGGCTCGACGTACCAGCCCCGCTCCAGGTCCTTGGGCCGGCCGCCGCCCGTGGCCAGGGTGGCGCCGTCGGCGACGCCCTTGGCGATGTAGCCCTCGACCCGGGTCCGCTGCCGCTCCGCGGCCAGGGGGCCCATCTGGGTCTGGCTGTCGAACGGGTCGCCCACCCGGACCTGGGAGAACGTGCCGGCCAGGGCCTCCAGGAGCTGGTCGTGCCGCGCCCGGCTGACCACGATCCGGGTCAGCGAGGAGCAGACCTGGCCGGACAGGAAGCACTCGGCCCGGGACAGCGTCTGGGCGGTGGCCTCGAGGTCGGCGTCGTCGAGGATCACCGCGGCGGACTTGCCGCCGAGCTCGAGGGTGCAGCGCGCGATCCGCTCGCCGCACAGCGAGGCGATCCGCCGGCCGGCCGCGGTCGAGCCGGTAAAGGTGATCTTGTCCACCCGCGGGTCGCGGACGAGCAGCTCGGAGACCTCACGGTCGGCGGTGACCACGTTGAGCACGCCCGGCGGGAGGCCGATGGCCTCGGCCACCTCGGCGACCAGGTAGCCCTCACCCGGCGCCTCGGGGGAGGACTTCAGCACGACGGTGCATCCGGCCAGCAGGGCGGGCGCGATCTTGTTGCTGATCAGGCTGATGGGACCGTTCCACGGGATGATCGCCCCGACGACGCCGACCGGCTCGTGGACGAGCAGGCCGAACTCGCCGCCCGCGGTTGGCTTGGCCGGTGCTCCTCACGGGTGGGTGTTGGCCAGGTCGGCGAATGCGTTGAAGGTAGCCTGTGAGCCCGCGGCGCCGTAGCGCGCGACCGAGTGCAGCACGCCGGACTCGCGGGGCCAGATCTGGCCGATCTCGTCGCTCCGCTTGGCGATTTCCGCGCCGAGCGACCGCAAGTACTCTGCCCGTTCGGCGTGGGTGAGGCGCGGCCAGGGGCCGTTGTCGAACGCCTCCTTGGCCGCACCGACCGCCCGGTCGATGTCTGCCGCCTGCGCCTCGGCCACGCTGAAGAACAGCTCTTCGGTGTCCGAGTCGATCACCTTGATCGTGGCGTCCGACGAGGGCTGCACCCACTGGCCGCCGATGAAGAAGCGGTCCGCGTGCTGGATCGGGACCTTGACGTCGTCTGCCAGGCTCAATTCTGCCTCCGATGGCTAGTTATCTGTTTGTTACTTCCACGCTAGCCCGCCCCGTCAAGGCCGCCTCCCCGGGGTGCCGCGGGTCCCGGTTTACGTTGTCCCTGTTCGGCTATGTTGTCTCATTGCGACCACCGGGTCTCGTTAGCCGGACCCATCACCCCAGGAGTAACGCATTGCGCGAGTACCAGCAGTACATCGGCGGCGAGTGGACCGGATCGGGCCGGTTCTTCGATGACCTGGACCCCTATCGCGGCACGGTCACGGCCCGGATTCCGGCTGGGACCAGGACGGATGCGGCCCGCGCAGTCGACGCGGCCGCCGCGGCCTTCCCCAGCTGGGCCGAGATGCCACCAGCCGAGAAGCAGGCCCTGTTCTTGCGTGCCGCCGACATCACCGAGCGGCGGGCCGGTGAGATCACCGCGCTGCTCGCCGAGGAGACTGGCTGCGCCGGCGCGTTCGCCGGCTTCCAGATCCTGACCTCCACCCGGCTGCTGCGCCAGGCCGCCAACTGGGGATACCTGCCGGCGGGCGAGGTCATCCGGTCGGACACGCCGGGGACTTTTGCGCTGGCGCTGCGCAAGCCGCTGGGCGTAGTGGCCGGGATCTCGCCGTGGAACGGAGCGCACGTCCTGGCTTGGCGCACGGTGGTGAACCCGGTGGCGTTCGGCAACACCGTGGTCCTGAAGCCTTCCGAAGAGGCGCCGGTGTCGGCCGGGCTGCTGGTCGCGGAGATCATGGCCGAGGCCGGGTTCCCGCCCGGCGTGCTCAACGTCGTCACCCACGCTCCCGGCGACGCGGTGCCGGTGGCGGATGAGTTCTTCGAGCGGCCCGAGGTGCGGTGCATCAACTTCACCGGCTCCTCGGCCACCGGGCGGATCCTGGCCGAACGGGCGGGCCGGGCGCTCAAGCGCTGCGTGCTCGAACTGGGCGGTTACAACCCGCTGATCGTGCTGGCCGACGCCGACCTCGACTACGCGGTCGAGGCGACCGCGTTCGCCGCCTTCTTCCATTCCGGGCAGATCTGCATGAACGCCCGCAAGGTACTGGTCGAGCAGTCCGTCTACGGCACCTTCGTCGACCGGCTCACCGCCCGCGCCAAGACGCTGGCGTCCGGGGACCCGGCGCTGCCCGGGACGGTCATCGGGCCGCTGATCACCGCGGCCGCGCGGGACCGGGTGGCTCGCGAGGTGGACGAGGCGGTGGCCGCCGGGGCCAAGGTCCTGGTAGGCGGGAGCGCGGACGGGCCGTGCTACCTGCCCACCGTCCTGGCCGACGTGCCTGCCGGGGCCCGGATCGGATCCGAGGAGACCTTCGGCCCGGTCCTGGTCGCCCAGCCGGTCGCCGACGCCGACGAGGCGGTCGCGATCGCCAACTCGACCAGGTACGGGCTGTCTGCCGGCCTCATCACCGGCGATAACCAGCGTGGCTTCGCCCTCGCCCGGCGGATCGAAGCCGGCGTGGTGCACGTCAACGACCAGACCATCGCCGACGAACCGCAGCTCCCCCTCGGCGGGGTCAAGGACAGCGGCTGGGGCCGTTCGGGACCGGAGTCGATGAGCGACTTCACCGAACTTCAGTGGATCACGACCAGGGACGGTACCGGCGCCTATCCCATCTAGCAGCGGCCTTCGCGGGGGCCTGGCCTTCCGGCGCGGATCTGGCCCGCTCCTGGGCCGCTCAGGCCACCGGGCTTTCCTCGGGCAGACCGCAAAGACGGGCGGCGAAGACCCGGTTGGCCCGGGTCTGCTCCCGGTAGGTGTCGGGCAGGGTAGGCAGGTCCAGGAGCTGGTCGCAGGCCTCCAGGGAGGCGCGGGCGTCTCCGGTCCAGTACGACGTGATGGAGTACTCGAACAGCAGGCCCCACTGATACACCCAGGGATCGACGAACAACCGGTCCGCTGACATCGGCTGGCCCAGCCCAGCGCGGGCGAACAGGTGGGCCGTGTGGTACTTCCCGGCGATCCGCAGCCGGGAGGCGAGCTCGTAGCAGGCCTCCAGCCGTTGCGGGCGGTATTCCCAGGCCTGGACGAGAGTGTCCATGGCGGCCGGCCAGTCACCAGCTTCCGCCTTCAGGACACCGGCTTGAAGGAGCGCGTAGTAGACCTCCTCGGGCCATCCGCCCATGGCCGCCCGGCGCTCGTAGAGGCCGGTCGCGCGCTTGGCCTGGTCCGGGTCGCGGTGAATCTGGGCCAGATCGCGGCAGGTCTGGGCGAGATAGAAGACGGTCCTGGGGTTGTCCGGGTCCCGTTCGAGCTCGGTGCTGAGCAGCCGCTCGTCGCGCTCGAACTTGTCGGCCCGGGATCCGCCGTCACCGAAGTGGTCGATGGCCAGGGCGTCGAGGTCTTCTTCGCTGTCGGCCTCGTCGCAGGTCAGGTATTCGTGCGTGACCCCTTCATAACGCCAGCGGATGTCGCCGCGAACCAGCCGCTTGATCCGGTATTCGGTGGGGCCGAGATGGCGCAGCAGGTACGAGTCCCCAGTCAGGGGCGGGAGGTCACCCTCGCGCTTGAGTACCATGTCGGCGTCGACAAGCAGCAGGTAATCGGCCTTGCCGTAGGCCCGCTGGATGTTCTGGGTGCGGTTGTGACCGAAGTCGACCCACGGCTCGTCATGCAGTTCTCCGGGGATGCCCTGCAGGGCGCCGCGGATGAGGTCCTTGGTGGCGTCGCTCGAGCCGGTGTCCGAGATGACCCAGTAGTCGATGAGGTCGCGCACCGTTTCCAGGCAGCGCTCGATGACCTGAGCCTCGTTCTTGACGATCATGCACAGGCAGATCGTCCGGTCCGGGGAGACGCTGCGGTCGCCTGGCCGCGATGTCGGGGATTCAGTGGCGGGACTGCTGTCCGTCGGCGGCATCTGAGATTCGTCTTTCTGGCCGGGCGGCAGGGAGTCGCGCCGCTCATTGCTGCTGGCGAGCCATGGGTCAGGCCGATGGAGCTGTTCGGTATGACCGGCGGCGGCGTGCGGCGCAGCTGCGGCAGACCCAACCGCTCCGCACGCCGGCCCGTACTGCCAGGCCAGGAGCCCAGCAGGTGAGCTGGCTATGTCTCGCTCGGGAGAGTACCGCATTTGGTAAGGATGGCGACGGAAGAGCCGAAAGGTCTCACCTCGGACCCGTTACCTGCGATCTCGGACCCCGGTGACCACGACCGGGATGCGGCGCCTCCACGTTGAGGCCGCTCCTGGTGCAGGTCACTAGTCAGGACGAGCCCGCGCCGCCAACGCTGCCGCTAGGGTGGGCATCATCTATTTCGCAGGAACAGAACGCAGACGACCGGTGAAGGACTGCAGTGACCGGTGAAGGACTGCAGCGCCGCACTTTTCTCGGCGCTGCCGCGGCCGCGGCGATAGGTGTCACCGCTGGCTGCAGCACGGAAGACGCGGCTCAGCCGCGGCCTGCCGCCACCAAGGCGCGCCGGGCCCGCACTACCGCCGTGCCCGAACGCGATCTGCAGGGCAACCCGGATTTCTGGATCAGCTCACTGGGCCCATCCGACGCCATCGAGGGCTACGCCGACCAGGTGAGCGTCCGGCCCGGTGAGGCGTTCACGCTGCACGTGTCGACGACCGGGTCCTCGTTCACGGTCTCGGCGTACCGGGTCGGCTGGTACCGCGGCGCGCAGGCCCGCCTGGTGTGGCGGTCGGAGGACATCCGGGGCCGGCGCCAGCCCGAGGCGTCTTTCACCTCCGCCACCCGCACGGTGTCCACGGCGTGGGAGCCGATGCTGACCGTCGCGACCGGCGGCTGGCCCGAGGGGGCCTACCTGCTCCGGCTGGACGGCAGCAACGGCCACCAGCGCTATGTCCCCCTGGTCGTACGCTCGTCCGAGGGTGCGGGCAAGACGGTCATCGTGCACGCTCCAGAGACCTACCAGGCGTATAACCTGTGGGGCGGCTACGACCTGTACCAGGGTGAGGACGGCAGCTACGGGACCCGTTCCCTGCAGGTGAGCTTCGACCGTCCCTACGACGAAGACGGCGCGATCAGGTTCATGACCTATGAGCGGGCGTTCGTCGTGCTGGCCGAACGGACCGGGATCCCGCTGGCCTACACCACAGGCGTGGATATCGAGCGTGACCCCGCCATCCTGAAGGGCGCGACCGCGATCTACACCCTCGGGCACGACGAGTACTGGACGCCGCAACGGCGCGCGGCGGTGACCCAGGCCCGGGACGCCGGCGCCAACGTCGCGTTCCTGGGCGCGAACACCTGCTTCCGCCGGATCAGGGTCGCCCCGGCCGCGGGCGGCACCGCCGACCGGACGGTCATCTGTTACAAGTCCAGCGTCGAGCAGGACCCGATGTACTCCGCCGACCCCTCGCTGGCCACCACCGACTACCGGGTGGCGCCGGCTGCGGACCCGGAATCCTCGATGACCGGTGTCATCTACGAGGGTTACCCCGTCGACGCGCCGTACGTGATCCACCAGCCGGACCACTGGCTGTACGCCGGCACCGGGGTGCAGAAAGGCCAGTCGTTCGAGCACCTGGTGGGGGTGGAGTTCGACCGGGTCAACCTCGGCTACCCGACGCCGCGACCGATCGAGGTGCTCGCGCATTCGCCGGTGGTGTGTGCGGGCCAGCCCGACCACTCCGACACCGCGTACTACACCACCTCCAGCGGGGCGGGGGTGTTCGCCTCCGGCACGATGCGCTGGGTCGAGTCGATGATGGCCGGGCACCGGGGCGACGGCGACGACCACCACATCTCCACCGCCACCGGACGCTTTGTGACCCAGGTGAACACGAATTTGCTGCTTGGCTTCGCCCATGGCCCGGCCCGCGAGCACTTCCCGGTGGCCCGGGACAACCTCGCCAGCCTCGACTAGCGTTCCGGCCCGGGACCGGCCGGCAGCACCCGGCGAGGATGCCTGCCGTCGACGTAGCCCACAAACGGCGGGTAGATGTTGTAGCCGAGCAGTTCCTGGAGCCGTTCCGGCAGGTCACGGACGATGCCGGGAGGGACGGCGAGACAGTGGTTTTCCTGTGGCCGCAGCCAGCCAGCCGCGTACTCCAGGATCACGCCGAGCCGCGGCCTGGCGGTCTGGTTCGCGCCGCCGCCGTGCCACAGGCTGCCCAGGTAGAACAGGGCCGATCCCGGTGACATCACCGCTGTCTCGACCGGGTCGTCCGGGCCGGGGCGCCGGCCCGGCTCCCACCGGTGGCTGCCGGGGATGAACCTGGTGGCGCCGTTCGCCGCGGTGAACTCATCCAGCGGCCACATGGTGTTGACCACCAGCGGCGGGTGCGGCTCGGGCACTGGGTAGATGGCGTCGTCTCGGTGCAGGATCTGCGCCGTCTCGCCCGGCCCGATGCAGATGCCAACCGGGGCGCTGAGCTGGTAGTGCCCCAGGACCTGGTCCAGGACACCGAGCAGCAGCGGATCGGTGGCGAGCGCGTCGAACGCGCGGGTCTTGGCGAACAGCGCGTAGATCCGCTGGGTGTCGAATCCCTCGAAGGAGTTCCGCCCGGTCCGGGTGGTACGCAGCACCCGGTCCAGGTCAGCGCGGGTGTCCCGCACGGCGTCTGGGGTCATCATGCCGGTCACGACGACGTAGCCGTCGTCCATCAGCCGCCGGGTTACGTCCTGGCTGGGCGAGGTGACCGGCATCGTCGCCATCATCAGCTCGACACTAGGCGGCCGGACGCTCGCCGTCCAGCGTCTCCCGGACGCCAGAAGCCCTGTTTCTCCGCACCTGCCTTGGTGTCCGGCCCAGCCGGGCTGGTGACAGAATCGGGGGGTGGACACTACCCAGTTTGAGAAGGTACGGACCGGCCGCGGCTTCTTCGCCGCCTTGGACCAGAGCGGCGGCAGCACACCCAAGGCGCTCGCCGAATACGGCATCGAGCGGGACCGCTATAGCTCCGACGACGAGATGTTCGACCTGGTCCACGCCATGCGGACCCGCGTGCTGACCAGTCCCGCGTTCGACGGCTCGCGCGTCCTCGCGGCGATCTTGTTCGAGCAGACCATGGAACGGGAGGTCAACGGGGTCCCCACGGCGCGGTACCTGTGGGATGAGAAGAACGTGGTGCCATTCCTGAAGATCGACCTGGGGCTGGCCCCCGAGCAGGACGGCGTCCAGCTCATGAAACCCATCGATACCCTCGATGACCTGCTCGAGCGCGCCCAGCGGCACAAGATCTTCGGCACCAAGATGCGGTCGGTGATCAACGACGCGGCCGAGGCCGGGGTGACCGCCATCGTGGACCAGCAGTTCGACTACGCCGGCCGGATCCTGGCCGCCGGCCTCGTTCCGATCATCGAGCCCGAGGTCAGCATTTCCAGCCCGCACAAGGCGCAGGCCGAGATGCTGCTGCACGACGCCATCGCCAAGCATGTTCAGGCGCTGCCGGAGGACGCGAACGTCATGCTCAAGGTCACCATCCCGACCCAGGTCGGCCTGTACGGCGACCTGGCCGCGGACCCGCGTGTCCTGCGGGTCGTGGCGCTGTCCGGCGGCTACAGCCGGGACGAGGCCTGCGACCTGCTCGCCCGCGATCCCACGCTCATCGCGAGCTTCTCCCGCGCGCTGCTGGAAGGGCTGACCGAGGGCCAGACCGACGAGCAGTTCAACGCGCAGCTCGAGGCCTCGATCGAGCAGATCTACCGGGCGTCGGTCGACAAGCAGACGGCATAAGACCGAACGGGCGGACCGCATCCGCCCCGGCGCAATGGGTGGTACCGGAATCCCGGCTGCGTGTCAGCCGGTCTGCTGCTGACTGGGCTGGGCCTGCCCGGCGGCGGGCCGCATCAGGTCGCGGGCCTCGAACCAGTCCCGCAGGTCCGCCCGGACCTCCGCCTCGGGGCGGTTGGTGCTCACCTCGAGCAAGATGCCGCGGCCGCGGTAATAGTCGACCAGCGGCGCGGTCTCCTGGGTGTAGACGGCGAGCCGGTGCCGGATCACCTCGAGCGTGTCGTCGTCCCGGCCCTCGCGCTGCGCTCGTTCGAGCACCCGGGTGACCAGCTCCTCCTCGGGCGCGGTGAGGTAGACCACAGCATCGCTGGTGAGGCCGAGCTCCACGCCGAGCTTGGCGGCGCGCAGCGCCTGCGGCATCGTCCGCGGGAACCCGTCGAGTACGTAGCCGCCATTTTCACGCGCCGCGGCGATCACGGTCGGCATGAGGATGCTGAAGATCAGATCGTCTGGCACCAGGTCACCGCGCGCGGTGAATTCGGCGAGCTGCCGTCCCAGGTGCGATCCGCTGGCGACCTCCTCGCGCAGCAGGTCGCCGGAGGAGATGTGGGTGGCACCCGTCTCCTGAGTAAGCCACTGGCCGTGCGTCCCTTTCCCGGCGCCCGGCGGGGCCAGCATGATCACCCGCACCACTTTCGACGGCACCCCTTCCAGTCCGCACATAACTTGACCCTTCAGTATCCTCCGTCCTTCGCGCCGCTAAAGAGCGCGGGTGGGCGGTCGGGCCCTCGGTGGTCTCGTCACGATATGCGACCAGCGACCTGGACCCACTCGCCAGGACGGTCGAGATCAGCGCGCGCACCGCCGGGCGCCGGTCCGCACGCGGGTTGGTGAGCAGGACCAGGTCGATCGTCCCGAGCTCGGGCAGTTTGTGCCCTGGGCCGAGGGTGGTGAGCTGGGCCGGGACCATGCTGGCCGCGAGCGCCGAGACGCCGATGCCCGCGGCCACCGCCGCGATGACGCCGTTGACGCCGCGGCAGACGCAGGCGCTCCGGAACGGCAGCTGGGCCCGGTTCAGGGCCCGCCGTATCTCCGTCCGCGTCACGCTGGGCGCCGGGTAGACGACGAGCGGCAGCGGCCTGGTCAGGTCGAGCCTGGTCGATGGCGTCCCCACCCACACGAGGCGGTCGCGTTTGACGAGCCGGCCGCGCTCCTCACCGCTCGGGCGCTTGCCGATGAACACGTCGAGCTTGTCGCCCTCCAGGCGCTGGTGCAGCAGGCCACTCTGGTCCACCGTCAGGTCGAAGTCGACGAGCGGGTTCTCCCGCCGGAAGTCGCGCAGGATCTGGGGCAGGCGGGTGAGCGCGAGGTCATCGGAGATGCCGATACGGAGCCGTCCACGCGGCCGGGCTCCGCTGAAATAAGCCGCCGCCTGGTCGCTGGCGGCCAGGATGTTGCGCGCGAACCCGGCCATGGCCTCGCCGTCGGCGGTCAGCGACACCGAGTGCGTGTCCCGCAGCACGAGGATCCGGCCGACCTGCTGCTCCAGGCGGCGGATGTGCTGGCTGACGGTCGGCTGCTGGATGCCGAGCCGGGTGGCGGCCCGGGTGAAGCTGCCGGTCTGCTCGACGGCGAGAAAGCTCGTCAGCAGCTGCGGATCATAGCCGGTCATAAATATTCACAATAACTGTTAGGCAGGTAATTGCCTTTCAATATGACGTGGCTGCGGCCGAGAATGGCGGAGGACAGACGGCAACAGGAAGGCCACGTCGTGACCACCGCCGAAGCACTTCGGCCCACGGGAGGCGCCTTCGCGGCCCTCTCCTCACGCAGCTACCGGATCTACCTCGCCGGCCAGAGCCTGGCCAACACCGGCACGTGGATGCAGAGCATCGCCCAGGACTGGCTGGTGTACAGCCTGACGCACAGCTCGACCTGCGTCGGCGTGACCATGGCGCTGCAGTTCCTGCCGATCCTGCTGCTCGGCCTGCCGGCGGGCGGGGTGGCCGACCGGCAGCCGAAGCGGCGCATCCTGCTGATCACCCAGACGCTGAACGCGGTCGCCACCGCCGCGCTGGCCGCCATCACCATCGCCGGTGCGGTCCGCCCGTCCGACGTGTACGCGTTCGCGTTCGCCAGCGGGCTGATCTTCGCCTTCGACGCGCCGGCCCGGCAGGCGTTCGTGGCCGAGGTGGTGCCACCCAGCCGGCTGCGCGCCGCCATCGCCCTGAACGCCGCGGTCTTCCAGTCGACCCGGCTCATCGGCCCGGCCGCCGCGAGCCTGCTCATCGCCAGCGTGGGCACGGGATGGGTGTTCGCGGTCAACGCCGCCTGTTACGCCGGCCCGGTCATCGGCCTGCTGCGATTGCGGACCTCCGAGCTCGTTCCGGCTCCGCCCGCCCCGCACGAACCCGGCGCGATGCGGGCCACAGCCCGGTACCTGAAGAGCCGTCCGGACGTGGTGTGGACGATTGTCCTGGTCGGGATCTTCGGCACGTTCGGGCTCAACTTCCCGATCGTGCTGACGGCCATGGCCAAGTCGGCCTTCGGTGGTAACGCCGGCACCTACGGCCTGTTCAACATCGTGCTGGCCATCGGGTCGGCCGCCGGTGCGCTGCTGGCCGGGGCGGCGGCCCGGCCGCGGATACGGGTCATCGTCCTGGCGGCGGCCGCGTTCGGGATCCTGCAGGTAGGGGCGGCGATCGCGCCGGGCCTGGCCACCTTCCTCGTCCCGCTGGCCGCCATGGGCTTCGTCAACCTCGCCTTCCAGGCCATGGCGAACGCGTCCGTCCAGCTCGCCGTCGATCCGCAGCGGCGCGGCCGGGTGATGGGGCTCTACATGCTGGCCTTCATCGGCGGCACGCCCATCGGCGCGCCGATCATCGGGATCCTGACCAGCCAGTTCGGCCCACGGGTGGGCATGGGTATCTGCGGGGCAATCCCGGCCCTGGCCGCCGTGGTGGTGGCGGCCATCCTGGGCCGCCGGCTCCCAGCCGGCCGATCGGGAGCCCAGCGCCGCCCCGCGCCGGTTGCGGCACCGGCACCAGGCGAGGGCGACGATGATCATGGGTCGTAGGGCCTCACCAGCGTGATCACGGGTCACCCGGTCCGGTTATCCGGCCCTGGCGACCCGTCATGCAAACCGGGCCTGCCGACCCACGAAAGGATGCGTCATCCAGTTAGAGGCCAGGCGGCGGCGAGCTGGGTGGCCACGATCTGGTCGTGGCAGATGAGCATGACGGCCGTTATGACCAGGCCGGCGCCCAGGTTGACCAGCATGATCCGGACCAGACGGTTCAGTGGCGGCTCACGGCCGCCCGGCTCGCGTGCCTGGCGTCCGGATCGGGACGGTGATCGTGACGGGGAGTCAATGTGTTTCCTCCTTCATCTCCGGGGCCGGGGCCAGGGAGCGGCGGTAGCCCGGCCGAAGGTCTCGACGAGTTCACTGGCGTAGTGCGCCAGATCGAGGTCGGGGCGTGCCGAGAGCAGGAAGGCGATCCCGTCCAGGGAGCGCTGCATGGTCACCGCCATCACCCACGGGTCGAAGCGGCGGAACGAGTAAAACAGCGTGTAACCGGGCCCCCGGTCGGCTTACGGTCGGGCGGAGGCTGGGAGATCCTGCAGGTCAGGGGCGAGCCCGGCCGAGCTGGGCGGCGGTATGGCGAGTGATGGCGCCCGCGTCGTCGGCGACGGTGATGAGCGTGGAGCCGGCGTCACGGTAGCGGCGGGCGACGGCGCCGTCGGTAGCGTGCACCCCGACCGGCTTGCCCGCGGCGGCACAGGCGGCCCAGATGCGCTCCAGGACCGGCCCGAGCACCGCGTCGTCCGGGTCCGGCTCGCACCCCAGCGAGAACGACAGGTCGCGCGGGCCGACATAAAGGCCGTCGACACCATCAACGGCCAGGGTGGCGTCCAGTTCACCGACCGCCTCGGCCGACTCGGCCATGACCAGGCAGAACGGGTCGGTTCCGGCTAGCACGCCGCCCGCGGACCGGTACCCGGCTGGCGGGTAGCGGATCGCGCCTGCCACCTGCCGGGCCTCGCTGGCCGAGTCGACGTTCGGCACGATGACACCCTCACAGCCCAGGTCGAGGGCCCGCCCGATGTCGGCGGTACTCGCATGCCGCACGCGGGCGACCGGGGTCGCCCCGGCCAGCCGGACCGCGCTGGTCATCGCGGGCAGGTCGGCCTCGGCGGCCCCGCCGTGCTGCAGGTCGATCACCACGTAGTCCAGGCCAGCGGCGGCCAGCAGCCGCACGCTCAGCGCGGACGGGATCACCGACCAGGCACCGTACAGCGGCTCACGGGCGACGAGGCGGGAGCGGAAGGTGGTGAGAGCTGGCATAGGGCCAGCGAACCATATGGCCGGCTTGCCGGGACCGGCCGGGCCGGGCGGGACTGCGGTGGTCCCCGGCCCCCCGCTCTTCAGCGGTCGTACTCGCGGCGATGACGATGCCCGCGCCGTAGCTTCGCCGGAAACGGATGAGGCTGATCACCGCAGCCCGTTCGGCCCTGGTTTCTTCCAGCCGTCTGACGGCTTGCCCGGGGTGCCGGCGATGCCCCTGTCGATATCGCCGGAATCGAGCCGCTCGGCATCCAGGACTACCGTCACCGGCGAGGCCCCAGCGTCGCCGGTGACGTGGAGGTGACCGTGATAGTTCCGGGTCCCTCAGATCCGGAACCACGCCTCCCCCTCACGGCGGGTGCCGGTCATTTCCGCCACCACCTGCACCGCTTCTTGCCCCGGGTCGGCGCTGGTCATAGCGGCGAAGTACGGTGGCAGGTGACGGATGTCGCTGAGGTAGCCGAATAACTGGCCTGGCGGAGCGGCGACCTTCGAAGACCCTTTGCGGTCGCCCATCGCGTTACTTCTCGTAGCTCCGCAGCGCGTTACCCAAGCCGAAGAAGGTCGGCGCCCAGTGACCCACGAAGATGCCCCACCGGTCGGCCCGGTCGGTCCCGGCGTCCTCCGTCTTCATGGACGTCGCCCAGGCCACGAACGACAGCCCGATGCTGGCGAACCCGGCTATGTAGGCGTACTCCGAACGCAGGCCCGCGTTGTGCAGTTGCTCGATCATGATTTCCTCCTCTAGATGACTTGCCCCCTCTGTCCGGGTGCCAGATAGTTAAACATGACTTGTAATAAAACCTCTGCATAATGAAGAGGAGGGACCGGAGCCCGTGACCGAAGCGAACGATGGCCTGTCCATCGGCGAGCTAGCCCGGCGTACCAGCGTGCCCGCGGCCACGCTGCGGAGCTGGGAGGACCGGTACGGGTTTCCGCGGCCGCACCGGGGCGAGGGCGGCCATCGCCGCTACCGCCCGGAGGACACCGGCCTGGTTGAATCGGTGCTCCGGCTCCGCGCCACCGGGATGAGCCTGGCCGCCGCGATCGGTCAGGCCACCGCCCAGGTGGCTTCGGCCGAGCCGTCCGTCTTCGCCGGCCTGCGCCGCCGCCATCCCGGACTCATCCCGCAGGTGCTGCGCAAAAGCACCCTGCTGGTGCTGACCCGCGCCATCGAGGATGAGTGCTGCGCCCTGGCTGAGCGGCCGGCCCTGTTCGCCAGCTTCCAGCTAGACCGCTATTTCGGGCAGTCTGAGAAACGCTGGAACGAGCTGGCCCGGACGGCCGAACTTGCCGTGGTCTTCGCCGACTTCGCCGATCGTGGCGGTACCGCTTCGGCCTACCCGGGGGCGCCCGTCACGGTGCCACTGGCCCCGGACGCGGCGCTGCGCCGTGAATGGGCCCTGGTGTGCGACGCGCCGGATCACTGTGCCTGCGTGACCGGCTGGGAGCTGCCGGGCCAGCAGGAAACCCCTGACGGAGGCCGCCGCTTCGAGGTGATCTGGAGCGCCGACCCCCAGGTGGTCAGGGACGCCGCCCGCATCTGCATCGGGCTGGCCCGCTCGGCGCGGCCCGGCCTGGCTCCCCGGCTAGACGCGCTGGCGTCCAAGCCCGCGCCACCCGCGTCCGGCGACCTGCGCCGGGCCACCGGGCTGCTCACCCGGATGACCGCCTACCTGGACCGGCGGCCCCCCGAGCCTGGGGTTTGAGCTATACGAGCTGGCCAAGCAGCGTGAGCTGCCCGGACGCTCGAAGATGGGGCGTGACGAACTCGCCAGGAAGCTCGGCGAGAAATAACCTGGCGCCATCCCGGGCGGGGCATAACCGGGTCATCGTGGGTAGCCGGGTGCCGTGACGCGGAAGTCGCGGCTGCTGTTCATGGCCACCTCGGTCATCTGGGGCAGCTCGTTCCTGTTCATCTGGCTGGCGGTGGATCATATGCCGCCGGCCAGCACGCCTTCCGGGGCGTGCGCAGCGTCATCGTGCCGGTCATCATCGTGACCGTGCTGGACATGGCCGGCCGGCCTTCCTGACCGCGTGGGGAGAGGAGCATGTCAGCTCCTCCGTAGCCGGAATCCTCAGGGCACTGACCCGCTGAGGCCGCTCAGCCAGGACGCGGGCAGAGAGCGGTTACCCGGGGGATCGCCGATCCCCGGCTGGCCCATCGCCCATCCGGTGAACCGCCGGAGGCTCGCGCGTTACCCGTCCAGCGGGGGCCGGACGGGCGTCAGGCCGGGTACTGGTCGTGGCGGCCCCACACCTCGATCCAGTCCTCGTCCGTCATGGCGCGCCCGGACGAGCGGATATCGGCCAGCTCCCGGAAATACTCCTCGCGGGGCGGGGCGGGAGCGAACAGGATGAGCATCCGGGCCGGAGCGCCGCTCTCGTTGGAAAAGGCGTGGATCCCGCCCTGCGGAACGTAGAGGAAGTCACCCTTCACGGCGTCGATCCAAGTTTCCCCGTTGAACAGCCGGACCTTTCCCTCCATGACATAGAAGGACTCGGAGAACGTCTTGTGGAAGTGCGGGTCGGCGCCGCCGGGCGTCCCGTTCATGTTCCACTCGAACAGGCCGTACTGGCCGCTGGTCGCCGAGCCCGGGGCGGTGAACACCACATGGGTACCGGACGGGTACGTCACTGACGGCAGCTCGCCAGCTGGCCGGTAGCGCGCGCTGACCTCACCGATGTCTTTGCTGTACGACATGACCCGATCCTCCCGTGGGCGCGTCCGGATGTCAGAACGGGGTGTTCTCGAGCCAGTGGTCCAGCAGGGCCTGGTCGCCGAGAACCTCGACGCCGCCCGCAGCCGACAGGGGGGCGGGCGGCAGGCGACGAGTCAGGACGAGCAGCAGGCCGGTCGCGGGACCGCGGACTGCGACGTCGGCCTTGGCGTGGCCCGGCTCAACGCTGACACCGGACGGGGTGCGGGTAACCAGCCACTCGCCGGTGCCGGACAGCCCGGGGTCGGTGGCGTGGAAGTGCAGGGTCTGGCTGTCCCCTCGCAGTCCGGCTGCTGGCACCCGGCCGGCGGCCACCATGCCGAGCCACTCGTCGACGCCGTCCGCGGCCACGTCAGCGGCGAGATCGACCTGCCGGCCGGTGGCGAGCTGGGCGTCGGCCAGGTGCACGGCGGTCTCGTGCGCCCGGCGGCGTGCCCACCAGCTGGCGGGGCGCATACCGACGAGCGTCCACGCCTGGTCGCTGCCGGCGGCCGTGACCGCCTCGGCCACCAGGTCGGCGCTGGCGTTGAGCCAGGGCCCGTGTTCGGCCGGATCGGCAGGCAGCTTCCCATCCGGGACCTCGCGGGTCGGGACCGGCCCGGTCGCCCGGGTAGCCACAATATGGGCCGCCCACCGGTGGCCGCGGCCGAGATGAGTGGCCAGCTGTCGGAACGTCCATCCCGGGCAGGCCGGGACCGGGCGGTCCAGGTCGTCGTCGATGATCCGGGCCAGTTCGGCCGTACGGTCGCGCAGCTCGGCGAAGAAGCGCTCGTCGGCGATCGCGCCCATTGACAACCTCCAATTACGGGAGCCGCGGACATAGCAGCGACAAGGACATTATCCGGCCCGTGCCGAGTTCGCCGCGGCCGGCTTGGCTCGGCGTGCCCTGGTTAAGGCGGGAGGGTCTCCACACCATCTCCACGCGCCCTTCACATGGCCTCCACATCCGAGTCCATAGTTACGAGAGTTAGTCGTGCATACATCGGTCCGGGTGCACCAGCTCAGCTGAACACCGGGACTGCACATGCCGATGAGGGTGGGGGAAATGACCGTTAACAGCGGTTTTGCGCTACGGAATTTCATGACGTTACGGCTCACGCCTGCTTTTGTGGCGTCCTCGCCCGCGGCATCAGATACTCATCTCGCTACCGAGCAGAAAGCTGCCGATGCCTAACTTCTACCGTCACCAGGACCACGATATCGAGGACGACCTCGACATCGCCGCCCGCGTCATGGAAACCGTACAGCGGCAGATCGCCAGCTACCACGAGGCCTTGCAGACCGTCCGCACCATGCGTAAGGAACTAATCGCCCGGCAACAGCAGCCGGAGACGCCGGAGAACCCCAAGCGGCGGATCAACACGCCAGCCTTGTTCGCGGAATTGCTCGAGGAGCGCGGCGTCCCGCAGCCACTGTCCAAGGCGATGGCGGCTGAGGACTTCCAGGACCCCTCGTTCCAGACCGAGGCCGCAATCTGGACCTGGGACTGCTGCTGCAGCCACTGCTGCCTTACGTGCGACATGGGCTCACAGGTAACGGGATGCCCGGAAACGTTCATCATGTAGCTGACAGGTGGACAGCACCCGACGTCCACCTGGCGCCCACGATGCTCCGCCGTCAGCTGACACTCCTGTTCTCCCGGCACCGGGCCGAGGATGTGATCCTGGTCAGAGTGCTGTGCGAGTACTACCACCACGCGGCCCTGACGGCGAAGTCCGGTGACGCAGATGGGGCCAGGCGCCAGCTCGGCGCCCTGGCCGACGGTATGCCCGCACCTGGCCACATCGAGCTGCACAGCGTGGTCGAGGTGGCGGCACGGCCAGTCTGGGCGCTGGTCAGCTGGCTGACGGGCAGCCATGACCGGGCCCGGCAGCAGTTGCTCGACGCACTCGACGCCTGCGCCGAGCTGTCCGGCACCTGGGGACACGATTACCTCACCGGCAGGCAGCTGCACCTGGGGGTGAACATGGCCCGGGTGGCGATAACCGCGGGCGACTTCACCGAGGCGCGCAGCTTGCTGGCTGATCTGCCCGCCGTCGTTGGTGGTGACCCCAGCCGGTGGCCGTTCGCCGGAGCGTCGTCCCTGCGCGTACCCCTGAGCGGGCTGGAGCGGCTGGCCATGACCGGTCAGCTGGACCGAGCTGCCCAGCGGCTCGCGGACGTGGCCGGATGAGCGAACCCGACGCGCTGCAGCGGGTTGCCTGCGTGGTGGCAGACGGCACGCTGCTCGACGGGTGGCGGGTCAGCACGGCCCCGGCCGGGTTCTGGACCGAGTATGCGCCGCCACCACCGGCCCTGATGGCCGAGGCGGGCACCAAAATCCACGTATCAGCCTCGGTGACCGACGCCGCCGACGTGCTGGCCCAGTGCTTGCCGGTGCTGGCGGAGCGTAAGGTCGCCTTCAAGCATGTGGCTACCCTGCGCCAGCTCTCCTTTCAGTCCGGCGGGCAGGGCGGCCCAACCCAGGTCGGCAAATTCCTCACCGCCTATCCGGCTGATGCCGCGGCGGCGGGCGAGCTCGCCGCCCTGCTGCACCAGGCCACCTGGGGTCTCTCCGGGCCGCGGATCCCCCACGAGCAGCCTTACGCGGAGCACAGCCTGGTCTACTCCCGGGAGGGTTCGTTCGCCCAACTCTGGGTGCAAGTGCCGACTGGGCGGATTGCGCCGGCCGTGCGGGCCGGTGACGGCTGGCAGGTAGACGACAGGGCGGCCGACCCGGCGCCAGCCGCCAGCCTGCACCGGGTACTCAGGGACAGGTACGTGCTCACCTACCAGGTGGCGCGCAGTTCCAAGGGCAGCACCTTTCTGGGCTTCGCCGACGACGACTCCGGTGGCACCCTGGTGGTCGTCAAGGAGGCGTACGCCCACACGATGGAAGACGTGACCGGCCGCGACGCCCGGGCACGGCTGGCCGATGAGGCCAGCTGCCTGACCGCGGTCGGGCCCGACAGCATTGCGCCGCAGCTGATCGACTTCTGGGACGGGCCGGCGAGCTCCTTCCTGGTGTACGCACCGATCCCCGGCTCTACACTCAGTGCGGCGCTGTCCGGTCTCGCCACCGACGGGATACGCCCGCCCGCCGGTCTGCTCAGGTCCTGGGCCGACTCATTGTGCGATGCGGTGTCGCGCCTGCACGCGGCCGGGTACGTCTGCGGCGACATCAAACCCGCCAACTTGGTGCTGACCCTCGACGGGCTGCGGCTCATCGACCTCGAGCTCGCGGGCCCACCGGGAACCACCCCAGTAGGCGGGATGGGCACGCCGGGCTATTGCTCCCCGCAGCAGGCCGACCCAGGCACGGGCCGGGCGATTGCCGATGACGTCTACTCGATCGGCGCGACGCTGCTCACCGCGGCCACACTCACCGATGCGTCGCTCCTGCCCGACCTGGGCCGGGTCGCCGCGCTCGAAGCCTCCCGTGAGCCCGCTAACCCGGTCTATGGTGTGGCCGCCCGCTGCGTCGCCGCCGAACGATCCGCCCGCTTCCCGACGCCAGCTGCGGTAGCCGCAGCGCTCCGCGGCGGCCCCGCGGCTGGACCCGCCTCCGGCCGCCGGCTGGCTGGCGTGTGCGGTTGAGATCGGTGACAGGATCATCACGGCAGCCGCCGGAGACAGCCGGCACGCGTACTGGTGCTCAGACCACCCCACCATCGCCAGCCAGCCGTGCCGCGACCTGTACGCGGGGTCGAGCGGGTCCGCGCTGTTCCTCTGCGACCTGGCCGACGCGGCTGACCGGCCGGATGCGCTCGAAGTCGCGGCCCGGTGCGGTACGTGGCTTGCCGAGACCGAGCCGCCGGTGCCCCGGCAAGAGCCGATGCCCGGGCTGTACTTCGGCGAGTGCGGGCCAGCCCTGCTGTACCTGCGGCTGTACCGGGCCACCGGGGATGAAACCTGGCGGCGCCGCGCCAGTGCCATGCTTGCCTGCCTCGACCCTGGCACGGTGCGGTCCCCGGACCTGATGACCGGCCTGGCCGGAATCGGTCTCTACTGCCTGGCCCTGTGGCACTCCGCCGATGACGAGCGGGCCCTGGAGACGGCCGGCCGCTGCGCCGCCGAGCTGCTCAGGCGACGGCCACCGGACCGGCCGGTGTGGCGGCTTCCTGACGACTTCGAGCGGCTAAGCGGGCGGGAGTACGCTGGCATGTCGCACGGCACCGCCGGAGTTGGTTATTTCCTGGCCGAGTACAGCGTGGCCAGTGGCGATCCGGCGGCTACCGAGGCCTGCCAGGAGCTCGCCAGCTGGGTGGCTGGGCGGGGGCAGCCGGCGCTCACCGACGGCAGCGGGCTGTCCTGGCGCGGGATCGACGAGCCAGCCAGGCCCTACGGCACGAACTGGTGCCACGGCGGACCGGGTATGGCCCGCTTCCTGCTCCGGGCGTATGTCGCGACCGGTGACCTGGCGCACGTGACGGCGGCCCGCCGGGCAGCCAGGACGGCGATCCCTGCCGGATGGGTCGGCACCACGCAGTGTCACGGCCTTTCAGGCAACCTGGAGGCGCTGCTCGACGTCGCCCAGGCGACTCACGACCCAGCCCCGGCCAGCGCTGCCGCGCTGCTGGCCGAGAACCTGGTCACTTACCGCACGGCGGCCGGATGGCCGTCGGACAAACCCGGCCTGTGGGCCCCCGACTTGATGGTCGGCGAGGCCGGCGTCGGCGCCGCGATGCTCCGGATGGCCCGTCCGGGGACGCCGCATCTGGTCTCCTGTGCCGCTTTCGGCGCGCGGCGCTGACTACCCGGATTGTTCCCTGTGCGTCCGCGCCGCGGGCCTGGCGCCAAACGCGGGCCCCACGGCCTGAGCGCTGGTCGCACCCGCGGTGGGGCCACCGGCTAGGCCAGCGCCAGGGAGATGGCGTGCAGGGCCAGGCCGATGCCAGCGCCCACTACGGTGCCATTGATCCGGATGTACTGCAGGTCGTGGCCGAGGAGCAGCTCCAGCTGGCTCGAGGTCTCGGCGGCATCCCAGCGTTCGATGGTGCCGGTGACCAGCCCGGCCAGCTCGTCGTGGAACTGGTCGGCCAGGGCCCGGGCTCCGGACTCCACCATCCGCTCCAGGCCGTCGTGCAGGCGCCGGTCCGACTCCAGGCGGCGGCGGGCTGCGACCAGCAGCCCGGCCATCCGGCGCCGGAGCTCAGATTCCGGGTCGGCGGCCTGGGTGCGCAGGGTCTCCTTGGCCTTCTGCCACAGTGAGGAGGACCAGTCCCGCAGGCCAGCGCTGCCCAGCACCTCGCGCTTGAGCCGCTCGCCCCGCTCGCGCAGGTCCGGGTCGGTCTCCAGGCGTTCGGGCAGGCCGGCGATCCACATCTCGAACTGGCGGCGGGTGTCATCGTTCGGGTCGGCGGCCATGTCGGCCAGCCGCTGGCGCAGCCGCGCGTACAGCCGGTCGAAGACCCGCCGGTACACCGCGTCGGGTATCCAGCGGGGCGCCTCGGTCTCGAATAGCTGGCGGAGCTCTTCGCGGTGGCCATCCAGGTAGCGGTCGGCCGCCGACAGGATCGTGTCGAAAATTTCGGTGTGCTGGCCCTCGGCGATGACGAGCCGCAGCGCCCGCCCGGCGAGCGGTGCCACCTCGATGGCATCGATTGCGCGGGTCAGTTCGGCGGTGAGGGTGCGCTGGACATCCTCGTCCCGGAGCGCCTCGACCACGGTCACCACCAGGTCCGCGGCGTGCCCGGCCAGGCTGGCAGCGTTGGCCGCGTCCGCGAGCCAGTCCGCCAGCCGGGTGACCAGCCGGGCGGAGCGGATCCGCTCGGCCAGCACGTCGGCGTTGAGGAAGTTTTCCTGAACGAACTGGCCGAGCGTGGCGGCGAACTGATCCTTGCGCTCGACGATCAGCGCGGTGTGCGGGATCGGCAGCCCCAGCGGCCGCCGGAACAGGGCGGTCACCGCGAACCAGTCGGCGATCCCGCCCACCATGGAAGCCTCGGCGGCGGCCTGGATATAGCCGAGCAGGGTCCCGTGGGCGCCGGCCGCGGTCACGCCGATGAACACCGCCGCGACCGCGGCCAGCAGGGCGGTGGCCCGGCGGCGCGCCGCCACCAGCTGGCGCGTCCGCACGGCCACCGACTCGCCCTGAAGCCGGGACGCCGGGGCGGCGGACGTCGTCGCGGTCGATTCCATCGGCAGCCCCCGGGTCCCTGGCGGCCGCGCTCGTCCGCGACCGCGCTAGTCGAGTGGTTCCATCAGTACGTCAGGCCTCAGTCTGGCAGGGCCAGCAGTGGGCCCGGCAGCCAGGCGGGATCGCCGCGGAAAGAGCAGGGTGGTGACCACGGCACCGGCGGCGAACAGGGCGGCCAGGAAGGTGAAGGCGACGACGTCGCCGTGCACGGTGGCGGCCAGCGGGCTGGGATGCGGCCCGGCCCCGACCAGGTAGCTGGCCGCGGCGCTGGTGGCAATGGTGTTGAGCAGCGCGGCGCCCAGGGAACCGCCAACCTGGTTGCTGCTGTTCACCAGGGCGGCGGCCACGCCGCTGTCGGCCCGGCGGGCACCGGCGGGGCCCAGGCTGAAGGCCGTGGTCACCACGCCACCGGTTCCCAGCCCGATCAGCACCAGCGCCGGGGCCACGTGCCAGCCGTAGCCGCCGTGGACGCTGAGGCCGGTCAGCCAGGCGGCCGCCGCTCCGGCCAGGATCATGCTGGTGGGCACGACCGCCCTGGGCCCGAACCGCTTCAGGCCCACGTTGCTCACTGCGTTGGCGGCCACCACCACCCCGGCCACGAATGGCAGGAAGGCGAGCCCGGCGCGCAGCGGGCTGAACCCGAGCACGCCCTGGAGGTAGTAGGTGATGAGCAGAACACTCCCGATCAGGCCGATCCCGCCGATGAGCGCGCCGAGGTAGGCGGTTCCCCGGGTGCGGTCGGTGATGATGCCCAGCGGCACCAGCGGCCGGGCCACCCGGCGCTCCACCACGACGAAGGCCACCAGCAGGACCACGCCTGCCACGATCGGCCCGGCCGTGGTCGCGCTGCCCCAGCCATCGGCCGCGGCCTGGCTGCAGCCGTACACGATGCCGGTCAGCCCGCCCACGGCCAGCAGGGCGCCGGGCAGGTCGAATCCGGCTCCGCCGCGCCGCGGCTGGCTGACGAGCAACGGGATGGCCCCGGCCAGGGCCACGACGGCGAAGATGACGTTGACGTACAGGCACCAGCGCCAGGACAGGTACTCGGTGAGGACGCCGCCCAGGATCAGCCCGATCGCGCCGCCGCCGCCGGCGATCGCGGTGAAGATACCCAGCGCCTTGCCGCGCTCACGGGCGTCGGTGAACGTCGTGGTCAGCAGGGCCAGGGCGGACGGGGCCAGCAGCGCTCCGAAGGCGCCCTGAACGGCCCGCGCGGCCACCAGCTCGGCGAAGCCTGGCGCGGCGCCACCCGCGGCCGAGGCGATCGCGAACCCGGCCAGCCCGGTGACGAACGTGCGCTTGCGGCCCAGCAGGTCCGATAGCCGTCCGCCGACCACCAGCAGGCTGCCGAAGGCCAGCGCATAGGCGGTAATGACCCACTGCCGGCCATCGCTGGAAAAGCCCAGCGCCCGCTGGGCCGAGGGCAGGGCAATGTTCACGATCGTGGCGTCCAGCACCACCATCAGCTGCGCCACCCCGATCACGGCCAGGATCAGCCAGCGGCGGCGGTCCGGCACCGTGGCGACCGCGATGTCCGGGGACGCAGCGGCCGCGCTGTCCGGCGGTGGCGTGGCGGCAGGTTCGGAGCCGGTCATGATCTCAACTCCTTTAGTTAGTTGACTAACTTAGAAGGTAGCCGTTGGCGGCTTCCTTGTCTATACTTTGTTAGGTGACTAACTCAGTAGAGACGCCAGCGGCCGGAGAACGGCCAGCGGCGCGCAAGGCGGGCAAGCGCGACCGGCTGGTCACGGCGGCCCAGCAGGTGTTCCATCAGCACGGGGTGGAGAAGGCGACGCTGGCTGATATCGCGGCCGCGGCCGAGGTCCCGCTCGGCAACGTCTACTACTACTTCCGGACCAAGGACGCCCTGGTGTCCGCGGTCATCGAGAGATACGGGCACACCTACGAGGTGATGAGCGCCGAGCTGGACCAGCACGAGCAGCCGGCCGACAGGCTCAAGGCGCTGCTCCGGGCCCTGACCTCACGGCGGGAACGGCTGGCGAGCTTCGGCTGCCCGATCGGCTCGCTCAGTACCGAGCTGGACAAACGCGACGACGTCCTGCGCACCGAGGCCGCAGGTGTGCTGTCCAGCGTCATCGACTGGGCCGAGCCGCAGTTCCAGGCCATGGGCCGGGACGACGCCCGGGAGCTGGCGGTGGCCCTGATCGCCTCCTACGAAGGCATCACCGTGCTGGCCAGTGCGCTGCGCGACCCCGGCCTGATCACCGCCGAGGGCGAGCGGCTCGAACGGTGGATCGATTCGCTGACACCGTCGGCCGGCTGACACACAGAGCCTTCTCGCAGGAATCACCGAGGGTAAATGTCAGACGCCGGACCTATGGTCCTGAGCATGGACGAGACATTCAGCCCGCACACCGTCACCATCTCGGTTCCGTGCGCGGACGGCCAGCCGCTCGATGCCGACGCGTTCGCCGCGGCCGCCTCGCAGGCGGCGTGGCGCAGGTCGGCCAGCGTCGTCAGCACGCCTGCGGCCGGCCGGGTCGTCGCGGTCGTCACCGTTGACGCGCCGGGACGGTACGCCGCCGTGGCCGTCGCCCGGGCCGTGGTATCCGAGGCGCTCAGGGCATCCGCCGGCGCGCTGCGCCCGGCGCCGGGCCAGCTCGCCGCCTGACCCGATCGCTCTCCGGCTAGCCGCGGTCCGGGGCGGCGCCGGGCTTGCCGGCCTCCTGGGTGCCACCCCGCCGGGCGGCGTGGTGGCGGATCAGGTGGCGGGTGACCATGGCCACGACCACGACACCCAGGGCGATCAGGACGTAGAGCGAGTACCGGGTGATCTGGGTGTAGATGGTCCCGATGTGGTTGCCGGCCACAACACCGAGCGTGCACCACAGGCCGGCCCACAGCACGGCGCCCAGGAGATTGTAGGCGGCGAACTTCAGCCAGTGCATGCCGCTGATCCCGGCGATGATCCCGTTGGCCTGCCGGAGCCCCTCCAGGAACCTGGCCACGGTGACGACCTTGCCGCCGTGCCGCGCGAAGAATGCCTCGGCCCGGTCCAGCCGCGCCGGGGTCAGGAACACATACCGGCCGTACCGCAGCGCCAGCGCCCGGCCGCCGGTGCGGCCGATGAGATAGCCGATGTTGTCCCCGACGACCGCGGCAGCCACCGCGATCAGGCCGACGGCCACGATGTTCATCCGGCCCACGCCCGCGTAGACCGAGGCGGCGATCAGCACCGTCTCGCCCGGCACCGGGATGCCGAAGTCTTCCACCAGGACCAGCCCAGCGACGGCCAGGTACCCGTAGTGGTCCAGCACGGGTCCCAGCGAGGCCAGCACGCCTGGCAGCGGCGACGACGCGGTCATGCGGTCCTGATGACGGCCATCAGCCCATGGTAGTCAGGCCGCTGACCATGACCGGAACCGCCGCGGGTCAGTTTCCCGAGCTGAACGCGGCGTCGAAGGAGGCCTCGGGTGGCTCGAAGTCGAAATGGCGCAGGAAGGTGATGGCTTCGGCCGCGCCGCGCAGGCGATCCATGCCGGCGTCTTCCCACTCGATGGAGATCGGGACCGGAGTAGCCGATCGAGTTCAGCATCCGGAAGATGTCCTCCCAGCGGATGTCGCCGCGGCCGGCCGAGACGAAGTCCCAGCCCCGATGCGGGTCGCCCCAGGGCAGGTGTGAGCCCAGGCGGCCGCTGCGGCCGTCCAGCCGCTTGCGGGCCTCCTTGCAGTCCACGTGGTAAATCCGGTCCTGGTACGCGTCCAGGAACGCGACCGGGTCCAGGTCCTGCCAGACAAAGTGGCTGGGGTCGAAGTTCAGGCCGAACGCGGGCCGGTTGTCCACGGCCTCCAGGGCCCGGTGCGTGGTCCAGAAGTCATAGGCGATCTCGCTGGGGTGGACCTCATGCGCGAACCGGACGCCCTCGGCGTCGAAGACGTCCAGGATCGGGTTCCAGCGGTCCGCGAAGTCCTGATAGCCGGCCTCGATCATGGTCTCGGGGACCGGCGGGAACATGGCCACGGTGTGCCAGATCGACGAGCCGGTGAAGCCGATCACGGTGTCCACCCCGAACGCGGCCGCGGCCCGGGCGGTGTCGGCCAGTTCGGCGGCGGCACGCTGGCGGACGCCTTCGGGTTCGCCGTCGCCCCAGATCCTCGCGGGCAAGATGCCCTGGTGACGTTCGTCGATGGGGTGGTCACAGACGGCCTGGCCAGTCAGGTGGTTGGAGATGGCCCAGCACTTCAGGTCGTACTTGGCCAGCAGCTCATGCCGTCCGGCCAGGTAGCCGTCCTCGGTCAGCGCGCGCTGGACGTCGAAGTGATCACCCCAGCAGGCCAGCTCCAGGCCGTCGTACCCCCACTCACGGACGTGGCCGCAGATCTCTTCCAGCGGCAGGTCGGCCCACTGGCCGGTGAACAAGGTGAAGGGTCGGGACATCGCGGGCTCCCTTACGTACGTCGCGGAAACAAAGTTCGCGGGTACGGGGTTCGCAGCTACGGGCGTCCAGCTGGAATCGTGGGTCGGCGCTGCGCTCGACGGCGGCCAGGACGCGCTGCACCTGCAGGCCATCGGCGAACGACGGGACTGGGTCGGTGCCGCCGGCGATCGCGGTCACCAGGTCCCGGACCTCATGGGTGAAGGTGTGCTCCCAGCCGAGCACGTGGCCCGGCGGCCACCAGGCGGACAGGTACGGGTGATTGGGCTCGGTGACCAGGATCGTGCGGAAGCCCGCCGTGGCTGGGTCGTCGGTGTGGTCGTGAACCCCAGCTCGTTCAGTCGTTCGAGGTCGAAAACCAGGCTGCCACGCTCCCCGTTCAGCTCGATGCGGAGCTGGTTCTTGTGCCCAGTGGCGAACCTGGTCGCCTCGAACGTGGCCAGCGTGGCCGCGCCCAGCCGGGCGGTGAACACCGCGGCGTCGTCGACGGTCACCGGGCCGGAGCCGCCGCCCGCCTCGCGCGGGCGCTCGCCGACGAAGGTGGTGGTGACCGCGGATACCCCGGTGACCAGTTCGCCGGTCAGGTACTGGGCCAGGTCGACGATGTGCGCGCCCAGGTCACCCAGCGCGCCCGATCCGGCCCGTTCGCGCTGCAGCCGCCACGTCAGCGGGGAGGCCGGGTCGACCAGCCAGTCCTGCAGGTAGCTGGCCCGGACGTGGCGGATCTGGCCGATCCGGCCATCGGCCACCAGCTGGCGGGCTAGCACGACGGCCGGGACGCGGCGGTAGTTGAACCCGATCATCGAGCGGACGCCGCGGGTGGCGGCGCGCTCCGCCGCGCTGCCATGGCCTCGGCCTCGGCCTCGGTGTTGGCCAGTGGCTTCTCGCACAGCACGTGCTTTCCGGCCGCCAGCGCCGCGATGGCCACCTCGGCGTGCGAGTCGCCCGGCGTGCACACGTCCACCAGGTCCACGTCATCCCGCTCGATCAGCGTGCGCCAGTCGGTCTGGGTGGCCGCCCAGCCGAGCCGGTCCGCGGCCGCCCGCACCGCGGTCGCGTCCCGCCCGCACAGCGCGGCCATGGCGGGCCGCAGCGGCAGGTCGAACACGTGCGGGGCGGTCCGCCAGGCCTGCGAATGGGCCGCGCCCATGAAGGCGTAGCCGACCATGCCCACCCCGAGCACTGGCCGGTCCGCTGTCTGCTCCACGCGTTTCCCTCCCTCTGAGGCGTGCCGTCGGCCGATCCTGGAGTCTGCGCCTTCGGGTCCCAGCCGGAGTCCAGGGCGGCGGGCAGGTCGAAGGAGGAGCCGCACCGGCTCGAAGGAGTGGGCGGCCGCGGACCGGTCGATCGCCTCCATGGTGTCCAGTACATGCAGGCCGAGTTCGCCGGGGGCGCGCAGCGAGCCGCCGTGACGCAGCACGCGGGCCAGGTCCAGCACGCCGAGCCCGCGGCCGTCGGCGGGGCCGGTGGCCGGCACGACCTCCCAGTCGGCGGCGTCGGCCGAGCGGAGCCGCAGCTCGCCGTCGAACCGGTTCGGGTCCGGCAGGGACATCGTGGCCTCGGTGCCGGTGATCTCGACGAAACCCTGGCGCGACAGCGGCGACTCGAAGCTGAGCACGAGCGTCGCCACCGGGCCGCGCTCGTACTCGATCAGCGCCGAGAAATGCGTGGGGACCTCGACCGCGAACTCGTGCCGGCCTTCGGCCCGCGGCCGATGACCCGGGTGTCGCGGCTGCGGCGGCCCGCGGCCGCGACCCGTTCGGCCGGGCCGAAGAGGGTGGCCAGCCAGGACAGGTAGTAGGGGCCGATGTCGAAGAGCGGTCCCGCGCCGGGCTGGAACAGGAACGCCGGGTCGGGATGCCAGCGCTCTGGGCCAGGACCTTGCATCAGGGCTAGCGCCGTCTGCGGCACTCCGATCCGGCGTCGTCGATCGCCGCCGGGCGGTCTGCAGGCCAGCGCCGAGCCCGGTGTCGGGCGCGCAGCCGAGCAGCACCCGGCCTGGCGGCCTCGGCCAGCAGGCGCTCCCGGTGACAGCGTCCAGGGCGAGCGGCTTCTCCGCCCAGACGTTCTTACCGGCCGCCAGGGCGGCCGAGGTGACCTCGGCGTGCGCGGCCGGGATGGTCAGGTTGACCACGATCTCGACGTCCGGGCGGTCCAGCGCCTGCGCCACCGTTCCCGCCTCCGGTACCCCGTACGCGGCAGCCTGGGCCTTGGCCCGCTCGAGATCCAGGTCGGCACAGAACACCACGCTCAGGTCGGCGAACGAGGTCAGGTTGTCCAGGTACTGGTTGCTGATGGTCCCGCAGCCGACGACGGCGACACCGACGGGGCCCGCTCCCCGGCCCGCCCGGTCATCGGGCCGCCCGGGTGCCGACCGGCTCGGCCAGGCCGTGAGCGGCCAGCCAGGCCAGGCTGTCGCCGACCGCGGTCATCATGTCGGTCGCGCAGCGGTCCAGCTCGACCACGTGCCATTCCGCGGACGGGCTCGCGGCCAGGATCTCGGCTACCGGCATCCGGCCGGAGCCGACCGCGGTCATGAAGTCCTGCCGGTTGACCACCGGGCCGTCCTTGACGTGCAGGTAGCGGACCCGGTCGCCCAGCCGGCCCAGCAGGGCTGGCACGTCCTGGCCGCCCACCGCCGCCCAGTAGGTGTCCAGCTCGAGCAGCACGGCGTCGTCCAGCTGATCCGCGAGCACTTCCAGGGCGGGTGCCCCGCCGATCAGCGAGGAGAGCTCGAAATCGTGATTGTGGTAGCCCACCCGCAAGCCGTGCCCGGCCGCCTGGGCGGCGGCCTCGTTGAGATCGCTAGCCAGCGCCCGCACGCTGCCGGCGTCGGCGAACCGGGCTGGCGCCTGGTACGGGACGATGACGGTGTCCGCGCCGAGGGTCTGGGCGGCCTTGGCGACGGCCTCGGCCTGCTCGCCGAACGGCACGGCGTGCACGCTGCACGCGGCCAGGCCCGCCGCATCCAGGTCGGCCCGCAGCCCGTCCGGGTCGTCGAGGATGTTGAACGGCTCCACTGCGCCGTAGCCCAGGGCGGCGACCTGGGCCAAGATGCCGGCCCGGCGGCGGGCGATCTGCTCGCGCAGGGTGTACAGCTGCAGGGCCGGAGGATTGGCAGTCACGGGCGCACCCTTCTCGAAAAATGTTCCTCCCCCAACGCTCAGGCTAGATTCGCGCCCAAATCAGGTCAATAGAGATTTCTGCTGCTCGTGGGTGATACTAAGATGACAGCGCGCACGGCGCAGTGCTGGATAATTTTCGAAAAGGAGCCGCCGTGGCTCGCGAAGGCCGCCCCAGCGAGGTCCGGCGCAGTGAGGTCCGGCGCAGTGAGGTCCGGCGCAGTGAGGTCCGGCGCAGTGAGGTCCGGCGTAGCACCCTGGTCGAGATCGCCGCCGACGCGGGGGTGTCGGTATCGGCGGTGTCCAAGGTGCTCAACGGGCGGACCGACGTCGCGGCCGGCACCCGGGCCCGGATCGCCGCGCTGCTCCGGCAGCATGGCTACCAGGTGGCATCCCGGCTCGGCTTCGGCGTCGTGGACCTGCTGATCGCGGACCTGCACAGCCCGTGGGCCGAGGAACTGCTGCGCGGCACCATGGCGGCCGCCAACGAGGCCGGCACCAGCGTCATCGCGACGACGGCTCACTCGCCCGCGGAATTCGGCGGGTGGCTGGACCGGGCCGCGGCCCGGGGCACCGATGGCGCGCTGTGCGTCCTGCACCTGCCAGGCAGCCGGGAACTGCAGCGGCTGGCCGCGGCCCGGATCCCGCTGGTGGCCATCGACCCGCCGACCGAGCCAGGCCCGGATATCCGTTCGGTCGGTACGACCAACTGGCTGGGCGGCATGACCGCCACCCGGCACCTGATCGAGCTGGGCCACCGCCGGATCGCCATCATCGGCGGCCCGCCCGGTCTGTGGTCCGCCCGGGCCCGGCTGGACGGTTACCGGGCCGCCCTGCAGGCGGCCGGGCTGAGCCCGGACAACGAGCTGATCCGCCGGGACGACTTTGTGGTCTCCGGCGGCCGCGCCCAGGCCGCCGGGCTGCTGTCGCTGCCGCAGCCGCCCACGGCCGTCGTGACTGGCAATGACGCCCAGGCGTTCGGTGTGCTGCAAGTGCTAGCCGAACGCGGGCTGCGCGCCCCGGACGACCTGAGCGTGGTGGGCTTCGACGACGTGCCGGTGGCCTCGTGGGCGACCCCGCCGCTGACCACGGTCCGGCAGCCGCTGGCAGCCATGGCCGCCACCGCGTTCGGCCTGCTGCGGTCCGATCCGGCCACGGTGGCCGGCGAGGCGCACCACGTCGAGCTGGCCACCAGCCTGGTGGTCCGGGATAGCACCGGGCCGCCCCGGCGCTGACTGGCGCTAGCTGGAGGCGAAAGCTCCGGGGGTCGGTGGCCCCCGGACCAGCTAAGTATGTGGTCCGGGAGCCACCGACATAGGTAGATCCAGCACCGCCGCAGGTAGATCCAGCACCGCCATAGGTAGATCCAGCAGCGCCCGCGCCGAGGCGCGCTACGCCGGGACGGTCAGGGCAGGGTGGCGGGGGTAGCAGACCCGGCGAGGCGGGCTGCGTCGTGGCTCGGCGGGGCGCCAAACTGGCGGCGGTACTCGCGGCTGAACTGAGATGGGCTGTCGTATCCCACCACATAGCCGACACCGGTGACATCGCCGCGGCGCGCGGCCAGCAGCAGCCGTGCTTCCTGCAGCCGGATCTGCTTCTGGAACTGGATCGGGCTCATCGCCGTGACGGCCTGGAAGTTGCGGTAGAAGGCGGACACGCTCATGCCGGACAGCTGGGCCACGTCCTGCACCCGGAACGACTCGGCGTAATGATCACGGATCCACCGCACCGCACGGGCCACGTAGACCAGGCCGCTATCGGCCAGCCCGAGCTGGCGGATGGTCGCGCCCTGCTCTCCGGTGATCAGCCGCCACAGGATCTCCCGCTTGATCAGCGGCGCCAGCACCTGGGCGTCCAGGGGCGCATCAAGCAGGCGCAACAGCCGGACCACGGCGTCGAGCAACTCGGCGGGCGCGTCGCTGACGGCGACGCCGGGTGGCGGGCCGTGGCCTGCGCGCGGGAGGCCGGCCGGGTCGGCCTGCAGCAGCAATTCGGCGATCGCGGACGGCTGCAGCGCCAGCCCGAACCCCAGGGCGGGCCGCTCCGGGCTGGCCTCGGTGACCTGCCCGTTGATGGGCAGGTCCACCGACGCGACCAGGTACTGCCCGGCCCGGTACTGGAAGATGCGGTCCCCCACGGCCAGGCTCTTGGCGCCCTGAGCGACCAGGGCCAGCACGACCCCGGACATCGATGTCGCCGGCTTGGTGGGTGCCTCGACCCTGGAGATCAGTACCCCGTCGATCGCAGTGCCCAGACCGGGCTGCGCATGCCTGGTCAGCAGAGCACGCAGCTCGTCCATCACCATTGCCCGATTGAAGCAGCAGACGAGACGATCGTGCAAGCAGGTCGCAGACTCTCCCCGCGGTGGCGGCGCGCGCCGGGGACCACCCTCGTCATTGATGAACACGTATGCCACAACGTGCCGCAGACGCACCGGAGCAATCCATCCGAAAGGGGGTTTCTCGGGTGTACTCTGCTGTGCCAGAAAGCCGTGGGATCGGGGAGCAGCATGGGTTATAGCGGGACGGCAGTGCCGGTACCCGAGCTCACCTGCCTACCCGAGGACTGGTGGGATCCGGCATGGCTGACCCTGCAGTCACCAGAGGCCGGCGAGGCCACGCCGCCGCGCTGGGATCCGGACAGCACCCCGGTTTCCCCGCCGCCGGCCGCCGGACCAGAACCCGACCTACCCGCGCCGGCCTGGGGCCAGGTTCTGGCGACCACCCTGCGCCTGTGGACGTCCCGGCACCTGGCCTGGGTTCGCCGGTCACCCCGGCGGCGGCTGGCTCTGACCGCACTCGGCGCCGGGCTGCTGGCCGTGACCGTCGGGATCGCGGGCCTGGCTACGGCCGTGCTGTCGCCCGCTCAGGCCGCGCCACTGCCCGCGAGACCAGCGCCGGTCGCGGCCCCGACCGGCCGGACCGCGCTGCCGGCCTCGCTGGCCACGGCCCCGCAGACGGCCAGGCCGGTCTGGCTGAGCGTGCCGGCCCTCGGCATCGCGAAGACTTCCCTGGTCGACCTGGGCCTGCAGCGGAACGGCACTCTTCAGGTGCCGTCCAGCACCGCGGTGGCGGGCTGGTACACCGGCAGCCCACGGCCCGGCTCGGTCGGAGCCGCTGTCATCGCGGGGCACGTCGATTCCCGGTCCGGCCCGGGAATCTTCTTCTGGCTGCGGGCGCTGCGCCCGGGAGACCGGGTGTATGTGGGGCGCGGCGACGGGACGATGGCCATCTTCACGGTGACCGAGGTGCGCAAGTTCGCCAAGGACCAGTTCCCCACCGCGGCGGTGTACGGTCCAGAACCCGACGCTGAGCTGCGCCTGATCACCTGCGGGGGCGTCTTCGACCGGCCGCTCGGCAGTTATCTGTCCAACGTCGTGGTCTTCGCCCGGATGACCGTCCCCGGTGGAAGCGGGGATTGAGATGCCCGCGACCGGTCCGCCGGGGCAGCACACCGATGAGGTGGTGAGGTCCGCTGCCCCGAAGAAGCCGCCCAGGGCTCCGTCCTGGGGCCTGGTGCTGGCCACGACGATCAGGTTGTGGTGGCAGCGACGGCTACGCGACCTGCGCCATCCGTGGCGGGCGCTGCTCGCGGTGGTCTGCGTGCTGGCCGTGGCCGGGGCCGCGGTCGCCGTGGTCATGCTCACCGGCACGTCCACCCGGACGGCCAGTTCCGCTGCACCGGCCACGCGTTCCTCCGCACACGCCGCACGCTCTTCCAGGCCGGCCCGGAGCCAGCCGGCCGCCTCAGGCCCCAGCGCGGCTACCGCGACGGCCCAGGCCCAGGCCGCGGCCTGGACGGCCGCCGAGCTGAGCCCCGTCCAGGCCATCGCCTGCGATCCGGGCATGTGCAACGCGTTGGCGGCTCACGGGGTGACCCGCAGCCGCCTGCGGTCATTCCGGCCAGCCGCTGCCGCGCCGGCCGCCGGGGTGATCGCCGCGTCAGCGGCGGACGCCCGCCTCGGGCAGGACGCGCCGGTGCTGCTGGCCAGCTTCGGGACGGGGACCAGCGAGATGCAGGTCCGCGCCTGGTACCCGGGCGGCGCCGCCGCCTACCAGGCTGCGCTCCGGTCCGATCTGGCCTCCCGCCGGGCCGCCGGGAGCCAGCTGCTGCACAGCGGGCGCATTCAGGCCACGGCGGCAGGAACCGCGCAGCTCCGGGCCGGCCAGGTGGACTCGCGGATGCTGGTCGTGCTCGCCCTGCTGGCCTCGCAGCGTTCCTGGTGGGTGGTCGCTTTCGGCGACGCCTCCCCGGGATGTGCCGGCCGCGGCGGCGCCGTTCCGGCAAGTCGTCCTCGTCGGTCCTGGCGGGCGGGGCGACGCGCCCGGGCTGGCCCGGGCGCTTGCGCTGGCACGTGGCCAGCACGGCGCCTACCAGGCGGCCCAGGTCAGCACGGTCCGGTTGGCCGGCGGCCAGGCCGGATTGCGTATCGACTTCGTTGCACCGAGCCCGCTCGGGCTGCTGGCGGGGGCGTCCAGGTGAAAGGATCCAACGATGCGGCTGGGTAACCGTCTCGTCCTTCTCACCGTGGCCGTCCTCGCGCTCGCCATCGGAGTAGCCGCGGCGCCGTCCGCGGCTTGGGCCGGCACGAGACCCCAGGTCGGGGACCAGGGAAGTCTGGGCTGGGTGCGTTGCGCCAACCTGTTCCAGGGGGCGCAGGAGGATGTGTACCTATACCCGTTCGGCGACCCGCAGCACCCGACCGTGCTCAGACACGAGAGCTACGGCGGTGTGTCCAGCTACCTGCCGATCGGTGCCGGCCAGTACACGGTGGCGGTGCGCCCGGCCGGAGCGGCGGCCTCCAGCCCGGCCTCGATCTCCACCAGCTTCATGGTCGGTGCCGGTATCAACTACACGGTGGCCAGCATCAAATCCGGCTCCGGCCAGAAGCTGCAGGTGCTGCAGGACCAGATAACCGGGACCAAGGGCGAGGCACTGGTCCGGGTCATCCAGGCCTCGGCCAAGGAGTCCCAGGTCACGGTCAGCACCGGCACGGACACGCTAGCCCGGGACCTGGCCTCCGGTTCGGTCACCGGCTACCAGACCGTACGGCCGGGCACGCCCACCATCACGTTCAGCGCGGCGGGCGGGCACGCGTCCATGCCGGTCAGCCTGCCGTCTGGGTCGGTGCACACCATCGTCGTGCTCGACGGGACGTCCGGCCTGAAGATCGACAACCTGACCGACGCGGCCGGCAGCAAGGCCACGCCCAAGGGCGGCGCCGCCACCGGCTTTGGCGGGACCGCACCTCCCCCGGGACCAGACCTGGCGCCGTGGCTGGTCACGCTGGCCGCGGGTCTCCTGCTGGCGGCGGGCGGGGTCTTCGGCCTGCGCCGTTCCCGCCGGGCCTTCGCCGAGGGTTAGCAGGGGCGCTGTTCCCGGCAGCGGGGCCATCGTCATGCGGGCGCGCGCTCGATAGCTGTGCGGCGGCACGCACCCCGCCCGTTCGGTCATATGTCTTCAGGTCTGAACGGGCGGGGGCTCACGCTCCAGCCGCAGGCCGATGAAGCGGCGTTCGGCGGGCGAGGGCTCCAGTTCCAGCGCGGCGCGGTACGCCTGGGCGGCCTCGCCGGCCCGGCCCATCCGGCGCAGCAGGTCGGCCCGGGCCATGTGGATCCGCGGCCAGGTCGCCAGCTGCGGATGGCCGGCCAGCACATCCAGGATGGTCAGGCCGGCCGCCGGGCCCTCGGCCATGGCTACCGCGACGGCCCGGTTGGCCTCGATGACCGGGCTCGGGTCGTACCGCATCAGCTCGCCGTAGAGCACCGAGATCTGCCGCCAGTCGGTGGCGGCCGCGCTGGCCGCGGTCGAGTGGCAGGCGGCGACGGCCGCCTGCAGCTGGTACCGGCCGGGCGACCCCATCCGCAGCGCCCGGACCAGCAGATCCTCGCCCTCGGTGATCATGGCCTGGTCCCAGCGGGTCCGGTCCTGGTCCTCGAGCAGTACCAGGTCGCCATCTGAGCCGGTGCGGGCGGCCCGGCGGGCATCGGTCAGCAGCAGCAGGGCCAGCAGCCCGAGCACCTCCGGATCTTGCGGCCGCCGGGCGGCCAGCCCCTGGGCCAGATTGACCGCGGCGACGCACAGGTCGGGCCGGATCAGGTCCTCGCCCGTGGCGGCCTGGTGGCCTGCGGTGAAGATGAGGTAAATCACTTCCAGGACGTCGGCCGTCCGGGCGTCCAGCGCGTCGGCGCGCGGCATGGCCAGGGCCAGGCCGGAGTCCCGGATCTTGTCCCGGGCCCGGCTCAGGCGCTTGGCCATCGTGGCCGCCGGGATCAGGAACGCAGCCGCGATCTCCGCCGCGCTCAGGCCGCCGGCCGCACGCAGGGTCAGGGCGATCCGCGCCTCCCGGCTGAGCGCGGGGTGGCAGCACAGGTAGATCAGCCACAGGTCCTCATCGGCTGACCGCGACGGCCCGGTCCCCGGCGTGCCACCCGGCGGCGGCGCGACGGCCGCCTCTTTGGCCGGGCGGCGGCCTTCCCGCCGCAGCCGGTCCAGCGCCTTGTGCCGGGCCACGGCGGCCAGCCACGCCTGCGGATCACGCGGCACGCGGCCGGCGGTCCACTCCCTGACCGCCACCAGGCATGCGTCCTGCACGCTGTCCTCGGCCACCTCCAGGCGCCCAGTGGCCTGGGCCACCTCGGCCACCGCACCCCACCAGCAGCGGCGCAGGAGGTCCTCGAGGTCGGGTCTCAGGACCGGTCCCCGGCCTCGATGATCGCCCGGACCTCAACCGAGCTGTCCCGGGCGGCTGGCATAGCCGCTGCCCACGTCAGCGCTTCGTCCAAGCCTGGGCAGTCGATGATGGTGTAGCCGCCGATCTGCTCGCGCAGTTCCGCCGCGGGCCCGTCGGTCAGCAGCGTCTGCCCATCGCGGACCCGGACGGTGGTCGCGGCCGAGGCCGCGGTGAGCGGGGCGCAGTCCACCAGCACGCCCGCCTCGGTCATGGCCCGGACCGCATCGGTGTACTCCCGCACCATTGTGCTGGCTTCGGGAGTACCGGCTTCGGGGAGCGCGTCCTGGGTCCGGTTCAGCAGCAGCAAGTACTTCATGTCCGTCATCCTTCCCGGCCGGCCCGTCCGGCTCTAGGTGATAGTCGAACGAGCGGGCCCGGAATGGACACTGCTACGGGTGGACGCGGCGCCAGCGCAGACCGCCGGCGGCGGCCAGCAGCGCCCCGGCTCCGATGAGGGCCAGCCATGGCAGCGGCGAGCCGGGGCCGTGCGGCGCGGTCCCGCCGAACCCAGTCGCGGCGCCGCCCGCGGGCATGGTGGCGCTGCCGGCCGCGTCTTCGGTGTCGGCGATCTCCAGGCCGTGGGCGCCGTCCAGGACGACCAGCGTGTGGACCGAGCCCGCAGCCAAGGTGACGGTCGAGCTGGCGTCCCCGGCGGCGGCGCGGACGGTCACGCTCTCGGTGCCGGGCGCCACGGCCCGGTAGGACGTCACCGAGTCGAAGGACAGCGGGCCCGCGATGGTCCGGCCGTCCCAGCTCACCGTGACCGTCTTTTGCTTCAGCGAGGCCTGGATCACCCGGACGAGAGCCTTCCCGGCGGGGGTGACCAGGTCGTCGGGCAGGACCTGGAGCCGCAGGCCCGGCCGGGGCCCGACGGCCGCCGCCGTGTAGGCATGGCCCGCCGCGACCGTGGCGCTGGCGGACAGCACCGGCTGGCTGGCCCGGCCCGCGCCGGCCATCCGCATGGCGATGCTGTAATCCCCGGCAGGCACCGTCTGGAAGGCGGAGACCGTGCCGTAGGCCACATGGTGCAGCACGAACCGCGCGTCCGGGTTGCCGAACGAGTAGAGGTACACGTCCATGGCGGGCATGTCCGGCGACAGGTGGGCCAGCCTGATCCAGCCGGTGCCCGCTGAACTGGTGCCCGCCGAGCCGGAGGCCGGCGACGTCGCGGTCGCGGCCGACGCCGCGGCGGCAGGCAAGCCGAGGAGCAGGGCCGTGGCCATCAGCAGCAGGGCGATCCGCCGGGCCGCTCGGGTAGATGTCATGTCAGATCCCTTCCGGGAAGGGGTTATCCGGCGGCCGGCTGAGCCGGGACGCCGAACCGGACGGTGATCACCGGCTGGCCGCCGGGACCGGGGGTCAGGGCGGTCGCGGCCGGCCGGTAGGGAGCCAGCTGAGCCCGCAGGAACGCCAGCACGGCCGACCTGGCCGACGGCGTGGCCGCGCCGATCTGGGCGCTGCGCAGCGGGACCCCGGCACCGGCCCCGGGCGGCCGACCGTCCAGCGCCACCAGCCGGATCGGCATCTGGGAGGCCAGCACCGACAGCGTCACGAGCAGCCGGGAGTCAGCCTGGCCGGCCTGCAGCGCGGCGCGGGCGGACGGCGAGAATTGGATGTTCCGGTTACCCAGCAGCTGCCCGCCCGCCGAGACCAGGGTGGCGTGATTGGCGGCGAGCCCGGACCGGAAGGCGGCCGGGCCGTCCGGCGCCACGGCCCGCACCTGGACCTGCCCGGCGCCGGAGCCGAAGCTCGCGATGACTACCGGCGCGTCGACCGAGGCCAGGCGGGTGCCGAACTGCTGCTGCAGGACCGGGGTGACCACCACCAGGGCGGAGCTGAGCGGGTTGCCCGCGGTGGCGGTCAGGGCCGACAGCCGGGCGGCGGGGAACCCGCGGCTCCGCACCTGCCCGCACATGGCCGGGTCGCAGGCCACGGTCACGTCCGGATCCACCTGCTGGGCGACCCACGCCGCGGCCTGGGCGCGGCTGGCCGTGGCGGTGGTGCCCGCCCCCGGCGATCTACCTGGACCTACGACCGCGAGCGCGGCCAGCGTCGCCCCGGCCCCGAGCGCCGTGGCGCCGAGCGCGGCCAGCGCCACCGTCAGCCGCGGGCGCCGCGCCACCGCAGGGCGGCGGGCGAGCCCGCCCAGGGCCCGCGCGCCGCGGACGGCGATCCGGGTCACCAGGTAGGCCAGGCCCGGCTAGCGGGATCAGCAGCAGGATCGTGCTGAACCCGGCGGCCAGGCCGGCTGCGGGATGCCCGGCGGCGAACCCGGCCCGCGCGGCGGCCAGGCCCGAACTGAACGATCGGGCCGCGGTGGACACGATCGACGGCAGGTGCCACAGGGTGTATCCCGCCAGCGCCACCAGCAGCGGGACCGCCACCAGGACCCACACCGTGACCAGGACGCGCGGGCCGCGCCGCAGGCCGCGGGCCCGGGCGCGGCCCGCCGGGCCGCGGTCCCGGGCGCCACGCTGGCCATGATCGGGCCGAGCAGGCCGAACAGGTCGGGCACGCCGGCCAGGTCGCCGAGGATGAAGTAGCCGTCCATCCGGACCAGCGGCGCGAGCTGCTGCAAGATCTGGATGTTGTCCACGAAGGCCGCGGCCAGGAATACCGGCTGGCCGGTGACCGCGTAGCAGGCGCCCAGGGCCAGGATGAAGATCGCGTTGAAGTAGACGCCGCCCAGGTCGGTCCGCATCCGCCCGCCCCGGCCCAGCCGGTACACGTCGGTCACGTCGGTGTACAGCGACGGCCAGACCAGGTACAACCCGAAGCCGATGGCCCCGGGCCGGGCGCCACCATACCGGCAGGCCGAGGCGTGCCCGAACTCGTGGAACAGCAGCGACGCCAGGGTCAGCCCGGCCACGGCCAGGAGCAGCACGGGGTGGCGCTCCACATCGAGCAGCGGGCCGATGGCCCCGTGCCCGGCGAACAGCCACACCTCGAACGCGATGAACCCGGCCAGCACGAGGCCGGCCAACGCTGGGTAGTGCAGCCAGGCCAGGGCCCGGCCGACCGCATTGGCCGCCCGGGGCCGCAGCAGCACGCCGCGTACCTTCAGGCCGAGCAGCAGATCGGACCGGGGCAGCGGGTCCGGGGCGCCGTCAGGCTGGGCCCTGTCAGGCTGGGTCCCGTGGCCAGGATGGTCCAGGCTGCCGGGCTGGTCCGCTTGGGTCTGGGTCTGGGTCTCGCCGGTCACCACCACACCCAGCGGGGCGAGCTTGCCGGTGACCAGATAACGGACGTTGTCGGCGGTGATCTCGCGGCCGAAGCTGGCCCCGGCCCGTACGGCCACCTGACCGGCGTCCCAGCCGTCGTGGCTGGTGCCGTCGCCGGCGCCGCCCTCGGCGATGGCCTCCGTTACCAGGTAGAGCAGCCGGGATAGCTGGATCACCTGCCCATCGGCCCGGCGGACCAGGAACCGGGGTTCGGTGAACCCGCTGCCCTGGTACTCACCCAGCAGACACAGGCCGTCGGCCGGCCGCAGCAGGCCGACGGAGGTCCGGGCGGGGCGAGCCAGGTCGGTCATGTCATTCCTTCGGCCAGCGTGCGGTGGCCCGGGTCAGGCCCGGGCCACCGCACAGGGAACTACTAGGAGCAGTGGCTCCAGTCGTTGTTCCAGCTGTGGCAGCTCTGCCAGCCGTTCCAGCAGTGGTGCCAGCTGTTCCAGCTGTGACAGCCGTCCCAGCTCCAGCGGCCGAGCGCCTGCCGGTCTGGCAACAGCTCCGCACTTTCCTGGTCGAGTTCGATGATGTCCACTGGTACTTCCTTCCGCCTGGACGCCCCCGCCGGGGGCATCTCATCTCCGGAGTACGGGCCGCGGGCCGTGCCAGGCCCCGCCGTCCTGACCGTCACGACGGCCAGTTCGCGGGCCCGCACATCCGCTTATGGATGGCATTCGGAGCACATCCAGACCCGGATTGGTCGCAAAGGAACTACTTCTGGTTACTTTGCCGAGAAGATGTGACTTGCAGTGGCCAGGCCAGACGCCGGGATCAGGTCATCGCGGGCCGGGGCACTGCGTTTACCTACGCCCCAGTGGTTCCGGCTACGCCGCTAGCGGTGCTGTCAGCCCCGCTGATCCTCACGGCCGATCCGCGTTCTGGCTGCGAGCCACAGCGACCCGGCTAGTACGGCGGCGATCGGGAGGAGGACGGGCACAGGAACCCAGTACGGCGCGTGCAGGGCGATGAGGGTACCCACGGCGGCGCCGATCACGAAAGCCAGCAGGATGCCGGTGCTCCGGCCCCCGTCGGCTGGCCGGCGGCGGAGGGTCAGGTCGGTGATCATGGCGGTCAGGGTGCTGGTCAGGTAGGTGGTCGACATCTGGCCCAGCCGGCGGGTGGTGGCGCTCTGCATGCCCATGGCCGCCCCGGCCAGGATCAGCAGCGCTATCCGGCTGCCGCCGGCCGGGTTCGCGCCGTCGGCGAGCCACTCGCCGGAGAAGGCGGCGAGCACTGCCGCTTCCGCGGCCAGGGCCCGGGTGACATGGGGTGGCCAGGCCGGCTGCCCCTGCTCGGCGGTCCCGGCAATGAGGCTGGCGACCGCGACGCCGGCCGCGTAACCGGCCAGCGCCAAGCCGGCGTTCAGCGCCAGCGAGGCGCTCCGCTGGCCGGCGGCGATGCCGAGCAAGGCCAGGTTGCCGGTGATGACGCTGCTGAACACCTTGCCGAGCCGGACGAAGGTCACCGCGTCCAGGGTGCCCGTGGTCACGGTCAGCACGACCAGCAGGATGTCCCGGTGGCGGGCCGTCAGCGACCTGAAGCTCATGCCGGCCCTCCGTGACTCAGCGCAAGGCCCCTCGCCACGGCCGGAATCCGCGGGATACTGGCGGGCCGGCAGTTACCCTACCAAGGCAGCGGCGGCGCTTTGCCCGCCCGGTCAGGCCTCGCCCGGGGTGACGCCGACCGGCTCGGCGGGCCGGTCGGCCACGCCTGGTTCGGCCGGGTTCGGTTCGGCTGAGGCCCGTCCAGTTGGGTTCCGGCCTGCCAGGCCGGATGGGGGCCCGGCGGCCGGAGCCCCCGCTACGGCCCGGCGGCGAGCCGACGGCGAGCGCGCCGTCCAGCGCTGTGTGCAGGCCAGCACGTCCTTGCAGTACCAGCGGACGTCGGCACAGGCCGTGCCACCATCGGGCAGCATGAGACCGGTGGCTTGGGTGGTGCCGCATAGGGAGCAGTGGACGGTCTCTGGCGCGCGGGGCGGGCGGCCAGCCGGGGCCCAGTTCTCCGGGGGCCGGCTCATCGAAAGGCCAGCCGAATGGTCGTCCGTCCCGCGGACGCCGCCATTGCCGATGGGATGTATGTCGCCATGGGTTCTCCTCGGGGGTATTGGCCGCAAGGCCCGAGCCACGGGAAGCCGGGGGCGGCCGCGATGTAGAAGCAGGCCACACCGGAAACCGGCGCCACCCACGTCGCGGGTTTAGCGCCATTCCCCGGTTTGCGCAGCTCAAACACGGATGTGAAGCCCGGCACGTTCCCCGGCCGGGCGGAAGCCCTTCCTCAGATAACGCGTGAGCGTGGTGTGCAGTGCCCCGCATCGATGTGCTCTGCCAGCACGCTTACCAAAGCTTACGAAGCTAGACGGTTCTGTGGCGATGGCCAGGTCAGCTAGCCTGTCCATACCGGTACCCCCGACGCTGCCCGGCAGAACGGCGATGACGCGAATGGACGAGACTCAGACGCGTGGGGTCCGTCAGGATCGCAGAGCCTTCATCCGGGAGCATCATCCAGACCGCGGTGGCGACCCAGATGTCTTCATCGCAGGGTTGCGCTCTTTCCGTGCCGAGCATGACCTGGACGCCGGGCCGCTGCCCCGGGTGGTCGTCGTCAGACGCAGGCCGTGGCCGGCCAGGCTGGCGGCCGCGGCGTCGCAGCGGATCCGCCACGGCTCTAGGCCGCCGCGCGTGCGCTAGCCCATCCTTGGGCCGCGGGCCCGGGGGAGTCATCCTTCGTCGCCGCCGAGGATGTCGTCGACAGTGACATTGACGGTGACGCTCTGCAGCCCGACCTGCTCGCGCAGGGTGGTGGTGACGTGCCGCTGGATGTTACGGGCGACCTCGTGGACAGGCTGGTTGTAGCTGACCGCCACGGCCAGGTCCACCACCGCGGTACGGCCGAGCACACCGACGGCGGCGTGCGGATGACGATGCCTCAGGGTCGCCCTCTCGGCGAGGGCGGCCAGCTTGCCCTCAGTGCTCCGTCCCAGGGCCACCCGGACGCCGGGGATCATGCGAGCGCTGTCCCGGGCCAGGGCAGCGACGATCCGGGCCGCGATCCGGACCGCGCCGAGCTCGGTGACTTCCAGCGTGTACCAGATGTCGCGGGCCAGGGTACGGATCTGGCTCATTACAGCCGCGACCAGACCAGGCGGGGCGGCGACTGGGGTCACCGCCGCCTCACTGACTGGTCTCCACAGTCCGGCCAGCTCGCCGAGCGCAGCCCGGCAGTGCACGCACTCCCGCTGGTGATCATCCCGGTCCCCGGCGCGCCCGGCCGCGACCTGCTCGAGCAGGAGGTCGACGTCGGCGCCGCACGGCAGGCTGGCGGCGGCCAGCAGCTGCCGAATGGGAGGACTGCCAGGCGGGTCGTACACCGGGCCGCTCACCTCCACTCCTCCAGCGTCTTTCCCAGCGCACGGCGGGCGCGGAACAGGTGACTGCGTACGGCCGGCTGGGTGCTCCCGGTGACGGCCGCCACCTCAGCGTAGGACAGTTCCTCGAAATGGTGAAGGACGATCACCAACCGCTGGGCGAACGGCAGCGCGAGCAGCGCATCGGTGACCGCGTCGATGGCCAGGTTGCGTTCGGTCTTCTCGGCGGGCTCAGCGGAGGTGTCGGCGACGTCAGGCACCAGCTCGAGTGAGCTGGGCGTGTGGCCCCGGCTGACTTTGTTCAGGGCCCGGCGGGTCACGATCTGGTACAGCCAGGTCGAGAACGACGACTCGGCCCGGAACCGGTCCAGGTTCTCCCAGGCGGCGATCAGTGCTTCCTGGGCGACATCCTGAGCGTCGTGGTGGTCACCGGTCAGGCGCAAGGCGACCCGGTACGCCATAGCCGAATGCCGCTGGATCAGGAGCTCGTAGGCATCGATGTACCCTTCCTGGGCGCGGGTCACCAGGTAGGCGTCGCTCACCCCGAGCTCGACCGCCTCCGTTGCCTCCACTAACTCACCCCCTCGCCTGAACGCCCCTCGCAATGGCGGGACATAGGCCCGTCTGCGCGTGTCCGCGCTTACCCCGACCCGGCCCAGACATGCCGGTCGAGCGTCATCTGAGCGACAAATCCGGAAAAACTTTGCGAGGATTTCCCGTGGGCGGTGTCCAACTCTGTGTGGGCCCAGGAACAAACCGGTCCCCGCCTGTCTCACGATCACTGAGGAGCATTCCGATGACGCAGCCCGTGACACCAAAGATCAGCGAGACGCCGAGCACGACCACCACAGCGGCCAGCCCCACAACCAGGGACCGGCTGGCCAGCGACGAGGGTCAGATCACCGTGGCCGAGAGCGTCGTGCAGAAGATCGCGGGCAAAGCCTGCCGCGAGATCGCCGGCGTGCACCAGATGGGAACCAGCGGCAGCCGCGCGTTCGGTTCGATCCGCGAGCGCATCCCCGGCAGCACCGGGCCGAACGTGGCGCAGGGCGTGGGGGTCGAGGTCGGCGAGACCGAAGCCGCCATCGACCTGGACATCGTGGTCGAGTACGGCGTCAGCATCGCCGAGCTGGGGCGCAGCATCCAGCGCAACGTCAAGCAGAGCGTTGAGCGGATGACCGGCCTGCGCGTGGTCGAGGTCAACATTGCCGTCGACGACGTCTACCTGCCCACCGATGACGACGAGGACACCACCCCCGTGCGGGTGTCATGACCCTACCGCCGGGACTCAGCATGCCCAGTCTCGCGGTGATCGATGGTGTGGACGTTGACGCCGTTGCCGCGGCCGTGCAGGGCTGCCGCGGGGTATCCGCGCTCGACGGCGGCCAGGACGGCGAGATAGCCACCTACCTGCCCGGCCGTAAGGTCCCTGGCGTGGAGGTCGGCGGCGGCCGGGTCCGGGTACAGATCCGGTCCCGATGGGGAATCCCGGCGACCGACCTGGCCGCGTGGATCACCGCGGTCCTGGCGCCGCTGACCGGCCCTCGCCCGGTCGACGTCCTGATCGCCGACATCGACGATCCCCCGCGTGCCCCATCCGCTGGCGTGCGGGTGCAGGCCGCAGCGGCCTGGCCAGAACCCGGGCTACCGACGGCCTGAGATACCAAGCCCCCGTTTATCCGCAGTCTGGACGTGAGAGATGAACCGAATCGCGCTTGCTACCATCACCGGGCTAATTCTGGGCCTGGCCCTGGTGTTCGGCAACTTCGGCGACATGCTGATCGTGGCCTTGTTCGGCGCGATCGGCTACGGCGTCGCCAAGATCCTCGACGGCGACATCGATGCGCAGGCATGGCTGTCGCGCAGCCGCCGAGGCCGATGAACGCCAGCACGGAGGACGCCCCCGCACTGCTGGCCGGGCGCACCGAGTTCGGCCGCATCACCATCGCCGACGGGGTGGTCACCAAGATCGCCGCCCAGGCTGCCGCCGAGAACCCCGACGCCGGCGCCGCGGCGGCCCGCATGCTGGGCCGCGCCATCCCCGGCGCCGGGCACCTCGGCGTCCGTGACACGGACCTGTCCGCGCTGCCCAAGACCAGGGTCGAGGTGGACGGGTCCAAGGCATTCGTGACCCTGGAGCTAGCCGTCCGCTGGCCCGCTTCCATCCCGGCCGTCACCGCGCAGGTCCGCCACCACGTCCGGGACCGGATCCGGGAACTCGCCGGCCTGGAGACCGACGAGGTCCATATCGTCGTGACCGACCTGGCCACCGACATCACTCCGCCACCTCGAGTCCAGTGAGGACAGCCAGATGCGCCTGCTGAACCGCCCGCTGGCCTTCATCCTCGCCGCGGCCCTGATCGCCGGCAGCATCGTGGTCATCGGCGAGGTCATCGGCTTTGCCGTGCACCATAGCCCGCTCCTGGTGCACTGGAGCACCTGGTACCACTGGGGCCGCAAGACCCGGTGGGAAGACTTCGTGGTCCGGGTCTGGTCGGCCGTACTGATCATCATCGGCATCGGTGTGCTGGCCCTGGAACTCAAGCCCCGCCGCACTAACCGGCTCGCGCTGCGCTCCGGTGACGACGCCACCGACGCCGCCGTTACCCGGCGCGGCCTGGCCAGGATGCTGAAGGCTTCCGCCATCGGAGTTGACGGCATCTCCAGCGCCTCCGTCAAAGTCCGCCGCCGCCGCGCCAGCATCACCGCTGCATCGGCCGCCCGCGGCCGTCCCGCCGCGACCGCGCTGACCGAACCCGTCACCCAGGCCCTCGGCGGCTGCCTGGACAGCCTGAACTTGCGCCGTCCCCCGCGCCTGAAGGTCCACGTCGTTCCCCGGAGCCGCTGATGCACGCCGACCGCACCAACCGCGTCGCGCTTACCCTGTTCGGACTGCTCGTCCTGGTCGCAGGGGCGGCGGGCATGGCCGCCTCGACGGGCGTATTCGGGTCGGCTTTCTCCCACCGGACCCTGTTCGACAACCAGGCCGGTACCTATATAGGCCACCACGGAGGCTGGCTGTGGCCCGTCGCAGCAGCCGCCTGCCTGCTCCTCGCCCTGGCCGCGCTGCGCTGGATCCTCGCGCTAATTGTCTCCACCGACCGGGCCGGCGACATCACGATTCCCATCGGCACCAGCGAGGGCACCACTGTCCTGCACCCTGCCGCGCTCACCGACGCTCTGACCAGGGAAATTAGCGGCTACCGCGGCGTTGAGACGGCCAGGGGCCGGGTCATCGGCGATGGGAGCGACCCGGAAATCGTGCTCACCGTAACGCCCACCTCCTCGGCTGACCTGGCTGGCCTGCACCGCCGGATAGAAACCGAAGCCCTCGCCCACGCCCGCGAGGCCGTCAGCAAGCCTGCCATGCCCATCCAGCTGGATCTCGTCTAGGCCGCGCAACTGCCCCGCTGGTCGCGCCGATCACGGCGTGCACACTGGCGACCGTGGAGGGCGGTCCGGCCTCAGCCGGAGACGTGGACCTCGTACCAGATGCCGCCGTCGAGGTCGAGGTTGTTGCCCCGGGCCTGGCCCGGGGCGTGGTCGCCGAGGTAGGTATACAGCGGGTGCCCGTCGTAGGTCGCCTGCAGGCCACCGCCGGGCCGCTTGATGGTGCCGAGCTGGCCGGTGACGCCCAGGCCGGCCTTGGAGCTGCCGGGCACCGGTGGCCAGTAGACGGCGCACGGGCCGGTGCATCTGGACGCGGACCTGGTATCGGGAGTGAACCAGTACAGCGTCAGGCCGCTGGCGTTGGTGAGCACAGCGGCCCCGTTGATACGCGTGGTCTTCAGGGTGACCCCGGTAGTGGCCGCAGAGGCCGGGGACCCGCCTGCGTTGGCCAGCGCCACGCCCAGCAGGGCCAGGGCGGCCACGGAAACGGCGCCGACCAAGCCCACCAGCATCGACATCGCCGTCTGGATCCGCGCCAGCATCCGGCCGCGCCGCGGCGACCGGGTGGGCTGAGCCGTGGAACCCGCGGCGATCGCAGCCAGGGCCAGCACCCCGAACGCGGCCACCTCGATCAGCCCGGCCGCGATCCCGGCGCGGGTGCGGATCTCCTTGAAGCCGAACAGCCCGATCCACACTGCCAGCAGGTACGCGCCCAGCGTAGACAGTGCGAACACCGCGCTGGTGGCCGCGGCCAGCCGGCTGCGAGTCACCAGCGCCGCGATGGTCAGCGAGAACCCCACGACGAACTGCACCAGGAACAGCCAGCCGATGGTCGGGATGGACCGGTACCCGGTCAGATACAGGTACAGGTGGATGCCGGCCGAGGTGGCCAACAGTGCGGCGCCGGCGACCCGCAGCCTGATCTGCAGCCAGCTGATGACCCGTACGCGCCGGTGTCGGCCCACGACTATCACGTCCCTCTCGTGCCTGCGTCGCTTCCGGCTTCGGCTTACCGCTCCCACCAGCCTGGCCTACCGCAACCTGATATGTCCGGCATTCCCGGTGCTCTCCGTCACGCGGCCATGTCCTGTGGCAGGAATCGCAGCCGGTTGCCGCCTGCCGGTTCGTGGATTGGCTCGGGATAGGCTGAGGCCGGGCGCGCCGGGAAGTCTGGTCGGCACTCATCCGGCGGATCGAGCGGACGGGGATAACGGGTGCGCGCTGTCGAGACCATCTTGTTCCTGGTGGTGCTGGGTACGGTGGTGGCCGCGTTCGCCGGCCGGCTCCGGGTCCCGGCGCCTTCCCTGCTGGTGATCGCCGGCCTCATTGTCGGGCTGCTGCCCGAGGTCCCGGCCATCCGGGTGACGCCGGACGTGGTTAGCCTGGTGGTCCTGCCGCCGCTGCTGTACGCGGCCAGCGAGGAGCTGTCCTGGCGGGAGCTGCGGGCGGTGTGGCGGCCGGTGACCGTCCTCGCGATCGGCTTGGTCCTGGCGTCGGCGGCCGCGGTCGCCGCGGTGGCCGGGGCGGTCGCCGCGCTCCCGGCCAGCCTGGCCTTCGTGCTCGGGTCGGTGCTGGCCAGCACCGACCCGGTAGCGGTCAGCGCGCTGGGACGCCGGCTGTCGCTGCCGCCCCGGGTGCAGGCCCTCGTACAGGCGGAGAGCCTGTTCAACGACGCGACCAGCTTGGTGCTGTTCCAGATCGCGGTCTCCTTTGCGGTCGCGGGCACCGCGGGAGCAGGCCTGGCCGGGGTGCTGCTGCATGGTGCCGGTCAGTTCGTGGTCCTGGCGGCCGGCGGCGCGGTGGCTGGCGGCGTGCTGGCGGCCGGGGTCGTCCTGCTGCGGCGGCGGGTGTCCGATCCGGTGCTTGACACGGTGGTCGCGCTGGTGACCCCGTACGCCGCTTATGTGCTCGGCGCGGTGGTGCACGTCTCACCAGTGATGACCGTGATCGTGGCCGGCCTGGTTATCGGCACCCAGCGGCCGGGAATCACCACCGCGCAGAACCGGCTGCAGCTGCACTCGGTCTACCAGACGGTCATTTTCCTGATGGAGAGCGTGGTGTTCGCCATCATCGGCCTGCAGCTGCCGGCCCTGATCCGGACCCTGGGCCAGGCCGGGGTATGGCCGGCCGCGGCGCTGGCGGTGGCCGGGACGCTGATCGTGACCCGGATCCTCTGGGTGTTCCCGCTGTCCGCGATCGCACAGCGGCGCCGCGGTGTCCAGCGCCCGGCGTGGCCGGTTCCCGCCGTGATCTCCTGGGCCGGGACCCGTGGCGTGGTGCCGCTCGCCGCCACGCTGTCGATCCCGCTGACCATGGCGGATGGGGCGCCGCTGCCGAAGCGGGACCTGATCCTGGTCATCGCCACCACCGTGATCGTAATATCGCTCATCGTCCAGGGCCTGACGCTGGAGCCGCTGGTCAGGCTGGCGGGGGTCGGCCGGACCGACGACCCCGCGCGCCAGGAGACCGTGGGCCGGCTGCGCCTGGCCGAGGCGGCGCTGGCCCGGCTGGAAGAGCTAGCGGCCGGTGATTGCGCCGCGGACGACGTGATCGACCGGGCCCGGGCCGGCCTGCAAGCCAGGATCGGGCACAGTCGAGCTCGTGCCGAGGGGAACCAGGTCCCCGAGCCGCACGGCCTGACCGACCGGGAACTGCGTCGCCAGCTGAATCTGGCGGAGAACGCCGAGCTGACCCGGCTGTACGACGACGGCACCATCACCGCCGCCATCCGCCAGCAGCTGCAGCACGGCCTGGACCTGGAGGCGGCCCGCCTCGGCGATGACCAGCACTGAGCCGTCACCATCGATGAGCCACGACCGGGTGGGTGACGGCCGCGCGCTGGACGAGACCGGCCCGGCGCTGCGCAGCCTGATGGCCCAGGCCCAGCTGGATCCCGCCTTCTGCGAGCTGTTCGGGGAGCGCTTCACCGGGCCCCGCCGGGCAGCGCTGCGCGCGGTGCTCGACCGGGCCCGCAGTCCGGCTCGCTGCCCGCGGAGGTGGGCCTGGACACCGCGGTGTCGGCCCTGTTCGGCGCGCTGTGGTACCGGCTGCTGCTGGGCGAGCCCCTGGACGACGACTACGCCGCGGCGCTTGAACGGCTGGTCATGGGGCGTGAAGGACCGCCCGTTCGGCCTGGATCTCGCGGGTCGCCGGGTGTTACTGGCGGGATCGTGTGACGTCGGGCGTCGTTACCGTGGGCCGTTGGGCGTCACTTGCATAATCATGTGCAGCCGGGCGTCAGTTTCGGCACCTTTAGGCACCTGATCATGATCTCGGTGCCTCTCAGCCACGAGGCCGCGGCAGGCGGGCGGCGGCCGGCCGCCGACCCCCGGGACAAAGGACCGGGGGACAACCCCACCCTGACGACGGCGGGCGGCCCCACCCTGAACACGGCGGATCACACCATTTTGCCTCGCGGGCCGCACCGGCAGGCTGATGGGCATGGTCCTGACAGCCGCTGCGAAGACAACCCTTACCGGCACTGTTCCCTCCCCGGTCGTGCTGGACGCGGTGACCAAGCGCTACGGCAGGCGCCGCGGTGCGGTCCCGGCCCTGGACGAGGTGTCGCTGACGTTTGCCGCAGGGTCGTTCACCGCAGTGCTCGGGGTCTCCGGGTCGGGAAAGTCCACGTTGCTGCAGTGCGCGGCCGGGCTCGAGCGGGTCACGTCCGGCCGGGTCTGGCTGTGCGGGCAGGACCTGAGCCAGCTGTCCCAGCGCAAGCAGGCCGTGCTGCGGCGGCAGCGGGTGGGCTTCGTGTTCCAGGACCTCAACCTGCTGCCCGAGCTGACCGTGGCCGAGAACATCGCGCTGCCGCTGCGGCTGGACCACCGGCGCGCGCGGCGGGACGACGTCGAGTACGCGGCGGCCCGGGTGGGCCTGGGCGGCGGTCAGCTGCGGCGCCGGCCGGCCGAACTGTCCGGCGGCCAGCAGCAGCGGGTGGCCATCGCCCGGGCGCTGATCACCCGGCCGGAGGTGATCTTCGCCGACGAGCCCACCGGGGCGCTGGACCCGCATACCGCCGTGGGCGTGCTGCGGCTGCTGAGGGGGGCCGCGGACGGCACCACTGTGATCATCGTGACTCACGACCCGCAGGTGACCCGGTTCTGCGATCGGGCCGTGTTCCTGCAGGACGGGCGGGTCGACCGGGTGCTGCCCGCGCCGGAGCCGGCCCTGGTGGCCCGGCTCCTGCACGAGCTGGGTGAGCGGGGCGCGCAGGCACAGCCCCCGGGGCACGCCGCACCGGGTCAGGCGGGATGGGGAGCAGCCCGAGGAGGGCGGGCCTGATGCGTGGGTGGATGCTGGCCGGTATCCGGCGCGGGCCCGGGCCGCTGGTCGGCACCACCGTGGCTGCGGGCGTGGCGGCCGCCCTGTCGGTGGCCGCGATCTCCGTGGCCGGCTCGCACACGCAGGTCCCGGCCGGCTGGCCGGAGCCAGTGTGGTGGTGGCCGCGGACACTCAGCTGCACGTCACCGTGGGGCACGGGGACGATTCGAACCAAAGCCTGCCGCTGGCCGTCTACCGGGGTGTGCCCGCGACGCTGGCCGGCCGGCTGGACCGGGTGCCGGGAGTGGCATCGGCCGTTGGGGAGTCGGGATTCCCGGGTGGCATGGTGCGGCCCGGTGACGTGGACCTGGTCGCGGTGACGGCCAAGCCCAGAGTGCCAGCCGGGGTGCTGGCTCAGCGGATCGGTGTAGCCCTGCGCGGGGGCCAGGGCTACACGATCGCGACCGGCGCGGCACGCGGGGACCTAGCCGACCTGAACGCGCCGGTCGAGCGGGCCAACGGCCAGGTCCTGGGGGCGGCGCTGATCCCGCCGATCGTGATGATCTCGCTGTTCGTGCTGGCGGCCACGACCGCGCTGGCGGTGAACCTGCGGCGGCGCCGGTTCGCGCTGCTGCGCACGGTCGGCGCCACCCGCGGCCAGGTCCGGCGGGCCATCTTGGCCGAGCTGGGCGTCTGCGGCCTGGCCGGGGGCCTGGCCGGCAGCCTGCCCGGGATGGCACTGGGCGCGCTCGGGGTGCACGCGCTGGCCGCGCACCAGATGCTGCCCGCCGGCTCGGGGGCCTGGCTGAGCCCGTGGCTGATCCTGATCGCGTGCGGCGTGGCCGCGTTTGTGACCGGGCTGAGCGGGCTGGTCGCCGCGTGGCGGGCCGGCCACACCTCGCCCACCCAGGCGCTGCGGGAGACCGCGGCCGAGCGCAAGTGGCCGAACCCGGTCCGGGTGGTGCTCGGGCTGGCCGCGGCGGGCGGCTCAGGCACCCTGATGGTGTTCACCTTGCGTGAGAAGAGCGCGGCAGGCCAGCTCGCGCTGGCCCTGCCACTGCTGCTCGCCTGCATGGTGGCGGTGGCCCTGCTCGGTCCCTTGCTGGTCGCGCTGGCCGCCTGGCTCGCACGGCCGCTGGGGCGGGCGGCCGGGCCGTCCGCCCGGCTGTCGCTGGCCGCGATCTCGGCCCAGCCGCGCCGGACCGCCTCGGCCGTTATCCCGGTGGCCATGGCCGTGGCCCTGGTGGGCAGCGTGTACTTCGCCAATGCTTCTATCGCGCACGCCAGCTCGGCCCAGGCCGGGACGACGGTGACGGCCGGGCACGTGCTCACCGGGGACAGCGCGAGCGATGCAGCCCTGACCGGGAATGCCCTGTCGCAGGTCCAGGCGGCGCCCGGCGTGCGGGCCGCGGCCGGGGTCGCGCCGCTCACCCTGGCCGCCGCCGACCCCGACCTGGAGAATGTCTATGGCGAAGCCGTGGCGGGTGGGCCGCTGAACCAGGTGCTGGACCTCGGAGTGACCACGGGGAGCCTGGTCGCGCTGCGGCCCGGCCAGATCGCGGTAAGCGCACTGGAGGCGGGTTCCGGAGTGCTGGGCGTTCACGTCGGGTCGCCGCTCACCGTGTACCTGCCGGACGGCACACCCTACCGGGCCACGGTCAGCGCGATCTATGCGCGCTCGCTGGCCGCCGGGGATCTGCTCATCCCGGCCGCGGTGACGGCCGGTCACACCGGCACGGCGCGCGGGTTCAGCCAGATCCTGGTGGGCGGGGGCACCCCCGCCGGGCTGGCGCTGCTGGCGGCGCATCATCCGGGGTGGCGGCTGGACAGCCGGAGCGTGGCCAACGCGGCCTCGGCCGAGGCGGCGAGCCAGAATGGGTTCGGCAACGACCTGATCCTGGGCCTGGTGGCCGCGCTGGCCGCGGTGGCCCTGGTCAATACGCTGGCCGTGGCGACGATAGAGCGGCGGCGGGCGCTGCGGCTGATGGGCCGGGTCGGGGCGACGCGGGGGCAGGCGGCGGCGGTGTTCGGCTGGCAGGCCGTGTTCGTGATCGTCACCGGGCTGGTGGCGGGGGCCGCGGCCGGGGCTGTCACCCTGCTGGCGGTGACCCGGGCCGTCACCGGGTCCTGGGTGCCGTACATCCCGGCGGCGCCGGCGGCCGGGCTGGTCGCGGGGGTGGTGGTGCTCACGCTGGGAGCGGTGATGACCCCGTTCGCGGCCATGTCCCGGCGGGAGCCGGCCTGGCCGCGGCGTGAGTGGCACGGCGCCCACCTCAGGAGACCGGCGCTGGTTCAGGCTGGACCGGGCAGGACGGTGAGGATATGCGGCTGATCGAGCGACTCCGGGGTGAAGGTCACCCCGGTCAGCCGCTCGGCCAGCACCAGCAGCATGGGCAAGCATTCGGCCGGCCAGGGCGCGGCATCGGCTAGCGGCAGGTCCGCGGTATAGGCACCGAACACCGCGCGGTCGTCTTCTTCGTAGAAGTCCATGCGATGCGGCTCCAGCGTCGCGACCACGCGCCCGTCGGCCACGTAGTGAATCATGGCGCGGCTCCGGGCTCCCCAGGAAAGGCTCACTGCTGGCCCGGGACGCATATGCGCATGCCGCGACCACAGGCCCATGGGGTCGTGGTGGTCCACCACGACGGTCCAGCCGCTGTCCGCGCGGATCGCCGTCACCGGGTCGGGGAACAGCCCGGGCAGGCCAGTGGCGCACGCGCTGACGTCGCCGCCGAACGCCTCCACTACCTGCACCGGGCTGAGGTCCCGGACGAAGGTGATGCACCCGACCGGCGCCAGCCAGTGCAGGGCCGTCCACTGGTATTTGTCCCCAGCCCACGGGCCCGGCGATGCGGTCAGCCCGAGCGATCCGGACGGGGGTGCGGGGTGGCCGAGCACGGTCATGACCAGCTCGCGCAGCCGGCTGGGCGGATCCCCGAACCCCGCCGCAGTACTGGACGCCTCCTGGATGGCCGTGAAGGCGGCGTTAAGCGGCTGTGGGCTGGCCGCCTCGCGCAGGGCGCTCACCGCCCAGGTCCTGCCCGCGGGCCGGGGGTCCCCGCGGCTGGTGCGGCACTCCCGGTCCAGCGCCGCCAGCAACGTCGCCAGTCCGGCGTCCGCCGCGCAGTGGTCGCCGCGCAATGCCACGACCACGTCCGGGTGGTCCGCCAGGCCTGCCAGATCGATCGCGTAGCGCGCCGCGGCCTGCGCCGCCGCACGCTGACGTGCGGCGGAGGCGTGCCGCAGCGCCCAGGCGAGCGGCGGGTCATCGTATGTCAGCGGCTCGGTATAAGCATCAGAATCGGTGTCGCCCCGGATGGCCGGGGGCACGGCCTGCACCGGGATGACCTCGAAGATCCCGTCAAACCACCATGGCTCGGCGGGGAGGCCGGTCACCCGGGCGGCCAGTGCCAGGGCCAGCGGTACCGGGAGGGCACCCTCATCCGCACCCTCGGCGTCCCACGGCAGCCCGGCACGCACTGATTCCAGGCCGTCCGGGTCATCCCCGTGGCGGCGATCGGGGAACAGCGGGTCAAACGAGGTCAGCACCCGGCCGGCCGCGGCGCAGGAGAACCGCGTCGTCCCGTTGACGTTCCAGTAGGTGCTCACGGCTCGCGTCCCGGCCGAGATGCGCTCGAGGACTTCTGGGCGGGATCCCTGCCATCCGTCCACCTCGACCGCGAGCACGTACGGGCCCACGATCCGGACCCCGATCCACGGGTGGTCCGCGTCTTCGTCCATGAACTCGGCCCGGGCATCTTCCAGGGTCAGCCGCCGCGCACTGCCTGGATCGCCGCCGAACCCGCGAGCCGCGGCCGCTACGTCACCGGACTGGACCAGGGTTATGCAGGCTGCCTCACCCAGGACTGTTTCGCGGACCCAGCTGAAGGCCTCCACCTCGGGAAAAGCTTCACTTGTCACTGGGCTGCCTCCCGTACCGCGGACCCCCGCCCGATCCTAGAGCGAGGGCGGAGATCCTCCGCCGCGGACGGCGATGACGATCCCTTCCGAGGGCACGTGACCACGGATACAGTTAGCTCCGTGAATGATCTATATGTCGGGGAGGCGCGCGAGCTGCTCAATGCGACCGGCCTGCTGCGGCGGACCATCCGCCGCGGGATGCGCCGGGTCACCCACATTGAGCCGCTGCAGCCGACCCAGGCCGAGCTGCTCCGGCTGGCCGAGAGCAAGCCCGGGATCACGGTGATGGCGGCCGCGCAAGAGATGCGGCTGGCCCCGAACACGGTGAGCACGCTGGTCCGCGCGCTGACCGACGCGGACCTGCTGTCCCGCAGCCGTGGCACGACCGACGGCCGGACCGCGCTGCTCACGATCACCGACCGAGCCCGCAAGCGGCTGGCCGAGCGCCGCGACCTGCGGGCCGAGCTGGTGGCCCGGGCGCTGGGGCGGATGACCGACACGGACCGGCAGGCTCTGCTCGCCGTGGTGCCGGTGCTGCTCCGGCTGGCCGAAGGGGTGGAGGCCGATGAGCGGGCCGCCTGAGCCGGGTGCGCCCACGGCCGTGGCCCCGCAGCGGGCTGGCGGGTGACCCGATGCGGTGGTGTGCTCCGGGCTGGTCTACCGGTTCGGCGAGCACACCGCCGTCAGCCACGTGGGCCTGCGGCCCACAATGCCGGAAGATACCGTGCGCTGTGACAGCAGATGCTGCCGGCTGCGGCTGGCGCTAGGCAGCGCCGCAGCGGTAGAGGGTGCCGCCTCCGCCGCCGAACGCGCCACCGCCCAACGCGCCAGCACTGGCGCCGGTGCCGGTACTGGCGCCAGTGCTGGCCGAGCTGGCCGCGTAGTCCTGCGCCGGGACCTGGGTACACGAGCTCTGCACCCAGGAGGTGACGGCCTGCACGGTTGCGTTGCCCGCACCGCGGCCGCCGAAGCCACCGAAGCCGCCGGCTGCTCTTGTACCTGTGCCACCTGCACCAGTGCCGGCGCCTGTACCGGTGGCGGCGCCAACGGGGCTGGCGGTGCCGGCGGGGCTGGCGGCCCGGGTGGGGGTGCCGGCGCTGTCGAGCAGGAAGAACCGGAGCTGCCCGCTGCTGACCAGCTGTTTAACCCTGGCCAGGGACGGCTCGGGCACCGTGCCGCTGAACCCGCCCATCGGCATGACCTCCTGGCCGGTGGCCACGATGTACGGTGAGGCCGTCGACCAGGACGACACCGCCATCAGGTAGCTGGCGCCGTCCCGGTGGGCCGAGACGTAGTCGTAGATGGCGCGCTCGGAGCTGTTCAGCGTCGTGCTGGAGGAGCCCGCCAGGCCGCCAAAGCCGCCCGCACCGCCACCACTGCCCGCGCGCTGGGTGAGCCCGGCGGGCAGGTCGTCGATGAGGGCTTCGGCGTCCCGGGCGGCGGCGCTGGTCCTCCTGGCATTGCCGCCGCCGAACCCGCCGAAGCCGCCATCGACCGGGCCGGCGCCGGCGTTGAGCGAGCTGCCGCCGTACTTGACATCGAGCACCGAGGCGGCCCACGTGGCCGGGGCGGCCAGTACGGCCGCGACGGCCGCGGCCAGGCCGACGGTGACGACCCGGGCCCAGATGCGGCGGCTCTTCAGGCCGGCCCGCAGCTGGCGGAACAGCAGCACCGCGATCAGGGCCACGACCGCGGCGATCCCCAGCACCAGGGCCGCCGTCCGGGCCCAGGGCAGGAAGTCCGGGTAATCGTGCCACAGGTACCAGGCCCAGGCCAGTTCGGCGGTCACGGCGACCGGCAGTACCCAGGCCCGCCAGCCGCCCAGGCGGAATGCCCGCCAGAACATCACGATCCCGACGGCGGACAGCGCGGCCAGGGGCGGGGCCAGCGAGGCGACGTAGGCGGTGTGCGGGATCGTGCTCATGTCGCTGAAGATCAGGCCGAAGGTGACCAGCCAGGCGCCCCACATAACGAAGCCGGCCCGGACCTGGTCGGTCCGGCGGGCCCGGCGACCCCAGACCAAGCCGAAGACCAGGGCCAGCACGGCCAGCGGATAGAGCCAGCCGACCTGGGTGCCATACGTGGTGCCCAGCAGCTTGGTCCAGCCGTTCCCGAAGCTGCCGCGGCCGCCCGCCGCCCGGGCGCCAGGGCCGCCAGCCGCGGCGCCACCCGGAGCGGCGCCCGCGAAGTCGCCAGGGACACCCGTGCCGGCGGTCGGACCGCCGGCACCAGCCTCGGCGCGGGCGCCAGTTCCGAACCCGCCCCCGGCGAAGCGGGCGCCGGCCCGCACGCTCGAACCGGGCCGCGCCGCCACCAGCACCCCCAGTGGTGACGCCCGGACCGGATTCGACCGCGCCGGGCACCTTGATGCCGAACCTCTCCAGGCCGTTGTAGCCGAAGACCATGGCAAAGGCACTGTTGCTGGTGGACCCATCGACCCAGGGCCGGTCGGCGGCGGGGGTGAAGGTGTACAGCGCGATCCAGGACAGCGAGACGGCCAGCATGACCACCCCGGCCACGGCCAGGTGCCCGAGCCGGCGGCGGAGCCGGACCGGGGCGGCCACCAGATAGCCGAGGGCCAGCGCGGGCACGACCATCCAGGCCTGGAGCATCTTGGCCTGGAAGCCCAGGCCGACCCACACCCCGGCCCAGATCAGCGAGCGCAGCCGGGCGTCCATCACGGCCCGCTGGTAGGAGTCGGCCGCCAGCACCAGGCACATGGTCAGCGCCCCGTCTTCCATGCTGTGACCGAACATCGACGCGGCGATCGGGGTCAGGGCGAAGATCGCGGCGGCCAGCAGGCCCGGAGTCACCCCAGCCCAGCGGCGCACGACCCGGTACATGACCAGGGTGGCGATGGTCCCTTCGATGACCTGCGGCAAGGCCAGCGACCAGGGATGGTAGCCGAAGATCCGGGCGGACAGCGCCTGCGGCAGGAACGACCCGGCCAGCTTGTCGATGGTGATGGTGGCCTTCGGGTCGAGGGCGCCGTAGAAGAACGCCTTCCAGCTGACCGACATGCTCTTGACCGCGACCGAGTAGAACGGCGACAGCCCAGCCTGGCTGATGTTCCGGCCGAACAGGCAGGCCGCGACGGCGGCAATGGCGAGCAGGGCCGCCCTGCTCCAGGCCGGCTGGCCGGCCGGCGAGCGCCACACCTGCCAGCGCGGCCGCGACCGGTCTGGTGCGTCGGGCAGCGGAGCCGACGGGCTCAGCAGATCAACCACGGCCGTGGACACAGCAGACCTCCAGATCATCCGGACAGCAGTGCGGGACGGCCCGCGTGTTCACCCTTACGCCGAGTGTGTGGCCCGTTCTTGAAGGAAAGCTGAAGGAACGGTCCGCATCTGTCGCAAAAAAACGGGCGGGACGGGCTGAGTGGGGGCTGACACCCCGGCCGTTCGGGATAAAAGGGTCATACAGCCGAACGGGTGGCGTGTTACCCGCCGCCGCCCGGGCCGCCTGACGCGCCCCGCAGCTGTCCGGAACTCGCCACGGCAAAGTCCGGGGGAAACGGCTTGCCGATGCTGTGCGCGAGCGCGAAGCCGTCGAAGTCGGGGAACAGGCTCTCCTCACTGAAGCCGAGGAGCCGTTCCCAGATGTCGTTCATGGTCGCCTTCAGCTGTGCCGGCACGTAGATCAGCGCGGCTCCGGGCACCGCACCGGTCCCGTCGAGGCTGACCCGGCCGCGGTCAAGCCGAATCGATCCCCACGGCTCGTCGACGACCTGACCGAAAACGAACGCGGCCTGCTGGGCGGAGATGCGCGGCGACAGGCCGCGCGGCTGCCACCACAGCAACCGCCCGGCGGCCAGGCCCAGCAGGTCGTCGATGTCACGGCCGAGCATCGCGGTGTCCAGGTGAACCGCATTGTCGCCGAGCTCGAAGCCGATCAGCACGCCGTCCCGGGCGGCCTCCCAGCGGCAGGCGAACCACAGCGCGACGAAGGCGTTCCGGCTGCAGTCGAGCAGCCTGGTGGCGGCGCCGTGATGCTGCAGCCGGGCCAGCAGCTCCAGCTCACCCAGGCCATCGCCCAATCCGGCCGCGCGAGCGCGCTCGACCAGCGCTCGCTCGGCGGAGCGGATATTCGCCTCGTCCAGGATCGTGCCCGGCGCAGCCTGCTGGTACTGCCGGAAGCGGCGGACCAGGGACGAGTCGATGCCCCAGTCGATGCTGGCCTGCCCGCGCCACGCGCCGATCGGCAGGCTGGCCAGCTGGCCGAGGGCAATCAGCAGCTGAGACGGGTACGCCGGCGCCAGGCAGCGCCCGTAAACCGGGTGATCGAGCGCCGGGATCTGGGCCAGCTCGTCAGCGAACCGGCGCTGGGCCTGCGCCGCCTCTTCGCTGCTCACCAGGTCACCGTAGCCCGCTGGCCGAGCCAGCGGCAACGGCCTACCAGGGCGATCACTATAACGTCGGGGCCGGGAAATCCGGTTGACGGGCGCGAGCGCCCGGCCTTCGATGGGAGGCATGTCCTTCCTGGTCGAACCGGGTGCGGGTCATCAGCTGGGCGGCTCATTCGAGGTCGTGGTCCGGGTGCGCTCGGAACAGACCGCGGGCGTCATGGCCGTGCTCGAGGAGACCATCCCGCCCGGAGAGCTGATCAATCCGCACGTGCACCAGAACGATGTCTGGGTGCATGTGCTGACCGGCGAAATCGGTGTGCTGGTCGGCGACGAGACGGCCACAGCCAGAGCCGGCGCCTGGGCGCTCAAGCCGCGCGGTGTGCTGCACGCCATGTGGAACGCACACGCCGAGCCGGCCCGCATCATCGAGGTGCTCACGCCGGGCGGCAGCGAGCGCTGGTTCGAGGAGATCGCCGCCCTGGCCCCGGGTGACAACGCAGCCTTCCGCGATGCCTGCCGGCGGCACGGCATCGAGTTCTTTCCCGATTCACCGTGGCTGGCCAGGCTGCGTGACCGCTACGGCGTCAGCTGATCAGAAGTAGGGCCTGGTGATGAGCTCCAGGCCGTGTCCGGACGGGTCCTTGAAGTAGACGCCGCGGCCGCCGTGCTCGGTGTTGATCCGCGCGGGCTGGGTCATCTGCGGGTCAGCCCAGTGCTCGACCTGGTCCGCGAGCAGGCGCTGGTAGGCACGGTCGAAGTGCGCATCGTCGACCAGGAACGCGTAGTGCTGCATCTGGATCTCGGCCGGCGGCTCGGCGAACTGCAGCATCACGCCGCCGGCCAGGCAGATGTTGACGAACGGCCCCCAGCAGGGCGCGTCGTCAGCCTCCAGGATCGCGCGGTAGAACGCGGCGGAAGCCTCGCGGTCCCGCGAGGCGACGATGGTGTGGTTGAACGTGGCAGGCATGAGGTCCTCTCGTGACGTGATCGATGACATGCGTGTTCGTCGATCCGCCACGGGGGCGCCCGTGGGGCCGCGGTCAGGGCTCGGCCGGACAGCCGATCCGTGCGGGGCGCAAGCCCGGTCCGGTCATCACACGGACAACTTACGGGCTTGCTCGCCTGGGCGCCAGCGCCGTCACATGCCCCTGCGGCCGCCGTTAGTGGCTTCGCGTCACGCATAAATTTCCTAATACGAAACTCTTGCGTGTCACGCAAGTTCGAGGTTATGGTGAAGCCGTAAGAACGACAGCTGCTCACCGCAACTGAATCCCAGCCCTCAGCATCACCCCAAGGAGATCGCCATGTTGCTGCTCATCAGCCACCGCTACCCCCGCCTCGGCGCCGTGCTCAGCGCTCTCAGCTCTGTCGTCTTCCTGATCATCGGCATCACCAGCGGCCACACCTGGCTCATCGAATTCAGCGCCGCCGGGATCGCCCTGTCCGCCGGCCAGCTCGTCGTCCGGAACCGCCGGGCCGCCCGCGAGGCCCACTGAAACCCGCCCCGCACAACACACAGGAAAGCCGGATCCCATGACCACGCACACGACGAACAGCCAGGTCACCGGGCACCACGTCCAGGTGCCCGGGGCCCGGCTCTACTACCAGACGCAAGGAAATGGCCCCACGCTCGTGGTCCTCGGCGGCGGCCCGGCCAACGCCGACACCCTCGCACCGCTCGCCGCCCAGCTAGCCTGCCGCTACAACGTGGTCAGCTACGACCGGCGCGGGTACTCCCGCAGCGAGCTGGACAACCCAGACGAGCAGGCCGGCATCCACCGCCACGGCGACGACCTGCGGCTGCTCATCGGGGCCCTGGGCCCCGAACCGGTCTCGGTGTTCGGGACCAGCTTCGGCGCGCTCATTGCCCTGGACCTGGCGGCGACCGCACCGGGCTTGATCCAGGCCGTCGTCGTGCACGAGCCGCCGCTAGGGCAGGTGCTCACCGGCGTGCGGCGCCAGCAGTTCGCCATCAACCTGGAAGACAAGCCCGACGCCGGTGCGGCCCTGGCCGCCATCGCGGCGTCGGTCGGGGTCCGGCGGGGCCTGGACGCCGGCGGCGACCAGACCCGGCCCGAGGGCCGCCGGGGCGACATCGAGCTGTTCATCCGCCGCGATGCCCCCGCCATCGGCGATTACGAGCTGGACCTTGACCGGCTGGCCGCCGTATCCGGCCGCCTGGCTGTCACCGGCAGCGAGGCCGGCCGGGCCTTCTACCCCTATGCGTGTGCCCGGCGGCTCGCCGAACTCACCGGCGCGCCGTTCACGGAACTCCCCGGTAACCACGCTGGCATGATCCGCCAGCCGGAGGAGTTCGCCGCCGCGCTGACCCGCCTGCTCAGCTGACGGCCGGCAGCGCAACAGTCGTCGTGGTCACGGGCGGCACACCCGCCAGATGAGGTCCTCCCAGCTGCGGGCCAGCCGCTCGGCATCCCGGGCGGCGGAGCTCTTGGCTGCGGACAGGTACAGCAGCAGCGGAGCATCCAGGGCCGCGGTGAGCTGAACGGCCAGCAGGTCCAGGTCGGCGGGGCCGAGCTGGCTTTGCCCGAGCTGAGCCTGGCCGAGCAGGAACCGGATGTGCAGCTGGGACAGCGGGGTCTGCGCCCCGGCCGGGACCGGCTGGCTGCCGTCCAGCGCGGCCCGGGCGATCTCCTGATGCGCGGCCAGGAACTCGGCCCGGGCCCGGCCGTAGGCGATGAGCCGGTCGAGCGGCTCCGCGCCCGGGCCCAGCGGTGGCGGCCCGGACAGCACCTGCTCCTGGAAGGCACGCTCGTCGTCATCGAGCAGAGCCTGGAAGATCCCCGCCCGGGAGCCGAAGCGGCGGAAGACGGTGCCTTTGCCCAACCCAGCCCGTTCGGCCAATCCGTCCATGGTCAGGCGGCCTGCACCTTCCTCGGTCACCATCTGCCGGGCGGTGGACAGCAGGTGCCGACGGTTCTGCGCCGCGTCGGCCCGCTCGGCGCGCGGCTTGCCCCAGGAGAGCCCGGCTCCGGTCATGGCGATAACTGTACCGGCGGAATAATAACCGGGGTAAAGTCCGCTTAGTCTCTCAGACCTCTTCCGAAGGAGCAGACATGACCACCACCTCAGCCGCTGGCCGCTTTACTGCCGTACCGGACGACGCCACCATCGACGCGACCGTGGTCGCGCTAGAGGAGCACGGATTCAGCGTCGAGACCGTCGACGACCTTGATGCCGCCCGCCAGGCGGTCCTGGCGCGCATCCCGCACGGTGCCACGGTGATGACCAACACCTCGGTGACGCTGGACGAGACCGGCATCAGTGCCGCGATCAACGACGGCGGCCCGTACGACTCGGCGCGCAACCGGATGATGGCGCTCGACTTCGCCACCCAGGTCCAGCAGATGAAGGAGATCGCCGGGCAGCCCGACTACGCGCTGGGCAGCGCGCACGCGGTCACCAGGGACGGCACTCTGCTCATCGCGTCCGCCTCCGGCAGCCAGCTCGCCAGCTACGCCTGGGGCGCGGCGAACGTCATCCTGGTCATCGGTGCGCAGAAGCTGGTGTCCGGCCTCGACGTGGCCCGCGCGCGGATCTTCCAGCACACCCTGGAGCTCGAGGACGCCCGCGCGCAGGCCACCTATGGCCAGCACAGCTATGTCGGCAAGATGCTGGAGATCCGCCAGGAACTGCCCGGCCGGATCCACCTCGTCCTCGTCCGCCAGCCGGTGGGTTACTGACCGCCGGCCCGCCCGGGATCCGGCGTCTCGCGCCTGGTCCGCAGGTGGGCTTCGAGCAGCTCGCCGATGTGCGTGATGTGCGCGCTCATGGCCTTGCGCGCCTGCTGGGCGTCGCCGGCCGCGAGCGCGTCGAAGATGGGCGAATGGTCGTGGGCGGAGGCCTGCGCCCAGCCCGCGATGGCCCCGAAGAAATGCAGCGGGACGTACTGCACAGTCTGGTTCAGCAGGGACGTGAGACGCGAGGAATCTGAGGCCCTGTTGATCCGGCGGTGGATCTCGTGGTTGGCGGCGTCGACCGCGGCGACGTCGCCCGCCTCGGCCGCAGTCTCCAGCCGGGTCTGCAGCTGGCGGAGCCCGTCGACGTCCGCCTGGGTCATGACCGCAGCGGCGCGCGCGGCCAGCTCGCCTGCGATAAATGCCTGCACCTCGAACAGGTCCCGCACGTCCTGGTCGGAGACGCTGACCACGCGGAAGCCTCGCCGGGGCTCCCACCGCACGGCGCCCTCGCTCTGCAGGATCATCAGCGCCTCGCGCACCGGAGTGGCGCTGACCTTGAGCTGGTGAGCCAGGTTTTCGGTGCGCAGGAACTGCCCGGCCGGCAGCTGGCCGATGATGATGTTCTCCCGGACCCAGGCGGCGACGCGGTGGCTGAGCTGCTGGTTGGCGCCCGGAGCCATGTCGCCGAACGTCCAGCGGGCTTCGGTCACTCGCCCTCCTTCTCCGCCGCTCGAGCCTATGCATGCCAGCGTGGCACATCCGCCTGATGCGACCAACTCCGCACACTCTTGGTGATCATGCAGATCGCCATCGACGCGATCCGCTTGCACGGCGGCATGGGCTATTCCACCGGGTTCGATGTGGAGCGGTACTTCCGGGACGCCCCGCTGATGATCGTCGGGGAGGGCACCGACGAGATCCAGAAGAACGTCATCGCACGCCAGCTGGTAGCTCACGGCGGCCTGTGAGCCCGGCTGCGGCCGCCCTGACCACACGCACACAGACCAGACGCACACAGGGTTGATCCCGGCCGGGAAGACCCGGCCGGGATCATGTGGGATGGCCTCAGCGGTAGCGGGGGCCGTTCATCTCCTCTTCCCGGCTGGACTGCCCAGTCGGCTGGTCATCGTGCGGACGCCGCGGTGTCGGCACCGGGCCGTAGCGCTGGTCATAGCGCCGGTCATAGCGCCGGCGCCGGAGCAGCATGGCCGCGGTCGCGCCGCCCGCCGCCGCGGCCAGGGCCAGCGCCGCGAGCAGGACGATCAGGCCGGTAGACAGGCCGGACGAGGCGGTGGGCTGACCTGGTATCGGGTCCGGCAGCGGAGAGAGGCTTGGCTGCCCGTTCGTGTTGGTACTGGACCGAGGCTGGGCACCGGCACTGCCCGGAGGGTTAGCACCAGGCCCGGAACCGGAACCGCCGCCGGCCCCACCGCCCCCGATGGCTCGAGGAACGGCCGACACCTCGGCTGACCGCGGGCTCACCCGATCACCGGCACTGGTGAACAGGGCCACCTGGAAGTAATACCGGGTGCCGTTCTTCAGCGGGGCGATCGCGTAGCTGGTGGCATTCTCGATCAGATAGGGAACGGCTGGCTTGGCGCCCTCGTGACCTGACCTGGTGCCGATGTAGATGAGGTAGCCCTCGTCGGCCTTGAGGCCGCCCTTCGGCGGCGACCAGGACAGGATCGCCTCGCCATGGCGGCCCCGGGCCGTCAGTCCGGTGGGACGAGCCGGTCCGGGCGGGGGAGGAACGACGGTAACCGACTTCTCGGGAGTCCCCGGCCCTTCGCCGGACGCATTGCGCGCGGCCACCTTGATGTAGTACGTGCCGCCGTTGTCCGCTTCAGTGAAGCGGAAGCTCGTGGCTGAGGTAGTGAACTCCCTGGCGCCCAGCAGCGACGAGTTGGTTCCCAGGTAAACGTCGTAGCGAGTGACCGGCAAATCGCCTGTCGACGCAGGTGGGGACCACGACAGGGCGATGAAACCATCGCCGTAGCTGGTCTTCAGTCCGGTCGGCGAGCCAGGCACGGGCCCCGGGGGCACCCACCCGCGGGCCCGCGGGATGACCGTCACAGCCGCAGAGGCGCCGTCACCGTACTGGTTCTGCGCGTGCACGCTGAAGTAATACGTGGTGCCGTTGGTCAATCCGCCGATGGTGGCCGTATGACCACCGGCGGTTTCCCTGATGGCGCTGCTCGACGGGCTCGTGCCGCCTTCAATGACGTACTTCTGCACCGGTGATCCACCGGCCGAGGTGGGCGAAGACCACGACAGGGTGGCTAGGCCGTTGCCGGGGATGACGGTCAGTCCCGTGGGGGCTCCGGGCACGGTCGGCGTGCTCTGCTGAGCAGATGAAGCCGAGGCGGAAGCCGAAGCCGAAGCCGAAGCCGAAGCCGAAGCGGAGGGCACCGCGGCCATAGCCCCGGTGGCCGTGCCGCCGGCCAGCAGGACGGCTAGCCCCGCCGCAACCGTCGCCGCGCGTGGCGAAAACGCGAGATGTTTCATGTGGACTCCCCCAAGTCTTAGACCATGTTCGGACAAAATGTCCGTCACATGCCCAGAGGCACTCATCCGCGTTCAGATACATCACTGCTGGCAGCTTGCGGACATCATGCAGCCAGGCGCCGGGATGGCCAGGAAAACTAATACGCCGAAAACAAACAGGAAGTGCACCAGCCACCGCCCGGACACACCTCGGCTATTGACATGACACCTCAGGAGACCGAGAGTTTGATATTATATAGAAAATTATGAATGAGCGTTCATTCACGCTCCGACACGCAGGATGGACTAGGAAGGGGCGGCGTGGCTGAGGGCAGCGCGGCGCAGCGCAAGAGTGACGCGGCGCAGAGCAGGAGCGGCGTGGCGCAACGCAGGGGTCGCGCCAACCGGGTTGGCACAGGCGGGAGTGGCACAGGCGGGAGTGGCACAGGCTGGGCTGACACGGACCGGAGTGCCGCAGGCCGGACTGACGCGGCCCCAGCGGTCGCCGTGGTGACGGAGCCCCTGGACGCGCACCGTCTCCAGCGGCGCAGGCAGCTGCTGGACGCGGCCATCCGGGTCATGCAGCGGACCGGTTACCACGAAATGTCCATGCAGGCCCTGGCGGACGAGGCGCAGGTCAGCGTGGGGCTGGCGTACCGGTACTTCCGCGGCAAGGAGGATGTGCTGCTGGCCGCGATCCTCGACATCCTGGACGCGCTGCGCGCCGACCTGCCGGAGGCCGCCGCCACCCAGGGCCCGGCGGCGGACCGGCTATGTGCGACGTTCGCCGCCTACGTGCGGGTCATCGACCGGCACCGGGACGCGGTGCTGCTGACCTACCGGGAATCGGCCACGCTGTCGCCGGACGGACGGAACCGGATCAAGGAACTCGAAGTCTCGACGGCCGCCCCGCTGATGAGCGTGGTCGCCGACGGCATCACCTCCGGCGAGTTCGCCGACTGCGACGTCGAGCTAGCCGTCTACGACATGGTTCTCATCGCTCACGGCTGGGCTCTGAAGTACTGGCTGTTCGCCCGGACCCGCGGCGCCGAGCAGTACATCGGCCAGCAGTGCCGCACCATCCTGCGTTCGCTCGGCTGCACCGACCTCACCGCCGCCGATCGCGTTGTCACCAACCAGTAAGGAAATGCCGCCGTGACCGAAAACGACATCGCCTGCCTCGCGGCCGAATACCACCGGCAGGGCTGGTGGCGGGATCGCACGCTGCTCGACGACTTCGCCGAGCACGCCCGGCGGCAGCCGGGCAAGGTCGCCGTGATCAGCGACCACATCGACCGGCCGCGCGAGCAGCACACCTTCGGCGAGCTGGCCGCCATCGTGGACCAGGTGGCCGCCGGGCTGCTGGAGCTCGGTGTGCAGCCCGGCGATATCGTCTCCTGCCAGCTGCCCAACTGGTGGCAATTCACCGCCCTGCATCTGGCCTGCACCCGCATCGGCGCCGTCACTAATGCCATCTTGCCCATCCTGCGGCACCGCGAGGTGCGGTACATCCTGGAGCGGACCCGGTCCCGGGTGTGCGTGATCCCGGCGGTGTTCGGCGGGTGCGACTACGCCGCCATGCTGCGGGGCATCCAGCCAGACGTGCCCACCCTGCGGCACATCTTCACGGCCGGCGCCGGGCAGCCCCCGCCGGGCACGCGTGGCTTCGAGGAATACTTCCTGTCTGCCCGTTCGGACCTGGATGTCCGGCTCGACGACCTGCAGCCGGACCCGGACAGCGTCGCCACCGTCGGCTTCACCTCCGGTACCACCGGAGAGCCGAAGGGCGTCGTGCACACCTACAACACCATCTGGGCGGGCACCCGCAGCGTGTCGGACCGGATCGGGCTCACCGGGGCGGACACCCTGCTCGCCGTCTCCCCGGTGGCGCACACCATCGGGTTCTACTACGGCGTGGTGCTGCCGATGAGCGCCGGGATGACCGTGGTCTACCAGGACGCCTGGGATCCGGTGCGGATGCTCGAGCTGGTGTCCGGTTACGGCGCGGCCTGGACCATGACCGTGCCGACATTCCTGACCGATCTGTGCGCGGCTGCCACACGGACCGGCTTGGCGATTCCGTCGATGCGCTACATCAGCTGCGCCGGCTCGCCGGTCGCGCCCGCCCTGATCCAGCGCGTCCGGGAGCAGCTCGGCGCGACCGTGCTCACCGCCTGGGGCATGACCGAGGTGGGGGCGGTGACCACCACCGTCCCGGGCGATAGCGACGAGCACATCAGCCACACGGACGGGTCCCCGCCGCCCTGGACCGAGCTGAGGGTGGTCGACCCGGACGGCCGCACCGTGCCAGCTGGCGAGAGCGGGCGGCTGCTGATCCGCGGTGCGTCCAACGCCGTCACCTACCACCAACGGCCCGATCTCTTCCGGGCCGCCCAGCAGGACGGCTGGTTCGACACCGGGGACCTGGCCCGGCGCTTCGCCGACGGCTACATCCGGCTGGAGGGCCGGACCAAGGACATCATCATCCGCGGGGCGGAGAACATACCCGTGGTCGAGGTGGAATCGGCCCTGATCGCCCACCCGGCCGTGCGCGAGGTGGCGGTCATCGCGGTCCGCGATGACCGGCTCGGCGAGCGGGCCTGTGCCGTCATCGCACCCACCGACCCAGCCGCGCCGCCCACCCTGGCCGACCTGACCGCGCATCTGGAACACCAGGACATGGCCAGGCACTTCTGGCCCGAGTACGTCCGGCTGGTCACCGAGCTGCCCAAGACCGCCACCGGCAAGATCCAGAAGTTCCGGCTCCGGCAGGACAGCCGGGAGTGGGACCTCGGCCCGGCCCGGCAGACCGGATCGCTGACTGCCGCGACGGGAGAAGCATGACCAGCTACCCGCGCCTGCTCGAGCCGCTGACCGTCGGGCCGGCCACTCTGCGCAACCGGATTGTCATGGGCGCCATGCACACCCGGCTGGAGACGCTCGACCGGCCCACCGAGCGGGTAGCCGAGTTCTATGCGGCCCGGGCCCGGGGCGAGGCCGGGCTCATCTTGACCAACGGCTACTCCCCCAACATGGAGGGCCGTCTCGAGGAGGACTCCGAGGTCTTCGACGACTCGACCGACGTGGGGCCGCATCGGGCCATCACCTCGGCCGTGCACGAGGCCGGCGGCCTCATCGCCTTGCAGATCCTGCATGCAGGCCGCTACGCCAAACACCCGTTCGCGGTCGGCCCGGGCAAGAACCGCGCCCGCATCAACCCGATCGCACCCCGGCTGCTGTCGGCCGATGACGTGTGGGACACCATCGCCGCCTTCGCCCGCACCACCGAACTGGCCCGCGAGGCGGGGTACGACGGCGTGGAGATCATGGGCTCAGAGGGCTACCTGATCAACGAGTTCACCGCGGAACTGACCAACGACCAGCGGGACGACGAGTTCGGCGGCGACTTCGCCCGCCGCTGCCGCCTGCCGGTCGAGATCCTCAAGGCGGCCCGGGTCCGGGCTGGCCAGGACTTCCTGATCATCTACCGCATCTCCGCCATCGACCTTGTCGACCGGGGTATGACCGGCGAGCAGGTAGCGGACCTGGCGCGGCAGGTCGAAGCGGCCGGGGCGGACATCATCAACACCGGCATCGGCTGGCACGAGTCCGCCATCCCCACCATCGCGGCCAGCGTCCCGCGCGGCGCCTGGACGTTCGCGACGCAGAACGTCAAGGACGCGGTGTCGGTCCCCGTCATCGCGTCAAACCGGATCAACACCCCCGAGCTGGCCGAGGAACTGCTGGCCAGCGGCACCGCCGACCTGGTGTCGATGGCCCGGCCGCTGCTGGCCGACCCAGACTTCGCCCGCAAGGCGCGGACCGGGCGGAGCGAGGAGATCAACCTGTGCATCGGGTGCAACCAGGCCTGCCTGGACCAGATCTTCACCAACCGCACCGCGAGCTGCATGGTGAATCCGCGGGCCGGGCACGAGATCGAGTTCACCCGGCGGGATCCGGTCACTAGCAAGCGGATCGGGGTCGTCGGCGCCGGGCCGGCCGGGATGGCCTTCGCCGTCAATGCCGCCGAACTCGGGCACCGGGTGGTCCTGTTCGAACGCAATGACCGCCTCGGCGGGCAGGTCAACCTGGCCGCGGTCGTGCCCGGCAAGGCAGAGTTCCGCGAGATGCTGGGCTATTACACGCGGCGGCTCGCCAGGCTGGGCGTCGAGATCCGGCTCGGCACCGTGGCCGACGCGGACACGCTGGCGGCGGGCGGGTTCGACGAGGTGGTCCTGGCCACCGGCGTGACCCCCCGGATCCCGGTCATCGACGGGGTCGGCCACCCGATGGTGATGACCTACTCCGATGTGCTCACCGGCGCGCGCGTGCCCGGCCAGCGGGTGGCCATCGTCGGCGCCGGCGGGATCGGATTCGACGTGGCCGAGTTCCTGCTCGGCGACGCCGCCGAATCCCTGGACCCGGCCGCGTTCCTGCGCGCCTGGAATGTGGACCCGACCCTGGCCACGGCCGGCGCCCTGGCCGGCCCGCCACGCGCGAACGTGCCGAAGCCGGGCCGCGAGGTCACCCTGCTGCAGCGCACGGCCGCACGGCCGGGTGCCCGGCTGGCCAAGTCCACCGGCTGGATCCTCAAGGCACGGCTGCGGCAGGCCGGGGTGCGGATGATTCCCGGCGTCAGCTACACCCGTATCACCGACGCCGGGCTGCACTACGAGGCCGACGGCCAGCCTGCGGTGCTCGAGGTGGACTCGATCGTGCTGTGCACCGGGCAGGAGAGCGAGCGGACCCTGTATGACGAGCTGGCCGCCCGCGGGATCGGCGCCCGCCTCATCGGCGGAGCCGACGACGCCGCCGAACTGGACGCGGTCCGGGCTATCGACCAGGCCACCCGGCTGGCGGTGACGATCTGAGCCGCAGGCCCGCCGGGCATCGCCCGGCGGGCCTGCGGGTCAGCTAGGCGTGGGTCCAGCCGCCGTCGACCAAGAGCTCGCTGCCGGTGGCGTACCCGGAACGGTCCGAGGCGAAGTAGACGACCGCGGGCGAGATCTCATCGGGTTCGGCTATCCGCGGGATGGCCAGCCGGTCCTTGCCGCGCTCGACGAAGGCCTCCTGCGTCAGGCCGTCACCCATCAGCAGCGGGGTGGCCACCGCGCCGGGGTGGATCGAGTTGACCCGGATGCCGTACTGGCCGAGCTCGGCCGAAGCCGCTTTGGTCATGCCGCGCAGGGCCCACTTGCTGGTCACGTAGGCCAGCGCGCCCTTCGTGCCGAGCATGCCGGCGTTGCTGGAGATGTTGACGACGGACCCGCCGCCGGCCTCGCGCATCGAGTCCAGTACCGCCCGCATGCCCAGCCACGCCCCGCGCACGTTCACCGCGTAGGTGAGGTCCCAGTCGGCCACGGTCCCGGCCTCCAGGGAGCCCCGGATCAGCACCCCGGCGTTGTTGACCAGAACCCGGACCGGGCCGAAGGTGGAGATCGCAGTCTGGGCCGCGCTGGCCCATTCGGATTCGGAGGTGACGTCGAGATGGACGTAACGGGCGCTATCGCCGATCTCCTCGGCCACCCGCAGGCCGGGCTCGTCCAGGACGTCGGTGAGGATCACCCGGGCACCTTCGGCGGCCAGCGCCCGGGCGTGCGCCGCACCCTGCCCGCGGGCAGCTCCGGTGACGATGACGCAGCGTCCGGCCAGGCCGGTGTCCTGCGGCCCGTTCACTCGGCGTCACATCCCGCACGGGATGTGTTGATCCCCGCATTGGATGCCATGATGCATACAACTTGGTCACGGCAGAGCGCATTGTCGCACAAGATGTGCCTACCTTCTTCTCGGGTAGGTCATTATTGCATACAATCTAGGGGGAGGTGAGTGGTGACTGAAGACGGAGCAGGGTCACCTGGCACGGTGGGTTCACCTGATACGGGCAGACCACCAGGTACCGCGGGGCCGCTGGACGGGGTTCGTGTCATCGAGTGTGGATCGCTCATCGCGGGGCCGTTCTGCGGGCAGCTGCTCGGGGACTTCGGCGCCGAGGTGATCAAGGTGGAGGACCCGGCAGGCGGGGACCCGATGCGGGAGTGGGGGCCGCGGAAGGTCGACGGGCTGTCGCTGCACTGGCCGATCATCGCCCGCAACAAGAAGTCGGTGACGGCTAATTTGCGGCAGGAGGCCGGCCAGCAGCTGCTGCGCGAGCTGACCGCGGTCAGCGACATCCTGATCGAGAACTTCCGGCCCGGCACGCTGGAACGCTGGGGACTGGGATATGAGGAACTGGCCGCGATCAACCCGCGGTTGATCCTGGTCCGGGTCAGCGGCTACGGCCAGACCGGGCCGTACGCGCTGCGAGCCGGGTTCGGCTCGGTCGGCGAGGCCATGGGCGGTATCCGGTACGTCACCGGTGAGCCCGACCGGGCCCCGTCGCGGACCGGGATCTCGCTGGGCGACTCGCTAGCCGCGACATTCGCCGCCGTCGGGGCGATCCTGGCCCTGTACGCCCGGGATCGTACCGGCCGCGGCCAGGTGGTCGACTCGGCCATCTACGAGGCTGTACTGGCCCTGATGGAGTCGGTGCTGCCCGAATGGGAACTGGCCCAGTACCAGCGCCAGCGGACCGGATCGGTGCTGCCCGGGGTGTCACCCTCGAACGTCTACCCGGCCGCGGACGCCAACGACGTCCTGATCGGGGCCAACCGGGACACCGTGTTCAGCCGCCTGGTGGTGGCCATGGGCCGGCCGGAGCTGGCCACCGACCCCCGGTACGCCACCCACCAGGCCCGGGGGCAGCGGCAGGCCGAGGTCGACCAGCTGATCTCGGACTGGACCTCTACCTTGGAGACCGACGCGCTGCTGGCCTTGCTGGCCGACGCCGGGGTTCCCGCCAGCCGGATCTACCAGACCCGGGACATGTTCGACGACCCGCACTTCCGGGCGCGCGAGGCCATCTTGCACCTGACCCACGGCAAGCTGGGCACGTTCCCGGTCCAGGCCGTGATGCCCCGGCTGTCCGACACCCCGGGAGGCGTGTACACGCTCGGGCCGGACCTGGGCCAGCACAATCAGGAGATCTACGGCCAGCTGCTCGGCGTCGACACCGCTCGGCTGGCGGAGCTGCGATCGAAGGGGGTCGTGTGACCGGGGAGCCGGCGCCCGGCGGGGTGACCATCGTCGAGGTCTCCCCTCGCGACGGGCTGCAGAACGATCCCGGCGAACTGTCCACCGGGCAGAAGATCGAGCTGGCCGTGCGGGCTTACCAGGCCGGGCTGCGGCGCATCGAGGTGACCAGTTTCGTCAGCCCGCGGGCCGTGCCGAAACTGAGCGACGCGGAAAGTGTGGTAGCCGGGCTGAAGGACAAGGACCTGGCCGGCCTGTCCATGATCGGGCTCGTGGTCAACGAGCGCGGCGTGCACCGGGCCGCGGCCGCCGGAGTCGACGAGATCAACGTCGTGATTGTCACCTCCGAGCCGTTCAGCCAGCGCAACCAGGGCATGAGCGTGGGGCAGGCCATGGATCAGCTGCCGGACCTGCTAGCCGCGGCACGGGCCGCGGGCCTGCGCACCACGGTGACCGTGGGCACCGCGTTCGGCTGCCCGTTCACCGGGGAGATCGACCCGGCCCTGGTGACAGACATGGTGGCCGGCGTGGCGGCGGCCGCGCCGGACGAGATCGCCCTGGCCGACACCATCGGCGTGGCCGGGCCCACCGACGTGACCGAGCGGTTCGGCGCCATCCGGGCGGTGATACCGGCGGCCACCGGGCTGCGGGCACACTTCCACGACACCCGGCGGACCGGCATGGCCAACGCGGCCGCGGCCGTAGCGGCCGGGGTCACCTCGCTGGACGCCAGCCTGGGCGGCATCGGCGGCTGCCCGTTCGCGCCGCGCGCCACCGGCAATATCGCCACCGAGGACCTGGTGTACCTGCTGGGCCGGATGAAGCTGCAGACCGGGGTGTCGCTGGCGCGGCTGATCACCGGCGCCGAGTGGCTCGGCGAGTCGCTGGAGCACGAGGTGCCAGGGATGCTCAGCCGGGCGGGGGCGTTCCCGCCAGGTCCGGCTCCGGAACCAGCCGGCTAGCGCGGCGCCGGGCCGGCGTTGCCCCGTGCATACTGCCCTTGCTGGTTGCCTTGCCCGCGATCTGCCTCTGTCGGTGATAGGGGGTGCTGGGACGCCGCAAACCGCCGACAAAGGCGCGTGGCTGTTACAGCAGCGTCTGGCGTTCCGTTCGAGGTTCGCCGGCGCGGCCGGGCGGCGCGGCGCGACCGGCCGCAGGGCGGCCGCGGCGTTATCGCCGGGCGGCACGGCGCGACCGCCGGGTGGCGCGATCTTCCGTCGGTTGCGGCCGTCATAACGACCGCAACCGACGGAAGATGCCTGCTTGCCCGGAGCAGACCGCGAAAGGCTGCTCGCTTGCCTACGAGCGCGCGGCCGGGCGGCGCGGGCCGAGATGGACCACGGTCAGCTCGCCCGCGGCGTACCGGCTGCGCAGCAGCCGCTTGTCGTACTTGCCTACGCTGGTGCGCGGGATGGCCCCGGCGAACACCCAGTGCTCGGGCAGCCACCAGCGGGCGACCCGGCCCTCGAGCCAGTCCCGCAGATCCTCCGCGGTGACCGTGGCCCCGTCGGTCAGGGTCGCGATCACGCAGGGCCGCTCACCCCAGCGCTCATCGGGGACACCGATGACGGCGGCCTCGATCACGTCGGGATGCGCGGAGACCTCTGCCTCCAGCGCGATCGAGGAGATCCACTCCCCGCCGGATTTGACCGCGTCCTTGGCCCGGTCCGTCAGCCGGACGTAACCGTCCGGGTCGACGGTGCCGATGTCGCCGGTGCGCAGCCAGCCATCGTGGAACTTGGCCGGGTCCTCGTCGGACAGGTAGCTGGCGGAGATCCACGGGCCGCGCAGCTCGAGCTCGCCGATGCTACGGCCGTCGTGCGGCACCTGGGTGCCACCCTCGGGCTGCACCAGCCGCAGTTCCACGCCGGGCAGCACCCGGCCCTGGCTCAGCCGGTCCTCCAGCGCCTCGCTGCCGTCGTGACCCCGGCGCGGCCGGGCCAGCGTGACCAGCGGCGAGGTCTCCGTCATGCCGTAGCCCTGGAGCAGCGGGACGTCGTATTCGTCGCGGAAGGCCTGCATCAGCGCCCGCGGCGTGGCCGAACCGCCCACCACGACCCGGGTAATCGAGGAGACGTCCGCATCGGGATGCTCGCGCAGGTAGCGCAGCACATCGATCCAGATCGTCGGCACGCCGTTGGCGAACGTCGGCCGCTCCCGCTCCATCAGCGGGACCAGCTGGTCCGGCTTCAGGAAGCGATGCGGCAGGATCAGGTCCCCGCCGCACCAGAAGGTGGCGTGCGGATAGCCCCAGGCGTTGGCGTGAAACATCGGCACGATGATCAGCCCGCGGTCATACGCGCTGAGCGCCACCGCGTTCGCGGTACACAGCGACAGCGCGTGCAGGTAGATCGAGCGGTGGCTATAGGCCACGCCCTTCGGGTTGCCGGTCGTGCCCGAGGTGAAGCAGATGGCGGCGGCGGTGCGCTCGTCCACGGCAGGCCAGGAGAAATCGTCCGGCTGGGTCCGGACCATCCCGTCGTAGGTGTAGATGCCGACCCCGTCCACCTCGTCGTAGTCCGGAACGGGCTGGCCGCGGACGATGATCGCGCGGACGGTCGGCATCCGGCCCAGCGCCGGGATGAGCGAGTCGAGCAGGTCAGCGTCGGCCAGCAGCACCCGGTCCTGGGCCAGGTTGACCGTCTGGACCAGCTCGTCAACGAACAGCCGGATGTTGGCCGTGTGCAGCACGGCGCCCATGGCCGGCACGGCCAGGTACGCCTCCAGGTGCTCGCGGTTGTTCCACAGATAGGTGCCGACCCGGTCGTCGCCGTCGACACCGAGCTGCCGCAGCGCATGCGCCAGCTGCGCCGCCCCGGCCGCGATCTGCTCGTAGGACACCCGGCTGGTGGTCTGCTCATCCTCGGCGGTCACGACCTCCCGGCCACCATGCCAAGTGGCACCGTGCCGCAGGATCGAGGTCATGGTCAGCGGCAGATCGTCGCCCATGGTGCTTTTCACAGCGCCTCCTCAGCCCCGGCGGGGCGCGATCCAGCCCGCGATCACCGACGCCACCTCGTCGCGCCCGTCGGGGCGGTCACGGAAGTAGTGCTCGCCCTTGATGTCGGCGCGGGTCTTGTCCTGCGCCGCGATCTGACTGAAGATCGTGTCCGCGTCACTGGGGAAGACGCCCGAGTCTGCGGTGGCCTGGATGACCAGCGAGGGCATGGTCAGCCGGGCCAGGTGCAGCTCGCTGCGGCACTGTGAGGCCTCCAGGCTCCACATATTCAGCCAGCTGCGCAGGGTGTTGATGGCGCCAACGCCAGTGACGCCCGCGTTGGCCTGGCGCGGGTCACCGCGGTAGCAGTACGGCACGGGCCGGTCGGATGGATCCAGGGTGGCATCCACGAAGCGCAGGTCGGCCCAGGTACGGGGCAGGATGAACAGCCGGTCCGGCACGCTCGCCGCGTTCAGCCGGGCCAGCTCGGCCCTGGCCCAGTCGGTGATCCGCTGGTTGCGGGCCCGTTGCCCGGCCCGGTAGCGCCGCACGAATTCCTCGTCGAACGGCGGCTCGCGCCCGTCGGCGTACATGTCCAGCTCCGGGTCGACCGAGGTCGGGTCGGTCTCGTCGGTCACCGACGGGTCGAGCCAGCCGGTCAGCACCTCGGGGCGGCCGGGATGGGCGGCCAGGCTGACGTACAGGTCACCGGCGGGCAGTTCGTGCACCTCGGGCAGCAGCGGGACGCCGAACGACTCGGTGATCACGTCTGCATGGCACTGCGCGTTGTACGCCGCCATGAGCGACCCGCCGCCGGAGTTGCCAAGCAGGACGACGGTCTCCGCCCCGTGCTCGCGGAGCCAGGACACGCCGCGGCCGATGTCCACCAGGGCGCGGTCGAGCGCGAAGAAGTGATCGGCGCCGCGGAACCGGTTGTTCCAGCCGAGGAAGCCGTAGCCGCGCTCAGCCATCAGCGCTGACAGGTAATGCTCGGAGAAGTCCACCGCGTAGTGCGTGGCGATCAGCGCCACCTTGGGCATGGTGCCGGCCTGCCGGGTGTAGAAACCCTGCAGCGGATAGCCGCCCGCCCCGGCCCGCGGCACCCCGGGCGCCACCATCGTGACGATGTCCCGCTCCACCCCGGCGGGCAGCTCGCTGGCGCCGCTCACCGCGCTGCCGGGCATGACCCGATCCCCTCGTGCATGTCTGGCTCTCTTTCGCTGCGTCGACTTGGCTGCGTCAACTGTCTCGCGCCGATGATAAGTCAGCTTCCAGGACGGTATGCAAGACCTAAATGTATGCAAAGTGCCGATCGGCCGCTACGGCCAGGGTCACCGTAACCCAGATCCTAACGACGCTCATAGAACCGTTGATATACAGGGCCTATATACATATAGGCGATTGACGATGACAGCTTCGAGACAAACTTGTTGCTTGACTCTCAAAGATCATAAGTCCTAGATTGCATACATTCCTTTGGAGACTCGAAGATCCAGAGCGTGTCACGCGGAGGTGACGCAACGGTGAGCCCGGCAGACGGCAACACGGAGCAAACGGCCGCTGCGCCTGCCTCCGCGGCCGGTCCCGCCGCGGCTGGCGCCAGCGCCGCAGCCGGAACCGGAACGGCTCCATCCAACGAGCCGGGAGCGCCCGGGTCACCCGCGCCGGGGGCGCGGATGGAGGGCACCGTGGGCTGGGGCCTGTGGTTTGGCGTGCTCCGCGGGCCGGTCATCATCGCGATCCTGTTCGCCATCGTGGTCGCGGTCGGTTCGAGCTTCGACGTCTACGTAGCCGGCAGCATCGCCATTTACGGCCTGGCCTCGTCAGGCCAGGGCTGGCTGATGGGCCGGGCCGGGCAGGTATCGCTGGGTGGCGGGGCGCTCTTCGCGGTGGGCGCCTTCGCGGCCGCGTTCACCACCCAGGTGCACAGCCTGGCCGCCTTCCCGCTCCCGCTCATCGCCGCGGGTGTGGCCGGCGCCGTGGTCGGCGGCATCGTGGCCGTGCCCGGGCTCCGGTTCCGCGGTGTGTACCTGCTGCTGGCCACGCTGGCGCTGCTGTACGTGGTGCAGTTCGTGGGGCAGGAGATACAGAAGAAACCGCTCTACCTGGCCGGCATCACGATGAACCCGGGACCGGGCTCGAGGCTGATGGCCTCGGGCAAGCCGGCCACCGAGACCGCCGTGGTCGTGCTGATCATCGGGCTGATCGTGATCGAGCGGCTGTACCGGACCCAGGCCGGGCGCGAGTGGGCCTCGGTGAAGGAGAACGAGATCGCCTCGGCGGCCATGGGCATCCGGGTGCGCCGCCGCAAGGTCCAGGCCTTCGTCGGCAGCTCGGCGGTGACGGCGGTGGCCGGTGGGCTGTTCGCCTACTACATCGGGCTGGTCAGCTACACGGCCTTCGACCTGAACCTGACCCTCCAGCTGGTGGTCATGGTGTTCATCGGCGGCGCGGCCGCCGCGGTCGGCCCGGTCGTGGGGGCCGCCATCGTCACCCTGCTGCCCTACCTGCTCAACGACACGGTGGGCCACGTGGTCCAGGCCAGCTGGTACTCCCAGAACGGGCCGTTCCTGGAGCAGATCATCTACGGCCTGGCGCTCGCCCTCATCCTGCTCTATGCCCGCGGCGGCCTGGCCGGGCTGCGTACTGTCGTGGTCCGGCTGACCCGCCGGTGGCGCGGGGGCGCGGCGGCCGAGTCCGCCCCGCGGACCGTGGCCGCGACCCACGCCGTGGCCGCCGCGGGGCCAGAGGGTGTCGCGGAACCCGAGACGACCGAAACCCCCCAGACGGCCGCGGTGGCCGGGGCTACCCCCGAGCCGGCCAGCGAGAGGATCCCGGCCGCCGCGGCAACCAGTACCACACCAGACACCGCTCCGGCCAGCACCGCTCCGGCCGGCCCCGGGCAGGTCAGCACCGGGCAGGTCAGCACCGGGCAGGTCAGCACCGGGCACGCGGTCCTGTCGGTCTCGTCGCTGGCCGTGCGCTACGCCGGGGCCGGCGTGGCCGTGCAGGACGTCAGCCTCGAGGTGCGCGACGGTGAGATCCTGGGCATCCTGGGCCGGAACGGGGCCGGGAAGTCGACGCTGCTGAAGTCGATCGGCGGCTTCCCGCCCGGGGACCGGATCCGGGCCGGTGGCAGCGTCCGGATCGGCGACACCGAGCTGACCGGGCACTCGCCCGAGTTCTGCACGCGGCACGGCGTGGTCCTCGTGCCCGAGCAGGGCAAGGTGTTCCCGGCGCTGACCGTCCGCGAGCATTTCGCGCTGGCCGGCGCGCGCGGCAAGACGGTGACCGAGACGCTCCGAAAGACCGGCCTGACCATGCTCGAGCGCCGGATGGACAGCTACGCCGCCAGCCTGAGCGGCGGCGAGCGCCAGTTCCTGGCGCTGTCCATGGCCGTGCTCCGGCGCCCCCGGCTGCTGCTGGTGGACGAGATGTCCCTGGGTCTGGCACCGATCGCCGTGGCCGAGGTGGGCCGGGCCATTGTGGCGATCCGGGAGACCACCGGCTGCGCGGTCATCTTGGTCGAGCAGAACGCGTCGGTGGCCGCGGCCATCGCCGACGAGATCGCGGTGCTGCAGAACGGCCAGGTCATGTGGCGTGGCCTGCCGCAAGACCTGCCCGAGAACGCGCTCGAGACAGCGTACTTCGGGGCGGGCGCCGGCGGCGGCACGGTACGGGGGGCGGGGCTGTGACGGCCGAGCTGGAAATCGACGACCTGGCCGTCCGGTTTGGTGGCGTGCACGCGCTGGAGGGCATCGCGGTCACGGTCGAGGCCGGCACCACGCTCGGCATTATCGGGCCGAACGGAGCAGGTAAGACCACCCTCCTGAACGCCGTGTGCGGCCTGGTCCGGCCCTCCCGCGGGGAAGTCCGCTTCCGCGGCCAGGCCCTGACCGGCCGCAAGGGCGAACAGATCGCGGCGATCGGTGTGGCCAGGACATTCCAGCTGGCCGAGGGCTTCGGCGACTTCTCGGTCTGGGACTACGTCCGGCTCGGCATGGCCGCCGCCGGACCGCCCCGGACCGGGGCGGCCGCCGACCAGCGGTGCGCCGCCTCGCTGGCCACCATTGGACTGTGGGAGCAGCGGGCCAGGCTGCTGCGCTCGCTGCCCTACGGCATGCGCAAGCTCGTGGACGTCTGCCGGGCCACGGTCAGCCAGCCGCACATGCTGCTGCTCGACGAGCCGACCTCAGGCCTGTCCGCCGCCGAGCGCGCGGACATGATCGTTCACCTGCGCGACCTCAAGCAGACCATCCGGACCATGCTCATCGTCGACCACGACGTGGGCTTCATCTCCGCCGTGTCCGACAACTTGTACGCCATCGCTTACGGCAAGCCACTCACGCACGGCACGCCTGAGCACGTCCTGAAGAATCCCGAGGTCATCGCCGCCTACATGGGATAACCGCGGGATCTTGTCCCCGCATCAGTCCAGCGAACATTGCCCAACGAAGGGGTAACGCATATGAAACACCGCCGGTACGGGGTCGCCGCGGCTCTCGCGTCGTCACTTGTCCTGCTCACCGCCGCCTGTTCCAGTTCGGGCTCGTCGAGCGCCAGCTCGGGCTCCGGCGGCGGCTCCGGATCGAGTAAGGCTCCCTACAATATTGGCCTGGCCGCGGGCATCACTGGCCCGGCCGCCGCCATCGTCAAGGGTGAGATCCAGGGCATCAAAGCCGCCTTCAGCCAGGTCAACGCTTCGGGCGGCATCGACGGCCGCAAGCTGAACCTGGTCACCAGCGACACTCAGAACGTCGCCACCACGGCCGTGGCCGCGCTGACCAAGCTGGCCACCGAGAACAACGTCATCGCCAGCTTCGGCGACATCCTCGCCAACAACTGCCAGGCGCAGGTGCCGGTGGCCAAGGCCCATCAGATCGCGCTGCTGTGCGGCACGGTGGACCCGGAGCAGCTGCAGCCACCAGAGCCCTACATTTACACCGAGTACGGCTCGGAGATCACCGAGGTCGACGGCATGACCTCGATCATCGAGGGCAAGCCGCTCAACATCGCCCACCCGAAGGTAGCCATCGTCTACCTGCAGTCCTCCAGCAACACGCCGCTGTTCAACGCGGTGGCGGCCAAGATCAAGAAGGACGGCGGCCAGGTTGTCCTGACCGACACCATCCAGTCTCAGCTGAACCTGTCGGTGGACGCCAGCAAGGTGATCTCCAGCGGGGCCAACGTGGTGGTCGAGCAGATCATCCCGCAGCAGCTGCAGTCGCTGGCCCAGTCGCTGACCAACTCGGGCTCCAAGGTGCCGATCGTCGCCGAGGCGACCACCGCCTCCTACCAGCAGCTGGTGCTGCTGAAGAATCCGAACATCTATGAGATGTCGCTGAACCCGTTCGTCGACCCGACCTCGACCGAGCCGGCCGTGACGAACTACGTGAACGCGCTGAAGCAGCAGGGCATCACCGGGAAGGCCAACATCAACGGGCAGTCCATCGCCATCACCTACGCCGCGGCCGAGGCGCTGATCAGCGCGCTCAAGTCCTGCGGCGCCTCCTGCACCAACGCCACGGTGAACACCGCGCTGGAGAAGGTCTCGGTGAACCTGCCCGGCATCAACACCGACTATTCCTACACGTCGTCCAGGCACTACCCGCAGACGACGTTCCAGCTCTACCAGTACTCCGCCAGCAAGAACGACGCCGTGCAGCTGCGCGACGACGTGCCGTCCAACCCAATCCCGGCTAGCTAGAAAGGCGCAGCAGATGGGCGCGCTGATCCTCGTCACCACGCTGACCCTGGGCGCGGTCTACTCCCTGATCGGGGTGGGCTTCGTGGTCATGTTCCGGGCCACCGGGGTGCTGAGTTTCGCCCAGGGCGCGTTCTTCCTGCTGGGCTCGCTCATCTTCTACAGCCTGACCAACGCCGGTTTCGGCCTGTGGGCCGGGCTCGTCGTGGCCACCATTGCGGTGGGGCTGGCCGGGGCACTGTGCTACCTCGCAGTGTTCCGGCCGGCCGGCTACGACCTGCTGTTCGTCTCGCTGGCCACGGTCGGGCTGGGCACGGCCATCGAGTCGGCCATCGCCCTGGGCTGGGGCTCGAATCTGTTCGAGCCCCAGAACCTGCTGCCGGCCAAGCCGCACAGGCTGTTCAGCGGGATCCGCATCACCGACGCCCAGATCCTCACAATCATCCTGGCGATCGTCTTGATCGCTGCCCTGTTCGCGCTGATCTACCGCACCCCGGTGGGGCTGCGCATGCGGGCGGTGGCCAACGACAGCGCGCTGGCTGCCTACGGCGGCGTCCGGGTCAGCCGCATCTCCGCGCTGGCCTGGGGCATCTCCGCGGCCGCCGCGGGCGCGGCCGGTGTCGGGTACACCGTCGGCACCGTCATCGACCCGTCCACGCTGCCCTCACTGGGCATCGTGGTGTTTCCCGCCATCATCATTGGCGGCCTGGACTCGCTGGCCGGGGTGGCGGTCGGCTCGATCGTGCTGGCCCTGGTCCAGACACTGGTCTCGGTCTACGTGGGCAGCGACTACACCGACATCGTCGCCTACGGCCTGCTGCTGGTCCTGCTGTGGATCCTGCCGACCGGGCTGTTCGGCTCCAAGAACCTGGTCCGGGTATGACGGGTCCCGGCACACCGGGGGCGGCGGGACTACGGGCCGGCGAAGTACGAGCGGATCTCGGCCATCAGCTCGGTATGCACCGGCGACAGCGTGCGATTGCGCCGGTGCACCAGCCACACCGGCGCGGCGATACGTACCCCCTGCACGGCGATCTCGCGCAGCTCGCCACTGTCCAGCTCACGGCGCACGGCGCTGCGGAACAGGCAGGCCACCCCGACGCCGCTGGCCACCGCCGTCTTGATCGCCTCGGGGTGACCGAACTCCATCACAACGCGACGGGACGGCAGCCCGACCGCCTCGAACTGGCTATCGATGAGTACCCGGCGCAACGACCCGCCCTGAGCCTCCACGAACGGGAGCGCGGCGAGCTCGGAGACCGTGAGCATCTGCTCGGCCGTGACGCCCCGCGGCGGCGCCACCAGCACCACCTCGTCCTCGCCGATCTGCTCCGAGACCAGCGACCCAAGCGCGGGCGGGCTCTGCACGGCGACCACGGACAGGTCGTTGCGGCCGGTCGTGGTGGCCTCGATGGCGTGCTCGGCGCCGGTCACGTCGACCCGGATCCGCACGTCCGGGTGCCGGCGGCCGAACGCGCTCAGCAACGAAGGAAGCTCGTAGCTGCCGGTCGACATGCTAGTGCCGATAACGATGGACCCGCGCAGGCCGTCGGTCAGGCCCTGCAGCTCGCGGTCGAATTCCCGGGTCCGGCGCAGCACGTCGGTGCACCACTCGTGGGCCGCCCGGCCCACCTCGGTGAGCACCAGCCGCCGGCCCTCCCGCTCGAACAGCCGGGCGCCCAGACGGCGCTCGAGGGACTGGATGTGCTCGGTCACCACGGGCTGCGCGACCTTCATCTGGTCGGCGGCGCGGCTGATGCCGCCCAGGCTCACTACGCGGTCGAAAACCTGCAGCTTCTGGATGTTGATGCGGTCATCTATTGCCACGCCACGAGGTTAGGGCCACGACATGGGTATTGACGAGACGCGCCAGACCGTTCCGGAGTTCCTGATCCGCAGCGCCGAGCTGTGGCCGGACCACGACTGGGTCCGCACCCCCGCCGGCGCGGCGTCCCGCGCCACCGTGCTGGACCGGGCCCGGCACGTGGCTGGTGGCCTGCGCGAGGCCGGCGTCCGGCCGGGCGACCGGGTCGTGCTGGCCGCGCCGAATTCCGTGGACTTCCTGGTCGCCTGGTTCGCCGCGATGTTCGTCCGCGCGCCAGTGCTCGCGGTCAACCCGCGCGCGGCCGGGGCCGAGCTGGCCGCGGTCGCCGCCGGGCTCGAGCCGCGGCTCATCATGGCGCCGGACGCGGAGATTGCGACGCTGACCGCGGCGCTGGCGCCCGGATCCGGGGCGGCCAAGGCCACAGCGGTCCCGGTTACCGGCATCGCCGCGCTGGAGCAGGCGGCCCCGGCCGACCCGCTGCCCGCCGACCCGGAAGAGCACGTCGCCTTCCTGCAGACCTCGGGCAGCACCGGGACGCCGAAGTTCATCATCCGCACGCACCTGATGTACACGTTGGCCGCCGAGGCCTTCCCGTGGTGGCTCGGGCTGGTGGACCGCGATGTCATGCTGACCACGCTGCCGCTGGCGCACGGCAACGCCCAGCTGTACTCGGCCCTGGGCTCGCTCGGCCTGGGCGCCACCCTGGCCCTGCTGCCCGGCTTCTCGGCCTCTACCTTCTGGGACGACGCCGTCGCCTACCGGGCCACCCAGTTCAACGCGGTCGGGGCGATGCTGGAGATCTTGATGCAGCGCCCGCCCAGCCCGGCTGAGGCCGGGCACGGGGTCCGGCTGTGCTACACCGCGCCGGCGCCGAGCCGCCAGCGCCAGCTGGCCATCGAGGCCCGGTTCAACCTGCATCTGGTGCTGGGTTACTCCCAATCCGAGGCCGGCGGGTTCGGGCTCGTCATGCCGTTGCAGGGCGCACCCAGGTACGGCTCGATGGGACGGCCACGCCAGCATCCCCGGCTGGGCACGGTCACTGCGGCCCGGGTCGTCGACGCCGAAGGCGCCGAACTGGGCGAGGACACCGTAGGTGAGCTGGAGATCCGCAATCCTACTGCCACCCCGGGTTATCTGGGCCGCCCAGAGGAGTCGGCGGCCCTGCTGCGGGACGGCTGGCTGCGCACCGGCGACCTGGCCTGGCGGGACGCCGAGGGCTTCTACTACTTCGGCGGGCGCTCCAAGGAGCTCATCCGGCACAAGGGCGAGAACCTGAGCCCGTCGGAGGTCGAGCGGGTACTGGAGGACCATCCGGCCGTCGCGGTGGCCGCGGTTATCGGCGTTCCGTCGGAGCTGAGCGAGGAGGACGTCAAGGCGTTCGTGATCCTGGAGAGCGGCTCGACGGCCGGCCCGGCCGAGCTGTTCGACTGGGCCGAGCACCGGCTGCCGCCCTACAAGTGCCCGCGCTACCTGGAGATCGTCACCGGCATGCCGACCACCGATAACCACAAGGTCGCCAAGACGCGGCTGCCGCGGGAGCGGACCGCCGGGGAAACCGACCGGCAGGAGGAGCGCCGTGGCTGAGGCAGCATCATCTGGCCCGGGCGGCCCGCTGGCCGGCGTGCGGGTGGTCCAGGACGGCTGTGCCGTCGGCATCTCCGTGGCCGGCCTGCTGCTGGCCGAGCTGGGCGCGTCGGTGACCTGGTATGGCGCCGGCCCGGTCGCCGACGGGCCCGGCCGGATCGTGCACCGCCATCAGGCGACGGCCGATCCCGCCGGGCCGCAGCCACCCGCCGACGTGCTGCTGCTTGGCCCGGAGAGCCAGCTGGCCGCGACCGCGCCGGTCGTGGTCCGCTTCGGCGACCGGGCCGCCGAGGACGCCGGCGGCCTGGCGCCGGCGGGCACCATGCTGGCCGAGGCCCGGTCCGGCCTGATGCGGCTGCAGCTCGGCCACCGCGATGGCCCGTTCTGCCTGGCCTCGCCAATCGCCGGCCTGGGCGCCGGGATCCTGGGCGCGCTGAGCGCGGTCAGCGGGCTGCTGGCGCGGGCCCGCGGCGTGACGCAAACCTGGACGGGCACCGCCAGCGACTGGGACGGCACGCTGGTGATGCAGACGCTGTCGGCCTCCTTCCTGGCTACGCCCGCCGCGGCCGTCGCCCGGCCGCGCTACCGCGACCCCTACACAGTCTCGTTCAGCCCGATCATGCGCTTCCACCGGGCCAAGGACGGCTGGGTGTTCATCGCCGCCGTGTCCCGGCACATGTGGCATACGCTGTTCGGCCTGATGGGCCGCTCCGACCTGCTCGAGGACGGCGAGCTGGACGCGGCGCTCCCGTTCAACATCGCCGACCAGGCCCAGGGCGAGCGGCTGGCCGCGCTGGTGGCCGAGTTCGTCGCCGCAATGCCGGTCAGCGACTGCGTGGACCTGATGGTGGCGAACAAGATCGTGGCCGCCCCGGTGCTGAGCGGCCGTGAGTTCCTGGATCACCCGCAGGCGGCGGCCAACGGCCTGCCGGTCGAGGTGCACGACGAGCTCGGCACCCAGCGTCAGGTGGGCCGGTTCGTGCAGTGCACGGCCACGCAGGCGCAGGCGGTCCCGCTGGGCTCGCTGGCCGATGTGACCGCCGGCCCGCTGGCCGGCATCCGGGTGATCGACGTGTCGCGGGCGGCCGCGGGCCCGATCTGCGGCCGGGTCCTGGCCGACCTGGGCGCCGAGGTGGTGCGCGTGGAAGACCCGGCCGGCGAGCGCAGCCGTCAGGTCGGCCTGACGTTCGCCGGCAACAACAGGAACAAGCTCTCGCTCGGAGTCGACCTGACCAAACCGGAAGGACTTGACCTGCTGGCCCGGCTGACGGAACAGTCTGATGTCGTGCTGACCAACGCGCTGCCCGAGGCGAGCGCCCGGCTGGGCATCGACTACGCCACCGTGGCCCGCCGCAACCCGTCTGCGTGCCACATCTTGATCCTGGGGTTCGGCCGCAAGCCGCCGTTCAGCGGCCGGCGGGTGGTAGACGCGGCCGCCCAGGCATTGTCCGGGCAGGCCCTGGCCGAAGGCGGTGGCCAGGAACCGGTGGGCTGCACCGGCGGCTTCCTGGACAACGGCACCGGCTGGCTGGGTGCGCTGGGCTGCGTCGCCACGCTCTACCAGCGGCAAATCGCGGGCCGGGGCGGCGCGGTCGAGGCCGCGCTGGTCAACACCTCGGCGTTCATCCAGCTATTCCGGCTGACCGACCCGCCCACCCCCGGCGCCCAGCTGGACGCCGACCGCTGGGGATACGCTGCCGACCAGCGGCTTTACCAGCTGCGGGACGGCTGGATCGCGGTGGCAGCGACCAGCCCCGCGGCCAGGCAGGCCTTCGCCGCCGCGCTGGAGCAGGCCGGGGTGCCCGGGGTCAGCGACGGCGACCTGGCCGTACACGGGCCGGTGGCCACCGCGTTCGCCCAGGTCCTGGCGCAGCTGAGTACCGGCGAGGCCGGGGAGCTTTTTGACCAGGCCCACTTCACCGACTGGACCGTGGTCCAGACGCTGGAGGAGACCGCCCGCAGCAGCGAGGACTTCGTCGGTGTCCCGCAGGAGCCCTGGGGGCACCTGCTGGAGCCGCGCCTGCTGCCCCGCTACGACGGCGACCAGCGGCCGCCGGTCGCCGGGGCGGCCGCGGCGCCGGGCCGCGACGACGCGGAGGTGCTGCGCCGCTACGGCCTGACCGGCCAGCACGAGGCGCTGCTGGCCAGCGGGGCCATGCAGGCCGAGCCGGGACAGACCACCCTGCAGGCGAGCTCGGTGTGACGACAGCCGCGGGGCGCCCGAAGGTGCTGCTGACCGACCACGCCTGGCCGGGCGTGGAGGTCGAGGCGGGGCTGTGCGAAGCGGCCGGGTTCGACCTGGTCGAGGCGCCCCCGGACGCGCCGGAGACGGTGCTGGCCGAGCTCGCTGTCAACGTGGACGGGATCTTGACCTGCTGGGCCAAGGTGACCGGGCGGGTGATCGCAGCCAGCCCGGGCCTGCGGGTGGTCAGCCGGATGGGCGTCGGCCTGGACAACATCGACCTGGCCGCGGCCGCGGACCGGGGCATCGTGGTCACCCGGGTCCCGGACTACTGCGCCGAGGAGGTGTCGGACCACGTGCTGGCCATGCTGCACGCGTGGGCCCGGTGCTTGCTGCCCGCGGACCGCGACGTCCGCTCGGGTGCATGGGATCCGGCCCGGTACGCGCCCCGCCGGGTACGCACCCTGGTCGCCGGGGTCTGGGGCCTGGGCCCGCTCGGCGCGCGGACCGCCGAGAAGCTGGCGGCGCTGGGCCTGCAGGTACTAGCCGACGACCGGCACCCGGAGCGCGTCCCCGCCGGGGTACACGCCGTGCCGGCCGCGGAGCTGCTGGCACGATGCGACGTGCTCAGCCTGCACTTGCCGCTCACCCCGGCCACCACCGGGCTGATGGACGCGACCCGGCTGGCGGCCATGAAACCTGGCTCGCTGCTGGTCAACACCAGCCGCGGCGCGCTGGTGGACATCAGTGCGCTGCAGGCGGCACTGGACCGGGGCACGCCGGGCGCGGCCGCGCTCGACGTCTACCCGGGCGAACCGGAGGTCCCGGACGGGCTGCGCCGGCGGGCGGACGTGATCCTGACGCCGCACATCGCGTTCTCCTCCGCCGACTCGGTGCTGGAACTGCGCCGCCGCGCCACCGAGGACCTGCTCCGGGTGCTGACCGGGCAGCCCGCACAGCATCCGGTGGCGTGATGGCCGGCCACGCCAGCCACGCGGACGACAGCTTCGAGACGGTGCTGGCGGCGCTGCGGGCCGCGGGCCGGATCGACGGGCACAGCACCGTCCGGCGGCTGAGTGGCGGCGTGTCGAGCTTCATAGCGGTAGTGAACGAGGACAGCGATCCCTGGGTAGCCAAGGCGGCCCGGAACCGGCTGGACGTCCGCGAGGACTGGCTCGCCGATCCGCGCCGGGCCGCGCGCGAGGGCGCCGTGCTGCGCCTGCTGGACGGGTCGCTCGGCCCGCTGCGGGTCCCGGAGGTCTACCGGGTCCACGACACCCCGCCCATCTTGGAGCTGGAGTGGCTGCCGCCGCCCGCGGCCAACTGGAAGGCCGAGCTGCTGGCCGGCCGGGTGGACCTGGCGGTCGTGACCGCGCTGGCGGGCGGCATGAGCGCGTTGCACCGGCTGAACGTGCCCGCCGGGCTGGCGGGGGCCGACGGCGCCGCGCTGTTCGACGCGCTGCGGCTCGACCCGTACTACCGGCACGTGGCCGCCCGCCTGCCGAGCACGCGGCCGCCCTGACCGAGCTCATCGCGGACTGCACCTCCGCCCAGCCCGCCCAGGCCGCCCGGCTGGTGCACGGCGACTTCACGCCGAAGAACGTGCTGGCGACCGGCGGGCCGCCGGTGCTGCTCGACTGGGAGGTCATCCACGCGGGTGATCCCGCCTTCGACCTCGGTATGCTCGGCGCGCACCTGCTGCTCAAGGCGTGCCTGACCCGGCCGGTCACGGCCAGCCCGGTGTGGGCCGCCGCCCGAGAGCTGGCCCGGTCCTACGACGGCCCGGCCGATCCCGGGCGGGCCGTGCGGCACACCGGGGCGATCATGCTCGCCCGGCTGTGGGGTAAATCCCCGGTCGAGTACCTGACTGGCGAGCCGGAACGCGCCGCCGCGGCCGAGATCGGCAGCCGGGCCCTGCACGGCGGGTACGAATCGCAGGCGGCGCTGCTGGAGGACACCGAACGGCACGGGGAGGAACTGTGATCGCCATCGCGGCGGTAGACGCGGGCTGGCTGCTGGATTCGCGCGCGACGCCGACCATCGAGGTCACGGTGACCCTCACCGACGGCTCCCGGCACCGCGCCATGGCCCCGGCCGGGGCCTCCACCGGCTCACACGAGTCCGCGGAGCTGCGCGACCGGGCCGACCCGCGCTGGCGCGGCCGGGGGGTGCGGGCCGCGGTGGCGGCCGCCCGGCAGATCGCCGGCCCGGCGCTGGCCGGGCTGGCCCCCGAGGACCAGGCCGCCATCGACACCCGGCTGACCGAGGCCGACGGGACCGCCCGCCGTGACCACCTCGGCGCCAACACGATGGTCGCCGCGTCGGTGGCCTGCGCGCGGGCCGGCGCCGCGGTCACCGGCCGGGAGCTGTGGCAGCACCTCGGCGACGGCCGCCGTCCGCTGCTGCCGGTGCCCATGGTGAACATCCTCAGCGGCAACCTGCACGCGGCCGGCGGCATGGGCATCCAGGACGTGCTGGTCATCCCGGCGGGCGCGCCCAGCGTCGAGGACGCGCTGGAATGGGTGCACGACGTCTACCACGCGACCGCCGGCCTGCTCGCCGAGCGCGGCGCCTCAACCCTGGTCGGTGACGAGGGCGGTTACGGCTCACCGGTGGCCGACAGCGGCGCGGCGATCGCGCTGGCCGTCGAGGCCATCGAGCGGACCGGGCGCCGGGCGCCGGGTGACCTCGGCATCGCACTGGACGTGGCCGCCACGCACCTGATCCGGGCCGACGGCCAGTACGACCTGGACGGCCGCTGCTACACCCCGGACGAGCTGGGCGGCTTGCTGGCCAGCTGGGCCGGCCGGTACCCGGTGCTGTCGATCGAGGACCCGTTCGGCGAGGACGACTGGGCGGCCTGGCAGGGCTTTGCCCGCCGCTGCCCCGGGCTGCAGCTGATCGGGGACGACCTGATCGCCACGCACCTGGACCGGCTGCACCAGGCCGCGGGCACCAGTGCCGCCAACGCCGTGCTGACTAAGATCAACCAGATCGGCACGGTGACCGAGGCGCTCGGTGTGGCCGACGAGGCGGCCGCCCTGGGCCTGCGCGCCGTGATCTCGGCCCGGTCCGGCGAGACCGAGGACGACTGGCTTGCCGACCTGGCCGTGGCCTCGGGCGCGGGTCAGATCAAGGTCGGCTCGGTGGCCCGCTCGGAGCGCCTGGCCAAGTACAACCGGCTGCTCCGGATCGAGCGCTCGGCGGACGCACCGCCTTACCCGCGCTGGGCCGGGCTGCTACCTTATCGCGGGGATAGTCAGGGGCGAGGCTGATGGCAGGCACCTCCAAAGGGGACCGGACAGGTCCGTACGAGCAGATCTACCGCCGGATCATCGAGGGCGTGTACCGGCCCGGCGAACGGCTGATCGAGCAGCGGATCGCCGAGGAACTCGCGGTGTCCCGGACCCCGGTGCGCGAGGCCCTGGTGCGGTTGGAAGGCGCGGGCCTGGTCGTCAACTCACGGCACAAGGGCGCGATGGTGCGCAGCCTGACCCGCGAGGACATCGTCGACCTGTACGAGCTGCGCGCGGTGCTCGAGTCACTGGCCGCCAAGCGCGCAGCCACCCGGGCCGACGCCGACGAGCTGGCCCGGATGGACGAGGCCATCGAGTCCTTCGATGCGGCCGTCGCCCGGACCTGGCCGATGGGGATCGACCAGCTCCGGGCGATGAACACGGCGAACCGTCAGTTTCACGAGACCGTCCTGACTGCAGCGCGGCATCCGCTGCTCGGCCAGCAGCTATCGGTGACAGTTGACCAGCCCCTGGTGTTCCAGGCCTTCCGGCGCTTCGACCGGTCCGAGTCGGAGCGCTCGAACCTGTTCCACCGGCTGCTCCGCAACGCCATCGCCGCCCATGACGGCGAGCGGGCCGCGCGGCTGATGATCGAGCACATCGACGAGGGCCGCGATGTGCTGCTCGAGGGCTTCGACCGGGTTGGCTCGGTCGAGGGCCTGTTCGAAAGCGAGCCGGGCGTCCGCACCCCGTGAGGGAGTACGCCCGGCCCACCCGTTCGGCTTGATTCAGTTCCCGGTACCGGCGAGGTCGGCGGACAGGTCCGTGTTCCCGTAGCCCTCGGGGGCGGCGATCTCCTGCACCGGCTCGTCGCGGTCGTCGTACTCGGTCCGGAGAATCCGGCTGAGCGTGGCGTGCATGGCGTACATGGCCGTGATGTAGATCAGGTCGAGGATCTGCTCGTCGGTCAGGTTCTCCTTGAGCACGGCGAAGACCGCGTCGTCGACCCGGCCGTGATCAGCTACGATGCCGTCGGTCGTGGCCAGCACGGCCCGCTCCAGCTGGCTGAACACCTCGGACACGCCCCAGCCCGGGATGGCCTTGATCTTCTCCTCGGCGACACCCAGCTTGCGGCACGACTTGCAGTGCTGGGAGAAGACGAAGCTGCTGCCGGACAGCCAGCCCGCGCGGGTCTGCCCGAGCTCACGGAGCACCGGGTCCAGCCGCTCGGCCGACTTGGCGTAGAGCACGAACCCCGCCGTCGCGTGGTGGAACACCTCCGGGGAGTTGGCGAAGACCGTCCACCAGTTGCCCGGTGTGCCGGTCGCCGTGCCCGGCTCGGCCACCGGGTCGCGGTCCGGGCCGAACATCCGGTCGTAGGCGCGAAGGACGTATTCGTTAGGGGCCTCGGCCCGGGGGATCTCTCGCAGACGGGGCATCGCCATCGCCTTTCGCTCGTGAGTGAGATCACAGCAACTCAGTGACCGTATTGTATACGGATTTGGCGTAATTCCGGAAGTATCTCGGTAGTTCACTGGGCCTACATTAAAGATGGTATGCAATTTCCGGAAGTCTCCAGCTTAGCCGTAGCGGGCCATGGGCACGCGAGGTCCTGGGGTAGCCGAGACTGAGGGGATGCGGGAGCTCGTAACCGACGCGGAAGATCCCCGGCTGACGGACTATGTACGGCTGACGGACATGGAGCTGCGCACGCACCGGGAGTCCGCGCAGGGGCTGTTCATCGCCGAGGGAACGAAGGTGATCGGCCGGGCCGTGGCGGCGGGCTATCCGGTGCGTTCGGTGCTGATCACCGAGCGCAGGCTCGGCGACCTCCCGGCGCTGCCCGCGACCGGCGCCCCGGTCTACGTTGTCCCGGACCAGACCGCCGAGCGGCTCACCGGGTACCGGGTCCACCGGGGGGCACTGGCCTCGCTGCACCGCAAGCCGCTACCCGAGACCGCCGCGCTGGCCGTTTCCGCCCGCCGGGTGATCGTGCTCGAGGACCTCGTCGACCACGCCAACGTCGGGGCCATCTTCCGGTGCGCCGCCGCGCTCGGGGTGGACGCCGTGATCCTGTCGCCGCGGTGCGCCGACCCGCTCTACCGGCGCGCGGTAAAGGTCTCGATGGGCGCGGTATTCGCCATCCCCTACGCCCGCATGACTGACTGGTACGACGGCCTGGCCGGGCTGCGGACCGCCGGGTTCCGGCTGCTCGCGCTGACGCCGGACCCGGCGGCCACGCCGATCGGCACGGCCATGACCCGCGAGGCGATCGGCCAGCGGACGGCCCAGCGGACTGCACTGCTGCTCGGCACCGAAGGTGACGGCCTGTCGTCTCGCTGGCTGCGCGAGGCCGATCAAGCCGTCCGCATCCCGATGAATCCAGGTGCCCTGGCCGCCGGGGTCGATTCGCTCAACGTGGTCGCCGCCGCGGCGATCGCATGCCACCTGCTCGTATGCGCGGACTCCGATCGCCCGAGCCAGTGAGTACCTCGCCCGTCAGGGCCGGGCCCCGGCGGCCGGGCGGACGGCCACGATGTAACGCAGCAGGGGCAGTTCGCCGGTGGACTCGATCCGGAATCCGGCCGCGGCAGCCAGCTCCTGCAGCGGGCCGACGCTGGCGGCGGCGCGCCGGGTCCGCCGCGCGCCGGGATGCAGCGGGAGCGACGGCCGGGTCGCGTCGATGTCCGCGGCCAGCAGCCGCCCGCCGGGCTTGATCACCCGGTACATCTCTTCGAACGCTCGTGACCGCTGCCGGGCGGGCACGTGGTGGATGGCCAGGGTGCAGGTGACCACGTCGAACGACGCGTCGTCCGGCAGGGGCAGGTCCTGGGCCATGCCCACGGCGAAGGTCATGGCGCCGCCGCCGGTGCCGCGGGCGTCGCCGCCGGCGCGGCGCCGCGCATATGTAATCGCCGCCCGCGACGGGTCGACCCCGGTGACGTGGCCGCCTTCGCCGGCCGCGACGGCGAGCTTGCGCGCCAGGTACCCGCTGCTGCATCCCACGTCGAGGACGGCATCCCCGGCCTGACGCCGCTGACGGCAACGAGCTGCCGGTACACCCGGCCGCGCCGCCCGCCGAACGCGATCTGGCTCACCACCTCGTTCAGCCGGAACCGGTCCAGGACCGTACCGGAACCGCGCTGGCCGCCGTGCAGGCGCCGCAGTGTCTCATGTACAGTGACATCCCGTTAAGGCTACTTAGTTGTTACTAAGTTTAGTCATGACTAAGTTAGTGTCAAGATGACTGAGAACACGCGCAGAAAGCGGCTGAGCGCGGCCGAGCGGCGGGAGACAATCCTGCGGGCCGCGACCGAGGTGTTCGCCCGGGTGGGCTACCGCGCCACCAAGATGTCGGACGTGGCGGCCCGTGTCGGCGTCACCGAGCCGGTGATCTTCCAGCAATTCGGCTCCAAGGCCGCGCTGTTCGCCGCGGTGCTGGAGCGGGCCGCCGCCGGGGTGCAGGACACGCTGGATCAGCTGACCGTAGGCTCCGGCTCGGCATTGCTGGCGCATGTGGTTAGCGGCTTCGCGCACGGGCGGCCGGAAGCCGGCGCACGCGAGCCGGGCGCACCAGAGCCGGGGGCGCTGCCGGGCGGTCCCGGGCACACGGCGGACGCCTACGGCGTGCTGTTCGCCGACGTGACCGCGCTGGCCGACGAGCCCGAACTGAGCGAGCGGCCCGCCGGGCCTTCCGCACGGTCGCGGCCCACCTGGCCGACGTGATCCGGCGCGCCCAGGCCGATGGCGGCGTCCGGCCCGACGTCAACCCCGACGCGGCGGCGTGGCTGCTGCTGTCGGTGCTGTCCGCCAGCCGCTTGCGGCAGGCGGCCATGCCGGCCGACCTCCAGCGCGCGGTCGAAGCGCTGACTCTGCAGGCGCTGACCCGATGACGGTCAGCGCGCCTCAGGCCTTGGCTAACGACGTATCCTGAGCCGCGTGCGGATCTCGAAGATCACGATCACGCCGGTCGCGTTCGCCGACCCACCGCTGCTGAACTCCGTCGGGGTGCACGAGCCGTTCGCGCTGCGTGCCGTGGTGGAGGTCGGTACCGACGAAGGGCTGACCGGCCTGGGCGAGACCTACGCCGACGAGCAGCACCTGGCGGCACTGCGGGCCGCGGCGGCCGCCATCGAGGGCGCCGACCCGTACCGAACCGAGGAGATCTACCGGCGGGTCCAGGCCATCGCCGTGCCCGAGACCACGATCGCGTCCGGCCTGATCGGCCACAGCGCCGCCACCGACCGGGTGTTCTCCCCGTTCGAGGTGGCCTGCCTGGATATCCAGGGCCAGGCCGCCGGGCGGCCGGTCGCCGACCTGCTCGGCGGGGCGGTGCGGGAAGAAGTGCCGTTCTCGGCCTACCTGTTCTACAAGTGGGCCGCCCACCCGGGCGCCGGACCGGACCGGTGGGGCGAGGCCGTCGACCCGGACGGCATCGTGGCGCAGGCCCAGCGGATGGTGACCGAATACGGCTTCACCGCGATCAAGCTGAAGGGCGGCGTGTTCCCGCCCGAGGAGGAGATCGAGGCGATCCGCGCGCTGCGGGTGGCGCTGCCGGACCACCCGCTGCGGCTGGACCCGAACGCGGCGTGGACCCCGGACACGTCGATCAGGGTGGCTAGCGCCCTGGACGGCGTGCTGGAGTACCTGGAAGATCCGGCCCCGGGCATCGACGGCATGGCGCAGGTGGCACCGGTGGCACCGATGCCGCTGGCCACCAACATGTGCGTCGTGGCGTTCAGCCACCTGCCCCCGGCCATCGCGGCGGGCGCGGTGCAGGTGATCCTGTCCGACCATCACTACTGGGGTGGGCTGCGGCGGTCCGGGCTGCTGGCCGGGATCTGCGAGACGTTCGGCCTCGGGCTGTCCATGCACTCCAACTCGCACCTGGGCATCAGCCTGGCCGCCATGGTCCATCTGGCCGCGGCCACCCCGAACCTGACCTACGCGTGTGATACCCACTGGCCGTGGAAGACGGAGGACGTGGTGGCCGGCCAGCCGTTCATCTTCCGCGGCGGCGCGCTGCGCGTCCCGGATGGGCCCGGCCTCGGCGTCCGGCTCGACCGGGACGCCCTGGGCAGGCTGCACGAGCAGTACCTGCGGTGCGGCCTGCGCAACCGGGACGACACCGGCTACATGCAGCGCTTCGACCCTGGCTACGAGCGCAAGCTGCCGCGCTGGTAGCCCGGCCAGCGCGACCGGCCGGCGACGCTACAGAGTCGACGCTACAGAGTCGAGCTACAGAGTCGAGCTACAGAGCGGAGCGGACCATGCGGACGCCCATGCCGTCACTGGACCGGGTGATGGCGGCCAGCGGGCGGGTCAGGGCCGACATGACGGCGCCCCGGGCCGGGCTCTTGCGGCGGCCCAGCCTGGCCGCGATCAGGTGCATCGCGGCCGTGGCGGCGGGCAGCGGCCTAAAGAACACCGTCGCTTCGGTGATCTTGCCGTCCGCGCCGAGCCGCATGTGCTCGGCCGTCTCGAGGTCCTGGCCGCCGACTCGGGCCCGGGCAATCAGCACCACGGTGTCACCGCTGCGCAGCTCGTCGGTGTAGTGGAAGTCACCGAAGATCTCGAGGATGACCTGGGTGATGACGGCGATCTGGTCCCGCCCGGAGAAGGTGAGCCGGCCGGTGAGCGGGGAGTGCAGGACCGCGTCCGGCGCAAACGAATCGGTGACGGCGGCCAGGTCCCGGGCCTCCATGGCGGCGCGCAACGGGAGCTGCCCTTGGGGCTGAGTGGCCAGGCTGTGGTCTGCGGTAGGCATTAAGGCCTCCCCGTGTCGATGACCAATAGGTTACTCTAACAGGTTAGAATAACCTATATGAGCGACGCAACCGGGATTGGCGGCGAGAGTGGGCTGACCGCCGCCGCCTACGTCGTGCTGGGCATGGTCCGGATCGGCGCCCGGACCGGGTATGAGATCAAGCAGCTGACCGGGCAGTCGATCCGGTACTTCTGGGCCATCTCGCCGGTGCAGATCTATCCAAGCCTGACGCGGCTGGAAGAAGCCGGCCTGATCACTGGCCGCGAGGATCCGCAGGGTCGCCGTCCGCGCCGCGTCTACGAGATCACCGACGCCGGGCAGGCCGCGCTCCGGGAGTGGCTCGGCCGCCCTGATCCGATGCCGTTCGAGCTGCGCGACCTCGGCCTGGTCAAGCTTTTCTTCGCCGACGCGCTGGCCCCTGACCAGGCCCGCCACGTGCTGCGCGCAGTGCGCGAGCGCAGTGAGAGCCGGGTGGCGGAGCTGCGGGCAGTCGAGCCCACCGCCCGGGCGGTGCGGGAAAGCGGTGACGCCTACCCGGAACTGACGCTGGCCATGGGCATCGCCGTCCACCAGGCCCTGGTCGAGCTGTGCCGCGACTTCGAGCTGAGGTACGCCGACGCCGGTCAGTAATGGCCGTGACCGGACGGAAAGCCGTTACTGTAGTCATGTGGCGACAGTCCGCTAAGTCTGCCATGATGGCTTGAATCTTCGTCAGAGGCGGTTCTCGTCACGGGGAGACAGGGCGGAGCGTGACAAACGGGGCGACAGCGACTGACGGTGCCTCCACGGCCGATGGTGCGCCCGCTGCCGGCGGGGTGCCAACGGCCGAGCTGCTGTCACAGCTGGCGCGGCGCATCGCCGCAAGTCTGGACCTGAGGGAGACCCTCCAGGTCGTAGCGGACGCGGTGGTTGACCGCCTCGGGTTCGGCGGCGTGGCGGTCAACCTGCTCCGGCCGGGTGACGTGTGCGAGGTTGCCGCGGTGGCGGGACCGGCGGAACTACGTGAGGCCCTGCTCGGGGCCCAGGCGCCCATGGAAGCGGTCCGGGACATGCTGGCCGCCTGCGAACCCTGGGGCGAGCTGCGCTTCCTGGACCACCGCAAGAGCGAAGGAATTGGCCGGGATATACCGGAATGGATCCCGCCGATCCTGCCCAGCGACGACCCTGACGCCTGGCATCCGGACGACAGCCTGTTCGCCCCGCTGTGCGCCCCTGACGGCACGCTGATCGGTGTGCTGAGCGTGGACATGCCGGACGGCGGACGGCTCCCGGACCCGCAGCGGCGCCAGCTCCTCGAGCAGTTCGCGGCGCACGCCGCGCTGGCCATCGAGCACTCCCGCGTGCATACCCAGATGGCCGACTCCGAGCAGCTGTTCCGGGCCATGTTCGACCGTTCGCCGATCGCCATCGCCCTGCTGACCGAGGAGGACAACCGGATCACCCGGGTCAACGCCGCCTGCGAGGGGCTGCTCGGCCGGGTCGCGGCCGAGCTTGTCGGCAGCCCGGCCGTAGAGCTGGCCCGGCCCGACCCGGCCCCTCGCCGGCGCAGCACCGACAACGGAACCAGCCCGGCCGACCAGTACGAGGTGCACTTCACCCGGCCGGACGGCCAGGAGATCTGGGGCCGGGTCAACAGCACGCTGCTGGCGCCCGCGACCGACGTTGGGCATCGGCTGCTGCTCACCCAGATCGAGGACATCACCCAGCTCCGGACGATGCAGGCCCGGTTCGCGCACGCCGCTAGCCACGACCAGCTCACCGGGCTCGCCAACCGCGCGCTCGTGCTCGACCAGCTGGCCGAGCTGCTGGCCCGGTCCCAGCCGGCCCGCGACCGGACCGCCGTGCTGTTCTGCGACGTCGACCACTTCAAGCAGATCAACGACACGCTGGGGCACGCGGCCGGTGACCAGCTGCTGATCGAGATCGGGCAGAGCCTGACCCTGACCGCCCGGGCCCAGGACATCGTCGGCCGGATCGGCGGCGACGAGTTCGTCCTGGTCGCCCACCCGGTGCCGAACCGGTCCGAGGCGGCCAGCCTGGCCCAGCGGGTGCTGCGGACGGTCCGTCACCCGGTCGACCTGGCCGGCGAGCCGGTGCTGCCCTCGCTGTCCATCGGCGTGGCCCTGTCCGGTCCGGGGGACAGCGCCGATTCGGTGCTCGCCGCCGCCGACCGGGCCTTGTACACGGCCAAGGCAGCCGGCCGGAGCCGGTGGCAGCTGGCCCCCGGCCGCTGACCCCGGGCAAAGCTGGCCACGCAAACTGGCCGCCCGGTACGGCCGATACCGGTCTGGCGGGCCCGCGGCGGCCGCGTGCAGGCTGGAGGGCATGACGCGACCGATGGACCAGATCAGACGGCACCGGGAACGGGCGAAGCACGAGCGGGCCGAGCTGGACGCAGTGCTCGACGCCGGGCACCACGTCGGCACGCTGAGCACGGTGGCCGAGGGCCGGCCGTGGGTGGTGCCGATGCTCTACGGCCGGTCCGGCGACCGGATCCTGATGCACGGCTCGACGGGCGCCGGGGCGCTGCGGCATGTGGCCGAGGGCGCCTGGGCCGCGCTGTGTGTGACCCACATCGATGGCTGGGTGTACGGGCACACCTTGTTCAACTCCAGCGCCAACTACCGCTCGGCCGTGGTGCACGGCCCGCTGATCCCGCTCGGCGGGGACGACGCGGTCACCGCGCTGACCCAGATCTCGGAGTGCCTCACCCCGGGCCGCCCGGCCGAGGTGCCGTTCCACACACCGAAGCAGCTGGCCGCTACCACCGCGCTGGCCATGGACATCATCCAAGGCCAGTGGACGGTCAAGGTCCGCGCCGCCGGGCCCGGTGAACCGGAGGCGGGTGAGTACGAGCCCGGGCTGTGGACCGGGGTGCTGCCGATCGGCAGCGTCTACGGTGAGCCACAGACCGCGTCGTACGTACCACCCGGCACGCCGGTGTCGCCGTCGGTGCTTGACGTGCTGCGCCAGGCCGGCCAGCCGGTCAGCCTGCCGGCATCAGCTCCGCGGTAACCCGCCCGATCAGGGCGGCCGCGGAGCTGGCCCTGGTCTCCGGCAGCCGCGAGTACCCGCAGATCAGGCCCGATCGCCGGGACCGTCCCTGGCCGAGGTACATCGATGACAGCGGCAGGCAGACCAGCCCGGCATCGGCCAGCCGGCTCACCGCCACCACGTCATCGAGCGGCCGGCCGAATACCAGCGTGACGTGCAGCCCGGCCTCGATCCCTAGCGCCCGGGCGGCGGGGAGGTGCTCGCGGCAGGCGGACACGAACCGGGCCTGCCGGGCGCGGTAGGTGCGCATGGCGCGGGACTGGTGCCGCGCCAGCGCACCGGTGACAATGAAGGTGGCCAGGAAGGCGGCCGAGATCTGGCTGACCTCCTGACCAGCAAGATCCAGGTACCCGGTCATGGCGGCGCGGAACCGGGCGGGCAGCACGGCCCAGCTGACGCGCAGGCCCCGGGACAGAACCTTGGAGCTGGTGCCGAGATAGATCACCTGCTCGGCGGCCTTGGGCATGCTGCGGAGCGGGGTCATCGGCGGCACGTCGTAGCGGAATTCGCCGTCGTAGTCGTCCTCCAGCACCAGGCCACCGCTGGCGCGCGCCCAGGCCAGCAGGCCAGCCCGGCGCAGCACCGCCATCCGGCCGCCCAGCGGGAACTGGTGCGCCGGGGTCACATAGCAGGCCCGGTCGCTGTCCCGCAGGTCCTGCGCCCGGATCCCGTCGTCGTCGACCGGCACCGGGCGGATGACCGCCCCTGCCTCGCGCAGCGCAAGCCGGGCCTTGCCGTAGCCGGGGTCCTCGAACGCGACCGGCTGGCCCGCCAGCCCGCAGCTGACCGCGATTGCCTTCAGCGCCGTGGCCACGCTCGGGAACAGGAAGATGTCCTCGGCGGCGACGGCGAGCCCGCGAGCCTGGCGCAGGTAGCCGCCGAGCGCGCTGCGCAGGTCGCCGGGATCACCCCGGGACGGCGAGGCGGCCAGCCGCATGGCCCGGGTCCAGTCGCGGGCGGAGATCAGCTCGGTGTCGGCGTAACCGGGCCGCAGGTCGTACGTGACCGTGCTGGCCGGGAGCGGGGTCGCGGGCGGTGGCAAGACCGGCATGGCGCCGAACGCGCCCGCCCGGGCGGCGGCAGCCGCGCCGTGCTCGACATGGGTGAACCCGCCCGGCCGGGCGACCAGGAATCCGGCCGCGCTGAGCTCCTCGTACGCGGCCACGACGGATGTCCGGGCCAGCCCGAAGGTGGCGGCCAGGGCGCGGGTGGACGGCAGCCGGTCACCGTCGTGGATCTGGCCTCCGGCGATGGCGTCGATCAGCGCGTGCGCCACCTGGCTGGACCGGTGGCCGGTCCGGCCGCGCAGGTCCAGCATGAAGTTGACCGGGGTGGGCGTCCGGGGCATAGTCCCGGGATTATCGCATTACCCCTGGGCGGTGGGCCGGATCACCATGTCGCCGACGTCGACCGTTGCTGGCTGCTCGATGGCGAACGCGACCGCCCGGGCGATCGCCTCCGGCGGTATCGCTATCTGGTCCCGCAGCCGCAGGGTCTGCTCCCGCTGCGCCGGATCGGTCAGCCCGGCCGCGAAATCGGTGTTGACGAACCCGGGCGAGATGCCGGTGACCCGAAGGCCCGGGCCGGCCTCCTGACGCAGCCCCTCGGTCAGTGTGCGCACGGCGTTCTTGGTCGCCGCGTACACCACCTGGCCCGGCACGATCCGCAGCCCCGCGGTGGAGATGATATTGACGAAGTGCCCGGCGCCCTGGGCGCGGAAGACCGGCAGGGCGGCCGCGATGCCGTAGAGCACGCCCTTGAGGTTGGTGTCGATCAGGTCCTCCCACGCCTGGACCGCGAGCTCGTCGAGCGGCCCGGTGGTGCCCAGCCCGGCGTTACTGACCAGCACGTCCAGCCGGCCGAACCGTTCGGTCGCCAGGGCCACCAGGGCGGCCAGGTCCTCGCGGCGCCGGACGTCGACCGGCAGCCAGGCAGCCTCACCGCCGCTGGCGGCGACCCGCCCGGCCAGGGCGGCCAGGCGGTCAGCTCTCCGGGCCCCCAGCACCAGCCGGGCGCCGCGCTCGGCCAGGTGCAGGGCGATCGCCTCACCGATCCCGGCACTGGCGCCGGTGATGGCCACGACCTTACCGTCGGTTCCCGTCATGGCCACTTCCCTCTGGTTCGCGATGTCGGTCACTGTCATCAGTGTAGCCCACCAATGACAGTGGCTGACATCAGCTGAGCTGGTTACCGCGGTTCACAGGTCCCGGCCGCCGGGGCGCGAGGGGGTGCGGGGAGGTCACGAGCCCGCCCGTTCGGCCATCTACCGGACGCCGTACGGGCGGGGTTTAACGCTCCGCGGACGGTTACATGCCCGGCATCCGGGCGGTACGGGCCACCCGTCATGAGCCGGCGGGCGTACTCGGCGACCGCGTCGATAATGCGGTCGGCCTGGCGGCGGGTCCCGGCCGCGGCCACCTCGTAGGCGCCCTCGCCGATCAGCGAGGTGAGGATGGCGGCGTAGACCCGGTCCGCCGGGGTGTCGTCCAGCCGCAGCAGCGCATCGTTCTGGCCGATCCATTCGCGGCCGCGGCGGCGCTTGGCGACCTCGAACCCGGGCGGGCCGTCGCCGGAGGCGAACAGCAGGGCCAGGTCCCGGCGCTGCCAGCTGCCCTGCAGGAAGGCGCGGGCACCGGTCTCGAAAAGCTGGCCCGGGTCGGACACGCCCTGCTTCCTGGCCTCGGCCACCGCCCGGCTCGCGGCCTCCTCGTGCGCCAGCTGGTGCTCCTGCCACAGCGCGATGAACAGCTCGCTCTTGCCGCCGAAATGGTGGTAAAGGCTGCCCACGCTGGACCCGGCCTGATCGACGATGTCGGCGATGCTCGCGTCGGCGAAGCCGCGCTCGGTGAACACCTTCCTGGCCGCGTCCAGCAGCAAGCGCTGGGTCTTCGCGGTGCGGCTCCACTGCCAGGCACCGCCGCCCGCGGGACTATCCTTCAGCTGCCTCGCCATCGAGGTCAATGTACATCTCCGGGAGCCGCCCTGGGCCCCCCTCTTGACAGCCACCCATACCGGCTTCGAAGCTAATTCCAGAAAGGCGTTCTGTTAACGGAAGGGACGTGCGGATGGCCGCTAAGCCGGTTCCGGTTCCGACACCGGAGACCCAGCCGTTCTGGGACGGCTGCGCCGCGGGCGAACTGCGCATCCAGCGGTGCGGCGACTGCGGCCGCCCGTACTTCTACCCGCGCCCGGTCTGCCCGTCGTGCGGTTCGCGGGACGTCAGCTGGTTCACGGCCAGCGGCCGGGCCACGCTGTACTCCTACGTGATCAGCCACCGGGCCGCCCCGGGCTTCGAGGACGAGGCGCCCTACGCCATCGCCGTGGTCCAGCTTGAGGAGGGACCGCGCATGATGACCAGCATCGCCGGACTGCCAGCGACGCCGGAGGCGCTCGAGCTGGACATGCCGCTGAGGGTCAGGTTCGAGCCGCGAGGCGACGTCAGCCTGCCGGTGTTCGGCCCGGTCCCGGCCGCGGAGGCGGCGCCGTGAGCGCGGACACCGGGGTCATCATCGCGGGCGCGGCCGAGACCGACGAGCTGGGACGGCTGCCCGGTCACTCCACCCTGCAGCTGCACATCGAGGGTGCGCTGAACGCGGTGGCTGACGCGGGCCTGTCCCTGCGTGACATCGACGGCATCGCCACCGTATCCGCGCCTGGGCCGGTGCAGGTGGCGCATGCGCTGGGCATCACGCCGTCCTGGATCGACGGGACCGGCGTCGGCGGCACCTCGTTCCTGCTGCACGTCCGGCACGCGGCCGCGGCCATCCGCGCGGGATACGCCCGGACCGTGCTGATCACCCACGGGGAGTCGGGCCGGTCCCGGGTAGGCGCGGCGCCGTTCCGGCCGGGCCCGTCCTCACCCCCCGGCCAGTTCGAGGCGCCGTACGGGACGTTCGGTCCCACGACGACGTTCACCATCCCGGCGCTGCGCTACATGAAGGACTACGGGCTGACCCACGAGCAGCTGGCCTACGTGGCCGTGGCCCAGCGACGATGGGCGGCCAAGAACCCGCGCGCCGCCTTCCGCGACCCCGTCACGGTCGAGGATGTGCTGGCCTCGCGGATGGTGGCCTACCCGTTCCACCTGCTGGAATGCTGTCTGGTCACCGATGGGGGCGGCGCGCTGGTGGTCACCGCGGCGGACCGGGCGGCGGAGTTCCCCAAGCCCGCTGTGCATGTCCTGGGCACCGGCGAGTCGTCCGAGACACCGATGATCTCGCAGATGATCGACTTCACCGAGTCCCAGGCGTTCCGGCTGGCCGGGCGGGCCGCCTTCGCCGAGGCAGGCATCGCGACCTCCGACGTCGACCACCTGATGATCTACGACGCGTTCGCGCATGTGCCGATCTACGGCCTGGAGGCGCTCGGCTTCGTAGCCAAGGGCGAGGCCGGGGCGTTCATCGCCGACGGGAACACCGAGCCCGGCGGGTCGCTGCCGCTGAACACCAATGGCGGCGGCCTTTCCTACACCCACACCGGGATGTACGGCATGTTCGCCATCACCGAGGGCGTCCGCCAGCTGCGTGGCGAGGCCGCCGCCCAGATCGGCGACGCCCGGTCCGGCGCCCCCGAGATCAGCGTCGTGCTGGGCAACGGCGGCATGTTCGCCACCTCCGGCGTGCTGGTCCTCGGCCGCCACCCCCGCTAAGGCCCGGGGTCAGCCCGGCCCGGGCAGCTCGAGCTCAGAGCTGATCGATCAGGGCACGCAGGCGCTCGACCAGGCGGACCCGGGCGGTGTGGTCGGGCGCGATCGGCCGGACGGACAGGGTGGTGACGCCCGATCCGGCCAGCGCGGCCAGGCGCTCCCTGACGTGGCCCTCCGAGCCGATGAGGGACGTCTTGACCAGGAGATCTTCGGGCACGGCCGCCTCGGCTTCGGCCTTGCGGCCGGCCAGGTACAGGTCCTGGATCTTCGCGGCCGCCTCGGAGTAGCCGAACCGGCAGGCCAGGTCGTTGTAGAAGTTGCGGTCCCGGGCGCCCATGCCGCCGATGTACAGCGCGCGGTTGGGCCGGCCCAGGTCGTGCAGGTGGTGAACGTCGTCGCCGATGGCCAGCCAGACGGCGACGTGCAGGTCGAGCGGGCCGAGCTTGGGATCGCGCCGGGCACGCCCCGCGGCCAGCGGTTCGCCCCACACATCGGCGGCCTTCTCCGGGACGTAGAACGGCGGCTGCCAGCCCTCGGCCAGTTCGGCGGCCAGGGCGACGTTCCGGGGCCCGATGGCGGCGATCGTGATGGGAATGCGCTCGCGGACCGGATGGTCGATCAGCTTCAGCGGCTTGCCCAGGCCGGTGCCCGACCCGGGCGGCAGCGGCACGGCGTAGTACCGGCCCTGGTAGACCAGCGGTTCGCGCGCCCAGACCAGGCGGCAGATCTCAATCACCTCGCGGGTGCGGCCGATCGGCGCGTCGAAGGGCACGCCGTGGAAACCCTCGATGACCTGCGGCCCGGACGTGCCGATACCGAGCTCGAACCGGCCGTCGGAGACGTCATCCAGCCCAGCGGCGGTCATGGCCAGCAGGGATGGGCTGCGCGAGTACAGCTGCAAGATGCCGGAGGCCAGCCGGGCGTGCTGGGTCCGCGCGGCCAGGTAGCCCAGCCGGCTCACCGCGTCGAAGCCGTACAGTTCCGGGACGGTGATCAGCTCGGCGCCGGCCCGCTCGTAGTCGGCCAGGTCCCCGGCGCCCTCGGTGAAGCGCAGGCCTGGGGCCACGGCGCCGATACCGATCCTGATGCCCATCGGACCTCCCCATCTTGACGACCGTAGCCTAGCCGGGTCGAATGGGTTTCTAGTATTGGCTACGGCAAAGGGGCCCGGCATGACCGAACGCAAGAGCCCGACCGCGGTCCTGCGGGAAGGACCTCGCGCGCTGAGCGACGAGCAGGTGCACCAGATCGAGGACTCCGCGCTGGGCGACGTGCTGCACGTCGACATCGACGACGTCATCGAGTACGTCCACAAGGACCTGAAGTCGCTGCCCGACTACACCACCTTGTATCGCAAGTACCTCAAGCAGCGGTGGGACGTCTACGACCTTGACTTCAGCCAGGACCGGGTGGACTGGCACGAGAAGATGACCGAGGAAGAACGGCAGTCGTTCATCGCCATCGCCTCCGGCTTTCACCACGGCGAGCGCCAGGTGGAAATCGAGCTGCCCGTGTTCATGATCGGCGCCAGCGAGGAGGAGAAGCTCCATATCGCGGCGCAGATCGAGGACGAGGCCCGGCACACGGTCTTCTTTGACCGCTTCTACACCGAAGTGGTGGGGCTGCCCGGCGACGACATCATGGCCGTGCTCGACGCGTCGTTCCCGTGGGTGTCGGAGACGTTCGTAGCACCGTTCGGCCTGCTGGCCTACCAGGCGGAGGAACTGCGCCTGCACCCCTACGACGAGCGAGCCCGGGTGCGCTACGGCACGACCTACTTCCTGTGGATCGAGGGCGTGCTGGCCCTGTCGGTAATGAAGGTGACGCTGTCCTACGCCCGCTGGCGCGGGTTCCTGCCCGCCTACTACACCGGCTTCACCGCCACCTGCCGGGACGAGTCCCGGCACGTCCAGGGCGGCATGCGCTACCTGCAGGACGCGGTGCGCAAGGACCCGTCCATGATCAACGAGATCCACGACACCCTGCGCACCATCTTGTCGGTCTCCGGCGTGGTCAGCCGGCGGGTCTACTACGAGCCGCTGGGCTGGACGGATGAGGAGGTGCGGGTGCTGTTCTTCCAGCAGCTGCGGCGCAAGCTGAACGACGTGGGCATCGGCCTGCCGCCGGACCTGGAGGCGTTGCTGGAGAAGGTACAGCCGGTGCTGGCGGGCGGGTGAGCCATGTCCACGCCGGAGTTTTTCAGCAAGGAGTGGGCCGACACGGTCCGGGACGCCCTCACGGCCGGGCCGTCGCCGCAGGCCCGGGCGGCCAAGCTGGGTGAGTACTGGGACTTCTTCGACCTGATCAAGAGCATGTACCCGGCCTCGTGGGCGCTCGGCTGCCGCGACGCCGACGGCGGGCCCGCCTACCTGTTCGTGCAGTGGGAGGGCGGCGCGGTCACGGACTGCCGGATCCTGGGCCCGGACGAGCCGGTGGCGGCCAGTTACGTCCTCGGGATGGACTACCGGGACTGGACGGCGCTGCACGACGGGTACGACGCCCAGCGCACGGTCATGTACCGGAAGATGATCCTCGAGGACGGCGATCTGCTCGAGTTCTTCAAGGGCATCTACTTCTTCGTGGAGTGCCTGGCCGTCGTCGGCGCGGTGCCGGCGCGCTACCCGGTGCGCTAGCCGCTTGCGCCCGCGGCCACGGCCTTCAGCTCGGCCAGCGAGTCCCGGATGATGTCCCCTAGGTCGTCCGGGACTCGCTGGCCCAGCCAGCGTTCGACCGCGATCCGGAGCACGGCCGTCCCGGCCTCGGCGGTCAGGGCGGCGGCGGAGTCAGCCACCCCGCGCCGGCGCAGCGCACCGGCCAGGGCCGAGGTGAGCGAGGCGAGCTTGATCAGCTCACGCTCCCGCAGCTCCGGATAAGTGGCGATGATGGCCTGACGCAGCTGCAGATCCTCGCGGCGCTGGGCGAACTGCGCCCCCGCCGCGGCCAGCGCGGCGGCCACCGCGTCGATCGGCGCGGCCGCTTGCGGGGCGGCGGCCACCGCGTTCACCAGCAGCTCTTCCAGCGCGCCCTGTCCCGAGAACAGCGCCTCGCGCTTGTCCGCGAAGTGCCGGAAGAACGTCCGCTCGGTTAGCCCGGCCCGGCCAGCGATCTCGGCCACTGTGGTCTGTTCGTACCCGCGTTCGGCGAACAGCTCCAGCGTGGCCTGCTCGAGCCGTCCCCGCGCGTTCGGCTGCCATCGGCTCACGGCCCGATCCTATGTGTTGGCAGCAACTGTCATCGGTGGCCTGACCGGGACCCGACCAGGCCGCCATCGGAGGCGCAAGGCCGAGCGGACGGGTCAAAGGTCCCGTGGTGAGTTTCGGGGCTGCCGGCGAGTTTTCAGGACCGACGGCGAGGCTGAGGACGCCAGGCCAGAGCTGGCGGCACTCCCCCGCGCATCATGCGTCACATCCGCCACCGCTACGATCCAATGGGATGACGCCGAACGTACTGAGAACGGGTTTTCATAGCGTTCCTACGTACTGAAAGAGTGGTCTCACCACGTGGCTCGCCACGACAGCCGCCGGGATTGGTCAAGGCTGGTGGCCGAGGAGGGGGCCGAAGGATCGCTCGACCTGATCGGCGAGGGCGTCAGCGTTCCACGGGGCGGTGCCGATGAGGCGGACCATCGGCTCGGGGTTGCTGTACAGCGAGACCTCGTAGCCGCTGGAGTGGATCACCCGGCCGGTGATCCAGCCGGAGCGCGCGGAGGCCAGGTAGGCCACGATCGGGGCCACGTTATCCGGCGAGCGCTCATCGGCCGAAGCGGTTCGGGCCCGGCGGCGCTCGGTCGGCACCGAGTCGGTCATCCGGGTGGCGGCGCCGGGTGAGATCGCGTTCACGGTAACGCCGTACTTGGCCAGCGAGTGCGCCGCGGAGTAGGTCAGCCCGACGATGCCCATCTTGGCCGCAGCGTAGTTGGGCTGGCCGGGCGCGCCGTGCAGACCGGAGACCGAGGTGAAGTTGATGATGCGGTTCTGCGCGGCGGAATCCCGCAGCGACCGCCAGTGCGCAGAGGCAAACTTGGTCGTATTGAACGTGCCCTTCAGGTGCACCCGGATGACGTCGTCCCACTCCTGCTCGGTCATGTTGAAGACCATCCGGTCGCGCAGGATGCCGGCCACGTTGACCAGTACGTCCAGCAGGCCGAACTGCTCGATGGCGGTCCCGATCAGGTTCTCGGCGGCGGCATGGCTGGAGATGTCCGCGCCGCTGGCGACGGCCTTGCCACCGGACTCGCCGATCTCGGCCACCACGTCGTGCGCCGGGCCAGGCGTCCTGGCCGGATCCGTCGACGGCCGCGCCCAGGTCGTTGACCACGACCGAGGCGCCCTGGCTGGCCAGCAGCAGGGCAACGGACCTGCCGATGCCCCGGCCCGCGCCGGTGACGATCGCGACCCGTCCGTCCAGTCGTGCCATGGCAGCTCACCAGACCCTTCCCCGGCGGGCGGCCGGCCGATACTGGAATCCCCTTCTGGAATTAGCCTCCAGGAGAGCCGATCTCATGTCAAGACCGCGCCGCCTGAAGGCCAGGCAGGCCCGCAGCGCCGGATAGACTCCTAGAATCTGATTCTGCTACGGGCAGTGTTACAGGGCAGGGAGTCTGGGTGGAAGGGACGGCAAGGCCCCGGCGCGGGAAGGCCGCGGCCCCGTCCTGGCAATGGGCCCGGACGGCGGGGACGCAGCGGGCACTGCTGGACGCGGCCCGCGAGGTGTTCACCGAGCAGGGTTTCGCCGAGGCCAGCATCGCCGACGTGGTCGAGCGGGCCGGGTCGAGCGTGGGCAGCCTCTACCACCATTTCGGCGGCAAGAGCGAGCTGTTCATCGCCTTGTGGCAGGAGCACCAGCGAGCGCAGGAGGCCGCCACCAGCAAGGCGGTGGCCGAGGCCAGGAAGGACGGCGTCACCGACCCGTTCGAGCTGTTCTCGGCGGGTGCGCGCGCCTATCTCGAGGGCTGCTGGCAGCGCCGGGACCTGGCCGGGCTGTTCTACGGCGGTGACGGCCCGCCCGGGTTCGAGGTCATGCGCCGGCGGCGCGGCCGCGAGTGGATCGGCCAGAACGACGCGCTGCTGCGGCTGTCCGACACCTCCTTCGACCGGCTCTACGTCATCGTCTTGACCTCGCTGGCCGGCGAGGGCGGCCGGGAAGTGGCCGCGGCCAGAACCCGGCGGCAGGCGGTCAGCATCATCGACGCGGTCATCGAGTACATGCGGCGGCTGATGGACGGCGGCCCGTGGCGGCCCCCGGTGAAGGCGGCCGGCGAGCCCGCGCCGCCACCCGCCCGCACCGCCCGTTAGGGCCAGATGGGCTGCAACGAGCCATGAGGGCCGAACGGGCTCCGGTAAGCCCCTCCGCCCGGTACGAGATTCCCGCCCGGCCGCCCTTGACAGCGCCCGGCCGGCGAGTTTGGATCGATCTAGAATTGAATTCTAAAATCGGCTGTTGCATTGTGTCAGGAGTACCTGGCCGGCCCGGATGCGGCGCCCACGGGCCCTGACCCTGGGCGCCAGCAGGCTTGCCATGAACGAGGAGGCTTGCCATGGAACTTGACCTCGGCCCGGAGATCGCGCAGTTCCGCGCGGAGCTGCGCGAGTGGATCGCTGCGCAGGCGCCGGAGGCGCTGGCTGGCCTGATCGACTGGAACGCGGCCCCGGTCGTCGGCGGCCAAGGTGGCGGCCGGATCATCGCGGCGCAGTCCCATCCCGCCTACGCCGAGTGGGAGGCCAAGCTGGCCGGGCAGCGGCTGATCTGCCCGCACTGGCCGCAGGAGTTCGGCGGCCAGGGCATGGACGCGGTCCGGGTGGCCGTGCTGAACGAGGAGTTCCACCGGGCCGGGGTGCCGCGGGTATACCGCGGCATGGGCGAGTCCCTGGTCGGCCCGTCCATCATCGTGCACGGCACGCCGGAGCAGCAGGCTCACTTCCTGCCCCGGATCATTTCCGCCGAGGACAGGTACTGCCAGGGCTTCTCCGAGCCCGACCACGGTTCGGACCTGGCCGCGGTCCAGACCCGTGGCGTGGTCGACGGCGACGAGATCGTGGTGACCGGGCAGAAGGTGTGGACGTCGGGCGCGGCCCGGGCCAACCGCATGTTCCTGCTCTGCCGGACCGCCCCGGACCTGCCCAAGCACGCCGGCTTGTCCTACGTGCTGATCGACTTCACCGCGCCCGGGGTGGAGTACCGCCCGATCAGGCAGATGTCCGGCGCCGCCGAGTTCGCCGAGGACTTCCTCGACGGCGTGCGGGCGCCGCTGTTCAACGTCATCGGCGGCCTGAACAACGGCTGGCGGGTCGCCATGACCACGCTCGGGCACGAGCGCGGCGGCCGGGCCACCGTGGCGCACCTTTCCTTCGCCAAGGAGTTCTGGGACCTGGCCGAAACAGCCCGCAAGCGCGGCAAGACCACCGACCCGCTGGTCCGCCAGCAGTTGGCGTGGGCCTACACCCAGGTAGAGCTGATGCGGTTCAGCGGGCTGCGCACGCTGGCCCAGCTGGCCGCGGGCCGCCCGCCGGGCCCGGAGGCCTCGGTGGCCAAGCTGTTCTGGAGTGAGTACCACAAGCGGCTGGGCGAGATCGCGATGAACGTCGAGGGCCCCGACGGGCTGCTGCGGCCCGATGGCGACGGCTACCCGCTCAGCAGCTGGCAGAACGTGTTCCTGAGCAGCCGGGCCGGCACCATCTACTCCGGCACCAGCGAGATCCAGCGCAATATCATCGGCGAGCGGGCGCTGGGCCTGCCCAGGGAACCGCGAGTGTCATGATCTCTGGCGATCCCAGACGGCAGCTCGTCACGCCGGAGCGGCTGCGCGAGTTCTTCGCCCCGCGGAGCATCGTGCTGGTCGGGGCGTCGGACAACTCCGGGTGGGCCCGCCTCATCGTCGCCAGCTGCATGACCACTGGCTTCGGCGGGCCGCTGACCGCGGTGCACCCGCGGGCCGCCAGCGCGTTCGGCCTGCCCATGGCGCGCAGCCTGCGCGACCTGCCCGAGCCGGCTGACCTGGCCTTCATCCTGACCCCGGCCGGGGCGGTGGAGAGCGTGCTGGACGAGGCGGGCGCGGCCGGCACCCGCAACGTGGTGGTGCTCGCCTCCGGCTACCGCGAGGTCGGTGCGAGCGGCCGGGCCGCCGAAGACGCCATGGTGGCCCGCGCGGCAGCCAACGGCATCACCTTGCTCGGCCCGAACTGCCTGGGTTTCATCAACGCGCACACCCGGGCCGCCCCGTACGCGCTGACCCTGCCGCCGCCGCTGACGGCCGGCCCGGTCGGCGTGGCCCTGCAAAGCGGCGCGCTGGCCAGCGTGGTGCTGACCTTCGCCAAGGCGCACGCCATCGGGCTGAGCGTGCTCACCTCGATGGGCAACGAGTCCATGATCAAGACGGCCGACGTGCTCGACTACCTGATCGAGGACGAAGCCACCAAGGTGATCTGCCTGTTCCTGGAGGAGATCGGCGACCCGGTCAGGTTCGCCCGGGCCGCGGAAAGGGCGGACCAGGCCGGCAAGCCAATCGTCGCGCTGAAGGTCGGCTCGAGCCCGGCCGGGCAGCAGGCGGCGCTGGCCCACACCGGCTCGGTCGCCGGGGACGACGCGGTGACCGACGCGGCGCTGCGCCAGCTCAACATCATCCGGGTCACCAGCCTGGAAGACCTGCTGACCACCGGGGCGCTGCTGGGCTACAACCGCTGGCCGCGCGGACGGCGGATGGGCGTGCTGACCGCCTCCGGCGGCTCCTGCGACATCATCGCCGACGCGGCCAGCGCGCAGGGGCTGCAGATACCGGATTTCGCGCCGGAGACGAGGGCGGCGCTCGGCACGCACCTGCCGTCGTTCGCCTCCGTGCACAACCCACTGGATGTCACGGGCTACAGCCTGCTGGCCAACATCTCCGGCCGGACGAGCCCGCTGACCGCCCTGGAGCACGCGCTCGACCTCGCGGTGGACGACCCGAACCTGGACTTCATCTTGTTCTCCGGGCTGAGCCTGCCAGAGGTCAGGTCGCCGGACGAGGCCACGGCCGCCGCGCTCGAGGGCCGGGCGGACTGGCTGGCCCGGCGCATGGCGGCCTCACCCATCCCGGTCATCCAGGCGGCCTCCACCTGCGTCGACGTCAGCCCCTACGGCCGGCAGCTGCTCGGTAAACACGGCATGAACATGCTCGGCGGGCTGAACGCGGGCATCGGCGCCATCGGCGCCGCGATCCGCTGGCTGGAGAACCGGGGCCGGATCCGGTCACCTGGCGCCGCGGCAACCGGCGGCAGGCCGGCCGGTGCGCTACCAGTGCCGCGCCACCTGCCGGGACCATGGTCCGAGGCGCAGGCCCGGGACCTGCTGACCACGGCCGGCCTGCCGGTGGTACCCGGCGGCGTAGCCGGCTCGGCCGAGGAGGCGGTCCAGATCGCCCGCCGGGTCGGGCTGCCGGTGGCGCTGAAGATCTGCTCGGCGCAGATCACCCACAAGTCCGACATCGGCGGGGTGGAGCTCGGGCTCAGCTCCGCCGGCGAGGTGCGGGCCGGTTATGAGAAGGTCCGGGCCGCGGGCGAGGCGGTGGCCGGGGCGGTCATCGACGGGGTGCTGGTCACGCCGATGCGCTCCGGCGGCGCCGAGCTGCTGGCCGGGGTCCGGATCGATCCCACCTTCGGCCCGGTGCTGGCCGTCGGCCTGGGCGGGATCTGGGTCGAGCTGCTCAAGGACGTCAGCCTGCGCGTGCTCCCGGTCGACGCGGCCGAGGTCAAAGAGATGCTGGGCGAGCTGCAGGGGGCGGCGATGCTGGCGGGCGGCCGCGGCACCCGCCCGGCCAACCTGGACGCGGTGGCCGAGGTGATCGCCGGCCTGGGCGAGGTCGCGCTCTGGCTGAGCCGTGCTCCTGAGGACGGGGCGCCTGAGGACGGGGCGCCTGCCGCTGGAGCGCCACGTGGGTCACTGCACACCCTGGAAGTCAACCCGCTATGGGTCAGCGGAGATCGGGTCGAGGCGCTCGATGTCCTGGTCATCAGCTGATAACGGAACGGAGCGATCCTCATGATGCTGGGTGTCAGCGCGGAAGCCGAGGAGCTGCGGGACTCGGTCCGGCGTTTCCTGGCCGACCGGGCCCCACTGTCCCGGGTCCGCGAGCTCATGGTCACGCAGGACGGCATCGACCAAGCCGTCTGGGACCAGGCGGGCGCACAGCTCGGCCTGCAGGGGCTGGCCATCCCCGAGGTGTACGGGGGCGCCGGTTTCAGCTTCGCCGAGCAGGCCATCGTGCTGGAGGAACTCGGCGGCGCGCTGTACGGCGGACCATACCTGGCCAGCGCGGTGCTGGCCGCGACGGCCCTGCTGGCCAGCCCGGACGAGGGCGCGCGGCGGGACCTGCTGCCCGGCATCGCCTCGGGGGACACCATCGCCACGCTGGCCTTCACCGAGGACGACGGCTCCTGGGATCTGGCCGCGATCCGGGCCGTCGCGGTCTTTGACGGTGCGGACTGGAGGCTGGACGGGCACAAGAGCTTCGTGCTGGACGGCGGGACGGCCGGGCTGATCCTGGTCGCGGCGGCCACCGACGCCGGGCTATCGCTGTTCGCGGTGCAAGCCGATGCGGGTGGGCTGAGCCGCGCCACGCTGCCCACGCTGGACCAGACCAGGAAGCTGGCCCGGCTGGAGTTCGACAGCACGGCCGCCCGGCTGATCGGCTCGCCCGGCGACGCGGCCGCGCTCGTCGACCACACGCTGGACGTGGCCGCCATCGCGCTGGCCGCCGAGCAACTCGGCGGGGCCCAGCGGGCCCTGGACATGGCGGTGGCGTACGCCAGGACCAGGCAGCAGTTCGACCGGCCCATCGGCAGCTTCCAGGCCATCAAGCACCGCTGCGCCGACCTGCTGCTGGAGGTGGAGTCGCTGCGCTCAGCGGTCGGCTACGCGGCCGCCGCGGCGGCCGGGGACTCGCCGGAGATCGGCGTGCTGGGCCCGCTGGTCAAGGCGTACGCGTCGGAGACCTACTTCCACGTAGCCGCGGAGAACATCCAGATCCACGGCGGCATCGGCTTCACCTGGGAGCACGACGCCCACCTGTACTTCAAGCGAGCCAAGTCCAGCGAGCTCTTCCTGGGCGACGGCAACTACCACCGGGAAAGGCTTGCCGCCAGGATCGGGCTCTGAATAGAGTTTCTCAGGTAAAGTACGTTACTCGAGTAACTCCCAGGAAGCCGGGCGATGAACCGGGTAGCCGACGAACATTTCCGCGACGAGCTCGAGGAGCTGGCGAGGGAACGCTTTCCCGGCGAGGTACATACCGTCATAGGTCCTCGACGCGGCGTTATCCGGGTGCTGGTCAGGACGACGGGACCGGACGGCCGCGAACGACCGTTGCGGGACTTCGAGCTAGCGCACCGTCCGGACATGGTGCGGTTCCGCGACGACGTGGCTGAGCGGCTTCCCGCGGCCAAGAAACTCGAGTTCGTCCTGGACGACGGCAGGGGCGATCACTGGATCAGGCCCGTTAACGTGATTATCGCGCCCCTCGACAGGCCCCTGCCCGGCGAGGGCGGCCGGGCAAGCGGCGCCGCGGCCGGTGACCTCACGCCGGTGATGGCCCGGCTCGGGGGCACCGAACTCGAGATCGTGGACACGCTGATCAGCGCGGGCATCGCAGCGAACCGCGCGGAAGCCATCCGCTGGGCGCTGGTCCGCATCAGTGAGCGGCCCGCCTACGCCCAGCTGCGCGAGCGGACCAGGGAAATCGAGAAGCTCAGAACCGAGTTCTAGTGGGCCGGGTACCGCGGGGCGTGCGGGCGGTACTCACCCGTCACCTGCGCGTCCGCCAGCGCGGCCAGGAAGCTGGCCGGACCGTCGAAGTCCGGCATGTCCAGGTAGGCGGCACCGATGCCGGGTGGATCGTGGGCGTCCGAGCCTGCCCCGCCGGGCAAGCCGTATCGGGCGGCCAGCTGGTCAGCCCGCTCGTTCAGCCTCTGGTCGTCGATCTTGGCGTTGAAGACCTCGATGATGTCGGCGCCGCCGGCCGCGCACAGCTCCGGCAGCACCGGGCCGAGGCTGGAACGGCCCTCGTCGAACGGGTGCGGCACGTAGACCAGGCCACCTTGAGCCCTGATCAGGCTGATCACCGTGGTGAGTGGGAGCACGTAGGGAATCCGTTCGGTCAGGAACAGCCCGATCACATCCCCGTCCGGTGTCCTGATCTCCTCCCCGACCACGATCCGGACGCCAAGGTCCTGTCCGGCGGCCGCGACCGCGGCCTCGGTGACGTTGTGGTCGGTGACGCACACCACGTCCAGGCCCTCCTGCCCGGCCCGCTCGGCCAGCTGGTCCAGCGTGGTCCACGCGTCCCCGGAGGCGGCCGTGTGCAGGTGGCAGTCGACGCGCACCCGGCCCATCAGGCCTCGGCGCCCAGCTCGGCCAGCAGCTGCCGGGAGTAGGCGATCCGGCCGGTCAGCGTCCTGGGCTCGGCCGAGCACAGCAGCAGCGCGGCCTCGGCCATGACCGCGGGTGGCTCGGCGTCCGGGTCGTCCGGGGTGGTCAGGTGGTGAAAGACCGTGCCGGGGGTCGGCACTATCCCGCTAGGCGACAGTGCATTCACGGCGATGTTGTCGTCGTACAGTTCGGCGGCCAGGCCGGTCGAGCACCGCTCGAGCGCGGCTTTGCACATGCCGTACACCGTCCCGCCGCGCCTGGCCCGGGCCGTTGGCGGGAAGGCGGGGTGCCGGGCGGCGCCCGAGGAGATGTTCAGGATCCAGCCACGCCCCTTGTCCCGCATCGCCGGGATGACCAGCTGGGCCAGGTGGAACGGGGCTTCGACCTGGACGTCGAACATGAGCTGGTAGCGGCGCGCGGTGAAGTCCGTGACCCGGGTGAAGTAGGTCACCGCCGCGTTGCTGACCAAGATGTCGGCCGGGCCGAGCTGACGGGCGGTCTCGGCGACCAGCCGCTCCCGGTCCTCCGGTCTGGACAGGTCGGCCGCGATGGCCACCGCCGTCCCGCCGGCCGCGCGGATCTGCCCGGCCGTCTCGCCGATCGTGCCCTCGAACGGTGACATGCCCGCCCCGGTGGTCCGGGCGACGACGGCGACCGCGGCCCCGGCGGCACCGAAACGGCGGGCGATCTCGGCTCCGATGCCCCGGCTGGCTCCCGTCACGATAGCCACCTTGCCGTCCATGATGCCCATGGCGATCACTCCCCAGTGAGCTCAATACTAGAAGTAGATTCTAGCCGCGTTATTCTGACGGCAGGAGTGTCCGCGACGTCGGAGGTTTGTCATGGGGCTTGACCACAGCCTGGTGGGAGTGCCGAGCGAGCCGCAGACACGGTCCTGGGACAGCAAGGACGCCCTGCTGTACGCGGTGGGCGTCGGGGCCGGGCTGGGCGACCCGCTGCAGGAGCTGCAGTTCACCACCGAGAACTCGCGAGGGCATCGAGCAGAAGGTGCTGCCCACCTACGCGGTGCTGATAGCGCAGGCCGGGACCGGCCGCAGCCTGGGCGACTTCGACCGGGCCATGCTGGTGCACGCCGAGCAGGCCTTCGAGCTGCACCGGCCGCTGCCGGTCGGTCGGCACCGTGCGCACCACCGCCACCGTGACCGGCATCTACGACAAGGGCTCGGGCGCCCTCGTCGTGATCGAGAACGTGGCCGTGAACGCGGAGACCGGGGAGCCGCTGGTCACCTCCCGCGGCAGTACGTTCATTCGCGGGGAGGGCGGCTTCGGCGGCGAGCGCGGCAGCGACCAGCCCTGGGAGCTCCCAGGGCGCGAGCCCGACTACCAGGTGGTCTACGAGACCCGCCCGGAGCAGGCACTGATCTACCGGCTGTCCGGGGACCGCAACCCGCTGCACGCCGACCCCAAGTTCGCCGCGCGGGGCGGGTTCAGCCAGCCGATCCTGCACGGCCTGTGCACCTACGGGGTTACCGGCCGGGCCCTGCTGCACGCACTATGCGACAGCGACCCGGCGCGGTTCCGGTCCATGTCCGGCCGGTTCAGCCGCCCGGTGCTGCCCGGCGAATCGCTGACGGTGTCGATCTGGCGCCAGGCCGACAGCGATACCGCACTGTTCCAGACGACCAGGGCGGACGGCACCGTGGTCATCGACCGGGGCCGGATGCGGGCCCACCGGTGACGGCCTGCCCCGGGCGCCCCCGGCTGGCGTACGGCCGGAGGGCGGGTCAGCTTCGGGGCGGCCTGCGGTCGAGCCAGCCCCGATAGCAGGTGTCGCACATACGGGTGAGGTCGTCCACCTGGACGTAGAAGCCGCACCGGTAGCAGTAGTCGTTACGCATGTCTCCGAGTCTTTCCCCCATGAATCGCTCTCCTGTTCAGCGCAGCGAAAGGCTCAGTATTCCCTACGTTGGGGGCCTGTTTCCAGAACTGTTTACCGGGCAGGTCGCGGCCGTTTAACCAGCCAGATTTACCCAGCCAGATTTACACGGTCAGATCGCGGCCGCGCTGACGGACCCGGACCCGGGTGGTCAGCTTCAGGACGTGCTCGTGTTCGGGTTCGCCGCGGTCGGCCGGCGCCACCGTGAAGATCAGGCCGCCTTGGCCCATACGCACCTGGAGGACCAGGACCGGCTCGTCCGCGCCGGGCAGCACGATCGTGTCGCCCACGTCGACGTCACTGGCCAGGACCGTACTCTTCACAAAAGGGGACGATACCGGCTGAGATAGATCGACTTCACCCGGAAGTCATCTATCGATGCACGGTCTCAACGTAAGGATCCGCAGGGCGGGTTGTTCCGGGCGCGTCCAGGACAGAGGTGCCAGATCCAGGCGGCGAGGCTTACCCAGAGGCCCCGGCGAAGCGTTCCTGTCCCAGGACAGCGAGCAGCTGGAGCTTCTCGTAGCCTTCGGTGCGCGGCGGGGCGGTCAGCACCAGCAGTGCCTGGGACTGGTCCTCGGTGAACAGGACCTGGCAATCGACCTCGATCGGGCCGAGCTCGGGGTGCAGCAGCACCTTGTGGTCGGCGAAGCGCTGGGCCACCTCGTGCCGTTCCCACAGCGCGGCAAACTCGGCACTCTCCCGCTGCAGGGCCCGGACGATCTCGCCCGCCCGTGACGTGGAGCCCATGGAGCCGTAGGCCGCGCGCAGGTTAGCTACCTGGGCCCGGCTCTGCCGGTCGCGGTCCTCCTCGGGGTAGCGCAGCCGCTCGGCCGGGTCGGTGAACCAGCGGTAGATCTCGCTGCGGGCCAGGCCGGTGTGGTGCGACCTGTCACCGAACAGGGCATCGGCCATCCGGTTCTGCACCAGCGTCTCGCCCAGGCTGGACAGAATCAGCGCCGGGGTGTCCTCGAGCCGGTCCAGCACGCGCAGCAGAGCCGGGGCGACGTGGGTCGCGGCGGTAATCGAGGCCGGGGCGGTGTGGCCCGCGATCCGGAACAGGTAATTCCGCTCGTCACTGGTCAGCCGCAGGGCCCGGGCCAGCGAGGCGAGCATCTGCTCGCTGGGCTGCGGCCCGCGCTGCTGCTCCAGCCGGGTGTAGTAATCGGTCGACATCGCAGCCAGCGCAGCCACATCCTCGCGGCGCAGGCCCGGGGTGCGACGGCGGGCACCGGCGGGCAACCCGACGTCGGCGGGCTGCAGGTTCTCCCGGTGGCGGCGCAGGAAATCGGCCACGGCGGCACGGTCCATGCCTTCGATTATCCGCCCTGGCCGCGAGCGTGCCAGGGACCGGCGGTCCCCCGATAACCGCTCTCTTCCCGGCCGCGGGACCGGCGGGCAGACTCGAGGGCATGAACATCTCCGGAAACACGATCTTCATCCCCGGCGCCACCAGCGGCATCGGGCTGGCCCTGGCGCTGGCGCTGCAGGCCCGGGGCAACACCGTCATCGCCGGCGGCCGCCGTGCCGACGCGCTCGGCCGGATTGCGGCTGAGCACCCTGGATTGGACACCGTAGTGATCGACACCACCGACCCGGCCAGCATCACGGCCGCGGCCAAGGAGGTGCTGGCTCGGCACCCCGACCTCAACGTGCTGGTGCCGATGGCCGGCATTATGCAGGTCGAGGACTGGCACCAGCCCGGCTCCTTCCTGGCCTCGGCCGAATCGGTCATCACCACCAATGTGCTCGGCCCGGTCCGGCTCATCGCCGCGTTCATCGAGCACCTGGAGGCGCGGCCGGACGCTACCATCATGACCGTGTCCTCGGGCCTGGCCTTCACCCCGCTCGCGGCCACGCCGAGCTACTGCGCCTCCAAGGCGGCGATCCACCAGCTCAGCGAGTCCATCCGGCTGCAGTACGCCGGGACCAGTGTCAAGATCACCGAGCTCGAGCCGCCGTCGGTGCGCACTGGACTGATGCCCGGCCAGCAGGACAACGAGGCGGCCATGCCGCTGGAGGAGTTCATCGCCGAAGTCATGGGTCTGCTGGAGTCCCAGCCCGACGCGAAGGAGATCCAGGTCGAGCGGGTCAAGTTCCTGCGCTACGGTGAGGCGCGCGGCGACTACGACCACGTCGTGGGCACCCTCAACGCCGCCGACCCGCACGGCAAGTAGCCTCCGCCCAGCCCAGCCCAGCCCAGCTCAGCCAGCCCAGCCAGCTCAGCTCAGCTCAGCGGGCGGCGTAGGTCTTCCTGAGCAGGTACTTCTGGACCTTGCCAGTGGCGGTGACGGGCCAGGTGCTGACGATCTCGAGCCGCTCCGGGACCTTCCAGACCGCCATCTGGCGATCGCGGGTCAGGTAGTCGCGCAGGCCAGCCAGGGTGGGGGCCGCTTGGCCCGTGGTCAGCTCGACGACGGCGCAGACCCGCTCGCCGAGCCGGGCGTCGGGCAGGCCGATGACCGCGACGCTGGCCACGGCGGGCAACGCCAGCAGAGCCTCCTCCACCTCGCGGGCGCTGATATTGAAGCCGCCGCGGATGATGATGTCCTTGATCCGGCCGGTGACCCGCAGGTAGCCGACCTCGTCCAGGCGCCCCATGTCCCCGGTTCGCCACCAGCCGTCCTCGTCCAGGGCGGCCGCGGTGAGGTCGGGGCGGCCCCAGTACTCCAGCAGCCGCCCCGGGCCGCGGTAGCGGATCTCGCCCTCGGTTCCCGCTGGCGCCGACGCGTCGCCGGCCACGATCCGCAGCTCGACGCCAGGGACCGGCCGGCCGTCGGAGGAGGCCACCCGCTCGATGGGATCGTCCGGCGTGCAGACCGTGGCCATCATGATCTCGCTGGAGCCGTAGGCCGGGACCACCCGGCAGCCGCTGAAGCGGGCCGCGGCCTCCTCGACCAGGGCGGCTGGGATGGCCGCGCCCGCGGTGAGCCAGAACCGCAGCCGGGACACGTCGTGCAAAGCCGGGTCGTAGGCGTCCAGCAGCATGCGGATAAACGGGGCCGGGCTGGCCGTGCCGGTGCAGCCCCGGCCGGCGATACGTTCCAGCGCGGCGGCCGGGGAGAAGACGTCGAGGAGCTCGACGGACGCCCCGGCCAGCGTCGGGGCCATCAGGCCGAGCGTCATGCCGAGCGTGTGTGTCACGGGGGAAGGCATGAACATGACGTCGTCGCGGGTCATGCCCATGGCCGGGATGGCCTGCTTGGGCAGGAACGAGCTGGTGTTCCAGGTGTGCAGGCAGCCCTTCGGCTGGGACTCGGTGCCGGAGCTGTACAGGATGAGGTGCGGGTCGTCGGCCGAGGGCGGTCTGGGCAGCTCTCCGGGGGGCGTGTTCCCGTCGATGAGGCTGGTAAGGGCAAGCGCACCGGTGGGCGGCTCGGCCCGGACCACAATCTGGGTCACGTCATGCGGCGCAGCGGCGACGATACCGGCGGCCATGGCCGCGTGGTCGAAGCCACGGAACTCGCCGCAGGTGACCAGGGCGACGGCACCGGAGTTCGCCACGATGAAGCCGACCTCGCCTGCTCGATACACCGTGACGATCGGGATCACCACGGCGCCGAGCCGGGCGCAGGCCGCGTAGATACCGAAGAACTCGTTCCAGTTGGGCAGCTGGACCGCGACCCGGTCGCCGGGCGCGATGCCGAGTGCGGCCAGGCCGGCGGCGAGGGTCCAGGCCTGGTCGCGGAACTGGCCGTAAGTCAGGGCCGAGGTGCCGTCGGACAGGTACGGCCGGCCTGGGTCGTCGTCGGCCCACCGGTCGATGACCGCCGGGAAGGTGCCGTCGTCCCAGTATCCGGCCGCGCGGTACTCAGCGGCCCGCTCGAGCTGTCCAAAGGTCGTGGTCATTGATGACCTCCAGGTGATCGCGCACCGCGGCGACGGCGTCGATGCCGGCCTCGTCGCAGCCGGCGAACGGGATGATGTTGATCGTGCTGGCCCCGGCCGCGACGAACGGGGCGATGAACTCGGCCACCTGCGCGGGCGCCCCGCACGGCACGAACCGCTCGAACTTGGCGAACGGGAGCTGGTAGAGGTTCTCCATGACCGGGGCGACATGGTCCCGGGCCTGCGCCGGGCTGGCACCGAACCCGCACCAGAACGTCATGCCGTGCCGCCAGGTCACCCCGGTGCGGCCCGCCGCGACGGCATGGCATTCCACGGCGGCGATGGCCTGCGCACAGCGCTCGGCGGTAGTCCAGATGCCGAGCCAGCCGTCGCCCAGCCGCCGCCCGGCGCAGCGCGGCCGCGGATCGCCCACCCACCACCAGCGGCACCGGCGGCTCCGGGACGGGCCGCAGCCGGGCGGCCTCCAGCTGGAAGAACTCGCCGTCGTGGCTGACGGTCTCGCCGCCGAGGAGGCGGCGGACCAGGCCCAGGGCCTCGTCCATCCGCCGCCCGCGGGTGCGCGGGTCGATGCCGCACGCCTCGACCTCCCGGCGGTCGTCCCCGCCGATGCCCAGGCCCAGGGACAGCCTGCCCGGGCCGAACTGGGCCGCGGTCATGATCTGCCGGGCCACGACCAGCGGGTGCCGCAGCACCATCAGGTAGACGGCCAGGTACACGCCGAGATCCTCGGTCGCGGTCAGCAGCGAGGCCGCGTCGGTCAGCCCGTCGTTCCCCACCCCGTCGTGGAACATGACGTGGTCGCCGGTCATCACGTGGTCGATGCCCACGCCGGCCATCCGCCGCAGCAGGCGTTCCCGGTGCGCATCAGTGCCTGCCCGGTGAGGGCCTTCTGGGGCAGCCAGGTCGGCGGCATCAGGTTCACCCCGAACCGGACCGGGCTCACGGGCCGTCCCCGTGGGCGAAGAACGCATCCCGGCGCTCGCTGATCTGCGGATTCCCCATGATCGAGTAGCCGTACAGGCACTCCAGCCGGAGCTGGTCGTCCAGCGGCCGCCCGACTACCTCCAGGATCGTGGCTTTGGCCGACTCGACCGCCCGGCGGGGATTGCGCAGGATCTTGGCCGCGATGTCCGCTACGGTCGGCATCAGTTCGGCCCGCGGCACGACCCGGTTCACGAGATGGCATTCCCGAGCCCGTTCGGCCGTTATCGCCTCTCCCATCAGCTCCAGCTCCATCGCGATCCCGACGCCGACGTGTTGACCAGCCGGACGATGCCGCCGTCGGCGAAGTGCATGCCGCGGCGCATGTGGTAGAAGCCGAACTGGGCGTCGTCGCTGGCGACCCGGATGTCGCAGGCCAGCGCCAGCTCGATGCCGCCACCCACGACCATGCCGTGCAGGGCAGCGATGATCGGCTTGCTGGTGCGATGCAGGCCGCGGGTGATGCCACCGGCGAATCCCTTGTCCAGCACGCTGCGGCCCAGGTCGGGTCCGCCCTCCAGCCACCCGTCCACATGGGTGGCCAGGTCGGCCCCCGCGCAGAAGGCCCTGTCGCCGTTCCCGGACACGATGGCCAGCCGGACCTCGGGATCCTCACGGAACCGGGTCCATGCCTCGAACAGCAGCTCGTCGGCCTCGGTATCGATAGCGTTGAGCTTCTCCGGGCGGTTCAGGGTGATGTAGGCGATCTCACCGCGCTTGTCGTACAGCACCTTCGGCATCGGCGGTCCTCCTCTGCGACGCGGCCAGCAGCCCGGCCACCAGGGCCGGGTCACGGTAGTAGGGGTCGGCGCCGGCCTTGCGCCGGTTGTACTCGAACAGCACGGCCAGCTTGAACAGGGCGAAGGCCTCGTACCAGGCCAGGGCGGACAGGTCGGCACCGGTCCGTTCGGCGTACCGGGCGGCCAGCGCGGCCCGGCCGGGGAAACCCTCGGCCAGGGTCAGCGCGGACAGGGCGGTCAGCGCGTGCGGCGGCTCGCCGGGCACGGCCCAGGTGGCCAGGGTGTAACCCAGGTCGGCCAGCGGGTCACCGACCCCGGCGAGCTCCCAGTCCAGGACGCCGAGGACGCTGGCGGGCGGCTCAGGGCTCAGCATGACGTTGCCGAGCCGGTAGTCGCCGTGCAGCAGGGCGGAGCCGGGGCCCGGTGGCAGGCTGGCCCGCAGCCGGTCGCGCAACGGGCCGAACGAACCGGGCAGCCGCCCATCCGGGCTGGCAATCAGCCCAGGCAGGCGGTCGAGCTGGCGCCCCAGGAAGCCGCCTGGCCGGCCCAGACCTTCCAGGCCCAGGTCGCGCCAGTCCAGCTGGTGCAGCGCGGCTAGCACGTCGATGAACGCCTCCGCCACCGCCTGCCGCCCGGTTGGGTGGTCAAGCCCGGACGGCAGGGATGTAGCCGGGACCACGCCGTCGAGGTACTCCATGACGTAGCAGCCGACGTCCATGACCTCACCTGGCCCGGCCACGGCCAGCACCCGCGGGACCGGGACGGCGGTGCCGCGCAAGGCGACCAGGATGCGGGCCTCACGGCGCATGTCGTTGCCGCCGGGCGGCAGCGGCGGCGGGGGCGGGCGGCGCAGCACCACCGTGGTGGTGCCGTCGGTGACCGTGTAGGTCAGGTTGGACAGCCCGTCGCCGATGCGGCGGAGCTCGATGCTGGCGCCGCACAGGCCGCGCCCCTCGAGCCAGCGGCCCAGCGCGGCGACGTCGAACGGCGGGCGATTCACTCGGCGGCCACCAGCCGCTGGATGTAGCCACGCGGCCACAGCGTCTCGAACTGCCCGGTCCCGGGTTCGCCGTCGATGGTGACCCGGCAGGCGGCCTCGGACAGCAGCGAGTCCGAGCCGAACGGCAGGTGGAAGATCGCGAACCGCTCCATGACCAGGTGCGTGGTCCTGCCCCGGGCGTCGGTCAGCTCGGCCTCCAGCCGGGACTGGCTCATGTCCGGGTCGTAGCTGGCCGTCGCGTGCCCGGCGACCAGCGGAACGGGCTCGGTCCCCCGCAGCACGTAGCCGTTGACGCCGAACTCGCCCCGGGCGACGTGGAACATGGCGTTCAGCTCGGTGCCGGACGGGACCCCGGCGATGACCCACTTCCAGTGGTGGACCCAGTTCCAGTTGCGGCGTCCCCAGGAATGGTCCCGGTGGGCCCACACGCCGGCGAACGGGATGACCCGGTCGCCGGTCCCCGGCTGGCTGAGCCGCAGCTTGCCGCTGGCCCGGCCGGATTGCTCGAACCGGTTCGTGGCCATCCAGGGCGGGCAGCCGGCCGGATTCTCCCGGTAACTGAACGGGCGGTGCCGGGCCGTGAACCGGTAATCCAGCGTCACGCCGTCGCGGTCGAAGCCGATCTCGGCTACCCGCAGCGGCTCGGGCTGGCGGACCCGCAGGCCGTCACATTCCCAGTCGTCGAGGTCGCTGTCCGGGCCCAGGTCCACGTTGTAGGAGCTGGCGATGAGGTTGCGCTCGCGATCCGGCTGATACACCGCGACCTGCCGCCCGGCCACCCCACGCCCGTCGGTCCACAGGTAGATCTGCACCGCGACCTGCTCATCGGGCAGGACCAGGTTCCAGAACAGGCTGTCCCGGGTCTTGACCCCGTCGGGCACCCGGTGCCGCAGGTCGTCGGCGGCGCCGATGTGAGCCGTGGCGAACGTGTCCATGCTGGCCCATCCCGTCGTCGCATTACATCTCCGTACCGCGTGGTTTGATACTGTAACATCAGCGATTATGGTGGCGCTACAGGCAGATTCCCGGCCGGACCGGGCGCTGCCCGCGATCGCGCCGCTGACCGCGAGGTCGATAGTGCTCAGCACGCTGCTCGGGTATCACCCGCCCGAACTCCCGGTCAGTGCGCTGGTGCGGGTAGGGGGGCTGTTCGGCATCGCGGAGGGAACCACCCGGGCGGCGCTGTCCCGGCTGGTCGCAGCGGGTGATCTGGCAACTGAGGACGGCGTCTACCGGCTCACGGAGCGTCTGGTCCGGCGGCAGCGGGCTCAGGATGATAGCGCCGGCCCCGGTCCCGGCCGTGGGCCGGGGACTGGGAGATGGCCGTGGTCACGTCGCCGGCCCGGCCGCAGGCCGAGCGGGTCGCCTTGCGCCGGGGCATGACCGACCTGCGGCTGGCCGAGCTGCGCGAGGGAGTATGGATCCGCCCGGACAACCTGGTCCGCCAGATCGACGGGACCGTGGCCGGCCAGTGCACGTTCTTCAGCTGCCGGTACCCCGACCCGGACGCGCTGGCGGGGATGCTCTGGGATCTGCCGGGCTGGGCGCTCAGCGCGCGGCAACTGCACACCGAGATGGCCAGCACGACGGGGCTGCCGGAGGGGTTCATGCTTATTGCGAGGGTGGTACGGCAGCTGCGGCTGGATCCGTACCTGCCATCCGGGCTGCTGCCGGCCGACTGGCCCGGGCCGGAACTGCGCGAGCGGTTCGCTGGTTTCCGGGACGGGTTCGCCCGCCGGCTTCGCCGCTACGGCACCGACGGAAGGGAATGATAGCGATGCCGACGCCGGACCCCGGGCCGACACCTGGAATGAGCTACCTGGCCGAGACCGATATCGAGTGGCAGCCGCAGACCCCGGCCAGCCGGCGGAAAATCCTGCGGCTGGATGACGATCTATACGTGGCCATCGTTCAGTGGGACGCCGGGTTCGAGCTGCCCGGCCTGGACGAGCACGGCGGCGAGGAGATCGTCTACGTCCTGGCGGGCACCTTCACCGACCAGTACCGCAGCTCCGGGCCGGGCACTGTCATCCGCGGCGAGCCCGGCAGCTCACACCGGCCCGGCACGCCGGATGGCGTCACGTTCATGGTGGTGCGGTCGCTGGCTCCCGGCGAGCGGGACCGTATCGCCGGGCGGCAGGTCCCGGCACCGGGTCAGACGAGAAGGTGAGGGCGTAGGCCACGGTGTGTGCGGTCAGGGTGTGCTGGGGCTGCACCTGCGGGCCGCAGGAGCCACTGCCGATGCCGTGGTGAACGGTGTCCAGGTGGACGTAGGTGCGGCCGTCCGGGACCAGGTCGTGGGTATGCCTGGCCGCGGTGAGCAGCTCCGGGGACCAGGGCCGGACGGCGAAGTCGAAGAAGGGGTCGCCGGTGACGGTCAGGGTCTGGGCCTGGCCCTGGCCAGGACTGCCGGTCAGGGTCAGCCGGCGGGCGTCCATGCGATTCCCGTTCTCCTGGGGCCGCACATACGGCGTGGCCAGGCCCTGGAGTGCCGTGGTGAAAAACCCGACGCGAGTGGCCTGGTACGTGTCGCGGTAAGCCTCGCCTGGGCCACGGCCGAACCAGGTCACCTCGGCGATCTCCGCATCCAGGACCAGCCGCAGCCCGATCTTGGGCAGCGGGCCGGCCCAGCTGCCATCGGGGGCGACATGGAGGTTGAGCCGGGTGCCACTGGCCTGCTCGGTCCAGGTGAGGCTGGCCAGGAAGCCGGCGTTGGTTCCGGCTGGGCGATCCGCAGCCAGGCGCTCAGCATGCCGGGACCGTGCTGGACATCGATGATCCGCTGCTCCAGGCGGTCCAGGCCGGCCCGGCGCCATCCGCTGGCGATGGTGAGGGCGTCGTTGTCGGTCGGGGCCCGCCAGAAGTCCAGGCGGGCCGCCGAGATGGGGAACGGGCCCAGCCGCTCAGGTCCCCGGTGGAGGCGTCGAGGACCGCGCAGCCCACGGCGGCGAGCGATTCCCGGCGTGGGGCCGATGCCGGGGCCGTCCCGGCCGACGATACTGGGACGAGCGGGTCGGTGGCACGCAGATCCGACGCGTCCCGGGACGGCGGGGCTGTGCGGCCACGGGCCGGCTGGGGCTGATCGAGCCGGGCCTGGGCAACCGCGATCTCGTGGCCGGCGGCGGCCCAGGAGGTGTCCGCGGCGAGCGAGGCGGTGACGGTCAGCCAGCGTTCACCGGCCGGGTCGCTAGCTGCGGCGCCGGCCAGCGCGGCCGGGAAGCTGGCCCGGCCAGTGGCGCCGGCGGGCACGGTGGCCAGCTCCAGGGCGCCGTCCGCGACCAGGGCGCCGTCGTCCTCGAGACTCCAGGTCAGGCGGTAGGCGCCCGTGCCGGCGCTGTGGTGCCGGTTCTGCAGCGTGATGGTCCTGGTGGCAGGGTCGACGCCAATCCGGACCGGGGCGAACAAGGCCTTGATTTCCAGCAGGCCGGGTGAGGGGGTGCGGTCGGGGAAGACCAGGCCGTCGATGACGAAGTTGCCGTCGTGGACCGGCTCGCCGAAGTCGCCGCCGTAGCCGAAGTACGGCTCGCCGTCGGGGGTGAGCTGGGCAATGCCGTGGTCGATCCACTCCCAGATGAACCCGCCGTGCAGCCTCGGGTATTGCTCGATCAGCGCCTGGTATTCGGCCACGCCGCCCGGGCCGTTGCCCATGGCGTGCCCGTACTCGCACATGATCATGGGCAGCCGCCGCCGGTGCTCGTCGTGATCGGGGTGGGTGGTGGTGGGCTCGGCGTGCCCGCCGATGGCGGCGAGTTCGTCGTAGCCGGGGTACATCCGGCTGTAGACGTCGGTGTAGAACGAGTCCCGCTCGCCCTCGTAGTGGATAGCCGGCCCGGGTCGCGGCCGCGGGCCCAGGCGGCCATGGCCTCCAGGTTGGCGCCGGTCCCGGACTCGTTGCCCAGCGACCACATGATCACACTGGGATGGTTCTTGTCCCGCTCGACGGTGCGCTGGATGCGGTCCAGGCAGGCCGGCAGCCAGCGGGGGTCATCGCTCGGGTTGTGCCGCCAGCTAGCCAGGCCGAAGCCGTGGGTTTCCAGGTCGCACTCGTCGATGACCAGCAGCCCGTATTCGTCGCACAGGTCCAGGAACCGGGCGTCGGGTGGGTAGTGGCTGGTCCGCACGGCGTTGATGTTGTGGCGCTTCATCAGCATGACGTCCGCCCGCATGGTGCCCTCGTCCAGGGTGCGGCCGGTGCGGGGGTGCAACTCATGCCGGTTCACGCCGCGGAACTCCACGGTCTGGCCGTTGAGACGGATCTGCCCGCCGGCCACCTCGACGCGGCGGAACCCGATCCGGAAGCTGATCTCGCCGGCCTCGCTGGACAGGGTCGCGGCGTACAGCCGGGGCTGCTCATCGGACCAGGGCTCGGCGACGGCGACCTGATGCTCGGTACCGGTGGCGGCGTGGTGCAGGCCGAGTTCGGGGACCGCCACGGTGGCCGCGACATCAGCCTCGACACGCAGCAGGCCGGCACCGGTGCCCGGGTCGTAGTCGGCGTGCACGAAAAAGTCCCGGATAGCGCCGGGCGGCTCACGGAGCAGGGTCACGCTGCGGAAGATGCCGGACAGCCACCACATGTCCTGGTCTTCGAGATAGGAGCCTGCCGACCACTGGTGCACGCGGACCGCGATGACGTTGCCGCCCGGATGCACCAGGGAGGTGACATCGAACTCCCGCATGAGCCTGCTGCCCATGCTGTAACCGGCCGCGGTCCCGTTGACGAACAGCGCGAAGCAGGAGTCCACACCGTCGAAGCGGATCACTGTCGACCCGTCGAGGCCCCAGTCCGGCGGCAGCGTGAAGGTCCGCCGGTACTCCCCGGTGGGGTTGCGTCGGGCACGTTCGGCGGGTCGACCGGGAAGGGATAGGTCACGTTGGTGTAGGCGGGGCGGCCGTAGCGGGAAGGGGCTGGCACCCCGGTTAGTTGCCATAGCGAGGGCACCGTGATGTCGCCGAACCCGGAATCGCCAAAGTCAGTGCCGCCGAAGTCAGTGCCGCCGAAGTCCGGGGCCTCGAAGCCCGTGGTCAGGTCGTCCAGGCCCTGGGCCAGGCGGAACTTCCAGGTGCCGTCCAGGCTCAGCTGGGCGCTGCCGCAGGCTTGACCGGTGCGGGCCGGCGCGTACCCGTGCCCGGGCTGGAACGACTCGACATAGGTCGGGTAAGCGCTCATTCAGGAGGCCGCCAGACGGCGGAGCTCGAACTTCTGGATCTTCCCGCTCGCGGTCATGGGCAGCTCGGGCAGGACGGCGAACCGCTCGGGCAGCTTGTTCGGGGCGATCTGCTTGTCCTCCCGCAGGAAGGCGATGATCTCGGTGAAGGTGGGCTCTCCCAGCGGGGAAGCCACCACGAACAGGGCCATCCGCTCACCCATGACCTCGTCGGGCACGCCGATCGCGGCGGCCGCTGCCACCTCGGGGTGGGTGAGCACGTGGTCCTCGATCTCGCGGGCGCTGATGTTGGCTCCGCCGCGGATAATGATGTCCTTGATCCGGCCCGTCACCCGCAAGTAGCCGGAGTCGTCCATGCGAGCCAGGTCGGCCGTGTGGTACCAGCCGTCGTGGTCGATCGCGGTCGCGGTGCGCTCCGGGTCGCCCCAGTAGCCCAGCATCCGGCCCGGGCCGCGGTAGCAGATCTCCCCCTCAGTGCCCGCGCGCGCCCGGCCACCGTCTGGCGCGATGACCTTGAGCTCGATGCCAGCAAAGGCGGCCCGGCCGTCGGAGCTCACCGTGGTGGACAACGGGTCCTCCAGGCGGCAGACGCTGCCGGTCATGACCTCCGAGCAGCCCCACAGCGGCAGCAGGCGGCAGCCCGGCCAGCGGGCGGCGACCTCTTCCACCGTGGACGGCGGGATCGGGGCGCCCGCGCACAGCCACACGCGCATCGAGGACACGTCGGCGGCCTGCGGATCGTAGGCCGCCAGCGCCATCCGGACGAACGGCGTCGCGGTGGCGGTAGCCGTGACCGGTACCGCTCGATGCGGCGCAGTCCCTCGGCGGGCTTCTAGACGTCCATCAGGTGCAGCCCGGCTCCCGAGGCGAGCGGCACGCCGACCCCGACCACCAGGCCCGTGCTGTGCGTCACCGGCGACGGCGCGAACATGACATCGTCGCGGGTAATCCGCATGGTCTCCTGCCATAGGCCGCGCACGTTGTAGCCGATCGAGTTCCAGGTGTGGGCACAGCCTTTGGGCCGCGACTCGGTGCCGGAGGTGTAGACGACGCAGTGCGGGTCGCCCGGATCCGGTTCGGGTCCCAGCGCGGCGGCCCCGGGCACGTCGGCCGCGTCCGGGCGAGACAGCGCGGAGAAGGCCAGTGCCGGGCCGAGGTCCTGGCCCCCGTCGCGGGCCACGATCACGTGCCGCAGATCCGGCGCGGCCGGCCTCAGGTCGGCGTACATCCGCCGGTAGCCGAAGCTGCGGAAGCTGTCGCAGATGACCGCGGCCACGGCCTCGCTGTGCCGCAGCATGTACTCCACCTCGTGGTGGCGGTAGATCGGCATAACCGGCACGGTGACCGCACCGATCCGGGTCAGCGCCAGGTAGGCGATGACGAACTCGGCCCAGTTCGGCAGCTGGACCACGACCCGGTCCCCGCGGCGTACGCCAGCTCACGCAGCGCGGCGCCGAACCGGTATGCCTCCCCGCCGACCTGGGCGTAGCTGAGCGAGCGGGTGCCGTCGGTGACGAACAGCCGGTCCGGGCTGGACGCGATGAACTCGTCCAGGTAGGAAGGCAAGGTCCTGGCCTGCCACCAGCCCTGCTGGCGGTAGGCGGCGCCACGCTCGGCGTCCCCGACGGACAGGAGCGGGACCCTGGCCGTGCCTGTGGTGCTCATCCGGTGCCTCCAGTACTCGTCCGTGCGTGGGTCAGCTCATGCTGCTGCCGCCGTTAACGCTGAGGATCTGGCCGGTGATGAACCGGGAGTCCTCCCGGGCCAGGAACGCCACCGCGGCCGCCACCTCGTCCGCCTCGCGCCCCGGCCGGCCGGGATGAGGGCGACCGCGTCCTGCAGGACCTGGGTCAGGCGCGCCGGGGCCTGACCCGCGGCTAGCCGGGCGTCCAGCTCGCTGGTCCGCGTGTAGGAGGGCGCGACCACGTTCACCGTGACGCCCTGCCCGGCAACTGGCGAGCCAGCCCGGTGGTCAGGCCGTGCACGCCCCCCTTGGCCGCGTTGTAGACGGCGTGGTCCGTCAGGCCATTGCGGACCGACTCCGCGCCGATGCTGATGATCCGGCCGTAGCCGCGCTCGGCGAAGTACGGCAGCACGGCCAGGCACATCCGCAGCGTAGTCGACAGGTTGTTGGCGATGGTGGCCTGCAGCGTCTCCTCGCTGTGGGCCAGGGTCGGGGCGATCACCCCGCCGCCGGCGTTGTTCACGCAGATGTCCACGTGCCCGAAGGCGCCGAGCGCGGCGGAGAGCAGCCTGGCCGCGATGCCGGGCTCCGACAGGTCCCCGGCGAAGCCGGTCACCAGCTCGGGTCCCTCGTCGAGACGGCCGAGCGCGGTGGTGACATCGGAGTCGGTGAGCCCGGCGAGCAGCACACGCGCGCCGTCGTCCAGCAGCCGCTGCACGATGCGGAAGCCGATCCCGGTCGCGCCGCCGGTGACGATGGCGACCCGGCCGCCCAGCGACCCGGTCACGAGATGCCCATCACAGGATGATTGCCACGTCACTGGCCGGTCGCAGCGCGGTCATGTCCAGCACGACCCGCTTGGAACGGATCTTCAGCCCGGTCTCCGCCAGCACCAGCCGGTACTCGTAACCGCCGACGTAGCTGGTCTCGCGCCCGCCGCGGAAACGCCAGACGGTGAACGAGGCACGCACCGGCAGCTCGTCGGCGGTAACGGGGCGGAGCCGGACGTTGGTGACCAGATGCCGGGTGTTGGAGTGCGGGTACTCGCGGTGGGCCTTGCGGCTGTTGAGCCGTTCCACCCTCGCCTGCAGGCGGAGCCGGTCATCGTCGACCAGGACCAGATCGCGGCTGGGATCACCGGCCGGGTCGTCGGTGCACGGGATGACGTAGCGGGCATCATCGGTGTACAGCTTCAGCCAGTCGTCCAGCTCCCAGTCATCGAGCAGCTCGGCCTCCAGGTAGAGGAAGTCCTCAACCTCCGCGCGCGTCACCTGAGCCAGCGGGCTGGCCAGCAGGCCGGTCACTGCGCTGGCCCGTCTGCTTGCGCTGGCCGGTCGTCGAGCTGGTCGCGCCAGCGGCGCCAGAACGCGCGCATCTGCTCCTCATCGGTGGCCTGCGGGTCGCGGCCCATGCCGCGAGAGACATCGTTCCACTCCACCCCGCCGGAGGCGAACCCCTGCTGGCAGGACTCCAGCGCCTCGATGTCGTCCGGGGTCGCGAACCCGCCGGGACCGAGGAAGGTCAGGAAGCTGTCCAGCCGCCGCTGCCGCACCTCAGGCAGCTCGTCGCCCGGGGCCGCCTCCCAGGCGGTGATGGTCATGGCCGTGGCCGAGACCGGCATGAACGTCCGCACGGTCACGGCCATGATGTCGTTGATAATCAGGTTCGGGTAGATGAGCATGTTGCGGTTGAAATCGCACATCCGGCGGGCCCGTTCCTCGCCATGCTGGGCGGCCAGCCGGGCCCGCAGCGCCTCGATCTCGTCCTTGGCCGCGGCCCCGAACAGCGGCTCCCACTTCGCGATCGGGCGCCCCCACGGCGCCAGGTACTCCAGCACGGCGTGGCCATTGCCCAGGTCCCTGGTTACCCCGCTGACACCGACACTCAGGTCGGTGCCCAGCGACACGAGGTACTTGAAGTAGGTGTCGTGAGTGGAGGCGGCGTGGTAGCCGTCGATGCTGTTTCGACCAGCAGCTTCCAGTTGGCGATACCGAATCCCCGGGTGCCGACAGATGATCTGCAGCTTCCCGTCCGCCTCGTCGATGACCAGGTCCAGGACTCGCGGGCCCCGGCGAGGTAGTCGGTCAGGTCGGGACGGCCGGGTCGAGCTGGAAACACGAACCCGCGGTAGGACTCGGCCCGGGCCACCTTGGCCAGGCCGAGCGAGGCCATTTCCAGGTCGCCGCCGAAGGCCTCCCGGCCAGGCACGCCGACCAGCGCCCCTTCGCTGTCGAAAGACCAGGCGTGGTAGAAACACTGGCACACTTTGGCGTTGCCGCGGTCCTTGCGGCAGACCACCGCTCCCCGGCGAGTGCAGGTGTTCTGGAACACGTTGACTGCCCGGTCTTGACTCCGCGGACCATGAACACCGGGCGGCCACCGACCGGGCGGCGTACATAGTCACCGGGCTGCGGATCTCCGATTCGCGCCCGACGTACAGCCAGCTGCGCGCGAAGACTTTATCCAGCTCGGCCCCGAAGATCTCCGGCGACGTCATCGCCGAGCGATGCACCCGGAACCTGCCATGGTCCCGGTCCTCGTCGACCAGCCTGGTCCGGGTTCCCGGCTCGGTTATCGCCGTCATCGCGTCTCTCCACTCAGGAAATTGGGTTCAGGAAACCGGCGACCAGGGCACTGAACTCTGGGTGCGCGCTCGACCTTGGTCCAATGCCCGCACCGGGCGAACACGTGCGGGTCGGCGTCGGGCAGCAGGTCGAGCGCGAGGACCCGGTTCGTCCGAGAACGGCCGCCGGCGCCGGCGAACGGGCCGGCCAGCTCGGTGACGGCGGTCACCGGGCCTCCTGCGAGTAGACCGCGAAGCACTTGTTGGAGTTGAAGACATCGGTGGTAACGAAAGAGGACCAGTCAAGCTGCATCCCGGCCTCGGCCATCGCGCCGAGAGAGGCAGAACCAGTTGAGCATCTCGTGCTGGCCGGCATCGACGATCTCCCGGCTGGTGACCTGCCGCCAGGTCTGGTAGTCGCTGCTGACCAGGGCGTCATACAGCCGCTGGTCGGCATCGGTGTCCGGCCGCAAATGCCAGAGCCGGTCGCAGAGAAACGCGTGTGACCAGCTGGAGGAGGCGACCAGCGCGACGCGCTTACCGCTGCCCGCGTAGGCACGGAATACGGCCCGGCCCAGATCGAAACATCGCGCCGGGGTTGGGCCGACCGGGTCCAGTTCCTCGCGGGAGATCTCCGCGAACCGGGCCAGGCCACCCCGGCGGGCGATGGCGTGCGGCCGAAGCAGTTCACCGTGATCGGCACCAGGGTGTAGGGGAACTGAGTGCCCGCGTGGTCGTAATCCAGGAACAGCTGGGTGTTCAAGATGGCGTGCGGGAAGTGCGCGCCCTCGCGCTTGCGGTAGGAGTAGGCCATGTCGAAGCCGTCCGCGATCAGCGTGCCGGCCAGCGCCCGGGAGGCCGTCGCGTCGCCGTGCAGGACGACGGTCGTGTCGTCCGGCCGCCCCCACGCGTTCGGGCTGCCGCGCTCGTTCATCACCTCGAAGGCCGGAACCTCGATGTCGCCGTAAGCCAGTACACAGAACGGCGGGACAATCTCCTCGCGGAAGTTCTCATACTGGTCGTCACCCCACACCACGACCAGATCCGGGCTGAATTCGTCCAGCGCGGCCCGCGGCATCGGGCCAGGTTCTCGCGCAGGACCTTGCGGTGCTGGGCCGCGGCCACGGTCCCGCCGTCGTCGGCCCAGTCGGCCCGCATCGAATCCGGCCAGTGAGCCGGGTCCTTCTCGGCCGCCGGGATATCGGGGTCACGCAGGGTGTAGCGCAGCAGGCCTGCGATGTGCTCGTCGGTGCCGGCCAGCAGCGGGTAGTGCGTCATGCCGACGCCGAGAAACCGGGCCACAGTGCGCTCCTTCGCTCATCCGTCCCCGGCCAGCAGAGCCAGGGTGCTCTCCCGGACCATGGCCGCGATGACGGGCAGGTCCCGCCTGGCCAGCCGGAACGCCGGCGGAATGGTTTCCGGCGGCACGGACATACCTCTGCGCTCCTTCACGCGATGGCAGCGGCCTCCGCGGTGCCCAGGCGGCGGTAGGCCCTTCGGCGGCTGTAGCACAGGACGCTAGTCATTGTGCATGCACAATGCAAGACTCTATGGTGGGTGTACCGCATCGACATGGTGGGTGTACCGCATCGACCGAGTTCGCCCGACGAAAGGCCGCGCCGCCGTGACCCGCCAGCTTCCAGACCCGGATAAACCCAGGTCACGGGCAGAGCGGGTGGCCGCCGATGTCGAGGACGAGATCTGGGCGGCCCGGCTCCCGGTCGGCGCCCACCTCGGGCGCCGGGCCGAGCTCATGGACCGATTCGGCATCAGCCCGATGATTATGAGTGAAACTTTGCGGATCCTGCGCAACCGGGGACTGGTGAGCGTGCGCCCGGGAACCGGCGGCGGCATCTTCGTGGCCACGCTGCCGCCCCAGGTCCGGCTGGGCGGGATGGACCTGTGGTTTCACGAATGCGGCGCGCACCCGCTGGACCTTTTCGAGGCGCGGGTCCACCTGGAGGCGCAACTGACACCGGTTGCTTTCGACCGGGCCACCGGGGACGACGTCTTGGCCATGCGGGATGCGCTGGCGCAGATGGACCAGGCTCGCGAGGCCTGCGCCTTCCTCGAGGCGGTGATGAGGCTGCACCGGGCGCTGGTGTCTGCGGCCCGGGTGCCGGTGCTGGACGCCATGCACCAGACCGTGATCGCCGTGCTGGGGATCTACCTGGAGCCGGGCCACCTTTATCGACGGTCTGGACGAGCCGATGCTGCAGCACAGTCTCGACGTGCACCGCGGGCTCGTCGAGGCGATCGCCAGCCGTAACCGGCCCGC
>CAWAFD010000021.1:0-95450 GCA_963781225.1 uncultured Actinomycetota bacterium
AGTGATACCTGGTGCGGCGTCTGTTGATGAGGCTGCGATCAGCTAGTGGTGACGATTGCAGTTCGTCCTCATCCATGCCGTTCCTGTGGGTCGCCGCCCTCCGGCTGACCGGCCTGTTGGTTAGAGTTGGGTGGTGGACCGCGGCGGGGGGCAGGTAATCGAGCTGCGGCTCAACCGGGCCGAGGAGATGTTCGCCTTGGCCCAGACCGACCTGTTCTCCGAATACCGTAACTTCCTCACCGGCGTCGAGTACTGCATCAGCCTGCTCCGGTCGCAGCGCACTCACCGCCCGGTCCGGCTGAAGCTCTCGCTGCCTTCCTCAGAGCTCAACGATGAGCTGGACGACCGGATCAGCGCAGCTCTGCGTCACTACTGCGACCAGCGCATCAGCTATAACCAGCGCGAGCGGCGCGCAGTCCGCCTGGGTGGCCTGTGGTCACTGTGGGTCGGCGTTCCCATCGTCGTGATCGGGTACCTCTTGGTGATCTTCGCGGACAAGCTGGTGGGCCCGGCCGGCAACACCAATCTCGTATTCGGCACCACAGGATGGGTGCTCGTGTGGGTCGGAGCCTGGTGGCCGCTGGACATGATCTTTTTTAGCCCTCTCGGGTATGGCCGGGAGAACCGCGTCCTGCGGTGCCTGCGAGACGCCGAGATCTCGGTGACGCCCTGGCAGCCGGCGATGGGCTAACTGACGCCTCGATATGGCTGACTGAAACACAGTAATCCGCCTGAATACACGCAGCTGGCACGGTCTATCAGGAACTGGTGGTGCCGAGCGCCGCTGTGATCTCACCGACGGCCTCGGCTTCGGCCGGGCTCACGCTCTGCCCATCCTCCTTGTGCGCTTCCGCGACCTTGCTCGCCAGAGCCAGGACGAAGCGCCGGTAATCGTCGAGTTCCCCCGTCGTTGCCTTGCTCTGGAGCAGTGCCACCGCGTCGCGGAGGTGCTTCAGGCCGTTCTCCCGGAGTTCTGCGGCAGAGTGATACCGGGTGTGGTCTGCCTCGGGCTTCGCCGCGACGATCTCGTCGAGGAGTTCGCTGTCACCGTGCTGGGCCCGCGCTTCGACGTAGGCCTTCGACATCGCGATTGACTCGCGGATCATCCCCCCGCGAGACGCGGTGACCATGATCATGCCGGCGCTCGGCGGGCCTTCGAGCACCACCTTCCACTCCTCGGGTGAGAAAGCCGCCTTTGATGTCATCCGAAGCTCCTTTCCTGCCGATGTCACACCAGGAACCGCTCACGCGCTGAGGACGAACGCGCAATCGCGATCATCCCCGGCTGGAGGCCGCTGACACCGGCCCAGGACAACCGATGTGCTCAGGTCCAGCTCCTGCCGGGAAGCCGGGGATGTGCCAGCTGGCGGTGCCGACCCGTGGTGATACCGTCAGCGGCGTTACGGACCAGGACAAGGAGGGCAATGATGACCGCACCGCTTCAGGTGATCGCCTTGAGCTTCAGCCGCGACGCCGGTGCAGAGGACAGGATCCTGGCCGAAGTTGACCGGCTGCGCGGCCGGGGAGTTCTTCGCCTGCTCGACATGCTCTTCGTGGCCAAAAGCCAGGACGGCAGCATCGAACGGCTGACCATCGGCGACGACGAGGACTTCGGTTCGCTGCTGGCGGCCGTGGTTCCCGTTGCGGACGGCGGGCCGGCGGTGGCGGCTCCGGCCGACCCGCTGGCGGCCTTCGACCCGGCCGGTGCGCAGGCTCTGGCCAATTCTCTGGAGCCAGGGACCGCCCTGGCCTTCCTGCTTGTCGAGCACGACTGGGCCGCCCCGCTTTTTGACGCCATCGCCGAGACCGGCGGCACGCTGATCGGCGAGGGCTTCCTGACCCCCGAGGCCGGGCTGGTGGTGGGAGCCGAGGTCGCCGCCATGGAGGAGGCAGCCGAGGTGATCGCCCAGGCCCAGGCCGAAGAGGCCGGTGCCGTGCTCGCGATGGTTGCGGCCCAGGCCGAGGCAGCCGATGCGGTGGCCGAGTCGCAGCGGATCCAGGCGGCCGCGGCCGCCGAGGCCGTCCGGGCGCTGATCACCGCCGGGCTGGTGGAGGAGGCCGCCGCCCATGAAGCGGTCATGGCGCTGACCGCAGCCGGCCTCATCGTGGCTGACGCCGACCGGGCCGCCGCTGACGCCGTAGCCGAAGACGCCGCCACCATCCAAGCCGCCGACGAGGTGGCCGCCGAGTCCGTGGCCGAATCCCTCATCACCATTGCCACCGCCGACGAGCTAGCCGCCGAAGCGGCCAGCCAAGCCGGGGAACGGGTCAAGGCGGCGTCGATCACCGTGGCAGAGGCCCAGGTCCTGCGGTACCTCCCGACACCATTGCCCTTCGCCGTCATCGCCGACAAGCTGGGCATCTCCCGGTCAGCAGCCAAGGAGCGGGCGGCACGCCTGTATCACAGGCTCGGCGTCCACAGCCGGGACGAGGCGGTCAGCCGGGCCAGCGCCCTGGGCCTCATCAGAGGTAAGTAATTGGGGGGGCGGCCAGGATCGGGACGTCCTGACCGCCTGCGGCGTCCATGGCGGGGCTGATCTGGGCTTGGCCGCGGCGGGAAATCGCAGCCCGTTCGGCTTCATGACCGTCTTTGTGCCGAACGGGCTGGGTTTCCCGCACCGCCTACAGGTCCGGGGCGTCCGCGTTGCCCGGCGTCGTCTTCTGCGTGGTGATGTCGCCGAAGCGGCGCTTGATGTACTCACCGCACCGCACGGCCAGCGCACCGATGGTGGAGGTGGGGTTCACCGCGCCGCCGGTGGTCAGCGAGCTGCCGTCGACGATGAACAGGTTGGGCAGGTCCCAGGTCTGGTTCCACTTGTTGGTGACCGAGTCCTGGGGGTTGTTGCCCATCCGGCAGGTGCCCATCAGGTGCCATCCCGGCGGCGGGTAGATCACCCCGGTGTCGTTCGTCTCCACCGCCCCGACGGCCCGGGTCGCCTCGAAGATCTTCTCGATCCCGTACTTGGACAGGGCGATGTCGTTCTCGTGTGGTTCCCAGACCACGTGCGGGGCGGGGATGCCATCGGAGTCGGTGGCGTCGGGGTCCAGGGTGACCCGGTTCGTCTCCACCGGAAGGTCCTCGCCGAACATGAAGACCAGCAGGTGGTTGGCGAAGTGGTTCTCGAAGAAGTCGCGGTGCTTGGCGCCCCACGGCGCGACGTAGCCGGTGTGCGTGCCCATCGCGGCGTAGGCGGGCCCGAAGCTGCGCCCGATCTGCATGGCGAAGCCGTTGACGAAACCGCGGCTGGGGTCGCTGTGGTAGAACTCGTGCGAGTACAGCGGGGCGCCGAACGCTCCCTTGTAACCCTCGATGGGCTCGTCGAACCACGAGTCGCAGAACGCGAAGATGTGGTGCATCAGGTACTTGCCCACGATGCCGCCCGAGTTGGCCAGGCCGTCCGGATGGCCCTTCTGGGCGCTGTTGAGCAGCAGCCGCGGCGAGCCGATCCCGTTGGCGGCCAGCACCACGATCTTGGCCCGGACCTCGTGCCGGGCGCCGGTCCGGCGATCGATGTAGGTGGCGCCGGTGACCTTGCCGCCGTCGGCGTTGATCGTCTCGACCCGGGCCATCGTGCGCAGGTCGGCGCCGTAGCGGATCGCGTAGGGCCAGTGCGCCACGGCCGGGGTGGACAGCGAGCCGCGCGGGCAGCCGGACAGGGCGTTGCCGTCGGCCACGTCGGCCTCGCGGTTCTCCCGCGGCTCGGTGATGATGGCGTTGTCCGCGGGCCACCAGTGCCAGCCCAGTTCCCGGGAAGCCCGGGCGTACTTCAGGCCGAGCTTGCCCGGCAGCACCGGTGGGTCCCGGTCCACGCTCTTGCGGTCCGGGTAGGACGGGTCCCCGATCAGGCCGGAGATGCCGTACACGGCGTCGTTCTCGTCGTAGAACGGGGCCAGCTCCTCGTAGCTGATCGGCCAGTCGATGGTGCCCTCGAGGCCGTGCTCAGTGCCCTTGCGGAAGTCGACCGGCTTGTACCGGGGCCAGTGACCGGCGTAGTGCACCGTGCTTCCGCCCACGTTGTTCATCATGTAGGGCGTGGTGGTGCCGGTGACCGGGTAGTCCTCGGGCAGCTGCCGGACGTTCGGGTCGTAGGCCCAGCCGCGCTGCTTCTCGATCTCCCACTCGTCGTGGTAGGCCGGGTGCTCGGACGGCTTGACCCAGGGCCCCTGCTCCAGGCAGATCACGCTCATGCCCGCTTCGGCCAGCTTCAGGGCCACCCCGGCGCCGCCGGGCCCGGAGCCGATGATCAGGACGTCGGTCTCGTCGTAGGCGGCCATGTCAGTTACCTTCCTGGCGCTGGTTTTGCTGGGGCTGGTTTTGCTGGCGCTGCACCCACTCGATACCGGACACGTCCAGGGGGCGGACGGCGTCGGTCTCGAGGTAGGTTCCGCCGTTACCCTCGCCCGCGGCACTCAGCGTTTCTTCATCCCACGGCTCGGTCGTTTCCAGGTAGCCGTAGGGCAGCGGCGGCCCGTGGTAGTCCCGCCCGGCCGGGATGTTCTTGCGGATGGCGATGGTGACCTCGGGCCGGGAGTAATAGCCGTAGAAGACCAGCGCGCGCAGCTGCTCGAACAGTGGGTCCTCGGCCGACTCCAGGGCGGCGATCGCCTCGGTCCTGGCCTGCTGGCTGCCGTTCACGAAGTCCGCCCCGAGCCGGTCCAGGCCGGCCTTGAACTCGTCCTCGGTCGCGAACGGGTAGTGCTTGTTCTTGTACCCGGCCGGGGTGATGTAGCGGCCGGCGAAGGTGACGATGTCCACCTCGCTCGGCGACGGCCAGCCATCGGCCGGCGGGATCATGGTGTCGGCCACCGCGTTCAGCACGGCCGTCTGCTGTCCGGTGAAGGCCGCGGGGTTCAGCAGGCCGCCGAGGCGCGGGCGGCCGGTCTCGAAGTAGCCGCCGCCCTGGCCTGGCCCCAGAGTCGTTTCCGGCGCGCCCTGGGGCGCGGGCGTCTCGCCCAGCTTCTCGCTCATCGTTTTCCCTCCTTACAGCGGCGCGCCGGCCCAGTCCGCGCCGGACCGCAGCGAGTCGTCGAGGTTGACGGTGACGTGCTTGACCTGCGTGTAGCCGGCGATGGCCTCCAGGCCCTCCTCACGGCCGGTGCCGCTCTGCTTGTAACCGCCGTGTGGCGCCATCGGCAGCTCGCCGAACCATTCGTTGATCATCACGCCGCCGACCTGCAGCCGCCGGGCGGTGCGGAGCGCCTTAGTGATGTTCTGGGTGAAGATCACGGCGAATAGCCCGTAGATCGAGTCGTTGCACGCCGCGATCAGCTCGTCCTCGTCCGACCAGGTGATGACCGAGGCCACCGGGCCGAAGATCTCCTCCCGGCCGATGCGGGAGTCGCTGGGCACGTCGGTGAACACGGTCGGCTCGACGAAGTAGCCGCCCTCCGGGGTGCCTTCGGGACGGCCGCCGCCGTAGAGCAGGGTGGCCTCGGACTTGCCGATCTCGATGTAGTCCCGCACCCGGTCGTACTGCTTCTGGGACACCAGCGGGCCCATCTGGGTCGCCTCGTCGAAGCCGTCACCGACCTGGGCCGTGCGGAGCCTGGTGACGAGCTTGTCCAGGAAGGCGTCCTTGATGTCATCGTGCACGAACAGCCGCGTGCCCGCCACGCACACCTGCCCGGCGTGCGAGCAGAAGCCCTGCACCGCGCCCTCGACCGCGTCGTCGAGATCCGCGTCGGGGAAGATGATCGTCGGGCTCTTGCCGCCGAGCTCCAGGTTGACCTGGGCCACGTGATCGGCGGCCAGCTTGGCCACGGTCTTGCCGGTCTGGGTCGAGCCGGTGAAGGTCAGGCCGGCCACGTCGGGGTGCGCGGCCAGGGCCGCGCCGGCCTCGGAGCCCAGCCCGGTGACGACGTTGAACACGCCGGGCGGGAAGCCCGCCTGGTGCACCAGCTCGGCGAACTTCAGCGCGGACAGCGAGGTGTCCTCGGCCGGCTTGACCACGCAGGTGTTGCCGAGCGCGAGCGCCGGGGCGCAGGACCGGACCAAAATCAGCAGCGGGTAGTTCCACGGGATGATGTGGCCGGTGACGCCGAGCGGCTCGAGCAGGGTGAAGCTGAGCTTGTTCCCCGGCACCTGGATCGTGCGGCCGCCGACCTTGTCGGCCAGGCCGGCGAAGTACTCCAGCCAGAGCGGGATGGCGCCCATCAGGTCCTGGGCCTTGGCCAGGTAGTGGCCGGAGTCCAGGGCCTCGAGCCGGGCCAGCTCGTCGGCGTTCTCGGTGACCAGGGCGGCCAGTGAGCGCAACAGGGCGGCGCGGGCGATCGCGTCGGTGAACTGCCAGTCCACCGCGGCCGCCTTGGCCGCGGCGACGGCCCGGTCGACGTCGGAGGCGTCGCCGCGCGGGATCTCCGCGATCGTCTCCCCGGTGTTCGGGTCGACGGTCGGGAACGTCTGGCCGCCCGCGGGGCCGCCCACGCGCCGTTGATGTACAGCTGCGCCTGGGTGACCTTACGGGCCTGGGCGTCGAGGGTCATGGTCATGGGGAGTTGCACCTCTTCGTGGTTCTCAGTGACGGACGTGCTCGCGCTTGTCGATGACGCGCCGGGACTTGTGCTCGGCGCGGGTGAAGGTGTTGGCGTCAACCGGCTCGAACGTGACCCGGATGCCGAGTACGCTCTGCAGGCCGTCCCGCCCGGCCCGGGTGAAGTCCTCGCGGCCGCCGTCGGGATAGCTGCACTCGGCCCGGACGGTCATCTCGTCCATCGAGCCGGTCCGGGTCACGACGATCTGGTGCTCCCCGGCGTAGCCCTCCAGGCCGCGCAGGAAGTTGTCGACCTCGATCGGGTAGACGTTCTCGCCGCGGATGTGGATCATGTCGTCGATCCGGCCGTAGACGCCCTCGGGCAGCCGTGGGTAGGTCCGCCCGCACGGGTTGTCCTCCATGACCCAGCGGGTCAGATCGTTAGAGGCCAGCCGGATCATCGGCTGCGAGGTCCGTTCCAGGTGCGTGTAGACCGGGGTGCCTTCGGAGCCGTAGGGCACGGTCCGGAAGGTGTCCGGGTCGCACACCTCGTGCCAGACGATGTCCTGCCAGAGCAGCATCCCGTCCGGGGTGCCCGCGGTCGCCGACGCCGACATGAACGGCGTCATCTCGGCCATCGTCCCGCAGTCCACGACCCGGGCGCCGAAGGCGTCCGCGATGGCGTCGCGGACCTTGGGCACCGAGGCGCCCGGCTCGCCGGAGAAGAACATGACGTCCAGGCCGAACTCACGCGGGTCGATCTTTTCGGCGTCGGCCACTTCGGCCAGGCGCAGGGCGTAGGACGGCGTGGCGTAGAAGGCGCGCGGCTTGGTCCGGGCCAGCCAGGTCACCGCGCGGGCGGTCATGCCGCTGGGCCCCGGCGCCGAACGGTAGCACCCGGCAGCCCAGCCGCTCCGCGCCCGTCATCGCGCCCCACGACCCCAGGTACAGGCTGAACAGCGCGGCCACGAACACCGTGTCCCCGGGCCGTACCCCCATCCCCCACAGGATCCGGGCGTGGTTGTCCGCGACCACCTGCCAGTCCCGGCGGCCGAGGGCGAACGCGGTCGGCATGCCGGTCGTGCCGGAGGTGCCGTGGATGTGGTGGATCTCGGCGTCGTCGATGCACGTGTAGTCGCCGAACGGGGGGTGCTCGGCCTGGGACTCGCGCATCTCCTGTTTCGTGACTACCGGGACCTGCTCGAAGGCCTCGAGCGAGGTGACGTCGGCCGGCTTGCAGTCCACCGCGTCCCACTTGCGCCGGTAGAACGGCGAGCGGGCGTAGGCGTACTCCATGACCTCGCGCAGCCGGACGAGCACGGCGGCGTCGCGTTCGGCCGGGTCCATGGTCTCCCGGTGCGGGAACCAGTAGGGCTGGCCGGGGTCGGGGAGGTAGTCCTGGTTGTAGCGGGCCGGGAAGTGCCACTCTTCCATCTGGGTACTCACGGCTGCCTCCTGCGCTCCACTTCGGCGTCGTTCCACGGGGTGAGGGCCTGGTAGTCCGGGACGAACCCCAGGCCCTTGCCCGCGTCCGGCGACGGGGCGTCCTGGCTGGTCACGACGTCGACGACGGCCGGGGCGTGGTCCAGGGCCCGCTTCAGGGCGGCTTCGAGGGCGTCCGGGTCGGTGACCCGCTCGCCGTGCGCGCCGAGCGACCGGGCCAGGGCGGCGTAGTCGCAGTCACCCAGTTCGGTCCCGGCCACCAGGCCGTAGTTCTCGGCCTGGTCGTAGCGCTCGATGTTCCAGGCCCGGTTGTTGGACACGATCACGACGATCTTCGCGCCGTGCCGGACCGCAGTGTCGATCTCGGTCGCGGTGATGCCGAAGGCGCCGTCGCCGGTCACCGCGACCACCGGGCTGTCCGGGTAGGCCAGGGCGGCGGCGATGGCGAACGGCGTGGCCACACCCAGGCAGCCGAACGCGCCGGCGTCCAGATAGCGCCGGCACCGGGTAATCCCGAGGCGGGCGAAGGACAGCAGGTCGCCGCCGTCGGCGACCATGATCGGGTCGCTGAGATGGAGCGCGTCCAGCGCGCCGAAGATGCGGTTGGGGTGCATCAGCTGGTCCGAGCCAGGCTTGGCGGACGACAGCGCGGCGCGGTAGTCCGCGGACCGCTTGAGGTGCTTGGCCCGCAGCTCGTCCCGCCAGGTGGTGTCCGGGATGTGCCCGGTCTCGCTGAGGACGCCGGCCAGGATGGCGAGGGTTTCCGCGACGTCGGCCAGGATCTCGGTCTCGCCACGGCGGTTGTCGATCAGCTCGCTTGCCGTGTCGGCGATGCGGATGACCTTCGCGTTCGGGAAGACCGCCGGCGAGCCGAAGCCGACCTGGTAGTCGAGCTGACGGCCGACGGTGACGAGCAGGTCGGTGTCGCGCATGACCGCCGACCGCGCCGAGCCGACCGCGGCGGGATGGCTGTCCGGCACCAGCGACCGGCTCTCCTGGGTGTCCAGGTAGGCCGCGCCGGTGGCGTCGAGGAAGCGGATCAGGTCGGTGCCGTCGGTGGTGCGGGCGCCACGCCCGCTGATGATCGCGGGGCGGCGGGCCTGGCGCAGCAGCGCGACGGCCGCCGTGACGTCGTCGGGGTGCGGGAGGCTCCGCCGGCGCGGCTTGGGCCGCAGGTGCTCGGCCGTCACCAGCGCGGGCGGGACCGGCTCGCGCAGGACGTCGGTGGGGATCTCCAGGTACACCGGACCGGGCTCGCCGCGGTCACCAGCGGCCCGGGCCCACGCCTCGTCGAATTCCCGCAGCACCTGGTCGGAGCTGCCGAGCGTCCGGGACAGCCGGGTGACCGGGCGCAGGATCTCCACGTGCGCGATGCCCTGGAGCGGGCCCATGTTGGCCTGGGGGCGCGGTGGGCAGCCGCCGATCAGCACCACCGGGATCCGGGAGACCGACGCGTTCGCCATGGCGGTGACCGTGTTGGTCACGCCCGGCCCGGCGGTAGCCAGCGCCACCCCCGTCTGGCCGGTCAGCTCGCTGTGCGCGTGGGCCATGTGCACGGCCGCGCCCTCATCGCGGACGTCGACGATCTGGACTCCGAGCCGGGCGAGCTGATCCCAGATGGGCTGGATGTGGCCGCCCTGCAGCCCGAATACGCGGTCAACCCCGCGTTCGCGCAGGAACCGCGCCACGAGCGTGGCGACCTGAACAGTCCCTTGACCTGCTGCCGGATCCTGACCCGTCGGATGCTGACCCGTCATTGGGGCCTCCCGATGCATGTTGCCGATTTGTTACATATGCTCTATCTTCAGAATGCCGTACTCTGAATTCAGAAGTCAATAGTCGTCTGGATCTCCGGCATGATCGCCGCGGCGCTACGGTTGGGCTAGCTGCGCAGATTCGTCCGGGGAGGGAATGATGCCGGCTGCCGTGCCAGGTGGGAGCGAGTACTTCGACACTCCCCTGCCGATGCCGCCCTCGCGGACCGAGCAGGTCTACGAGGCGATCGTTGATGACATCTGCTCGGGCCGGCTCGTCCCCGGCACGCCACTACGGCAAGAGCAGCTGGCCGAGCGCTTCCACGTGTCCCGGCAGCCGGTTCAGCAGGCGCTCCTGCTGCTGCGCAACCAGGGCCTGGTCAGGGAGTTCGGCCGGCGAGGTCTCGAGGTGGCCCCGCTCGACCGGCATTTCGTCAGCCACCTGTACGAGCTGCGGGCGCTGATCGACGGCTACGCGGCCCGGCGGGCGGCGGCCCGGCGCACGGACAGCTGGCTGAAGCAGGTGACCGGGCTCGTGGAGGCCGGCCAGCGCGCCCTGGCCGAGCGGGCCTTCGCCCAGTCCATCGCGGCCGACGTCGAGTTCCACCGGTCGGTGGTGGAGGCGGCCGGCAACCCGCTGCTCGCGGAGAGCGCCAACGTCATGTGGCGCAACGTCCAGCGGGTGATGGGCGAGGTGCTGCTGCAGGGCGGAGCGCCGGCCTGGGTCTGGGAAGACCACGCCGCGATCCTGGCCGCCATCCGGGACCAGGACGGCGACCGCGCCGAGGCCCTGGCCCGCCGCCACGCCGAGCACGGGGAACAGCTGATTCTCGACGGCATGGCGGAGCCCGGAGCCTGACCGCACGCCCGTTTCGCTGGCCTTATCTGCTTGCGTCCCTCTAGGATTCCCAGTGGGGGAAAGAGAAGAGGATGCCCAGCAAGCGACGTCGGCTCGATCCGGTGGGGCCGTTCGGCAACCCAGACGGGTCACGGGCCGACATCGAAGACGTGATCGGCGAGTTCGTCGACTTCGGCGGCGACCTGGCCTACGGCCACCTCGCGACCCGCGCGAACGACTCCATGGTGCGGGTCATCGTGGGCAAGCTCGGCGCGGGCAAGACCGTCTACCTGCGGCGGCTGCAGGATTTCCAGTCCCACCAGGACTCGGTCTACGCCGACGCGCCGCAGCAGAGCCTGCCGAAGACCGAGGTCGTGGTCAAGGCCTGCCAGTGGTTCTCGGACCGCGTCCTGGTCGAGAAGTGGATGCAGATCTGGGACCGCGCGATCATGCGGTCGCTGGCCTCCCACCTGCTGCGCCGCCCCGAGCTGCGTCAGCAGATGCGGGACGAGCAGGCGGCGGAGCTGGAGAACTCCTACGGGCGGCTGCTCGACGACTTCCGCCGCCCCCGGTCGATCTACACCCAGGTCCGCGACATCATCAACGAGCGGGACAACGCCCGTCAGCTGTCCGCCTACCTGGACGACCCGCTCTGGGACGACCTGGAGGACCTGCTCGGCGACATCGTCGGGCAGTGCAAGCCGATCTACTTCTACCTCGACGCGCTCGACGAGGAGTTCAGCCACGCGCCGATGTACTGGCTGAAATGCCAGGAAGGGCTGTTCTACCAGGTCATGCGGCTGCTCAGGGACCCCAGGCTGGGCGGCCGCCTGCATGTCGTGGTCTGCATCCGTGACATCGTCATGTCCTCGGTGTACCGGTCCGAGCACGCGCCGCGGTATTACAACGAGCCGCACATCCGCGTCTTGAACTGGGACCGCGGTTCGCTGCTCTACCTGCTCCGGCAGAAGCTGCAGCGGCTGCCGGCCTCGCTGCTGATGCGGCGTGCCGCGAGCGGTCCTCCCACGATCGGTGACTGGCTCGGGATCGACGACGACTGGCGGGCAGCCGATGGCGGGACGATCGAGGACTACCTGCTCGGCCACACCAGGCTGATCCCGCGTGACATCATCTCGCTGGGCAATGACCTGAGCGAGGAGATCCTGCGGCAGAAGAAGGCCGGGAACACGGGCCTGTCGCCGGAGGTGCTGGCGGCCGTGGTCCAGCGCAGCGCCAAGCGGTTCGGCGACTCCCAGCTCGCCCAGTGCGCCAACCAGATCTCCTCGGACATGATGCCGTCCGGCGCCGCCCTGCACGACTACTCCGAGCTGTTCACCAGCACCCAGTCCTACTTCACCGGCGTGCAGGAAGACGTCCGGTCCTTCGTCCGGATGATCGGCGCCGACCGGTTCTCACGCGCGGACCTGCTGGCGCTGCAGGAGGTGGCGGATCTGCACTTCGACAAGACCACCGACCTCGCCTCCGTGCTCTGGCAGAACGGCCTCCTCGGGTACGTCGACGAGATCGGGCGGCGCCGCTATTACTCCATGGGCGACGTCGAGCAGTTCCACTTCCCCCCGGAGGTCAGCACGTACGTGCTGCACCCGTGCCTGGTGAACGCGGTCGGCGGGATCCGGCACCTGCGGGAGGATTCCGTCTCCGGTCACGACGCCGCCGTAGACGCGGGCCACACCCGGCGGCTGACGTCCGCCTCACTTACCGACGCCGGTCCCGCCGCAGTGCAGCCGCCAGCGGGGGCCAGAGCGGGGGTCAAGGCGGCCGCCTACGCCGCCGGTGACGTGATCGACGGCCGGTTCGAGATTCTCCAGCTCATCGGGCAGGGCAGCTTCTCCAAGGTCTACCGCGTGCGCGACGACGTCGAGGGTGCGGAGCGGGCGCTCAAGCTGTTCGACAGCGGCGCCGGGGACGAGGCCGTGCGCCGCGAGATCGGCGCCCTGCGCAAGATCCGGCACCCTAACGTGGTCGAGGTCTTCTGGGCTGGCAAGACCAGCGACGGCGACTGGTACCTGATCACCGAGTTCATCGACGGTGAGTCGCTGGATGAGTTCGTCAGCGGGAGGCGGCGGCTGCGGGACCGGGAGGCGGTCGACGTCGCGCTCGACCTGCTGGACGCGCTGGTCGCCTTTCATCCTGACGCGGTGCGGCTGGAGCAGCTGGACGCCCGGCGCCGCGACGGTGACCTGACGCAGGCCGAGGCGCGCGAGTGGCTGGAATTGCAGGACAAGGGGCTCGTGCACCGGGACATCAAGCCGCTCAACGTGATGCTCACCCGGACCGGGGCGAAGCTGCTCGACTTCAACATCGCCTCCCGGGTGGGGGATCCGGTGCACACCCGTTCGGGTACGCCGCCGTATCAGCCGCCGGATGCGGGGCTCACCCGCTGGGACGTCTCCACCGACCTGTTCGCCGTCGGCGTCCTGCTGTACCGGCTGCTGTGCGACGGCCACCACCCGTTCCCTGAGGCCAGGCCCACGGCCGGGGTTCCGGTGACCGACCCGCGGACCGTCCGCGGCGACCTGGGCCCCGAGCTGGCGGCGTTTCTCCTCACGGCGTGCGCACCGGCTGGTGCCGACCGGTTCGCTACCGCCGCCGAGATGCAGCGTGCCTTGCGTGAGGTCCGCGCCGGCCTCTGAGCTCCAGTGACCGTGCACGGGGACGTCTGGGCCGCGGCGTACAATCCACGGGCAACCCGATGAGAACGGCCGCGCATTGTGTCCGGAATTGAGGCTCTGGCGTGTACCGGAGAATTGACCCAGCGGCATTGCTGATCGCGGTACTGACGGTCGGCGTCGACCCGCTGACGGCGAACGGGCCGTGGGACAAGATCAACACGGTCGTGGCGACCGTGGTCGGCGTGGTGCTCGCCGCTTACACCTGGCCGCGGAAGGCGGGGCCGCACGCCGGGTCGGCTCAGGAGCCGCCGCCCGACAACTGGATTCTGGCTGCTCAGGCCGTCGTCTACGGGCTCATCATCGCTATCGCCGTCGGCTGGCCCATGCAGGAGGCACTGCAGCCTCCGGTATGCCCAGAACACGGGGCGGACGTCGTCCTGCCGGCCTGCACCGAACTTGACCGGGTCGCCGACGACGCCACCTACTGGGCCCTGGGAATCGGCGCGCTGGCGGCGGTCATGCTCTTCTTCTTGCTGAGAAGAACAATGGCGAGACTTCTGGCCCAGGCCCCCGAATAAGTCATCCCCGGATGAGGAGTTCTGCCGCGTCGCCGGTGCTCAGCGTTCCGGGCCCATGGTCTGGTCGCGGGTGCGCGCGGCTCGTTCGACGCGGCGCTTTTCCGGGTCGTCGAGCTTGCGGGTGTCGCGCAGCTCGGCGAAGGGCTCGGCGTCTTCGGGCAGCCCGGCACGGATGGCGCGTTCACGCTGAGCCTCGGCGTTGAACTCCGCCCCGAGCAGGATCGCGATATTGGAAATCCACAGCCAGACCAGGAAAATGATGACGGTGGCGAGCGAGCCGTAGGTCTTGTTGTAGGAGCCGGCGAAGCTGACGTAGACGGCGAACAGCCCGGAGGCGATCAGCCAGATGATGACGGCGACGACGCCGCCTGCCGAGACCCACCGGAAGGACGGCTGCCTGATGTTCGGGCTGGCCTTGTAGAGCAGCGAGATCATCGCGCTGACGATCACCAGCAGGATCGGCCATTTCACGATGTCCCAGATCAGTACCGCAGTGCTGCCGATGCCGAAGGCCGTGCCGACCTGATGCGCGATTGGCCCGGTCAGCACCACGATCGCGGCGGCGATCACGAGCATGACAACGAGCGCGACCGTGGTGAAAAGCCGCACCGGGGCGGTCTTCCAGATCGGCCGCCCTTCGTCGACGTCGTAGATGGCGTTCGAGGCACGCATGAAGGCCGCGACATAGCCCGAAGCGGACCACAGGGCGATCACGAGGCCGATGATGGCGGCGACCCCGGCCGCACCCGCCCGGCCCTGAACCTGGGTGACAACGCCCGTCAGGAAGGTATGTACCCCGCCGGGGGCGACCTGGCCGAGGTTGGTGAGCACTTGCTGGGTGGTGGACTTGCCGAGCAGCCCGAGGATGGAGACCAGCACCAGCATCGCCGGGAACAGGGCGAGCACGCCGAAGTAGGTCAGCGCGGCGGCGCGGTCGGTGACGTCGTCGTGCTTGAACTCGCGGACCGAGCGCTTCAAGATGGCGAGCCATCCTGCTTTGGGCATGTCGGTGAGCGTGCGCGGCGCGGAGTCTGAGGGCGCGGAGTCTGAGCCGGTACTGCGGGCCATTATCAATCCGTTCGTAGGCCGTGGCGGACTTGCGAGTCCGGCTCTCTTACCCTTCGATTCCATCTCAAACCGGTCTGGCGGAGCGGGCTGGCGGCGGCAAGATCGCCGACCTGACGGGGCGGGCGGCATCGCGGGGTGGCTCGAACGAGGCCCGTTCGGCCTCAAGAGCGGGCATGGTGCGGCGCGAACGCCGCCGGCGGACCTCGGCCGGCCGCATGCGGGGTGGCCGGACCCGGTTCCACCACAGGGAGAGCGCCACCGCCGCGGCGATGAGCAGGCCGCCGGCCACGGCGAACCAGGCGGCGAGGTCGATGCGCTTGTGGACAATTGTGAAGGTACCGGACAAATTGGCGAGCGCCTTGCTGAGCTGGCTGGCATCCTGGGCTCGGTAGAACGTGCCGCCGGTGCTCCGGGAGATCTGCATGAGCGCGCTGAAGTCGGCGTCGAACGGGTTGCCCTCCCCGCCGCCACCGCCGCCGAACCCGCCTCCCCCACCGCCACCGCCGCCGTACCCACCGAACTGGCCGGAGCTGCACGCGACCGCTGCGGGGTTATCGGTGCCGTAGCCGATGGTGAAGACGCGGACGCCCCGCACGGCAGCCTCCTGCGCCGCGTCCCGAGGGTCGATCCCCCGGTTGTTCGAGCCGTCGGTGAGCACGACGATCACGTCGTTCGCATAGCGGCCGGGTTTGCTGTTGACGGTCGCGCCGGTCGGTGGCACCGATGGGTCGGCCTGCGCGATGGCGTCGAGCGAGGTCAGGATGCCTTCGCCGATGGCGGTGCCGAAGGAGGTGGTGAGGCCGCCAATCGCGCCGAGCAGCTGCTGAGTATCCGCGCCGGGCGGGGACAGCACGGTGGCGGTGCTCGCGAAGGCGACCAGGCCGATGTGCGGGCCGCCCGTCTCGGACTTGACGAAGGCAGTGGTCGCCCGCTCGGCGGCAGTGATCCGGTTCGGCTTGACATCCGTGGAGCACATGGAGCCGGAGACGTCCAGGGCCAGCATGATCGTCGCGGACGACGACGCGACCGGCACGGTCGCCTGCGGGCGGGCGGCGCCGACCGCGAGCACGGCCAGCCCAGCCACCAGCAGCGCGGCGGGGATGCGCCGCCGCCAGCGCGAGCGGCCTGGCAGGGCCGCCCGGACGAGCGCGATCGAGGTCACCCGGATCACAGAGCGCCTGCGCCTGCGGCGGGTCAGCCACCAGGCGGCGACAACCAGCGGAATGACGAGGAGTGCCAGCAGCGCCCATGGCCAGGAGAACGACATTCAGACCACCCGGCCCGTCCGGATCACGGTGAGCACAGCGCCCGCGGCGAGCAGCGCGAGGGCCAGGGCGATGAACGCGCCGGCCAACGGCAGCGGCTCCCTGGTGATGGTGAGCCTCAGGTTGATGGTCGAGGCGATCCCATCGAGCTCGCTCGCGTCCGACGCCGGATGGTAGGCGCCGCCGGTGGCCTGCGATATCAATCGCAGCGCCGCCGGGTCGAGCGCGGTGAACAGGTGATAGCCATCGGACTCGACCGTGGTGCCCGTGGTGGTGCCGACCCCGACGGTGTCGATGTGCACGCCGGCCTTCTCGGCTACCGACGCGGCCGCGCCGGTGTTGGTGCCGGTGCTGGTAGCAGGGCTGGCGCCGGTGGCCCCGCCTCCGTCCTGTCCGTCGGACAGCAGCACGATCGTGGCCGAGGGCCAGTAGCCGATATTGGGCGCGCTGCCGTCCGGGCCGACGGCAACCGTCTTGTGCGTGATCGTGGAGAGCGAGGCGAGGATGGCGCCGCCGAGTGAGGTGCCCCCGCCCACCGTCAGCCGGCGGATCGCGGCCGACACGGTCGCATGATCGGCGGTCGGCAGGGCGGCCTCGAGGCCGCCTTGGGTAAACGCGACCACACCGATGTCCACGCTGTCCGGCTGGGCGCTGATGAACGACAGCGCGGCCTGTTTCGCGGCGCCCAGACGACTGGGTGGCACGTCGGTGGCGGCCATGGACCCCGAGACGTCCATGGCGAGGATGACGGTGCCCGACGCGTGGGACACCGGGACGGACGCCGTCGGGCCGGCGACGGCGATCGCGAGCACGGCGAGGCCGGCGATGGTGAGCCAGACTCCCGCTGAGCCCGGGCCACCGCCTCCAGAGCCACCCGCCGTGACCCCGGCCGAGGCCAGGGCCGTGGCCCGTCGCCGCGCGGCGGCGACCAGGGCCCAGGCCAGACCCACGACAACCAGCAGGCCGACGGCCAGGAGAACGGGATCCGCGAGGCTCACGCGTGCCTGCGCCTGGTGCTCGTGACGACAGCGACGAGCGCCGTGGCCAGGTCGGCGTCCGTGCCGATGCGGTGGATCGGCACCCCCGCCCGGCGCATCCCGGCGGCGATGCGGGCATCGCGTTCCCCGGCGCCCACACGGAGCCGGCCGCGGAGCAGCGGGTCGGAGGAGTCGATGACGAGCTGCTCTCCGGTCTCGGCGTCCTCGATGACGACCAGGCCGACGTCGGGCAGCTCGTCATCGGCGGCATCGGTGACGCGCAGGGCGACGACCTCGTGCCGCGGCACCAGGCGCAGCAGCGACCGCTCCCAGTCGCCGTCGCCGATGAAGTCGGAGACGACCACGATCAGGGCGCGGCGCCTGGCCAGCTTGGCGACCGCGTCGAGCATCGCCGCCAGGTCGGTCGTGCTGCCGTGCTGGCCAGCACCGTTGTGGCCAGCACCGTTCTGGCCGCGGCTGGGTGCCGGGGCGAGCTCGGCGCCGATGCGCAGCGCGTGCCTGCGGCCGGTGCCCGGCGGCACGGTACGGACGGCTCCGGTGCCGTAGAGCAGGGCGCCGACGCGGTTCCCGCCCCGGCCGAGCAGCCGGGCGAGCACGAGGGCAAGCTCGCTGAGCACGTCGTTCTTGCCGCGCCCGGGTGGTCCCACCGTCATGGACGCCGAGCGGTCGAGCACCAGCCACGCGGTGAGCTCACGATCTTCGGTGAAGACGCGAAGCTGTGGCTCGTTCAGCCGGGCGGTGACATTCCAGTCGATATGCCGCGCGTCGTCGCCCTCGGTGTAGTCGCGCAAGCCGGCGAGGTCGGTGCCGGTGCCCCGGTGCGCGGTCCGGTAATCGCCGAGCAGATGGCCGTCGAGGCGGCGGAGCACCCGCCATTCCAGGCGCGCCAGGAGCCGCTCTGGGGCAGTGCGCATCGCCATCAGGTCAGCGGCCGCTCAGGACGACGTCGGGCTTGGGCACGGCGGCGAGCACTTTGGTGATGATCGCGTCGGCGGTGACGTCGTCGGCGAGCGCCTCGTAGGAGAGCACGAGGCGGTGCCGGAGCACATCGAGGGCGAGCTCGCGGACGTCTTCCGGCAGCGCGTAGTCCCGGCCATACAGGAACGCGAGCGCCCGGGCGCCGGTGACCAGGGCGATGGAGGCACGCGGGCTGGCCCCGTAGCTTATGTACCGCTTGGAGTCGACGAGCCCGGCGGTGACGGTCCTGCGGGTCGCGGTCACCAGGCGCACGGCGTAATCGACGACGGCGGTGTCGACGTAGATCTCCCGCACGCGCTCTTGCATGGCGATCAGGTCCGCCGGGCTGAGCATGGCGCGAACCGGCTCCGCGGCCCGCAGCGACCGGTCCACGATCGCGTGTTCCTCGGTGGCGCTCGGGTAACCGACGACGACCTTCATCATGAACCGGTCGACCTGCGCCTCGGGCAGCGGGTAGGTGCCCTCGGACTCGATCGGGTTCTGCGTGGCCATGACCAGGAACGGCTCGGGCACCGGGTAGGTCTCACGGCCGATGGTGACCTGATGCTCCTGCATCACCTCGAGCAGGGCGCTCTGCACCTTCGCGGGCGCGCGGTTGATCTCGTCGGCGAGCAGCAGGTTCGTGAAGACCGGGCCGAGCTGGGTGGCGAACTCGCCGGTGTGCTGGTGGTAGACCCGGGTCCCGGTCAGGTCGGCCGGGACCAGGTCGGGGGTGAACTGGATGCGCTGGAACTGCCCGCCGACCGCCGCGGCGAGCGACTTGACGGACAGCGTCTTGGCCAGCCCTGGGACGCCCTCCACGAGCAGGTGGCCGCCGGACAGCAGAGCGATCGCCATCCGCTCGAGCAAGATGTCCTGGCCGACGATGGTGCGCTTGACCTCGAAGAGCACCGGTTGCAGCGGGTTGCCCTGGTGTCCGGGTGACGGAGCCTGGCCAGGTGAGGCAGGCCGGCTCTCGTTCGGCGGCTGGGTCATCGGGCTCCTTCGTCCTGGGCTGCTGCCTCGTCCTGGGCTGCTGCCTCGTCCTGGGCTGCTGGCGGTGCGCCGTTCATATTTGCGGCCCCTTGCCTGACCCCGTACCGCCACTGCCGCCGAGTGCCGCGCCGATAGGTACCGCGAAACCGATGCCGGCGAACGCGTCCTCGCCGTCGGGAGTGGCGATCGACAGGACGATGCCGATGACGAGCCCGTGGGCGTCGAGCAGCGGACCACCCGAGCTGCCCGGGTTAACCGACGCGTCGAACTGGATGAGGCCGGAAAACTTGCCGTTGTCGGTGTCCGCGGTCCGGTTGAGGCCGGAGATCACCCCGGCGGACACACTGTCGGTCAGGGCGAGCGGATTGCCGATGGCCACGACGGACGCCCCCACGCTCGCCCCACCCCCGAGGGTGGCGGGCACCACGACCTGGGGCAGCTTTGCCGGGGTGAGCGTGGCGATATCCAGTTTGGGGTCGGTGGCGGCGACGGCCGCGTTCGCCGTGGTGCCATCGGCGAACGTGACGGTGATGGCCCCGCCGCCGGAGATGACATGGTTCGCGGTCAAGATCGTGCCGTCGTCGGCCACGACGAGGCCGCTTCCCAGCTTGTGAGCGGTGCGGACGATCACCACGGACGGTGCGACGTGGGTGTAGATGACCGGCACGGACGCGCTCGCGCTGGACGTCGGGGTGGGGTCCGGCGACGCGGCCCTGGCCGTGGGGGGCTTGCTGGCAAGCTGGGTCGCGAGCACCACGACCACGACGAGCAGGACCACCACGACCGCTATCCCGGCGGCGAGCAGGCGACGCGATCCGCGACCCCCGGGCATACGCGGTCCGACGCCATCGGGCCCGCTATCCATAACCTCACGCTAAATACGGCTTTTGAGAAAAGCATAAGCGCACGTCCAGAAAGTGCGGAAGACGGTGGGGGTGCAGCGCCCAGTGGGGGCTATCACACGTCACCGTGGCGGACGAGTTTCCGCCCGCCTGATCGCCGTCCTGGCAAGATGGCGGCATGGAACGTGTGCTTGGCATCGGTGGATACTTCATGCGCGCCGCCGACCCGGCGGCCCTGGGTGCGTGGTACCGCGATTGCCTGGGCCTGGACGCTGATGAGAACGGCCTGTGGAGTCAGGGCGCCGGCCCGACGGTGTTCGCGACTTTCGAGGCCGGGACCGAGTACTTCGGCTCCCGCGACCAGCAGGTCATGCTCAACTTCCGTGTCCGCGACCTGGATGCGATGCTCGCTCAGCTGCGCGGCAAGGGAGCGGAGGTGGATTCCGGGACGCAGGACATGGACGGTGTCGGCCGGTTCGGCTGGGTCACCGATCCTGAGGGCAATCGGGTCGAGCTGTGGCAGCCGGCCTGACCGCGTCTTCGCGCAGGCGGTGACGTGCCGGTGGCCCTTTAGGTTGCCGGGGTGTCAGGTCCCGGGGCCGCGGGTGCCGGCCGGTTCGGCGGCGACTGGTTCGGCGGTGGCCGGCCGCGGGCGGAACGAGCCGGCCGCGAGGAAGGCGGCTCCGAACAAGACCACAATGAGCCACAGCGTGTTCAGCAGGCCGGCCGACTGGGCGATCAGGCCGATGGCGGGTGGACCGGCCAGGTTGGCGAAGTAGCCGATGGAGGCGACGACGCTGACCCGTGCGGCCGGGTCGGGTCCGCTCTCCGCGGCCGCGGACATGCCCAGCGGGAAGCCCATCGAGACGCCGACGGCCCACAGCACCACGCCGGCGAGGACGATCCAGCGATTCCCCGCCTGGATGAACAGCACCATGCCCAGGACGCCGAGGGCCGTGGTGACCCGGATGGTGTTGACCCGTCCGAGGCGATCGACGATGGGGCCGCCGAAGATCCGGGTGAGCGCCTCGCTGACGGCAAAGGCGGTGGCGAACAGCGCGGCGACGGCAGCGGTCTGCCCGTGGCCGGTACGCACGGCCAGGGTGAGCCAGTTGCCCGCCGAGCCCTCACCGAGCTCGACGCCGAGCATGACGAGGCCGATGAGCAGCAGCCGCCAGTCCAGCCAGCCGCGCAGCCACTGCCGCAGCTTCGCGGCCCGGTCCTGCTGCGGCTGCTCCTGCGGGGCGCGGTTCCCTACCGGAATCCCGGGCGCCAGCGCGACGGCGGCCACCGCGATGATGACGGCTTCGGCGATCAGCTGCGCGGCCGGCGCTATACCCAGAGCGGCGCAGGCTGCGCCGATCCCCGACCCGACCGCGACCCCGATGGACCAGGCGCCGTGCATCATCGGCATGAGGGTGCGCCCCACAACCCGCTCGACGGCGGAGCCTTCCACGTTGATCAGCACGTCGAGAACGCCGATGCCCAGGCCCACGATTACGAAGGCGACCGCGATCAGCGGCACCGAGCCCAAGATGAGCGCGAGACCCATGACCGTCATGGCGGCGGCGACGAGCAGCAGCGCTCCCGCCATGGTCCGGCGGCTCCCCAGCCGGTGCAGGACCGGGGTCGACGCGAGCAGCCCGCCAATCGCCCCGACCGTCACGCCCGCCAGGAGCAGCCCGATCGTCGCGGTGTCGATTCCGAGGTCCGCCTTGATAGCCGGCAGCCGCGGCCCCCACGCGGAGACGGTGATCCCCCCAGTCCGAACGCGGCCGTCACGGTCCACCGCCAGCGGGCCAGGCCTGGGCGCTCAGGTGTGACCATGGAATCCGTCACCAGCGCGCTCCCTGCTACCTTCCACACAAAACCTTCCACTGGAAGGTATCACAGCGCCAGGCAGTCTAGGCTGATCCCGGATCCTCCTGCGGGAGCAGCCGTTCCAGGATCGACAGCACGCGGCCCACGTCCACCACACCGGGATCCAGCAGCCACTGGATCTGCAAGCCGTCGGACGCCGCGATCACCAGCGCTGCCGCATCCACCGGGTCGATGTCCGCAGCGATACGCCCAGCCCGCTGCCCTGCTTCGATCCGGGCGGCCAGCGTCCCCCGCAGGTCGCGGAACCGCTCCCGGATGAACTCCCGGGTGACGGGATGCTGATCCTGCAGTGCATCGGTGGTGAGCGCCGCGTAGAGCTCGACCAGGCCGGGGATCGAACGGTTCTGCTCCGCGGCCCGGGCGATCCCGCCGACCGCAGAGCCGCCGTCAGCGGACTCCCCTGCCGCCGCCAGCGCCTCGTGGGTCCGGTACACCTCGACCAGCAGCTCATCTCGGGACGAGAAATAGTGGCGCAGCGCGGTATGGGAAACCCCGATCGCCTCGCCCACCGTACGCAGGGACGCCCGGTCGACACCCCGCTGCGCGAACAGGGCGATCGCGCTCTGCAAGATCTGCTGCCGGCGTCGCACCCCCTTCGGGTACGAACGCCGGCCAGGTGGGCCTGCGCCAGCCTCCTGCGTCATCCCGCCATCGTAGAAGCCGGCTCGCGGGGCATCCGCAACGCTCCGGGGCCAGCATCGATCGCGAGCGGATCTGGGGCCCGGGGCTACACCTTATTGGTGTGGATCGCCTGAAGCTCGGTATAAGCGAGCATTCCCCAGGGCCCGCCTTCGACGCCTATCCCGCTCCACTTGAGTCCCCCGAATGGCTGACCCGGGATCCCGGACTGATGGGTATTGACCCAGACCGTGCCCGACTCTACCTGCGGGGCCAGCGTCCGGCCTCGTTCGGGGTCTGAGGTCCACACGGAAGCGCCGAGGCCATAGTGACTGTCGTTTGCCTGGGTTATCGCTTCGGAGACGTCTGCATACTCGATGACAGGCAGGGCCGGCCCGAACTGCTCTTCTACGACAATGCGCTCACTGCCATTGAGCCCGGCGAGAACGGTGGGTTCATAGAAATATCCAGGCCCTTCCGTCACTGCGCCACCTACCGCGACCTTTATCCCGGACTGGAGCGCGTCACCGACAAGTTCGGTGATGCGGTCGCGCTGTGCCGGATTACACAACGGGCCAATGTCGATTCCAGGAGCACGCCCATCTCCGAGCCGAGCTGATCGCGCCCGGTCGGCTAGCGCGTCGACGAGCTGGCCGTAGAGTGCCTTCGGCGCGTATACCCGTTTGATAGCGACACAGATCTGGCCACAGTTGGCGAATGCGTTCGCAAAAACGCCGTCGGCGGTTGCGTCTATATCCGCATCATCCAGCACTATCGCTGGGTCATTCCCGCCGAGCTCCAGAAGGACTCGCTTGAGGTCTGCGGCGGCAGTCACCGCGATACTCTTACCGGTGGCAACAGAGCCGGTAAAGCTGATCATGCGCACGAGGGGATGGCCTGTCATCAGCGACCCGAGGTAGTCACTCCCGCTGACAATATTGAGCACCCCTGGTGGCAGCACCTCCCTGACGAGTTCCCCCAGGCGCAGGCTCGACAAAGGCGTATACGGGGAGGGCTTGAGCACCACCGTGCAGCCCGCCGCGAGAGCCGGAGCGAGCTTGGACATGGCTGTTCCCAGCGGAAAGTTCCATGGCGTGATGGCCGCGACTACTCCCATCGGCCGGCGGAGCACTTGAACCATCAGGTCATTGGTGTCCGCGACGGTATCCACCGGCAGGCTCAGTTCCGCGTAATAGCGGAGATCGGAAATGGCGCCGCTCAGTTCATCCTTGGCTTCATGAAGTGGTTTGCCTTGCTCGGCGGTAATGAGCGCCGCGAGTTCGTCGAGGTTTGATTCCACGGTCGCGGCGATGTCCATCAATACCGACGATCGCGCAGCCGGATCAGCCAGCCAGGATTCGTGCGCCTCGTGCGCACTTGTGACGGCGGCATCCAGGAGCTCCGGGGTACATTCCGGCGCCTCGGCGATCACCTGAGCATTCGCCGGGTTGAGCACCGGAAACGTTTCTTTGGCCGTTTGGGCCTGGCCCGCAATGGTCATAGTCAGATCGCTCATCGATGCTCCTTAATTGTCCCGGCACTGCAATTGCGACCCTAGATGCGAGCCTGCCGATGCAGCAAGCATGTCACCACCTCCCGCTTATCACAAGGTTGTACAATTGTTCGCTATAGCGCCTGAGCGGAACGTGCGCATCCGGGTACGAGGTTCCCTGATCCGGCGTGAGACGGCGCCAGGAGACGGCGCCAGGGAGACGGCGCCAGGTGTTGCGGCCCGCAGCGGGCGACTTTCCCGGCGGCCATGCCTGGCGGTGAGAGCACGCCTGGAGGCGGCCTTGCGAGGCCATAGTGAGCGCCCCAGGATTAGGCCGGCGATCTAAGCCTTGCGGTCATGGTTGGGAAATATTTGCCGTGTACAACAGTCTCTTCAGCCCCATCCATCCCAGCCTCCAGCGACCCGGCCGCCGGCTGAACACCGGGATCCGGCCCGGAACGTCATAGGCAACAGGTGACGGCCCGGTAACAGAGTTAATTCGTCTAGGCGCGCAGAGAAAACTCCAGGTTTCAAGTATCTCGATTTGATCACGGTCATTGACAGCGCCGTTTGGCACGAGCCAGCATCGCTTGCACAGTAGTTCAACGCGTGAACAATTGTTCACGCTACTGCGACGATTGGTGGCACTATGAGGGCAGCGCGAGTGCGATGCCTGACGGCGCGGGTCGCTGCCCCAGGCCGGTCACCCGGCCTCGCCATCGGCACTAGCAGCTCCGATGCCTGACGTGGCCTACGGCGCGGACCTGCAATCCGTCCGGGACGAGCTCGTCGCCTGCGGCGTGCGCTTGCTAGGTAAAGGGCTCCTGACCCAGACGTCAGGCAACCTCAGCATCCGTCTGTCACCCGACGCGATAGCGATTACCCCCACATCCATCGAGTACGACACGATGACGCCCGACGACATCGTCGTGTGCCGCCTGGACGGCACTGTTCTGCAGGGCGACAGGGCACCATCGTCCGAGACGCCCTTGCATACGGCCGTCTACCGCCACCGGGACGACATCCGCGCGATCGTCCACACGCACTCAGTGCACGCCACCACGCTGGCCATCCTGGGCATGCCGATCCCGGCCGTCCACTACATCATCGCCAGCCTGAACACCACGACAGTGCCGGTGACCCCGTACGCCACCTATGGAACCCCGGAACTCGCGACCAACGTGCGGGATACCTTCCAGGCTCCCGCCATGGCCGTGCTGATCGCCAACCACGGCATGGTCGCCGGCGGGCGCACCTTGAAGCAGGCCGCCGACGCCGCGGAAACGACGGAGATCCTGGCCGGCTACTACTACCGCAGCCTGGCGGTTGGACGGCCCAACGTCCTGACCACCAGCCAGATGGACGAGGTATTCGCCAAGTACCGGCGCAAGCCCACGGACGCCAGCACCGTGTCCTGATTTCTCCTCAGCCACGGACACCAGGAGGGAGAATCCCGATGCCCGAGATCGTCATCACCCTCGACATCGGTGGTTCGGGTGTCAAGGCCAGCTGCTTTGATCCGGCCGGAGACGTCGCGACGACGGCCGCGGTCGTGCCCTATCCGCCGGCCGACCCGGGGGATGAAGGCGTCTTCGATCCCTGCGCGTGGGCCGGGACCGCGATAGCTGCCCTCGCACAGCTCGTCGCCCGCTGCCCGGCCCAGCCCCGGCACTACCTGGGCATCACGGTCAGCGCGATCCGCATTCCCTTTGTGCTCCTGGACGCCGGTCAGCAGGTCGTCGGCCCGTCCCTGCTGAACCGGGACCGGCGCGCGCTCCCGATCGTGGGCGATCTTGTCTCATCCATCGGCCATCGCGAGCTTCACTCGACGACTGGCCACTGGGCCGCGCCGGAGTTCGGCCTGCCCAAGCTGATCTGGATTCAGCGCAGCTATCCCGATAGCTGGCAGCGAGTGCGCACCATCCTCCAGCTTCACGACTGGTTCATTTTCAGCCTCTGCGGAGCCATCGCGAGCGAGGCCTCGTCCGCCGCGATGAGCCAGATGATGGACATCTCGGCTGGCACCTGGGCGTTCGACCTCCTCGCATCTGAGTGCGGGGTCCGGAGCGAGATGATGCCGGAGTTCGCCGCGGCCGGGACCCGGGCCGGCGGCCTGCTGCGGACGGTCGCCGAGCAGGTGGGTCTTCCCGCCGGCCTGCCCGTCCACCTCGGCGCGGGCGACACGCACATGTCCGCACTCGCGGCCGGAAGCCAGGCGCCGGGCTGCCCGATCGTGGTCGCCGGAACTACCGGACCGGCCCAGCTCCCGGTCGAGGCGGCCGCCGATCTTGGTGCCTGGTTCCCGCTGCTCGTCAGCGCCCTGCCCGCCGCGCCGGGATGGGCCCTCGAAGCAAACGCAGGTCCCACCGGGGAGATCGCCGACCGGCTGACCGGCCTGACGGAGCTCAGCGGTGCTGGCCTTCGGGCCGCACTGGCCGCACGCGGATTTGCCGTGGAAGAAAACGCAGACCATTCCGGGCACCTGACGGTCCTGGCCGGCAATCCCTTCTTCGGGCCGCGACGGCTGGCATGTCTGGCCAGCGCCGACCGTCTTCGGCCTCACGGGGCGGCAGACCGGCGCCGACGTCCTGGACGCAGCCAGGCTGGGCACATGCCTGGCGTTCAGCCAGATCCTGGAGCAGCTCTGCAGCGCGGCCGGGTTCCGCGGCGAGAAGGTCATCGCCACGGGCGGGATGAGCCGGAACGCCGCCTGGAGCCAGGCACTGGCCGACGTGACCGGCCACACCGTTCTTGTGCCCGACCTGGATCAGGTGTCCGGGCTAGCGGGGGCGGCGCTCGTCGCCGGGACCAGCATCACCTCCGCGCTCGGTGACCTGGAACAAGCTCGGTTCACCCCTGACGAGACCAGATATGCCGGCCTGCAGAACAGGGCCGAGGACTACTGCCGCCTGTACGCCGCCGGCCAGGCACGATCCCGGGAGAACCAGCTGTCACGAAATGGGGTGTACGTCGATGCGGGCCCTCACTAGTTGCGCGCTGAACGCAACACTGGTGCAGGCGCTCGAAACCAAGTGGCGCTGGCAGGTGGACACCGTCGACAGCGTCAGCGCAGCGGCGGCGGGACTGTCCCAGGACGACCGGGCCACGGTGCGCGCCGTCCTGGTGGAGGCCGAGCCGGTGACCGCCGAGTTGATGGACAGCCTGCCGAACCTGGAAGTCATCGTGGTCATGCGGTCAGAGCCCGTCAACGTTGACCTGGTCGCGGCGACCGAGCGCGCGCTCCCGGTCATCCATACGCCGGGCCGCAACGCCGAGTCGGTAGCGGACTTCACCGTCGGGCTGACACTCGCGATGTTGCGGAACATCGCCATCGCTCATCACGCCATCGTGAGCGGAGACATCACCCGGGCGGACTCGAAGGCGGATCAGCTGGGCCTTGTTTCCGATGTGATCTGGCGGCCCGATGATCCAGCCGAGCCAATCCCCTATATCGCCTACAAGGGGCGCGAACTATCCACTCTGGTGATCGGCGTCATCGGCTACGGCGCGGTCGGCCGCGCCGTGGCCCGCCGGTTCCTGCCGCTGGTTGGCGAGGTGATCGTGGTCGACCCCGCCGTGCCCGCCAGCACGATTACCGCAGCCGGCTTCACGGCCGCGGACCTCGCCGCGATGCTGCCCCGGGCGGATGTCGTGACCGTGCACGCCCGCAGCGCCTCGGTGATCATCGGCGAGCCGGAGATCTCCCTGATGCGCCGCGGCTCCTATCTCATCAATACAGCGCGGGCGACCGTGCTGGACTACGGCGCACTCGTCCGGGCCTTGCACGGCTGGTCATCTTCGCGGCGCAGCTCTCGACGTCTATCCCGAGGAGCCACTGCCGCGGACAAGCCCGCTGCTCTCTGCTCCCGGTCTCACCCTCACACCTCACCTGGCTGGCGCGACCGAGGAGGTTAAGGGACGGATGTACGACATCGCTCTGCAGAACCTGAACGACCTCTACCACAGCACCGACTGGACAGGCGTCGCTGTCCGGAACCGGCAAGTCCAGCAGGCCTGGACTCACGCCCTCGCATCTACCAGGGTCCCGCACGCCCCGACTCAGCAAGCAGGTGGGCAATGACCGTCAAAATAGCCGTCATCGGTGGCGGCAGCTCCATGTTCGTTCCCGGTCTGGTCCGCCGGCTAGTGGATTTGCCGTGCTTCGACGGCGCCGAGCTCCGGCTGATGGACATCGACGAGGCACGGCTGGCGACCATGCAGGTGCTCGCGAGTCATCTGGCGGGAAGCAGCGGCCAGCAGCTCAAGGTGGTGGCCACAACGAAACAGCAAGAAGCCCTCGCCGGCGCGGACTTCGTCATCGTCGCCATCAGCGTCGGCGGAATGGCGGCGTGGGAATCCGACATCGAGATCCCAGCCCGGCATGGCATCTTCATGCACATTGCCGACAGCGTGGGACCCGGCGGGATCATGCGCTCCCTGCGGAATACGCCCGTCGTCGCCTCGGTCGCCCGCGATGTCGCCGAGGTGGCACCGGATGCGATTGTCCTGAACTACACCAACCCGGCGAGCGCGAACGCCATGGCCATGGCGCAGGTGGACACCGTGCGCTCGCTATCGCTGTGCTCATGCTCACCACTGCCGTTCAACGAAGACTGGCTGGCCGGGCAAGTCGGAGTCAGCAAGGACCTGATATCCCTGCCGCTCGAGGTCGGCGGGATCAACCACTGCACGGGCATCTTCTCGCTTCGGCTGAAAGACGGCCGGGACGCAATCCCGCTGGTGCGACAGCGGACCGACGACGAGATCACGCGGTGGGCGATCGACACGTTCGGGGTGATCCCGTACTGCTGGGCCCACTGGGTCGAGTTCTTTCCCCAGCTGCAACGTCTCGAAGAGCCCTACCTGGGCCGGGCCCAGGGTCTCGCGATGCGATACGGCCGTCACATCTATGACATGGACGCCCAGCGCCAGCGGATAAGGACCTGGGATGAACTGGCCAGCGCATGGTCGGCCAGCAGCGGCACCCGCCAGCTCTCCGACCTCCCGCACGGCCCCGAGGACGAGGGAATCGTGGTCGCGGAGGTCATGCAGTCGGTCATCGATGACCGCAAGGACCTCTTCGTGGTGAACGTGCTGAATCGTGGCGGCCTCATCGCCAACCTGCCCGCCACCGCCGCCGTGGAGGTGCCGGCCGTCGTCGACGGTCAGGGGGTACATCCGCTGGGCATCCCGGATCTGCCGCCAGGGCTGGCCGCGGCACTCAGCTTGCACGCGCAGGTCCAGGCGATGACGATGCAGTGCGCGCTGACCGGTGACCGCGGGCTGCTGCGGCAGGTCATCCTGACCGATCCGCTGGTCGCCGCCACCCTTGAACCGCGCGAGGCGCAGGGTCTCGAAGAGGAGCTCCTCGCGGTCAACGCCCGCTATCTGCCGCAGTTCGCATCGGCCGGCGGTGCCGCATGACCACCGTCGCCAGAGCAGACAGCAGCGATGACATCGTCGTCGCCGAGCCGCGGCTGCGGTCATATCTCCGCCATGCCGTCACCACCACCTGGCTGCTGCCCAGCGCCGCGCTGCTGATCGGCCTGTTCGTCATTCCGACCATCTACGCCATCTACCTCGGCTTTACCAACCTGGAGCTCCTCGGCCAGTACGCACAGAACTACAGCTTCACCGGGCTCGCCAACCTGCAGCGGATGGTGCACGATCCCACGTTCTGGCTCAGCGTCAAACTGACGCTGATCTTTGTGATCGGCTCGGGCATCGTGGCCCAGACGGTGCTGGGCCTCGCGCTCGCACTGCTCGCCCAGCGGGTCAACGTCGTCGTCCGGGCGAGCGTCGGGGCCATCGTCATCCTGGCCTGGGTCCTGCCGGAGATCGCGGTCGCTTTCGTCTGGTATTCCTTCAGCCAGGCGGGAGGCACGCTCAGCCACCTCTTCGGCACCCCCAAGAGCGACCTGCTGTCCACCGCTCCGATGCTGGTGGTCTGCCTGGCCAATGCCTGGCGCGGCACCGCGTTCTCGATGCTGCTGCTCAGTGCCGGCCTGCGCAATGTGCCTGGCGAGGTCGACGAGGCCGCGCAGCTCGAGGGGCCGGCTACTGGCGGCGCCTGTTCACGGTCACGCTCCCGATCATCCGGCCAACCCTGATGATCAACCTGCTGCTGATCACGCTGGCCACCATCTCCGATTTCACCCTGATCTACGCCATGACCCAGGGTGGCCCCGGCAATCAGACGGCCATCCTGCCCGTCTACATGTACATCGAGGCCTTCCAGTTCAACCAGCTCGGCTACGGCACGACGATCGCCCTGACCCTGGTCCTCATCGGGGCCATCTTGTCCATCGCCTACATCCGCCAGCTACGGCCCGAGCTGAAGGACTCCGTGTCATGACTTACCAGGCCCGCTCCCTGAAGGGAGAAGAGGTGTCCGCTGATCGGCTCGCTACCAGCGGGAGTGACAGCTCCGCGCCCGCCGTGATCCGGAAACGGCGTTCGGTGTCGCGCCCGGTGCTCAACCTCGGAATGGTCATCATCGGCGTGATCTTCTTGCTCCCGCTGCTGTGGCTGATCCTCGCCTCCTTCAACCCAGGTGCCGATGACACGCTGGCCCTGCCGCATCCTTTCTCGCTGACGAACTATCACCTCGTCATCCACGCGGGAGCCGGCGCCGCGATCAGGAACAGCCTTTACCTGGCGGGCGTGTCAACGATCATCGCCACGGCCGTATCCACCATGGCCGGGTTCATGCTGGCCCGGCGGAAAATCCGCTTCAAGGGACTCATCCTCATCCTGATCCTGTTCCTCACCGGGCTCCCCGTCACCCTGCTGCTGATTCCCACGTACCAGATCTTCGTCAACCTGGGCTGGCTCAATTCGAAGTTCTACACGTCCCTCGTCCTGGCCTCCATGTCGGTGCCGTTCTCCATCTGGCTCCTGAAGAACTTCATCGGCCAGGTCCCCGGTGAGTTCGAGGAAGCCGCGGCGATCGAGGGGGCGAGTGAAATCAGCATCCTCTTCCGTATCGTCATTCCGCTGATCATCCCCGGCATTCTCGTCTCAGCCATCTTGACCTTCATCAACTCGTGGGGATCATTCCTGATACCCCTCGTCCTTGACGCCAATCCGTCAGACACGCCTGGCGCTGTCGGCATCTACCAGTTCATGAGCGCGAACGGCCAAGTTCAGTTCGGCCAGCTAGCCGCGTATTCGGTGCTGTTCTCCGTGCCCGTGATCATCCTCTATCTGATCAGCTCCCGCTGGCTGAGCGGCGGCTTCTCCTTTGCCGGCGGGGTGAAGGGCTGATGCCCGCGCTGAGCCAGCAACCACGACATGAGCGGAGAAAATCATGGCGAAGATCGCGCTGCGCAGGGTAACTAAGTCCTTCGGCTCAAAGGTCGCCGTAGACGATCTGAACCTCGAGATCGAGGACGGCGAGTTTGTGATCGTGGTCGGGCCCTCGGGCTGCGGCAAGACCACCACGCTGCGCATGATTGCCGGCTTCGAAACACCCAACATGGGCACCTTGCACATCGGCGGAACACTGATGAACCACGTTCCGCCGAAGGACCGCAATCTTGCGATGGTGTTCCAGAACTATGCCCTGTTCCCGCACATGTCCGTGGAACGGAATCTTTCCTTCGGTCTGCGCATCCGGCATACGTCGAAGAAAGACATCAACACTCAGGTCCATGAGATCGCCGAGATGCTCGGCATCGACGGGCTGCTGGACCGCAAGCCGTCGCAGCTCTCCGGTGGAGAACGCCAGCGCGTCGCCCTGGGACGGGCGCTGCTGCGCAAGCCGCAGGCGTTCCTGCTCGACGAGCCGCTCTCCAACCTCGACGCGGCGCTGCGCACCCAGATGCGATTCGAGCTCAAGCGCATCCACGCGCAGTTTCCGGTGACGACGGTTTACGTGACCCACGACCAGGTCGAGGCGATGACCATGGCCGACCGGATCGTGCTGATGAACAAGGGCGAGATCCAGCAGGTCGCGCGGCCCGAAACGCTCTACGCGGATCCGGCGAACGTGTTCGCGGCTGGTTTCATCGGCAGTCCGAAGATCAACCTCTTCACCGCCCAGGTCGACCACTCCGGCGGCGAGAGCGTATTGCGCTGTCTGGAGACGGCCATCCCCGTAACGACCGACATCGCTGATCGACTCCGCTCAGCGCACAGCGAAACCGTCACCATCGGAATCCGCCCCGAGGAGATCGTCCTGCGATCCCCCATGGACCACGACTCTGGGCGCGCTGTCATCTCCGGCATTGTCGAGGTAATCGAGCCGCTCGGAGCCGAGACCCACATTGCCGTCCGCGCCGGTAACGAGACCCTTACCTGCCGCACCCCTCCCCGCTCGGGATTCGAGATGGGTTCGGTCATCAATCTCTCCTTCGACATCGCACAGGCGACCATTTTCGACGGAACGAGCGGCCTGCGCCTTTGCTAGCTGAGGCTGGTTAGCAAGACCCCGGTGCAGGCGGGATTCGGCGCCGCCACTCGTAGTCAATGCTTCACGGACGCAATAAAGTAGTAGAAAGGAAGTCGCATGAAACTCTTTAAGCGAGTCGCGGCGCCCGTAGTCGGGGCGGCGCTTCTCGTCACCGCAGCGGCCTGTTCAGGCTCCTCGTCAAGCTCCGGAGCTGCTTCGTCCGGCAGCGCCAGCGGCCCTGGCACCACCGTCACGGTGCTGTACTCCAATAACTACGTCTTCAACTCCGATTCGCTGGCCACTCAATGGTGGAACGGCATCGCGAAGCAGTGGAAAGCCAAATACCCCCACACCAAGCTCGTCCTTCAGGGCACTGGCGGCACGGATACCGACCTCATGAACAAGGCGGCCATCTTGTTCCGCTCCCCGTCGACGACGCCTGATGTCATCCAGCTGCCCACCACCTACGTGGCACAGTTCGCCGGGTCGGATTATCTGGAGCCGCTCAACAGCTTCGTCAATTCTTCCCAGGCGTCGAGCTTCTGGCCGACAATGCCGGCCGGTGTGCAGAACATGAGCAAGATTGATGGCACCGTCTATGCGGTCAACGCCGGGAACAACAACACGGGGCTGCTCTACAACAAGGCGATGCTGACCAAGGCTGGCGTCAAAATGCCGTGGAACCCGACCAGCTGGCAGCAGATTCTCCAGGTCGCCGCGAAGGTCAAGGCCGCGAACCCGAACGTCTGGCCGCTGTGGGTGGCCGCGGGCGTGGCGGCCGGGCCCACCAACGTGCTCCAGGGCAGCGGCAACCTGATCTTCGGTTCCTCGAACACCACCATGTACGACACCAAAACCAAGAAGTGGGTCGTGAATTCCTCCGGAATCCGGTCCACGCTCCAGTTCTACCAGCAGATGTTCCAGCAGGGCCTGGGCGCCCCGACGTCCCAATTGTTCCGCGACGACGCGGTCGGCCAGCCCCCGCTGCTGATGAAGCAGGGCAAGCTGGCGATCGCCATCGGCTCGAATTGGTACCCGACGGTCTGGGCGTCCCCGCAGTCCGCGGCGCCATGGGCGGCCGCGAAGACTGAGGTCGGCTCGGCGCCCTTCCCGACCGAGAATGGCCAGGGTCCGGGCGCGGCATCCACCCTGGGCGGATGGGCATATGCGGTTTCCAAGGCGTCGAAGAACGACCAGGGCGCGGAGGACTTCATCGCCCTCGCATCCTCACCCGCAAATCAGCTGACGACCGCCGTCTGGTCAGGCTTCGTGCCCCCGTCTACCCCCGTGGGCGAAAAGCCACTGTTCATCAACTTCGCGCCGCCCTTCCAGGCGGACTTCAATACGTACGCGAAATACGGAGTGGCCCTGCCCAACAACGTCAATTTCCCGGTCTACGCACGGGCGCTCAACACCGTGACAGGTGACTTCGCACAGAATCCGAATGCGAACATGAGCACGGAACTGGCCAAGCTCTCCAGTCTGGTGAGCCAGCAACTCGGGCCGAACAGCGTCGAGACACAGCCGTAACGACCGAGCCGACCCTGGGTGCCTGCGACTCCTTACGTCGCGGGCACCCAGGCGGACCAGCAGTACAGGAAAGGGGCAAAAGTGATGAGTGAGGACGACCTCATGGCCAGGGCGGCCCGGCTTCATTACGAGTTCGACCTAACTCACGCCGAAGTTGCCGGCACTCTCGGCCTGTCCCGGGTCAAAGTCACCCGATTGCTGAAGAAGGCACGCCAGAGCGGGCTGGTGCAGATCACGGTCCTCACCGAACTGAGCCTCTTCATGACCTTGGAGGAGCAGCTGTGCTCCCGGTTCAGCCTGGAGCGCGCCGTCGTGGTTCCCGACTGCGTCAGCCATGAACGAGGACCACTGAGCACCGTAGCCCGCGGCGGGGCCACCTTCCTGAACCAGATCGTCAGCGACGACGCGGCGATAGCCGTGGGCATGAGCCGCACCGTCGCTGAGATCCCGCGCTGGCTCGGCGTCGTCAGCCCGGCCCGGGTTCACTTCGTCTCACTTGTCGGCGCCTCGCGGGCCGGCGGCGGCGGCGCGCGCAGCCCGTACCTTGCCACAGACGCCCTGGCCACCGCCTACTCCGGCACAGCCGAACATCTTCACGCGCCGGTCATCGTCCGCAGCCGTTCGATGGCGGAGGAACTCGTCCTCGAGCCATCCGTGGCGGAGCCGCTCGCGCGAGCAGCCGGGGCCGACGCGGCATTCGTCGGGATCGGCGGCATCAAGGACCGGGCTGACCTCGGATGGGCCGCAGACGTTCCCGGCTCTGAATGGGAGGAACTCATCGCCGCCGGCATGGTCGGTGATATTGCCGGCCGCTTCTTCGACCGGGAAGGGAAGCTGATCGACCACGAGATTAATCACCGGGTGATCGGCCTGACGCTGGATCAGATCGCCGCCATCCCCACCCGCGTGGTGGTGGCCGCCGGCCCGGCGAAGGTCGACCCGTTGCTGGCCGCCATGCTGCGCGGCCTGCCCAACGTCCTGATCACCGATGCGAGCACCGCTGAGGCTCTGTTGAAGGCATAGCCACGAACAATGGAGGAAAAAATGACCTCAGACGTTCATGCCCTCGAGGCTGCTCCGCTGACAGCGGAGGGGTGGGCACCCTTCGGCTGGCTGCCGGTGCGCGACACCGATCCCCGTGACGGCCAGTCCCGTCTGGAGTTCACCTGGAACGACGTGCACCTGAATATCATCGCCCACTTCACGGACGAGATCCCCCATGTGGAGGGGGGTCTGGTTTGCCAGATGCTCTTCCGCCACGTCACGCACACGCAGGCGATCATGGTCCTGGACAATGACGCCGTCATGGTCGTCGCCGCGCCGGGCACCCGCCTCACCTCGGCCGGGGACCTGAGCGCGCTGCACGCATTCCGCCTGTCGGCGAAGGACGCGTTCGTCCTGCACCGGGGCACCTGGCACTGGGGCCCCTTCCCCGTGACAGCGGACGCGGTCACCCTCTACAACGTCCAGGGCATGCGTTACGCGGAGGACAACGAGTGCTGCGATCTGGCGGCGATCCCGAAAACCGTCGAAGTGTTCCCGCAGGCATAACAGGCCCAGCCAGCGCAGCAGAACAGGAGAGGCATATGGACGTCCGCAACATCACCGACATCGCACCGGTCGCCGAGCACAACGGGACCACCCCGGTCTGGTACATGTTCCCCCCGGGCACGATGCGCGACATCACCAAGGGCGGTTCTCTCGAGCTGATCAACGAGTTCGAGATCGTCGGCGGCGGCGCCGTCGATCCCCATACCCACCCGACCCACGAGTTCTACTACGTGCTCTACGGCAAGGGCCTGATGATCATCGACGACGAGGAGCGCGACGTCTCCCAGGGCGACCTCGTGTACATCCCGCCGAACAAGGTCCACAGCCTGGTGGCATCGAGCCCGAACTCCCCGATTCGCTGCTTTTGCTTCGCCGTCGCCGAGCCGGGTGCGGGAGACATCAACTACACCGAGCACTAGTCGCCATGACACCCCGCGTTCTGGTGGCGGCACAAGCGCCCGCGCAGATCGCCTCCGGGATTGCGGCCGGAGGCGATCGTGGGGGCAGGGCGGGCGTCAGCCCGCGCCTGCTGACCAGGATTCACGCTTTCTGGATCGAGCTGACGTCGAGGCCGAGCAGTTCGACCGTGGTGGCGCCCGCCTTCAGGCGATCGAACATCGCGAGTTCCTTGGCCTCCCGCGCTTGTGCCGCCGCGATAACGCCGTCCAGTGCCTCCGCAGCGATCGCCACGATGCCATCCGCATCTCCGGCAAGCCAGTCGCCGGTGCGCACCGTCACGTCCCCGAGGGCGATCGTGCCGCCTATCTCCCCGGGGCCTGACTTGCTCGCCCCCGGGAGTGAGCTCCCGCGAGCGAAGACCGGAAATTCCAGGGCCGCGAGCCGTTCGGTGTCGCGGACGGTGCCGTCGATGACGAGGGCGGCGATACCCGCCGCCTGCGCTGCCGTGGCGAGGACCTCGCCCCAGTATCCACGCGAGACGTCGCCGGCCACGGTGACGGCGAGAACGCTTCCGCGCGGCGCCTGCGCAACGGCGGCATGCAGCGCGAGGTTGTCCCCGACCGGGCAGCGGACAGCAAAGGCAGGCCCGGCGAAGCGGGCACCCGGCCACATGGCGTGGATACGGGAATTCAGACCCTGGCCGCCGCTTTCGCCGAGTGTCGCACTTCCCAGCGCGAGAAGCGTGCCGGAAACGGCCACATTTTCCGAGGAGGACTTTGTCATGTTAAATACGCTAACATAAATTGGCCGATGCAACAGGATATGTATCGCGAGATACCTGGCGGCTATCTATGACGCTCAGCTGACCATAAGTCTGGTTTCCGCGTTAATTCCGCCTGCCTTGAAACGGGCGGGGATGCCATCTGCTATCTGCTATCTGCACTGAGGTTTTAATCGCCCCCTGAAGGAGGCCCCTATGTCTCATCACGCGATCGCGGTTAATGATGCCCCGGTGGCGTCGGGCAATTACTCACAGGCGATCAGGGCCGGCGGCCTGGTGTTCGTCGCTGGCAACGGCCCATATGACCCGAAGACCCGTGCAGTCGTCGGTGAGACCATCGAGGAGCAGACGGACCGGACGATGCGCAACATCGAGGCTATCCTGCACGGCGCCGGCCTGGACTGGTCGCACGTGGTGAACACCACCGCCTACCTCGAGCATCTGAACCGGGACTGGGCCGGCTTCGATCGCGTCTACGGCACCTTCCTGACGGCGCCCTATCCGGCCCGGGCGACGACCGGCGCGACGCTGAAAAACATCCTGGTCGAGATCAGCGTGATCGCGGCGGTGCCCTCATGAGCGAGTTCATCTTCGTGACCGATGTCTCGCCCTACCAGGACGCCGCTGGCGTGGCCAGCCTGGCCGGCGCCCATCACAGCCTCCCGTCGGCCGTGGTCACCGCGGCGCAGATCGCCCGGCTGCACCGGCTGAGTTTCCGCCATGTCGCACAGGTGGCGGACCTGAGCGTCCTGGACCTGCAGCGGGCACGGCTGCTGATGCTCTTCACCATCGGCGAGACCGGATGGTCCGGCGACCAGCGCTCGGTCATCGAGCAGCGGGTCCGGCAGGGTGACCTCCGGTTCGTCGGCATGCATTCCGCCAGCGACTCGTCCTACGGCTGGCCGGCCTACGGAGAGTTCATCGGCGCCAGATTCGCCGGCCACCCCGTCACGGGAGTTCTCCCGGTGCGTGTCATCGACCACCATCACCCCGCGACGCGCCATCTGGCGCCCACCTGGCATTTCAATGAGGAGTTTTACCTCTTTAGTGATCTGGCCCAAGACCGGCACGATCTGCTCGGGCTTGAATTTGGCCATAGCCACGACGGGACCGCCAGCCAGGTGCTGCCGCTGGCCTGGTGCATTGAAAGAGGTCCCATGCGCACCTTCTATACGGCGCTCGGCCACTTCGGGGCCGCCTATGAGAATGTCGATTTCGTGCGGCACCTCGGCGGCGGCGTCGCCTGGGCCCTTTCCGGGACGCCATCATGACAATGACGCCAGCCCTTATCCCTGCTCATCGCTGCGAGGCCTGATGCCAGCGTTTCTCACGCCGTCCCAGTACTCAATTCTGAAGGCGGTGTGCGCCCGCCTGGTTCCCGCTGATGAGGCACCCGACGGCGCCGAGATGGGAGCCGCCGGCTATATCGACACGTTCCTCGGGGCGTTCAGCTTCACCCCGCCCCGCATCTGGGCAGGCGGGCCATTCTCCGGGCGGTTCGGCGGAGACAGCTCATTCTCAGACTTCGAAGAGCTCAGCCCAGCCGAGGAACTGGCGTGGCGCACTCGCATCGAGGGCTCCTTGGGGATACCGGAAAGAGAGCGGCTCGGGCCCGTCACCGGCCTTCAGGAGGCCTACACCCGGGGCCTGGCTGAGCTGGGCGAGGAGTTCCTCACCCTCGATCCGGCGGCCCAAGATGACCGGCTCGCAGCGGCCGCTGACTTCACCGGACTGGTCTACGGGCACGTCTGCGAGGGCGTCTACGGAGCGCCCGAGTATGGCGGCAACCATGACCTGGCTGGCTGGCACTACCTGAATTACCAGGGGGACGTACAGCCCCGCGGGTACACCGATGCGGAGGTCAGCGGAGCATGAGCAGGGATTTCGACGCCATCATCATCGGTTCGGGCCCGGGTGGGTCAACCGCCGCGGAGGTCCTGACCGCGGCCGGGCTTTCCGTGCTGATCTTCGAGCGCGGCCGCAACCACCTGATTGACCTGGACAATCCCGCCACTCTCCCGCAGCGCTTTTCCAACGACGAGATCAAGTACATCTCCCGGCACTTCCTGGGGCCCGACCCCTGGGCGGAGCCGCGGACGTTCCGGACGTCCATCGCCGACGGCGACCGCCAGCTGATCGGGGAGGTCAACAATCTCCCCGCGACTGTCGGCGGCGGCGGTGTTCATGCCGACGGGAAGCTGCCCAGGTTCCGCGAGGACGACTTCGCAGTCGAGTCCGAGCTCGGGCCGGTGGAGGGCGCGAGCATCGCCGACTGGCCGGTCACCTACGACGAGATGGAGCCCTACTACGCCGAGGCCGAACGGCTCATCGGTGTTTCCGGCCTGGCCGGCGCGAACCCGCTGGCCGCCTGGCGATCGGGTGAATACCCCATGCCCCCAGGTCCGGCGATGTACGGGTCACTCGTGACATCCGCCGCGGCGAGCAAGCTCGGCTACCATCCCTACCCGGCACCGACCGGCGTCAACTCCGTCGAATACGACGGGCGGCCGGCCTGCAACAACTGCGGCTTTTGCGCGTATTTCGGCTGCCCCATCCACGCCAAAGGCGACCCGGTCGCACCGCTGCGCCGCGCCCTGCTCACCGGCCGCGCGCAGCTGCGCCCGCAGAGCCACGTGTCCAGCATCGGCATCAGCAACGGCAAGGCGACCGGTGTCGAGTGGATCGATGCGCACGGCGAGCGCCACACCGAGCGCGCCGAGCGGATTGTCGTTGCCTGCGGGGCCATGGAGACGCCACGCCTGCTCCTGCTCTCCGGCCTGACCAACGCGCTGATCGGCCGGAACGTCATGTTCCACATGCAGACATTCGTTTTCGGGATCATGCCGTTCCGGGTGCACGGGCATATCGGCCGATCCGTCACGCACGTCCACGACGACCACATCCTTGTCGACGACGCGGCGCGGTCGGCCGCCGCGCAGGCGGGTCTGCCGTGGATCAAGGGCGGCCTGGTCGAGCACTGCAGCCCATCCCACATGATCGCGGAGGCCAAGCAGTACCCATGGGGGCCGCAGCACAAGGTCATGATGCGCGAATCCCCGATGAGGGACCGCCTGCTGGGGTTCTGCATGCAAGGCGACGACCTGCCTCAGCTCACCAACACGGTCGACCTCGACCCCGCCGTCACCGACATCTGGGGTCTTCCGGTGGCCAGGACGACCTACCAGCTGCACACCCACGAACTGGTCGCCTCACGGCACCATGGCGCCCAGCTCGCCAAGATCATGGAGGAGGCTGGCGCGGAGCGGATTCTGACGGCCACCTCGCCGAAGACAACCGGGGATCTCGCCACGTCACACTCGGAAATCAGCCAGGTACCCATCTCCCGGCATGTGGCCGGGACGGCCCGGTTCGGCACCGACCCATCGTCGAGCGCCTGCGACCCGTGGGGACGTCTGTGGGAAGCACCGAACGTCATGATCGCCGACTCTTCCTTGTTCCCGACGGGCTCCGGCTACGGGCCCACCCTCACCCTGGTCGCGCTTTCCCTGCGCAACTCCCGGGCGTTCGCCACATGACCAGTCCCATGGGCCTCAGCACCTCGGGCCCGAGTCCGCTGTCCGCCGCACGGCTTACCTCACGCGCTGGCGGTCCTGAACCGGCGCAGGGCCAGGGGCACGCAGACCACGATGAGCAGCACGCACCAGGCGATCATCGCCGGCACCGGATGGCGGAGCTGCAGGGAGCCACTTGACGGGGTCCCCTGGCAGACCTGGCGGAGGGCCGCCACCAGCGCCGACAGCGGATCCCACTCGGCGATGGTGCGGGGTATGAGCTTCATCCCGGCGATCGGCACGAACGTGCCGGCCAGGAACGACAGCGGCAGCATGACCGCGAACCCGATGCCCTGCATGGCGTCGGAGCTGCGGATCAGCATGCCCGCGAGGACCCCGACCCAGGTGAAGGCGAATAGCCCGAGCAGCATCAGGGCTACTAGCTCCACGGCCCGGCCGCCGCCCAGGTGCGGGCGCCAGCCGAGGGCGAGCCCCACCCCGGCCACGATCACGATGCCGAGGATCTGCTCGAGGATCTGGCCGATCACCTGAGCGGAGATGACCGACATCCGGACGACCGGAAGCGACCGGAAGCGGTCGACCACGCCGCTGGAGAAATCGGTCGAGGTGGCCACGCCGGCGCCAATCACGCCGAAGGCCACACTCTGGCCCAGCAGGCCAGGCAGCAGGTAGTTCTGATAGCTGCCGTGGACATGGATGGCCGAGCCGAACACGTACAGGAACAGCAAGGTGAACATGATCGGCTGGATGGTCACATCGCTCAGCCGCTCCGGGACCCTGGGGATGGTGCGCAGGCCACGGCCGACGAGCAGACCGGTCTCGCGCAGGTAGCGGACGAACCGCCGGGGCCGCGGCGGCAACGGTCCGGCGATGCGCTGGGCGGCGCCAGCAGGTGACGTGGTGACGGCCGTCATGACGCCACCTCTGCCAGGGTGTCATCGGCCGGGGTGCCCGTAGCCGGGGGCTGGCCGGTGAGAGCGAGGAAGGCGTCGTCCAGGGTGGGTCGCCGCAGGGCTATCTCGTCGATCGGTATCCCGCTCGAGCGCACGGCCGCCGCGACACTGGCCAGGTCGTCGAGCTGGCCCGGAGCGGGGACCGATACTGTCCGGCGTTCCCGCGAGACGCTGATGCCGAACGCGCCTGAGAGGGCGGCGATCAGATCGTCCAGGCCCTGGTGGTCGACGGCGACGACATCCACGCGCTGGTCGCCGATGCGCGCCTTGAGGTCACTGGGTGACCCGGCGGCCACCGCCTGGCCGTGGTCGATCAGCACAATGTCGTCGGCCAGCGCGTCGGCCTCTTCGAGGTACTGCGTGGTGAGCAGCACCGTGACGCCGTCGTCGACTAGGTCGCGCACGGTCGACCACACAACCTGCCGGCTGCGCGGGTCAAGCCCGGTAGTCGGCTCGTCGAGGACCAGGAGCTGAGGCTGGACGACCAGGCTCGCGGCCAGGTCCACGCGCCGCCGCTGACCGCCCGAGACCGCCTTGATGAGCTTGTCCCGGAACTCGCCGATGTCGAACCGGTCGACGAGGGAGTCAACCAGCAGGCTGGCCGCGGCCTTGCCGTAACCGCGCAGCCGGGCCATCAGCAGCAGGTTCTCCCGCGCGGTCAGGTTGTCCTCAAGGGCGGCGAACTGCCCAGTCATGGAGATCGCACGCCGCACAGCGTCTGCCTCGCGCACCACGTCATGGCCGCAGACGATCGCGGTGCCGCTCGTCGGCTCGGACAAGGTGGCGAGCATCCGGACCACGGTGGTCTTGCCCGCTCCGTTGGGACCGAGGAGGGAAAAGACGGTGCCCGCCTCGACCTGCAGGTCAAGGCGGTCGACCGCCACGAGATCATCAAAACGCTTGGTCAGGCGGTCGGTAACAACGGTCAGTTCGGGGGTCATTGACGGCTCCTAGCAGCGGTTACCGCGGCTGTCGCCTGCGGCAGGTGGTGATCCGGCACAGCCAGGTCGGGAAGCTGGGCGCAACCCAGCACGTGCCTCTCGGCGGCAATGCCGTCCAAATCGCCTCCGATGCAGCGGGTCTCGTGGAATCCACTGCCAGGGGCCGGAGCAGCTAGAGGCCGGAATCGCAGCTGATGGACCTGGGACAGCCGCATAACCATGCTAAACCACCATAAGGACCTCGAGCGTCCAGCCGGCGCCCTTCCGGGGCTGTGGGCCGGTGACCCGGTCAGTAGGCTGGCGGCATGCGCATCGTGATCGCGGGCGGACATGGGAAGATCGCGCTCCTGCTGGAGCGCCTGCTGGCTGAGCGTGGTGACCAGGCCGTGGGCCTGATCAGGAAACCGGCTCAGGCCGGCGACGTGCACCAGACCGGCGCCGAAGCTGTCGTCTGCGATCTGGAGACGGCCACCACCGGTGATGTCGCGACGCTGCTGGCCGGGGCGGACGCGGTGGTGTTCGCGGCCGGCGCCGGCCGGGCAGCGGTGCCCCGCGCAAGGACTCCGTCGACCGGGCTGCTTCGGTGCTGATGGCCGAGGCCGCCGAGCAGGCCGGGGTCCGCCGGTTCATCCAGATCTCCGCGATGGGCGCCGGGCAGCCGCCGCAACCCGGCCGCGATGAGGTCTGGGCCGCCTACATCAACGCGAAGTCCGCCGCCGAGGAGGACCTGCTCGACCGTCCCCTGCACTGGACCATCCTGCGGCCCGGTGGCCTGACCGACGCTCCGGCCACCGGCAAGGTCCGGCTGGCCGCCCCGCGGATCTCCGGGCGGCACGATCCCCCGCGCCGACGTCGCCGTCGGTCATTGCCGCCCTGCTGGACGAACCGGGTACCCGGCACCAGATACTGGAGCTGGTTGGCGGAGACACCCCGGTCACCGAGGCTGTGCACAGCATTTCGTAGTCACCGCGATTCGCAGTCGACCCGGAACGTCGCACGCTCCACCTTCGCCAGGTGCCGCACCAGCCCAGTGGGCACGCGGGCCGGCAACGGATCAAGGACACCTGGAAACATGGGGGCGTGGTGGATCACCCAGCGCGCTGGCGCTCGCCGTTCACTCCGGTCGAGATGCGCGAAATGTGGACGTACAGCGACGGCGCTCTCACGGTCAAGGGGTACCGCTGGCCAGCTGGCACCGCCAAGGCCTGGCAGCTGGCTACTGGTCGATCGCAAGACCGGGAACGTCCGGGACGTGGTCGCGCCCGGGGAATTCTCCGCCGGTTCCGGCCGGTAGACGTGTTCGCCGACGTGCCCGGCCTGCCCACCTACCTGGGGACGGTTACCGCGCCCGACGGCAGCGCGCTGGTGGACCTCACCCTCGACCGCAACCCCTTCATGCTGGCGAACGGGCCCCGGCGGGTGGCACGGCCGCACACCCTCATGGTGCCCCGCAGTCACCGCGACGGATGGTCGTCGGCCACGGCTGCCGAACTGGCGGCTTGCGCCACGGCGATGGCGCTGGTCGCCGAGTGGTACCGCGGTATGGACGGCGGGCACGTGGTGTTCTGCGCCAATGACAGCGCACCCAACCTGGACTACCTGCGCGACAGGGAGATCGCGGACGGCGCCGTCGCCGAGCGGCGGCATCGGTGTGACCGTCACCGAGGAATCCGCGGCAAGATGTGCAGCACGCCCATTTGCACGCCTTCTATGCCGAGCGCGAGGAGACCGAGAACCACGAGTCGCCGGCGATCGCGGGCATCCCGTCATGGCCGAAGGCCGCGGCGCGTTCAGTGCCGGGCTCGGCGGCGACGCCGTGCAGCTGGGGCCGGGCGGCATGAGGCTCGCCGGCGACGTTCGCGCCACGGCGCAGCCCTGGGGCGGCAATTACTGCTCCTACCAGCTGGGCACCGGCGGCCCGTTCTGGATGATGCCCGCCCTGGGACCATCCCAGGACGAGGTCAACCGGCGGCTGGCCCGGGCCGATGGCCTGCAGGCGGAACCCGGCCCGCAGCTGGGCGGGGCCCTCAACGTGGTCCGGCCCAGCCTGGCCGACGCGGAACGGCTCCAGGCAGCGCAGCGGGCCACGGCCGAACATCAGGAAAGTTTCGTGACCTTCGTGACCCAGCGCGGGCTGAACGCACGGTCATTGGCCGTGGGTCGGTAACGGTCATCCGGAGGCTGCGGGGCACGCACTGGCGCACGTTCGGAATATTTTGTCTGAACGGGCGGCGGTGCACGCCCCGCCTGTACCGGGCTGGCTGTACCGGGCTGGTGTACCGGGCTGGCTATACCGGGCGGGCGCGCGGACTTTCAGGGGGAGTTGCCGGGCGGGCTCGCTCCGGCCGGGACAGGCTGACCGGGGTAGTACGCGAGCCGCGGGAGCACGTTGGCCCGGTAGACCATGACGAACCAGCTGGCCACCCGGTAGGTCACCACTGGCCTGCCGACAAGCCGCTCGAACGAGGCCAACGAGTCCTTGCCGTAGTGGTCGGCGACCACGAACGTGGCGTCGTTCCGGGACGGGTCGTACCAGAGCGAATTTGCCTCCCAGCGGGGAACGTAGGCCTTCGTATGCTTGGGCAGGACGTCGACCGCCCGGATCTTGACCTTCTCGCCGGACTGCGCGGTGACAACCGAGCCATCCCAGTACCCGCCGATCCCGTACGTGAGGCCGTGCGCCTCGAGCCAGGCCGCCAGCGGCACCGTGGCCGGCCTCAGGGAGGGCTGGGTGGCCGCGGCGGCCAGCGGCACCAGCGCGGCGAGCGCCGTCGCGACGGCCACCAGCGAGGCCGGCCGCGGCCCGGCTATCCGGGCCGGCACGCAGGCCCGCGCCGCGAGCACCGCCCCGCACGGCAGCACCGCGACGATCTCGCGCGCGTGGGCGGACGTCGCTATCACGGAAACCACGTACACGCCGATGTTGCAGATGATCGCGGCGAACAGCAGCTGCTCGGCCCGGCGCGCGACGCGCCAGGTCCAGGCCACCCGCACCAGGCCGAACCCGGCGGCCAGCAAGCAGACCACCCCGAAAGCCGCTGCCACGGCGCCCAGCTTGGTGTCCGGCGCGACGAACACCCCGAAAAGGGTGCGGAGGTTCGACCAGGTCACGACCACGTGATGTGGCCATTGCCGCACCGGCGCGAGATTGGACTGCGGCGCCACCATGGTGTACGCGCCCAGGTGCAGCATCGCCGCGCGGAGCAGCGCTTCCAGCGGCACGGACGCGACGGCCGCCAGCACCAGCACCGCCTCGCCGGAGCGCAGCCTGCGCTCGGCCAGCACCCGGTAGGCGCAGACGCCCACGATCGCCGGCACCGCGACATAGCGGACGGTCATATCGCTGAGCTGGCCGGCACACAAGATGACGCACACCAGCGGCGCCGTGAACCACCGGGCCGGGACCCGGTCGATCAGCAGGAAGGACGCCAGCAGGAACGCGGAGGTCCCGATGTGATCGGGCTCCTCCAGCAGCAGGGTCACCGACGTCGTGGTGAACAGCGGCACGGCCAGCACCGTGACCACGACCGCGCAGCGGGCTGCCCGGGCCGCACCGCGGCTGTCCGTCACGGCCAGGGCCACGGCGAGCACCGCGACGATCAGGTACGTCAGCGCGGATGCCACGTGGATGGCGAGGTTGGCCACCCCGAAGAACAACTCGCTGATCGCGAGCAGCGGCAGCTCGAAGAAGTAAAACGTCGCGTCGCCGATCACCCAGCCGTGCAGCAGGACGTGGCCGTGCAGCATGTCCCATGCCTGCAACGCGTTATTCGCCCCGTCGGAGTCCACCCGCGAGCCAAGGGAGATCCGCAGGAAGAAGGCGAACAGCGCGAGACCGCCGACGGCCCACGCCGCCGCAGCCCACCAGCGGTGCGCGGTTGGGCGCGCTCCGCGATCTTCCTGGCGGGCGGCCAGCCCGGGATCGTCCGCGGGAGGCGACGCGTCCTGCGCACCCACCAATTCAGGCCCACCTGGATACCGGTCACCAGGATGCATACCAGGACCCTACTAGGGCCGCGGCAGGTTATGGTCGACCTCGTAGCCGTTCGGCCAGGTTCGCTGGAGTTTTCGCTATCCGCCGTCCCGGACGGCCCTTAACTGAGCCTGAACGAGCGGGCTGAGGGGCAACTGGGGGGGCCCTGTAACCCTCATGCGTCAGGTGCGAGGATCACAACGTGGAGAAACACCCATGAGCACGGACACAGGCAGCGCGGATGTCCCGCGCACGATGCGGGCGCCGGTCCTGGTCAGCCCGGGTCCCCTCACGGCGGTGGTGACGCCGTGACCGGCTTCCCGCGCGGCCTGGCCGCGTTTTCCCTGGAAGGCAAGAAAGCACTGGTCACCGGCGGGAACCGGGGGCTGGGGTTCGCGTTCGCCCAGGCACTGGCCGATTGCGGCGCTTCGGTGGCGATCATCGGCCGCAGCACGGCGGCCAACCAGGCGGCGATCAGCCGGCTGGCGGACGCTGGCGTTCAGGCCCGCGCCATCAGTGCTGACCTGTCTGCCGATGACGAGGTGCGGCGCAGCGTGGACGAGGCCGCGCAGGTGCTCGGCGGCCTGGACATCGCGGTGAACAACGCCGGCACGTGCTTCCACAACCCGGCGTGGGACGCCACGGACGAGCAGTGGCAGCAGGTCTTCGACCTCAATGTGCGCGCGGTATGGAAGGTCAGCCTCGCGGCCGGGCGCCACATGCGCGCCGCTGGCGGCGGGGCGATCGTCAACATCGGCTCGATCTCGGGCCTGATCGTCAACCGGCCGCAGGCGCAGGCCCCCTATAACGCGTCGAAGGCCGCCGTGCACCAGCTCACCAAGTCGCTGGCCGCCGAGTGGGCCCCGGACAACATCCGGGTCAACGCGGTGGCGCCGGGCTATGTGAAGACTGAGATGGCCCCGGTCGACCGGCCGGAGTTCCGCGCCAGGTGGATCGAGGACGCCCCGCAGCAGCGTTACGCGCTGCCGGAAGAGATAGCCCCGACCGTGGTCTACCTCTGTTCGCCCGCGGCGGCGTTCGTCACCGGGTCGGTGCTCGTCATCGACGGCGGCTACACCGTTTACTGATGCGCTGCTTACCGCCTGGCTCACGGTGCGGGACGAGGTCTGCGGTGCGCTGTCCGCGGTTTCGGCCGGGCAGATGTCTGGTGCCGCAGCGCTGCTCACCGATCGCGAGCGCCGCTGCTGCTGCTCGGCGCGGTGATCCTCGGCCTCACCACCGGAGCAGAGCAGGCATACGCCGCAATGAAGGCCCGCCACCAATCTGCAGGTACGGATCCGCCGGCCGGGCGATGTCCGGCCGGAATCTGGTCATTCGCTGCCGCCTTGCTTTCCGGGTCCGCGCTGCTGGGGTTCGGCGTCCCCGATCCGGAAACGCTAAAGGATCTTCCTTCGCAGGTATTACAAATGCTCTCCTCGTCCTCCGACAGGCAGAAGCCCGTAACGATCCCGGAACGGCTGGTCCGTAGGTTCGGCTTAGCCCGGATGGCCTGAAAGGGGCAGGCGTCCCGGTCAGCATGAGCTTGAGTTCACGCAAGCCCAAGGGAGGGTGAGTTACATGTCAGCATGGCTTAGCAAATGGGCACCCGCGTCCGGGACGCTCGCAGGGATACTCGTCGCCATCGCCTTCTTCACGTCGCCAAGCGCACCAGGCGATAATGCCACCGGCGCGCAGGTCATTGCCTGGTACGGAAGCCACCACGGCATCGACTTCGTCTTCGACCTCATCGGAGGCCTGGCCATACTCTTTTTCATGCTGTTCGCGGTGGCACTGGCCCGGCAGGTACGGACCGGTGACCGCTGGCTAGCCAACGGAGCACTCGCCGCGGCCGCCTTCGGCGGCGTCGGTTTCCTGACCTCGATCGGCTTCGACACGGTGCTCGCACAAGACCACACCCACCTGACGGTTGCCTCGGCCCAGACACTGAGCCTGCTCGAGAACGATTTCTTCCTGCCGATCCTCGTCGGGTTCGCCCTGTTCGGCATCTTGACCGGCCTCGCCGTCGTGGTCGGCCACATCCTGCCGAAGTGGATGGGATGGGTCATGTTCGCGTTCGGTCTCGCCTGCCTGGGCGGCCCCGCCGGGTTCTTCGGCCTGCTAGCTGTACTGCTGTGGGTGCTGGTGGCCGGCATCTGGATGGTGAAGCAGGGGCCGCCGGTTCCTGACCGCACGGCGACGCTAGCCCAGGACCACGTCGCGGTCTGATTCGACGCGGGCGTGACTGCGGGCGAGTGTGGGGCCCGGTCGCGTGTACGGGCAATGGATGGATGACGCAGCTAACCTGGCTCAGGGCGGACCTGAGCCAGGCCATCGCCGAGCGGACGATTGACGAGCACTGCCACGGGTGCTGTCTGGCGTGAGGTCCTGAAACTGCCCGGCAACGTCGTCCAGATCCAGAACGCCCACCGCCACCTTGGCGTGGACAATTCCTGATCGATACCGGCCTGCGGCTGCCCTGCCGCTGTCCTGCGGCTCCAGAGGGCCCGGCGGGTCCCGGCAGCGGGAAGCGGGGAGTGAGCGCCGCGCGCTGTGGGGCGGCCGTACGATTCGCGGCGACTTTGACGATCGATGTCGATTCCGGGCTGCCCCATCCGACCACTAGATGAGGGTCCAAGCGGATCCGCCGGCATCGACGAGGAGGACTGGATGAGGAAGCTGGTGGCAATCGAGAACATGACGCTGGACGGCTTTGCCGACTCGCAGGAGGGGCTGGGCTTCGAGTGGACCGCCCGTGGCTACGACGACGAGGTGGACCGGTTCAGCAACGAGCATGTCCGGGCGGACGTCGATACGGCTCTGTACGGGCGCGCCACCTACCTGGGCATGCAAGAATTCTGGACGGGCATGCTCGGCAATCCCAGCGGAACGCCGAACGAACGAGCACACGCCGAGTGGGTCAACAACGTCGACAAGATCGTATTTTCCACCACCCTGAAGTCGGCGACCTGGGCGAACTCGCGGCTCATCGGCGACTCCGTCGCGGACGAGATCGAGGCTCTCAAGGCGAAGCCAGGTGGCACGATGGCGATTTATGCCAGCCCGAAGCTGGTCCACTCCCTCATCGACCTGCGGTTGATTGACGAGTTCCGCATCCTCGTGCACCCGTTGACGCTTGGCCACGGCACGCCGCTGTTCCCCGGCAAGGCGAAGCTCTACCTAGAGTTGCTCGAGTCGAATGTCTTCGGCAGCGGCGCCGTTTACGTCCGTTATAACGTCGCCTGACGGCCGGTTACTGCGGTGTCCGCATCCTCCAAGCCAGGCTGGAACGCCGGGTTGCTGGCCGTGAGCGCGGCCATCGATGCCAGGTGGGCGCCCGCCGAGCTTCCGGCCACGATCAGCGTGGCGGCGGGCGCCCCGTATTCGGCAGCGTGTGAGCGCACCCACCTGATCACCTGCTTGGCGTCGATCAGCGCGCGTTCGGGAAGCGGCCGACCCGACCGAGCCGGTAGGTGGCGCTGACGCATACCCAGCCCTGGCTGGCGAGGCTGTTCAGCAAGGGACGCGCCTCCCGGCTCTTGCCGCCGATCTGGAAGTGTCCGCCGTGGAAGTGGACGAACACCGGCCCAGTTCCTTCGGCTGGGCGGCGGCGGCGTTAGATGTCGAGCCGGTTGCGCCGTCCGGCCGCACCGTAGCTGACGTTCCTGAGTCGCTGCACGCTCAGCGGCCGCAGCGGCAGGGGCGCGAGCAAGGCGCGGGCCAGGCGACGTCCAGGGTGGCCGGCCTGGCAGCGCGGGACCGGGCAGCTCGTTGACCGGATGGCCACGACGTAGATCGCGGCTGCGAGCGCGCATGGCCGGCCTGGCGGCCACGCGCGAGCCCCGCGTACAAGCCGATGACCGCAACCAGCTCCAGGTATCCGCCCGGCATGTTCAGACCTCCTCAGTTATCGGCTGGGCCTCATCGATTGCTTCACTGCGGCCGGTCGTCCGACCCGATGCCATCCGCGCGGACGTCGCCCTGGGCAACTGGCCACCAGCGAAGGCAGGAATGAGAATCGCGGCCGCGAGCAGATGCATGCAGGCCAGAGCGGCTTTGGTCGCGGCGGTGGTGCCCGCGCCGAACGGTCCGGCCAGTGAGAGGATCAGCGTGGCGATGGCCAGCACGAGCCAGGTGGTGCGGGCGTGGCCTGGAATGAGCCGGGCCAGCAGGACCCGGGTGGCCCAGGCGGCGAGGCCGGCCAGAATCGTCACGGCGATCACCGTGGCAGCGCCGACATGCTCGGCGGATCCGCCTGGGCTCAGCCGCACATCGAGGGCGGAGAAGCGCCCGGCAACCACCCAGGCTGCCAGAGTGGCGGCGGTGGCGGCCGCCACAGCCAGCGCGCCCGTCCGGGCAGAGGGCGCATGCCGGGAAAGGCGGGCCACTGGCGCAGTGATGATGTCAGACATGGGAAACTCCCGTGGTGGATGATCGGGAAAGGGCGGCACCGCGCTTGAGGCGGGCCACGCCCATGGACTGCGCAGCGCGGGCCGGCGCGGCCGGCTGAACCGGGCACACGTAGACGGCCGGTACCGCGGTGTCATGGTGCGCCCGCCTCATGGTGCTCATAACAAGCAGGCTAGGAGCCAGGCGGCCCCCCGATAAGGTCCAATTCCATGCCGGTCAAGTGGTCCGGTTCAGGTCTGGGACTGCGATCACGCAGGCCATCTCGGCCGGCCGGCCCCGAGCGACGTCACCAGCGAGATGTCTGGGTTCCCAGACGTAGGATCAGGCTGTGGGAGTAGTCCCGGCCGCCGCACAAGCGCTGGCCGTGTTGCAATACCTCGGCACGCAAGCCCAGCCCACTGCCGCCGCGGCCATCAGCCGTGACCTTGACCTTCCGAGATCCACGACCTACCACCTGCTCGACACGCTGGTCCGGGCCGGATTCGTCGTCCACGTGGCCGAGGAGCGGCGTTACGCCCTCGGCGTTGCCGTGTACGAACTGGCTTCCGGCTATGGCCGGCAGACATCGCTTCAGCGGCTGGCACGCATGCCGCTGGCTGCGCTGGTCGACAGCGTGGGCCAGAACGGGCACCTGGCGATCATGCACGGGCGCGACGTCATCTACGTCATCGAGGAGCGCGCGAGCGGGCGCCCGCCCCTGATCACTGACGTCGGCGTGCGGCTGCCGGCCCAGTTGACAGCCAGTGGCCGGGCGATGCTCGCTCAGCTGCCGCGTGCGCAGGTGCGTGCCCTCTATTCAGAACCCGGCTCTTTCGTACTGCGCAATGACCGGGGCCCGAGGTCGCTCACCGCGCTGAGGCACCTCCTGGCGGAGACTCGCCGCCGGGGATATGCGTCCGAGGACGGCGACGTGACACCCGACTTCGCTTCAGTCGCGGTGGCCGCACATGACCGCACCGGCTACCCGGTCGCGGCCGTCGCGGTGACGTTCCCGAGCGCGGAGGCCGACGCTAAGGAACGAGAGCGCCTCGCCGTACGAGTGGCCAAGACCGCCGCTGAACTCAGCCGCCGACTGGGTAGTTTGCCGCAGCCGCAAGGGGAGGGTACCCGGCGACAGGGGCACACATGAATCTGTAATCCCAGACAATGACGGCTGCGGAGGAGGTCACAAACGGCGCCCCACACCTCACCATGGGGTTATGAACGAGATCGCAATCGGCGTCGAGGCGCTGACCGAAGAGCAGGTGCTCGCCGTCGCGCGTCATGACGCGCAGGTGCGGCTGAGCGACGAGGCCCGTAAGGCTATCGGCGCGAGCCGGGACATCATTGAGGCGCTGGCCGGCGATGCCGAGCCGCACTACGGCATCTCCACCGGGTTCGGCGCCCTGGCCACCAAGCAGATCGCACCGCATGACCGCGCGGCCCTGCAGCGCAGCCTCATCCGCTCGCACGCGGCAGGCTCCGGCGCCGAGGTCGAGCGCGAGGTCGTCCGCGCGCTGATGCTGCTGCGCCTGTCGACGCTGGCCACCGGCCGCACGGGCGTGCGGCTCGAGACCGCCGAGACCTACGCGGCGATGCTCAACGCGGGCATCACGCCGGTCGTGTACGAGTTCGGGTCGCTGGGCTGCTCGGGGGATCTCGCTCCGCTGGCCCACTGCGCCCTGGCCGCGATGGGCGAGGGTACCGTGCGCGTCGGCGCCGACGTGCGGCCCGCCGCCGATGCGCTCGCCGCGGCCGGGATCACGCCGGTCGTGCTGCGCGAGAAGGAAGGCCTGGCCCTCACCAACGGCGTCGACGGCATGCTCGGCATGCTGACGCTCGCCACCTGTGACCTCGCGCTGCTCTTCCGGACGGCTGACCTCGCCGCCGCCATGAGTGTCGAGGCCCAGCTCGGCACCGACGCGGTGTTCGCCGCGGACCTGCAGGCGCTGCGCCCGCACCCCGGCCAGGCGGACAGCGCCGCCAACCTGCGCACGCTGCTGGCCGGGTCTGCCATCATGGCGAGCCACCGCACCGGGGACTGCACCCGCGTGCAGGACGCCTACTCGCTGCGCTGCTCGCCGCAGGTGCACGGGGCTGGCCGCGACACGCTCGCACACGCCCGCGTGGTGCGCGACCGCGAGCTCGCCAGCGCCGTCGACAACCCCGTCGTCACGCTGGACGGCCGGGTCGAGAGCAACGGCAACTTCCACGGCGCGCCGGTGGGCTATGTGCTCGACTTCCTGGCCATAGCCGCGGCCGACCTCGCCTCGATCGCCGAGCGGCGCACCGACCGGTTCCTCGACCGTGCCCGCAACCACGGCCTGCCGCCGTTCCTGGCCGACGACCCGGGGGTCGACTCCGGCTACATGATCGCCCAGTACACCCAAGCCGCGCTGGTCTCGGAGCTGAAGCGGCTGGCCGTCCCGGCGTCCGTCGATTCGATCCCGTCCAGCGCGATGCAGGAGGACCACGTCTCGATGGGCTGGTCCGCCGCCCGCAAGCTGCGCCGCGCCGTCGACGCACTGACCCAGGTGCTGGCGATCGAGATCCTCACCGCGGCCCGTGCGCTCGACCTGCGCTCGCCGCTCACCCCCGCCCCGGCGACGGCCGCCGCCCGCGACGCCCTGCGCCAGCAGGTCGCCGGCCCGGGCCCGGACCGCTACCTAGCCCCCGACATCGCCGCCACCGTGGAGCTCGTCCGGTCCGGGCGTCTCATTGCGGCCACCGAGGCCGTCTGCGGCCCGCTGCACTAGCCCGTCACGGATTTGCCCCGTCACGGATTTGCCCCGTCACGACACTGAGCTTGTCACAAACACTGAGGAGAACCCGCCATGGAAGGCGCCCGCCTCGTCCGCGCTCCGCGCGGCACCACGCTCACCGCACGCTCCTGGCAGACCGAGGCCCCGATGCGGATGCTCATGAACAACCTCGATCCCGAGGTGGCCGAACGTCCGGACGACCTCGTCGTCTACGGGGGAACCGGCCGCGCCGCCCGCAACTGGGCCAGTTACGACGCGATCGTGCGAACCCTCACCGAGCTGCGCGAGGACGAGACGATGCTCGTGCAGTCCGGCAAGCCGGTCGGCGTCATGCGCACCCACGAGTGGGCACCGCGGGTGCTGATCGCCAACTCCAACCTCGTCGGCGACTGGGCCACCTGGCCGGAGTTCCGCCGCCTCGAGCAGCTCGGCCTGATGATGTACGGCCAGATGACGGCCGGCTCGTGGATCTACATCGGCACCCAGGGCATCTTGCAGGGCACCTACGAGACCTTCGCCGCCGTGGCCGAGAAGCGCTTCGGCGGGACCCTGGCCGGTACCCTCACCGTCACCGGCGGCTGCGGCGGCATGGGCGGCGCGCAGCCGCTCGCGGTGACCCTGAACGACGGCGTCTGCCTGGTAGTCGACGTCGACCCCGCGCGCCTGCACCGCCGCGTCGAGCACCGCTACCTGGACGAGGTGGCTAACGGGCTCGACGACGCGATCGCCCGGTGCGAACGCGCGAAGGCCGAGCGGCGCCCGGTGTCCGTAGGCCTGACCGGCAACTGCGCCAGCGTGCTGCCGGAGCTGCTGCGCCGTGGCGTGGCGGCCGACATCGTCACCGACCAGACGTCGGCCCACGACCCGCTGTCCTACCTGCCCGACGGCGTGGACCTCGGCGACTGGGACGACTACGCGAGCAAGAAGCCCGAGGAGTTCACCGACCGGGCCCGGGTCTCGATGGCGAGGCACGTCGAGGCGATGGTGGGTTTCGCCGACGCCGGGGCCGAGGTGTTCGACTATGGCAACTCCATCCGTGACGAGGCGCGGCGCGGGGGCTTCGAGCGGGCGTTCGCGTTCCCCGGCTTCGTGCCCGCCTACATCCGCCCGCTGTTCACGCAGGGAAAGGGGCCGTTCCGGTGGGCCGCGCTGTCCGGTGACCCGAAGGACATCCATGCCACCGACCGGGCCGTGCTCGACCTGTTCCCGGACAACGCCCGGCTGCACAAGTGGATCAACGCCGCGCAGGAGCGCGTCGCCTTCCAGGGCCTGCCCGCCCGCATCTGCTGGCTCGGGTACGGCGAGCGTGACAAGGCCGGCGTTCGGTTCAATGAGATGGTGGCCTCCGGCGAGCTCAGCGCGCCGGTCGTGATCGGCCGTGACCACCTCGACTGCGGCTCGGTCGCGTCGCCGTACCGCGAGACCGAGAGCATGGCCGACGGGTCCGACGCGATCGCCGACTGGCCGCTGCTCAACGCGCTCGTCAACACCGCGTCGGGTGCCTCGTGGGTGTCTATCCACCACGGCGGCGGCGTGGGGATCGGCCGGTCGATCCACGCCGGCCAGGTGACCGTCGCCGATGGCACCCCGCTGGCCGCGGCCAAGATCGAGCGGGTGCTCACCAACGACCCCGGCATGGGCGTCATCCGGCACATCGACTCCGGCGACGCGCCCGACGACGCCCCGCTGCAGGCGCACCCGGAGGGCGGAGTCAGCGTGCCGATGGGGCGGTCATGACGTTCGACCGGCTCTGGGACGACCTCGCTCCGGTCGGCCGCGAGGGGTCGACCGGCGGGTACCGCCGCTACGCCTGGACACCGGCCGACGCGACCCTGCGCGAGTGGTTCGCCGGTGAGGCGTCCGCGCGAGGGCTCGATCTCGTGGTCGACCGGGCCGGCAACCAGTGGGCGTGGTGGGGTGACCCGGACACGTCAGGACCAGGTGTCGTCGTCGGCTCGCACCTGGACTCCGTACCCGACGGGGGCGCCTTCGACGGGCCGCTCGGCGTGGTCAGCGCGCTGCTCACGATCGACGCGCTGCGCGCAGCCGGAGTGACGCCGTCGCGGCCCATCGGGGTGGTGAACTTTGGCGACGAGGAGGGCGCGCGGTTCGGCGTCGCCTGCGCGGGGTCGCGGATGCTGACCGGTACCCTTCCGCGGGATCGCGCCCTGGGGCTGCGCGACGGTGACGGGACGTCCATGGCCGAGGCGATGTCGGCGGCCGGGCACGACGCCGCGCACGTCGGGCGCGACGATGACACACTGCGCCGCATCGGGTGCTTTGTCGAGCTGCACGTCGAGCAGGGCCGCGGGCTGATCGACCTCGGCAGGCCCGTTGCCGTCGGCACCGGCATCTGGCCACACGGGCGCTGGCGCATGGAGTTCGCCGGCGAGGCCAACCATGCGGGCACCACCCGCCTTGAGGACCGTCACGACCCGATGCTCGACTATGCCGCCGCGGTCTTGCGGGCCCGGGAGCTCGCCCGGAAATACGGCATCGTGGCCACCTGCGGCAAGGTTGCCGTCGAGCCCAACGGCGTCAACGCGATTCCGTCGCGGGTGCAGGGCTGGCTGGACGCACGCGGCGCTGACGCCGGCGCAGTCCGTGCGCTCGTCGCCGAGCTGTCCGCGGGCCGCGACGTTCACGAGGAGTCCTGGACGCCGCCTACCCCGTTCGACACGGTGCTGGGTGACCGGTGCGCGACGGTGCTCGGTGACGCACCGCGGCTGGCCAGCGGCGCCGGGCACGACGCGGGCGTGCTCGCGCAGGCGGGCATCGCTAGCGCGATGCTGTTCGTCCGCAACCCGACCGGGATCTCACACTCCCCCGCCGAGTTCGCGGAGCGGGACGACTGCCTGCACGGCGTGAACGCGCTGACCACGGTCGTGACCGACCTTGTCGTGAGCCGGGCCGCATGACGACGCTGTTCGCCAGCCACGCCCTGCTGCCCTCAGGACTAGCCCGCGATGTCCTCATCGAGGTCACCGACGGCGGGTTCGCGTCGGTGACGCCGGACGCCACGCGATCGGGCACCACCCCGCCACCGGACGCGACGCGGCTACGTGGCATCGTCCTGCCCGGTTTCGCGAACGCGCACAGTCACGCGTTTCACCGGGCGCTACGCGGGCGCACGCACAACGGCGGCGGCACGTTCTGGACCTGGCGCGACGCCATGTACTCGCTGGCATCGCGCCTGGACCCGGACAACTACCTCGCCCTGGCCCGGGCGGTATACGCGGAGATGGCACTGGCCGGCATCACCACGGTGGGTGAGTTCCACTACGTCCACCATGCGCCAGGCGGCCGGCCGTATAGCGACCCGAACGCGATGGGCCATGCCCTGCAGCAGGCCGCAAGCGACGCCGGCGTCCGGCTCACCCTGCTCGACACCTGCTACCTGGAGGGCGGACTCGACGCCTCAGGTCACCTCCCGCTCGACGAGCTCCAGCTCCGCTTCAGTGACAAGGACGTTGAGGGGTGGGCGTCTCGTGTCGGCGATATTGATGCGTGGCCCGGCACGGTCGCCGGCGCGGCCATCCATTCGGTCCGGGCCGTCGCATCGGGTGACCTGGCCCAGGTCGTCGCGGTAAGCGCAGGTCGTCCGCTGCACATTCACCTGTCCGAGCAACCGGCAGAGAACCGCTCCACCCAGGCGTACTACGGCCGTACCCCCACCGCGCTGCTCGACGAGAACGGCGTGCTCACGCCGCGCACCACGGTCGTGCACGCCACACATCTCTGTGAGCGCGACATCCGGGTTCTCGGCGACGCGCAGGTGACCGCGTGCTTCTGCCCGACCACCGAGCAGGATCTCGCCGACGGCATCGGCCCCGCCCGCGCACTGGCGGACGCCGGCGCCCGGCTTTCGCTGGGCAGCGACCAGAACGCGGTGGTGGACCTTATCGGTGAGGCACGGGCGCTTGAAGCAGGCGAGCGGCTGGCTTCGCTGCAACGCGGGAGGTTCCGGCCGGAGGAGCTGCTGGCCGCCGCCACGGCACATAGCTCGCTGGGCTGGCCGGACGCCGGAGCCATCGCGCCAGGCATGCGGGCTGACCTGGTCTGCATACGCTCCGACACCGTCCGCACCGCCGGCGCGGACCCCGCACAGATCCTGCTTGCTGCCACCGCGGCCGACATCGACTCGGTGTGGGTCGACGGTGCGCCTGTTGTGTCCGGAGGCGCTCACCGTCTCGGCGATGTAGCAGGGCTGCTCTCGAATGCGATCGGCGACCTATGGCAGGACGCGTGACCAGTGTCCTGGTCCCGGTCCATGGAATCGGTGAACCGACCCAGCCCTTCACCGACGCTGCCCGGGCCTGCGGCGCGGGATGACCCTCGGCTAAACCGGCAACGGGAAAACGCGCCCGCCGCGAGGTCAGAGGCACCACCAAAGCGTGGCAGCTCATGGCGATCCGGGCCGTCCTTGCCGTCCGAACAGGACCGGACGGATGAGCTGTCCCCAGCGGTGCATGAACTTGGGCCCTATCGGCACGCCGGTCATTGGCGGCGTGTAATGCAGGAATGTATAGCCCAGGCGATAGGCGAGTACCCCGTCGGTGGGGAGCTGGTCGCCTACCACGGCGCCGGGCTGGAGAAGGCCGCGGTAAGGCGCGGTCCGCAGCGGCTTATCGGCCAAGGCCAGGTACCGAACCAGAAGGCCACTGCTGGCCGGGACGGCGGAGGGGCGGCGGCGGAGTTCGTCGAGAAGACCACCGCGCGCACTGATGGGACCGTCCTGACCTGGCTGAGGACCTGCGCTATGCCGCGGTCCAGTGCCTGCTGGCTGCTGTTCCAGGGCGCCACCAGGGGTTCGATGTCGAAGATCATGGTCTTGACGGCAAGCTCGCCGGCGCGGCCGAACAGGTCAGCCAGCCCGGTGACGCGTTCGTAGCCGCCTGTCACCAGGTACCGCCCCGCCGCCAGGCGGCGAGATGCAGCAGCCTCGACCAGGTCACCGGCGGTTCAGGCGGGATCGCACCCGGGCGGTTACGGGGCACCCGCACACGGAGCGCGCCAGGGCGGATCGTGCACACCACCGGCGACGGCATCGACACCGTCTCACCGTCGACGCCGACCAGGATCTGCGGCACGTTGGCGGTCACGGTCACTTCCTTCACGGTCAGCATGGTCAGGCCGCCGGACCGCCTGCCGCCAAGCAAGCGCACAGCCTGACCGGCGGTGTTCACCGTCACGCCGACCACGCCGAGCATCCCGCCATCCAGCCGCACCCTGCGGTGCAACCCGGCGATGTCCGCGCTGCCGTACAGATTGTTGGATACCAAGAGGGCCTGCGGTGCGGTGATCTCCGCGCCGCCGGCACGCGCGGTGAGCTGTGTACCGCGTTGGCCCTGCAGCAGGCTAGGCAGCACGTCCAGCGTGGTACCGACCTTGTCGTCGCGATAGGCGGGCGTCTTGACGATCTCGGCGTAGGCGCCGAACGACGCGTTGTTCACAAACACCTGACCGCCGATCATCCCGAGGTCAACGCGCAGGTCAACCCCATCGGACAGAGCCCTGAGACAGGCCGACGGGTCGTCCCGGTCCAGACCCAGATCGAGCGCGAAGTGATTGCGGGTGCCGGCCGTGATCACCACGAAGGGCAGGCCGTGCTGTGCCGCGACGCCGGCCACCAGCGCCTGCGTGCCGTCACCGCCGGCCACACCCAGCAGATCGGCCCGCCGGCCACCGCCTCGCGGGCGACCCTGGCCACGTCGACCGTCTCCGGGCCGCCCATCAGATATACCTCGGCACCGAGATCCTCGGCCTTGCGCTGCAGGCCGAACCTCGCCACCTTACCGCCACCAGATTTCGGGTTCATGATCAGGAAAGGGTGCATTGCGAGCTGTTCCACCGGATGCTCCGGCATGCGCCAGCGGGCCCGGTCGCCAGCTAGGGCCAGGCGCGCGGATGCCCCGGCCAGCAGCCACCCAGCAGCCGACGCGATCGCTAGCCATAGCAGGGCAGCGAACGCGTACACGACGATCACCGCGACGGGAGCGAGAACGAAGGCCGCCAGCGACAGCCAGCGCAGCAGACCGCGGCGGGCAAGGAAAAGATACGCGGACGCGGCGCTCACCGTGACGGCGGCCAGCGCCACGGCCAGCATCGCCAGGCTCTTCAGCCCGGCGAACACCGGCACGATCACGACCGCAGCAACGGCAAGCGCGAAGCTCAGCCGGGCCAGCCAGCGCTGCGCGCGCGTGCTGGGCCGGTCCTCCTCGGGCCCTGTCACAGTCACCAGCGAATCGCTGTCATTGCGTGAGCGTAACGCGCTACCTGCCCGCACGGCATCTCACCGGTTCGGTGAACGATCAATCGCCGCACGAGCGCTGCCTCGATCCCTTGGCCCTCATCGCGCGCGCTGCTGAGGCGAAAGTCCGTCTCGTTGACCACCGCGTCGACGTGCCGCCGTGGTCGCCGGGGGCAGGGATCAGCTGACCCCATGTAGTCCGGACGCCGGCCGGACAAATGACCCACCCGTGACCTTGACGGCCAGTTCGGGAGCAGACAGCGGCGGGATCGTCTGCCTAGACCAGGCCAGCGGTCAGGGCCAGCCGGGTCAGGTCGACGCGGCGCCGACACCCGGTCTTGTCCCGGATTCGGTCCAGGTGCGAGCTGACCGTCCGGACGCTGATGAGCAGCTGGGCGGCGATCTGGGCATTGCTGGCGCCCTGGGCGACCAGGGTGACCAACTCCCGTTCCCGGGCGCTGAGCTTCCCCAGCCCTGGTCCCGGCGCCTGCGGCTGCTGCGGGCCCGACGCTGGTAAGCATCAGGGCGTACTCAGCCGCGGTGGCCCAGTTCATCGCCGCACCGCGCTCCTCGGCCGCCCGCGCGTCGCCAGGCTGCAGCACTCTCCGGGCTGCCTGCAGCGGTTCCTGCCGTAGCCGTGCGTCCCCCGGCCAGTCCTCCTCGCGTGGCAGGAGCGCGGCATACGCGGCCCACAACGTGACGGCCTCGGCCTGGCGTCCGGTTGCGGCGCACAAGTGCCCGCAGCAGTCAAAATAGACCACGAACCAGATGCCGGTCCGAAAGGCAAGCTGAAGTGCTTCTCGCAGGTGCGCCGCGGCGTCCTGGGTGCGGCCCGCCCGCAGGTCCAGCAGCGCCATCCGGGCCAGCAGGGTCGGCAGGTTCACCAGGTCGCCAGCATCCCGGGACGCGGCCAGCCCGTCCGCGCAGACACGCTCGGCAGCGGCGAAGTCATTGGCCTGGATCAGCACCTCGGTCAGCCACACGCTGCATGTCCGGGTTATCGAGGCGGGGAGGTCGCCCGTGACCAGGCCGGCCTGCAGGGCCAGTCGCACGGCGTCGCCGAGGTCGCCGACGGCCGCGGCGGCCAAGGCGAGGTCCAGCAGGGCCACCACCTCCCCGAACGGATGGCCGACCTCGCGGGCCACGGCCAGGGCACGGCGGGCATCCTCGGCGGCCTCGGGGAACTGGCCCAGGTCCCGCAACGCGTACGACCGGCCGGCCAGGGCGTCGGCCAGCGCCGGGGACGGCGGTCGGCCCGCCACCGCGTCGCGCAGGACGGTGAAATGATCCACCGCCCCGGCCATGTCGGCCGAGAACTCCGCTGCCCAGGCGAACAAGAACTGCGCGGCGCACCACCGGTCACTGCCCACCTCGGCGTGCCCAGTGACCTCGGCCAGCAGCCGGTACTGACCGGCCAGCAGGCCACGCAGGAACCACCACCAGCCCAGCGCGATCGCCAGCCGCAGCGCTACCTCCGGGTCGTGGCCCATGGCCCAGGCCAGCACCTGCCGCATGGTGGCGTCCTCCGCGTCCAGCCAGCGCGCGGCCTCCCGCTCCCCGGTCCTGGTCTGCAGCCCCGCCGCGGCCTCCTCGGCCACCCTCAGCGCATATGCTGCCAGAGCGGCGGCGGCCTGGTCCTGCTCCCCGGTCTCGGCCAGCCGCCCGGCCCCATAGCCGCGCAGCGTCTCCAGCATCAAATACCGCGACCGGCCATCCGGCCCGTCGCGCGGCGGGGTCAGCAGCGAGCAGTCCACCAGCCGCAGCACCGCTGGCCCGGCGGCTTCCCCCGCGACCGCCTCGGCGCCCTCCAGAGTGAACCCCGCCGGGAACACCGACACCGCCCGGAACACCCGCCGCTCGGCCTCATCTAGCAGCTGGTAACTCCACGCCACGGTCGCCGCCAGCGACCGCTGCCGCGACGGCGCCAGCCGGTCCGCGCCCGCCAGCAGCGCCAGCCGCTCATCCAGCCGGCCCAACAGCCCGGTCACGCCCAGCGCCTCCACCTGCGCCGCCGCCAACTCGATCGCCAGCGGCATCCCATCCAATCGGATCACCAGCCGCGCCACCGCCGGGGCGGTCTGGTCATCCAGCGTGAAATGCGCATCCGCGTCTCGGGCCCGGTCCGCGAACAGCGCCACCGCCTCCGCCCTCGCCGCCTCAGCCGGGTCGTCCAGATCTGGCAGGGCAAGCGATGCGAGCCGGTACCTGGCCTCGCCGGCCACGCGCAACGGCTCCCGGCTGGTCGCCAGCACCCGCACATCATCACACGCCGCCAGCAGCCCCGCGCACAGCGCCGCGGCCGCGCCGATCACGTGCTCGCAGTTGTCCAGCACCAGCAGCACCTGCTGGCGGGCCAGCGCCCGCGCCAGCGCCTCGGCCGCCGATAGTCCGGGCTGCTCGCGCACCCCCAGCGCTGCGGCCACCACCGCCGCCACCTGAGTCGGGTCCGCCACCGGCGCCAGCTCCACCAGCCACGCCCCATCGGCAAACCGGGCCGCCACCTGCCGGGCCACCTGCGCGGCCAGCCGGGTCTTGCCCGCTCCGCCCGGCCCGGTCACCGTCACCAGCCGGTGATCAGAAAGCAGGCCCGCGACCTCGGACAGCGGCTCGGCCCGGCCGATGAAGCTGGTCAGCGCGGCTGGGAAGCCATGCACGCCGCCACCCCCGGCCCAGGATGGCTCCTGCGCCTGCCGTTGCAGGGCCGCGAGCACTCCCGCGGCTGGGGCGCGGCCGCGGGCCGCGGCGACAAACAAGGGGCGCATCGGCTCGGCCAGGTTCAGCGCCTCGGCCAGCAGCAAAGCGGTGTCCTTGCGGGCGGTGTGGTTGATGCCCCGCTCCAGATCACTAATCGCCCGCTGGCTCACCTGCGCGGCGTCAGCCAGCTCCTCTTGCGTCAGCCCGGAATCATCGCGCAGCCGCCGAAGCAGTCCGCCGAAACCCAGCCCACCCTGCTCCGCCACAGGCCCTATCCTCCGCCGGCCCGCCTGTCCGCTGCCAGCTCACTCCCGGTTGCGGCACACGCACGGTCTCGCAACCGATCTTATCCTGTGCCCATCCTGTGCCTGGTTACGTATGGTGACCACCCGGCTGCGGGGCGACAGTGGAAGACAAGACAAAGCCCGCTGCCAGAAGTAAAGACATCCCTTATGCGCCAGCTCATTCAGCTCACCCGTGAGCTGAATGAGCTAGACCACCAGCAGTCTGACCCACGCCAACCAGTGACGCCCAGCGGAGCGCTTGCTCGCGCCTCGCCAGTCCCGGCAGCCGCCCACCAGGTGGGAACTTGCCGCTGCCCGGACGTTCCTGACCCGTTTCAAGCAGCTCGGAGAACCGCCACCATGACTGCAAAGACACTCAGCACCGTCGCGCAAGCGGACATGGAAGTGCCCTCGATAGCGGTGGCGTGTCCCACGATGCGCCGCTGCCAGAGCGGGCCTGCCAGCCGCGGCCCCTCGGGCACCGGCATAGACAGGTGCTGAACCGATGCGTGACAACCCGGTGATCATTGACCTCGTGACTCGCGCCGCCAAGGGCGAGAAGCCCGCGTGGGATGCGCTGGTGGAACGGTTCGTCCCGCTGGTTTGGTCCATCTGCCGCAACTACCGGCTAGGCGACGCCGATGCCGAGGACGTCGGCCAGACCGTGTGGCTGCAGCTAGTGGACCATCTGGAGAAGATCCGCGACCCGGCCGCCCTTCCGGGCTGGCTGGCCACCGTGACCCGGAGGGAGTGTCTTCGGGTCCTGGGCGCCACGCAGGGACAGCCGGCGACCAGATATGTGATAGACGCCGAGAGCATCGCGGATGAGCAATCCGGGCGGGCCGAGCAGGAGGTGCTGGCGGCCGAGCGCTACGCCGCGCTGCGTGAGGCGTTCGCGGCCCTGCCGCCCTCCGATCAGCGGCTGATCGCCCTGCTGCTTGAGGACCCTCCAGGGTCCTACGCCGAGATCAGCGCCCGGCTGGGTATCCCGGTCGGCAGCATCGGGCCCACCCGACGCCGTTGCCTGGACAAGCTGCGCCGTTACCCGACCATCGCCGCCCTGATCAACGCTGACACAAGCTCGACAGATGAAATGACAGCCGGGCAGTCTCGCGGCCCAGCAATGATGCCGACGTACATGTCGAAAGCGATGCGGTAGTTGGCGTGGCGGGCCATGTGGGGGACGTCGATACCGGCGATCACGTCCGAAGCCCTGGGTCGCCACTGCGCCGGCGGCGCAGTGGGAACGATTCTTCGGGCCTGATCAGCCAGCTTGCCCTCGGCGACCCTCGATATCAGCCACGGCACGGTCGAGCTGCGTCTTAGGTCCTGGGTGCGGCCGTCCTTGCCCCAGCCTGGTCGGCGCGCGGTATGGCCACCCCTGCCCGGTAACCAGGACGCCTCACAGCGGCTCTTAACCCGGCGGGCGCCCGGACCCCGCATCAGTGCCGGCAGGCCCGGCGGCGCTCTATGGCCAGAGGCTGACAGGGCCAGCAGGAGAGCCGGGCGACGGCGCACTTGCCATTTCTCAACCTCCATGCGGGCATCGAGCAGCACAGCGACTGGGAAGAGCCAAGGCCAGAGCTCTCCTGCCGCTCACCCGGATTTGTTACCGGCCTGGTTTACGTGCTTCCAGAGGAGGTCTCTAGGGATCAGGGCAGCGTCGCGCAGGATGTGGTGGCGGACGTGACCCTCGTGGCCGGAGCGTGCGAGAAGGTCTGATACGACCTGGCCCAGGTCCTGTAGTCCATTCGGGAGCCGGGGGCTGGTGGGCGCCTGGCTTCGGAAGAGGTCGAACAGTGCGTCGAGCGCCGGCGGGAACCGGTCGGCTGATCTCAGGTAATCCCGGATTTCCGGGCCGGTGAGGTTCATGATCGTCCCGATCTGATCCTGGACGGCTGCCAGCTGGCGGTTCTCGGCGGCGAGGATAGCCTGCGTCAGGTCGTTGACGTCGTCATCGTTCAGGCCGAGCAGGCTGGCCAGGTGCGCGAGCGCGTTCATCCGGCCCCACATCCAGTCCCAGTCGCGCCAGTCCGGGTCGGCGAAGGCGGCAAAGTGGTTCAGTCGCGTTCCGTAGAGGATGTTGTCGGGGTCATTCGGCTTTCCGGCCGGGCCTATTAGCGCGCTTCGGTAGCCGGCTCGCAGCAGTGGCGGCGGGTTGCCGAGCCCGAACTGGATGAAGTTGAAGATCGGCCGCGGGCTGTCATCCGGAAGCGATCCCGCACCATTGCTGACCTCTACCGCCAGTGCGGCGGCGACGACGTCGGCCGCCAGGCCCGGGTCACCGAGCCGGGCGCCAGCATACGCCTGTGCCGCCCCGGCGACGATCGATGCGAGTGCGGCCGCTGCTCCCAGCGTGCGGTAGGCCGTATCGAGCATGCCGATGACCATCGGATCGGACAGGCTGGCCGCCTCTTTCCCCGCGGATACCAGATATCCGTCGATGGCCTGGCTGATCGCCGCGATCTGGTGGAGCCGTTTCGACAGGTCTCTCCGCAGGTCACTGAGGCCAGCTTCGCTGATGGCAGCCCGGGATCCACGTGCGGATTCGCTGCTGGTGGCGCGGAGCATGGTCCGGACCACGCGATCGGCCGCGTCGGCTCCCCATTCCCACGTCGTGGACAGGGGGTCGCCCGACGCGGGGAAGGTGCCCGGCAGCCACGGATGGGAAGCATGACCGGGGCCGGCATCGGTGATATCGCCGACGGGGTCGATGTAGCCGTCAGGGCGTGAGCGCACGATCGTGTCCCGCACCTGGTAGATCGCGGCCGCCGTGCAGGACTGCCGGTAGAGCGGGAGCACGGCAGTGCAGATCTCCCGTGCCTCGGCCAGCAACGTCCCGGACGCCGGTGCTTCCGCGGCACCGGCACGGGTGGGAGTGGTCCCGGTGAGCGCCTGAAACCGGCTGACGTCGAACGACGACCGGCCGCGGCGGATCGTCCGGTGCAGATGGTCGATGTCATCGCGGAAGTTGGCTTCCCGCGGGAAGCTGAACGCTGCTGCGGCGACAGACGTCCACGGCGGTGGCTCCGCTACCTGGCCGACCGCCACCCCGCGGGCCGGTGGTGGGATGTCGCGGCCCAGGACGGCTTCTGCCCCGGACGGCACCACAAAGCACAGCGTGCGCTTCCACGGGCCGGTGACCGGTTTGCGCTGGATCGATTCGAGGACCGGGTCAAAAGGTGAGTTGTCGAGAATCCCGCCGTCAGCGAGCCAGTCGGGGGTGTCGCTGGTCGCCCAATCCGGCCACACCCGGCGTTGGCGCAGCAGCGGTGTCTCCTCCACCGGCGCGAACGCGACCGGATATGAGGCCGACGCCCGGCCGGCCCGCGCGAGCGTTTCATCGTCGGTGAGGTCATCGACCGGCCGGCCATCCTGCAGCTGGTAACCACTGTCGTCCCCGCGGTAGCAGGGCCGGGCACTGTGCCGAGAGAAATGGAAACGACGCCGGTGGTCCGCCTCCGGGAAGGTAATCCCACCTGAATCCATGACCCGCCGGGACGACGGCCCGAGCGCCGTTGACGTGACGATGAGCGAGATGTCACGGCCATGCGGGGTCGGCGCCATCTGCCGCAGCTCCCCGACGATCTGGTCGTGGAAGAAGTCGCCGTTCATCAGGGACAGCACGCCGTGCTGCTGCGGCTGGAACAGCGCCTCAGCCGACATCTGGCCGCTGTCGTGCCAGAGCTTTTTGAAGGCCGGCCAGCGACGCCCCGCGGGCGATCGCCGTTGCCAGCAGCACGCCGTTCAGGCCGCCCGCGCTGGTTCCCGCGATCACGTCGACTGTCACCCGTACGCCGGCCCGCCGGGTTGCCTGGGCCCACAACTCGTGGACAGCCTTCTCCTGTTCTGTCGCGCCGTCGCGGGGCGGGATGCCGTTGGACGCACGGCGCACATTGTCAATCTCGCAGGCCACGCCGCCCATCCACACGGCCAGGCTGACCCCGCCGTTCATCACCAGTGCCAGCCTGTGCTCGAGGATCTCCGCTGGCGCGCCTTGATTGCCCGCAGCCGGGTTGCCCGCGGTCATTTCGCGGCCGTCCTGGGCCAGATCCCGAACGCGTTCGGCAGCTTGGCTACTGCCGGCTCCAGGTCCGGACAGTGCCGCGCCAGAAGCGAGCGCATGGTGTTGTCCGTGATCCACGTCATGCCCTCGGGGGTGTAGACCTCGTCGGTGAAGGAGCCTGTGAAGAACCGGTCGCTGTTGAGCCGCCGGGAGGCCATCAGGATGAAGATCCGGAATGCTGTGTCGCTGAAGGCGAAGCCCTCCGGGAAGTCCTCGGCCATCAGACCGGGGGCGAGGTCGAGATCTGCGATTTTGCCGTCGTATACGTCGTGCAGTTCCTTCGCCCACACCCTGTTGCTTGTGACGTCATCGAAGGTCTGCGGCACGGGCATATGCAGCAGGCGGCGGAACTCGCAGTACCGCGGCACCCCGAGCTCACGGCAGCGCAGGATGTCCAGCGCTGCCATGTCCATGTAGGCGCCGTTGTCGGGCCGCGTGAACCTCTGCAGCCCTTTCGGGAAGTTGTGCAGTGTGACTAGGCCCGGGTTCATCGTGCCGAACGTGTAGATGATGTCGGTGAGCCGCTGGTCCCGCAGGATCGGGACGGCCTGTGGGCCGGTCAGCTCGGTGAACGACCGCGGCCCGAGCGTTGGCGCGTCGTCGCGTGCCGACCGGAAGTCGAAGTCGTCCGGGATGAGCGGGTGCATCCGGTAGACGGCGACGAATTCCTCGGTGAGTGCGTACGGCACGCCGTAGTCCTCTGTATCGGTGCCGGGGATGCCGCGCAGTGCCTCGTTCTTGGAGATCTTCGCGACGAAATTGTGCAGTTTCGGGCCGGCCAGGCCCCACCAGTTCGCGTACAGCCCCTCGACAGCCGTGGGGTGCGCGGTAACCGCGGGCGTCCATTCGACGGTGTGGATCTTGGCAATGAGCGCGCAGGTGATCAGCCGGGCCTTGGCGAACAGCGTCTCGTCGTCGAATTCCGGGTGCGCTGCCGCGAGCATGGCGGCGATGCTGTTGTGCTCCAGTGAGAACAGCGTCTGCATCATGCCCAGGCCTAGCCAGAAACCCGGCACCAGGGCTGGGTCGTCCGCAGGGTCAGGCGGGACCGGCGGCAATCCATCGACCACCCGCAGCCGACCTCCCGCGCCTTCGCGCAAGAACCGCTGCTGGTCGAGGTCGTTGCCGTAGATCGAGGATCCGTCCCACCAGTGCGTGTTCACGTTGAGGTGCGTCGGGGCCTGCACCGAGTCCTTGGGAGTGGTCGGGTCGGGTGCCGCGCGCATGACGACCACGGGAGGTGCGGGCCAGTAGTCGCCCTTTACCTCCGGCAGGACCCACGGGTTCTCCTGGGGACTGGTGCCGTGCTTGACCCAGTCGTGGAGCATGAACTGCAGCCACGCCGCGATCAGCGCATTACCGGCCGTGGCCGGGTTGAACGTGTCGCGGGTCATCAGCTTGAGGCTGATCTCGCGCGGGTTTGGCGTCATTATCTTGTCCTGGTCGGGCCAGGTGTCATCCAGCGGCACGTTCCGCCCGAAACGTGTGCTGGCCATCCCCATCTCGGGGTGCTCCAGGTCGTTCCAGCTGCCATCCGCCGTGCGTGCGGTCAGGTAGGACTCGTCATACGACGGCGGCTGAACAGGGTTAACCGAGGGAAGACGAGAGGTATCGAAAAGGTTCTCCTGCCGGAGCGTGTCACGAATGCCGATCAGCTCAGCCAGGCCAGCAACCTTGGGCAACCTATACCACGGGTGCTTGACCGCCACCTCGCCGGTGATCTTGTCATAAAGCCGCCTGATCGGGCCGGACCGATCGGGCACGTCGGACGTGCTGACACCCTCTGGTGGTTCAGCGGGCGAATTCATACATGCTCCTCCCCCACACTTGCCTCTGGCGACCCGACGACATGCATCGGCACCATGCACCCAGGCTCCGTAAGAACGGAGGAGCCGGCTTCCTCAGCTGATACAGGTGCTGACCGCGCTGAAGTAGCCGGGTCACCCTGAAGCATCGTTGGCTGGTGCGGGACCATCCGGTACCGGCGGGGCGGCCCGTGCTGCGAGGTGGGTCTCAACGCGGGCGGTGGGGATGCGTTCCTGCTCGCGGGCGAGCAAGGCCAGCGCGCGGGCATCAGCCGCAGTTGGGCAGTCCGGGTCCAGGGCGCGTGGCCACAGCCGGGCATGGCGGACGGCTGCCACCTCGGCCGCATACACCAGCGCCTGCCCGACCAGGTACAGCAGGGCGAACATGCCTGCCACGGTGGCGAAGCTGCCATAGACGGGCCCGGCTTTGGTCACCAGCCGGGCCAGCAACGGCGGCCCGGCGTTGAGCACGACGGTCACCGCCGCCGCGCCGATGATGGCTCCCGGCCACAGCGCCCTGATCGGAGCCGGCCGCGCCAGCAGGAGCTTGGCACCAAACAGCAGCACCGCGAAGACGACCAGCGCCGACCCGAGCACCGCGGCGGCCCGCTGCACGCCGGGCTGGCTGGGCAGCGCGGTGGCCACCACCGTCAGCGCACCGGTTGCCACTGCTCCCAGCAGCAGCATCGCCAGCACCACGAATACCCGGACGTACCGTGAGACAAATCCGGCCCGGAAGCGATACCGGACCCCCGCGACATGGTTCAGTGTCTGGTAGGCCGAGAACACAACACCAGTTCCGGACAGCAGCAAACCGGCCAGGCCGACCGCGAACGGGACTGCCGATGTCGGCAAGCTGGCCAGCGAATGCTCGACCGTGGACCGCAGCGCCTGCGGCACGATCGCGGTGATCAGCCGCTGACGAAGGTCGGGATGATCGGCCAGCACCCGTGACAGGATCGCCACCCCGAGCAGCAGCAGAGGGAAGATGCTCAGGAATCCGTAGTAGGTGATGAGCGCCGCCTGCCGGCCGCCCTCATCGTCGCCGTACTTTTTCACCACCGCGTAGGGGAACCCCAGCGCACCATGCTTGCGCTGCAGGCGGTCCGCCCACGCGATGATCCTGTTCACCAGGCCGCTCAGGCCTTCCAGACTCATGGGGACCAGCCTGGCCGGCACCACCCCGGCAAGTCACCATCGCGGTGGCCGCGGGGGACTGGCCCCCCGAAGGAGCGTGGCTCCCTTGGCGAAGACGCCGCGCTGGCAGGGGTACTCAGCAGAACGGACCCGGACAACGGACGATCTCACAGCAGGCGAAGGTCGATGGCCCGCTGGATGGCCTCTGAGCGTGATGCCACGCCCAGCTTCTGGTAGACCGACCGGAGGTGGGTTTTTACCGTGTTGCGCGAAACATACAGGACAGCTGCCATCTGCAGGTAGGTGCTGGTCGGCAGAAGATGGAGGATGCGCTCCTCGGCCGCGGTCAGCGGCTCGATGAGCCCGCGGCCAGGCCGGGAGGGCCTAGACCCGGTGGTGCGGACCTGGAGAGCCGCGCTGATCAGCTGCTCGGTAAAGGGATCCATTAGCAGCTGCGCTGAATGCCCGGCCAGGTAGCTCGTCATCTGGGGTGCGGTGGTCACGACCGCGTTGAGGTAGCCCTCGCGGCGGGCGGCGTCCAGGACCCCCGACAGGACGCCGGTGGCGGTGGGATCACCGCGCTCGATCGCGGCTGCGGCCAGGAGTATCTGCCGTTCCAGCGCGCGCCGCGGCGACAGCGCGCCCGGCGACAGCGCCCGGAGGTGTTCACGCGCAACATGGTGATCGCCGGAAGCCAGCGCGACCTTGGCCAGCAGCAGGGCCCGGCGGGCGGCGGGCAGCCCGCCGGCCAGCTCAGCCGGGGAGCGCAGATCGCCGAGCGACAGGCGCAGCAGCGCCTCCAGTTCATCGGCCCGCGCCAGCAGCACCGATCCCGTCCCGGCCAGGACCAGGCGCGCCGTCTCGATGGTCGCGAGCGCGGCGCGGACCTGCCCGCGCGCGCCCCAGATCCGGGCCCGGTCCAGCAGCGCCAGGAATTCAAAGACAGGCCGCTTGCGCTCGGAGATCGATAGCGCCTGCTCGGCGAGCTGTTCCGCGGTGTCGAGGTCGCGCCGTTCTAGCGCGAGGCCTGCCAGTGCCCGCAGGTAATCCACGGCGAAAAAGTGCTGGGCAAATCCCAGCCGCTGCGCTTCCGCATCGGCGGTCCTGGCCGCGTCCGCGGCCTGGGCCAGGTGGCCGGACTCGAACCAGGCCAGCGCCTGTGCCCCGCGCGTCAGCACCAGCTTCACCGGCTCGGCTAGTGACGGGTCGGCCAGGGCTGCGGCTGCCTCGCGCTCCACTGCATCGTAGTCTTCCAGCCAGGTATAGGCCCGTAGCAGGACCGTCGGGAGTGCCGCGACCCACGCATCGCTGAGCGAATTCCGGTCCTGGATGGCCCGCGCGGTCAGGGCCGCGTCCACTGCCGCCTCAGGCTGCCCGGTCTCGCCGAGCCGCAGGGATCGCATTGCCGCGATCCGGGCCGCGAGCTGTGACCCGGGCTCGATCGGAAGCTGGGCGCGCTCCAGCAGGTCAAGGTACTGCCCGCCGCGGGTCACGTCGCCCGATACCAGCAAGTCGGCGGCCAGCCCTAGCAGCCGGTCGGGAGCATCCACCAGTAGCGCGGGGTCGACCATACTCAGATCAGGCGGCGGTGCCATCGTGGGGTCGCGCAGGAAGTCGGTCACGACCCGGTCACGCAGGAGCGTGAGGGCCCGGTCAGCTTCCCTGGCCGCCAGGAAGTGGCGGCACGCCCGCCGGCTGTCGCCGATCGATTCGAACCATTCCGCTGCCCGCAGCTGGAGCGCCTGCTCGCGGGCCCGGTCCCTGGCCCGCAGCTCAGCGCGGAGCATCTGGCGCACCAGATTGTGGTAGCGGAAGCCGGTCCGTTCCTCATCGAGCGCCACCACGAACAAACTGGCCGCGTCGATGCTGCGCAGCAGCACTGCCGCGTCCTGCCTTCCGGTGACTGCCGCACACGCGTCCGCGGTCAGCTCGCCCAGGATGGACGTATCGAGCATGAAGCGGGCCACCTCAGGCGGCTGCTGATCCAGAACCTCCGTGATGAAATACTCAGCGATCCCGTGAGTGTGCACCTCCAGTGCCCGCGCCACCCGCGCCGGGTCTCCGCCGCGAAGCGATAGCGCCGCCATCTGCAGCGCCGCCGCCCATCCCTCACTGCGCTGGTAAAGAGCCGCCAGCTCAGCACCGGCGACTTCAACACCGAAGTTCGCCAGCAGATCGCTGCTCTCGGCCAGCGAGAAATACAGGTCACGGTCACGAAGCTCGCACAGCTCACCTGACATCCGCAGCCGGTGCAGCCGCAGCGCGGGATCGACGCGGCTGGACAGCACCAGCTGGGCGGTCCCAGCGGGCCACCGCTGCACCAGATCGGCCATGTTCCCGGACACTTCGTGCGCCGCGTAGTGATAGTCGTCCACTACGATCGCCGAACCCGCGGGCAGCTTCGCGGCGTCGTTCGCGAGTGACGCGATGATGTCGGCCGACATGACAGTGTCCATCGCGAGCAGGTCGGCGGCATCGGCACCGAACTCCGGCACCATCGCCTTCGGGGCCTCGATGAAACCGGCCCAGAAGCGGACCGGGTTAGCGTCCGCCTTGTCGCACGACAGCCAGGATGTGACGCTCGGCGACCGGGCCGCCGCCCAGCTTGACAGCAGCACGCTTTTGCCCGCTCCCGCCGACCCCACGACAACGGTCAGCCGCCGGTCAGCACCGGCCTTCAGCCGGTCGTGGAGAGCCGACCTTGTTACCAGCGTCGCGGGCAGCGCCGGCGGCCGGAACTTCGTTACCGCGAATCGCGCGCTCGGTGAACCGCCCCGCCCGGCCGCTCCCTCTACCAAGACACGTTCACCGTAGTTCCCGCCCCTAGGCGATGACAGCAGACCCCGACCATCGTGATTCTACGGCGCAGCATGATCGCTGGCGATGGGGTAATCACCCGCTGATGGGTGATGACGTAGGGCCGAGCCTGACGCATGCTGGCCAAACGGACCCGGCAGACCGGAGGGCGAAATCCAGGTGCGCTCACTTACGTACGAGATCACCTTCACGGGCCAGGCGGGCGCCGCGACCCGCGCGGAGTTCGACGATTGCCAGGTCATCGTAAAGCCGGACACGACAACTCTTCGCTGCGAGCTGCCGGATCAGGCAGCGCTGGTCGGGGTCATTCAGCGGGTCGTCGATCTCCGGTTTGAAATTACCGGCGTGCTTCTCATCGACCCGCGCCCGCACCGTGACTGACCTGATGCAGATAGCGAGACCCGACTGCCTGCTCCAACGGAGACCCAGCTAACGGGGCACCGCTGGATGCCATCCCATTCTCGGTGGACTGGCCGGCATCGCGCATCGGCGGTACTGGCTGGGGACCCGGCCGAGCATTCGTGTCGGCGTGCCGGTACCTCAACGAGTCTCGGCACGCCGACACGAACTGCCCTCACGGCTGAGTCATCAGCTCTCCGGGTCGACCTGGCGGCCCGCCGTGGCGAGCCGCGGCGGCAAGGCACCAGGTCGCGCCCTATGTAGTGGCGCCGTGCAGGGCGTCCTGGAGCTCCTGTTCGCCTTCCTTGGACAATGAGGTCTTCAGTACGGTGCCGCCGTACTTGCTCATGGCCTCGACGGCTTTGTCCGGGGTGACTTTTCTCTACCATGAGGAACAGTGCCGAGGTGCCCGGCTGCAGCATGCCGCGGACCTGATCCTGGAACTGTGCGTCGATGCCGGACTTGGTGACCTTGCCCATCAGCGCGCCCAGCCCGGCGCCGATGGCCATCCCGAAGACAGGGATGAAGAACAGCAGCCCGAATAGCAGGCCCCAGAACATGCCCCAGGTGGCCCCGCCGCCGACGAGGTGGTGGCGGGTGTGCACGTGATAGTCGCCTGATTTGTCCCGTACGATTACGGCGATTGCATCGGGCTCGATGATGAGGTCCTTCGCGAGCTGCCGCGCCTCGTCCGCGGCGGCCTCGGCGGTAGTCTCGTCGGGATATCCGATCGCGATCAGATCAGCCATGTTGTCCTCTTTCTCGTTCTGTCGATGATCGATCCGGCTTGCCGAGCCAGCCGCCTGGGAACCTCGCCCGCTCCGGGCGGGTTATCGGCTACGCACCCGCCCGCGCCGCATCGGCTGAGGCAGGAGGGCGGTTCGGTATTGCGGCGCTCCTCATGTAGCTGGGCTGATGCGCGTCCCCGGCGCCGCGTGGCGAGGAACAGTACCGAGACGACCAGGCCGACCGCGCCGGCCACTCTTGGTTCTGGCAAAGTTCCTGTTAGTTAGCGAACAGCTTGGCCTTGGCGGCGGCGAATTCGGTGTCGGTCAGGACGCCTTGCTGATGCAGGGTGGCGAGCTGGTTCAGCTGGTCAACCATCGGCGAGGTCTCTGGCGCAGCAGATACGGGCGGGTCGGGCTCCGGCGGCGCCTGCTGCTGTTCAAGCTGGCTGAGACGCTGGTCCTGCTGCTCCTCCGCCTGATCCCGCTGCTCGGCCCGCCGGCCCATGCTCCGTCCAGCGGCGTAGGCGCCACCGCCCACCACGGCCGCACGCAACAGGGGGCGTCGTCGCATAAACATGGGTACCTCCTTTGTCGTTTGCTGCTCGTGCCTGGCCCGGTGCTAGGGCTCTTCCGGGAGAGACAGGCCGAGGGCAACCATGAGCTCGGGCGCGGCCGCCACCGTCTTCGGCCCGCCGACCTGCGGTGCGACGGCTATCAGCACGCCCACGAGATCCGCTGGTGTAGCCCCGGCATCCAGCGCGTTGGCCACCTGCCAGAGGTAAGAGGCCGGGGGGGCGTCGAGCGCTATCAGGGCGGCGATCTTGACGAGCGCATAGCTACGAGCGTCGAGGCCGCTCCTGGTCTGCCATTCGGTACGCAGTTCCAGGCCCTCAGCCAAGAGGTCCGGGTCGCCTATGGCCAATCCGGCCAGCGTCTTCGTTGTGCTGTCATCGACATCTACCTTGGATGGCGGGTTCATGACTAGAGTCCTTTCGTCCCAGACGCGGACGGCTTGCCGCGCTGGACTGCATCAGCAGGTCAGTGATGGATGATGAGTGTGATGCTGCCGCCGATGGTCACGAGCCCGTCACCTCCTATCGCCGTGGCCGCCGCTGGCGACAGCTGCGGGCATGAGCACCGGGCCGGCCCGATTCGGATGACTGCGGGCTAAGACCTCATCAGGCCTTACGGTTCCGCCCAACGTGGGCGCGTGCCTCGCCCATCGAGGGGTGAATCACCGGTCCCGCATCGCGGGGTACAGGCTTCTGGCGCACCCTGGATGGGAGCCAGGGTGAGACGAGGCCGCTGGCCAGCGCCCAGCTCGCCAGAATGGCGGGTTGTGCTTCACCCTCGCTGGGTGAGGTGTCACCGGCCAGCCAGCGGGATGCTGCCAGTGCAGCGGGGCGCGACCTGGACGCTGGCTGACCTGCTGGGACCGGCTGCCCAGCCGGCTGAATGGGGAGCGAACGTGGCGATTGGGTCCGTGCCGCTGGAGCCACGCGGCGACGGCTCATCAGCCCGCTCGGCCTTGTGTGATCAGCTGCTGCCGGCGGCGCTTTGCCGGGCCGGTGCTGTGAGGGATTGCGGCGGGTGAGGCGATGAGCGAGTCGGATCTGGCGATCGTTGCGGCGCTGGTGTTCGCGTGGGGAAGCTTGTCCGCGCGGCTGGAGCGGTTCGATGTGACCGCGCCGATTATCTTTGTCCTGGCTGGCTTGCTGCTGACCCACGGGCCCCTGGCGGTGCTGAGTGTCACCCCGGCGCCCGAGCTGGTCAAGGGGCTGGCCGAGGCGACGTTGGTGCTGGTGCTGTTTTCCGACGCCTCCCGGGTGGGGCTGCGGGAGCTGCGGGCAGACGCCGGCCTGTACGCCCGGCTGCTGGGGGTCGGGCTGCCGCTGACGATCGGCCTGGGAACGGCGCTGGCGCTGGCCATGTTCAGCGGCATGAGCATCTGGCTCGCCCTGCTGGTAGGCGCGGCGCTCGCGCCGACCGATGCCGCTCTGGGCGCGGGCATGATGGTCAATCCGGCGGTTCCGGCCCGTATCCGGCGGCTGCTCAACGTCGAGAGCGGGCTCAACGACGGGATAGCCACGCCGTTCGTGCTGGTCGCGGTGGCCGGTGCGCAGACCGCCGAGCATGCTCACGGGACCGGCCCGGGTGCGGCTGTCGCTGAACTGGCGGTGGGCCTGCTCATCGGCGTGGCGGTGGGAGGCGCGGGTGGCTGGCTGGTCCGCCTGGCGCGCCGCCGCGGCTGGGCGGCCGAGGGTTTCGCGGGAGCTGCGGTGCTGGGGCTGGCGATCTGCGCCTACGCGTCCGCGCTGGCGCTGCACGGCAACGGCTTCATCGCCGCATTCACCGGCGGGCTGGCGTATGGCGCCGTCGGCGGCCAGCGCGGGGCGCGACTGGTGCCGTTCGTCGAGGAAACCGGCGCGCTTGTGTCGCTGGTGGTCTGGCTGGCGTTCGGCGCCATCGCGGTCGCGGCGGCACTGGAGAGCCTGACGTGGCAAGTCGTGGTGTATGCCGTGCTCAGCTTGACGGTGATCCGGATGTTGCCGACGGCGGCCGCGTTGGCCGGGGCGCGGCTGGGCTGGACCGCCGTGGGCCTGGTGGGCTGGTTCGGCCCGCGAGGCCTGGCCTCTGTGGTGTTCGCCTTGCTGGCCCTGGAGGACATCGGCGAGCCTGCGGCCCGCCAGGCGGTCGCCGTGATCACCGTCACCGTGCTGCTCAGTGTCGTAGCGCACGGCGCGACCGCCGATCCGCTGGCCCGGCGGTTCGGGCCGCGGATCGCCCCGGCCGCAGCCGACGCTGACCACGGCGGCCTGCCCGATGTACCGGAGCGCAGGCTCATCCGCCGGGCACCCGCCGCAGTGCGGGGGACCGGCGCGGGCCCGGCCCGCCAGGACGGGTGATCAGCCAGCCTCAGGCCTGGCCTGGGTGACCGTGGCGCTATCACCAGCGCCGGGTTCCAGCGGGGAAGGCCAGGATCTTCAGCTGACCGGCGGCTCCCCGGGCCCTCGTCCGCGGCGTGTCGTGTCTGGGCCGCCGTCGCCGGCCGCTTCAGGCGGGCCCGGCGGGTCGTGCTTGCTGACCAGCCAGGCTTCGGCGTCGAGATAGGCGGTGTGGGTGGATTCGCCGACGACCGGGGTTGCCTCGACCGCGCGGAGGGGTCCGGTGATGCTGCCGGTGCGGCGGAGCCGCTCGGTCAGGTCGGGTCGCAGGCCGCTGAGGTAGAGCCTGCCGCCGGCGTCGGCGAGCCGGCCGGCGTAGCCGGTGATGATCTTGATGAAGGTGGCGCCGAGGGTGGTGCGGCCCCGCAGCCGCAGCACGACGACGGGTGAGCGGGCGGTGGCGGGGTCGGGCAGGCGGGCTAGCAGGGTGCGGGACCCGGCGTACAGCAGGCTGCCGTACACGTCCAGGATGGTGACGTGGCCGCTGGTCAGCGCGGCCGGGGCGGGGCGTTCTTCGAACCGGCCGTCCTCGCGCGGGATGAGCTCGACCACGGCCAGGTCCATCGCGTCGCTGTTCAGCTGCAGCAGCAGCGACAGCGCCACCCCGATGCCCACCGCGGCGGCGACCGGCAGGAACAAGGTGGCGGCGAACGTGGTGGTGACCGCGATCTTGGAGGTGAGCCCGGTCCGCCAGATGGTGGCGATCTCGGCTGGTTTCAGCGAGCCGGTGGCCGCGAAGATCAAGATCGCGCCGAGCGCCGGGACGGCGACTTTGGCGACCAGCCCGGAGAACAGGACCAGGATCACCAGCATCCATAGCCCGGACCAGATCGCCGACCAGCGGGTCCGGCCGCCGGCCGAGACGTTCAGCGCGGTCTGGCCGACCGACCCGCCGACCGGCACGCCCCGGAAGAACCCCGACGCCAGGTTCGCGGTCCCCTGCGCGATGATGTCCCGGTTGATGTCCGACGGGGCGCCGTCAGAGTTGGGTGCGGCCTCGGCGACCCCGGCGCCCTGGACCAGGACGATCGCCGCGACCGCCAGCGCGCCGGTGACCAGGCTGACGGAGAACAGCCCGGGGTCCGGCAGCTGCGGCACCGGGATGCCCCGGGGGATATCCCCCGCGTCACCAACCCGGGCCACGCTGCCCGCGCCGGCCAGGATCACCACCACGGTAGGGACCACCAGGGCGATCAGCGCGCTGATCATGGCGATGCGGGTGCGGGCCAGCACCACCAGGATCACCAGCGCGCCCAGCCCGGCCGCCAGCGAGGCCAGGTCGATGCCGGCCGGATGGATGATCACGTCGACCGCCTTGGCCACCGGGAACGCGCCCTTGGCTTCCGCGCCGGTCAGGTCGGCGACCTGACCGCACGCGATGTTGACCGAGATCCCGGTCAGGAACCCGATCATCACCGAGTACGACACGAACCGGGTATACCGGCCCAGCCCGGCCAGCCCCGCCGCCACCAGCACCGCCCCGGCCATCAGCGCCAGCAGCAGCAGCGCCCCCGGCCGCTCGGCCTCCGGCACGCCCCGCAGCGCCGAGCCCGCCGCCAGCGACGCCGCCGACGTGGTCGTGATCACCATCAGCCGGGTACTGGAGGTCAGCCCCCCCGCCACCGGCCCCGCGAACCCCGCATACAGGCCCTGCACCGGGTTAACCCCGACCAGGACCGCGGCCGCCATCCCGTCCGGGACACTGCTGATCGCCCCCGGCAACCCCGCCACCAGATCCGCCCGCAGAAACCGCCGCTCCGGCGCGACCGACCCCAGCCACCGGCCAGCCGCAGCCAACCGCCGGCGAATCACGTTCATCAGCCGTGTTCCCTTCCGGCCGCCTGCACACGACCGCCACAGCGTCGCGGGCAAGCTCTCTATATGCCGCAGCCGCCGACGCGATTGAGCAGCCCGCGGCCCGCACCGGGCCATGTCCGCCCCCGGTGAGGGAAGGCCTGCCGCTCCGCCAATGATCCGGGGCCCCAGCCCTCCCTACCTCACCCTCGAAGGGTGAGGTAGGCCGCCGCAGACGTTCTTAACCTCTAAAGTGCAAGGTCAGGAGAACCGGGAGCGTGCGCGGCCATGTCCAAGACGAGCTCGTCATCCCGGACCGCCACGAGCCCCTCCAGTCCGCGCGGCCGTCGCCGCACGGCCGCCGTACCCGGCCCAGCAGGCTGGCGCCGGTCCCCCATTAGTCGTGCTCGCACCGCGCGGCTGCCGCAACTGGCCGGTGACAGACCGGAAACGGCGCGGAGGAGAGGTTGCCCGGCGGGGTCGCCGCGGGGATCGGTTCGCGGGCGGTGATGCGGGAGCCTGCCGCCCGCCGGCCCAGGCGGTTCGACCGGCCCCGCCGCCGCCTGCGGGCCGGCCTGGCGCAGCTGCTGTTCGCGGTGGCCGGGCTGGGACTCGGGCTGCTGCTGCCGCGGATCACCGCTGCCCCGACCGTGGCCAGCAGCCGCGTGACGGAGACGCTGATCGGAGTGGGCTTCGGCGTGCTGGGGCTGGTCAGCATCATCTTCTCGCTGCTGTTCCTGGTCGTGCAGTGGGCCTTCTCCAGCCTCTCTCCCCGGCTGAACCTGTTCCGCGACGACCCCATCGTGTGGCGGACCTTCGGGTTCGCCGTCGGCGTGTTCGTGTTCTCGGTCACCGCAGCCCTGGTCATCGGCAACGACCCGCACGCATCGGTGATCGTGCCCGCCGCGGAGATAGTCGCCGTGCTCGCCGCACTCGCCATGATCCGGACCCTGCAGGTAAAGGCCTTCGCCTCCATCCAGCTGGCGCCGACCCTGTCGGACATCGCCGCCCACGGCCGCAGCATCCTCGACGACCTGTACCCCCAGCCCGGGCCGGGCGACACGAATCCCGCGCCGTTGCCACCGCTGCGCCGGGCCGTCACCTGGCCGCACCGGCAGGCTATCTTGCAGCGACTCAACCTGCACCGGCTCCTCGATACCCCCGACGGCACCATCATCGTGCTCCGTGCCCGCATCGGCGATACCCTCCAGGAAGGCGCCGTCGTCGCCGCCCTGCACGGCGCCGACGCCAGCGACACGGCAGTCCTGGACGCCCTGATGACCGGGCCAGAGCGCACCTTCCACCAGGACCCGCTGCTGGCGTTCCGGCTGCTGGCCGACATCGGCCTGCGGGCGCTGTCGCCCGCCGTCAACGACCCGGCCACCGCCGTGCAGGTGCTGGACACGGTCCAGGGCCTGCTGCTGCGCCTGGTAACCCGGGACCTGGACGTAGCTGAGGTGGCCGACAGCACCGGGGCCGTCAAGGTGGTGCTGGCGCTCCCCTCCTGGGATGACTACCTGCGCACCGCCCTGGACGATCTCATCGAGTCCGCTTCCCGGTCTCCCATGGTGCTGGTGCAGGCCAGAGCCCTGCTCACCGTCCTGCTGAACGCCGCCCCGCCGCAGCGCAGATCCTCGCTCACCTGGCGGCAGCACCGCGCCGAGGAGCTCATGGCCGACAACTTCCCGGCGATCTGGCGTCATACGGCCCGGGCTGATCCAGCATGAGGTGGAGTTCACCACCAAGTCGCGGCGTGCCCAGGCCATGATCAGCCGGGCCATCGACGCGAGAGTGCCGTTCGCGTGATTCACCTCGGACGAGGCCTGCTTCGGGGGCGCCGGCTAGCAGCACCAGGTCACTGGCACGCAGCCCGCCATGGGGGCGCAGCGCCGCGCGGATCACGAGGTACAGCCAGGCTTTAAGTACTGGCATTGTTGTCAGGTCGGTTCGATTTCGCTGGGACGCCAGGTCCTGTCGAAGAATGACGGCAGCGGGTTGTAGAACCGCAGGACGGTGAACCAGCCCTTGCCTGGGATGGTCTGGAGCCAGTTGTTTTCCTTGCCGGCGGGCGCCGTGGGCCCGAAGTAAACATCTGTCGAGCCGTCTGGGTTGGTGGTGACTCGACCGGACTGGCTGCCCAGGTCCGGCCTTGGCTGATCGGTCTGGAGCATGGAGCGGGTCTGGTTGTCATAAAGCAGCACCGACCAGAAGCGGCTCTCGGGAATGCCGGGCGGCAGGGTGAGCCGGTAGTTGCGGGCGCCGTCGAGGTACTCCCCGCTAGCGTCGTGCATGGCGATGAGGTACTGCGAGCCGATCCCAGGCAGGCGCATGCACATCGCGGGGGTGATGCCGGTGTATGGGTAGAAAAACGCGGTGCGCGCGTTGAGCTTGCGCGCCCCGTCGCTCGGAGCGGGAACGGCACCGTCGGCGGTGAGCTGCGGGGGCGGGTCGAGGAACTCATAGCCACCGGTGAACAGCATGTTGAACCACGCCGAGCCCGGATAGTAGGCCCAGCCTTCCTCCGGCCGCGGCGCGAACGAGACCGTACGGGCGGTGGCGTTACCAACGGTCACCGCATCCTGGAGGATCTTGCGCATCCGCTCGCCGGGCTTGAACGGCTTCCCTTGGACGATGCCGACGGAGGCGAGCAGGCCCAGCGTCTCGGGATCACCGGCCCCCGGCGGTTCCTGCTGCACCAGGCCGTTGATGGTCTCCCAGTAGGCGAAGTCGTTCGGCGGGATCGTGTTGAACGACCGGCCGGACCCCTCGATGAACCGGGTCTCGGGAACCGGCTGCACGGCGCCGAGATGCGCCGCGCCGCCGGTGAGGTAGGTCGACACGGCCGTGCCCTGGGCTCCAGGCTGGTACGGAGAGATGCGGACGCCGGCGCGGATCGCCTCCACTGCGGGCGCGGGATCGTTGTCGGCCATGAACGCCCGGCCCAGGACGATCACCCGTGTCGTCCGGGCGTGTGAGATGTGGAAGCCGCTGTCGGGCAGCGGGCCGTCGTAGCCGGGGCCCACGATCAGGTACCGGCCGCCCTGGGCCCGGTCGGGTCCCGGGACGCCGAAGTCGGTGACCCAGCCGAACCACATGTCATCGATGGTGCCCAGGATCCCCGACGGCGGGCCGAGCGGCGGTATGTCCAGCACCATCGGCCCGCCGGTCAGGTCGATGAAGCTGAGGAAGTAGATCGTGTCGCAATTCGCGGTCAGGAACAGCGACGCGGAGTCCATCAGTTCGGAGAACAGCAGGAACGAGTTGTCCTCCACTCCGATGTCCAGGAACCCCTGGCGTATCGCCATCAGCGACGCACCAGGGAAAGCGTTGATGAACGCATCCACCCCGTGCACGAAGTCCAGGTGGTCATACAGCAGCTCCGCCGTCGCCTTGGTTGGCGCCCCATCACGGAACTCCAGCGTCCCCAGGCGGCTCTCCACCCGGTCAGGTGTCGAGATTGATCGCAGCGTCTCCGCCGAGACCCCATCCCGTCCGTTGCCGCTCATCGCATCCTCCGTCATCGTCGCTTGTATTAACGAGCCCCGTGGCGTCTGCCGCCACGAGATAAGGGCGTCAGATCACATCAGCCGTCAGCGGACCTGTTACCCGGGCGCGGTTCCCAGCCCGCGCGGCGACCTCGATCTTCGCGTCGACGGACGCGAACTCGATGATGACTGGGCTGTCGCCCAGCCGCTTCACGCCGTCGGCATGTGCGGGACGCTCCCCGCAGAGCCGGTCGACCGGTACCAGCTCATTGCGGAACATCAGCGGTGCCTTGCTCCAGACGAGTACGTCGCGGACCCAGCGGCCGGAACCGTGCTTCCATTTCGCGCTCAGGCCGTCGACCTCGCCACTGGACACGCGGATCGCCCCGGCGAATTCACCTGGCTGCCGTCTGAGCCAACGCCTGCGCCCCAGCACGACCACAGCGAACACCACCACGACGATCAGATCGACACCCAACGCTAGGAGCAGCGCAATCAGCATGGCTTCTCCCCCGCCCCGGCTCGCGACAGGCCCTGGCCAGATAGCAGCGGGACAGACCTTCCAGCCGCGGCTCCATCAGTCGTCACCATCATGGCCACTCCTCCCATGCCGCAGCAGGGCGGTGCCGCCGGCTGGCACGCACCACGGATGCCTCGGCTGGTGCTGATATCAGGAAAGCAAGCGACGCGGCCGCCGGAATCACCCATCCGGGGGTGAGAAACGGTATTGCGGTCTGGAGTCGTTAATTCGCGGCTGCGTTCCGTCACCAGTGAGCATGAATCCCAGCAGCAGCCTTCATGGCAGCGCCGACCGGTATCAGTCCCTCGATGTCTGACATGGCCATCTTGCTCGCAGTGTGGCCGCCTGGCCGTGCGGCGACGGGCGGCAAGTCGCACTGCGCTTTCGGTGAATTGCTGGCCCTGCCCGGCGCGGGGCAGGACTAGCCAGCCGCTCAGCCCGCGACCCTTTCCGGGCGGCGCGAGGCCGGTCTCCGCCCGCGCGATCCCGGTGAGGGCGCATCATGTTGCCGGCTTTCCCGCAGCGACTTGCCATGGGTTGAGTTCCCGTGTTGATGCCCAGATCGTGCCGATCTTGCAGGCAGCGTCCGGCTGACGTCGCCCGAGATCACCTACAGAGGATGAGCCGTTGCGCGGGTGCCTCGGCTTTGATTACTGCATGGTGATTTTCGGCTTCGGGGCAGGCCATCCCGATGATCTGGGCGAGGTCGCGCCGTGCGTGTGCCCGAACTGTCATAACCAGGTGTTCCTTCACCACGTCCGGTCGAGGAAGTCGGTGCGCCTGTACTTCGTCCCCGTCGTGCCTTACGGGACGGACGACTACCTGGTCTGTCCCATCTGCAGCCGCGGTCTTCAGATCAGCAACGCACAAGTGCCATACCTGCGTTCGATGTCCAGCGAGACTGTCTCATTCCGGGCCGGGCGGCTTCCCCAAGCCCAGTACCTGGCCCAGGCCGAGCGGTTCTGGCGTCAGCTCGGGGTGAATCCCACAGGCCAGCAGCTCGTGACTGCTGCCAGCCCGGGTGCCGCCGTCCCTGCCCAGCCAGCCAGTCCCGTTCAGTCACCCGCCCCTGCCCGGCCCCCGCCCGTGGCTACAGATGACCAGACGTCGTGGATATCGCAGCTGCACAAGCTCGCACAGCTCCGCGATCAGGGCGTGCTTTCCGATGCTGCCTTCGCGGCGGCCAAGCAGCGCATCCTGGACCAGAAGAATCAGCCTCAGCCGCCGGGCTGAGCCATCACCGCCTGCCGGCGGCGGCCAGCTGACGCTTCATGAGCTGAGCGAGGTAAGGAACCCTGTCCGACGACAGGGATTCTGATTCTACGTCCGGGCCGTGGCGCCGAGCTCGGCATCGGGCAGTGTCACACTGAGTTCTGCTAGGTCGTCCCTTAGCGGAGCCAGGCCAGCTCACCCACGCCAGGGTGAGCTGGCGTAGCCGGCAGCGGGGATAGCGTCACTGCATGCTAATCGCCCTGCTCGACAGCAATCTGCTGGTAGTCGTCGTCCTGCTGGCAGTCGTGCTGACCAGCAGGGCCTGGGCCGGGCGCCTTCAAAGAAGGATCCGCGCCATCGAAGGCGGCATGCCGGGGCTGAGGGCAAAGACGCCCTTTCTCTTCCATAACGAGCTAGTACGGGCAGATGCTCTCGCGAGCGAGGCTCGTAGGGCCAAGCCCGGCGCGGTGAGACGGCTCGGAAGAATCCCGCATTCGGGCCGCCCGCAGCCGACGGCAGCGCGCGCGGATCAAAGTCTCCACATCGGCCGCTGGGCCGGAACGGGCGCCGGGCCCGTTCGCCGAAGACACGCCGAGAGGCGCGCCGGGGTGGCTGAGCCCACCTTGCCGAGCGAGGGAAGCAGGCGTACATGTCGCGGGCCCAACCGAGCGGCGCCCAGCGTCAGGCCCCTCCCATCGAGGCGAGATAGGGAGAACGGGCATGGTGCTTAACCTTCTCCTGATCGGCCTGGCGATAGCCTTCGATCCGCTGCCGCTGACGGCATTCATCGTGGTGCTGCCCTCACGGCACGGCACGATAAAGGGCGCGGCATTCGTGGTTGGCTGGCTGGCGTCCGTGGCGATCGTGGTCGCGATCACATTGCTTGCAACAGGCAATAACCCTCCCAAGCCGAGCACGGCACCCTCGCTTGCCGGGCTAGCGGTGAAGATCGCCATCGGAGTTGGCCTCGTCGCGATCGCGATCCGCCAGCGCCGCAGGATGAGACGCCCGAAGAAGCCGAAAAAGCCCCCGAAGTGGCAGGAACACGTCGACAACATGTCCCCGTGGTTCGCTCTTGGCCTCGCACCCGCGGTCCAGCCCTGGGCACTGATCGGCGCCGGCGCCGCCACAGTTATGGAGGCCCAGCTGTCCAGTTTCGAGAGCGGCCTCGCGCTGTTCGCGTTCTGCATCCTGGCCTCAGCGTCCTACCTCAGCATGGAGATCTTCGCCGTTTTCAGACCGGACCAGAGCATAGCGTTCCTGACAAGACTCAGGACCTGGATCGACACCCACACCGACCAGGTGATCGTCTTGGGGAGCTCGATCCTCGGCTTCTGGCTTATTGCCAACAGCATCAACCTGACCCTCGCCTGAGACCGCCCGCCGCGTCTCACCTTGCTCTCCGAAAGGCAGGGACCATCCTTAAGGGTGAGCTGGCCTTAGGGCCCCGGTCTGGTGAGGGATGTGCCAGAAGATGCTGCGGGACGTCGGCCACAGGTGAAGACTGCGCGGTCACCCCACAGAAGCGTGGCCGGGCTGGAGAACGACTTGGAGTACGAGGACGATTATGCCCACGATCAGGCCGACAGCTACCGCCCGGGTAAGTGGCCACCCAGTAAGCCCGGCCCGGCGGCCTGCCAGCAAGCCCCAGAACCCGAGTGAGGCGCCCTCCAGGAAGACGATGGCCTGGATGATGGTGCCGAGTGAGACCCCGGCCACAGTCAAGATGATCAGGAGCGCAAGGGCAGGCGCGGCCAGGAGAAAGAAACGTACCTCGGTCCGGATGATTTTCATCTGCTCGCTGCGGCCGGGACGCTGCTGCAGTTCGGCTTGCCGGGCGAGGAACGCTGAGAAAACGTGCGAGATGAACATGGCGAACACTGGGCCGAGGATCACGCCGACTGCGGCCCAGAACCTGAGGTGCTGCCAGCCGTCATAGACGATGAGGACACTCATGATGGTGATGGTGGTGTAGACGGCACGGTCGAGATAATCCGACCGTGAACCGAACCCGAACCCGCTTGTCGCCATGATCGCTAGGCCAGCCCGCTTCTTTCAGGATCTTCGGTCAGGCTGCTTGCGGTTCTTCCGGTGACGCCGAACCGGCGAATCGCGCCCATGACGGTATAAGCGACACTGCGACCGATTCTCACGGGCCTGTCACCTCCCATCGCCCCGGCCACCGCTGGTGGACGGCCTGAGGGCATGAATACCGGACCCGCCCGATTCCGATGACTGCAGGCTGAGGCCTCAGCAGGCCTCTATGTTTCCGCACCATCCGGTCATACGCCTCGCCCATCGGGGGTGAGGCATGGTTCACCTCTGGGGTGTTGAACCGTGCGCAGCGTCGGGCTGGGCTCCCGCAGCTCGGTAGCTGGGTCGGCCAACTCGTTAGCGCGCCGCTGCGTGAACATCACTAGCTGGGCCCTACTGCCTCGTATACCTGACCTGCACCAAAGACCCGCAAGGCATGCTGAATGGACATAAGCGGGCACGTTGGCCAGCCTCGGGCCGCGCCGCTTGTCCACAGGTCCAGCTCAGGAAGGTACCGTCCAGTCGTGGTCACGCCGTGTTCCGAACTCCGGCAGTACGTAAGTGACTTGGCTCGGTAGGACGAAGCTATGCATGGCAAGACTGGTGACTCTCGGCGGTCGCGTCCTGGAAGAGGACCGGGATCAGCGTACTGTCGTACCGGCCCCTGCTGCGGCAAGCATTTCTTCGAAGGCACGGTGCGACTTTCCGCCCTTCCACGCGCTAATCGCGCGGCGGATTTTCACAGGCTGAACCAGGCACAGCCCTGCTGTGAACAGCAGTGCCGCCAGCCTGGCCAACGGGAGAACAAGGCAGACGCCGCAGATAACGATCAGCCATCCCGGCATGACCGCGAACAGGCTCCGCGTGATCTTACGGCTAGTGATCATCGAGGTATCCCCGGTCTGCCTAGTCTTTGGGCAAGGGCATGGCGGTCCGGGTTGACGACGGCTTGGTTTCTGGAGATCGGCGATGCCGCGGTCACGACGTGCCGAGAACGATGCCTGGGCAAGATGACACAGTTCTCGAGTGGCGACGGCTGTGATGTCGCTGACCGGTAGCCGCACGGTCCGGTCGCCGAAGTCGGCAACTAGGTCCAGGCGGCCGCCGAGCGCTTCAACCGGCGGCGTGATCAGCAGATTACACTGGGCACATAAGCGACCCGCTGAAACCCAGGTCAGACGGTCGCAACATTCTTGGGAGCGGTGCACCATGTGCTAAAGGCGGCGAATACCTGCATCGCGGTGTGCTGAGCAAGTTGCCTGTCGAGCTTGGTCGTGACGTACTGGTCGGCGAGCCCGGCCTAGGTCACGCCACATCGGCTGAGTGCGGTCGCCGTGGCCATCGAGGAACCTCAGCGGTACCGGTCCGAGCCGGGCTTCGATGTGACGCCGCAATACCCGACCGCCCAACGTCGCCCCTTCGGTAACGTACAGGGTTCCCCACACCGCGCCGGGACTGGAGAGCGTGGGCAGCCCGGCCGCTTCCGGCAGTGGCGCGACGGACACACCAAGATCGGTCAGGTCCGCGGCCAGTGCACCTAGCCGCTGCCGCGCCGGCCAGCCGACCGCTGACGGCAGTTCCTGGTGGCCCAGCAGCCGCTCCATGGGTGCCTGAAAACCCCAGAACACGCATAGCAATGCTGCATATCTGGGGAGACTGTCTGGCTGCGCCAGCGGCGCCAGGTTCGCCTCAGCCCGCGCATGCGCAGCCCGAGTGGATTCCCGTAGCTGTCCCCAGAGGAGCCCGCGCCGAGGTCCCTGCGTCACCGCACTATCGTAACCAGGCACGTCCGCTTAAAGTATCGCTGGATTAGTCTGTCGTAAGAACGTCTGCGCTTTGGAACCGAGGCTGGGCCTGGCGGTGCGGGAGGCAGCATGACGGACGAAACGCAGTCCAGGCTATCGGCGCGTGAGGTGGCCGCCGAATATGCCACCGGAACCGTGTTCGACATTTCCGAGTGTGCTCGCGAACCGATTCACCTGCTGGGCTCGGTGCAGTCACACGGCGCGTTGCTGGCGCTGGCTGAGCCGGACCTGACCATCACAGTGGCCAGCGCGAATACTGCCGCGCTGCTGGGGGTGGCGGCGGACGCGCTGCTGGGTTTGCCGGTAGCGGATATTCTCGGCGCCGAACAGGCCCGGTACCTTCGCGAGGCAGCCTCTGATGATGACGGCGTCGCCGCGATAGTGCCGGTCCAGTTGGAGCGGGGTAAGGCGGGGTACCAGCTCGAGGCAAGCGTGCACCGCAACGACGGCCTCGTGATCTGCGACTTCGAGCCATCCGCCGATCAGCCGTTCCGGTTCTCGTCGTTCTATCCCGCGGCGCGGCGTGCGTTGCTGCAGTTGGAGGGCACGCGCACGGTGACAGGGCTATCCCAGGCCGCGGTGCGGCAGGTGCGGGCCTTCACCGGCTACGACCGGGTGGTCGCCTACCGTTTTGATGGCGACGGGCCGGGCGAGGTGATCGCGGAGGATGTCGCGCCAGGCTGGAAGCCGTGGCTGGAGCTGTGGTTCCCGGCGATTGACGTGCCGCCGCAGGCACGGCGCCTGTATCTGCAGAACTGGATACGGGTCATCGCCGACGTCGACGACCACGGGGTGGCGCTGATACCTCCGCAGCGGCCGGGCACGCAACGGCCTCTGGACTTGTCCGGTTCAGCGCTGCGTACCGTGTCCAGCTATCACCTGGAGTACCTGCGTAACGTCGGCGTGCGCGGCTCCATGTCACTGTCGCTCATCCAGGATGGCCGGCTGTGGGGGCTAATTGCCTGCCACAGCGGCACACCCCGGCGGCTGAGTGCCGATCAGCGCGCCGCCTGTGAGATGTTCGGCATCGCGCTGTCGCTGCAGCTGAGCGCCGTCGAGGATCGCCAGCGTGCGGCGGGCGAGGCCGAGGCCCGGCGAGTCCTGCAGCAGATTATCGACGCTGCCGATGCCGTCGGACCAGAACGGTTCGGCGAGCACCTTGTCGCGGACTCCCGGCTGTGCGACCTGGCCGGCGCCGATGGCGTCTACGCGCGCTTCGGCGCCGCCTGGTACGCGTCTGGCCTGGTGCCGGACCTGTCAGGACTGCCAACCTTGCTGGCACACCTGCCCTCAGGGCCAGTCGGGCGGGCATGGTCGACGCACAGCCTTGGCGAGGAACTGGGCGAGCTGGCCCATCTGGCTGGTGACTGCGCCGGCCTGCTGCTCGTGCCGCTGAGTTCCACTGGCGATGTGGTTGCCTGGTTCCGCAAGGAAGTATCACGCACCGTGCGGTGGGCCGCCGATCCAAAGCGTCCGGTGGTGACGGGCAGCCGGGGGCAGCGGCTGACCCCGCGCGGTTCCTCCTCTGTATGGCAGGAGACCGTACGCGGGCAATGCCTGCCATGGTCGGGCGAGGCGCACGGTATCGCCGAGGAGACCTACCGGGCCTTGCGCAACGTTGCAGTGCGGCACGCGGCGACGCTGCATGCGGCCAACGTCGAGCTTGCGCACAGCGATGACGAACTCGAGGCGTTCGCCCGCGTCGCATCCCATGACCTGAGGGAGCCACTCCGGGGGATCGTCAACTATGCCACGCGCATAGAACGGGACTCTTCCGCGCTTGACGATGCCACCGTGCAGCACCTGGATACCATCCGCCGGCTCGCCTCGCGAATGGACGATCTGCTGAATTCGCTACTGGAGTACTCGAGGCTAGGCTGGGACGACCTGCGCATGACGACAGTATCGCTGGACGATGTGCTCGATGACATCGAGGAAATCCTCGGCGCTCGTTTCGCCAACGCCAACGTGCAGCTGCGACGTCCGATGCGGCTGGGCGCCGTCTCCGGTGACCGGATCCGGCTGCAGGAAGTGCTGGCCAATCTGGTCAGCAATGCTGTCAAGTACGCCCGCGCCGACTCGCCACGCTGGGTAGAGGTGGGCTACCTGGACGCCGTGCCGCCCGATTCCGACCAGCCGCTGCGCGCGTTCTACGTTCGCGACAACGGCATTGGCATCCGAGCCGAGCAGCAAGAAGACATCTTCCGCCGCGTGCACGTGCCGAGCGCTCGCGGTGGCGGCGCGGGCGCTGGACTGACAATCAGCCGACGCATCGTCGAACGCCATGGCGGGCAGTTGTGGGTTCGATCGGCGCCAGGGCAGGGCGCCACGTTCTATTTCACGCTTTAGCGTGCCCCACCCGCCCGGTCCATGTGGAGTATGAGGCATCGAACTGAGCTAGAGCCCCGTTACCGAATCGAACCGTAGACCTTCTCCTTACCACGGGACAACTCAACTGACTGCTGACCTGCACCTTTACCTCAGACGCAGTGTGTTTGGGCACGTATTGGGCGCGCGTTGGATCCGGCAGCTCCTACCTCAGTAAGCCGTAGCTCTCGCTCATGGAGTTCCGCACCACGTTCGCGATCCTGCTCGGTGACGGTATCCGCCTTCCCGCGTAGCAGCGATCGCCGCTTCGAGCAAGCTCCGACGGCAACCCGGCATGAACTTCCGCCTCTCCCTAGTCTGGTTGGTGTACTAACCAGACTAGGGAGTCTCCCTAGGGATTTTCCTCCGAGCTCAGGTGAGGGTGGGGCTACCGCACAGACCTGCTTGAGCGTCAAGGAGACCGAAATGAGTTCCCCGTCTTCCGCCGTGAGCTTCTGGGTCGCAGCGCGTGCATCGGGCGGACTCAGCGACCGGGTGCCCGCGACCGGGCTCGAGCCGGAGTGCCCGGACCCGGCCGGCCTGGTGGCCAGGCGCCCATCCTTTTCGCGGCTGCCGTTGAGGGCAGGCGTCGGTGCCATCACCGCGGTCTGCGGGATGCTCGACGCGGCCACTTTCCTGGGGCTCGGTCATGTCTTTGCCGAGACCATGAACGGCAATATCGTCTTCCTGGCCTTCAGCCTGGGCACCCACGGGATCCCCGGCCTCACATCGCTCGTGCCTGGCAACGTGCTGCCGTACGCGGTGGCTCTGGCGTGCTTCGTAGCAGGGGCGGTGGCGGGCGGCCGGCTGGTACGACGGGACGGGGAAACGGGGCGGCGGATCGGCTTTGCCAGCGACGCAGCCCTGATCGGCGCCGCGGCGATAGCCGTCGCGGTGACTCACCCCGGGCCGGTCGGCCGGCCCGGTACCTGGTCATTGGGATCCTCGCCGTCGCGATGGGCATGCAGAACGTTCTCATCCGCCGCTGGGGGATCCTCGACCTGGCCACCAACGCCATGACCAAGACCCTGGCCTACCTGGCCGCGGATTCCGCCCTGGGAGGCGGCGACAATCACCACGCGATGCGGCGGAGTGTGTCCATCGTGATCTTCGCCGCCGCCGCCGCCGTGGGAGCGTTCCTGACCCGCTACGGGGTGCTGTGGCCGATCCTGGCGTCGTTCGCCGTGTTCGTCCTGGCTCTCCCGATCCTGCTCGGGCGCCCGTCAGTGACCTGCCAGACGTTGTAAGCGCCCGCGTTAGCAAGAAGCTCGGCATGGCCCCTGGATGCAAGCTACCGGCGCGGCCGAGTCCGCGATCAAAGAGCGCAGCCTAACGAACGGCTCTTACCCTATTGGCGGCCACTAGTTGGTTGGTAAACTAACCTAAATTGGTTAGTAGACCAACCTGAACCACGGAAAGGAGGGCAATCATGCCAGATCGCCGTGCGATCTTGCTCGACGCAGCGATCGCTGCTGTGCGGGAAGGCGGGTATGCCGCGCTCACCCAGCCCAAGGTGGCCGCGAGAGCCGGCATGTCCCAGAGTCACCTGACGTACTACTTCCCGACCCGCAGCGATCTGGTGACGGCCGTCGCCGAGCGCGTTGTCAGTGCTCAGCTCACGCGGCTGGAAGCCCAGGAGGTCTCGCCATCCCGGGAGGCTGCGGTCAAGAACGTCACGGCGCTGGTGACGTCAACGGAAACAACGAGGGTTTTCATGGCTCTGGTGCTGGCCGCAGACGGCGGCGAACCGTCGGCCAGGGCCCCGATGCGCGAACTGGTGTCGGGCATGCGCCAGCGCATGACCTACCTGCTCGCCGCCCTGTCAGGCGACACCGGGAACCCGGAGCGCATCTTGTCGCATACCGCCGATGGGCGGCTGTTCCACGCAGCGGTCGTCGGCGCCACCATCTTGTCGATCACCGAAGGAGACCAAACGGATAACGACGCCAACGAGCAAATGCTCGCGCATCTCCTGGAGATGCTCACCCAGCCCCAGAAAGGCTGATCCCGTCCTATACCAGCCCACGGCATTGCGCCGGAACCGGAAAATCGCCGGTAAACAAATCGGAGGAACCACCAATGAAAGAGCACGAGCACCAGCACATCTCCCTTAAAGGATCCACCTACGGCATCCAGTACGCCGGATGGAAGCCATCGGCCGTCGCGTTCGAGGGACTGGGTTCACGGACCCTCCCAGACCAGTTCATTCCCGTCGGTGACGGGGCCGAGTTGCACGCCGACGTCTACCTGCCGAAGGCAGAAGGCCGGTATCCGGCTATTGTGTCTTTCGCGGCCTACACCTCGGAATTTCACACCGCGGGAATACCGACCGGCACCAACGAGATCGGCTCACCGCCGGTGTTCACCGACCGCGGGTACTGCCCGGTGATCGTCGAGCGCCGCGGCATGGGCCGCTCCACCGGCGAGCAGGTCACGTTTTTCGACCCGCAGGACGTCACCGACCATGAGAAGGCCATCGCCTGGGCGGCCGCGCAGCCCTGGTGCAACGGCGACGTCGTGCTCTTCGGGACCTCCTACTACGGCATGACCCAGCCGTACGTCGCGGCCCGGCGGCCGCCCGCGCTGCGTGCCTTCTTCGCCAACGAGCTGTGCACCGATTTCTACCGTCACATGGTCCAGTTCGGCGGGGTCCCCGCGCTGTTCTTCCTGGACATCTGGATGGGCGCGAACTTCACCGAGCACCAGTACGACAAGCGCATGTCCCCCGAACGGCGGGCCCTGCTCAGCCATATCACCAACAACGCACTGCTGCATCCGCTGCTGGAAAAGGCCGTGCACAAGAACGTGAACAAAATGTTCTCATCGTTCATGGCCGCGACACCCGTCGACCACGTCCTGCGCACCTACGCCAACTGGATTTTCGACAGCAAAACCCGCGAGACCTCTACCGTCCCGGAAGAACCGGCCGGGATGCTCGGTGACATCCAGGTGCCATTCGCCGTGGTCCAGAACCTCGGCTACTTCAACCTCCACCAGTACGGCACCTACGACCTGTTCGAGAACGCGGGGACACCCGATGACCAGAAATGGATGATCCTCGGGCCGCCGGAATACGAGCTCCCGGTATACGTATGGCAGCTTGAGGCGCTCGCCTTCTTCGACCACATCCTCCACGGCACCCCCAACGGCTACAGCCAGCAGCCGCACGTCCGGTACTGGACCAACGGAGCAGACACCTTCAGCACCGCCACCTCGTTCCCCCCGCAGGGCGGCACCCCGGTGCGTCTCTACCTCGGATCAGAGGGCCCCGACCCGGCCACCCACACACTCGGGACGGACCCGGCACCAGAAGGCTCCAGCACCTGGGCCGCAGTACCGATCGGGCTGCCCGTGCTCGGCGGCCTGGACGACATCGCCCCGCAGATGCTGACCTTCGAGCTCACCAGCCCCCGCGACATGCAGCTCGCCGGACCCGTCAGCGCGACGCTCCGGTTCAGCTGCAACGAGATCGACTCCTACGTGATCGCCCGCCTGTCCCGCATCGACACCAGCGGAACCCGGCACCAGCTATCCATGGGAGCCATCCGCCCCGCCGCGCACACCGAAGACCCGAAGCGTTCCACCACCATTGAGATCGCGATCAACTCCGGGCAGCGCCAGGCCCTCACCCCCGGTGAGCCGGTAACCCTGCGGTTCAGCCTCACCCCCGCCCCCGTCCGGCTCAAGCCCGGCGAGAAACTCCAGCTCGACATCGCCAGCCGGACCGACCTGCTCCGGATGAGCCCCGCCGACGGCTACGCGCAATTCGACATGCCCGTACCGCCCTACCTATGCCGCAACACCGTCCACTTCGGCGGGGATAGCTGGATCGACCTCACCGAAGTCCCCACCACCAGCACGTCCCCAGAATCGAGGTGATAAGGCCAGGCCCTCAATCAATTTCGCCGGATGCTCCAGAGCTGGTCGTGCCGCCCTGAGCGACAAAATAAGTGGCAACCGATGCATTCCTGCGGCCCGGAGATGCGGAAAAACGAACGTATCCAGAGGTTTATGCAGAACCTCAACCATTACTATTAATAAAGTAGATTTCCAGAATATTGAGAAAGCTGGCGACACCCCGCGCCGGATAATAGGCAACGCGCCCTCCGTACGATAGAAAGGAGGTTCTCACACACACCTTCCAAACGGAGAAGCCGTTGCATTGCTATCGTATGTCAGGTCTGACCTGGGAGCGACTCGACGAACTTGAAGTACGCGTTACCGAATTGTTCGAAAAGCCTTGGGTTAGAGGATCCGGGCGTCCGAGGGAGCTTACCTTGCGCGAGGCGCTTATCGTGACCTGCGGATACGGACGCAATAACATCACCGAGGAGATCTGGGCCGAGATATTCGGCGTAAGCCAGTCCACGATCTCGCGGTGCATCACTTTCCTTACTCCTTTAATAGATCAGGCGACCGGTGAGTTCCGGCCATCTGCGGAAGAGGCAGCGGAGGCTGCTAGGGGTGCGGTTGCCCTGGTAGATGGCACCTCGTGGCCATGTTGGTCCTGGTCAGGAAAGCGTGAATTGTGGGCCGGGAAATACGAGACAACAGGTCACGGTTCCCTGATCATCACTAATCTCGAAGGCTGCATAACCTTCGTATCCGAGCCGGTTCCCGGCAATAGGCACGACATGGCCAAGTTGAAAGGATCAGAGTGCGAGGCGATCCTCAAGGTCGCGGGCGGTGTTTTCGGTGACAAGGGCTTCATCGGGACCCATTCCATTACCACTCCAATCCGGAAACCTGAAGATCAGAATTTATATGCGCGAGCATGATTACAATAATCAGGTCAGCTCTTTCCGTGCGCCGGTCGAGCGGGCCATCGCCAACCTCAAGACCTGGCGGATTCTCTTTACCGACTACACAGGGATGCGGCAAAGTCGTTAAATGAGGCTGTGAGCTGCTGTTTCATAGCAGCGGGTGATGTGTCCGGTGTGTCTGCGGACGGCAGGCGGGCCCGGGCGGAACGATGGAAGTTCTCACGCTAACGTCGCCTGCCTTCGAGGGACCCGGCCGCCGATGCCATCTTCGCCTATCCCGGCTGCCCGCTGCCACTACCTTCTTGATCTCCTTGCCCAGGTTCCGGACCCGCGTAACACGCGCCAGCACGGCATTCCGCTGGCCGGGCTGCTGGCGGTGGGGATCGCGGCGGTGATCGCGGGGTCGCGGTCGTTCGCCGCGATCGGGCAGTGGGCCGCCGATGCAGGCCCGGAGACCCTGGCGGTGCTGGGCGCGAGCGCACAGGCAGGCGGAGGAGTCCACGTTCCGGCCGCGTTCGCGCTGGTCAGCGGCGACATTCTCGACCGGGTCCTCGGTGCCTGGCTCTGGACCAGGGCCGTGCAGGCCGGCGGCCGGCTGGTCATCGCGATCGACGGCAAGACCGTCCGCGGCGCGAAAAACAAGACCGGGAAGGCCCCGCACCTGGTCGCGGCCCTCGCGCACGGGATCGGCGCGGTCCTCGGCCAGGTCGCCGCGGACGAGAAATCCAATGAGATCCCCGCGGTGCGGGAGCTGCTGAAGGCGTTCACCGACCTGGCCGGGGCGGTCTTCACGATCGACGCAATGCACACGCAGCATGACACCGCGCAGGCCATCCTCAGCCGGGACGCCGAGTACGTGATGACCGTCAAGGCCGACATCCCCACCCTGTACAGGCAGCTCAAGAAGCTGCCCTGGACCGCGATCCCCGCTGTCTCGGCCGTGAGCACCGGACCACGGCCGCCGCGCCCGCCGCACCATCAAGGCCGTGCTGGCGCGGGCCTGGATCGGGTTGGCCGGAGCCGCCCAGGTGACGCAACTGAGACGCACGGTCACGAGGAACGGCAAGAAGACCGTCGAGGTCGTCTACCTCGTCCCCAGCGACCGCGACGCCGATCCAGTCACCCTGGCCGCCTGGGCCCGCAGCCACTGGGAGATAGAAAACTGTCTTCACTGGGTGAGGGACGTGACTTACCAGGAGGACGAATCGCTGGTCAGGACGGGAAATGCGCCTCGTGTAATGGCATCACTGCGCAGTCTGGCCATCAGCCTCCTGCGCTTGGACGGCCACGTCAACATCGCCGCCGCCAACC
>CAWAFD010000022.1:0-50430 GCA_963781225.1 uncultured Actinomycetota bacterium
CGCCGATGGTGATGGTGGCCGGCGGCTGTGTACTGCAGAACGGCCATTCGGGCGCGGCTCGGACGGCATGTCGGCCGACCGGGACTTGCCGCCAGATCGGCGGGTACGCGCGCGGGGCCTTTACCAGAAGCACCCGCACTGCGAGTCCGCAGCTTCCCGTCGCCTGACTCGCCTCGGGGACCAGGGCGGCTGACGCCAACGGTACCGGCGGGATGGATGGAGCCCCGGGCTTGCGCCGAGCACGCTCCACGCGGCATGACCGGACGTCTCCACGGATACCTCCGCTTGGCGAGAGGTTTCTGCGGAAGCGCTTTGCGGAACCGCGCACAAGCCGCTTGCCCGGAAAATACGCGAGAAGCCGCAGCGTCCTGGCGGTTCACCGATCTTGCTCCGCTCCGGCGAGCAGAGTAGAACGGAGCAGTGGGAAGACAGGCGGCTGTCGTGCTGTACGTGCTCGCGATGGTCGCTGTCGTGGTCGGCGCGGACGTCCTGTTCTTCAGGCATCACTTCTGGGCGCGGTTGATAGTAAACGTCGGGATCGTCCTGGTATTCGTGGGGTTCTATTTGAGGTTCCTGAAGCGTCCACGAGTGCAGCCACCGCAAGACGGGTAACGGCGCAGGACGCAGGCGTGAATCCGGGCCTGACACCTAGTCTGGGGTCAGGCGGCGCCCAAAGGGAGACGCTTATCCGTTCGGGCTCAGTCCTGACTACGCTGACCGACCCTGTCCGCGGCAGATTCGGATATTCGTCTGGGCGCGTCGATGCATAAACATACAGCCTGCCGGGCTGGCCAGGGCCGGGGATTGTTGCGTATCCGGGGGGCGAAAGCTCGTGATATTCGCGCTGACCGGTCGTTGTGGAATTCGCGGCAGGGCTGCGCTAGCGCAAGACGCGGATGGCGCATCGGGGTCCGGAAGCATTAGCCAGGCGCTGATCAGCGGTCAGCAGCTCACAGCTTAAAGCTTCAGCGAGCGCGACATAAACGGAGTGATACACCGTCACATTCGCTCGCAGCTCATAAGCGCGGCGCATAAAGCCGCGAGCAGGGTACCGATCTATGTCGAGTTGCCGCAGGTCATCAACTGCCGCGGCGAACCTTTCATCGGAAACCGCGCCCGCGATCCAGCGCTTGCGCAGCACCGCGACAGTCTCGACGTCTGCAAGATCAGGGGCGGCCACGTCGTCAGCGTCGCGGAACGCCAGGCGGGCTCGCTGCCCGTCGCTTCCGTCATCGCCGACGACATTGGCCAGAACGGATGCATCGATGACGATCAATGCTGGGACCGCTCCTCGTCCAGGTCCTGGGCTGCCTGGTGCAGGCCCACCTGGCCACCTGTGCGGCGTTCGATGCGGTCCAGCACCTCATCCACACTCGGGCGCTCGGCGAGCCGGCGAAGTTCGCTGGTGAGGAACTGCTGCAGAGACTGGCCGACTGGCAAGCCAATGCATCATCGCGGCAACGTAGCGCGTCTCCGGCGGTCATGAATAAGCATGCAGCGGAGAGGAAGCCGAAACGGTTGCCCTTCCTGCTCGCGAGAGTTAGCAGAACGGCTGGTCAACGAGCGTACGTTTGTTCTGCCCGCCATCGGCGATCCGGTGTGTCAGTCCAGCTGGCGCTCGCCGGGCGTGCTGTCGCCTCGACGGGCTCAGCGACCGAGGAGGCGTCCCAATCGGGATCCTTCCGCGGACACTTCGGCAGCTGCTTGTCCTGACTCGGTGCCGCCCGCGCATAGCGGTTCGTTATCCCAGAACTTCACCGCTGGAACCGGCCGGGGCATCACCGGCTGGACTAGGGCGTGTGGTCTGTTCGCTGCGGCCCTGGCCTTCCCCGATCACGACAGGGACGGCGAACCGGGTATGTGCGGGGGATGGGGTCGGGTGGGCTGTCAGATCCAGCCGCGGGAGCGGGCGAGCTGGACTGCTTCGTGGCGGTTGGCGGCGCCGAGCTTGGCGGCTGCCGAGGAGAGGTAGTTGCGGACGGTGCCGGGGGTCAGGGCCGCGCGTTTGGCGATTTCATCGACGGGGGCGCCGCCTGCCGCGAGTTCCAGGACGTCGGCTTCGCGGGGGGTGAGCGGGCTGTCGCCGGCGCTGATGGCGTCGGCGGCGAGTTCGGGGTCGACGTAGCGGCCGCCACGGTGGACGGTGCGGACCACGTCGGCTAGGACCTGGGCGGAGACGGTCTTGGGCAGGAACCCGCGGACGCCGGCGGCGAGGGCCCGTTTGAGATGCCCGGGCCGTCCGTAGCTGGTCAGGATGAGGCTGCCGCAGGCGGGCAGCTCGGTGACCAGCTTCTCGGCGACAGCGATCCCGTCCAGGCCGGGCATCTGCAGATCCAGCACGGCCACGTCCGGGAGGTGCCGGCGGGCCATCGCGAGAGCCTCGTCGCCGGAGGCGGCCTGGGCCACGACGTCCAGGTCGTCCTGGATCGCCAGCAGGGAGGCCAGCGCAGTGCGGATGAGGTTCTCGTCGTCGGCGAGGAGCACGCGGATCACGGCGCGGGCGTCTCTGCGGCGCCGCAGGCGGGCATGCTGGCCTCCAGCCGGAAGTGGCCGGTGCGGGGATGCCCGGTCGTGATGCTGCCGCCCAGGCCGGCCAGCCGCTCGCCGAGCCCGGCCAGCCCGCTGCCGCCAGATCCGGTGTCCAGTGTGTGCACGCGGTCGTTGTCCATGCGGAGCGTCACCGCGCGCGGGGCGCCCGGGGAATCCAGGAGGTGCAGCTCGATCGTGCAGGCGGTGGCGTCGCTGTGGCGGATGATGTTGGTGGTGCCCTCGCGGACCACCCAGCCCAGGGCGGCCTGCACGTCAGCAGGAAGGCCCGCCGCGTCGCCGATGACGCGGCAGCTCATCCCCGCAGAACGCAGAACATCCTGCGCGCCGGCCAGCTCGGTGCCCAGGTCGGCGGTGCGGTATCCGCCGACGACCGCGCGCATTTCCCGCAGCGACTCATGGGCCACCTGGCGCACCTGGAGCATCTGCCCGGCGGCGTCCTGGTCGCCCCGGCGCGCCAGCTCCGCGGCGAGCTCGCTCTGGACGGCGATCAGGGACAGGTTCCGGCCGAGCACGTCGTGCAGGTCGCGGGCAAAGCGCAGCCGCTCCTCGGCGACCGCCAGGCGGGCGTGCGCGGTCCGGGACCGGTCGAGCTCGGACATGATCCGCAGCGTCGACGCGGACGAGCGGCAGGTAAGCACGCCGACGCCGACGATGAAGGCATAGACCAGGGCTGCCCCGATGAGGAGCCGCCCGTAGGCGCCAGTGCCCTCCCGGCCGACGCTCGCGGTCAAGCCGCTGGCCGCCGCTGCGCTCACCAGGACCAGGGTGGTCAGCGCGCGCAGGCTGAGCAGGGGCGTGAGCGCCACAATCAGGGCGCCGCTGAAGAGCATGGCTACCAGCATGCTCACCGGGAACGCGGTGCCGGAGGACTGGGTGAAGGCCGGGAAGGCCGCCGCTCCCGCGAGCACGCCGGCCGCGGTCAGCGCGGCGGCTGAGGCGACCAGCCACCTGTCCGGCGGCGGTCCCGCGGCCAGGTAGCGGCCCAGGCCCGCGTGCAGCAACGCGATGCAGACGCCTGCCTGCGCCACGGACAGCAGCAGGAAAACGGCCAGGCCGGGTACCCGCACCTGGTGCTGCACGCCCAGGACCACCGCGAGCACCGGCACGGCGGCGAGCAGCACGTACACGCCGCCCCTGGTCCGCCACTCGAACCACCCGAGACTGCCCCGCTCGTTCCATCGCCGCCACATCGCCGTCACCCCTCCAGGGTGTCACGCCTGCCTAGCGCCGCGGTTCCCAGCGGCACCAGCGTCGTGCCGCCCACCCGGCCACCGCGATCCAGGCGGTGAGCACGCGCACCGGGATGGCGGCCTCTACCAGCGAAGCCGGGCGGGCGTCCAGGCCGGCCAGCATCAAGCCCCCGGGAGTTCGCCCATCCCAGCAGCGCCGTCAGCGTCCGCTGGAGGTCCTGCGTCTGCAGCACCACGTTCCGCCCGGTGACGCCGATCCGCGTGCCCGCCAGGCCGGGAACCGGCTCGCGGGCGCTGCCCGGGAGCTCAAAGGAAATGCGGCCGGCTGTGATGCCGCGACCACCGCCCGCGCGATCGCGACGGCTCGCCGCAGCCAGGCCGGCCGCAGGCCGGCAGATCCCGTCAACGAGATCGTGACATCCAAGACCGCCGCCTCCACGGGGCCACTGCGCCGACGATGGCGATGCTCACCAGCACCGGGGTCCACGTGGCATTCTGGCTAGCGGACGCGCACCACCCCGCCCACACCAGCGCCCCGGTCAGGACAAGAACGAACGCCACCAGCAACAGGCGCACGCTGGGCTTCTCCTCGGACCAGCGGCGCATCCGGACAGTACCGGCACGATCATCCTGAGATCCAGCGCGTGGCGAGTTCTTCATGGCAGGCTCCGTTCAGTCACGTCCCGGGATGAACCCGGGCTCATGGGTCCAGCATCGCGGCGAACCAGGATTCCCGCCCGTGCCCGCCATCACCAGTCCCGGTGACATCCGCCCGGTCTGGCCATGACAAATCACACGTCCCGCGCCTGGATACCGCATCGAACCACCGGCCCCGGTTCCCGGCCGCCCTCCACGTAGGGCGCCATCACGACTGCAGAAACGCCAATACTGAAGCTGTCAGAGCCTGCGACAGCTAACACTTGAGCGGTCTCACTACGCGCAATGCCGATCGGACCGCCTTTGCCCGGTGGTCACCGACGGCTTGCACCAGATTCCGGTAGGCGCGCCGATACGAATGGCAATGCTGAATATGACGATCGCTGCTGCCGTTAATGGCATACAGTCCGCCGCATAAATATACGAGCTAGCGACGCCAGCTATTCGGCATGACTGCGCGTCCGGTTCTTGCGAGCGCCGATTGTCTCGTCGTGTGTGGGCTTGCGGCCTCCGGCGGGCAGTTACATGCTGACGGCATGGACATCAGTGGGAAGCTGCAATTCAAGCCGGGACAGTGGGTGGCGGTGCTGAACCCGCCGTGGTCGCCCAAGGAGAGCCGATGCTGCTCGATGGTGTGAATCACGTCGCCTGGATATCCAGGGACGCCGCCCGGCTGGGTGCGTTCTACGAGCAGGTGTTCGGCGCAGTCGCCGGGCCGGCACGTCCCCACGGTCCCGGGGAGACCATGACCGTGATTGACATCGGCCCCGCCACCCAGCTGAACGTGTTCGTGATCGACGGCAACACCGAGGCCGACCGGCAGACGCCGATGTGGGGCCGGGGGCGCATCGACCACGTCGGCCTGGCCGCCGCCTCACGCGAAGCGTTCGACACAATCCGGGAACGGCTGGTCGCCACCGGGGCGAGCGACGGCACGGTCAACGACTTCGGCGGGGCGCTGAGCGTGTTCTTCCGGGACCCCGACGGCCTTGAGGGAGAGGTCCTGCTGAAAAAGCCCTGACGGGCACTGGTCCCCTGACGCGCTGAGTTGGCGCCAGCGGGAATGTTCAGTCTCGACCTAACCAAGATCCCCGTCAAGGGCCGCCGAATTCGCGTTGTCGCACGCCCGTACAGCGGCATGACAGGACGTTCAATGCCGTTGCTGCTGTGAATATTTATGCGGCACACGGAGCTCATGAATACAGCGGAACCTCATTTAGGACTGCAGGACGCGTCCTGACGGCGCACGCGTAGGCGCCTAATTGGTCTGGCGTCTTGGTCGGTAGTGATCGCTGGCTCGGTCGTGCAGATCGAGTCGTTCTGTGGATCACCCGCGATGGTTACATGGCCTTAGAATCATTGGTTCGTTATGCTCAGTCATCACATTTCTCCGTGTGGTGTCTGAGGGCGGGCGATGAGCGGCACGGGGGATCAGAAGCGCTGTCCGGGCAATTACCGCGTGGCTGCCCAGCGGGGTGGCGGTCAAGGTGGAGGCTGTCACGGATGAGGCGTCGGCTGTTCGAGCGCCGTTGACAACCCGGCGAAAGGTAACAGGCGGCCCGGGAGGAGCGCGAAGCTCCTGCCGCCAGGGTACCGGCACGTCGGGCTGCCGGCACGTCGGGCCGCCGGCCGCTGCGCCCGCTGGCGGCTCGGCCCGGGGCGGGCTGGCCCCGGGCACAACCGAGTCGCGGACGGCCCGCGCTTTAGGACGGAAAAGCCCTTTCGCGAAACGTGCTCCTGGCGATGGCCGTCCAGTCGGCGCGATAGCTGTCACGCCGGTTGATCACCGGCAGAGCGCGGTCTCGTCGAAGTAGCCGGAGATCGCCGAGTCTGTGTGGCCTGGTGTCGCGCGGAGTGCGTGGGCGGCACTGCTCAGATTGTCCAGTTCGGCGTTCCGGTTTTCCTGCCGGGATGCTTCGGTGTGGCCTGTTCGTGGTCTGCTCATTCCCGTGCGGGCGGGTGCCAGAGCTGCACCGTGAGGTTGTCGCCCCCGGCAGCCCCGCGAGGGTAGCCGGGGATCTTGATCGACTACCAGCCCGTCGACCGCCACCGGGCCCCGGTGCGCCAGACGATCCTGCCGTGGAGTCCTTGCCAGGTCGCCACTCCAGGCATACGGGATAGAGTTGTCCGCGGACGTCCGGGACGACCGGGACGGTTCCATCGGCGCTGCGGCGCCAGCTGACCGGGCAGCAACGTCAGCAGGCCGCCCAGGAAACCGCAGGGCAGCTCACCGGCGATGCCCGGATCAGTGGCGCCATCCCGGGCTGATTCGATGCAGGTCCCGGGCTGGCCCAGGCCGCCGCCCGACCACGCAGGCCGACCGTCTCGTCGTAGCACCTCCGGCGGTCCGGGGCGCCGGACACCCCACGCTGTGTCCAGGATGTGCTGTGCGCGCGTGACCGCCATGGCACGTTCGACGGGGCACCAGAGACCAGTTCCGGCCGCGGCAGGGCCGCCTTTTCCTCGTATCTCCGCATGATCGTACGCGTCTCGGCTTCCGGCACCTTGAGGAGGACGTCGTACCAGGTTATGCGGATTCCATGACGCCTCCTGATCGGGCTGTCAGCCTTCCGCCGCCGGCGGCGTGACCATGATGCCCTCGGGCGTGAGGTGGACCGAACGGCCGCGTACGGTCAGCGCCGCAGCAAGGTCTGCCTGCCAGGTGTCCAGCCTGCCGTAGAAACGGTATTCGGTACCGTCCTGAGTCGTCACGACCAAGCTCCGGCCACCCACGAGGCCACCCGACCTGGCACGCACGCCAGTAATCGAATCGAGCGGTATCACGGTCACGCCCCCGCCAGCTTCGGCCACACGCCTGACCGTCATCCTCCGGTCGGCCTTTTGACCGATCCACCCTCCGGCCAGGACCCCGACGGCCGCCCCGCCCGCTCCGATAGTGTGGATGAACGGGTAGGCGATGCCCACGAGGACAAGCGGTCCCAGGAGGTAGCCCAACGCTTCGGCTCGCCAGCTCACCCGGGCCAGCTTGTCCTGGTAGAGCAGTACGAGACCCTGTTCCCGTCCCTTGCCGGGGACGCGGAACCCCGCCGGGCGCATCTGGATCAGGCTTCCGTCAGTCATTGTTATCCTTCCCTGGTGTCGGTGCCTCACGCAGAGATCACCAGTAGCTCGCAGTGATATATCTGTGCGCCCGCGTATCTGAGCGCCGCTGCACCCCTCTGTGAGAGGGAAGAACTCCGCGCGAGAGGAGCAGGTCGAGGACTGGAGCCTGTTCGCCTGTCCCAACGGCGGGCAGGACCACCTGGCGCTGCCTGCGCTGCAGCGCGTTCGTGATCGGCGAGCCGCACGGCCGCGGTCCAGCCGCAGCGGCCCCGCCGCAGCGCCGGGCCCGAGAACTACGCGACGAGCTAGTTCTGCGCGTGTTCGGTCTTTGGGGGTCTGTGGCCGGCGAAGACTGCACGGTCAGGCTTTCGACGGTGCTACGCCCGCCTTGGCGGCGTTGCGTGCTTCGGCGAGTTCGGTGGCGGTGAAGATCGTGACGGACAGTCCGATCAAGATCGCGCCGAGAACCCGGGCGAGGGTGAGTGAGTCGCCTAGCCAGACGACGGCACTGGCCAGCCCGAAGACGGGAATCAGATTCACGATAATGCTGGCCGGGGCCGCTCGCACTCGGGCGATGGCGTAGTTGTAGAGCAGGAAGCTCGCGGCGTAGCCGATGACTCCCACGAAGATTGCGGCAAACCAGAACCTCGCGGCCACGTGGCCAGGTGTGGTTTCGGCGTGCATCGCCCATACGAAGGTAACTGCGGGAAGGATGAGGATCGTCGCGGTGGTGAACTGGCAGGCCGTCACCGTTAGCGGGTCGGACTCGTCCCCCATCCCCGGGCGACGATCGTGTAGGCAGCAGCGCTGAGCACTCCGGCCAGAACGAGCAGGTCGCCGAGCCCGGCGCCCGCGAACGATCCCGTGCCTTCGAGGGTCGCGACGCCGGCCAGTGCCAGGGCGAGCGCCACGGTGATGCGGCCCGTGATGCGTTCGCGCAGGAAGACGGCCGCCAGCAGGACGATGAAGACCGATTCCAGGCCGGATAGCAGCGCGCCGTTAGCGGCGCTGGTCCGGGCCAGGCCGAGCAGGTCGCCGGCGTAGGCGAGCGCTGGCTCGAAGAGGCCTAGCAGCACCGCCCGCCGCCACGGCGGTGGTGGGCGGTGGCCACGCAGGATCACGATCGTCCACAGCATCGCGGTTCCCGCGATCAGCGAGATGGCCAGCAGCGTGATGGGGCCGAAGCCGCGCAGGGCGTACTTGGTCACGCTGACCGCTGTGCCCCAGAACAGCGACGCGGTGATCAGCGCGGCGAGCGGCAGCCTGGTGATCATCATCGCCCTGCTCGGCTAATGGACGAGGACATTTCTGAACTGCCACGGATCGTCGAGGCCGATTTCCTGGCCGAACAACGGCAGGTCTGATGTTGCCGGTCCTTGCCAGGACCGCGGTTCGCGGAGGGTTCCTGGCGGCCCGTCGTGGACGATGAGCGGTTATGCCGTGGCGTCCGGCCTTCCGGCGGCGCACCCTTCGCGTTCACCGTCCGCAGGAGGCGCGCACGTCATGCGGTGGTCGCGGGCGACCTGCGGGCGGCCAGGGCCCGGTATACCAGCACGGTCGCGGCGGCGGCGAGCAGAGCGGCTCCGACGGCGATCAAGGCGATCTGCCAGCCCGCCATGCCGCCCGTGGTGACCACGTGGACGGTGGTCACCGGTGCTGGGGGAACACCGCCCCCGCCGGGGGGCGGGTCCGTCATCGCGAAGGCGGCTGGGACTATGGCGGTGGATGCCAGCAGGCCGCTGAGGATCACGGCCAGGACGGCGGCGTAACGGCGGATGCGTGTGCCAGCATTGCGCGCTGCCATCCGCGGGCGTGTCCCCTGGCGGGCTGAGATTGTGAACATGGCTTTCTCCTGTCTGCTGATGCATCGGCTGCCCGCGGTGTGGACGCTCCGGCCAGCGCATTGGCGCGACCGTTATCGACCGTGAGCAGCCGCACCCGACGTCCGGGCTGAGGTTCAAGGCTGGCCACCTGTGCCGGAGGACGGGCCCAGTGACTTGATAGCGATTCGTGGTCAGCCATGCGCCTAGCTCAGCGCGTTCGGCGCCGCGACCGCATCGGGAAGGCGTCCCTATCTTTGCTGCTGGTCCGGCCGCCCTGGGGGCGAAGTTGCCAGGCAGCCGAAACGCGGTGGGCAAGCGCCCGCTCCGATAGCAGTGGACGCTGGGGCCAGACCTTGGTGACCGGTTCGAGCGAGCGCCGCGCGAAGTCGGCCACGAAAGATAGGTAGGGGCGCCCGTAATTTGGGGAGATGGCTCCGATGCAGCCACCTGCTCCGCGTTCTACGCTCTAACTGTCCCGACCAGCGACAACCCGGAGAAACGCTAGTGCCCCTCTACATGGATATCCACACCGTCCGCGGCGGAGCCACCGCCGATGGCGTCGCACAGGCCGATGCCGCAGATTTCAAAGCGCAGGGCGCGCGACGTCCGATATCTCTGCTACTGGGTGAGTGAGGCCGAGCGCAAGATCTTCTGCCTGGTCGACGCACCGTCTGCGGAGGCCGCGAATACCGTGCATCGCGAGGCTCACGAACTGGTTGCCGACGACGTTTTCGAAGTGCAGGAAGGGTTGTGATCCGCATACGGCTGGTCCCGAACCTGATCGGCCCGCCGTCGCCGGGCCGGGTCGGCACGGTGCGCGCATCCGATCTAGTTGAAAGAAGATCCTGAATATGATGCTGCTGGAGCGCGGTCCGGTGCTGGCGTCGCTGCGCCAGTACGCACACGAAGCAGGTCAGGGTGAAGGGCGGCTCATCCTGATCGCCGGTGAGGCAGGCGTCGGAAAGTCAGTGCTGGTTGAGCGTTTCCAGCGCGATCTGCCCGACGCCCGCTGGTCGTGGGGCGCCTGCGACGGACTCTCGACACCGCGACCGCTCGCCCCGTTGTTCGATCTCGCCCACGATCTCGGCGGCGCGCTGGAGGATTTGTGCCGGGGGCGGCCCGAGCGCGACGAGCTGTTCGCCGCGCTGCTGAGACAGATCACCGGTGATGATCGACTCGACGTGATCGTGATCGAGGACATCCACTGGGCGGACGAGGCAACGTTCGACCTGATGCGGTTTCTCACGCGCCGCATCCGCGCAGCGCCGGTGCTGGTGATCGCCACCTATCGGGACGACTGGCTCGCACCATCGAGCCCGCTGCGTCTCGCGCTGGGCGATCTCGCCGCGCGCCGGTGGACGCGCCGGCTCGACCTTCCGCCGCTGTCGGCCGAGGCCGTCCGGATGATGGCCGCCGGAACCGATCTCGACGCCGACCAGTTGTACCAGCTCGCCGGCGGCAATCCGTTCTACGTCACCGAGATGCTTGAGGCCGGTACACACGGAGTCCCGCTATCGGCGCGTGACGCCATCCTCTCGCGTACCGGACGGCTCAGCGACTCGGCCCGGCAGGTACTCGAGACCGCCGCGCTCATGGGCCTGCGGATCGACGTGAGCCTGCTCGCCGATCGACAAGCTGCGCTGGACGAGCTCAGTGCATCCGGACTGCTGGTCGATAAGGGAATCGGACTGCGCTTCCGGCACGAGATCGCCCGGCTGGCGATCGCGCAGGAGATCCCCGCCCACCGGCAGGCGATGATCCACGCAGAAATCCTCAACGCGCTGCTAGTCAACGACAGCCGTGATGACGCGCGCATGGCCTTCCACGCCGAGAGTGCTGGCGACGAAGAAGCAGTCGTCCGGCACGCGTCACTCGCCGCGAGACGAGCCGTAGATCTCGGCTCACATCGCGAGGCTGCGGCCCAGTACGAGCGCGCATTGCGATGGGCGGCGCATGCCGCACCGTCCGCGCAGGCCAAGCTCTACACGGGCCTTGCCGAAGAGGCGACTCTAAGCGACCGATCGCAAACCGCAGCCGACGCCGACGAGCACGCACTACGGCTCTGGCGGCTGCTCGAAGATCGCCGCCACGAGGGCGAGTCATTGCAGCACTACTCACTGACGTTGAAACATCTGTGCCGTGGCGATGAAGCGGTAGGTGCCGCCGTCCAAGCGATCAGCACCCTCGAGCCGCTCGGCGAGACACGCGAGCTGGCCAGGGCGTACGCGACGCTAGCCGCCATCAAGATGACGCGCAACGAGAACGGCCAGGCGATCGAGTTGGCCCGGCGAGCGCAGGCTCTGGCCCATTCGCTTGGCGCATCCGACGTCATTGCCGACGCACTGAACACCGAGGGCTGCGCGGTATTCGCGACCAGCCCGAGCTGGGTCGAGCTGATCCGCCGCTCACTTGAGCTGGCCATCTCTCACAACCTGCCCAATCAGGCCGGCCGCGCCTACAGCAACCTGTACGGCATCTCGTGCGACCAGTTCCGGTTCGACGAAGGAGAGCAGTACTACCGCGACGGCATTGCCTACTGCGAGCAGAATGACCTAGACAGGCACTCCTATTTCCTGCGCGCAGCTCGAGCCGTCGTCCTCGGACATCGTGGGGATTGGGACGAAGCGGTGGCGATCGGTGCTCAGCTGCTTGAGGAAAGCTCGGCCGCCCCGCTGAACCAGATCTGCGTGCAAGCCCTGATCGGCGTGATCCATGCGCGCCGCGGCGAGCCGGAGGTCTGGCGCGCCCTCGACAGCGCGATCGCCAACGCGGCACCGACGGGACAGCCGCAGTACGTAGTACCGGCCCGGCTCGCCCGGACCGAGGCATTCCTGACCGAAGGCCGAGTTGACGAGGCGCGACACGAAGCCGAGCTGGCCGCCGATGCCGCGCACGACATCGACGAGTGGATGCGCGGCACGCTGCGCCGCTGGCTTGATCGCACCGGCTCCGGCCGGATCGTCGATGGCCCTATTGCCTGGCCGTACCGGCTCCAGGAATCCGGCGAGCACGCAACGGCTGCGCGTGCCTGGGATGAGCTCGGCTGCCGCCTGGACGCGGCGCTCGCACTGCTCGACTCATCGGACGAAGACGAATTGCGCGACGCACTGCGGCGTCTCGATGAACTAGGCGCAAAGGCGACGGCCCGCCTCGCCCGCCGGAAGCTGCGCCACATAGGTGCCCGGTCAGTGCCGGCCGGCCCACGCCGAGCGACCCGGGCGCATCCACTCGGGCTCACCCCGCGCGAATGCGAGGTCCTCGAATTGGTCTGCGAACGACAGACCAACACCCAGATCGCCCGCACCCTGTTCATCTCGGCCAAGACGGTCGATCACCACATCTCGGCCGTGCTGGCCAAGCTCGGCGTCGAGACCCGCGAGGCGGCCGCTGAAGTGAGCCGGAACCTCACTGCTTAATCGAGCCGGTGATGAACAGTCCTCAACGCCGCCGCTCGACAGCTGCAGTCGGGCCGGCGCGCCCATCTGGCGCGTGGTCGCAGCGAGAGCACGCAGCAGACAGGCGTCCTGGGCCTGGGCGACTAGCAGTTGATACACCTGCGTGGACAGGCGCCAACGGGTGGAAGACAACATTGGCCCCGACCTGCAAGCGGTCATCGGACCATACCGGTACAGCCATGCTAGGGGGCTAGCAGAAACGACCGAAAAGGCCGCAGGTGACATCGTCGAAAGGTTGGGATCATGAGTGAGTATTCCACTGCATGCATAGATATGGGCCCGGAAGAAGTACCCATTTCGGCAGATCCACGCGTTGGTCGCCTTCCCGGTTTTGGCCTTTCCGCTTCCGGCCCAAACGAACCGCCTGTCACGCCGGCGAGCGAACTGGCCCGTCCGCGACTGCGGTTCCGGCCCGCATCCTGCAGTCATTCCAGGCCGAGACCGCGCCTGCCGGTGTCGTTGAGGTCCTCGCGGCCGAAGCGGCCGGTCCAGGTGCGTTCGTAGTGCTCGGCCGGGAAGTCGCCGGGGCTTGACCCGGTCAGGAAGGCCTCCCGCACGCTGGCGGCATAGCGCTCGTTGCGCGGGCACCAGGGAGCGGCGGGGATGTACATGACGTTGCCCCAGCCCTGCTGGTCCCGGACGGGCGCGACGCTGTGGATCATGTCGCAGTGCCACCAGACCGAGTCCCCGGCCCGGATGTCGGGGATACCGCTGAGGGCCGGCATGAGCAGCGGGTGCCACCGGGTGCTGGCCGGGAAGGTCTGGTTGACGGTGACCCCGCACATATCGTCCTCGGGCACGTCGGCCAGCAAGGGGCGCAGCATCAGGTAGGCCATGGCGCCGGGGATCGGGACGGTGTGTAGCACGCCCTGGTCGTGGGCCATGTCGGACAGGGCGGTCCAGCCCTGGAAGGTACGGAAGACCGAGCACATGGTCGTGCCGGGGTACTGCGGCCCGTCCGTGCGGTAGGCCGCGTCCCACGGGTCGTACTGCTCGACGCTGCCGTCGAACAGGTGACGGAAGGCCTGCTGGTAGGCCTGCGTCATCCACAGGTCGAGGTTGCCCGGGTCCAGGTGGGTGCCCAGGCCACCCGAGTCAGCGCCCGGCGGGCGGCGGCGGATGCGGTCCGGGTACAGCGAGTCCCGGTCCGGATCGAACCACTGCGCGCCCTGGGATTGGTGCTTCCACTGACGGTTAAGGAACCCCTGGACCCGTGCCATCCGGCCGTCCTGGCGGGCCTGCATCTGGGCCTGCGACCAGTAGATCGGGTAGATCTCGGGCTTGGAGCCGACGCTGCCGAAGAAGTCGTCGGCCGGCCCGGTGTAGTTCTCGAAGAACTTGTTGTCCTCGACGTAGCGGACAACGCCGCGATCCCAGCCCAGCGCCTGCTCGCGCTCGAAATGCCCGCGCACGACCAGGCAGCCGCGCCGCTGCAGCAGGTCCCGGGCCTGCGTGGTGACCGTGCCGGCCGCGATGTCGGCGTAGTCGATGACCGGCCAGATCGTTTCGCCGCGGCTTCGCGCAGCGGTGATCTGCTCGACCTCGGCGGTGATCTGCTGCTCCACCACGGCAAAGACCTCCTCGACGGTCCGGCCGGAGGCGGCGATGCGGGCCCGCAGGGCCGCCTTGACCTGCCTGATGGCGGCCGGGAGATCGGCGGGCGTCTCCTCCCAGTGCGGCAGTAGGGGCAGCGGGCGCCGGGACAGTACGGGCATGAGACGCTCCTTCTGGACAGGTCTCCTTATTTAGAAGAACCGTAACCCGCCACGCCCTTCTAGGCAAGACTCCTGTCTAGAATTGACGGGTGGACCCCGCCAAGCCCTCGCTGGAGCTTCTGCGTTCGCTAACCGACGAGCACGTGCTGCGTGCCCTGATGCGGCACCGGAGGCTGACCCGGGCCGAACTGGCCGCCGAGACCGGTATCTCCAAGCCGACGGTGGGCGAGAGCGTGCGCCGGCTGACCGGATCGGGCGCGGTGGCGGACACCGGTGAGCGGACGCCCGGCGGCCGCGGCCGCGGCCGGGTGGGCTCGTACTACGCCCTGGCCGCCCACGCCGGGGTGGCGCTCGCGGTCAGCATCGCGCCCGAGAGTGTCGTGGCCGAGTGTGTCGATGCCTACGGCGACGCCGTGTCACGGGCCGAATGTCCCCTCGATCGCCCCGCCCGCCCGGAGGACGTCGCGATCGCCCTGCGCACCGCGGCGGCTTCCGCCCAGCTCGGCGCCGGCCTGACCCCGCGGCTGGCAGTGGTGAGCGCCGCCGACCCGGTGGACCGCCAAACCGGCCGGCTCATCCACCTGACCGACGCGCCGTTCCTACTCGGCGAGCTCGATCCCGCCGCGGTGCTGGCGCCCGAGGTCGGCGGCCCGGTCACCGTCGACAACGACGTCAACTGGGCCGCACGGGCCGAACGTGACCACGCCGAGGCAGCCCTGGACGACTTCGCCTACCTCTTCCTCGGCGAAGGGCTGGGCTGCGCGCTCGTCTCCGACGGGGAAGTGCGGCGCGGGCACGGCGGCCTGGCCGGCGAGATCGCGCACCTGATCACGGCCGGCCCGCGGAGCCGGGCTGTTCCCTTCATCGAGGTGTTCGGCCAGCTCGGCCTGCGCCAGCCTGGGGCGACGGCCATCGACGTGGACCGGCTGCTGGCCGCCGTGACCGGTCCGGGCGCCCCGGCCGCAGCCACCCGGCGCGCACTCGGTCAGGCCATCGCCGGAGTCCTGGCCGCCGTCGTCGCGCTCGCCGACCCCGAGCTCGTCGTGGTCGGCGGACCGTGGGGTCACCACCCCGTCGTCCTCGACCTCATCGCGGCGGCCACCGCGGGCGTGCCCCGCCCCGCCCCGCTCCGGGCCGCCGAAGTGACAGCTGAGCCGTCTCTGGCCGGTGCCCGGGTCGAAGCGCTCAGCCGCCTCCGCTCGGCCATCCTGACCTCTGCCCTTCAGGCTCAGGCCGGACCAGCCCTCCTCGCCGACGAGCGCTAACCCGGGCATCCTAGCCCGCAGCGGTTGCGAATATATGTGATAACAGCCCGTCCGCTATAATAGCCCGGTGAGCTCTCCGGTGGCGGCGGTCCGCCCTATCGAGCCGCGGTCCGTCGTCGAGCAGGTCATGACCGAGCTGCGCCGGTCCATTCTGTCCGGCGCGCTGGCCCCCGGGCGGGAGCTGTCACTGCGGGAGCTAGCCGAGATGCTCGGCGTCAGCATCATTCCAGTACGCGAGGCGCTGCGCAGCCTGGAAAGCGACGGCCTGGTGGTGACCCGGCCGGGACGCAGCGCCCGGGTCGCGCCGCTGGACCTGGAGGAACTGCAGGGCATCTACCGGCTGCGGCGCCGGCTCGAGCCGGAGATCGCTCAGCGGTCCTGCCGTCTGCTGGCCGCCGCCGAGCTGGACCGGCTCGAAGAGCAGGCGATCGGGTTCGGCCAGGAAGACCGGACCATGAACGACATCTACGACGGGCACCACGAGTTTCACCTGGCCCTGCTCGCGCCCGCCGCCACCGGCTGGGACATCCGGATTCTGGGTACGCTCTGGCATGCCTCAGAGCGTTACATCCGGATCGGCTGGGGTCGCCTGGACCCGGATCCGCACGAGCACGCGCGGCGCGAGCAGTACCATCTCGAGCTGGTCTCGGCCTTCCGGCAACGTGATCCTGAGGTCGCCTCGGCCACGGTGCTCCAGCACCTGTCCCGCAACGAGCAGACGGCCCTGCGGGCGCTGGACCCGGTGGTGGAGGGCAGTCAGGGACCGTCGGTCGTCCCGGCCAGCTGACCCTGGCCAGCTGATCCCGGCCGGCTGACCCCAGCTGTCACCCGGCCCAGCCCGTCACCCGGTCGATCAGGGCCCGGGCGTCCGCGGGCTCGCGTTCGCCTGCCCAGGCCACGTACTGATCGGGCCGCACCAGGACGAGCGCGGGTATTCCCGGGGCCGAAGTATCCCCGGCTGGAGTGCCCGAGGCGCGAGCAGCCGGCGCCGTGCCGTCCGGACCGGCTCCGCCCGGGTCCGGGCCGGCCTGGTCCACGACCCGCAGCGGAACGCCCCGCGCCCGCGCCGCATCTTCCAGGCGGCCGTAAGTGGCGCCCCGGCGCCGGACCAGCAGGGTAAAGCCGTCGCCGAGCTCGTCGTACAGCGAGCGGTCCGGGCCGAGCCAGGCGTGCGGCAGCAGTGTCCCCGGGCGCGGCGCGTCCGTGTGCAGGTCACCGAGCCCGGATGACGACGTCCCGGCGATGACCGGCGAACTCCCGATCGCGACGCCGAGGACCAGGTCGAGGGCATGGAACTCGGCCCGCTTGGCCTGCTGGATCCGGTGGCCGGCCGCCTGCCGGGCGCGTTCCCCGGCCGGGCCGTCGTCGTCGAGGTCGTCCGCCAGCAGCTCGGGTGAGGTGACCCGCATGTTGGCGGTGGCCTCCTGGATCACCTGCTCCTGGATCGGCCGCCGTTCGGCCTCGTAGCTGCCCAGCAGCCCGGGGCCACCCCAGCCGCGCAGCACGGCCGCCAGCTTCCAGCCCAGGTCGACCGCGTCGCCAAGTCCGGTGTTGAGCCCGTGGCCGCCGAACGGCGGGTTCAGGTGCGCGGCGTCGCCGGCCAGGAACACCCGGCCGGCCCGCATCCGGTCGGCGATCTGCATCCGCGCGGTCCACGGGTCGGTGGACAGCACTCGCGCCCGGGTCGCTGTGCCCGCGGCGGCGTCGATCAGCCTGCCGGCTTCCCGCTCACCGGTTTCGGCGTCCACCCCAAACGCGATCATCCACCAGGTGCCGCACCGGTCGATCGGGCCAACCAGGGCCGGCGCGGCCGGATTGATGATCCAGTACTGCACGGCCGGGCCGTGCCGGACCTGTGGCCACAGGTCCGGAGCGTAGAAGACCAGCCCGAAGTTGGGCCGCAGCGCCGCCTCGCCGGTATATGCCGCACCGATCTGCTCCCGCACCGTGCTCCGTGGCCCGTCGCATCCGACCAGGTAATCGGCCTCCACCACGGCACTATGGCCGTGCGCATCGGTCACGGTCACCCGGACTCCGGCCTCGTCCTGGGCGACGCTGGTCACCGTGCTCCCAGTGATCAGCTGGCTGCCGGGCTGCTCCCGAACCGCGTCGCGCAGCAGTTCCTCCAGTATGTACTGAGGCGCCTGCTGGCCGAGCTCGGCGAAGCGGCCGCCGTCGGGTACCAGCCCGAGCACGCCGGTGAACCGGGAGAGTTCGCGACCGCCCAGCGAGGTGCAGAAGACCACGTCCGAGGACCAGGCCGGGGGCAGCGGGGCCCGGTCGCGCAGCTGCCCGGCGATGCCCCAGCGCCGCAGATGCTGCATGGACCGCACGTTGATGGTCTTGCACCGGGGCCGGGCGTGGGAGACCATGGCCCGCGGCTCGATGACCAGGCAGCTGATGCCGCGGTGGCCAAGCTCCATCGCGCAGGCCAGCCCGACCGGCCCGCCGCCGGCCACCACCACCTGTGCTGATCGGGGCAGGTCAGCGCTCAGTCCCGCGCCGCCCACAGCTCGCACTCCTCGGCGAAGGCGAGCTGCCGAAGGTGCAGCGCGTGGCCCAGGATGTGGTGGTCGATGCTGTGGCCGGTGTTCCGGGCCACGCTGGCCGTCACGAACGGGGCGGCGGTCAGCAGCTTGGCGAACTGCTCCACGTTCGCGGCCGAGCTGTCCCACAGCGCGTCGAACTCGGCCAGCTCGTTGTGCACCGGCACGGTGATCACCGGGGCCAGGCCGGGCAGGTGGTCGTCCGGCCACTGCGGCGCCTGAATCAGCTCACGCACCGGGGTCAGCGCGTAGCTGCCGTGCGCCGCCTGCACCGCCTCAGGGGTCCAGGTGCCCGGCGGCCCGAACATCACCTGGTCGCGCTGGTCGTACGGCAGGTCCACGGTCTCGTCGGGGGGAAGAGAGGCCAGCGCGTGCGCCGCACCACCCCGGCGGATGACGGCGCCCATGCCGGTGACCGACAGCCCGGTGAGCCGGAAGTCCTTGTCCCCGGCCGCGATCATCATCGCGATCATGCCGCCGATCGAGTGCCCGGTCAGGAACACGCGGTCGGTGCTGGCCTGCGCCGCAGCCTGCGTGATCGCCTCGGCGAGCAGGGCCGCGTGCTGAGTGAAGGTGTTCTCGGCGGGGCTCAGCGCCGTACTGCCGCCGTACCCGGGCCGGTCGAAGGCCACCACCGGGTAGCCCGCGGTCGCCGCCACGTCCAGGAAGCTGCCCTGGCCGGAGCCGTCCACGTCGTAGTACTGCGCCTTATAGGTGCCGCCGTGCAGCGCGGCGATGAGCGGTTTGCCGGTGGCGGACGCTGGACCTGCGGTCAGCGCCGCGATGGTCCGTCCCGCCACGGTGAACTCGGTGCTGCCATGCTGCCCTGCCGCTGATGCCGTCATCGTGCCCCTCCTCGCGCACGCCCGATGCCGGTACCCTAAGCGGTATATGTGATAACAGCAAGACCCCGCTGTCATCGGCGCCGTGCGGCGGCCCCGGGTCAGGATCCGGATTGGCGTCCCGGCACGGTCCCGGCGGGTACCGGGCCGGCCGGTGCTGGCGGTGTGTCGCTGGTCTTGTGCCGCGCGATCAGCTCGAGCGCGGCATCGCGGTCGCGGCGGTCGATCGCGTCGACGAGCGCGGCGTGCAACTCGAGCCGGTCGGCGATGTACTCGGGCAGCGGCCGCTCGGTGTCGGGCAGCACGGCCAGCGTGTGCGACTCGATTTCGTCGAGCAGGTTCACATACAGCGAGCGCAGCATCGCGTGCGGGCTGACCGCCGCGATCCGGGCGTGCAGCGCCCAGTTGGCCCGGACGAACCGCTCGGGCTCGGCCGCCGCGGCCGCGGCGGCCATATCGGCCAGCACCTCGCGCATCGCGGCGATATCAGCGGGCGAGGCGTGCCACAGCGCGTCCTCGATGAGCAGCGGGTCGAGCGCGTCCCGGATCCGCACCGCCTCGGCGACCGAGGTCCGGCCGGCGTCCAGCGCCAGCACCGAGTTGCCCAGCCGGACCAGGGGGGACTGGTCCGCGGCGAACACCCCGCCTCCCGGGCCGGGCCGCACGGTGATGATCCCGCGGGATTGGGCGATGCGCATGGCCTCGTTGAAGGTGCCGACCGACACCTCACAGCGGGCCCGGAGTTCCTCCCGCGACCCCAGCCGGGCCCCCGGCGCGGTCACCTCAGCCAGGGCGATGAGCTCGGCCGCCGCGGCCTCGCCGCGGGACAGCCGTGGCCCGGGCCGGCCGTCAAGAAGCCGCCCATCGCTGGGACGCGCCCGGTGCCAGTCCTGGCGGCGCAGCGCTGGCGGGTCGAGGCCCGGGTCGCCTGCCGAAGTGGGCATTGCTTCCTCACCTCCCGTACCGTTCGGTGCCTCTGCCGGAAATCTCCATAAAGAATAAGGCCGAACCCTTGACATGTCCATCAGGCACGACGCAACATCTTCGTAATCATCATAAAGGATTCGGGAGACATGATGATCGAGCCGCAGGAATTCCGGGATCTGATGGCCGGCGTGTGCGCCCCGGTGACCGTGGTCACCACGATCGTGGACGGCCGCGCGCATGGCGCCACAGTCAGCTCGTTCGCCTCGCTCTCGCTGCACCCGCCACTGGTCAGCGTGGCCTTCGACCGCGGCTCCGCGCTGCTGACGCAGATCCAGGCGGCGAGCCGGTTCGGGGTCAACATCCTCGGCCAAGCCCAGGACGAGCTCGCCATGACCTTCGCCCGCCGCGGCGCCGACCGGTTCGCGGCTGCTGACTGGTTCACCGACCACGGGCTGCCCCGGCTGGCCGGCGCGCCGGCCTGGATGGTCTGCGAGCTGGACCGCAGCATCGAAGCCGGTGACCACCTGCTGCTGTTCGGCCTGGTCGTCGCGGCTAGCAGCCGGCCGGACCTGGCCCCGCTGGTCTACGCTCACCGCACCTTCGGCACGCACTCCCGGTTCGCCGAACGTCCCCGGCCTCGCATCGCTGACCTGATCGCCGCGTGCGCCAGCTGACCGCGTGCGCCCATCGTTTCAAGGAGAACTGACATGACCGCAATGGCCGATCACCTGGCCGCCGCCGACGGCCAGCCACCAGCGACCCCCGGTTCGGACGAGCTCGTCGCCCGGGTGCGCGAAATTCAGCCGCTACTGCGCGCGAACGCTGCCTCCGGCGAGGAGGACCGGCGGGTGGCACAGGAGAGCATGCAAGCCCTGCAGCAGGCCGGCATCCTGCGGATCGCCCAGCCCAGGCGCTACGGCGGCTACCAGACCTCGATGCGCACCATGCTCGACGTGTCGGCCGCGGTCGGCGAGGCGGACGGCGGCACCGCCTGGGTGGTGACACTGCTGAACGTGTGCTCCTGGATGGTCGGCCTGTACCCAAGGCAGGCCCAGGATGACGTCTGGCAGGACCACCCCGACGCGCTTGTCTCCGGCGTGCTCGCGCCGACCGCCGAGGCGCGCAAGGTGGACGGCGGATACCGGGTCAGTGGCCGCTGGTACTGGAACTCCGGGTCCTGGCACGCGCACTGGGCGGTGCTCGGCATCCCGATTACGGACGCCAGCGGCGAGGTTGTCGACCAGGGCCTGGCCCTGATCCCGCGCGCCGACCTGGCCCTGGAAGAGACCTGGTTTGTGGCGGGCATGAAGTCCACCGGCAGCAACTGCCTGATCGCCACCGACGTGTTCGTGCCGGACCACCGTATCGTGTCCGTACCGCCGGCCATCGAAGGACGCTACGCGACCGAGTTCTCCGACGAGGCTCTCTACCGCTCCGCGTTCGTCCCCATTCTGGCCCTGGTGCTGGCTGGTCCGCAGCTTGGCCTCGGCCGGGCCGCGCTGGACATCGTGCGGCAGAAGGCGGCCACCAAGCCGATCTCCTACACCTTCTACACCGCGCAGGCCGATTCGGTCGCGTTCCAGCTGCAGCTGGCCGAGGCAGCCATGCTGATCGACACTGCCCACCTGCACGCCTACCGGGCCGCCGACGACATCGACCAGGCTGCCGCCCGCGGCGAGTACCCCGATTACCTGGCCCGGGCCCGGGTCCGCGCCGACACCGGCTGGGCCATCGAGCACATCACCAAGGCCATCGACCTGCTGTTGTCCGCGCACGGCGCCGGCAGCTTCGCCGAGGCCAACCCGCTGCAGCGCATCTGGCGGGACTCGTCGGTCGCCGCGCGGCACGCCGTGGTCCTGCCGGTCATCGGCTACGAGGTCTACGGCAAGGCCCTGCTGGGCAGGGATGACCACATCACCCCGCTGGTCTGACACCTTTGGAGCTCACGTTATGCGCATCGCCAACGCCGATGGCCGTCTCGCCGTCATCACCGGGGATCCGGGCCGCGAGGTCGCCCACGACGTCGAGAAGACCAGCAGCGGCCGGTTCGGCGCCAGCCCGCAGGCCGTCTACGACGAGTGGGACGCCTTTACCGCCTGGGCGGCCACCGCCCGCTGGGAAGGCGGCCAGCAAGTCCGGATCGAGGCCCTGGGCTCGCCCGCGCCGGCCCCGCGCCAGGTCTTCGGCATCGGGCTGAACTACCGCGACCACGCGGCTGAGTCCGGGCTGCCGGTGCCGACGGGCGCCCCGCCGGTGTTCACCAAGTTTCCCAGCTGCATCACCGGGCCAACAGGCGACATCGAGATGCCGCCGGCTGGTCACGTCGACTGGGAGGTCGAGCTGGTGGCGGTCATCGGCCGTCACGCCTGGCAGGTCCCGGCGGACCAGGCACTGGAGTACGTGGCCGGCTACGCGGTCGGCCAGGATGTGTCCGAGCGGGTGCTCCAGCTGGCGGCCACGCCGCCGCAGTTCAGCATGGGCAAGTCGCTGCCCCGGTTCGGCCCGGTCGGTCCCTGGCTGGTCACGCTGGACGAATTCGCCGATCCCAACGACCTGGAGCTGGGCTGCGAGATCAATGGCGAGCCGGTCCAGGCCGCCCGCACCAGCCAGCTCATCTTCAGCGTCCCCGCGCTGATCGCCGACCTGTCGGCCAGCCTGCCGCTGCTCCCCGGCGACGTGATCTTCACCGGTACGCCGTCCGGCGTCGGCCTGGGCCGCACCCCACCGCGCTGGCTGGCCGACGGCGACGTCCTCACCAGCCATATCGAAGGCATCGGCGAGATGCGCCACCGGTTCGTGGCCGGCCCGCCGCGGATTGCCTGAGACTGATCAGTAACGACTGCCCCTGACTGCACTGCCCGGAAGGAACCGGCCATGGCCCTGCACCGCCTCACCTCCATCACCATGGGCGTCCCCAACGTCGAGGAGACGTCCGCGTACTATGCGGAGTTCGGCCTCCAGCCCGGTGGTGCCCAGCCCCGCGACACCCAGCCCGGCGACACCCAGCCCAGTAATTCCCAGCCCAGTAATTCCCAGCCCGGCGGCACCCCGCCGGGTTCGGAGGTCTGGTTCGGTACCCGCGACGGCGGCCGCCAGCTGCGTATCGTGCCGGCCGCGACCCGGCGGCTGGTCGACCTGCATGTGGGCGTGGATGATCCCGACGACCTGAACCGGGCCGCAGGCAACCTGCAGCGCCTCGGCATCGAGGTGCAGCGCGGGCCGGACTGGATCAGCGCGGTCGAGAAGGCCACCGGGACCCGGGCCTACATGGAGGTCGCCGCGCGTCTGCAGCAGGACGCCGTGCCGCCCACCCCGTACAACGGGCCCGGCCGGGTGGAGCGTCCCGCCACCCGGGCCCCCGGGATCCAGCGGGCCGAGCCGGTCCAGCCCCGCAAGCTCGGGCATGCCGTGCTCGGCTCCACCGAGGCCGAAGCCACCCAGGCGTTCTTCGTGCAGGGTCTTGGCTTCAAGATCAGCGACCACATCAAGGGCGCGGGCACGTTCATGCGCTGCTCCACCGACCACCACAACGTCCTGGTCCTGCAGGCCCCGGTGTCGTTCCTGCACCACACGTCCTGGCAGGTCGACGACGTCGACGACGTGGGACGGGGTGCCACCGCGATGCTCACCGACCACCCCGAGCGGCACGTCTGGGGCCTGGGCCGGCACTATGGCGGATCGAACTTCTTCTGGTACCTGAAGGACCCGGCGGGCAACTTCAGCGAGTACTACAGCGACATGGACTGCATCGTCGATGACCAGCTCTGGACGCCGCAGGACCTCGAGGGCGCGCAGGGGCTGTTCTCCTGGGGCCCGCCTCCGCCGCCGTCGTTCCTGCATCCCGAGGACCTGGCCGCCATGATGACCGGCGCCCACAGCAGCCGCTGATCAGGTCTCGCTGCCCCTGACCCGGCCCCCGAGGTGGAGACTCCACCTCGGGGGACGCGGGGGTACTTAGCTGGGCTGGGGCACGATCCGGATGTACGGCTTGGGTGACTCCCAGTCCCCGAAGAGCTCCTTGGCCTGGTCGTTGGAGACCGAGCCCGCGATGACGACGTCCTCGCCCTGCTTCCAGTTGACCGGCGTGGCCACCTTGTGCTTGGCCGTCAGCTGCAGCGAGTCGATGACCCGCAGGACCTCGTCGAAGTTGCGCCCGGTCGTCATCGGGTAGACCAGGACCAGCTTGATCTTCTTGTCCGGGCCGATGACGAACACGTTCCGTACGGTCTGGTTGTCGGCCGGGGTGCGTGACTTGGCGTCACCCGAGACGTCGGCCGGCAGCATCCCATATGCCTTCGCTACCTTGAATCCGTCGTCGGCGATGAGAGGGTAGTTGGGCGCCGTCCCCTGGGTCTCCTCAATGTCGGCAGCCCACCGCTCGTGATCCCCGGTGGAGTCGACCGACAGGCCGATGATCTTCACGCCGCGCTTGTCGAACTCCGGCTTGATCTTGGCCATGTAGCCGAGTTCGGTGGTGCAGATCGGGGTGAAGTCCTTGGGGTGGGAGAACAGGACCCCCCAGCTGTCCCCGAGCCAGTCGTAGAAGTGAATCGGCCCTTCGCTGGTCTCCGCCTCGAAGTCCGGAGCCGTATCGCCGATGGTCAGTGGCATGTTCTATTTCCTTCCTTGGGAACCGCGGCATCCTTGCTTAGCACGAAATCTTCCCTCCCGTAATTTACGACAAAGTCAGTAGGTAATGCAGGTCGGGCTCAGACAGCGTGGCCGGTGTGCTCGCGGTTCGCGCACTCGTAGCGAGTCCGCGGCCCTGACAACGGGGCGAGGCGCCACGGCATTCCTTCCACGTACTCACCCGATCCCCCGCGTACTAGCCGGTTCTTCCCCGGCCCTCGCCCGATCCGGTCCGCAGGCTCACCGGCAGGCCGTTGCTGTTATCACATATATCGGTTACGGTGCCGTTAAGCGCGCGAGCTCCCGCTGACCAAGGAAGGCAGCCCCATGACCGCACCGACCGACACCAGCCAGCGCGACGACCTCATCGCCCGCAACCTGGCCGCCGTCGAACAGCACTTCCACAACGAGACGCCTGAGACCATCGACCAGGCCATCGCGGTGTACACCGACGACATCGTCTGGGAGGTGCCTGCCCGCGGCCTCGTGCTGCGCGACATCGAGGCCGTCAAGCAGGAGTACCTGAAGATCTTCGGCTCGATGAACGTGCACAAGATCGTCAACCTGCACCGGTTCGCGACCGAGGAGTGGGTGTTCGACGACAGCATCTTCGAGTGGACCATCACCGGCGACGGGTTCCGGAACTGCCCGTTCCCGCCCGGTACCACCGTGAGCGTCCGGCTGCTGCACGCGTTCCAGTGCCGCGACGGCAAGATCTGCCGGGAGCACGGCTACGAGATCTGGCGCGACATCAAGGACACCGTCCGCGTCCAGGACGACATCCCCGCGACGGCCACCGTCCAGGTCTTCGACTAGCCCGCCCACCACTGCCTGCCGGGAGGACCGGTGACCGTTCTCATCGTGGGCGCGACCGGTACGGTCGGCCCTCATGTTGTCCGTGCCCTGGCCGCGCGCGGCGTGCCGGCCCGGGTCCTGGCCCGTGACGGCGACCATGCCCGGGCCGTCCTCCCGGCCGGGACCGACATCCGCGTCGGGGACCCGGGTGCCGATGACGACCTGCTGGCCGCCGCCGACGGCTGCACGGCCCTGTTCCTGCTCACCTCGCACGACCGCCAGATGGCAGACCTGCAGCTGCGGATCATCCGGGGCCTGCGCCGGACCGGCATCTGCATCGTCAAGTTGTCGGGGACCAGTTCCGCGATCAACCCGGACGGCCCGCAGGCGTGCCGGCAGCACTGGGAGATCGAGCAGATCCTGGCGGCCAGCGGCCAGCCGTACGTGGTGCTGCGCCCGAACGCCTTCATGCAGACGCTGATCGACCAGATCATGCTGCCCGCGGTCAAGGCGACCGGCGCCATCCCCAACCCGATCGGCACCGCGGGTATCAGCTTCATCAACGCCCGCGATGTAGGCGAGTGCGCCGCCGTGGTACTCGCCAGCCGGGACTGGGACGGCCAGACCCTGGTGCTGACCGGCCCGCGCGCCGTCAGCTACGCCCAGATCGCCGCCATGATCAGCGCCAGCACCGGCCAGCAGGCAAGCCTGCGGGAGATCACCCCAGCGGACGTCCGGGCCCAGCTCGAGCAGCGCGGGATGGCGCGCTGGGAAGCCGGGCACTTCGAGGAGATGTACCAGCTGTTCCGCGACGGCCGTTCGGAGTTCGTCACCGGCGACGCCGAACGGCTGCTGGGCCGGCCACCGAGCACGGTCGAAGACCACCTGACCGCCGGCATCGGTGTTTCCTGAAGGGACCTTGCCCATGCCGCTACCCGACCCCGCCGCCCACGTTGGCGATTGCCTGCTGTGCGACATGGAGCAGACGGCGCCGGACGCCGTGGTCTTCCGCGACGAGCTATGGGCCGCGGAGGTCCCGCCCGGCTACGAGGTGCCCGGCTGGTTCTTCCTGCGGGTCCGGCGGCATGCCGAGCTGATGACCGGGCTGGCGGACGATGAACTGTCCGCCCTGGGCCCCCGGGCCCGCGACCTGATCGGCGCGGTGACCGCCGCCACTGGCGCACCCGCCACCTACCTGCTGCACTTCGGCGAGAACTACCGGCACTTCCACGCCCTGGTCGCCGCGCGCGGCACGGATATCCCGGCCGAGCTGCGCGGCGGCAACATCCTCGGCCTGCGCCCCGGCCACGTCGACGTGCCGGCCGCCCTCACGCTGGCCTCGGCCGTCCGCAAGGCCTACGAATCACCCCGCTGACCCGGCACTGATCCCGCCGCTGACCCAGCACCCGCTGTCCCCAGCACCCGCTGTCCCCAGCACCTAGCTCGGCTAGCTCGCCGCCGACCGAGATCATGCCGCAGGCGTCTCCACGGAGACAGCTTGTGAAAGCATTCACAAGCTGTCTGGGGTCATTGTGAGCTCCGCGCCCTAATGAGTCAGGAACTGTCCAAGCCCCCGCCAATCAGCCGCGGTGATCATGTGTCAAAGGGCGCCAGCAGCATGATCGCGTGCCAGAAGGCGTCAAAAATGACGCCCAGCTGCACAAGATCAAGCAAATGACGCCCAACCGCACACGATCCCGGCGCGCAACGACACGTAATCGTGGGATGCAGCGCCCAGCAGCACACGATCCTGGCACCTAGAGCACCCCAAGCATCTCCTCATGAGCTAGGCGCACATCAGGCCGTCGCCCGGTAGCCCAGGTTCAGCACAACCGGCACCGCGCCGCACCGCATCCGGAACCGGGTGCCCGGCTTGTCCGGCGTGTCCGGGTCGTCGATGTCGGGCCAGCGCATCTTCATGTGCTGGACGGTCAGGCCCGCGACCGAGTACGGGAACTCCATGGCCGAGACGCCGTGAGCCTCCAGCAGGCCGCCCCACCGGAACGCCGCAAACACGCTGGCCAGCTCCCGTACCGACAGACGGCGCCCTGAGGTCAGGCGGATCCCGTAGACCGCCCAGGCCAGCTCGGCCAGATCCCTGGCGCACTGCGCCAGGGCGGCTGACCTGCTGCGGAAGACGGTGCCATCGGGGTTCACCGTGCCCAGCTTCTCGCCGTAGACGGGGGAGTAGCGCGGCTGGGCCCGGCACTGCATCCAGTCGCAGGCCGCCAGCACCTCCCAGCCGATGCCGACCTGGCCGGCCACATCCTGGTACAGCGGCCGTGCCCGTGTCAGCGGGTTCTTCGCCGTCGCGACGAAATCGGCGGCGACCGCGGGCGGTATCCGCGGGATGTAACGCTGCGTCCGCATCGCGACCCCTCCGGTCCGCTGCCTGCCGGCCGTTGCCCTGCGCGTCTGGCGCAACCCGACGGCCAGCGCGCTCGCCACGCCGGGAATGCTCACCTCCTGCGGGACGCCCGTCCCGCCGTCCGCCGCGGGCGCGGGCGCGCCAGAGGAGACCGCCGCCGCACTGTCGTAGCGGTACAGATCGAACATCCGCATCAGCGCGATAAGGTCCGGGCCGTAGTCCGGGTTGGTGGCGTACACCCCGGTCAGGGCGGTGGCGAACGCGTCCGGCTGGTGCCGGCTGACCATGGCCTGGCGGTAAGCCGCGCCGGTGGCCAGCAGCCGGCTGTGATCCTCGATGCTCTCCGCCACGGAGCGGTACACCCGGAACGAGGCGTCCTGGGTCACCCAGACGCCGTTCTCGTATTCCTGGGTTGGGCGCACGTCGCCGCCGGCCGGTCCCGTCCCCTTGATCCCGAACAGGTTGCGATCCGCCGTCGCGAGCTCGCTCCGTCCCCAGCCCGATTCATCGATGGCCTGGGCGATCGTGACCGCGGCCGGGATGCCGTACCGGTGCTCCGCCGCGATCGCTCCCGGCGCCACCAGCGCGATGAACGCCCGCTGAGCCGCGGTACCGGGGCCGTCTCCCGGTTCCTGCTCGTACCGCTGGTAGGCGGGCACCGGCACCCCCGCCGGCACCCCGGCCCGCACCCCGCCGGCCCCTGCACCGGGGCGCCGGCCGGCATGTCCGAGACCAGCCCGGGAATGTCGGCCCGGACGGACACGCCCTCCTCTTCGGGCGCACCGCTCCCGGCCAGCGCGCCAGCCCCGCCTGACGTCCTGGCCGCGGCGGTCGCCCCCGCGCTCACGCTGGCCAGATCGCCGTTGTCAACGAAGCCGACCACCCCCTGGCCGGCGAGCGGCGCCGGGAACGTATGCGCGTTCACCGTGAACCCGGGCAGCGAGTCGCCGCCGATCGTCTCCAGCGAACCGCCCGCATACCCGGTTACCACCTCGACGTGCCCGTCGAACAGCACCCAGTCGCCCGGCTGGGGCCGGTAGCCATCGCCCAGCGGGTGCCAGCGGTGATGTGCCTGCGCGTCCTGCTGGATCGAGAGCACGTCCAGGGACGCCGGGTTGGACTCGACGCGCACGTCGGCCCAGCGGTGCAGCGGCCATGGGTAGGAGCCGCCGCCGCTGACCCAGCTCTGCTCGCCCGCCGCCTGAGCGCCCAGCTCGAGCGTGAGGCTGGCGAAGGCCGCGCACGACTCGCCATGGTCGGCGCCGTCGGTGCTGTCGGACCGCCAGATCATCGCCTCCATCTCGGCCGGCGTTCTGGTCCGCGCCAGCTGCAGGTAGTGCCGGGCGGCGCTGACGATCGCCGGGCGCAGCGCGCTGCTGCCGGCCGCGGCCGGTGCGTCCAGGGCCTGCAGCCGGACCGGCATGCCCGTCGGGGACGTCACGCCGGCGACCGCGTCGTGGGCGACGGCGAACCCGGTCATTGCCCCGCAGGTGGACAGGCTCACCAGCGCGGTTGCCCGCTGCCAGCCCGGCTTCGTCATGACCGCCCGGGTTTCGGCAAGGTGGTCAGGATGGCCTGGACCTGCGCGTTACCGGGGTTGCCCGCATTCGCGAACAGCACGCTCGCGTCCTGGGCGGCCACCGCGGAGGCGCCGGGCATCCACTGCTGGTAGACGTCGGCGACGAGCGCCGCCTGTCCCTCCGGGCTCGCCACCGGGGTGGCGCACCGGCTGGGGTACCCGGCACGGGACACGACGGCCGCCGAGCCGGTGTACCGTGCGCAGTTCTCCGGCTTGCTCTCCAGGCCCGGCTCGACCGTGAGGCCGCCGTTGGAGGCCGTCACCGTGGCGCCGCCGATGATGTTGTTGATGGCCCGCGCCGCCACCGCCAGGCTGTCGGCCGGGCTCAGCGGGTTGTAGGGATGGTGCAGGTTCAGCGACCACGCGATCTGACCGCCCTGCACCGGGGTGATCGGCTCGAGCCCCTTGCGGCCGGTCTTGGCGTCGGCGTAAGCCGGGTTGTCGTTGCTGGTCAGCAGCGCGAATACCCACAGGACCTGGCGAGTGTCCCTGCCACAGGCGAAGTTCACCTGGCCCGGTTCCGAGGGGACATCCGGGTTCTGGCAGGCGGCGGTGATCTCGCTCTGCACGGCCGCCACGCTGGCCGGCCAGGACGGGCCCGGCCGGAACACGATGAGGGCACCAATAATCAGAACGGCCAGGCCGCCCGCTGATCCCAGGACCATCGTGCGCTTGCGGTGCGGACGGCGCGGCCGGGCCGTGCGCCGCCCACGGTCGATGAGCTCCTGGGCCCGGTCCGCGGTCCGGCCTCCCGATTGCCTGGCTTTGTGCCGTTGCTGGGAACGCTGCTGGGAGCGCTGCTGGGAGCGCTGCTGGGGCCGCGGAGTGACGCGCAGGAACTCGCGGGTACGCTCCTGGCGCCATTCGGAGATGTCCCGCTCCAGGTCCAGCATCTTATGCTCGATGTCAGAGAACCGTTCGCTGTCATCATCGATAAAAGTTTCGACTCTCTTGTTCGTTGGTATCACCCCTGGACGTGCTCGTGTGGCCTCCGGGCGACGCTCTAGCGTGATGATCGTCTAGCTCACGTGTTCGACCCGTTCTTAATATTAGAACATAGATACGACGAGTTGCGCCACTGGTGGCTTATGATCATCCAGCGGGGGAAAGCCCCTGATATGGCACCGGTCTCTCTCGTCGTCATCGGGGCAGGTAACCGAGGCTCACGGTACGCACAGTGGGCGCTGCGCCATCCGGACCGCGCGGTCGTCGTCGCGGTCGCCGAGCCGCGTGAGGTCCGCCGTACTCGCTTCGCCGCCGAGCATGGCATCGCCGATGCGGATGCCGTTGCCGACTGGCGGGAACTCGCCAGCCGCGGCAGGCGCGCCGACGCGGTCCTCATCTGCACCCAGGACCGGATGCACATCGAGCCCGCCGAGGCCTTCGCTGCGCTCGGCTATCACATCCTGCTGGAAAAGCCGATGGCGCCGGACGAGGCGGGCTGCCGGCGGATCGTCGCCGCCGTGGAGAAGGCCGGGGTGATGCTGGCCGTCGGCCACGTGATGCGCTACATGCCCTACACGCGGGCGGTGAAGGAGATCGTCGATTCCGGGCAGCTCGGCGAGATCATGAGCGTCCAGCACCTGGAGCCGGTCGGGTTCTGGCACCAGGCTCACTCTTACGTTCGCGGTAACTGGCGGCGTGCCGACCTGGCCACCTCCATGCTGCTGGCCAAGTCCTGCCACGACCTGGACTGGCTCCAGTACATCTTGGGCCGGCCGCCGCAGCGAGTATCGAGCTTCGGCGCCCTGACCCACTTCACCGCCGCGAACCGCCCGGAAGGCGCCGCCGACCGATGCGTCGTCTGCCCGGTCGAACCAGACTGCGCCTATTCAGCGTCCCGGCTGTACCGGGGGCTGCTCGACCGTGGCGCCCACGGCTGGCCGCTGGCCGTCATCGTCGAGGACTTCACTCCCGCCGCCCTGGACGAGGCGCTCCATGATGGCCCCTACGGCCGCTGCGTCTACGCCTGCGACAACGACGTCGTCGACCACCAGGTCGTCGCGCTCGAGTTCCCCGGTGCCACCACAGCCACATTCACCATGACCGCGTTCACCGAGGCCGCCCACCGCCGCACGCAGATCTTCGGCACCCGCGGCGAGTTGTCCGGCGACGGCGAGAACATCCGGGTCTACGACTTCCTCTCCAGGTCCGAACGGTTCACCACCCCGGCAACAGCCGGGAAGATGGACGCCGGGGAAGGCCACGCCGGCGGCGACGCCGGGTTCATAGACGCCTTCACCGCCGCCGTCGCCACCGGGAACCGTGAGCTGATCATGTCCGGCCCACGCGAGTCGCTCGCCAGCCACCTGGCCGTCTTCGCCGCCGAACGAGGCCGCCGGAACGGCACCGTCGAGACGATCTCCTGACTCAGCGGCAGTGCGTCCCGCGGCGGTGCGTCCCGCGGCAGTGCGTCCCGCGGCAGTGCGGGCCGCGGCGGTGCGTCCCGCGGCAGTGCGGGCCAGACAGTCTTGCGGCCCGCTAGTCTGCCCGCGCCGCTGCCGGGTAGCCCGGCCCGCGCGAACCGCGGATCTGCCGCACATCCAGAGCGTCGCCGCATTCGCTGCACGAAACCACGGCGTGCATGTCGTGACCGCAGCTGGTGTGGCGCAAGATCAACGGGGTACCCTCCGGGCCGGTGAGCCAGCGATCGCCCCAGGCGGCCATCGCGGCCAGGATCGGGTACACCTCCCGGCCCTTGTCGGTGAGCCGGTATTCGTGCCGCGACGGCTTGCGCTGGTATTCCACCCGGGTCAGCAGGCCCTCGTCCACCAGGCGGGCGAGCCGCTGGGACAAGATGTTGCGTCCCACCCCGAGGGCGGCCTGGAAGTCACCGAACCGGCGTGTCCCCAGGCACGCCTGCCGGATCAGCAGCAGGTTCCAGTGGTCACCGAGGACGTTGACGGCGCGGGCGATGGTGCACGGCCAGCCCGAGGTGTCGGTGCGCTGCATGCCTCCGACAGTAAACTAATCGGTTGCATCATGGAACCGATACTTTTACCGTTGTTACCATGACGGAACTGCTGGCCAGGCCGGCCCGGCTGGCCAAGCCGGCATTCCGCCGGCTTGGCGTGGGGCCATGACGCTGACGTTCGCCGAGGCGACCTCGGTGTCCGCCCGTGACGGCGGCTATTACCAGGCCGACCTCCGCCCGGAATACGCGATCGGCGGCACCAAGCCGAACGGCGGTTACCTGCTCGCCTGTCTCGGCCGCGCCGCGCTGGCCGCGGCCCGCGACGCTGGATCCGGGCACGAGCACGTGATCGCCGCCGGGGTCCAGTATTACGCCGCCCTCGACGTCGGCCTGGCTACCATCGAAACCCGGGTGCTCCGGCAGGCCGGACCGCGACCCAGGTCACCGCCGCCATCAGCGCCGGCGGAAAGCTCGGTGCCGAGGCCCGTTTCACGCTGGCCACCCTGCCCGCGGCCGGCGAGCCCTACTGGGGCGGCGCCAAGCCGGTTGTGCTGCCACCCATCGAGGAGTGCATCAGGCCGCGAGGCCTGCATGGCGGGGCCACGATCAGCTTCGACCCGGCCACCACCTTCGACGTCACGCCGGACGGCCCGGTCGTGACCGGGGGCGGGGAGTTCCGCGCCTGGTTCGCCGGCGAAGACGGGGACGCCCTAGATACAGTCGGCCTGCTCTTCGCCGCGGACGCGCTGCCGCCTGCGACCGCCGGGATCTTCTTCACCGGATGGGTGCCGACGCTGGACCTGACTGTCTACATCCGGGCCCTCCCCGTCCCCGGCCCGATCCGGCTCCGGATGCGCGCTCAGCTGATCCAGGATGGCTTCGCCGACGAGGTCTGCGAGGGCTGGGATGCCGAGGGCCGGCTGGTCCTGCAGTCCACCCAGCTCGCCGCCCTGCGCATGCCCGATCCAGGCCGGGACCGCCCATGAACGTGACCGAGACCCCACGGGCCCGCGGCAAGGCCAGGAACGACACCTGGCGCTGGAAGAGTACAGACGCCACCCGCCAAGCCCTGCTCGACGCGGCCCACCAGCTGTTCACCGAACGCGGCTACAGTCACGTCAAGGTGGCGGACGTGGTAGCCCGGGCTGGGGTCAGCACCGGCAGCTTCTACCACCACTTCGGGGCCAAGCAGGATCTGTACACCGAGCTGTGGCAGGCGCACTGTGCCGCGCTGGACCAGGCCTGTGACCAGGCGGTAGCCGCCGCCAGGCAGGCGGGCCAGCAGGATCCGGTGAGCCTGTGGACCGCCGGGGCCCGGGCCATCCTGGTGGACACCTGGCGGCGCAGAAAAGCGGCCCGGCTGTTTCTGGCCAGCGAGACGCCGCCGGACTTCGACGCCGTCAGGAGCGGCTGGAACGCCCAGCTGGCCCGGCGCAGCGCCCATGTCCTGGGCCTGCCCGACGGCGACCAGACCCGGCTCTACGCGAACTGCCTGCAGAGCATGATCCGGGCCGGCGCCCGGAGCACGATCCAGGCCTGCGACCAAGCCGAGGCCCAGTTCGTCATCGACGCGACGATCGGTTACTGCCTGCGCCTGCTGGCCTGCCGCCCCGCCGCCAGCACCGGCCCCGCTAGCTAGGCCGCCTCGCTGGCGCTACCCCTGAGCGCTCTTGGCGGCGGACAGCTCGGCGATCTGCGCCCGGGCCGCCGTTACCAGCTCGGCGTTGGTGTTGGCGTGCCCGGCCAGTCCCCAGCCGCCCTCGGGCGCCTCGGTGAGCAGCACCCAGGTCCGCCGGGTCAGCGTGGGGTCCCCGGCCGCCGTAGCGACCAGGTCGGTGAGCTGACGCACGACGGCGAGCTGCTTGTCCCGGTCCAGGGCGGCGGCGTTGGTGAGCACCTGCACCCGGACGTACGTGCTGTCGCCGTCGACGTTGGACAGCGAATCGGCCGGCAGCTCGTGCACGAACGCGGCGGTGTTCTGGCGGAACATACCGATGTCCGGCACCTGCTCGATCGTCATCAGCGTCCGGGCCAGGTCCTGGGCCAGCTGGTGCTTGTCCGGGAACGTCCCGCTGGCGGCGTACACGTCGATCATCGGCATGGTGGTCTCCTTCGCGCGCAAATATGTATGTAGACATGCATATTAGTAGCCACTATGCAGCCTTGCATAGTGATTCGCCGCCCTGGTTATGATGATCACCATAATGAGCAGCACAGGGGGCGGCCCGGATGGCGGGTGAGGTACGGCAGCAGATGATCGACGGGGCGATCGCGCTGCTGGCCACCAAGGGCCTGGAGGGGACCTCCTTTGCCACCGTGCTGGTCCGCTCCGGCGCACCGCGTGGGTCGGTGTACCACCACTTTCCCGGCGGCAAGGACGAGCTCGTCGCCGCCGCCATCGAGGCCAATCTGGGCCGGGCGCTTGACCTGCTGGACGCGGCCGCCGGATCCTCCGCTATCCGGGTGGCCGAGGTTTTCCTCAGCGCCTGGCGCGCCCTGCTGACCCAGACGGGCTTGCGGGCCGGATGCGCCCTGCTGGCCGTCACCGTCGGAACCGATTCCGCCGAGCTCAAGCAGCGGACCGCGGATGCCTTCCGTGCCTGGCGCGATCATCTGGCTGGGCTGCTGGAGCAAGGCGGCCTGCCCAGCGACGCCGCGCAGCGGCATGCCGCGCTGCTGCTGTCGGCCAGCGAGGGCGCCGTCGTCATCAGCCGGGCCCTCGGCGACCTCAGCACGTTCGAGGCCGTGGCCGCGTCCCTGCTCGACGGCATCCGCCGCGACCTCGACGCGGCCGCGGGCTAGCTCGCGGGCCGCGGCACCAGCGCCAGTTGCCGCCCCTGCGCCACCAGCGCCCCAGATGTGTCATAGACGTCGGAGACCTCGTCGAACCACTGCCCGGCCGCCAGCCGCGCCGCGACCGAGACCCCCAGGGGACCGGCCGCCGGCGCCCGCCGCACGTACACCGTCATGTGCACCGTTGGAGCCCATCCTGCCAGCCCGACGTTGAGCACCGACGGCGGCAGCACGTCCGCCGCCAGGATCGCGGCCAGTGCGTCGGGTGCGCTGCCGTCCCGGAACTCCACCCAGCCGCGGATCCGTGCCTCGCCGGCGCGGCCGGTCAGGTCTGGCGGCGCGGCCGGGTCGTACCGCATGTCGAGCTGCTCGAGCAGCCCGGTCCGCTCGGCCCGGAACGGTACCGGCACGCACAGCTCGTACGGGGCCGGCGCCGGGTCGGGCCGTTCCAGCCAGGCCGGATCGGCCTCTTCCGGCTCGCCCACCGCGACCTGCGTGGCCAGCACCGCGACCTCGTGCTGGAACACGGTCACCTGAGTGTGCGTGGCCGCCCGCCCCGCCTTGAGAATCTCCACCCGCACCCGCGCGGGCCCGCTCTCCGGCGACCGCAGGAACGCACCGCTGACCACCAGCGGATGCGGCCGCCCGGTAGCGACCAGCGCCGCCCGTGCCGCCAGCGCCAGCAGGAACCCGCCGTTCGGCCGGCCACGGAACCCCCACTCCACCGGAATCCGGACCTCGAACACCCCGTCGGCCACGGGCGTCACCGCCGTCGCGTCGGCGAAGTTCACTCTGCCTCCCACCCGCTAGCCCCAGACACAACATTCTGGCCGAACGAGCCGCCCGCGTGCCCCTCCGCCCCGTCCGTGCCACAACCCACCCAGGCGATCCCGAAGCTCGAGATGATCGCGAAGGGTTGTGGTCGCTCTGGCAGCCACCACCCTTCGTGATCATGAAAATGCAGGCGCCGGCGCCGTCCCGGCTCACCCCGCCTGATCGGCGTAAGCCTTCAAGGCCAGCAGCGTGCGTGCGCTCTCCATCCGGAACGCCCGGAGCGGCACCGGCTGGAAGAGCCGGAGCGACCGCGGGATGCCGAGAGTCACCGTGCGCGACACCCGGGTGGATCCCGGCCCTGGCGCCAGCACGTAGCGCATGGTCACATCCACCGTCCCGGCGTGCAGCCGCATGGTCATCGGCTGGTGAAACGTGATCCGGGTTGGGCGCTCGAACTCGGTCACCGTGCCGTTCCGGACGCCGAACGGTCCCGGCTCCCAGTACGTCGTGCCGAGCGTCACTGGGTTGGCCGAGTAGATGTCGGCTTCAGAACGGACCACGGGCACCGCTGATCACCTCGGGCAACAACAAAACAACCGCCTCGCCCGATGTCAACCGGCCCCGCCTCAGGTCAGCACGACCAGCGTCAATGAGCTCAGGTAAAAATGAGCCCACGGTAAATGAGCCCGGTGTTAATGAGCTCAGGGAAATGAGCCCAGTATCAGCTGGCGGCCTCGACCGGGCGGCCTCGAGGCCGTTTGGCCTCGATGACCATGCCCTTCTCGAAGATCTCGCCGCCCCAGACACCCCACGGCTCGCGGCGCTCGACCGCACCGGCCAGGCACGGCCGGCGCAGCGGGCAGGCCCGGCACGCCGCCTTGGCCATCTCGAGCTCCGCAGGCAGCTCGGAGAACCACAGCTGCGAATTTTCCCCGCAGGGCAGGAGATTGTCCTGTTCAGCCGCCTGGAATGCCAGTTCGGCCACGGACGTATTCATCACGTCGCATCACCCCGTACAACACAGTTCGACCCCTAGCGTCGGACTTCCCCGAAAACCCGACATATCGAGTGTGCACCCTCCCACTCATGGGGGCATCGGCCGGGTGGCTGATATTGACATCCGCCGAAAGGCGTAGGCCCGTGACCAGGCACGCCGGAATGGTTCGCCGAAGCCACCCCTGCCCCGTCGTCAGGCGCCCCGCTCCAGGGCGTCCGGTCCGAAGCCGCTGAGAGCATCGGCCGGTTCGGCGCAGACCCGGGCGATCTCTTCCAGTGACAGGTCCAGCACACCGGCCAGCGCAGCCACAGTGAAGAAGGCGGGCGTGGCGATCCGGCCGGTCTCGATCTTGCGCAGGGTCTCGGCGGGCACGCCGGAAACGGCGGCGATCTCGGCCATGCTCCGGGTGCCGCGCGCCTCCCGCAGCAGCATGCCGAGCCGCTGGCCGCGGGCGTGCTCCAGGCGGGTCAGAGGCGGACGAACCATACCGTGATATTAATACCGGTATAGTTATACCGCAATGGGAGGTGCCGACCCGTGGTCGAGATCAAGACAGCAGCCGAAATCGAGGCGATGCGTGCCGCCGGGCAGGTGGTCGCGCAGATCCTCGCGGCCACCCGCGAGCACGCCCAGGTGGGCACGCGGCTGACCGAGCTGGATGAGATAGCCCGCGAGATCCTGGCCAAGGCCGGGGCGGTCTCGCCGTTCCTGGGCTACCAGCCCGGCTTCGCGCCGATCCCGTTCCCGGCTGCCATCTGCACCTCGGTCAACGACGCGGCGCTGCATGGCATCCCGGACCGGACCCGGCTGGCCAACGGCGACCTGGTCAGCGTGGACTGTGGCGCGACGCTCGACGGCTGGACCGCCGACGCCGCCGTATCCTTCACCATCGGCGTACCCCGGCCGGCCGACAAGCGGCTGATCAGCACGGCCGAACGGGCTCTTCGTGCGGGCATCGCCGCGGCCGTTCCCAACGGCAAGATCGGCGACATCGCGGCCGCCATCGGCGCGGTCGGGCGGGCGGGCGGCTACGGCATCTGCACCGACTTCGGTGGCCATGGCGTCGGCCGGGCCATGCACGAGGACCCGCACATCCCCAACGAGGGGCGGGCCAGACGAGGCCTCCGCCTGGTGCCGGGGCTGGTCATCGCCATCGAGCCGTGGTTCCTGGCGGGGGGCAAGGACGTCTACCTGATCGACGACGACGGCTGGACCATCCGCAGCGGCGATGGCAGCCGGGCCGCGCACGTCGAGCACACCGTGGCCGTCACCGACGACGGCCCGCGGATCCTGACCCTGACCTGATGACGCGGGGGACTGGGACAGCGAGCGAAGCTAGCACCGTGCCCCGGCCGTTGCTGCCCCGGCCATTCCGCCGGGCAGCGGCCGCGCTGGCCGTGGCCTGCGCAGCGGTGGTCCTTGCCCTCGGGCTGAGGTATCACGGCCAGCCGCATGGCGGATGGCTGGACGCAGTGCTGGACCCGCGGATCCAGGGGATGCTAGGCCGGTTCGCCAGAACACTCAGGGTCCTTGCTGACGCCGGCACTCTGGTCCCGGCGGCCCTGATGGTCACGGCCCTCGTCGCGGCCTGCCTGGCGACGCGCCGGTGGACCGGCGCCGTGCTGGCCGCAGTGGCCGAACCCCTCTCCATCGTGCTCACCGAGTACATGCTCAAGCCGCTGATCGGGCGGACCCTCGGCGGCGGCCTGGTCTTTCCCAGCGGACACGCCACGGCCATGTTCGCCCTCGCGGTCACGGTGGCCGTTCTGCTGGCCGACCCGCCGCGCAGGCGCTGGCCGCCCGCCGCCCGGGTGCTGGCGGTGCTGGTCGCGCTGATGGCCGCCGCCGCGGTCGCCCTGGCCATGGTCGCCCTGAACGCGCACTACGTCACCGACGCCATCGGCGGTGTCGCTGTCGGTACCGGGGTGACCCTGGCCTGCGCGCTTATCCTCGATCGGCTGGTGGCGCGCCGTCGGCTGCCCGCGGCGCGGCCAGATCCGCCGGACCGGTCCCGGCCAAGCCAGCCGCGGTCAGCACCAGCGGCGCCACGTCGGTCTGCCGGGTAATCAGGGGCGGCCCGCCCGGCGTGATGTCCGGCCCGGCCGCCGCGGCCCACGCGGTGACGACCTCGGGCTCACGCCCGCCATGGCCGCCGGCGTCCAGATGACCGTGGTCGGTGACCGCTATCACGGTCCAGTCCTCTTCGGCGTAGTCCGGCCGTGACCGCAGCGTGGCCCGCAGCCGCCAGACCCGGTGGTCCGCGGTCCGTGCCGCCGCGCGGTAGGCCTCGCCGGCCCCAAGGAGGTGCCCGGCTATGTCGACCGCGCCCAGGTAGACAAAGGACACCCGTGGTGCATCGGCGGCCAGGATCTGCGCCGCGCGTTCGGTGACGGCCGCGTCGGCCGCGTCCCAGGCGGCCACCCGGTCCGGCATCGCCTCTTTGTCGGGCGGGTGGATGAACTCGCGCCGGGTGGCCTCGGCGAACAGTGGGCCGCCGTCCTCACCGAGGGCCAGCGGCGCCCAGCCGCCGACCGCCAGCATGGTGGACAGGCCCGCCCGGGTCGCCTGGGTCAGGAAGTCGGGGTGGTCAGCCAGCCGGTGGCCCGTCATGTCGTTGCTCGTGATGGCGTGCCCGGCCACGCCGGTTCCGGTGGCGATGGTCGCCCAGGACGGTGCGGACCAGCTCGGGGTGCTCTCGTCGAGCAGTACCGCGGTCAGGAACCCGGCCCGGCCCAGATCCCACAGGCTCGGCGTGGTCACCGGGTTGAGCAGGTCGAACCGCACCCCGTCTACCCCGATGACCAGCACGTGGCGAGGCCGCCCGTTCATCGCGCCGATCCCGGCGCCGGCAGGTCCAGCCCGGGCAGCCGCACCCCGGACAACTGGGCACAGTAGTCGAGCAGCTCGTCCTGGAACCCGGTGTCCCGCGCGGCCGGGTGCACCGACCAGAGCTGCTGGTGGTAGAGATACTCACCGCTCACCAAGGCGTCGGTATCGTCGCTGACGGCCAGCCAGGCCTCGGTGACCGGGGCCAGGGACATGTCGTCAGGCGCGCCCGGGCCGCCCATCTTGGTCGGCACCCAGCCCGGCGTGACCGCGTTGGACAGCACTCCGGGCCAGCGGCGCGCGACCGCAAACGCCAGCACGGTGTCGAACAGCTTGCTGTCGGAGTAGGCCTGCGACCCGTTCCAGCGGCGCCGCTCCCACTGGGCGTCGGACAGGTCGGCGTCGCCGCCGCGGTGCATGCCCGAGCTCAGGTAGACGAGCCGCCTGGGCCGTTCGATCAGCGCGGTGAGCAGGTACGGGGCCAGTACATTCACCGCGAAGACGCGGGCCAGGCCGTCCTGCGTCGCGACCCGTCGCGGCTCGCGGTAGCCGATCCCGGCGTTGTGGATGACCGCGTCGAACCGTCCGTGCGCGGCCGCTGCCTCGGCCACCTGATCCGCGACCTGGCGCATGCCAGCCAGGTGAGACAGGTCCCCGGTCACCACGGCCCCGGCCTCACCCACGGCGGCGCGGGTGTCGTCGGCCCGGGCCTTGTTCCGGGCGTGTAGCGTGACCTGGTGGCCTTGACCGGCGAGCAGCTGGGCGGCCATCAGGCCGAGTCCGTCACTGGAACCGGTGATGAAAACGCGAGAGGGGAGCACGGATGTCATCCTCGCCGGAGTCGCAGCACCTTGACAACCGCCACCGGAACACCCTGCGGCAGATCTTCGCCCACCCGGTGAGCCACAACATCGAGTGGCGCGCGGTGACGTCGCTGCTGGACGCGGTCGGCACGATCAACGAGCACCACGACGGCAAGCTGGCGGTCACGGTCGGATCGCAGTCCGCGTTCCTGGAACCGCCCAAGGGCAAGGACATCGACGAGCAGATGGTGGTGGATCTGCGCCATATGCTCAGCGAGGCCGGCTACCAGCCCGCCTAGGCCGCCCAACTGGCCTGCCCCAGCTCTGCCGCCCATCTGGCCCCGCACCGTCCCGCGTGTCAAGATCGGTAGACCGGTGGCGGCGAGCGGAGGGACGGGCAGCATGCGGGTCGTCGTGATCAGGCACCACGGCATCGATTCGGCCGGCTTCATCGCCGAGGCGTTCGAGGCTCAGGGGGCCCACCTGCACGTCCACCTGGTGCCCGACGACGGCCCGTTTCCTCACCTGGACGGTGTCGACCACATCGTCGTGCTGGGCGCGGCCAACTCGGTCAACGACAAAGGGCCGGCCTCGGTCTGGATCGCGGGGGAACTGGCCTGGCTGCGCCGGGCCGACCAGGCGGGCGTGCCGATACTGGGCATTTGCTTCGGCGCCCAGGCGCTGTGCGCCGCGTTCGGCGGCCAGATAGAGGCCATGGACCGGCACGAGGTCGGCTGGCGACTGGCCGAGGTGAGCGAGGATTCCCCCATCGAACCCGGCCCCTGGCTGGAGTTTCATGGTGACCGCTGCCTGCTGCCCCCACAGGCGCAGGTGCTGGCCAACACCGACCTGGCCGTGCAGGCCTTCCAGATCGGCCCGCACCTGGGCGTCCAGTTCCACCCCGAGGTCGACGGCCCCCAGCTCAAGCGCTGGCTCGATGCTCTCGGCAGCCGCGACGCCGAGGAGGCCGGCGTCGGCCCGGACCAGTTCCTGGCCGACACCATCCGCGAAGAGCCCGCCGCCCGCGCCCGCGCCGCCCGGCTCGTCGCCACCGCCCTCGACCTGTCCCGGTAACCGGCGCAGGACATAAGCCGGCAACGCCGGACACGTTGTGCCCCGATGGAATCGCCATCCGTTACGATTGCGCTCTATGTCGGCTGGACGTGCCTCCTCGACCACTCTCGGCTCCTGGCTGCGCCGGCAGCGCGAGGACCGCGGCTGGACCCGGTCGGAGATGGCCCGCCAGCTCAGCCGGGCCGCCCGGGCCAAGGGCGACAGCTCGGTACCCGGAATCGACAACATCAGCCACAACATCTACCGCTGGGAACGCGGCGCCGTCGCGCCGGCCGAGCGGTATCAGCTCTATTACGCCGGGGCTTTTGGCATCCCGTTCAGTCAGTTCGGGGTCTCGCCGGACATGGCCGGCACTGGCCCGCCAGTCCCAGCCCCCGCCGCCTGCCACCAGACGCCACCGCCCCTAGCGGGCGCGTCCGCGATCAGGCGGGAGGCGCTGATGGCCGCGCACGAAGGCAGCGAACATGCCGAACGGGCGGAGCAGCGTGGCATCGGCGAAGCAACGCTCGAGCAATTCCGGGCCGACGTAGTCAGCCTGTCGGCCCAGTATCTGACGGGGGAGACATTCGAACTGTTCCTGGCGATGCGGCGGGTGCGGAACCGGATCGCCGAGGCGCTCGAGCGGCGGCAGTGGCCGCGCGACGCTGGCGAGCTCTATCTGCTGGCCGGATGCCTGAGCGCGTTAATGGCGGCTGCCGCCACCAATCTGGGTTACCCCGAGGCGGCTGAGGAACTGATCCGGTCCGGCTCGGCCTACGCCACGATCATCGGGCACCGCCCGCTGATGGCCCGGCTGCGGCTGGGCGCGGCCTACGCCGCCTACTGGGACGGGCGCCCCCGGCAGAGCGCGGAGCTGGCCCGGGCCGGCCTGCAAGTCCTGGCCGGCGGCCCCCTGCCCAGTGGCCCCCTGCCCAGTGGCCCCCTGCCCAGTGGTCAGAGCGCGGCCCAGCTGTACCTGTTCGCCGGCCTGGCCGCGGCCCGGCTCGGCGACGCCGACGGTGGCGCCCAGGCCATCGCGGCCGCGAACGACGCGCGGGAGCGTGACCACCGCGAACGCGGCGACGAGCTGCTCGAGATCGGCGGTGAGTTTGGCTTCTCCCGGGCCACCCAGCTCTACTACGCCGGTTGTATCTTGTCCGAGTCCGGTCGTGACGATGCGGTCCGTGAGCTGGAGGGCGCCGTGGCCCGGTACGAGGGCGGCCCGGGACCCGGCGAACAGCACAGCCGGAAGTGCGAGATGCTGGCCCGGGCCGAACTCGCCCTGGCCCGCCTCCGCGCGGGCGCGCTCGACGCCGCGACCGACGCGCTGGCCCCCGTGCTGGCCCTGGCCCCGGCCGCCCGCACGGCCGTCCAGGGGCAGCGCCTGGCTGTCATCGGCGCGGAGCTGGCGCACCCGATCTACCGCGGTTCGGCCCCGGCCCGCGATCTGCTCGAGGCGCTGACCTGCTTCGTCCGCGACCTGCCCGGACGTTTGCCTGCGCCGGCCGGGGTAGGGGAGGGCTGACACCGAAAAGGGGAGGTCAGCCACCCGCAAGAAGGTCGGCGCCAAGGGCCGCTCCGCCATGACCAAGGCCCAGCTGATCAGCGCCCTCCGCAACCACTAGCCCGCCGCGCCGGTGCCGCCGCTAAACGCCTACCCGCTGATGCCCGGCCGGTTGTACAGCGCCGTCATCGTGGCCTGCATGATCGCGAACGGGCGCTTGTCCCCGTCGGCGAACGCGTCGGCCCGGCACACGGTCAGCGTCTTGCCCGCCCGCACGACCTCGCCCACGATGGCGAACCGCTCCCCGGCCGCGGGCGCGAGCAGGTTGACCGTGAAGCTCGCGGTCAGCACCGCCGCATCGGGCGGCATCACCGAGTAGGCCGCGTATCCGCACGCGCTGTCCAGCACCGAGGTCACCGCCCCCGCGTGCAGAAACCCGTGCTGCTGGGTGAGCCGCTCGTCGTGCCGGATGAGCATCTCGACCCGTCCCGGCTCCACCGAGACCAGCTCCGCCCCCAGCGTGGCCATCATGCCTTGCCTGGCGAAGCTGGCCCGCACCCGTTCGGTTATCGCCGCGTCCGTCACCAGGCAATTGTTTCACTGTCCGGCGTATCGCGCGCGCAGCCCATTCCCCGGGCGCGCACTCCGGCCCTGGCCGGAGTGCCACAGCCGCCGCCAGGTTCGCGCCACCCGCGCGGCCATCATGCCCAGCTCGTCGTCGGCCCGGCGCTGCTCGGCCGCGGACCGGATCCGCTCGGCGTGGTACTGCCGGCTCATGTCATAGAACATCATCGTCGTCACGTCCTCCCGGTTGTGTTCTGCGTTGTCATCCTGACGACGAACACACCCGTCCCCGATGGACACCCCGCCGGGCAAAGACCCGGCAGAAATTCAGTCACCCATCCAGAACGGCCGGACCTCGACTGCCGCGGACCGCGCCAGCGGGTGACTGGCGGCCAGCCGGACCGCCTCGTCCAGGCTGGCACATTCGATGACGTCGTAGCCACCCATTTGTTCCTTGGTCTCCGCGTACGGCCCGTCGCTGACTAGCACTTCCTCGTCCCGCACCCGGACGATCCGGCCCTCGCGCACCGATCGCAACGGCCCGCCGTCGACCTGCACGCCGTGGCGTGACATCAGCTCGACCCATGACCGCACCGCGGCCGCGGTGGCCGCGGATTCCTCCGCCGTCGCCGCGCCCGTCTCGTCGACCCAGAACATCAGCATGTACCTCACGCTTCTCATTATCCGGCCCTCCCGGCCGGCCCCGCGAGTAACCGGATATCCGGCCGGCCCGTCAGTACTCCGGCACCTCGGCCTGCCCCGCCGCGACCTCACGCATCCGATCCGACAGCGGCTTCTCCCGCATAGCCACGGCCAGGACCAGCGCCACCACCATGAACGGAACGGTCCACGCGAACACCGTCTGGAACGCGTGCAGGTCGGCCGCCCCGCCACTGTCCGGGTGCCCGGCGAGCGCCGCGGTCAAGATGGCGCCGAACAACGCGGCGCCGAAAGCGCCGCCCATGGTCTTGAAGAAGTTCAGCGCGCCGGTCGCCACCCCCAGCTGGGCGTAGTCGACCGCGTTCTGCCCAGCCAGCACCGAGACCTGCACGAAGAACCCGAGCCCGGCCCCGGCCACCACCAGCAGCACGGCACCGATCCACACCGCTGTGGTCGCGCCGAGCCGGCTGAACACGCCCATCCCCACCCCGGTCAGCACCGCCCCGACGACCGGGAACATCTTGTAGTGGCCGGTCCGGGAGATCACCGAGCCGAAGATCCCGGTGGCGCCGATCAGCCCGGCGAGCAGCGGGATGAGGAACAGCCCGGCCACCAGCGAGCTGTCGTGCCGGACGTCCTGCATGAGCTCGGGCACGTACAGCAGCCCGGCGAACAGCACCAGGGTGGACAGGAAGAACAGCGCCGAGGAGATCGAGAACACCGGGCTGCGGAACAGCCCCAGCGGCGTGATGGGATCGGCGGCCCGCCGCTCGATCGCCACAAACGCGACCAGCGTGATGACGGCCGCGGCGATCAGCCCGAGGATCGGTGCCGACCCCCAGCCGTAGCGGGTGCCACCCCACACGGTGACCAGCAGCGCGGCCGTGGTGAACAGGATGACCGTGATCCCGCCGGCCACGTCCGCCCGGCGCTGGGACTGGCGGGACGGCAGCCGCAGCCGCGCGCCGATGATCACCAGTGCGGCCAGGCCCACCGGCAGGTTGATGAAGAAGATCCACCGCCAGGACTCCTCGTCGGTGAACACGCCGCCCAGGATCGGGCCGCCCACTATCGCCAGCGTGGCGACGACACCCAGGTAGGCCTGATACTTAGCCCGGAAGCGCGCCGGCACCAGATCACCCGTAATGGCCTGAACGAGTGGGTTCAACCCGCCCCCGCCAATGCCCTGCAGGGCCCGCGCGGCGATCAGCAGGGCCATCGAGTTGGCGATCCCCGACAGCAGCGAGCCGATCACGAAGATCGCCACCGAGAACTGGAACACCCGCTTACGCCCGTAGATGTCGCCGAGCTTGCCCAGGATCAGTGTGGACACCGCGCTGGTCAGCAGGTACACGGTCGCGATCCACGGCGCACTGGCCAGGTCGTGTAGCGCCTTGCCGATCCCCGGCAGCGCCGTCGCCACGATCGTCTGATCCAGCGTGGCGATAAAAACCACCAGCATCAGCGGCACCATGACGATCCCCAGCGTCCCCACCCCACCACCCGCCCCAGCCGAAGTCCCCGCACCGCCGCTCGTCGCCATCCCTGCTGGGTCGGTGGCCCCCTGACCGCCCAAGAACGTGGTCGGTGGGCCCCCGACCTCCCGGGACCCTCTCCGTGCCGCCGCGCTTTCCCGCTGCCTGCCGACCATGACTCAACCTCACTGCAGTATCTTCACTCAAGCAATAAAGTAAGTTACTTTATTTTTCGTGTCAAACTATTTCTCGCCTTACTTACTCTCGTCGTCGCGCTGTAGCATCCCGCTATGACCGCAGATCCTCCGGCCGGTGGCCTCCGCGAGCGGAAGAAGCGCCAGACGCGGGCGGCCATCCTGGCCGCGGCCGGCGAGCTCTTCGAGGCGCGCGGGTACGAGCACGTCACGGTGGCCGAGATCGCCGACGCGGCCAACATCTCGGTCAAGACGCTGTTCACCTACTTCCGGTCCAAGGAGGACCTGGCCTTCGCCGACGAGTACCGGCTCCGGGACCAGCTGGTGGAGGCGATCCGCTCCCGCGCGACGGGGTCGACGCCGGTCCAGGCGGTCGCCGCCCTGCTTGGCCGGCTGGTGGACGAGGGCGGCGAGGCCGGCCTGGAGCAGTACCACCGTGGCTACGGCGGCAGCGACGCCCTGGCCTCCCGGCTGCGCCGGATGTGGGAGAGCTACGAGGACGCGGTAGCCGGCGCCCTCGCCGCCGAGACCGACGGGCCGCATCCCGGGCCGCATCCCGGGCCCACCGCCCGGCTGACCGCCGCCATGCTGGTGGCGATGGTCCGCTCCTTCACCTGGCCCGAGGTGCTGGCCGAGGCCCAGGCCCAGCCCTCCCCGCAGGCCAGCCGCGAGACCCTCCGTTCCTGGATCGCCACCGCTGCCCCTCTCGTCTCCTGCCTAGACCAGCACGCCCCCTGACCCGCCTCGCTGCGTTATTGACCTCAACATAAGTTGAAGTTTTAGCCTCGGGGCATGACATTCACCGACGCTGAGCAGCGTTTCCTGGCCCGCCACGCGCGCGGGCACCTGGCCACCATCGGCCCCGACGGCGTCCCTCAGGTCAAGCCACTGGCGTTCAGCTACAACACCCAGCTGGGGACGATCGACATCACAGGGTGGAACATGGCCAGCAGCGCCAAGTACCGTAACGTCCGCTCCAATCCTCGGGTGGCTTTCGTGGTGGACGAGGTAACCGCCCCCACCATGGAAGGGGCGCATTTCCTCGAGATTCGCGGCGACGCCGAGACCACCGTCGGCACCCATGACCTGCAAGGTCATCTCGCGCCCGAGATCATCCGGATCCGTCCTCGCCGGGTCGTAGGCTTCAACGTCGATCCCGATCATCCGGGCTTCCAGGCTCGCGACATCGAGCCGGCCGATCGCGCACAAGGCGCGTGAACGGGGGAGTCCTTGCGCTAGCCGGCCTGTCCGTCCGCCTCTGAGACAGCGCGATCGCGCCACCCGGGCTATAAAGGCGGCATGGCCGATCAGCTGGTAGTGCGGGATGTCACAGTGCGGCAGGTGGTGGTGCCGATGCGGCGGCCGCTAGCCACCAGGGTGGGCGCCTTCACCGAATGGCCGCTCGTGCTTATCGACGTGCGGACCGAGCAGGGCCTCACCGGCCGGGGCTACCTCGGCCCGTACCTGCCCGCCGCCGCCTCCGCCCTGCACACCATGCTGAACGAGCTGGGCGCCAGCCTCCGCACCCACCCCGTCGCGCCCGCGCGAGCCTACGCGGCCGCCCGTGGCTGGCTCGGCCTGGCCGGATACCAGGGGCTGGCGCTGGCCGCCGTGGCCGGGCTGGACATCGCGCTGTGGGACGCGCTGGCTCAGGGGGCCGGGCTGCCGCTCGCCGTGCTGCTGGGCGGGACGCTGGCCCCGGTGCCGGCCTACAACAGCAACGGCCTGGGCCTGATCCCGCCGGAAGAAGTGGCGGACGAGGCCCTGGAGTTGCTGGCCGAGCGCGGATTCACTGGGCTGAAGGTCCGGGTCGGCCGGGAGTCGGCCGCCGGCGATCTGGCCGCGGTACGCCGGGTGCGGGCCGCCGTGGGCGAGGAAGTCACGCTGGTCGCGGACTACAACCAGGGGCTGACCTTCGGGCAGGCGCTGGAGCGCTGCCGCGCGCTGGATGGGGAGGGCCTGGCCTGGATCGAGGAGCCGCTGCGCTACGACGACCTGGACGGGCACGCCCGACTGGCCGCCGACCTGGCCACCCCGGTCATGCTGGGAGAAAACTTCTACGGCCCGCGGGCCATGTCCGACGCCATCCGGGCCCGCGCCTGTGATCTGGTCATGCCGGACCTGATGCGGATCGGCGGGGTGACCGGCTGGCTGCAGGCGGCCGCGATCGCCGACGTGGCCGGCCTGCCGTTGTCCTCGCACCTGTACCCGGAGGTCTCCGGGCACCTGCTCCGGGTCACACCGACCGCGCAATGGCTGGAGTGGCAGGACTGGGCCGACCCGATACTGGCCCACCCGTTCGAGGTCCGGGACGGCCTGCTGCACGTCCCCGATGTACCCGGCAACGGGATGGAGTGGGACGAGGACGCGGTCACGCACTACCAAGTGGGGTAATGCATGTGTCTGGAGGTGAGACAGCCGGCCAGGAGAATCGCGGCACCATGAGTACCGTCGCAGGCGCGTGAACAAAGCAGCCCAGGAGGACTGATGATCTTTATTACGGCCAAGTTCAAGGTTCGGCCGCAGGACGCCGACAAGTGGCCGCGGATCGCTGCCGAGTTCACCCAGGCGACCCGGAACGAGCCCGGCTGCTTGTGGTTCGACTGGTCCCGCAGCCTGGATGACCCGGACGAGTACGTCCTGATCGAGGCCTTCCGCGACGGTGACGCGGGCGCGGCTCACGTGACGTCCGATCACTTCAAGCAGGCTCAGCAGACGCTGCCGCCGCACCTGGTGAGCACGCCGAAGATCGTCAACTTCACGGTCCCGCAGGACGACTGGTCCGAGCTGGGCGAGATGGCGGTCACGAACTAGCTCGCCCTTTAACGCCCGGCTCGGCCGCAACCCCCGGCCGGGCCAAAACGATGCCCGGATCGCGGCCCGGCAGCCGGATGACAACCGGCCCTGCGATGGGCCACAGTAGCGGCATGGACACCCCGGGACGCGGGCCCACTTCGCCCGACAGCACCCCGGGACGCCAGCCCGCTCCGCCTTCCGGGACCGTTCCGGCCGCCCCGGCCCCCGTTCCCGCCGCGTCGCCCAGGCCTGTCCCACCCTCCGCGGCCACCCCACCCTCCGCGGCCACCCCGGCCTCCGCGGGCGGCTCGGCCTGGGCACCGTTCCGGCACCGGCTGTTCGCGGCCATGTGGGGTGCCCAGTTCGTGTCCAACGTGGGCAGCTGGATGCAGACGGTGGCCGCCCAGTGGCTGATGCTGACCCTGACCGGCTCGGCCGCGTACGTCGCGCTGGTGCAGACCGCGGCGGGCCTGCCCGTGGTGCTGTTCGCCGTCCTGGCCGGGACCATCGGCGACCTGGTCGACCGGCGCCGGTTCCTGCTCGTCACCCAGACCCTGATGCTGGTGGCGGCGGCCGCGCTGGGCGCGCTGGCCCTGGCCGGGCTGGTCACACCCTGGGTGTTGCTGGCACTGCTGTTCGCGGTGGGGACCGGTCAGGCGCTGACGTCGCCGACCTGGCAGACGCTGCAGCCCGAGCTGGTCTCCCCGGCCGAACGGCCGCAGGCCATCTCGCTCGGCTCGGTCAACCAGAACCTGGCCCGGGCGGTCGGCCCGGCCATCGGTGGCGTCTTGCTCGCCGCGACCAGCTCGGGCACCGTGTTCCTGGTCAACGCGGCCACCTTCGCCGCCGTGCTGGGCGTGCTGACCGCCTGGCACGCCGCGGCCCGGGCGCCGGACGCGCTGCCGCGCGAGCACGTGGGCGAGGCCATCCGGCCGGCGGCCGCTATGTGGCAGCCAGCCCGGCGCTGCGGGTCATCCTGGCTCGGGCGGCCCTGTTCATCTTCTTCGCCAGCGCGGTCTGGGCGCTGCTGCCGCTGACCGCCCAGTCGGCGCTGCACCTCGGCTCGGGCGGGTACGGCCTGCTGCTCGGTGCGGTCGGGGTGGGCGCGGTGGCCGGGGCGGTACTGCTGCCGCGGCTGCGGGCCCGGCTGTCCCCGAACGCCATGCTGACGGTTGGCTCGCTCGGGATGGCCGTGGTCACGTTCGCGCTGGCGGTGGCGCACGTCACCGTGGTGGCCGCGCTGGCGCTGGTCGTCGCCGGGGCCTGCTGGATCCTGGCCCTGTCCACGCTGAACTCGGTCTACCAGCTGTCCCTGCCACAGTGGATCAAGGCCCGCGGCATGTCGTTCTACCTGGTGGTTTTCCAGGGTGGCAACGCCATCGGCAGCGCGGTCATGGGTATCGCCGCGACGCGCGCTGGGCTGACCCCGACCCTGGTCGTGGCCGCAGCCGGGCTGGCCCTGGGGCCGCTAGCCGGGCTGCGCTGGAGGTTCCGCCCGATCGCTCCAGAGGACCTGCTCCCGGCCGGCGACTGGCCCGCTCCGCAGCTGGTAAGCGAGCCCGAGGCCGCGCCCGAGGGGCCGGTACTGGTCTGCGTGGAGTACCGGGCCCGGCCCGGCCAGGAGGGGGAGCTGATCATCGCCCTGCGCGACACCCGGTTCAGCCGCCGCCGTA